>PBLF01000007.1 GCA_002722295.1 Stappia sp. | reverse complement strand
CCAAACTCCACCTCGATCATACACCTCGGTGACCACCCGGGATTACACCTTCGACGGCGCTGAAATTACACCACGTGCGTGGACGCTACCCGCTTCTGGTTTCTGCTGGGGTCATGTGTTCACTCAAAACTGTACCGTCCGGTCGGTGCATCTGCGTGGGTAGCTAGTGTCCGGCACCATCCGGGTCAAGTGTTCAACCGGATCCGTCACCTTGAGGCGCGGCATGGCACCTGTCGAAGCACCAGAAGGCAAGCTGTTGGGCCTCCCACGCTATAAGTCATTGCGTCGGCCATATACCCCCAGAAAAGCGTCAACCGCCCTCTTTGAATGCTCAGATGCATCGACGGGCTGGTCGACGGCCAGCAATCGCGGCATGATGACGCCGGAGATGGACAGGTGAATGAACTGACTGGCGGCGTTTTGAACGTTTTCACCTGCATTCCCCAAGTGGCGTGTCGTTTGAGGTGAAGATCGCCTATATCCGAGCGCTAGACAAGGATTTTCTGCCGCAAGCGGCACTTGCGGTCGCGCAGACTGCTGGATCTGGACGGATCAGACCGCGAAGCCGCTGTTTCCTTGCCCAGGGGCGGCGTTTTTCAGCGCAGCGGACAGATCTGTCCAGCCGCTTTCGTTCAGTTTGAGCGTGGATCGCGATCATGCGCATAGCGGTGGCGCTCGCAATCGGCGGATAGCGGCGAGGATGGCGCGTACCATCGTGCCGGTGACAGCGACCTCGGCCAGCTGGAAGGTGATGGTGCGGGCGTGACGGACCACACGTGCCCCGATCTTGATCAGCTTCAGTTGCAGGCTGGTCAACGACCAGTCGGCCATGGCCTCGGGCAGCTCGATGCAGCGCAAGAAGGTGGCCAGGTTGTACGCCAGGGCGTGCAGTTGCAGCCGCACCTCATTGTCGCGGAACTTCCGGCACGACAGCCGCGTCCAGCGAAAGGCGTATTTGCCCTCTTTGATGTGCTGCTCGGCGGTGCCGCGCTGGTTGTAGAACCGCACCACCCAGTCCGGCTCCATCGGCAGGTTGGTGACGATGAAGCCGACACGCGGGAACAGTTCGCCCGGATGCCATTCGATCTTGGCGATCACCCGGCGTTCCTTGTCCCAGGACGCCGCCTGATACTCGAATTCCTCGAAGAACCGCTTGACCTTGGTCAGTGACGGCCGCCCGACAGGGCGCGTTAGCCGATGCGCGATCTTGTCCTTGAGGACCGCGTTTGCGGGCAGCCGGATGGCGTAGAAGAACCGCGCTTCTTCCAATCGCTCATAGATCGCCGGGATCGCGTAGGCAGCATCGGCCCGGAAGAACCTGCCACCAAGGTCGCGCTCCGCGTAGCGCGCAATGACGGGGTCGAGAACATCACGCCAGCCATCGGCGCTGTGGACGTTGCCATGGCGCAGGGCGCAGCGTTCCAGCATCCCGAACTGGTTGAACAGAAAGTTGGGGTGATAGCAGCTACAGTCGAAATGGCCATTCCAGGCGGACCCTTCCTGGTCGCCATGGGTCGGGCTGACCGAGCTGTCCATGTCCAGAACGATGTACTTCAGCCCGTTACGGTCATGGAACCGGTCGATCCATTGCCCGTTCAGGTCGGCCAGCGCGGCACGGTTCCCGGCCAGAGCCAGCGTCTCGGTCTCGAACCGTCCCATCTGCGATGCCGAGGCCGCTTGTGCATCGACCGCTCTGCCGCCGACAACTTGGCGCATGACCGGATCGCAGGCGAGACGGTTGGCGTCGTTGACATCCTCGTATCCGGCCAGCCGCCCAAAGACTGATTGCCGGAACAGGCCGTCGAGCCGATGGACCGTGTTCTTGCCAGAGCGAGTATCGCGCAGCGCCGCTGACGCCAAATCGGACAACCCGAGCGCGTCATCAAGCTCGCGCATCACCAGAAGGCCGCCGTCGGAACTGAGCTGCGTGCCGCGAAATTCCAGCCGCACGCGAGGGTCGAAATCCACCCGATCTGCCCGTTGCAAGCCCGCACCCTCTGGGTGATCCATGAAACGCGCCCCTCGCAGCCTTCAACACCATGTTTTATATAGGAAATATAATGGTCAGGACAGCGAAATCAGCGCCTTACTTGGGAAATGTGGGTTGCAGTATCGTCCATCGGAACTCCCACAATTATTTGCTTCGATGCTGACAGGCCGGCAAAACTCTTGGGTTTTGCGGGAACGAAACCTTTCCTCAAACGTATATATACCCATACCGGGTAGGGGTAGATGGATGT
The DNA here is from genome assembly GCA_002722295.1 of Stappia sp. Classification (GTDB taxonomy): domain Bacteria; phylum Pseudomonadota; class Alphaproteobacteria; order Rhizobiales; family Stappiaceae; genus Stappia. Next base: position 117,636 of record PBLF01000007.1, on the reverse strand, counting down.
GCAATAAAAACTCGAAGCAGATCATTGCGTCGCTCAACCGGATCGCCGGCCAGGTCCGCGGTGTCGGTCAGATGGTCGAGGACGAGCGATACTGCATCGACATTCTCAACCAGATCCACGCGGTCAAAGCCGCCTTGTCGAAGGTGGAGAACCAGGTGTTGCGATCGCATGCCGCCTGTTGCGTCGAGGAGGCGATCGCCTCGGGCGATGCCGACCTTCAGCGGGCTAAGTTCAACGAGTTGGTCGAGGTGTTCGCAAAGGCGAAACTATAGATCGAAGGGATCAGACAATGGCGACCCATGCTGCCAAACGCGCCGAGCTTCATCGAATGGTGATGGAAAACCATACCTGTCCTTACGGGCTTAAGGCGCTCGATCTGCTCAAGCGCGGAGGCTACGAGGTCGACGATCACCATCTGACGACCCGCGCCGAAACGGACGCCTTCAAGGCAAAGCATAATGTTCAATCGACGCCGCAGACGTTTATCGGCGGGAAGCGGATCGGCGGGTATGACGATCTCGTCCGGTTCTTCGGCGGCGAGGTCAAGGACAAGGATGCCGTCACCTACAAGCCGGTGATCGCGCTGTTCGCGATGGCCGCGCTGATGGCGCTGGCCGCGAGCTGGGCGGCGTTCGGAAACCTCGCAACGGTCCAGGCCGCCGAATGGTTCATCGCCATCGCGATGTGCCTTCTTGCCCTTCAGAAGCTGAAGGACGTGGAAGGCTTCGCTACCATGTTCCTGAACTACGACCTTCTGGCGCAGCGATGGGTCCGATATGCCTACATCTATCCCTTCGCGGAGGCACTCGCCGGTGTCCTGATGATGGCCGGCGCGCTGATGTGGGTGTCGATCCCCGTCGCGCTGTTCATCGGTGGCATCGGCGCCGTCTCGGTGTTCAAGGCGGTCTATATCGACAAGCGCGAGCTGAAATGCGCCTGCGTTGGCGGCGACAGCAATGTGCCGCTCGGCTTCGTGTCGCTCACCGAGAACCTCATGATGATCAGCATGGCGGTCTGGATGATCTTCAAGCCGATGGGCATTGGACACTGACAACCGCGAAAGGACGATCAAATGGCGAGCGGCCACACGGCTCATGGGGGGCATTCGGGGAATAGCCACGGCTCCCATGGCCGTCCCTATCTGATGTTCTGGATCAACATGATCCTTGGCCTCGTCGTCATGTATGTCGTGATGTTTTCGATGATCGACGGTTGGGGCGACTTCCGGAACAATCTGAACATGCTCTACATGGCGATAACCATGTGGGCACCGATGGGCATCTTCATGTTAGCGACGATGCCGGGCATGTTTCCGAACCCCAGCGTGAATATTGTCCTCTGCAACTGTCCGGCGCAACATCACCGTGCTGACCGCCGCGCAGGCGCTCGGAGGATCGAGCGCGCCGATCGTCATGTCGCTCGGCGGCCTGGTCGGCCAGCAGCTTGCCGACAACCCCGCATGGGTGACGCTGCCGGTCAGTCTCTTCGGTCTCGGGCTTGCAATCGGCACGCTGCCGGCCGCATTCGTCATGCGCGCCTGGGGACGCCGGGGCGGTTACCTGTTCGGTGCTTTATTCGGCGTCGCGGCGGGTCTCATTGCCGCGCTTGGCATCTTCGCGACATCGTTCCTGCTGTTCTGCGTCGGCTGCTTTACCGCCGGTCTCTATGGCTCCTACGTCCAAAGCTATCGCTTCGCCGCTGCCGACGCTGCCGAGGGCGCTTTGAAGGCAAGAGCAATCTCCGAGGTGATGGTCGGCGGGCTCATTGCCGCCGTCATCGGTCCGCAACTCGTCATCTGGACACGCGATTCCTTCCCCAGCACGCCCTATGTAGGCAGCTTCCTCAGCCAGGCGGCGCTTCCGCTACTCTCCATTCCCATTCTCCTGATGCTGCGCACGCTGAAATCGGCTTCGCAGTCGGCGTTGGAAAGCTCGGGCAGATCCCTAATGGAGATACTTCTGATGCCCCGCTACATGCTGGCGGTCGCGGCCGGCGTCGTCTCCTACGGTCTCATGGCTTTCGTCATGACGGCCTCACCGATCGCGATGGTCAACACCGGCCATTCGGTCGACAGCGCCGCGCTGGGAATCCAGTGGCATCTTCTGGCGATGTTCGCGCCGAGTTTCGTTACTGGACGTCTCATGACGCGCTTCGGCAAGGAGCGTGTGACGGCGGCAGGGATGCTGCTCATCGCTGTCTCGGCCGTGGTCGCGCTGGCGGGGCTTGAGCTGATCAATTTCTGGGGGTCTCTCGCTATCATGGGGATCGGCTGGAACTTCAGCTTCATCGGAGCGACGGCGATGGTCACCGACTGCCACACCCCCGGCGAGCGTGCCAAGGCACAGGGCGCGAACGACTTCATGGTGTTCGGCGCGACCGCCGCCGTCTCGTTTCTGGCAGGCAGCGTCCTGCACAGCTCGGGCTGGGCGACGATCAACTGGTTGCTGTTTCCTCCGGTCGCCCTGATCCTCGTGCCTTTGCTCTGGCAGGCGGCGCGTAACCCGCAAGACTGAACCCAATGCCCCCGCCGTTGCCTTCGGCTGGAACATTGCAGAGTTAAAACCGCACTCAGCGCCTTCGCGGTCGAAGGGCGGAGGATGCGGTTATTGCAGCGAGCGACTAACCGCGCCGGAACGAGGCCGGATCGAAAGATCCTCGTTGTCCTGGTCGGTTTCAAGGCGCTGGAGGATCGGGCAATGCGGGCGATGGTCCCCATGGCAGGCATTCACCAGCATGGTGAGCGAGTGGGCCATGTCTTGCAGAACCACGATCTTCTTCTCCAGCGCGTCGATATGGCCTTGGGCCAGGCGCTTCACTTCCGCGCTCTGCCGCGTCTCGTCGCGCCAGAGGTTCAGCAAGTCGCCGATTTCGGCCACCGAAAAACCGAGGTCGCGCGCGCGGCGGATGAAGCGCAGCATGTGGACGTCGGTATCCGAATAGTCGCGGTAGCCGGAGTCCGTCCGGTCGGCGGCCGGGATGAGGCCGGTCTGCTCGTAGTAGCGGATCATCTTGGCCGAAACGCCTGATGCCTTTGCTGCCTGTCCGATGTTCATCATCAATCTCCCGTATGGTGCGACAGCCGACCCTTCATATAGGGTCGGCTGTCTGGTTCTTCAGTTCGCAACCTTGAAAGTCTTGAGCCGCAGCGCATTGCCGAGGACGAAGACGCTCGACAGGGCCATGGCGCCGGCGGCGAAGACCGGCGACAGCAGGATGCCGTAGCCCGGATAGAGCAGACCGGCGGCGACCGGGATCAGGGCCGTGTTATAGGCGAAGGCCCAGAACAGGTTCTGCCGGATATTGCCAATCGTCGCCTTGGACAGCGCGATGGCGTTCGGCACCCCGGTCAGGCTGCCTGAGATCAGCACCACGTCCGCCGCCTCGATGGCGATGTCCGTCCCCGTGCCGATGGCGAGGCCCACATCTGCCTCTGCCAGCGCCGGAGCGTCGTTGATGCCGTCGCCGACGAAGGCCACCTTGCCATACTCGGCCTTGAGGCGACGGATCGCCTCGACCTTGCCGTCCGGCAGCACTTCCGCCACCACCTCGTCGATGCCCAGGCGGGCCGCGATGGCCTTGGCCGTCCGCTTGTTGTCGCCGGTGATCATTGCGACCTTCAGGCCGAGGTCGTGCAGCGCCTTGATCGCGGCAGGCGTCGTCTCCTTGATCGGGTCCGCAACGGCAATGATCGTCGCCAGCTTGCCGTCGATCGCGGCATAGAGAGGTGACTTGCCCTCGTTGCCCAGACGTTCGGCGACCTTGGCGAAGCCCGCCACATCATGGCCGAGTTCGACCATGTAGCGGTCCGCGCCGATCTCGACACGCTTGCCGTCGACCACGGCCTTCACGCCGAAGCCAGTGACCGACTCGAAGTCCGACACTGCGGGCAGTGCGATGCCTTCCGCCTCGGCCGCGTCCACGATGGCGCGGGCGATCGGGTGTTCCGACTTGGCTTCAACGGCTGCGACCAGGCCCAGCACCGTCGTCCGCTCGAAGCCGGCGGCCAGTTCGAGGTCGGTCAGGGCCGGCTTGCCTTCGGTCAGCGTGCCGGTCTTGTCGACGGCTACCACCTTGGCATCCTTCAGCAGTTGTAGAGCTTCACCCTTGCGGAAAAGCACGCCCAGTTCCGCGCCCCGGCCGGTGCCGACCATGATCGAGGTCGGCGTCGCCAGACCCATGGCGCAGGGGCAGGCGATGATCAGCACAGCGACGGCATTGACCAGCGCGAAGGTCAAAGCGGGCGAGGGGCCGAAATAGAGCCATGCAGCGAAGGTGAGCGCGGCGACGGCGAAGACTGCCGGCACGAAATACATCGTCACCTTGTCGACCAGAGCCTGGATCGGCAGCTTCGAGCCTTGCGCTTCCTCGACCATGCGGATGATCTGCGACAGCACGGTATTGCCGCCGACCGCCGTGGCGCGGATCGCGAAGGCGCCCTTCTGATTCACGGTTCCGGCAACGACCTCGCTGCCGCTCGTCTTGGACACCGGGATCGGCTCGCCGGTGATCATGGATTCGTCAACATAGCTTTCGCCTTCGATGACCTCGCCGTCGACCGGGATACGGTCGCCGGGGCGGACCTCCACGACGTCGCCGGACAGCACCGAGTCGATCGGCAGATCCACCGTATTGCCGTCACGGCGCACGCGCGCCGTTTTGGCCTGAAGGCCGACCAGACGCTTGATCGCTTCCGAAGTGCGGCCCTTGGCGCGGGCCTCCAACAGCCGGCCGAGCAGGATCAGCGTGACGATGACCGCTGCGGCTTCATAATAGACGTTCACCGTCCCGGCAGGCAGGAAGCCCGGCGCGAAGGTCGCCACCAGCGAATAGAGGTAGGCAGCGAGTGAGCCGACGGCGACCAGCGAGTTCATGTCGGGAGCCAGCCGCCAGATCGCGGGAAGGCCCTTGTCATAGAAGCGGATGCCGGGCACGAACAGTACCAGCGTCGTCAGCACGAACTGAAGATACCAACTGTTCTGCATGCCGATGGTCGCGGCGATCATGTCGTGCGCGCCCGGAATGAGGTGCGACCCCATCTCCAGGATGAAGACCGGCGCGGTCAGCACCGCCGCGATGGTAAAATCGCGGGTAAGCTCCCGGCGTTCGGCTTCCTTCTTCTCGGCGCGATCATCGACCTCGGCCTGGCTCGACCCGGTTGCCGCTGCGATCACCTTGGCGTCGTAGCCCGCGTTCTCGATTGCCGCGATGACGGCCGCCGCGGCGGCGGTTCCCTGGATCGTGGCCTTCTCGGTTGCGAGGTTGACGACGGCGTTGGTGACACCCGGCACGGCCTTGAGGGCTTTTTCGACACGCCCGACGCAGGAGGCGCAGGTCATGCCCTCGATCGCGACCTCAAGCGAAGCCGCCGCCGGCGCAGTGAAACTTGCCGAAACCGCGTAGCCTGCGTCTTCCACGGCCTTCACGACGACCGCTCGGCCCACCGGGCCGTTCGTCGTGATGCTGGCTTTCTCGGTAGCTAGGTTGACCACGGCATTGGCAACGCCGGGGATGGCCTTGAGGGCCTTTTCCACCCGCCCCACGCAAGAAGCGCAGGTCATGCCTTCGATCGGCACCTCAAGGAGAGCAGATTTCGGCGCACTGAAGCTGGCCGGCACTTCATAGCCAGCTTTCTCGACAGCCTTGACGAGCGCTATGCGATCAACCGTGTCGTTCGTCGTGATGCTTGCCTTCTCGGTCGCCAGATTGACGACCGCGTTGGCGACGCCGGGGACGGCCCTCAGGGCGCGCTCGACACGGCCGACGCAGGATGCGCAGGTCATGCCCTCTATAGGCAGGGAAATTGCTGCATTCATCTTGTCCGCAGCTCGAACAGGGGCATCCATTGCCGCCTCCTTTCTAAGTCAGAATTCGAGTTCGGACACTGATATGCTCCTTCCAACGATGGGAAGGTCAAGGGTAAAAATTACTTTTCGATTCCTCTTGACCTTACCATCTTTGGAAACCCCAACTTAAGGACCATGAGAACCGAACCCAAAGGAGAAAGCTCATGGAACTCAAGATCGAAGGCATGACCTGCGGCGGTTGCGCCAAGTCCGTCACCAAGGCGATCCAGTCGGTCGATCCGACCGCCAAGATCGACACCAACCCAGCCCAGCGGACAGTCAAGGTCGAGACGACCGCAACCCCCGCTGTCCTTCAGCAGGTTCTCGAAGAGGCTGGGTATCCGGCGACCGTGAATTGAACAGGAGCAAGATCATGCACAAGCTGACCCCGATTTTCATTGGCGGCGCACTCGCCATCAGCGCCGGCCTCGCCATCGCACAAAGCCAACTGAACACGGATACCACCATGCAAGGCCACGAAATGCCGGGGCATTCGATGCCGGCCTCCGACAACCCATCCACGCAGGCTTATATCGAAGCCAATGATCGCATGCACAAGGACATGATGGTCGAGTTCACCGGCGATGCCGACATCGACTTCATGCGCGGAATGATCCCGCACCACCAGGGCGCGATCGACATGGCGCGGGTCGTTCTGCAATACGGTACCGATCCTGAGGTTCGTAAGCTGGCCGAGGACGTGATCTCGGCCCAAGAAGGCGAGATCGCCATGATGCGGGAATGGCTCACCGCACGCGGGCAATAAGAATCGCACCCGCGGCAACGCCTCGCAGATCCACAAATTTGGGGGCATTCTGCGAGATCGCCCATACCGGGCCGGGCTGTCCAGTTTGAAACGGCACATGAAAAGCCAGCAGCGAAGTCGTTCGCGGCTGGCTTTTGTCACTGGCGGACTCGGACCGCGGCAGATCACTCTACCGTCGCTGCCGCCACTTGCTCTTCCGGCGTGAAGAAGACATCGGCGTGCATGTCTTCGGGACGCAGGCCCCGCGCGAAAACCACGTCCATCGCCGCATCGACCATCGGGGGCGGACCTGCAACATAGGCTTTCCACCCGTCGAAGTCGGCGAGATCCTCGACCACCGCATCGGTCACGAAGCCGTGCCGATGGAGTGCTGCCTGCATATCCGACAGGACAGCCGTAAAGCTGAGGTTATTATGACGGTCCGCCAGTGCCTCGAAATGCTCGACGAGATAGAGGTCGCGCGCGCCGCGTGCGCCAAAGTAGACATGGATCGGCTGCTTCATGCCGTGAGCAAGGGCCGTTTCCACGATCGACTTGATCGGCGCCAGACCGGAACCGCCAGCGATGCACAGGATCGGGCCGGAATGATGCTGACGGAGGTAGGAGGAGTCTAGCGGAAATTCGAGCGTCACCTTGTCGCCGGCTTTCAGCGCGTCATGGACGTGCTGTGACGTGATGCCCCCCGGAACCTTGCGAATGTGGAATTCGAGGCTGTCGTCGCCGTGACGATTGGCCATGGAGTAGCTGCGCGCAGGCACACCATCGAATCCGACCTGGGCATACTGACCGGCCGTGAAGAGCAGGGGAGAGCCGTCGGCAGGCGCGATCCGAACCAGCTTGATGTCGTGAGTGAGGTCATCGAGGCCGATCACGATGGCATCCAGCCGTCGAGGAGCCGTAACGGCATCATCGTCATCGCTGCCCAGCCAGGCGACTGCCGCATCGGTCTTCGGCACCGCACGGCATGCCAGGATCAGGCAATCGGCCTTCTCTTCCTCGCTGAGGGCGAAGCGAGAATGCTGGAGCAGCTCCACCTTACCCTCGATCAGGCGGGACTTGCAGGAGCCGCAGCGGCCGGACCGGCAACCGTGAGGATAGGGGATGCCGGCGGCGAGCGCGGCGTCGAGAATTGTTTGGCCCTCATGGACCTCAAGGCTGGTCCGCGCCTGCCGGATGTCAACAAACTTGCTCGTCATCTGCGTCTCCTCACAGGCTCCCGGCGAGCCCGAGCGCCTTGACGAGGCCCGGCTTCTGGCTCGGGAAGGTCCCGTAGAAGACGTCCGATCCGATGATGGTGATCGGAGCGACCCGGACGCCGGTCCGGGCCTTTGCCTCCTCGGCGATCTTCGGGTCGGTGAGGTCGCGTTCCTCGTAGGCGAGGCCCTGTTGGTCGAGCCAGCGTTTGAGCGTGTGGCAGTCCGGACAGGTCGGTGTGGTGTAGATGAGAATCTGGGGGGTGCTGCTCTCCGTCATCGGTCTTGCCTTTCTCTGAATTCGACATGGTTGCCCCGCTGCCTAGCCGCGTAACGGCGGGCGGATTTGGCAGGATTGTCGTCAGCGTGCGGCTTCCAGCGCTTGTAAGGTCAAGACTGTTCTTGCGCGGAAAAGGAAAATTCGAGATGTGACGCAGGGGCAGAGAAGGGCAGCGCCAACTGTCCCGCCGATCGACAGCGACCGTGTTTCGCATTGTAATTGCGCGCCCATCCGGTAGATTGGGCGGGACCAAACAACGCGGACAGCTCTTGGCGGTCAAATGCCGGCAGGTTCCGTCCCAAAACTCAGGTAAATCTAGCAGATGACTGCTCTCAAGAAGACAAACATCAAAAAGCCGGACGAACGTGCGATCTCCGCACATGCGGAGGCTGAAGGCCATCTCCTGCTTCCTTCGCTCTCACAGAACGAGGTCACGATCCTGGCGGAAACGTTTCGGCTGCTTGGCGATCCCTCACGGTTGAAAATCCTGTTGAGTTGCGTCCCGGCGCCGATCTCGGTGGGCGACATCGCCGAGCGGCTCGACCTGTCCGTGACCCTCGTCAGCCACCATCTGCGCCTGCTGCGCGGGGCGCGTCTCGTCAAGGGCGATCGCCAGGGCAAGCAGATCTTCTACGAGATCGCCGATCATCACGTCAGCCATGTTCTTCAGGACATGGCGACGCATATTTCGGAGGACCATGCGGACGACTGATCTGCCGGGAAAACAGCACTATTTTCAAATGAACACTTGAATAGCTGTTCAAGTGTGTTATTTACTCCTTCCGAAGCCGCGCATGGCGTCTGAGCACGCGCGCCCGCTGCGGCGGCCGGAAAGGAGATCGGAATGACAACTGGACTTTCAACGCCGGGCGCTGATGAGCGGCTCGGCTTTCGCGTCGACGGCATGGATTGCGCAAGCTGCGTCGGCAAGATCGAGACGGCCTTGGGCCGTCTGGGAGGTATCTCCGAGGTAGCCGTCAACTTCGCTACCGAGACACTCTTGCTATCCCGCGATGCGACGAGCAAAACGACCTCGAAGGATATCGCCAAAAAGATTCGCTCGCTCGGGTTCGACGTGACGGAACTGCCGGCTTCTGCGATTCCCGCCGCGCCTGTGCAGCGCTCCGACGCCCATGCCGGTCATGATCACAACGGCTGCGCCGGCGATCACGGTGCTTGCGGTGGCGATCACGACCACGCTCACCACGATCATGATCACGGCCACGGTGGCTGCTCTGGACATGATCATGCGGGCCATGCGCCAACTCCGCGCGCCGCACCGGTCTCTCCGCCCAATGTCTCGATGCGCGTCGAGGGGATGGATTGCGCAAGCTGCGTCGGCAAGATCGAGGTCGCGCTGGCGCGGATGCCAGACGTTTCCGACGTGCGCGTAAACTTCACGACCGAAACGCTCGAACTGACGCTCGGCGCCGGCGCGCTCACCAAGGTCGCGGACATCGAAAAGACGATCAAGAGCCTCGGCTTCGGGGTGTCCAACACACGCGAGCTTTCGGCTTCGTCCGATGCGGCCATCGACGTCGAACCCGCGCCAGCGATGCGCAATCAGCGCTGGTGGCAGACCCGCAAGGGCAAGCACGTCATCGGCCTCGGCCTGCTGATGGGCTCGGCCTACGTCGTTGCCCAGTTCATCCCGCTTTATGCGGAATGGATTTTCGCTGCTGCCGTCATTGCCGGTGTCATTCCCTTTGCTCGCAAGGCGTTCGCGCTCGCGACCTCGGGTTCTCCCTTCTCCATCGAAACGCTGATGGTCGTCGCCTCGATCGGCGCCCTCGTGATCGGCGAGGCTGAGGAGGCGGCGGCGGTCGTGTTCCTGTTTGCTGTCGGCGAGCTGCTCGAAAGCGTCGCGGCCGGGAGAGCGCGTGCCGGCATAAAGGCTCTCGCGTCGCTGGTGCCAAAAACGGCTGTTCTCCTCGACTCGAATGGCGGCCAGCGCACCGTGCCGGCATCGGCGTTGCGAGTGAATGATCTCGTTCTCGTGCGGCCGGGCGACCGCGTGCCGGCCGACGGACAGATCCTACAGGGAACCTCCAGTCTGGACGAGTCGCCCATTACCGGCGAGTCGGTGCCGCGCTCGAAGACCACTGGCGAAAGTGTGTTCGCCGGTTCGATCAATGTTGATGGTGTCCTCCAGGTCAGTGTCGAGAAGACTGCCTCTGACAATACCATCTCGCGCATCATCCAGCTAGTTGAGCAGGCGCAGTCGGCCAAGGCCCCGACCGCTCGGTTCATCGAGAACTTCAGCCGGTATTATACTCCGGCGGTGATGCTGATCGCCGCGCTGATCATCCCCGTCCCGCCGCTGGCGATGAACGGCGATTGGGACACGTGGATCTACCGTGGTCTCGCCCTTCTACTCATCGCATGCCCCTGCGCGCTCGTTCTTTCGACGCCTGCAGCGATCGCCTCGGGCCTCGCCGTGGGTACGCGCCGCGGTCTGCTGATCAAGGGCGGCAATGCGCTCGAAACGATTGGCAAGGTTCGCGCCATTGCTTTCGACAAGACGGGAACGCTGACCGAAGGCAAGCCGCGTGTCACCGAGGTTCTCGCGCTCGGAAACAATGAAGAAAGCGATGTCATTGCTCTGGCAGCGGCGGTTGAAACAGGTTCAAGCCATCCGCTTGCCAAAGCAATCATCGGACGCGCCGAAACCGACGGTATCGCCGTTCCGCTCGCTCGGGACGCATCGGCGACCGCCGGCAAGGCCGTGCATGCGACTGTAGCCGGGCGTCGCCTCGCAGTCAGTTCCCCGACCCATGCCGCCAAGGCGGCAACGCTCGGCGCGCTGGAACGCAGCGCCATCGAGAAGCTCGAGGATCTCGGCAATACGGTTGCCGTTCTTTTCGACGAGCAGGCAAGGGAAGTCCTCGGTCTCATAGCCCTGCGCGACGAACCGCGCCGTGACGCGCGCGAGGGCGTTGCCCAGCTCAAGGCGATGGGCGTTCGCTCCGTCATGCTGACCGGAGACAACCAGCGCACCGCCCAGGCGATCGCCAAGGGTCTCGGTATCGAGTGGAGCGCCGAGCTGCTTCCGCAGGACAAGCTCGATCTCGTCAACGAGATGAAGCGGAAGACCAAGGTGGCCATGGTCGGCGACGGCATCAACGATGCTCCGGCGCTGGCGACGGCGGACGTCGGGATCGCCATGGGCGGCGGAACCGATGTGGCGATCGAGACCGCGGACGCCGCCCTGCTCAAGAGCCGTGTCACGGACGTTGCCCATCTCGTCGCGCTTTCGCGCGCCACCATGGCCAACATCCACCAGAACGTGATCTTCGCTCTTGCGCTGAAGGGAGTGTTTCTCGTCACCAGCGTCCTTGGGCTTACTGGCCTCTGGATCGCGGTACTCGCAGATACGGGCGCGACCGCCATTGTCACACTGAACGCTCTGCGGCTCCTGCGGTTCAAGGGTGCCAAATCCCCAGAGGATAGCGGCCGTGACGAAGGAATGCCTTCACGCCAGCTTATCGCGGCCGAAAGTCACTAATTCCCTGCACTAAAGACGTCGCCAGTCATCAAGACTGGCGGCGTCGGCCAACCGGGCCTGCTGGTTCACCGATCTAAATTTGGGAACGGCGCCGGCTCGAAGATGTCGGCGAAGTACGGAATGCGGCAGTCCGCGGCATGAACTGATGATCGCGTCAAGGGCCTATACGGAAATCGTTTTCCAAAGGTCTTGACCTTCCTATCGTTGGAAACCGCACCTTCGTCGAAAATGCACTCGCCGCGCCCTGGTCGCTGGGTACGCGCGCCCTATGAAGGTGAACGAGAATGAGTAAAAAAGCCGCCGCTCTGCGATTGGTCGGTGCTGCTATCGCGGTCGGTACTCTTGCAATCATATATCGAGAGGACATTGGCCCGTATACAAAGGGCCTGAGGTAGCGTCCACGCACGTGGTGTAATTTCAGCGCCGTCGAAGGTGTAATCCCGGGTGGTCACCGAGGTGTATGATCGAGGTGGAGTTTGGCGACTTCAACCACGGATCACACGGAGACCCCGATGACCAAGACGAACATGGACCTGTCCGAGCTTATGGCCAAGCATGACCAGGGCGATTTCCTTCGCACTATCGCCGAGGCGGTGCTGCAACTGATCATGGAGGCCGATGTCGACAGCTTGATCGGTGCTGGGCGCCACGAGCGCAGCGGCGAACGAACGACATGGCGGAACGGGTATCGTGAGCGCGCGCTCGATACCCGTCTGGGCACGCTGAACCTGCGGGTACCGAAGCTGAGGCAGGGCAGCTACTTCCCGGGCTTCCTCGAGGCTCGGAAGACCTCTGAACAGGCGTTGGTGGCCGTAATCCAGGAAGCGTGGATCGGCGGCGTCTCCACCCGTCGCGTCGACGAGCTGGTGCAGGCGATGGGCCTGTCCGGCATCTCCAAGAGCACGGTGTCGAAGCTGTGCAAGGACATCGATGAGCGGGTCGGCGAGTTCCTGAACCGCCCGTTGACCGGCGAATGGCCCTACGTCTGGCTCGACGCGACCTACCTCAAGGTCCGCCAGGGCGGGCGTATCGTGCCAGTCGCGGCCATAATCGCCGTGGCAGCCAACACGGAGGGGCGCAGGGAAATCATCGGCCTGGGCATCGGGCCGTCGGAGGCCGAGACATTCTGGACCGAGTTCCTGCGTTCCTTGAAAGCTCGGGGACTGGACGGCGTGCGCCTGGTCATCAGCGACGCGCACACGGGGCTCAGGGCTGCCATCGCTCGCGTCTTCGAGGCGACTTGGCAACGCTGCCGCGTTCATTGGATGCGGAATGCACTCGCCCACGTGTCGAAGGGCCAGCACACTGTGGTCGCCGCGGCGATCCGCCAGGCTTTCGACCAGCCTGACCGCACCCATGCTGGTGAGATCTGGCACAAGGTCTCAGAACAGCTGCGCCCCCGCTGGCCAAAGCTCGCAGACCTCATGGATGCCAGCGAGCACGATGTTCTGGCCTACATGTCCTTCCCCCGCCAGCACCGCACCAAGCTGCACTCGACCAACCCCATCGAGCGGTTGAACAAAGAGGTGAAGCGTCGCGCCGACGTCGTCGGGATCTTTCCGAACGAAGCCTCCATCACACGTCTGATCGGTGCCGTCCTGTTCGAAGCCAACGACGACTGGCAGACATCAAGCCGCTACATGATGGTCGAGGCCTTCGCCCAGATCGACAAGGAGGAGATCGACCCCATTCTCAGCATTACCACGAAAGCCGCCTGATCATGACCTCAGGCCATCCGGGAATTTACACCACCTTGACGGACACGACCGGGCCTGATGTCGCTGGTCTCTTCGACATCGGCATCGGAAGCTGAGGCACAGCCGGCGCAGATGCCCGTCCCGCAAGTTCCCGTGGCTGAAGTCATCATTCGCCAAGTTGCGGCTTCTACGGAATTCACTGGCCATCTCGAAGCGATGAAGACCATCGAACTGCGTTCGCGTGTTGGCGGTGCAATCGATACCGTGAGTGTCCCCGAAGGCGGTATGGTGCAACCTGGAGACCTTCTCTTCCAGATAGATCCCAGACCTTTCGAGGTTGCATTGAATGCAGCAAAGGCTCAGTTGCAGCAGGCCAATGTCCTGCTTGAACAAGCCGAGACCGACTTCAGGCGTACAGAATCGCTGTCTCCCAATGGTACGGTATCACGCAAAACACTCGATGACGCGCAAGCGCTGCTCGGTCAGCGCCAAGCCCAGGTAGAGATTGCCAAGGCGGCTGTCGCGGCTGCCGAGCTCGACCTTTCCTACACAAGGGTCACTGCCCCAATTGCCGGACGCGTTGACCGGGTTCTTGTCACGGAAGGCAATCTTGTTGCAGGCGGCAATGCCGGTGCGGCTACGTTGCTCACCACGATCGTCTCGGTCGATCCACTCTATGTTTATTTCGATATTGACGAGGCCACCTATCTCGGCTTCGTCGGTAATGCGCGCGCGCCCGAAACGGGCAAGGTCGCGGAAAAGCTTGTTGTCCAGCTCGGTCTGATGACCGATACAGGCTTTCCGCATACCGGCCAACTCGACTTCCTTGGCAATCGTGTCGACCGGAGTACGGGCACGATCCGCGCCCGGGCCATCGTCAGGAATTCCGACGGCAGGCTGACTCCCGGCCTCTTCGCACGGGTCAAACTCGTTACCGCGCAACCGGCTCAAACCGTTCTTATCGACGATCAGGCGATCGGCATCGATCAGGGACGGCGCTACGTCCTGGCGCTTGGCCCCGAGAACAAGGCGGAATACCGCCCCGTCGAAATCGGACCTATGGTCGACGGACTGCGCGTCGTCTCCAAAGGTCTCACTCCGACTGACAAGATCATCATAAAGGGCCTTGTGCGCCCCGGTATGCAGGTTGTCCCGCAGATGGTCTCAATGCTTCCAGGGCAGGCTGCTGACGGCGAGCGGGCCTCCGGGCAAGCGCAGGAGGCGCGTCGATGAACATTCCGCGCTTCTTTGTCGACCGCCCGATCTTCGCGGTCGTTCTCTCCGTCTTGATGCTGATCGCCGGCGGCCTGACGCTGCTGAAGCTCCCGCTCAGTGAGTACCCGCAGGTGACGCCGCCGACAGTCCAGGTCACTGCGAGCTATCCGGGCGCCAATCCCGAAGTGATTGCCGAAACAGTCGCCGCTCCGCTGGAGCAGGCGATCAACGGCGTCGAAAACATGCTCTACATGAGTTCGCAGGCAGCGACCGACGGACGCATGACCCTGACAATTGCGTTCAAACAGGGCACTGACCCCGACATGGCGCAGATTCAGGTGCAGAATCGGGTTTCTCGCGCCTTGCCCAGGCTTCCGCTGGAAGTGCAACGCATCGGTGTCGTGACGCAGAAAACCTCCCCCGACATCCTTATGGTTGTCCATCTCGTCTCACCTGATGACCGCTATGATCCGCTCTATCTGTCGAACTTCGCGATCCTTCAGGTGCGCGACCAACTGGCCCGCTTGCCGGGCGTGGGCGACGTCATCCTCGGGGGCGCTGGCGAGTATTCAATGCGGATCTGGCTCGACCCTGCCAAGGTGGCCGCGAGGGGGTTGACTGCCAGCGACATCGTCGCGGCGATTCAGGAACAGAACGTGCAGGTAGCAGCCGGCTCGGTCGGTCAGCAACCGGAAGCCTCGGCTGCCTTTCAGGTCACCGTCAACACGCTTGGGAGGCTTTCTAGTGAGGAGCAGTTCGGCGAGATCGTCATAAAGGCTGGTACGGACGGCCAGGTTACCCGTTTGCGCGACGTCGCCCGTATCGAACTTGGCGCAGATTCCTACGCCCTTCGCAGCCTGCTGGACGGCAAGCCGGCACTCGCGATGCAAATCATCCAAAGTCCTGGCGCAAATGCGCTCGACGTGTCGAGCGCCGTCCGCACCACCATGGCCGAGTTTCAAAAGGGCTTTCCGGAAGGCATCGAATATCGGATCGCCTACGATCCCACGGTGTTCGTGAAGGCGTCTCTCGAGGCCGTGGTCATGACGCTGCTAGAAGCCGTCGTGCTGGTGGTCATCGTCGTCGTGCTGTTTCTCCAGACCTGGCGGGCGTCGATCATCCCCCTCGTCGCCGTTCCCGTCTCCTTGGTCGGCACGTTTGCGCTCATGTATATGTTCGGCTTCTCGCTGAACACCTTGTCCCTCTTCGGCCTCGTTCTCTCGATCGGAATCGTGGTCGACGACGCGATCGTCGTGGTCGAGAACGTCGAGCGCCACATCGCGCTTGGAGAAACGCCGAAAGAGGCGGCGCGCAAAGCCATGGATGAGGTGACAGGACCGATCGTCGCCATCACCTCCGTCCTGTCGGCCGTCTTCATTCCATCCGCGTTCCTGTCTGGCTTGCAGGGCGAGTTCTACCGCCAGTTTGCGCTGACGATTGCGATCTCGACCATCCTGTCGGCGATCAACTCTCTTACGCTCTCTCCCGCGCTTGCTGGCGTGCTGCTGAAGCCGCACCACGGTGACGTGAAGCGGGACCTTCCTACACGCGTGATCGACTTTCTGTTTGGCTGGTTCTTCCGGCTGTTCAATCGCTTCTTCGACGGCGCCTCGAACGCCTATGTCTGGTCGGTGCGCCGTGCCGCGAGGCTCAGCGTTCTCGTCCTGCTGGTCTATGCCGGCCTGGTCGGCATGACGTGGGTCGGCTTCCAGACGGTGCCCAACGGCTTCGTGCCGGCCCAGGACAAATACTATCTCGTCGGCATCGCCCAGCTCCCGACCGGCGCTTCGCTCGACCGGACCGAGGCCGTCGTCAAGAAAATGTCGGAGATCGCACTGGCCGAGCCGGGCGTTGAGAGTGTCGTTGCTTTCCCGGGGCTCTCGGTCAACGGGATGGTCAATATCCCCAACGCAGCGGTCATGTTCACGATGCTGAAGCCGTTTGACGAACGAAAGGACCCGTCGCTTTCCGCCTTTGCCATCGCCGGCAAGCTGATGGGCAAGTTCAGCCAGATCCCCGATGGCTTCGCCGGTATGTTCCCGCCGCCGCCCGTTCCGGGTCTCGGTTCCACCGGCGGCTTCAAGATCCAGATCGAGGACCGAGCGGGCCTGGGCTTCGAGGCACTCGCCCAGGCTCAGGGTGCGATCATGGGTCGGGCGATGCAAACGCCCGAACTGGCGGGAATGCTGGCGAGCTTCCAGGTGAACGCGCCGCAGGTGCAGGTCGATATCGACAGGGTGAAAGCGAAGTCGCAAGGCGTTCCGCTCAACACGATCTTCGAGACATTGCAGGTCAATCTCGGCTCGCTCTATGCGAACGACTTCAATCGCTTCGGTCGCACCTACCGGGTGATGGTGCAGGCGGACGCACCGTTCCGCATGCAGCCCGAGGACATCGGCCGCCTTAAGGTGCGCAATTCAGCCGGCGACATGATCCCCCTCTCGGCCTTGCTCACCATCAAGCACAGCTCTGGCCCCGATCGGGTTATGCACTACAACGGCTTTCCGTCTGCCGATATCAGCGGAAGTCCCGCGCCCGGATATTCGTTCGGGCAGGCGACGGCAGCGATGGAGCGCATCGCATCGGAGACCCTGCCGCCCGGCATGGCCTTTGAATGGACCGATCTCGCCTATCAGGAGAAGCAGGCCGGCAACACCGCCATGTTTGTCTTCCCGCTGTCCGTCCTGCTCGCGTTCCTGATCCTCGCGGCGCAGTACAACAGTTGGTCGCTTCCTTTCGCGGTGCTGCTGATCGCTCCAATGGCGCTCCTCTCGGCGATCGCCGGGGTGTGGTTCACCGGCGGCGACAACAACATCTTCACGCAGATCGGATTTGTCGTTCTGGTCGGTCTTGCCGCGAAGAACGCAATCCTGATCGTTGAGTTCGCCCGAGCGAAGGAGGACGAAGGGGTCGATCCGTTGGCTGCCGTCCTCGAAGCGGCTCGCCTGCGTCTGCGGCCGATCCTGATGACGTCGCTCGCCTTCATTGCCGGCGTGGTTCCGCTCGTCATCGCCACCGGAGCGGGCGCCGAAATGCGGCACGCCATGGGCATCGCCGTCTTTGCCGGCATGCTCGGCGTGACGCTGTTCGGCCTGCTTCTGACGCCGATCTTCTATGTGGTTGTGCGCCGGCTTGCGATCAGGCGGGACCCGTCGCCCCAACAGGCGACCAAAGCCCATGCCTGAGCAGGTCGACACACGATTCCGCGCCGGGGCGGCCCATGGGCCGTCGCCGCACCCCGGCGCGGTCGGGCCTTGAGGGCCTCAGCGATAGAACACGCAGCAAATCATCAACACGCGGCTATCCGGAAGGAACTTCAAACATGGATATCGGCATCGGCGAACTCTCTCAGCTCACCGGCGTCAAAATTCCGACGATCCGCTACTACGAGCAGATCGGGTTGCTGCGCGAGCGCTCGCGGAGCAAGGGAAACCAAAGACGCTACGACCACGGGGCGGTCCATCGCCTTCTCTTCATTCGCCGCGCCCGCGATCTCGGGTTCAGCATCGAGGCGATCAAGGACCTGTTTCGACTTGCCGACGCCTCGTTCTCAAGCCCGGCCGAGGCGCTCCGCATCGCAAAGGAGCAACTCGCTGCGGTCGAGGAAAAGATCGCTCAACTGGAAACACTCGAAAAGGTGATCCAGCTCGTTGCTGAAAGCGAGAATGACGGGGATCTGATCCCGCTCGATATTTTGCCCTCTAATGACAGCGACCGCGATGGCGATGCTGAGGTGAAAGCTTCAAGCAGAGGCCGAGGATCGATTCACTAGCCTCATCCCAAGGACCTGCGAAGTTGAGATACTATTCCCATGTGAAAAGGAGCCAGAACTGCATCGTGGTCGGTGCGGGACCGGCGGGCCTGATGCTCGGTCTCCTACTGGCCCGGTCGGGGAACCGCCGTCGGACAACGCCGACCTGGTTCTCGACCTGTCCCTTCTCCCAGCCGGATGCCGGGGTGCAAGCGACGGGATCGACGAGGTAATGGCTGCACATCTGCTGGAACCGGCGGTTGTAGGCTCGGTCGCGGCCGACGAAGATCGTGTCGACCGCGGTCTTCATGTTGTCGTAGATGCCCCGCGTGCAGGTGCCCCCGAAGAAGGCGAAGGCCTTGTCATGGGCGTCGAAGACCATCTCCTGCGTCTCGCGGGGATAGGCACGCACGAACAGCATCCGGCTGTGACACAGGCGGACATGTGCCACCTTCACCGTGGTCGTCGCGCCGTCGATCACCACGATCTCGTGGCTCCAGTCGAACTGGTAGGCCTCGCCTGGATCGAAGGTTAGCGGGACATGGGCGGCCGCAGATGCCACCGCTTCCTCCTTCGACCAGGAGGCCGCGTATCGCCGGACCGCATCATAGCCACCGTCATATCCTTGAGCCCGGAGTTCCTCAAAAATGCGGATGCGAGTCAGTCGCTCGCGCTTGGGCTTCCGCGCGTTCACCGCCAGCATCTCGTCGAGCATGTCTTGCCAAGGCCCGATCTTCGGCAACGGCTGAATGGTTCGCTCATAGGTGAGCTCCGTCGCACCGGACCGGATCACCTTGCGCACCGTGTTCCGCGATACTCGCAGCTCCCGGCAGATCTGCTTGATCGACTTCTTGTCCTGAAAATACGCCCGCCGGATCTTCGCTATCGTCTCCACGACCAACATCCCACACTGTGCTCCCCGATGACCTCGGGGGCATCATCCACATCAGTGTAAGGGGGTCATTTTTGGACGCCGATCACCCCGCTACGGGGTCAATTTTGCATGCCGGTTCACACAAGTGCGCTCCTCCATTGCCCGGCGCCTCGGGATGGAGATCGGTGCGCTTGCCCCGGTCGATCGTGACGTCGAGGGTGTGGTCGAGATGATGCTGGATGCGACGCAGAACTATGCGTCCCCCCTCACCGCGGAACGGCTCTTCGCCTGGCATGCCGCACTGTTCCCGACCGGGCGCAGCGGCATGGCCCGGATCGCCGTCGGCGCATGGCGCCCCCCGGAGACCGGACCGATGCAAGTCGTCTCCGGCCCCTACGGGCGTGAGCGCGTGCATTTCGAAGCGCCGAAGGCAGAACGCCTGCCGGACGAGATGGCGGCGTTCCTGGACTGGTTCGAGACGCGCGATGCCACGGATCCGGTCATCCGCGCGGCCATCGCCCATCTCTGGTTCGTGACGATCCATCCGTTCGAGGACGGGAATGGGCGTATCGCCCGCGCCATCGCCGATATGGCTCTGGCCCGATCCGAGGGGAGTGCGCAGCGCTTCTACAGCATGTCGGCCCGGATCCGGCGTGAGCGAGGAGAATACTACGCCATGCTGGAAAGAACGCAGAAGGGCGGGTTAGACATCACCGGCTGGCTCGACTGGTTCCTCGGATGCCTGGACCGGGCTTTCGACGGCACTGAAGAGGTTCTGGGCCACGTTCTGCACAAGGCACGCTTCTGGGAGGCCATGGCAGGCGAGATCTTCAGCGAGCGTCAGCGCGCCGTGATCAACCGGCTGCTCGATGGATTTGAGGGAAAGCTGACATCCTCGAAATGGGCAAAGCTGACCAAGGTTTCCTCCGACACTGCGCTCCGCGACATCACGGACCTGGTTGACCGGGGTGTGCTTGAGAAGGAGGATGCTGGTGGCCGCAGCACCAGCTACAGGTTGGTTGGGCGGGCGCGGGGCTGAAGGTTGGAGGCTACCTGGTCAGTTCCGACTCGTATCCGTAAGCAAGTCAGCGGGCCGCCAAAGCGGTTTTCAAAGCCGGCAGAACAGGTTATGCTAAGCGGCAAGCTTCGGGATTTGACGCTCGACCAATCGCAAGTATCGTTGGTTGCACGCCCCCGCAACCACTTTTGTTATAACTCGCTCGAAATCCACATCTAATGGAGGCCCCGCAAGCTTAACCGCTTGCGGGGCCTTTGTTTTTTGGTCACTCAGCGTGCTCCACATTGTCGAGGAACCGTACCCAGTGCTCTGGCAGGTCATGGGCACGGGCCCCCTCGCGGAGCAGCGTGATGTAGCGCAGCGACGGGTTGCCATCCGTCTCCTTGCCCTCTGCGATATAGGTGACACAGGGCATATGGTTCCCTTCCCTGTCCTCCGCCTCGATCCGGATCTGGCGGTAGCGCGGGCCGGGAACTCCTTCGGTGCTGTCGAGCCAGATCAGGTCGCGGCGGGTGATCTTGTAGAGCACGCCCCAGACCTCGGCGCCTGGTGAGGGCTCGACGTTCGCCGGCGCGGCCTTGCCCTTCGGGCGCCCCTCGAGATTGAAGCGCAGGCGGTAGTCCCTGATCCGTCCGGGACGCCATTCGAGGGGGCGCATGCGGCGGCGCACGCGGAACGCGCTGTCGTGCATGTTGGCGCCGAAGGCGAAGTGCCACACCTCATCCGCCGGCCGTCCCTCTACCCGGAGGCCGAAGCGGCGATACCAGAGCCTGGACAGCCACCAAGACCGGGCGATGCCGCGCCGGAGCGTGCGTTTCAGGGTCAGGAACATCGGCCCACCATGCCCTCTTCGACATGTCGAAGGCGATGGACGGCGATGACCTGGCCGACGGCGGCCATGACACCCGCCACGAAGACCGCAGACAGCCCGATTGCCTCGACCACCGCCGCACCGGCGAGCGGCGACAGCGCCGCCGGCGCCACCAGCGCGTTGAAGTAGCCGCTGTAGGCCGGCCGCCGGTCGTCCGGCGAG
Source organism: Stappia sp. (assembly GCA_002722295.1). Lineage (GTDB taxonomy): Bacteria > Pseudomonadota > Alphaproteobacteria > Rhizobiales > Stappiaceae > Stappia. Next base: position 96,461 of record PBLF01000007.1, on the reverse strand, counting down.
ATCTCCCAGAGATATCCCAGATGGGCGATGTTACCGCCGTTGTTTACCGCGCCGAGGACCAGGAAGATCGCCGCGAAGGCGGGAAGGGCGGGGATTCCGCCCGGCGGCACCACGCTCATCCAGAGGACCGTGAGCAGGGGGGCGGCGATCGCGAGCACCGCCGTGACGCCGAGCAGCCGCCGCTTGCCGAGCCGGTCGCCCCACCAGCCCCAGAGCGGGTTGGACAGGAGCGCGCCCGCCGTCTGCGCGCCGAGCAGCGTCGCGACCTCCGCCGCGGTGACCCCGGCCTGCGTCGCTGCCACCACGTAGAAGGGCAGCGCCATCATGACGGTGCCGTCGAGCCAGCGCACGCCCACGAACAGGCGAAAGCGCCGATCCTGCCGGAACACGTCCAACCCCTCCCGGAGGAAGGGCCCGAAGCCGGTCGTTTGCTTCGGCTCAGGCGCCAACGGCTCGCCGGCGGAGACGAAGGAGATCGCCGAGACCAGCAGCAGTCCGGCCCCGGTCAGCAGAACCACCGCATGCCCGGCGGGAAACGCCAGCGCGTCGATCGCCCGGCCGGCGACGGCGGCGACGCCGAGCGCCAGCAGTCCGCCCGCGAAGAACCGCAGCGCCAGGAGACGGCTGCGCCGGGCGGAGGGAATCGAACGGGCGACGATGTCGTTGTAGGGGACCGCGAGGATACCGCCGACGAAGGCGTAGAGCGTCCAGAGTACGAAGAAGACGACGATCAAGATGGACGCCGGGTTGGGACCGGCCATAACGACGATCCCGGCAACGCCGATCAGGCAGGCGACCCGGCCGAACGCCCCCAGGGCGTAGAACGGCATGCGCCGCCGCCGGGCCTGAGCGAACCAGGCGACGAACAACTGCGGGAACAGCCAGCCGTAGCGGGCGATCGCGGCGGCCGCGCCGACCGCGACGGAGCTGCCGGTGAGGCCGTGGACGAGGCTTGCCATGATCGTGCCGGTATCGACCGCCGCGGCGCCGCCCTGGAAGAAGGCGCCGGCGGTGGCGATGCGCACGAAGCGGCGAGAGGGTTCACGGGCCGGCATCGGCTGCGACCTTCCGCCGGCCGAGATCGCCGAGACCGACGCCGTGAATCCAGAGCCCCCAGCCGCCAAAGACGGCAACGGCCAGCATGTTGGCCGCCATGACGACGGTGACCATGGCCAGAGCGGCGGCGTCCCCGACCCCGAAGAGGCCGAGCGAGAACACGGCGCCGACGACGAAGCCGGCGGGCACCCTGGCCATATGCGCGAGAATGACGATGAAGCCGAGGATCGCCAGCAAGGCGAGATAGACGAGCGGCTCCAGCACGACGCCGAAGGCGAGACCCGCCCAGAAAAGATGCGAGGTCGCGATCAGCTTGATAACGATGCCGGCCATTACGATGGCGACACCGCGCCAGCGCTCCCGCGGCCAGACGATCCCGTCGGCGAAGGCGATCGCGAGCGATCGCGCGCGGACCGCCAGGCGCCCCGGCAGGCGGTCGGCGAGGGCGAGGGGGACCCCGATGCCGGACGCCGATCGGCGCTTGTGGTGCGCGAGCAGGACGAGCGCCGCGACGATCGCCGCCGCGCTGCCGCCGGCGCCGAGGAGGAGGCCGAGGCCGATGTTGCCGTTCGGGTCGGGGATGACCGCGGCCAGCACCACGACGACGACGATGCCCGCGAACACCAGCCCGTCGACCAGCCGGTCGATGGCGACCGTGGCCAGCGCGCAGCTCATCGAAATCTTCTGTTTGCGGGCGACGAGCCATGAGCGGACGAAGGGGCTGAGGCCGAGCGGGACGAGGAGGTTGGCGAGATAGCCGGCCATGGTCGCGCCGAACAGGTGCGATGTCCGGCAGTCGCAGAGCGGCGTCAGGATCTGGCGCCACTTCCAGCCCCGGATGACCTGCTCCAGGGTGATCGCCAGGAAGGTGGCCAGCACGAACTCCGGCCGGGCGGATTGCAGTACCTCGGCGAACTGGCGCCAGTCGAGCCGCCAGGCGAGAAGGGCGATCAGGCCGAGGCCGATCGCCGCGCCCAGCCAGTTGAGCCAACGGTGGCGGGGCTGCCGCGTCGCCGCGGCGGGGGGAGTTTCGTCCAGCTCGATCACGGACGCGGCTCCACGCGATCCAGGAAAGCGACATAGCTTTCGGGCATACCTCGCTCCTGTGCGGCGGTGCGGATTAACTCCAGATAACCGCGCGAGGGGCGCCCTTCCGGAGCGGGATAGGGGACGTGGTACGTGAGGGCATGGACCGTTTGGCCATCCTGGTCCTCGACGTCGACCCACAGATAGGCGTACTGCCGCCCCTCGCTCGCGTCGAGCCGGACGAACTTGCGGAACGGAAGCAGATAGAGTGCGCCCCAGACGTGTTCGCCGGGTGCTTCCACGATATCGGCCGGAGCCGAGACACCCGGCTTGCGTCCGCCCGCGGCGACCTGGTCGATCCCCTGGACAAGCTCCACGAAACGGGCCGAGGCGCCCGGACTTCGCCGCCCTGCAACGGCGAACCGCAGGCGGTAGCCGTCCAGCCGGGCGATCCGGGTCTCGATCGGCGTCATGTGACGGCGCTCGCGGAACAGGCGCTCGTTCATGTTGGAGCCGAACGCAAAATACCACATCGGTCCGTTCAGACGGGCCGGCGGCATACGGCCGCGGCGCAGATACAGCCATCTCCGGAGTGCGGACCGGATCAACCGGTTCATGGAGAGCCGGGGTCCCGGCCCTTTCTCCGTCGGCTCCTGTGGGCATCATCTTCACCGCCGACGCGCTGGCGGCCAGGAGCGGGGTTTGCGTCGAGGCAGCCACAGCCGTTGCCGGAGCAGCGTTGGACACGCCCGGATTCATCCTTCGACAGCAGTGCCGTCAGCCGGGACTGCAAGTCGCTCAACTGGGCAATGCGGCGGGTCACCATCTCCAGGTGGCCGGTCAGAATCCGGCGAAATTCGGGATGTCGGCCCGGGCACGTCTCCTCGGCGATCTCGAGAAGGCGACGGATCTCGTCCAGCCCCAGGTCGAGATGCCGGGCCTGCCTGACGAACCGGAGCCTGGCGAGCTCCTGTTCGGTATAGAGGCGGTTGCCGCCCGTCCGGGCGTTGCCGTCGTGTCGGCGCGGCCGCGGGATCAGGCCGACCTCTTCATAATGGCGGATCGCCTTCACCGACAGGCCGGTGGCCTCGGCCGCCTCGCCGATCGAATAGGGTCTCTGGTCTTTCATATCCACTCATATAGAACCTCCCGTAGGAGGAGGTTCAACCTTCGCCCGTCAAGCGGACCGCTTCTCCACCCTGTGCCCCAGCCTTGTGACGGCGGCCTCGATCGTGTCCGGGGAGGTGTCGGAGTCGTTGTAGGTGACGCGGAGCGTCTTTGATCTCACGTCCCCCTCGATACGACCGATCCCCGGCTCGAGCCGCAGGTTGGCCTCGATGGTCTCGACGCAGCCCTGGCAGTGGATGCTCGGCACAGAAAGGGTGAGCGCCCCATCGGCCTGGGCTAAACCAGCTTCCTTCGGTGGGCCCGAGCTCGGGCGTTCCGGCACATGATCGGTCTGCGCCTTGCTGCGCGTGAACACCCGACCGCCGAACGAGTTGGCGAGCACGAGGGTGACGCTGGCCGCCATGGCGGCCATGGCCCAGGAGGGGTGCACGCCCCCGGTGGCCGCGAGCGGCACGCCGACGCCGTTGAAGAAGAACGCGAGCCAAAGGTTCTGCACCGTTTTGCGATAGCTCATACCGCCGATCGTGATCGCCTCGGGCACGGCGCCGAGGCGCTCGCCGATCAGCACGATGTCGGAGGACTCGATCGCGATGTCGGTGCCCGCGCCGATGGCGATGCCGACATGCGCCTGCATCAGGGCCGGCGCGTCGTTGATGCCGTCGCCGACCATGGCGACCTGTGCGCCCTGCTCCTGGAGCGTGCGGACCCGTGCCGCCTTGTCCTGCGGCACGATCTGGGCATGGACCTCTTCGATACCGACCTGACCGGCGACGGCCCGGGCAGTGCGTTGGTTGTCGCCGGTCAGCATCACCGGCACGATAGCCCGACGCTTGAGCTCCGCGATCGCGTCCCCGGCGTCCGGCTTGACCGCGTCGGCGATGGCGATCACGCCGGCGACCGTCCCGTCGATGCCGACGAGCACAGCCGTATGCGCCTGCGCCTCGTGCCGGTCGAGCCGTTCCTCGGCCGGCGCGACGTCGATATCGCGCGCGCGCAGGAAGCGGGGCGTGCCGACCAGGATCGTGTGTCCTTCGACGGTCGCTTCGACGCCCTGTCCGGCAGTCGCCTGGAAGTCGTGCGCGTCCGGCAGGTCGAGCCCCAGCTCGTCGGCCGCATCGACAATGGCGCGGGCGAGCGGGTGCTCCGAGACCGCCTCGGTGGCGGCGGCCAGGCGCAGGACTTCGTCGCGCCCCAGCTCGCCGACTGCCTCCACGGCGACGAGCCGCGGCTTGCCCTCGGTGATCGTGCCGGTCTTGTCGAGCACGACGTGGGTGATGTCCTTGAGGATCTGGAAGGCCTCGCCCGAGCGCATCAGGATGCCGCGCTCGGCCGCCATGCCGCCGCCGCGGATCAGCGCCAGCGGCGTCGCCATGCCCAGCGCGCAGGGATAGCCCATCACGAGCACCGTGACCGCGGCGTAGATCGCCGTGACCCATTGCATCGCATTGCCCCAGGCCAGCGGCGCGAAACCCCAGAACAGCAGTGCCGCCGCCGAGATTCCGAGCACCGCCGGCACGTAGAAGAGCAGCACCCGGTCGACCAGCACGATGATGCCGGGCTTCATCGCCTTGGCCTCCTCCACGTGGCGCGCGATCTGGCGCAGGAAGCTGTCGTCGCCGGTGCGCGTGACGCGAACGAGCAGGGTGCCGGTTTGATTGACGCTGCCGCCGATCACCTCGTCGCCCTGTTTCTTCTCCTCGGGGATCGGCTCGCCCGTGACGATCGACTGGTCGACCGCGGAGGTTCCGTCCTCCACCGTGCCGTCCACCGGGATCCGGTCGCCCGGACGCACGCGCACGAGATCGTCGACGACGATCTCATCGATCGCGACATCCTCTTCCCGGCCGTCGCGGACCACCCGGGCGGTCGGCGGCTGCATCTCCAGGAGCCGACGCACGCTTTCCGACGCCTTGGTGCGCACCACGAGCGAGACGTAGCCCGACAGCAGGTGATAGGTGGTCAGGAACACCACCACGCCGAAGAAGTCGACGGGCGGGAAGCCGACGAAGCCGTACCAGCCGAGGAACGGCAGCGGCGCCCCGAGGAGGCCGCCGATATAGGCGCCGATAGCGCCCACCGAGAGCAGCACGTGCTGGTTGGTGATGCCGCGCCACGCGGCGCCCCAGGCCATGCGGACGATGCGCCGGCCGTTCCAGGCGAAGACGTAAGTGGCGAACGCCCACGCCGTCCAGGCGTGCCAGTCCTGCATCCGCCAGAGGTCGAGCCACATGGCGACCATCGCCCCGAACAGGACGAGGGCGAGGCTCGCCGCCGAGATCAGGTCGTTGCGCTCCCTGCGCCTGAGGTCGAGCTGCTCGTCGAAGGCGCCGACCTTGCGCGGGTCGCGGACGATGAAGCCGAGGGCGCGCAACGTGTCCTTGATCCGCGTCTCGTCGGTCTCGTCCGACCGGAATCGCACCAGGGCCTCTTCGTGGGCGAGGGAGACATGCACCTCCTCGATGCCCTTCTCGCGGCCGAGCCCACGCTCGATCGCGTTCGTGCAGAACGAGCAGCTCATGCCCCCGATCTTGAGTTGCAGGCTTTCGACGCCCCGGTCCTGTGCCTGTTGCGCGACGGCTTCAGCCATATCCTGCTCCTATCTGTCGAGGCTCTCGAGCCGGTCCGCGGCCAGGAACGCGTCGGCCTGTCCCTCGTGCGGCATCACCAGCATGTTGGCGAGGAACATCGCGTCGGCCGTCCGGAAGCGGCGATCGGAGACGCGCCACGTCCCGTCCTCGTATACGACCTCGCCGGCGAAGACCGGTGCGAGGCCGGCTTTCTCCGGTGTCGGCAGCGCTGGATGCGCGAAGGCCGTATCGGGTCGGCCCTCGCGGTACCGGGCCGGGACCAGCGGCAGCGGGCTCGCGAGCTGCAGGCCCGCTTCGACCAGAACGGTTTCCAGGAACCTCGGGTAAATGCGGTTCGCGTCCATCGCGAGATCGCCCGAGCCGTGCCAGCGCATCGCGTTCAGCGCTGCCACGACGGCGGCCGTGGTGGACGGCGTGTAGCTGACGGGCTCGCCCGTGCGGAACGCGCCGAGCCGGTCGTCCCACTTCGGCAGCAGCTCGGTCTCGAATGTGGTGGCCGCCGCCGTCGCGAACCCATCGTCCGGTAGCAGCCGGCCGGCCTCGACGAGGCCGTAAACGGCAAGCGCGGCGTCTTCCAAGGACGGGTCCTGGATCTTTTGCAACGCGTCTGCGTGGCGACGTGCCAGCGCCAGGGCTTTTTTGCGGCGTTTCTGGTCGTTCGTGGCGAGCCCGTAACGGCCCAGCGCCTCGATCGCCAGGGCCCGGTCCCCCGCGGTCTCGGGCGGCAACTGCTCGACAGCCGCGAGGGCGCGGTCCGACAGGTCGCGATAGTCATCGGCGTCGACGAGCTCGCGGTAGGCTGTGTGCCAGTAGTCCTCGCGCTCGCTCGTCGCGGCGAGGATCAGGTTGGACACACCCCACAGCACCACGGCCTGGTCGCGGGCGCGGGGCTCGGCGAAGGTGCCGTCCGGAGAGCGGGCCGCGAACAGGCCCTGCTCCGTGAGAAGCCGCTCTGCCAGCACCTCGGCCTGCGCCCGGGCCTGAGGCAGCATCATCAGGGCGACGCGCCTGTCCGCCTTGTCGTCATGGAAATTGAGGTGGAACGCCGGGCTGGTGATCTTGATCAGCGCCCAGGCCTGGGCGGCCGGCTCCAGCGTCCGGTCGAAGCTCGCCGGATCCCACCGCAACGTCTGCAACTTCGAAAAGTCGGGCTTCTGTTTCAGCGCCGGGCTTCCGGCGGCATAAACGGTCCCGACGGTGGCCATGTCGGGCATCGGCGGTCGGGCGATATAGCCCGCGTGTTTCAGGATGTCGTCCGCCGTCGACATGGAGATCGAGAGCGGCTCGCCCAGGCCGCTGAACATCACCGCGTTGGCGAGGGTCGAGCGCGCCGCCCAATGGGCCGCGATGTCGACGGTATCCGGTCCGTAATGGACGTCGTCGTCGGCTCTGACGGAGCCAGAGCCGAAAGTCGCAGCCAGCATCAGGCCGCCGGCAACCACGGCCGTGGCGCGAAAAGCGCGGGTGCATGTCGTCATGTCCAGTCCTCCAGGTTCACGAACAACCCGAACCAGATCGACCACGCCCCGAGGATGATCAGCACCACGCCGGTCCAGAAGGGAAGGCGGCGCGACAGGCCGGCGAGCCAGTCGAGCGCCCGGCGTGCCGGCTGAAACGCGGCGGCCAGCACCAGCGGCAGCGACAGCGCCAAGCCGAACAGTCCCAGCGACACGAATCCGTTGGCAATCGGCCGTCCGGCCGCGCCGCCCGCCGCCGCGGCGCCGAACAGCGCAAAGATGAGTGGTGCCGCGCAGGCCGGGATGTTGAGCCCGAACAGCAGGCCGAGGGTCGCGGAGCCTCTGCCGCCAGATAGGGCGGAGAGACGCGGTCCGATCGTCCGCATCAGGAACCCGGCCTTTCCCGCCAAGTAGAACAGGCCGATCATGGCATAGATCGTGCCAAGCACGATCCAGGCGGCTTTCTGGAAACCGAGGAAGGCCGTGCCGATCCCGGCCGCTGCCGCCCCGAGCAAACCGATGAAGACGCCCCGCGTCAGCGCGAAGACCGCGACCTGCGACAGCTTGGCGATCCGGCCCTTGCCCTCCAGGTACTTGACGAAGACGAGGCTCGAGCCGATCGAGCACGGCTCGACGAAACCGAGCAACCCGAGCCCGACCGGCAGCACCACCAGGTTCAGAAGCTCGAACTCCGTCACGCCGTCGTCTCGACCACATGGAAGCCGCCCGTCTCGATGATCTCGCGAAGCCGAGCCTCGCTCACCGTGTGCGGGTTAAAGCGGACTGCCGCCGATCCTTCCGCGAAGGAAACGCGCGCCTCGCGGACACCGGGCTCCTTGCCCAGAAGCGTGCGGATGCGATCGGCACAACCGTCGCAGTGCATGCCGTCGATCCTGAAGGTCGTCGTGTCCATGGAAGTTTTCCTTTCTACGTCATTTCGGCGAGGAGGAACGCCAGCGGCGGCACCGCACCGGCGGCCGCCGCGCCCTCGTAGAGGAAGTAAAGGGCCGCCAGCAGAAGCAGCACACCGCCGGCGCGCTCGATGCGGGGCGCCCAGAGCGCCGCGCGATGCAGGCGCATCGCTGCCCCGGTCGCCGCCCCGGCGATCAGCAGCGGCACGCCGCGCGCGATGCCGAAGGTGAACAGGAGCGCCGCGCCGACCCAGGCCTCGCCGGTTGCCGCGGCGGCGCCGAGGACGGGCAGCACCATCGGTGTGCAGGCGGGGCAGGTGGAGAGCCCAAACGGGATGCCCAGCGCATAGGCCCCGCCGAACGAGGTCACCTCGCGCGGCCGCGCCTGCAGCCGCAGCCATGGCACATAGATCACCCGCAGGAGCGCGAGGCCCATTACCACGAGTATCGCCGCCAGCACTGAGTTGGTGATGACAAGCGAGCCGGCGAGCGCCCGAATGACCGCGTCGCCAATGAGTCCGAATAGCCCGCCCATGACGGCGTCGATTGTGGCGATGCCGAGCACGAACCCACCAGCGAACACGAGACCCTGGCGACTCGCCGGCTTGGCCTCCGCGGTTCCGCGGCCGGCGACGGAGCCGACGACCACCGAAACCAGCGGCAGCGAGCTCGGGGCCACGCCCATGAGCAAGCCGGCCGCGGCCACCAGGGCGAACGCCGCTAGCGAGATCGTCGGAAGTGCCTGAAACTGCGCGAGGAGCTCCGTCATCCTGATCTTGGCTTTGTATCAACGGCTTGCGTGGCCCCGACGTCCGCCTTTTCGTGGCCTTCAAGGGCTTCCATGATCGAGCAGCAGCCGAGCTCGCCGTGGCCGGGACAAGACGCGATCAGTGCCTCCAAGGCCTGTCCGATGCGCTGGAGCTGGCGCATTTTCTCGTTCACATCGTCGAGCTTCGCCGTAGCCCGAGCCCTGACGTCGGCTGCATCCGCCCCGGGATCGGCACGCAGCTCCAGAAGCTCCCGAACCTCGCGCAACGAGAAGCCCAGCTCTTGCGCCTGCCGGATGAACCGGATGCGCTCGATGGTCTCCTCGGGATAGCTCCGAAATCCCGAGGCGGCGGGCTTCGGCGGCTGCTCGATCAGGTCCTTGCGCTCGTAGAAGCGGACCGTCTCCACGCCAACGCCGGCCGCCTGCGCGGCCCTGCTGATGGTCATGCCATTCATGTCTCTCACCTCAATTGCTAACTGCAGGCTACGCTCCGTACCATGGTACAGAGTCAAGGGATCGGAGTCGTGCCGGGAAAGGAGAAACGGTGGCTATTCCGTCTGGAAGCCGATCAGGAACGCTGCATCCGCCTGGGAAGCGCTTCCAGCGCCGCGGAAGGCTTTGCGCCTGTCTCAGACCATGACGGGCGCGGCGTCAGATCAGAGAGCAGATATCCGACCCCGCCGACGGATAGGCGCTGACCAGGCCCTTGAGGTCATCCGCCTTCAGACCGGTGCGCATGGCGAGGCCGAAGAGGTTGATGGTCTCGCTCGCTTCCGGCCCGAGGATGTGCACGCCAAGGATCCGTCCGGACCCGTTTTCGACCAGCACCTTGGCCGCGGCGTGGGTTTCTCCGACGCGGCGGACGGAGAACCAGTCCCGCATGTCCGAGAATTTGCATTCGAAGTCGAAGCCCTGTGCCGCTGCGTCGGCTTCGGTCAGGCCGACGCGCACCAACTCGGGAACGGTGAACACGGCGCTCGGCACACCGGTGTAGTCGGGCGTGGCGTGGTTCCCTTCCAGCAGGTTCGCGGCCACCGCCTTGGCCTCCACGCTGGCAACCGGCGTAAGCGGCGGCCCGGCCGTCGCCGCGGCATCGCCGGCGGCATAGACCACCGGGTTCGTGATGCTCTGCAGATACTCATTGACCTCGACGCCTTTACCGTTGCCTTTGACGTTCGCCTTGTCGAGCGCCAGCGCGCTGATCGCCGCGGCCCGGCCGGCGCCGTGCACGACGAGGGCCGTCTCGAACCGCTCTTCGGCCCTGTCGATCCTGGCAATGACGCCAAGCCCGCCGTTCGCCTGCTCGATCGCCGTCACTTCGGCCTTGGCGCGGAAGGTGATGCCGAGGGCCCGCGTGCGCTCGACCAGCATTTCGACGAGGTCGGGATCGAACGCCTTAAGCGGCCGTTCGCCCCGGTCGAGCATGACCACCTCGGCACCAGCGCGTGCGGCGATATGGGCGAACTCGAAGGAGACGTACCCGCCGCCGATCAGAAGCACGCGCTTCGGCAGAGCCGCCAGCTCGAGGAAGTCGTCGCTAGTGATGACGTGCTCCGCGCCGGGCATGGAGAGCGGCACCGGCTTCGCCCCGCTTGCGATCACGATGTATCGGGCTTCGAGCCGGTCCTCGCCGACGGAAATCGTGTTTTCGCCAATAAACTGCGCCGTGCCGTTGAAGGTGGCAATGCCCTTGTCCGCGAAGGCCTTCTCCCGCGCCTCGGGGACCGGATCGGTGAAGCTCCGCTTGAAGGCCATGAGGGCGGGCCAATCCACCGTGGGGGCGGGACCAGCGATGCCGTGTCCGTTCATGAGCCGCGCGGCATCCACCACCTCGGCCGCCCGCCGCAGCACCTTCTTGGGATCGCAGCCGCGCAACGCGCAGGTCCCGCCGAAGGGGCGTTCGTCGACGATGGCCACCGACCAGCCAGCATTGCGACAGCGGCTCGCCACGCCGCTCGCGGCGGTGCCGGTGCCGATTACCACGAGGTCGAAGCGTTGGGTCATCCTATTCTCGTCCTAAGTCGAAAACGGGGCGCGTAGCGGCAGGTTCCTGTCGCCTCATATAGGGTGCCTCATCCGGGATGGCGCGTCTTCGTCCGCTCCTGTCGGTGCCCGAGCATGAGAGCCACGATGGTCGCGACGAGCAGGCCGGCGACGAGCCACCGGCCCGGGCCGTCGATCAGCCAGGCGCCGAACCCTCCCAGGACACCGGTGGCGGCGAGGACCAGCGCGACGCAGCAGAGCACCTTCGCACCGAGCAACGCCGGGACCTTGTCGCCGGTCTCCATGGCCCCCGTTACCCCGCGCAGCAGGAAAGCTTCGCGACATCGCGCGTGAACGTCTGGGCGGCGAGCTTCAGGCCCTCGACGGTGGTGAGATAGGGGAAGATCGTCTCCGCGAGCTCGGCAACCGTGAGCCCCTGCTTGATGGCGAGAACGGCCGTCTGGATGCTGTCGGCGCCTTCGGGCGCGAGAATGTGCGCGCCGAGCAGCCGGTCCGTCTCCTCCTCCGCCACGAGCTTGATCAGGCCGCGCGTGTCGCGCGCTGCCAACGCGTGCGGCACCTGGTCGAGCGACAGGAGAGAGGTCTTGACCCGGTGGCCGGCCTGGCCCGCCGCGGCCTCGGTCAGGCCGACGCTGGCGACCTGGGGATCGGTGAACACCACAGCCGGCATCGCCGCGTTGTCGTAGCGCCGGCTGTCGCCGTTGAGCGCGTTCTCCGCCGCGATCCGGGCACCGTAGGCGGCCATGTAGACGAACTGGTCGCGGCCGGTGACGTCGCCGGCGGCGTAGATGTCGGCCTTCGTCGTGCGCAGGCGGTCGTCGACCTCGATGCCGCCGTTCGGTAACAGGACAACGCCTGCCTCGGCGAGGCCCATCTCCTCCGTATTGGGCCGCCGGCCACTGGCGATCAGGACCCGCTCGGCTTCGAGGCGCACCTCGCCACTGTCCTCGAGCGCGTTCAGGACCACGCCGGCCTCTGTCTCGCGGATCTGGCGATATTCGAGGCCGCTTCTCACCCTGATACCTTCGATCTCGAAGTATTCCGTCAGCGCGGCACCGATCTCCGGCTCGGCCTCCGGCAGCAGGCCGCGGCGGCAGGCGATCGTCACCGCGACGCCGGCGCGCGCGAAGAGCTGTGCCAGTTCGCAGCCAATATAACCGCCGCCGACGATGAGTAAGGACCGCGGCAACTTCTCGATCTCGAGTGCCGTGGTGCTGGTGAGGTAGGACACTTCCTCTATGCCAGGGATCGACGGCAGGGCAGGGCGTGCCCCGGTGGTGATCACCACCTTGCCGGCCCGCAGCGGCTTTCCCTCGACCAGGACGCCGTCAGTGGCGAGCCGCGCCCGTCCTTCGACGTAGGTGATCCCTTCGTACGCCGCGAGCAGATCCGTGTACTTCGCCTGACGCAGCGCGCCCACCAGCTCGTCCTTCTGCGCGACGGTAGCGGACCAGTCGATAAGCCCGACGCGGGCCTCGATGCCGGAGAAGCGCGCGGCCGTGCGCGCCTGGTGCAGTGTCTCCGCCGCCCGGATCAGGGTCTTGGACGGCACGCAGCCGACGTTGACGCAGGTGCCGCCGATCGTGCCGTGGCCGATCAGCGCCACCCGTACGCCCAGCTCGGCGGCCGTGATCGCGGCCGAGAAGCCGGCCGAGCCCGCTCCGATCACGGCGAGATCATAGGTGCCGCGGCGTCCGGTCTGGCCGGTGGTGCAGCAGTCGTCGGTCATCAGGGTCATGTCGAATGCTCCGTGGTCGATGTTCCGGCGGCCGCGGCTTTCACGCGGCAGCGGCGCAGATAGAGGCCGTAGGCCGTGATTCCGAGGAATAGTGCGAGCGCGGGCAGCAGCACGTAGTCGATCCAGCCGAGCCAAGCCGCGAGCCCGGCGGCGCCGAGCACCACGACGAGCACTGGCGTGAAGCAGCAGATCGCCGCGATGACGGAGCCGACGACACCCGTGACGAGCACTTTGCGGTCGTCCAGCGCCATCGCGTTACTCCGCGAGCTCGGAGGGAAAGCCGACGCTGGCGGTGGCCTTCGTCAGCGCAGCAACGTCGGTTTTCGAGTCGTCGAAGGTTACGACGGCCCGCTTGTCCGCGTACGAGACCTCGACCCGCTCGACGCCCGGCACGCGGGATAGTGACTGTTTCACGATGTAGGGGCAGCTCGCGCACGTCATGCCGTCGACGGCGAGCGTCACCGTCCGTTGGGCGGCGATGGCCGCCGTACCGACAAAGAGGCTTGTAAGGACCAAGGCAGCGAAAAGCGCGCGAACCATCCGTCGGACCTCCTTCAATTCAAACGCCAAGCAGTGTTGGTGCGACGTAGGGAAAAGCAACCGCGGCGGCGACCAGTGCCGTCGCGACCCAAAGGGCGGCCTTGACGGTGCGGCCCGGGAGGGGGCGCGCGCACGCCGCGCCTTCGGCACAGGCTTTTCTCGGTCTCCAGTAGACGGCGTAGAAACCGTACCCGAGGAAGCCGAGGGTGATGGCTATGAAGATCGGCTGATAGGGCGCCAGCGCCGTCAGGTTGCCGATCCAGGCGCCGCCGGCCCCGAGGCTGAATAGCACCAACGGCAGGATGCAGCAGGACGACGCGCTGACGGCACCGAGAACGCCGCCGGCGGCCGCCCAGCCGGTGCGCCGTTGAGCGGCTTCCGTCTCCTGCCCGATTTCCATTGCGCCGACCGCCGTTTCGTCCGCTCGAGCCATTGGCTTGGTCCTCACCAGTTCGGTCTTGCCATGTTAAGATAGGAGCTGTAGTCGCTACAGGTTCAAGGGAGAAAATGGTGAGACAGGACAATGAGATGACGACCGCCAGTTATGGAATCGGAACGATCTCGAAACATACCGGGGTCAACATCGAGACGATCCGCTACTACGAGCGGATCGGCATCATGCCCAAGCCGCCGCGCACCGCCGGCGGACAGCGGATTTATGAAACCGCGCATCTCAAGCGGCTCGCCTTCATCCGCCGGAGCCGAGAACTGGGCTTCTCGCTCGACGAGATCCGCGCACTGCTGCGGCTCGTTGATGGTGGCGACTACAGCTGTGGAGAGGTACAGGAGATGACGCTGGCCCACATCGCCGACATCCGCCGCAAGATTGCCGATCTCAGGCGCATGGAGCGCGTGCTCAAGGACATGGCGGCGAAGTGCGATGGCGGCGACGTACCGGAATGTCCGATCGTGGATGCGTTGTCCGCATGAGAAGGTTCTTGTCCACCGTGGCACCGATTAGAGCGGTGTCCTTCATCCTACGGAGGATGGCTTGCTGCCATCATACGGCCACGACTAGCGAGTTTGGCTGCCGGTGGCTTTCTGCCCCTGCAACCAAATTAAGCCCGCTAGTACAGCACGCTAGCGAGCTTTTCGACTCTCAAGCTATAGTCCGGAAATGCGATCGGGTACCATATGGGAACCACTAAAAATCAAGCTGTAGCCATACTCGGAGGAGGAGTGTTCGGTATTTCTGGAACTTTTGCTCATGGCGCGATGGCGCCATAGGTGTTGATGTCGCCTACGCATGGCAAGGTTGTGTTCTGTAAAATCGGGCCGACTAATGCGGCTTGGCGAGGTTGCACAAGCAAGTCACGTTGGGATTCACGCTGACATACCGCCAGAACTGCTATTGCGACGCGGGGTTCCTCGCTTATCCAAGCTTTAATAAGCGCTTCAGAGCTAGTCGGTAGCGCGCCGGAGCAGTCTTCCAGGCAAGAGGAAGCAGGGTTATGAGCCCAAGGGCGAGCACCGTTAACCCGGCACGCCGCCAGTCACCGGAGGCGAGCTCATCTCCGAAATGCGCGAGCAGGAAGCTCGCCGGGATGATACCGAACAGGGTCGCAACGGCAAAGCGCCAAGTCCTGAGCGGCGTCAGACCGGCGGCGTAGCTGATGATGTCGAAGGACAGGAACGGCATGAGCCGTGTCGCGAACACGACCGCCATGAGGGCGTTCTGGGACGTGATGAAGCGGTGCAGGACACCCATCGACAGCCGCGTGCCGAGCCATGCCTTGAGTGCGTCGTATCCGATGAGGCGCGCGACGCCAAAAGCGGTTAGGGCGCCGATCTCGGAGCCAATGGCAACGTAGAACGCGCCCCAGTAATGGCCGTAGGCCGCGCCGGAGGCGAGCGCGATCGGCGCGCTTGGAATCGGGCTCATGACAATGGCGACGGTCATCAGGCCGATGATCAAAAAGGGACCGAGCGGGCCGAATTGCATCACAGCCTGCTCAAGCGCTGCGCCGTCGCGCAGGCGGTCCAGTATGCCGATGCGCCATAACACAAGGACGGTCGCGAGGAAGACGGCCAACACCGCCAGACCGGCGATGATGCGGGGCCAGGGTGGATTGGGTCGTGTGTCCTGCCCTTCGTTCACATTGGTCCTTTGGTGATTTCGCTCAGGGGACGGTGCACGTCGAACAGCTTGGCGTTGAGGTTTTCGATGGCGGGCGCCAGCCCGTCCATCGCCTCGGCCGTGTCCTGGCCGAAGGGACCGTTACAGACGAAGTCGAACTGCATCAGCATCACAGAACCGTCCCTTTCTCTCCTTGGGGGCGGCTGCCGCATCCAGGATGCGGCAGCCGCCTTCCAGACGTTAGCGGTCTTCGTCCATCTCCATCATCATGCGCTGCTGTTCGAGCATCTGTTGCATCATCTGCTGCATCATGCCCTGCTGCTCTTGCATGCGCCCCATCATCTGCTGCATCCGTTCGGACATATCGCCCGACATGTCCCCGGACATGCCCATGCCCTGACTGCCGGATCCCTGATCGCCCGACATCCGGCCGCCCATCTGGCCCTGCATGGGCATGTTCCCCATCATGCCGTGCATCGCCTGCATCTTCTCGACCATCATCTGCATGTGCTGGCGCGTGAGCTGACGGCGCTCGGCGGGGTCTGTTGTCTCGCGGGCCTGCTGCATCATCTCCTGCATGCGCTCGAAGGACGGCCCGCCTTGCATCTGCTGCTGCATCTGCTGGGATTGGCCTTGCTGTGGCTTTGCTCCATGCTGGGCCGCCAATGCACCTGCCGCGGTGAGGACGGTGAGGCCCGCGGCTATGGCGAGAGCTTTCAAACCCGGCAAACGCATCGTGCTGGAAGGTATCATCGGCCGTGAATCTGTCATCTCCGGTCTCCTTGGTTGGGATGAAAGACGCTGTAGGGGTGGAGGGGGCGCAACCGGTGCAGCGTCGGACATCGGATCGCTATGGTGACCCGAAGGCACAACCATCTGGACTTACAGACGGAACGACTTGCCCGCCGTTACAGCTTCAGCCCACCTGCCGGCCCCGTGCACAATCCGTCTCTTCACAGCGGCAGTCGAGGAAACCATGGATCGGGCAGATCAGGCACAAACAAACCCCCTGCTGCTGCTTTTCCAGTGCTTGCTTGGTCGTGATGCAGCCTCACAGCGACATTCTTCAAGTCGGCGCCGAGGCGCTGCCGCACAATTCCGCGAATCTCCCAACAGCTCTACGCGCGACATCAAGTCGGCGCATTCTGGCCTGAGCGTGGACAAGGAGGCTGTGGGGAGACAGTTGCATATCCCGTCGCCGAATTCCGCGTCGGTCTCGGTCGAGAAGGCTTCGAGATCATTTGGACTCACCACCTCGCGCGCACTTCAGCCTGAGTATGTCGGCAAGGGTTCGTTCTCTTTCATCGCTCCATCCTCTTGAGAGTTAAAGCCTTCGGCAAACCCGGCGCGGTTCAGCCCGCCGATAGAAGGGCAGTTGTAGAACTTTGTGATAGTTACAAACTACAGCTCTTGCCGTTGCGCATTGATTCACAGGTGCAGTCGTCAAATCTACCTTCGGAGCAATCGGTGCAGAACGCTGCTAGAGAAACACGCAGTGCTTGGCGCGCCCGATGCAGGCGCACTCTCGCATTCGATGGTGTGATCCCAAGATCAGCTGCGGCTCGTTCACGCGGTTCATCCGACAGATCGACCCGTTCAAGAATCTCTGCATAGTCCGGGCGCAACCCCGGCACAAGCTCTCGAAGACAGCTGCAAACGCTTTTCTCGTTCGCAAGATCTATCTGGCCATCGCCCAATACCATCTGGTCTTGCATGTAGCTGTCTTTTCGGCGCCGCCGTGCAGCCTCACTGCGGTAATGATCGGTCAGCACCGAGCGCAGCACCGTATACAACCAGGCGACCACACTTTCGCTATTCCTAAGTACTGTCCCGCTGTTGATGACTCGCACGCAGAAAGTTTGAAGCACATCCTCCGCAGTGACCGAATCCCCGACCCGACGCACGAGATAGCGACGAAATTCGTGATAATAGTCGGTGAGTGCCATTTCTATTTCCGGCGTCATCGGCCGTGACGTGTTGCCGAGCTCATCGGAAAGTGGGTCGGTTTCAATCGTCTTATGTGCTGCTACAGTCATGCTCAAAACCTCGGCCCGAGTTGGCAAGATCGGGCGATCCGGAAACATCTTCGGGCTGAGCGCCTTAGGTCAACGCACAACAACACCCCACGCTCAGCCTTGCGCTAAAACCCACCATAGGGGTCGAGTTTCGGGCTCATAATGCGAGAATCGAGAGCAACGGCATTGATCTAAATCAAAGCCATAAAGAGTAACGGTACAGTAGTTCAGTGAGGGCAACCGCCGTGGTCGAAGGTAAGTCGAGAGAAATCTGTGGTGGAAGCTGGGCGCGAACCTAGGCCGGGCAGCAGCGAACCAACACGGTTGCCCTTATCCGGCCATTCTGGCCGGCTTAGTCCCTCTGCGCGTCACCAACACGACCCCAAGAATCGCAAGGACAATGCCGGCGATCTGCATCCAGCCAAGGGTCTCACCGTAAAACAAAGCGCCCATTGCAAGGCCGAAAATCGGGATCAGGAAGCTGAACGCGTTCGCGCGGTTGAGAGGCGCTTTCTCCAGCACGGAGAACCATAGCCAGTATACCAACGCCGACCCGAACAGACTGAGAACAAGGAGCGCGCCTACAAATGGCAACGTCCATCGGATCGTTGTTGGCTCCTCCGTGGCCCAGGCGACAATAGCGAGCGGAACACTGCCGATGAGCAACTGGAGGCCCATTGCCATAAGGGCGTCGACGTTTCCGGCAATTCGTTTAATTACAACGTTGCTGACCGTGACGCCGAGTGCAGCCAGGACAATATAGGCTACTCCTAGAATGTAATTTTCTTGCCCGCCGGTGAGTATCTGGGGCGAAGTGATGACGAGTATCCCCATAAAGCCCAAGGCAAGGCCTGCTTTGCCCAGCGCGGTCAACTGTTCTTTGAGGATGATACCCGCCAGACCCGCCGCCAACAGCGGTTGGGTGTTGGCGACTACAGTGGCGATGCCCGGGGAAACGAATTCCGCGGCATGGAACATCCCCAAGAAGCCCAGGCTGGTGGCACCTGCGCCAACGATGGCCAACATTGTCCAGATTCGACGACTTTTGGGCAGGGGCTGCCGCAATGCAAGCGCGACGATGATCAACGCTGCGCCTGCCAGGAACGCGCGCAGCGTGGCGAATGTCAGGTGAGGGGCAAATTCAATGCCGACGGTTATCAGCGGGAAGCAGGCAGCCCAAAGCAACATGACCAGAATGATTTGCGCGATGATTCCAACGGTCACTCGACTTTCATCCCATCGTCTATCCGTCCCGCGACACCACCATCACGACCTACTGGCGTTTGTCTGCCAAGTCTCGTGTCGTTGCTGATTGGATTCACACGAGTTGATCCGTTCGGTTCACGCACACTGGCAGGGATGAACGGCCCGGTTTTCCGCGCCGCGCGACATCTCGCGGGTCAACCAGAAACCGGCCCCGAGCAGCAATGCGCCACCATAGATCATGCCCTGCGCCGGGATTTCGGCGAAGATAAGGTAGCCCAGCGTTGACGCCACGACCGGCGAGACGATGATATCGACGAGCGCATAGACATTGGCGTTGAGCGTCTTGAGGACGATGGAGATGCCGAAATAGGCGAAGCCGGTCGAGACGATGCCCAGCCCCGCTGCCCAGAGCATCACCGGCAGGTCCATCCCGAGTGCGGCATAGGAGATGGTCGCGGCGGGCGTGCCGGGGCCGGCGAGGATGAGCGCTGGCGACAGGATCAGCGCCCCCGCGAGCATCGACCAGGCGATGTCGTTGCCGGCCTCGGTCTTTCCTTCGTAGCGCATGTAGGTGACCATGGCGGCGTAGATCGCGCCGTCGCCGAGTGCGACGAGGTTGCCGACCATGTGGCCGCCCTCAAGCGGCTTGGCGAGGACGATACCGGTCAGCGCGACGGCGAAGATCAGGATGTAGCTCTTGCGTGCCTTTTCGCCGAGAAACAGCGCCGAGAAGATGAACACGAAGAAGGGCGCGACGCTCCAGAAGATCACCGCATTGGCGATGGGCACCAGCGTCATGGCGTAGTTGAAAACGCTGATCTGCGTGGCGATCAGCACGCCGATGATCGCGGTGTCTTTCAGGTTGCCTTTCGGAAAGCGCAAGGGCCGGCCGGTCGCCAGCGGCATGACCGCCATCAGAAAGGCGGCCGCGAAGCTCAGAGCGTAGAAATTCAGCGTCTGGATCGGGATCAGTCCGTCGGTGAGCTTCACGAACACGCCGATTGTGGCCTCCGATAGCGTGATCAGCAGGAGCAGGAGAACGATCTTCATTTCCGGCTGCGGCCCCCTGCCGTGCGCGTCACGTCGATGGCTTCAGCCCCGGACTCATCAAGGCAGGTGTCCTCGACCTGCAAGGTGACGAAGAAGAATCCGAATTTTTCTTTGAGCATGGCGTGCGCTGCCGCCAGGACCGCTTGGGGATCGGTCTCGTCGGCGACGCGCACATGACCGGAGAAGACGTAACGGCCGCTGGTCAGAGCCCAGGCATGAACGTGGTGGGCATTCGCAACGCCTTCGACCTGCTCCAGCGCGCCGGTGACATCGGACAGGCCGACGTCGGCCGGTGTGCCTTCCATCAATAGGTGAGCAGCGTCGCGCAGAATGCCCCAGCTGGCCCAGAGCAGCACGAAGCCGAAGCCCATACCAAGGATCGGATCGATCAGCAGGAACCCGGTGAATTGAATCACGAGTGCCGTCACGATAATGAGCAGGCTGCCGACGAAGGTTTGAATGATGTGCCAAAGTGCGCCTTTCACGTTCAGGTCGCTCTGGCTCTGCTTCCAGATCAAGCCGAGCGAAATAAACTCGGTGAAAAGCCCGCCCGCCGCGGCCCAAAGCATCGGCCCGGTAGGCAGCTCGATCGGGTCGGACAGCCGCATCGCACCCATTACGATCACGATGAGCGCCATGCCCAGAAGGAAGCCGCCATTGACGAGCGCTCCGATAATCTCGGCGCGGTACCAGCCGAAACTGCGATCCTCGTCGGCGGGGCGGCGGGCAAGCTTGGCGGCGACGATCGCGACTAGTACGCCACCCACCGCCGAGAAGGTGTGGAAGGCGTCGGAAATCACCGCGATCGAGCCCGTCCAGAGGCCGATGCCCATCTCGATTACGAAATAGATGCCGGTCAGCCAAGCCGAGATCACCATTCCCCGTCCGCTTGACGGCATGTGGCCGGCATGGCCGCTATGGGCTTGGCTCATTGATTCTATCCTCTCTTCACGTACTCTTTGACTACAAAGTTCTGCGTTCATTTCGCGCCACGGCGAGGCAGACGCTCCCGCGGCTACCACCGGCTTCAGCGTGAAAGGATCCAGGATCATTGCATCGCATCAGACGACCTGTCACTCCCCTCTTCGAGATCAGCCCCTATCTCATCCCTTGATTGGACGGGACAGGGGTAAATTCGCAGAAACTCGAGAGTTATTGCCAATTGATCTGTCGCTACTGTCGATTCCAAGTAAATTCTTGATTGCCGTTTTATTTCCCAGCACGGAACAGTCAAAATGTTTGGGCATCAAACCTTAAGAGGGGGTTCCAGCGTCAACATGACGAGGTGTAGGAGGGTCCGGCGGCCTAGCTGAAGTCGTCTGATGACTATCTGTTCGCTGAGACCGAGATCTGTGGCGATCCTGGTGGGCGGATGATTCAGAATTTCCGCGCGCCACACCACCTCGGCGTAGCGGGGTTCCAAGAGACGCATAAGCGTTTCGATAAACTCCTGCAGAATTGCCTCCATCTCGGTGTCGTCGGAGCCGTCCGAGTCCGGTGGACACCCAGAATCTCCCTCCCCGTCGCTATTTCCGTTCCGGCCTTTGTGTGCCGCCAAAACGCCACCATCAAGGCTGTCGCGCTGGCGTCGGCATGGCTGGCACCTTGGGGTTAAAAACCCTTCTGGATGAACGAGCTGTTCGTTATCTGGATCAATCAGGCCGGCTTTTGAAGCGGCACGGATTCCATCTTCCATCGTCTCGATCACTTGGCCTCGCTCCTCCGCTGCTCAAAACCGGGACGGTGTGCCCACCCGGATTTTCATTGGCGTCACATAAGACGTGAATGGGTCGCCGAAAGTTACACAAATCCTTCACGGCCACCGGAGCGGGTCGGAGCTTTCCTTCCCGTCGAACGACTATGCGATCAGCGCTCCTTGTGTAACGGAGCCAGCCGGGCATCGTCTTCTAGACATGGAGGACCCCGAAGGATTGAGCCCGTCAGGAGGAATGAACGTGATCAAAGACCTTGCCCAACGCGACACAACGCAATCTGCAGTTTTCGCACAAGGCTGCAACGGCCGTTGCAGAGCGGCTGGTATCTCTTACGGGGGTTGAAATCATGGGACGAACGGCATTGGTGACCGGCGGCACGCGCGGAATCGGCTCCGCGATTGCCAGAACCCTGCGCGATGCGGGCTATACGGTCGCCGCTAGCTACCACGGCAACGATCTGGCGGCCGAAGACTTCAAGGCGGCAACGGGCATCCCTGTTTTCAAATGGGATGTGGCCGATGACGAGGCCTGCGCCGCCGCCGTCGCGAAAATCACCACCGCATATGGCCCGGTCGAGATTCTCGTGAACAATGCGGGGATCACCCGCGACGCTATGCTCCATAAATTAACGTCAGAGCACTGGCGCGCGGTAATCGATACCGATTTGACCGCTTGTTTCACTATGTGCCGCACCGTCATTTCCCCGATGCGGGAGCGCGGTTACGGCCGCATTATCAACATCAGCTCGATTAATGGCCAGAAGGGCCAACTGGGCCAGACCAACTATGCGGCGGCGAAAGCCGGTCTTCTGGGATTCACCAAGGCGCTAGCGCTCGAGAGCGCCGCCAAAGGCGTCACCGTCAACGCCATTGCCCCGGGCTATATCGAGACCGACATGGTCGCCGACGTTCCCCCTAAGGTTCTCGATAGCATCGTCGCCCAGATCCCGGTCGGCCGCCTCGGCCAACCCGAGGAAATTGCCCGGGCCGTGGTGTTTCTGGCGAGCGACGACGCGGGTTTCATCACGGGTTCGACACTGACCGTCAATGGCGGCCAGTACCTGATCTGAGCGGAATCAGGAACCAATCCACTCAAGCGAGACAAGAAGGAAAGCACACCGATGACTCACAAGCAGGTTATGCTTTGTACCCCCGTGCGCACCGCGATCGGCACCTATGGAGGATCCTTGAAAGATCTGCCGGCGACCGAGCTCGGCGCAACGGCGATCCGCGCGACGATCGAGCGGTCGGGCGTCGATCCCTCGCTCGTTCAAACCGTGGTCATGGGACAGGTGATCCAGGCGGGCGCCAGAATGAACCCTTCACGCCAGGCGGCAATCGGTGCTGACATTCCGGTTGGCGTGCCAGCGATGACCGTCAATCGGGTGTGCGGCTCTGGGGCTCAGGCGATCGCCTCGGCGGCCCAGGAGATCATGCTCGGACATATCGACTGCGCGGTCGCCGGCGGCATGGAGAACATGGACCAGGCCCCCTACATCGTTCAAAACGGGCGCTGGGGTTATCGCATGGGTGATGCCCAGATGCACGACAGCATGCTCCGTGACGGCCTGAACGACGCCTTTTCCAGCGAGCACTCCGGCTGGCACACGGAAGACTTGGTGAAGAAGGCTCAGATTACGCGCGAAGATCAGGATCGCTGGGCCGAACGCTCTCAGCGGCGCTTTTCCGAGGCGCAGGCTGCTGGCAATTTCAAGCAAGAGATCGCTCCGGTAGAACTCAAGACTCGTAAGGAGACGACCACATTCGACGCCGATGAACACAACCGACCCGACACGACCCTCGACAGTCTGAGCAAGCTCAGGCCTGCCTTCCGCAAGGAGGGTACGATTACGGCTGGCAATGCGCCGGGACTCAACAGCGGCGCGGCGGCGATGATAATCGCCGAGGCGACTTGGGCGGAGAAGAACGGTCTTAAACCCATGGCCAGGTTGGTTTCCTACGGTGTGGGCGCGGTCGATCCCGGCATGTTCGGCCTCGGACCGGTACCGGCCGTCTTTCAGGCTCTGGAGCGGGCGGGCTGGAGCGTTGGCGATCTCGACCGCGTCGAGATCAATGAGGCCTTTGCCGCCATTGCCGTTGCGCTCGCGCGTGAGATCGGAATCGAACAAGACATCGTCAACGTCGAAGGCGGCGCTATTGCCCACGGTCATCCGATCGGCGCAACGGGGGCCGTTTTGACGACGCGACTCCTGCATGCAATGGAGCGCAATGGGGTCAAGCGGGGCTTGGTGACGCTCTGCATCGGCGGCGGGCAGGGCATCGCACTCACCTTGGAGCGGACGTCCTGATGCTGACTGTCGGATCCGCAGGTGACGGGCAGGTAGCTTGAAGATGCCGTTCAAACCTACCGTCGCTGCGTGACCATAGTGCTTCATGCCGTTTTCTCCGCGTTCAAGCGGCCACAAAGATACTTAAAAACAAGAATGCCGAAGGATAGGGGCCAAAATGCTTGTCGCGACAATACTGGCGCTGTCACTCGCCATATTGACGTTCTTATTTCATTATGCGGTTCTGCGTTGGCTGTCCGGTGGCATGGCGCGCATCGCGATGACCGCTGGTGTGCGTATCCTGGTCATCGTTCTTATGGTGACCGCAGCGCATCTCATCGAGATTGGGATTTATGCGGTCGCCTATGCGCTTGGTGATGGCGTCCTCGCCCTCGGCGGTTTCGGCGGCCTGGCCGTCGCCGAGCCGCTCGACTACCTCTATTTTTCGATCGTGAGCTACACCTCGCTCGGGCTCGGCGATGTGTTTCCTTCTGATCACCTCCGCTTCATCACCGGCGTTGAGGCCTTGAACGGCCTGTTGCTGATCGCTTGGTCGGGATCCTTCATATATATCGCGATGGCACGTCTTTGGCCGTGGCGATCCTGCACCGAGCCGACTCGCGGCAACGCGGACAAGAGGTTCAAGTCGGCCCCGATGCCACCTCAAAATACGGACAGTATGAATTAGCCTTCCAAATGCTCATAGAATATTTCTGGTGTGGGCAGAACGGCAGAGACAATGTGCAGTATAGGAATGCCCATATTCTATAGAGTGGGCGAGAGGATCTGATGAAATCTGATTACCAGGCGAACAGCATCACTCTGACCGGCGGTGTCTCGATGGGCACCGGCGTCATGATCGGAGCGGGAATCTTCGCGCTTACCGGTCAGATTGCAGAACTTGCGGGCCCGTGGTTTCCGCTTTCCTTCATCGCCGGCGGGATCGTTACCGGATTCAGCGCCTATACCTATGTGAAGATGTCGAATGCTTTCCCGTCCGCTGGCGGAATCGCAATGATCTTGCAGAAGGCCTATGGGCCGGGGGCAATTGCGGCCGCCGCCGCTTTGCTGATGGCGCTCTCCATGGTGATCAACGAGAGTCTCGTCGCGCGGACTTTCGGCGCCTACGTTCTCAGGCCATTCGAATTAGAGGCAGGCAGCATTCTCGTGCCCGCGCTTGGCGTCGGGCTGATCGTCTTCGCCTATCTTGTTAACATATCGGGCAATCGCTCCGTTGGCCTGTTCTCAGTCGTCATGGCATTCCTGAAAATCGGTGGCATCGCCGCCTTCGGCATTGCCGCGCTGGTGGCCGGCGGCTTCACCTTCGAGCCGGCGTCAGGGTCGTCGCAATCCATCCCGATCGCCGGCTTCACGGCGTCGATCGCGTTTTCGATCCTCGCATTCAAGGGCTTCACGACGATCACCAACAGTGGCGCCGAGATCGTCGATCCGCATCGCAATGTCGGCCGCACGATCATCATTTCAATCGCGATTTGCGTGGTGGTCTATCTGCTGGTCGCGTTCGCGGTCGGTTCCAGTCTCTCGCTCGACGAGATCGTCGCCGCGAAAGACTATTCGCTCGCGGAGGCAGCCGAACCGGCCCTCGGTCCTTACGGTTTCTATTTCACCATCGCGCTTGCTGTTGTCGCGACCGCCTCGGGGCTGCTCGCCAGTGTCTTTGCCGTCTCGCGCATGCTGGCGATGCTGACCGACATGAAGATGATCCCCCACAGTCATTTCGGCATGTCCGGTCCGATCCGCGAGCACACGTTGGTTTACACCGTGGTGATTGCGGGAGTCCTGACGGTGCTTTTTGATCTCAGCCGCATCGCATCGCTCGGCGCCTTCTTCTACCTGGTGATGGATATCCTGATCCATTGGGGCGTGTTCCGCCGCCTGCGCCACGAGATCGACGCGAGCGGCTGGGTACTGATTATGGCTATCGCGCTCGACGCGCTCGTGCTCGGCGTCTTTGGCGCCATAAAGCTGCAATCAGATCCGCTTATCGTGGTCATCGCGGTTGCCGCCATCGCCGCAGTGTTCGCCTATGAGCGCGTCTTTCTGTCGCGCTGGACCGCGGAGGAAAAACATGGCGGTCACTGAGCAGTTGCCAAGCCCCGCTCATCATCCGGCGATCACGCCATTTTCGAGATTTATGTCGCAACAGGTGAAAATGATCTCTCGCCATATCTACGAGGCCGGGAGAGAACATGACTGACGATCAAGACAGTGATTCACCACGAGACGCCGTCCATGCAGTCATGGTGGAAATTCAGCAGGACTTCTTTCGCTTTCTCGCGCGGCGGCTCGGCAATGAAGAGGAGGCCGCCGACGTTCTGCACGATTTCTACGTCAAGGTGCTTGCCCGGGTTGGCGATGTTCGCGACACGGAAAAGCTGCGCGCCTGGATGCGCCGGGTGTTGGAGACGACGTTAGTCGACTATTACCGCGCCCAAGGCAAGAAGCGTCAAAGGGACGCGGAATACCACTATCTGGAGTCGGTGCTCTTGACCGGCGAAGCCAAGAGCGATCTCGATCTCTTTGTCTGTGTGTGCCTTTACAAACTTCTTCCGACCCTAAAGTCGGAGTATGCGGAAATCTTGTGGCGCGCCGACTTGATCGGCGAGTCCCGCCAAAGTATCGCTGGCACGCTCGGCATCACGGAGAGCAATTTTCGCGTGCGTCTGCACCGGGCCCGCCAGGCCTTGCGGCAGCGGCTGGAAGAGACCTGTCGGACCTGCCCAATTCATGGCTATCTCGATTGCGAGTGCGACTACGCCGGCCATGTTCGTGCGGAGATCGGGGAAGGACCCTCCGAACTGTAACGAATTGCTCCCCGGACCGTCTATCTGAACGTCGGCCTGAATACATTGGCGCGCCGTCGCGCACCAGCTTCAGGTCACCCGTTCTCAATCTGATGGACCATCCGAAGGAGACGACCATGCCAAACACATCCAAACCCACCAATCCCGCAGTTCTGCAGTATCGGGGGCTCGACCTCGAAGCCATCACGGCCCTGCAAATGCGTAATGTTGAAGCGCTCCGGAGCATGACGAATCTCATGTTCGACACGACGGAAGCGGTCACTAGGCGCCAGGCCGAATTCCTTGAATCCCGCGTCGGCCAGATGAGCGCGGCGTTCGAGCCTGGCGAAAACGCTTCGGATCCAAAGGCTCTTTTCGAACGGCAAGCCGAGGCCTATCGCGATCTCTTCGGGGCGCTCGCCAGCCATGTTGGGGAGCTTGCCGAGATCACGTCCAAATGCTGCGCCGGGCTGGTGCACGAGGCGAGCCGAGCGGCGGCGGGCCAGGACGACGAGAGCGCTGCCGTGAAGCGGTCGGAGAACGACGGCACCGCAGCCTCGAAGACAAGCGCAGCGAAAAAGTAGTCGCGGGCAGGGTTCATGAACGCGCTTTTCTACTTCCTGATCTGGGCGGTGATCATCTTCGTGATGATGCGCTTCGGCTGCGGCGCCCATGTCATGGGACATGGGCACGGCAAGGCCAAGCACGGCGATGCGAACCACAGCCGGCAAAAGAATGCCGAGGAGTTGCGGTGGATTCCCCCAACCAAGGACGTCGATCCCGTCTGCGGCAAGACCGTCAGTACCGACAAGGCCAAGCCGAGCGTCCATGACGGCAATGTTTATTATTTTTGCTCGCGGGAATGCCGGGAGCGCTTTGAGGCTGCGCCCGAGCAATATGTCGGACCCGGTGCCAAGACCGAGACGCCGACGCCCCAGTTGGAGGACCGCCATGTCTGATCTCAATATCTCTTCGAGGACGCCGCCGCGCGCGGGGACGCCCCTGCCGGTTCAGTCTGCTTCAAGAATACCCGTGATGGCGCTCGGCTTGAGCCTAGGCCTCTTCCTGGCCGTCACCTTCGCTCTTTGCGTCGGCTTCGACCTTTTGTTTCCCGGCCAGGCGATGTATCAAAGCTGGTTCCGGCTCCTTCCTGGCTTCACTTGGCTGAGCTGGCAGAGCTTTTTCCTCGGCCTGGCCGAGAGCTTCGCCTATGGCTGGTATGTAGCACTGGTCTTCGCGCCGCTTTACAATTTCTTTGCCGCGCACAGTGGCCGGGGAGGCCGGCCATGACGACGGCAAAGAGGCAAAAAGCCACAACCGATGCCGGCGACAAACGGGCACCCGCACTTAAACTGGTAAGCCAGGCGGATGCCCGGCGTCAGAAGCGTGTGGGGGATGCTTCGGACGCTCGACTGCCGGGCCAGGATCTCGTCGACTACCAGGTCGACCTCTGGCAGCGGACGATCCTTTTCTGGGACACGCTCAGACAACGCGCCGACAATATGCTCGAGCATGAACGCGCCGGTTTGCCGCCGTTGCTCGACTTCAAATACGAGACGATCCTCGACGCACGGCGCTTCGAGCCTCCCGCGAACTATGCGCTCCTGCGGATTACGGAAGTCGGCGATGACTGCTGGGACGACTGCGTCGATTCCGACAAGCCGCCGGTCATCGTGGTCGATCCGCGCGCCGGGCACGGGCCGGGGATCGGCGGGTTCAAGCACGATTCCGAAGTCGGCATGGCGCTCCACGAGGGGCATCCAACATATTTCGTGATCTTTTTCCCGGAGCCATCGCCCGGCCAGACACTGGCCGACGTGTTACATGCACTCAGGCGCTTCGTGGAGGAGGTCGCCGGACGCCATTCCGGCACGCCGCCTGTCCTTTACGGCAACTGTCAGGCCGGTTGGGCGATGACTCTGCTCTCGGCCGACTGTGAGGGTCTGGTCGGCCCTGCTGTGCTGAACGGCTCGCCGCTGTCCTATTGGTCAGGCGAGGCCGGCGTCAATCCGATGCGGGTGACCGGAGGACTGCTCGGCGGCGCCTGGCTCACGCATTTGACGGCCGATCTCGGCAACGGCCGCTTCGATGGCGCGTGGCTGGCCCTGAATTTCGAGAACCTGAAGCCGGAAAAGGCTATTTGGGAGAAATACGCCGGTCTGTTCCACAAGGTCGATACCGAGAGCGAGCGCTTCCTCGAGTTCGAGCGCTGGTGGAACGGGTTCTATTTCCTCAGCCGCGAAGAAATACTGGCGATCGTCGAAAACCTGTTCATCGGCAACAAGCTGGAACAGGGCATCATGCGCATCTGCGACGGCTGCATCGCCGATTTGCGCCGCATCCGCAATCCGTTGGTCATCTTTGCCTCCTACGGAGACAACATCACGCCGCCGCATCAGGCTCTGGGCTGGATTCCGACCGTATATGAGGATACGGCCGATCTGAAGAAGGCGGGTCAACGGATCGTCTATCTGACCAATCCGCATGTGGGCCATCTCGGCATCTTCGTGTCGGCCAAGGTCGCCCGCCTTGAACATCGCGCCATTCTCGAAAACCTCGATGAGATCGAAGCCCTCGCCCCGGGCCTCTACGAGATGAAGATCGACAACCCGAGCGGCGACCCCGACTGCCACAAGCCGCAATTCACCGTGCGGTTTGACGAGCGGCGGGTCGAGGATCTGAAGTTTCCGGAGCAAAGCCAGGCATTCGAACAAGTGCGGGCTGTTTCCGAGGCGGGCGAGGCGTTCTACCGGAGCTTCGTCAGTCCGTGGGTTCAGATGGCGAGCAATCCATGGACCGCGGAGTCGTTGAAGTGGCTGCATCCGATGCGAACGAGCCGTTACTTGTTTTCCGAGTCGTTCAACCCATGGATGCGCGGTGTCGCGGCTCTGGCAGATGGTATTGCCAAGACGCGGAAACCGCTGCCCGAGGATCATCCTTTGCTGGAAAGGGAACGAGAGCTTTTCGCCGAATTTTCCGGGGCGATCGAGGAGGTCCGCGAGTGGCGCGACGCCGGCTACGAACAGGCGTTCGGGCAGCTTTACGGCCAGGAGACATCCGCGGCGGGAACAGTAGGGAATGAAGGCGAGGCGAAGAACGATGGCCGTTGATGGCGCGATCCTGGTCATCAATAGCGGATCCTCCAGCGTCAAGTTCGCGCTGTTCGACGCGGCTCCCGCCGAGCCCCAGCGAACCTGGTCGGGTTCTCTGGAACGCATTGGCTTCGACGAAGGACGTTTCCTTGTGAGGGCAGCGGACNGGACGGCACTGGTCGATGAAACGCGGGCAATTCCCGACCATGACGCGGCCCTCGACCTGCTTCTGAACTGGGCCGAGGATCGCGACACGCAAGCGACACCCGTTGCCGTTGGCCACCGGTTGGTACATGGCGGAGAGGGCTGTGATTGTTCGCNTNTGGTCACGCCCGCGCTCGAGGTCCGGCTGAAGCAACTGGTCCCGCTCGCGCCCCTCCATCTGCCCCATAACCTGGCCGGCATCACAGCGGTCCGACGACAACGGCCCGATCTCCCNCAGGTCGCCTGCTTCGACACCGCGTTTCACCATGGCTTGTCACGCGTGGCGCGCTTGACCGGCTTGCCGCGCCGTTTCGAGCAAGAGGGTATCCGGCGCTACGGTTTTCACGGCCTGTCTTATGAGTATGTCATCGGCGAGGTACGCCGGCGTGACGGCGACGCAGCTGCGGAGGAACGAATCATTGTTGCCCATCTCGGCAACGGCGCGTCGATGGCGGCGATCAGGAACGGACACAGCGTCGAGACCACCATGGGCTTCAGTACACTTGCCGGCCTTCCCATGGGGACGCGTCCCGGCGATCTCGATCCCGGCGTTCTCCTGCACCTCCTGATCGAAAAGCAAATGACTCCCGACGCCCTTCAACAGGTGCTCTACACCGAATCGGGCCTGCTCGGTCTGTCCGGCTTGAGCCGCAACATGGCCGANCTCCTGGCCCGGCGGNACGTTCCAGAGGCGGCGGAGGCGATCGANTTCTTCAGCCACCATGCACGCCGGCACCTGGCTGGCCTGACGGCCGCGCTCGGCGGTCTCGATCGGTTGATTTTCACCGGCGGTATCGGCGCTAACTCGCCCGAAATCCGCGCCAGCATCTGCGAGGGGCTTGACTATCTCGGTCTCACGCTCGACGCGGAGCGGAACGCCGGTCAACAACACCTCATATCGACCGATGACAGCGGTGTGCTCATCGAAGCCTTCAAGACTGACGAGGAGTTGGTCATCGCGTGTCACACGCAAAACATTCTGAGCGCATCCGGAAAGGAGAATGTGCGAGCCCATGGTTGATCATCCCGCCACTCTCGAGGATCTCGTCGCACGTGCGAAGGAGCGCACGCCAATCCGCGTCGCCGTGGTCGCCGCCGATCAAGGCCTTGTCCTCGAAACGGTTCAGGAAGCTGTGGCGCTTGGCCTGATCGTACCCCGGCTCGTCGGCGATCCCGACGCGATTCTGGNNTGCGCAGCCTCCTCCAATGTGGAGATCGACCGGGCNGCGATCATCTCCGCNAAGAGCGACNCCGATATNGCCCGCGCCGGTNTCGATCTCGTCCGAAACGGCGATGCCGACGCGGTCATGAAGGGTCACATTCACACCGATGCCTTCATGCGGGCCCTGCTAGACACGGACCGCGGCCTCAGACTCCCAGGTCGCCGCGTCAGCCACGTCTTCATGGTCGACATTCCAGCCTATCCGAAGCTCCTCGCGATCACGGACGCGGCCATCAACATCATGCCGGACCTCAACGCGAAAGCGCAGATTCTTGAGAACGCCATCGCNCTTTTCACGCTCCTTGGCATAGAAACACCGAAGGCAGCTGTGTTGTCCGCNGTCGAGACGGTCAATCCGGCCATTGCATCAACCCTCGACGCGGCCTGTCTCGCTTTGATGGCCAAACGGGGCCAGATTGCAGGTGCGATCGTCGACGGCCCAATGGCCTTTGACAACGCCATCTCAGCCGTCGCAGCCCGCGAGAAAGGCATCGTCTCGGAGGTCTCCGGAGATGTCGATATCCTGCTGGTCCCCGATCTCGTTTCCGGCAACATCTTNNCCAAGAATCTCGAATATCTGGCCGGCGCCACGGCGGCGGGCGTCGTCATGGGCCTNGCCACGCCGGTGGTGCTCAGCTCCCGCGCCGATCCGCCGGCCGCCCGGTTGGCGGCGCTGGCGCTCGCCGTCCTGATGCATCAATCTGCGCTGCCTCGGTCGCAGCAGTTGCAACGAGGAGAATCGGAATCGGCCATTCATTGCGCGGCTCAACCTGAAGCCGCGTGCTGTCCGATGGGAGCGTGAACCATGGGGCACCATCCAACGAAAGTACGAACGGAGCAAACCGCGCTGGCAACGCCTCGCAACGAACCGTTGGGGAGGGGTTTATCCCTGGATCAACCTCTCCATGCGACACTCGGGCAGATCACCGCCGGTGTGTCACCCGTGGCGCTTGCTCAAGCGTATACGGACTGGGCGCAGCATCTCGTCATGTCGCCCGACAAGCAAATAGAACTAGTTCAGAAGGCCGTCCGCAAATGGGCGCGCTATCTGGAATACTGTTCACGGGCTTGCTCGGATCCTCATTGCGAGGCCTGCATCGAGCCCCTGCCGCAGGACAAACGCTTTGCCGGCGATCCGTGGCAGGCATGGCCATATAACGCGATCTATCAAGGTTTTCTCCTGACCCAGCAATGGTGGCACAACGCCACAACCGGCATCTCCGGCGTCTCCAGGCACCATGAAGAGGTCGTTTCCTTCGTTGCCCGGCAGTTGCTCGATATGATGTCGCCTGCGAATTTTCCGTCGAGCAACCCCGAGGTCCTGAAGGAGACCCTCGATACCGGGGGCCAAAATCTGGTGCGCGGCGCGGTGAACTTCTTCGAAGACTGGCAACGCGCGGTCAGTGGGGGGCGACCTGCCGGCACGGAACGGTTCGCGGTCGGCGACAACCTGGCGGTTACACCGGGCCAAGTGATTTTCCGTAACGAATTGATCGAACTGATCCAATACATGCCGGCGACGGATAAGGTTCATCCCGAGCCTATCCTGATCGTGCCTGCCTGGATCATGAAATACTATATCCTCGACCTTAGCCCCGAGAACTCGCTGGTGAAATACTTGGTCGAGAAGGGTCACACGGTCTTCATGATCTCCTGGAAAAATCCGACGGTCGAAGATCGCGACCTTGGTATGGAGGACTATCGCCGGCTGGGCGTCATGGCCGCGCTCGACGCGGTGTCAGCTATCGCGCCGGAAAGCCGCGTCCACGGCGTCGGCTACTGCCTCGGTGGAACGCTCTTNTCGATTGCTGCGGCGGCCATGGTCCGCGATGGCGACGACCGGCTGGCAACCATGACCCTCTTCGCCGCGCAGACGGACTTCACGGAAGCCGGCGAATTGATGCTGTTCATTGACGAGGCCCAGGTCAGCTTNCTNGAGGACATCATGGCCGAGCAGGGCTGTCTCGATACCAAGCAGATGGCCGGCACGTTCCAGCTGCTTCGCTCCAACGACCTCATCTGGTCGGCCATGGTTCAGAATTATCTCATGGGAGAGCGCCGACCGATGTTCGACCTGATGGCGTGGAATGCTGACGCCACGCGCATGCCTGCCAGGATGCACTCCGAATATCTCCGGCAGCTGTTCCTCGACAATGATCTGGCGGACGAACGCTATCGCGTCGACGGTCGCCCGGTGTCGTTGCATGACATCCGCATTCCGATTTTTGCGGTCAGCACGCTCTCGGACCATGTCGCGCCGTGGCGGTCGGTTTACAAGATCCACAGCCAAACCAATGCCGATGTTACCTTCGTACTATCCAATGGCGGCCACAATGCCGGCATTGTGAGCCCACCTGGCAACACCCGGCGTCGTCACCAGATCGCCACCCACGATGATCTCGCGGCCTACCTGGACCCTGACGCCTGGCAGGCGCGGGCCACCCACCATGAGGGTTCATGGTGGCCCTGTTGGCTAGGGTGGCTTAGCGACCATTCGGGTGAACCCGTTAAGCCCCCTGGCCTGGGGGCGGCGCGCAAGGGCTATCGGCGGCTGGGCGNAGCGCCCGGCACCTATGTGCTGATGCCCTGACCCAGGCTGTGACCCTGTCGTCCGCAGCTATGTCTGGTCCCGAATAATATCGTGCGCGGCGAGACGGATCGCGCCTGGCCCGCCTGGCCGGAGAAAGGAGCAAGCGCAAAAATGGAACTCATCGATATGAAAGGCCGGAAGGGGTTGGTGGTGGGAATTGCCAACGAACACAGTTTGGCCTGGTCGGCGGCCCAGCATTTTGGGAACGCCGGCGCCGATCTTGCCATCACCTATCTGAACGACAAGGCCAAGCCCTTTGTTGAGCCGCTTTCGCAACAGGTGGACGCGCAACTTTTCCTGCCCTGCAATGTCGCCGAGCCGGGACAATTGGAGGCCGTCTTCGGGGAGATCGAGCAGAAATGGGGCCGATTGGATTTTCTGTTTCATGCGATCGCNTGGGCCCGTAAGGAAGATCTCCATGGCCGGTTGACCGATTGTTCGGGAGAAGGCTTCGCTGAATCGATGCTTATCTCGTGCCACTCCTTCATCCGTATGGCGAAGCTCGCCGAGCCGCTCATGGACAAAGGTGGCAGCTTGACGACGCTCAGCTACTACGGCGCAGAAAAAGTGGTCGATCATTACAATGTCATGGGGCCAGTNAANGCCGCCCTTGAAGCGTCTGTACGCTACCTGGCCCATGANCACGGTGGCAAGGCGATCCGGGTGAACGCGATTTCGGCCGGGGCGGTCGCGACACGTGCGGCCTCGGGCATCGAGCATTTCGACGAACTATTGAATGAGACCGTCCGCAAGGCGCCGCTGCGGCGCACGGTGGACGCCTGCGAGGTGGGACGTACGGCGCTTATGCTGGCGAGCGATTATACGAGCGCCATCACCGGGGAAACGCTNTACGTCGACGCGGGCTTTCACATCGAAGGGATGGTGTTTCACTGATGGCCGGCTTCGAACCCGAAAAAGACGTAATGGTAACCGACCCAGTATGCGGCATGCGCCTGACGCCCGAAAAGGCCGTCGCCCAGGAGGAGTGTGAGGGCTGGGCGTATTTTTTCTGCTCGGAGGGCTGTCACAAGCTCTTTCTCACAGCGCCGGAACGATACTCCTATTGACCTGCTCCCCTGAATTGTACTCGCTTTGAGGTTAGCCTGCATCCTGAAGAAGGAGACAGGCAATGAGACGATCCCGGTTTTCCGACGAGCAGATCATCGGCATTTTGAAGGAACATCAGGCGGGCATGTCGGCCGCCGATCTGTGCCGCAAATACGGCATCAGCGATGCGACCTTCTACAAGTGGCGCTCGAAGTATGGTGGCATGGAAGTGTCGGAGGCCAAACGGCTGAAGACCCTTGAGGAAGAGAACGCCCGTCTGAAGAAACTCCTGGCGGAGTCGATGATGGACGTGTCGACTCTTCGCGAGATGCTCGGAAAAAACTTCTGACGCCCGGCTTGAGGAGGAACGCCGTGAGCTGGGCGATCGAAGAGAAGAACTACTCCCAGCGCCGTGCCTGCGGGCTGGTGGGTATTGATCCGCGTGTCTATCGCTACCGATCGACACGACCGGACGATAAGGCGTTGCGAAAGAGGCTGAAGGAACTGGCGTCACAACGCCGGCGCTTCGGCTACAGGCGCCTGCATATCCTGCTGAAGCGCGAGGGCGTCGAGGTGAACTGGAAGAAGCTCTACCGCCTCTATCGCGAGGAACGGCTCACCGTTCGCAAGCGTGGCGGCCGCAAGCGGGCCTTGGGCACGCGGGCCCCGATGGCGATCCCGCAGGATCCCAACCAGCGTTGGAGCCTCGACTTCGTGTCCGACACGCTGGTCGATGGACGCCGCTTCCGCATCCTGTGCGTGATTGATGACTTCAGCCGGGAATGCCTGACGACCGTCGTCGACAACTCGATCTCCGGCCAGCGTGTAGCCCGTGAACTGGATACAATCGCAGAGCGCCGTGGCTATCCGCTGATGGTGGTCAGCGACAACGGGACGGAACTGACATCGAATGCCATGCTCAAATGGCAACAGGATCGCGGCGTCGAATGGCACTACATTGCACCGGGCAAGCCCATGCAAAACGGCTTTGTCGAAAGCTTCAACGGACGCCTGAGGGACGAGTGCCTGAACGAGCATCTCTTCACCAGCTATCGCCATGCTCGCGAGATCATCGAAGAATGGAGGATCGACTACAATCTGAACCGACCGCACACGAGCCTCGACGGGCTCACCCCGAGCGAATTTGCAACCCGGTCCGCAATGGACCACAACGTGAACAGGGCTAACTTATAGACGCGGACAAAACGGGGAGCAGGTCAACCGCATCGAGGGACGCGTTACGGCCATCACAGATGGCGGCCGCATCCGCGGCGTTTGTCTCCCCGCGCTTCACGTAAGGCGTCACATAGGACGGCGGCATCAGCCGGACATCATGCCCTATCGCCTGAAGCTGGCGCCTTTCCGAAAATGACGCTCTCGGCGAGAAGGAGCCCTGCGCCGCACACGATGCCAACATCTGCCATGTTAAAAGCTGGCCAGTGCCATTCACCAAGGTAGAGGTCCAGAAAGTCCGTTACTCCGCCAAGGCGCAGTCGGTCGACCATGTTTCCAATCGCTCCGCCCGCGATTAAACCCAAGGCAAGCGCGACTATGCGCGACGTCGCTTGCGACATCCAGATCAGGAGCATAACGAGCACAGCCGAAGCGAGGGCGACCAACAACCATTGCGACATGCCGCCAAAAAGCCCAAAGCTCACACCCGTATTTCGTCCCAGGATGATGTTGAAAAAGTCGGTGACCGGAATGACGCGCGGCGGGACCATAACATGGTTCACGATCCACCATTTCGTAGCTTGGTCGACGATAAACCACGAAACCGCTGCAAGAAGGCCAAGACGGATCATACCTAAATCGTTTCTCCTTCGGCTGAGTTCGCGAATGATGCGTGGCCTCCTTGATATTGGGGGCGCTTTCCATGCGGCTGCTCACAAGTTCAAGCGTGCTCATCGCGATACGTTGTAACCCAAGCTCTCCACCGCCTTGAAGACAGCGTCCTGCGATGTCTTCAAGGGATTGAGCTTGACAAGCGCACTATTGTCGATGAGCGAGACCTTGGCAGCCTCAACGCTAGGCAGTGCGCGCACTGCTGACTCGATCTTGTCGACACAGCGTGCGCAATCCATGCCCTCAATCTTGAATTCAATGATCATTGATACTCCCGCTGTCACTGATATTTCCTCTGTATGAGGATGGTGACCAAGCTGGCATCTCTGGTAGCTAGAGGGTCAATAGCCATACCTCAGATTTTCTGCCTGACTTGACGCCTCTGGAGAATTGGCGTTTTCAAGCTTGTCTCGTCTTTCCCTGCCTTCGGGCGATATGCGGGTGTAATCCAGACGGTCAGGAACGTTCTCATGCTCTCTCTGCGGCTTCGATCTCAGTTGGCCGGCATTGCTATCGTCCTTGTGTCGGAAGGCGCGGCGATAGCCATGCCGACCGGCGTCTTCTTGCTCCATCCCGGCAACACGGCCCCCAGCGGAGCCGATTGTCGCAGTCTATCCGCGCGCGTGCGACCCTCCGTCAAAAAGGCAGAAGCATGGTACTGGGGACGCGCGCCTTTCGGCTCGGAGATGGAGTTCTACCTGTTCCTGAGTAAAACTAGGATGGAAACGACATTTTCGGCCGAAGGCGACTACGACACCGGAGAGCTTCGCAATCTGCAGACGAGAGGCGACAAGACGACATTTGAGCTGGTGCCCGACGATCATCCGTCCCAAGTCGTAAGCGGATGGATCGAGCAGAGCCGCGACGGCTCAGTGCTTTCCGTTACGCTACATGACGTTCCCACGATCGCCGCCGAAACGGACCGCACTACCTATTACTGCAGCTTCGATGCGGGCACGCAAATCTGACCGTCAGTGTTCGGTCATGCAGAGATCGTGATTGGCAAGCGATCTGATGACGTAGCAATCCTTCATATGGCCGTCGTGACAGGTGCCGACCATCCGGGTGAGTTCGCGCTCGAGCTGCTGAAGTCGGCCGATCTTGTCACGAACCATCTTCAGCTGGCGCGCCGCAATCTGGTCGGCATCCTTGCACGGGCGTTCCGGATGAGCGCTAAGATCGAGGAGTTCGCGGATAGCCTCAATAGTAAAGCCGAGGTCGCGCGCATGCTTGATGAACGCGAGGCGCTCCCGGTCCGACGTTTCGAACCGGCGCTGGTTGCCCTCCGTCCGGTCTGCGGGCTTCATCAAGCCCATTTCCTCGTAGTACCGTATAGTCGGCACCTTTACCCCGGTCTGCTTCGACAGCTCTCCGATCGTCAGCAAAGCTAACACTCCTTGCTCCAAGTTTCTCTCTCCCCCCAGAGTCATGCTATCCCTATCTTCCTGCAACACGACAAATGGTCCTCCCAGTTGAACAATTTGTGATCACTTTCACTCAGCACGCACCTGTATCGTGAGCGTCATTCGGACAGGGATTCATGAAGCCAAAATTACATCTTTTCCTCTTGGCCGTGGTCGCGGTGCCCAGCATCACCTTTGAAGGCGGTGCACGGGAAATTCAGGTCTCGCACGAGAGTTCGGCGCAAATGCTCCAGATCGAGCATGCCGAGGTGCTCATCTCTCCTTCAAATACGTCGTTGCGGACGATGTATCTGACAATATGGAACGGGACGACCTCCTCAGAAAACCTGATCGGTGTTGAAAGCGACAGCTTTACCGGCGTCACGGTCTTCAGAAATACCTTCGGCCGTCGTGAGCGAATGAATAACGTCCTGATGATTCCGGCCCACGCCGAGCTCAAGATGGTGGAACCGGGAGTTCATCTGGCGCTTGACGGATTTGTCACCAATCCGCTTCAGCCGAACACCATGCCGCTCACATTACGGTTCGAGCGCAGCGGCTCCATCACGGTAAACGCAAAAATTGTGCAGGACAGGAGCGAGCTGACCCACCACCGTCATGGCGAACAAGACACTCCATCCGAGTGACACGCGATGACCGAAGCCGGTCGGTAAACACAAGACTAAACAACACAGGCAGATTTTCGAGGCATTTGAATTTAATTTATCGTATTGATTTTATTTGATTTTTCCCGGCGTCGCGTAGGTTCTCTCCATCAACAGTCGGGGAGACAGGACGATGAGGACTATCTGGGGCACGGCAATTGCCTTTCTCATGCTTTGCTCGGCGGCGGTGGCAAGTGCGGCGCATTACACCCCGACACAAGCCGATCGTCCCAACATGCGGACGTTCGGGACGACCTCAATGCCGTATGGCTATTATGATTATTGTCAGCGTTACAAGGATCGATGCGCGCGCCGGGCGGGAGGAACGATGGTCGAACTCACACGCTCCGCATGGAGCGACATCGTCCGCATCAATGCTGAAGTGAATGGCATTCCCGCCTTGACAGATATGGAAATCTACGGCGTTGAGGAGTTCTGGGAATACCCGACGAGCGCAGCAGATTGCGAAGATTACGCACTTCTCAAACGCCAGCGCCTAAACGAAATCGGCTATCCACTGGGCGCACTGCTGCTCACCACCGCACGAGATGCCAAAGGCGGCGGCCATGCGGTACTCACGGTCGTGACATCTCTGGGTGACTTCATCCTCGACAATCTCGAACAGAAAGTACTGCTCTGGAGCGATGCGAAGATTTACTTCCTGAAGCGTCAGTCCCAGCGGAACCTCAACCAGTGGGTAAGCCTACGCACCGACGAAGAATTTCTTATATCTTCCGGCAACAACCATGCGCCTTCAACCGCTGCCACGAGCGTGAACAGGTAAACCGCGAAGCCTCCGTAGATCATCTCCATGGTGTTATGGCCGAGGCCCAGACATACCAGCGCGAAAACCAGCGTCAGAACGGAGTAGGCGGCGGCACCCGCGGCGAAGAAGGAAAATATGAAAAGCGACATGAACTGGACCGCTGTCTCCCGAGACTGCGGTCCATTGTTTCACAGCAGAATGGAACCGGCCATTCAAGGCTGGGTGATACAGATGTTATCCTGGCGTCGATACCGCTGCGGGAAGGCGCGTCTCGGCCTGAATATGATACAGGCTGAAGCTGAACACCGCGGCAATGAAAAGGACGAGTCCCAGAAGCACGACCATGTTCATTTTTGATCGGCGGCGTGTGATTCGCAGCGTTTCTGCACTAGTCAGATGGTCCAATCTCTTCACCGTTCTAAATTATCTTCAGACCCACAAGCAGGGTTACTCCCTTTAAACCCCAACTGACGCGAACAACAGGAGGGTCGATGCGGTGATGTGTCGCTCGCAAATTCGTCAGACGCAACCGGCCGTTAACTATGCTAGCAACAGAATAAGGATGGTGTTCTCCGCCGCTCCGAGGCTCGGATCTGGTTCTGTTTCATGTTCTACGCGTTAAAAGCAATTTCCGTCGGCCTTCTTGCCATTTCGCTCAGCGGTTGCGTCTCGAGTGTGCTGGATGTCGACAACAAGGCTTCCCAGCCTATTCCGGCCTTGCTGGTCGCCGAGATGTCGAGAAAGTTGATGTCTCCCTCTTCGCCGATCCTTGTTCGCATTTTCAAACAGGAGAGCGAGCTGGAAATATGGAAGCAGGATCGCACCGGCAAATATGCTCTCCTGAAAACATACCCGATGTGCCGATGGTCCGGGAAACTCGGCCCGAAGACCCGCGAAGGCGACCGTCAGGCGCCGGAAGGCTTCTACCACGTCAATGCGGGAATGCTGAACCCCACCTCCCAATATTACCTGTCTTTCAATCTCGGCTATCCGAACCGGCTTGAAGCGGCACTGGGGTATTCGGGCGACGCCCTGATGGTGCACGGCGCCTGCACCTCCTCCGGATGCTATGCGCTAACGGATGATGGGGTCGCCGAGATCTATGCCGTCGCGCGCGAGGCTTTGAAGGGCAGCCAACAGTCCTTTCAGGTTCAGGCTTTTCCCTTCCGCATGACGCCGCAAAATATGGCGAAGCATCGCGATGACCCCAACTTTGCGTTCTGGACCGACCTGAAGCGCGGCTATGACAGCTTCGAGGTAACGCGTCGCCAGCCCAGGATTTCGCATTGCGGCGGTCGATATGTTGTGGACACAGAGTTTGAGGCCGGGGAGCCGCGCAATCCGCTTGCTGCCTGTCCACCGGCCGTCAACCAGTCTCATCCGGCGATAGCCGGTCGTACGCAAACCGATTTACGACAGGCAGACCTGCTGGTTTCGAGCGGGAGTGCGCTGTCAGCTCATTCTTACGTAGACGGTGGGATGCATCCCAGCTTTCGCAGGCTACTGGAACGGAATGGTCAGGATGCACTTGCGAAGCGAACATCGCCGCGGTCTTCTGTGCCCGTCAGCCGGCCCGACGCAGCGCTCGCGGACCCGCATTCTCCGGACGAGTAACGGACATGTTGCGTGGTTTTCTGTCATTGCTGGTTGCCCTGTTATTGGCCCTGCATTTGAGCGCTGCAGCGTCCATCGCTGCGCCGGTGACAGACAGTCCCCACCTGGTTTCAGCGGATGTCCTAACGGATACAGAAGTCAGTTCGATAATTTCTGCCACCGGCGACAACAATTCCGTACCGGAGCACCTGCCCGTATCCTGTCACGATCATTGTTCCAATCTGATGGCCTGCACCGACCGTCCTTCAGATCCGTCCCCTGGTGAGCCGACCAGGACCTTCGGCCAGTTCAATATAGCTTCAGCCAGCCTCTCTCGCTTACTGCGCCCTCCCCGATAGCAAGGTGCAACGAGTGTGAATACGCGCGGGTTCATCATTGCCCGTCGAGCAGTATCGCACTTCGCCCTTCAGTACGCCCGCAAATCGAGGCGATATCACCAGCTATCAGGAGCGAAGCTTTGAGCTCGAATTATCTAGGCGGGATGCTGTCACGCCGCAAATTTTTCACTGTGGCTGCGGCCGCAACAGCAACCGCAGCCTTGCCTGGGTGCGCGACAACCGAGGATGCGCCCGTCAGTCCGGGTCCAAGCAAACCTGCCGTCGATGCTGGCTATGCACAAATGTACCGGGCAATGCCGGAAGAAGACTACCCGATCCCTGCTGTCGATCTCAGCAAAGTTAAGCGGCGCTTCTATCGCCAGCTTGTCAATGATCCGACAGGCGAGCGGCCAGGGACGATTGTGGTCGATACGTCGGCTTTCCATCTCTATCTGGTGCTGCCCGACGGGAAGGCAATGCGTTACGGCGTGGGGCTGGGACGTCAGGGATTCACTTGGTCGGGCGTTGGCGTCGTTCAATACAAACGGCGTTGGCCGCGGTGGACTCCTCCGGAGGAAATGATTGCGCGACAACCTGAACTGGAGAAATACAGCGCAGCCAATGGCGGCATGGATCCAGGGCTTAACAATCCGCTCGGTGCACGCGCACTCTATATTTTCCAGGATGGTGTGGACACACTTTACCGAATTCACGGCTCGCCAGAATACTGGACCATCGGCAAAGCGGTATCGAGCGGATGCGTCCGACTGATCAACCAGGACATCATCGACCTCTACAATCGTGTTTCGACGCCGGCGCCCGTGATCGTTCGGGGCAGTTCGACCGCATAGCGTTAGCACGAAAAATCACTTGAACCTCTAGCGGGCAGAGCTTGTAGCCTCCCGCTGTCGAAAGGATCAACTCATGAAACGTCGCACATTTCTTATCGGTGCGTCAGCCACGACCGTGGCTTGCGCACTATCGTCATCGGCCTTTGCACAACCAACCGAGCAAGAGCTCCTCGCGCCCGGCGCGCTACCAGACAAGGTGTTCGGTCCAGACGATGCGCCGGTGACAATCATCGAGTACGCGTCCCTGACCTGTCCGCATTGCCGGACGTTCCATGTCAACGTCTGGCCCGGCCTAAAGGAGAAATATGTCGATACTGGCAAGGTCCGCTTCATCATGCGCGAGTTCCCGTTCGACCCGCGCTCTACTGCCGGCTTCATGCTTGCGCGCTGCGCGGGAGACGAGAAGTGGTATCCAACCCTCGATCTGCTTTATCGGACCCAAGAAACATGGGCCCGCACCTCGGACGGCACGGGCGCAATGAAGTCTGTCATGGGCATGACCGGTATGGACGAAGCCGCGTTCGAAACGTGCCTTCAGAATGAAGAACTGATGCAGCAGGTGCAGGCAGTAGCCGAAACCGGGCGCGGTTTCGGTGTCGATTCCACGCCTACATTCTTCATCAATGGGCAAATGTACAAGGGTGCGCTGAGCGTCGCACAGTTCAGCGAAACCATCGATCCGCTGCTTGCAGCCTCGGGTCAGTAGGAACGCCATCAGATGACAATCTTATCTTCCACCCCGTCGAAAAGTCTGCGCCGGCTCGCCTTGGCCCTTCTGATGGCCACGGCATCCGGTTCTGCATTTGCACAGTCAGACGAGGTTGTCGCCCGCGTGAATGGTAGTGACATCACGCGTGCAGACGTCGCCGTCGCTGAGGAAATGTATAGTCCACAACTTGGAACCATGCCGGCTGATGCCAGGCTTTCCGTTATTGTCGATACGCTGATTGAAATGAAGATCATCTCCGATGCCGCGAAGAGTGCAGGTATCGAAGACCGCGACGACTACAAGCGCCAGCTGCAATTCTTCGAACAGCAGACGCTGCGGGCCATTTTCATGGAGCAGAAGGCCGCTAAGGCCGTTACCGACGACGCTATTCGTCAGATCTACGACCGACAGGTCGGTTCGATGCCGGTAGTTTCCGAGCGGCGTCTGCGTCATATCCTCGT
Organism: Stappia sp.; assembly: GCA_002722295.1. Lineage (GTDB taxonomy): Bacteria > Pseudomonadota > Alphaproteobacteria > Rhizobiales > Stappiaceae > Stappia. Next base: position 53,304 of record PBLF01000007.1, on the reverse strand, counting down.
GGCATCGGAAGACGAGGCAAAGGACATCATTACGGCTCTTGGAAAGGGTGGCTCGTTCGCCGAACTTGCAGCCGAACGCTCGCTTGATGCCGTGTCGAAGGTGAACGGCGGGGATTTGGGCTTCGTTGCCGAGGGACAGACAATTCCTGAAGTCGACAAGGCGGCCAGGGGGCTTGAGGCGGGCGACTACACCAAGGAGCCCGTGCGGTCCGCTTTTGGGTTTCACGTCATCCAGCTCGAGGAAAGCCGCGATAGGCCACCGCCTGCATTTGAGCTGGTCGAGCCGCAAATCCGTCAATCTCTGACGGCGGCCGAAGAACGTCGCATTTCGGGTGAGTTGCGGGCCACAGCCAGCGTTGAGAAGCTAGTTCCGGATGTCGCGCCTCCGCAGGAGGATGATGGCCATGACCATTGATCGTCGGGCGTTCGGCTTCGGTCTTCTGGTTGCGGCGGCCGCTTCCCTCACGCCGGTCAGCGCTTTCGCCAACGCTCGAGCTGTCAAAATCGAGCAGCGATTTCTGCCCCAACGGGTCAGACACAATTTCACTGAGCCTGTCGGTACCATCATCGTCGCGCCGCGTGAGCGGTTTCTTTACCTCCTGGAAAGCCCGATGCTGGCACGCCGCTACGGGATAGGGGTCGGCAAAGCCGGGCTGGCGTTCAAGGGCAGCGCAATTATCGAACGCAAGGCCAAGTGGCCCTCGTGGCGCCCGACACCCAACATGATCAAGCGAGACCCGCAACGCTATGCCAAACATGCAGGCGGCGTCGCGGGCGGCCCGAACAATCCCCTCGGCGCGCGCGCGCTCTACCTCTATCGAAACGGACGAGACACCTACTACCGCATCCATGGCACCAACGAGCCATGGACGATCGGCAAGGCGGTGTCGAACGGATGCATCCGCATGGTCAATGATCACGTCCGGGAACTCTATGAGTTAACGCCGATCGGGACGCGCGTCGTGGTGATGTGATGAACCGGAATATCCTCGTCATCGGGGCGGGGCAGGCCGGCCTTGCCGCCGGCTACCACCTGCGCGGAGAAGGCCTTCCCTTCATCATCGTGGAGGAGAGCAACCGCATCGGCGATGTCTGGCGTAACCGATATGACAGCCTCACACTGTTCACCACCCGTCAGTTCAGTGCGTTACCGGGAATGCAAATCCCAGGCAACCGGGACGGCTACGCCAGTCGCGACGAGTTCGCCGAGTATCTGGAAGCATATGCCCGGCGCTTTGCGCTTCCGGTCAAGCTTGGGTCGCTGGTAACGCGCCTGACCCGGTCTACTGACGGTTTCGAAGCGACGCTCTCAAATGGCAAGATCATCGCCGCAACCGATGTCATTATCGCCACCGGAGCATTTCAGGTTCCGATCGTTCCCCCCATCTCAGCGGAATTTGGTTACGAAGTCCTGCAGTTGACGGCAGCAACATTCCGCAACTGCAACCAGTTGCCCGATGGGCCCGTTTTGGTAGTCGGAGATGGAGCAAGCGGACGCGACATAGCGATCGAAGCCAGGAAACGTCAACCAGTCTTGCTCTCCGGCGGCAAATCGCGAAAGCTTCTGCCGGAACACATTCTGGGAAAGTCGATCTGGTGGTGGCTCAGCCTTGTTGGCGCATTAGAAGCACCGGCAACGTCTTTCCGCGGCCGCATAGTCAGAAAAACCGATGCTTTCCCGGACAGGGATATACGGGGCGAGGCATTGCAGAGACGTGGTATCCGGCTCATGAGCCGGCTCGTGGGGGCTGAAGCAGATGTCGTGAAGTTTTCAGACGGCAAACTCGCTCAGGTCCGCACGGTGATCTGGGCTGTTGGCTATCGTGACGAAACCGAATGGGTGGACATCGAAGACGCAGTCGATGCCAAGACCGGTTTCATCCACTCAGAAGGCGTCTCTCCGGTTAAGGGCCTCTACTTCCTGGGGAGGCCATGGCAGCGCAATCGCTCTTCCGCTCTGATCATGGGTGCAGGCCCCGATGCTGCGTCAGTGATCAGGAAATTGAGAACTGATCACGTGCAGGCGTAGCGACACCTCGTCGTTTCCTGACGTAGTCGTCGTCCAGTATACGACAAGAATGGTTTGGTGACAGCGTGCATGCCACACGACGGCACGGTTTCGAGGCCGAAGCTTTCCAAAACATCAGCAAAGCCGCACCCGTGACAAACCGCCTCGCGCGTCCGCTTGGCGGTTGATCCGCTTCGTATATCAACTTACATTCTTTTCAGAAATTTCTGAAATTAATGAAGCTACACACTATGAACCTCTCCCCGACCATTCAGGCCTTCGTCTTGCATTTCGGCGAAATGGGCAACCGCTGGGGCATCAACCGCACCGTCGGGCAGATCTATGCATTGCTCTACGTCTCCCCGAAACCGCTCTGCGCCGACGCCATCGTCGAGGCGCTCGGCATTTCGCGGTCCAACGTCTCGATGAGCCTGCGCGAGCTTCAGGCGTGGAATCTCGTCATCCTGAAGCATGTCCCCGGCGACCGGCGTGATTTTTTCACCGCCCCCGACGATGTCTGGCAGATTTTCCGCACGCTCGCCGAGGAGCGCAAAAAGCGCGAAGTCGATCCGACCCTGTCGGTGTTGCGCGACCTTCTGATGCTCGAACCTGTCAATGACGACGAGCGCTATGCCCGCGCGCGTCTTTCCGAGATGCACGGTCTGATCGAACAGGTGACCAACTGGTACGACGACGTCAAGAAACTCGATACTGGGCGGCTTGCGTCACTCCTGTCGCTCGGATCGAAGGTCACGCGGCTTCTGGACGCACGGGACAGGATCATCTCGATAGGACGCGGGCGCAGGAAAGCAGACCGCTCTTGACCGGTTCGGGACCATGAGCGCGCAGGTCACAACCACGGCGCGCGCCGCTACCGATGCCGGTGATCCGTCTGTCCGCGCCGCCGCTCCTGCTGCGTCGACGACGAGGCGCGGCCTGCCCCGTTTCGCCGCCGCCCTTCAGATATCTGCCTCGCTTCTGTGGATACCGCAGGCGGCAGCCATCGCCTTCGCCATTGGCAACATCGCCGATGGCGCACCCGCGCAGGCGGCGATCCTGCCTGCTTTCTGCATCTTTCTGCTTGGAGTCCTGCGCGCGGGGCTCGACCGTGCCGGCACGACCCGCGCCTGGGACGATGCCCGCGTCCGCCTTTCCGCCCTGCGCGCCAATGCCGCCGCCGCCGTCGCAACCCGTTCTCCGCTCGATGCGTCCCGGCCTTCCTCCGGCCTCGTCGCCAGCACGCTCACCGAGCAGGCCGACGACATCGTACCCTGGATCGCGCGGTTTCTGCCGCTGCGCACCCGCGCTGCGGTCGTTCCGCCGATCATTCTAGGCTTCGTATTCGTCTTTTCGTGGGTCGCCGCCCTCGCCTTGCTGATGGCAGCGCCCGTCATACCCATCTTTATGGCGCTGATCGGCTGGCAGGCGAAAGCGGCCAGCGAAAGGCAGCTTACCCGTATGGGTAACATGAACGCCTTCCTTCTCGATCGGCTGCGCGGACTCGCCACCATCCGCGCCTTAGATGCGGTGGATAGTACCGCCCTCCGGCTGCGCGCAAACGCAGAAGAACTGCGAACCTCCACCATGGCGGTGCTGCGCATCGCCTTCCTGTCGTCGGCCGTACTGGAACTGTTCGCCGCCCTGGGTGTGGCGCTGGTGGCGGTCTATGTCGGGTTTCATTTCCTAGGAGAACTGAACTTCGGTGCTTGGGGCGAAAAGCTGACGCTGGCGCAGGGTCTCTTCATCCTGCTGCTCGCGCCCGCCTTCTTCGAGCCGCTACGTGATCTCTCGTCCGTCTGGCACGACCGCGCCGCCGGGCAAGCAGGACTGGAGGCGCTCGACCGCATTACGCGGGGCGGAACGAAAATCGTCGGCGGTCTGGAAAGTACAGCCGTCGAAGTATCCGGTGCGCTTTCGGTGTGGATCGACGGCCTCACCTTCCGCCATGCCGAATCGGCGACCGCGACCTTCAGCGATTTCGTCCTATCCATCCACCCCGGCGAACATGTCGCGGTGATGGCCCCTAGCGGCGGCGGAAAATCCACCTTGCTGGCGCTTGTTGCGGGCCTTTCGTCGCCCGATGCCGGCATCGTCCGGCTTGGCGGCGAACCGATGAACCATGCCAGTGCCGCCCACCTGCGCGCTCGCATCGCATGGCTCGGCCAGCCCCCGCATATCTTTTCAGGTACGCTCCGCAGCAACATCACACTCGGACGGCCAGGCATCGGCACGGGGGACGTCGCCCGCGCCATGGAAGCCGCCCATATCGCCCACCTTGCCGCGCAACGTGGCCATGCGATGATCGGCGAGAACGGAGCCGGCCTGTCGGGCGGCGAGACTTTGCGGCTGGCGCTGGCGCGTGCGGCTGTGGGCATCCGGCCCGGCCTGATCCTTGTGGACGAGCCGACCGCCCATCTCGATTCTGTCACAGCCGCTGAAATTACCGACCGCCTGCTCGCCATCGCGAAAGGGACAACACTGGTCGTCGCCACCCACGATCCCGCGCTTGCGGCCCGCATGGACCGCGTGGTCATGCTGCCCGCTCCTGCGCAAGCTTGAGGTTCCGGCATGAGCCGTCTCTCCGCCCTACGCCCCGTGCTGGCCCTATTCTGGGCCGGTGACCGCCGCATGCTCACCTATGGCACCCTGCTGTCTTTCACCACAGCACTTGCCGGCATTGCGTTGCTCGGGCTGTCCGGCTGGTTCATCGCCGCAACGTCGATCGCAGGCCTCACGCTCGTCACGGCGCTCACTTTCGACGTGTTCATGCCGTCCGCCGGCATCCGCCTTCTTGCCATAGGCCGCACCGCCTCGCGCTACGGCGAAAGGCTTGTCACCCACGACGCCACGCTAGGCGTGCTGGCTCACCTGCGCGAGCGCGTGTTTCGCAGGTTCGCCCGTGCCGACGCAGCACGCGGTCTGGCCGCCAACCCGTCACGGCTCCTGTTTCGGCTCACCATCGATATCGACGCCCTCGATTCGCTTTACCTGCGGGTGCTGGCGCCCGTGCTTGTCGCAGCCGGCGCAGGTCTGGCCGTCACCGCCGCGCTCGCCTTCGTCCACCCCTTGCTCGGCCTTTCCTCCGGCATCGTCCTGCTGGCCGCGGGCCTTGGTATTCCGTTTCTCGCCTCTCGCCGGGCTACAGCATTCGCCCGCCGCCGCGCCCACGCGCTAGAGGCCCTGCGGTCGCGCTCCATCGACCTCGTGCGGGGACAGGCCGACCTTGCCATGACGAATCGTCTTGGCGCGCAGGTTCGTGCCATCGAAGCCGCAGACATTCGTCTGGCCCAGGCCGACCGCGCGCTTAATCGTGCCGAGGCCGGTGCGGGCTTCGGTCTCGGCATTCTATCTGCAGCCCTGCTCGCCGGCGTCCTGCTTGCAGCCGCCTTCCTTGCCGAAGCCGGCGCCATCAGCGCGCCAATCGCCACTTTTGCCGTGCTGCTGGCGCTTGCCAGCCTGGAACCCTTCGCTCTCCTGCGCCGCGGCGCGGTCGAGTTCGGTCGCACACTTCAGGCGGCAACGCGTCTCGGCCCGCGCCTGACGAACCGCTCAGGCCTACCTAAGCTCGGCCGTTCCGCAGCACATGGCATGGCGATCAGGCTGGAGGGTGTAAGCGTCGGCCACCCCGGCGCGGCGCGTTCGGTCCTGTCCGACATTTCCGTCGCCATCCGCCCCGGCGAGCGCATCGCGCTGGTGGGTGCGAGCGGAGTTGGCAAATCCACGCTTCTATCGCTGTTAGCCGGAGAACTGAACGCTTCAAGCGGCAATCTCACTGCCCAACCCTGTGGCCTGCTCACCCAGCGCACTGAGCTTTTCCGCGACACGCTGCGCGGCAATCTCGCGCTCGCCTGCCCCGGCGCATCCGATACCGAAATGATAGCGGCGCTCGAAGCTGCGGGTCTGGCAAGCTATGTCGCATCTCTGCCCGGCGGGCTCGACACGATACTCGGCGAGGGCGGCGCCGGGCTTTCCGCCGGTCAGGCGCGCCGTCTGGCGCTTGCTCGCCTGCTGTTGCGCGATGCGGCCCTCTGGCTGCTCGACGAGCCGACAGAAGGCCTCGACGGTGACACTGCGCGTGACGTGGTCGCGCGCCTCGATGAACGCGCCACCGGCCGCATCCTGGTCGTCGCCACCCACACACGCCGCGAGGCGGCGCTTGCCGACCGTATCCTCGTGCTGCGCGACGGCCGCATCGCCGCCGACGTTGCCCGCGGCACACCCGCCTTTGACATGGAACTCAGCCAGCTGAGGCCCGATTGACATGACCCACCGGAGCCAGAAATGGAACTGAACATCGTCGACCTGTCGCGGCTGCAATTCGCCATCACCGCGCTGTATCACTTCCTTTTCGTGCCGCTCACCATCGGCCTGTCGATCCTGATGGCGATCATGGAAACGGTCTACGTCATGACCGGCCGTGACATCTGGCGCCAGATGACCAAATTCTGGGGTACGCTCTTCGGCATCAACTTCGTGCTCGGCGTTGCCACCGGCATCGTCATGGAATTCCAGTTCGGCATGAACTGGAGCTATTACAGCCACTATGTCGGCGATATTTTCGGCGCGCCGCTGGCACTCGAGGGGCTGATGGCCTTCTTCCTCGAGGCTACCTTCGTCGGCCTATTCTTTTTCGGCTGGGACAAGCTGTCGAAGCTCGGCCACCTCGCCGCCACGTGGGCGGTTGCGCTCGGCTCCAACCTCTCGGCCTTGTGGATTCTCATCGCCAACGGCTGGATGCAGAACCCGGTCGGTTCCGTCTTCAACCCGCAGACCATGCGCATGGAGGTGGAAGACTTCTACGCGGTCATCTTCAATCCCGTTGCGCAGGCTAAGTTCGTCCACACAGTCTCGGCCGGCTATGTCGTCGCCTCCATCTTCGTGCTCGGCGTGTCGGCCTGGTATCTGCTCAAGGGTAGGCACATCGCGCTCGCCAAACGTTCGATGACGGTCGCGGCCTCGTTCGGCCTCGCCGCGTCCCTGTCGGTCGTGGTGCTGGGCGACGAGAGCGGCTACCTTTCCACCGAGCACCAGAAGATGAAGCTCGCAGCGATCGAGGCGATGTGGCACACCGAACCCGCGCCCGCCGCATTCACCGTCATCGGCTTGCCCGATCAGGCCGAGCGCAAGACGCATTACGCCGTCCAAGTGCCGTGGGTGATGGGCCTGATCGGCACTCGCTCACTCACCGCCGAAATCCCCGGCATCCACGAACTGGTTGAACTGGCCGAGACCCGCATCCGGCAGGGTATCATCGCCTTCGACGCGCTCCAGTCGATCCGTGCGGCCAACAACACCGCCGCTATCCCCGACGACGTCGCCGCCCGCTTTGAGGATACCGGACGCTATCTCGGTTATGCGCTCCTGTTGCGTCCCTATCTGGACGATCCGCGCCAGGCGACCGACGAGCAGATCACTAAGGCCGCATGGGACACCGTTCCGCATGTACCGGTCCTGTTCTGGGCCTTCCGGATCATGGTCGGCCTCGGCATGTTCTTCATCGTCCTCACTGCCACCTTCTTCTACCTGTCGGCCCGCCACCAGCTTGACCGCTATCCGTGGTTGCTCAAGCTCGCGGTGTTTTCGATCCCGCTGCCGTGGATCGCGGCTGAAGCAGGCTGGATCGTCGCCGAGGTCGGTCGCCAGCCATGGGTGATCGAGGGTGTGCTGCCCACCGCCGCCGCCGTTTCCGATCTTGGAGCGACCACCGTGCTGTTCACCATCGCCGGCTTCGCGGCCATCTACACGGTGCTGTTCATCGTCGAGGTAACGTTGATGCTCGCTGCGATCAGGAAAGGCCCGGACGAAGACCATGAACCCGAACAGAAGCTTCTCCCCGAAGCGCTCGAACCCGCGGAGTAAGCCCTCATGATTCTGCACGAACTCATCGATTACCAGACCCTGCGTCTGATCTGGTGGCTGCTGCTCGGCATTCTCGTTATCGGCTTCGCGGTGATGGACGGCTTCGACCTCGGCACCCAGACCCTGCTGCCCTTCGTGGCGAAATCCGACCTCGAGCGCCGCGTCGTCATCAACGCGGTCGGACCGATCTGGGAAGGCAACCAGGTGTGGCTCATCCTCGGCGCGGGCGCGATCTTCGCCGCATGGCCGCCGCTCTACGCCGTATCGTTCTCCAGCTTCTACCTCGCCATGTTCGCCATCATCGCCGCACTCATCCTTCGCCCGGTCGGCTTCAAGTACCGCTCCAAAAGCGAAAGCCCGCGCTGGCGCGCCAGCTGGGACTGGGCCCTGTTCATCGGTGGCATCGTCCCAACGCTGATCTTCGGCGTTGCGGTCGGCAATGTGCTACAGGGCATTCCCTTCCATCTCGGCCCCGATTTGCGCATCTTCTACGACGGCTCGACCCTGTTGGAGTTGCTCAATCCCTTCGCGCTCCTGTGCGGGCTCCTGTCAGTGACGATGTTGGTCATGCATGGCGCATCATGGCTAGTGCTAAAGACCAGCGGCCCGGTCGCTGATCGCGCCCGACGCTTCGGCACGCTCGCGGCGACGGCCACCGTCGTCCTGTTTGCGCTTGGCGGCCTGTGGGTTGCGGTTGGCATCGAAGGCTACCGCTTCGTCTCCGACATCGTCACCGACGGGCCATCCAACCCGCTCGCAAAGACCGCTGAACAGGGCGCCGGCTTCTGGTTCGCCAACTACGCCGCCCAACCATGGACGCTTGCGGCGCCCGCGCTCGGCTTTGCAGGTTCACTTCTGGCGCTGCGGTTCCTCGCCCTGCGCCGTGAGGTGCTGACGCTTCTGTCGAGCGGGCTGTCGGTTCTCGGCATCATCGCCACCGTCGGACTGGCGATGTTCCCGTTTATCCTACCGTCGTCGATCGACCCGAATTCGAGCCTGACCGTCTGGGACGCCTCATCGAGCCACTTGACGCTATTCATCATGCTGGTTTCGACGGGGATCTTCCTGCCCATCATCGCGCTCTACACCACGTGGGTCTACCGCGTTCTATGGGGCAAGGTGGACGAGAAAGAAATCAGCGATGGCTCCGGCCACGCTTATTAGCCATTCCTGCACAAGTGGAAACCGGTTCTGCGTCCGGAATTGCATAGAAATTTTTGAAACCGCCACATTGGGTCGAAAATCGGGAAGCTGTTTCCGGCTCAATGCGGTTAGAAAGGACAAGCTTCATGTGGTACTTCGCTTGGCTACTTGGCCTGCCGCTCGCTGCCGCCTTCGCCGTCCTTAACGCTATGTGGTACGAATTGGTGGAAGACGATGAAAAAAAGGATGCGTCGTCTTGAATAACGATCTCAGTCGGAGCCGTTCAAATCCGGCAGGCCGCTGCAAGGGAGTACGCACTCTATTAGAGCTCGCGACCTAGAAGATCCGAGCAAGCGGTATAATGATCGCCAGCATGATCGGCTGGTGCAGCAGATAGATCATCAGGCTGTGCTTCCCCATCCAGACGAGTGCATCCCCTGAATGGCCAGCCGGCAAGAAGCGGTCGAGTGCGCTTTCTTTCCTCCTATCGACCAGCACTTTTGTTCCCGCCATCCCGATAAGAGTAATGCCAACCCACGGGAAGATCGGTACGAAATCGTTACTCGGCGGCACGCTCTGCGCAAATCCGATCCAGGCGAGCCAGCGTGTGTCGAAGAGTTCCGACTGCCAAAAAGAAGGGACTAGTACAATGGCAAGGCCAGCGGCAAGACTTAACCACCAAGGTGTACGCTGGAAGAAAGAGCCAACCAATGTTGCGACGGCGATCGCGTGCAGGATGCCGAAGTAAATGAACGTTGCCGGAAAAACGTGCCATGTCACCAGTGTAATGGCTGCTGCTGAGATGCCGATCTTCGCAAGACGGCGCAGATAAGCGGCCGCGCGGAACGGAGTGCGGGACGCCAAAGCAAGTCCGACCCCGACCAGCATCATGAAGCTTCCGGCAAGCACACGCCCGAATCCAAGCCAGAGGGGATGGTATGCGATGCCTGAAATGAAACCAGTAAATTCGAGGTCCCACACAAAGTGGAACAGCACTACGCCGGCAATTGCCAGACCGCGCCACGCATCGACCATGTAAACACGGGATATTGTCTCGATATCGCTTCTCCTCTCCGCGAAAACATTTTGTAAAAGCTCATCCCGCTAGAGGGTCAAGATGTCGCTGCTGCAGCGCATTGACCCTCTAGCGGGATGAGCTTGTATACGCGGGCATGGAATTCGAGATCTCAAATATCGGCGTGGTGGCGGCGATCGCTGCCGGTGCCATTTCCTTCCTGTCGCCCTGCGTGCTTCCGCTGGTGCCGGGCTATGTGTCGTTTATAGCCGGCAACTCCACCCGGGCTGAACGCAGCGATCCGGACAATAAGATGTCCGTCGCCTGGCTGAGTATATGTTTCATCCTTGGTTTCTCGACGGTGTTCGTCATACTGGGAGCGGGAGCCACCGCCCTTGGCCAGTCGCTTCGCGCCTACAGTTACGAAGCCGGCATCATCGGCGGTGTCATTGTCATAATCTTCGGCCTTTTCACCACCGGGCTTCTGCGACTGCCCATGCTGCAAAGGGACGTCCGCTACCACGGCAGCCTGTTCACGGGCGGGCCGACGGGCGCATACTTGCTTGGTCTGGCATTCGCGTTCGGCTGGACGCCTTGCATCGGCCCGATTCTCGGGGCGATCCTGACAGTCAGCGCTGTGTCGGCGACGGCACTGGACGGCGTCGCGCTCTTGGCTCTCTACTCCCTTGGCCTGGGAATACCCTTCTTTCTGGCCGCGCTTTTCACAGATCGACTGATTGCATTCCTTCCCAGCCTACGTAAGACCGGGCGAGCGCTGCAGGTGACCGCTGGCGTCATCATGATCATCATGGGCCTTGCCATGGTGAGCGGCTACATGACCTGGTTCGCGTTCTGGCTGCTGGAGAAATTTCCGGTTTTCGGGTCGATTGGCTAAGACCAGTCAATCGCGTGAAACCTTAGAGGTCATATCGTACCAGCTCGACGAAGGGCGCCGCGAGGATCGACCTGAACCGTCACATGATCGATCGCGTAGCGCTCCTTCAGCCAGGCCGTGATTGCGGAAGGCAACTGAAGCGGATCGCTCCCCGGTGCCGGCGTGACATGAACCGTGGCGACGACGGTGTCGTCCGTCAGCGTCCACGCATGAAAATGACCCGCTTCCTCCACCTCCGGTAACTCGCTGAGTTCCCGTTCGACGTTGCTGGCATACAGCCCGCGCGGCACCGCCTGCAGCAGTACGCGGATCGATTCACTCACCAGTGTCCAGGCCGAGCGGACCACCAGAAGTGCTACCAGAACCGAAAGGATTGGATCGAGGACCGTCCAACCCGTCAGCATGATGCCGATGGCGGCAGCGATGGCCCCAACCGATCCCAGAAGGTCGCCGACGACATGAAGCAACGCTCCGCGAAGGTTGCTGTCACCCTGGGAACCTCGCATAAGGATCCAGGCTCCCGCCAGATTGACCAGCAGCCCCACCGTCGCGACGGCGAGCATCGGACCCGCCAGAACCTCAACCGGCTGGTTGATGCGGTCGACGGCTTCCCACGCGATCCAGGCGACCAGAAGAAGCAAGGTCGCTCCGTTTGCCAGTGCGGCAAGCACGCGCACGCGATGGAACCCGTAGGTCCGTGTGTTGTCCGCGGGCCGGCGAGCCACGCGATAGGCGATCAGCGCTAGTAGCAGGGCTGCCGCATCCGACACCATATGGCCTGAGTCTGCGATCAGCGCGAGTGAACCGGAGAGCCAACCGCCGATTGCCTGCACAGCGGCGTAGCTGGCGGTGAAAATGAAGACGAGCCGAATCCGCCACTCATTGCCGGCAGTCACCGATGTTGCGTGGTCGTGGCCGTCATCCTGTCTATTGGTTTGCGAGTTCATTTTTCTATTTCCGCCATGCTTTCGTACCCGTCACAATGCCCTCTCGAATTTTTCCCAACCCCACATGGCTCTGGACCATGTGTCGCGAAGAGTGAACGAACAGGTCAGCCGTTTCGGAATCGGGATGCGTCCCCCTCAACCCGCCAGAAACGGCACAGAGATGCCAAACACGTTCGCGAGCAACGTAAAATTCAGTCCAAGAACGATCGTAGCCCCGATGAACGCAAGACACCGTACGACCGGCCGCATTGCGTATTCGCCCATGACGTCCCGACGAGAGGTGAATATGATGAGGGCTATCATCGGCACAGGCAGGGCGATCGACAACACGACTTGGCTCATTACCAACGCCTGGGTCGGGTTGACGCCCATCGCGACGACCACGAAGGCCGGCACCATCGTGACGAGGCGCCGCAGCCATATCGGGACATGGAAATGTAGAAAGCCCTGCATGATCGTTTGCCCCGCCATGGTTCCCACCACAGAGCTTGAAACGCCCGAGGTGATCAGGGAAACGAGGAACACGGAAGCGGCCGCAGTTCCAAGCAACGGCGTCAACATATGATAGGCGGTCTCGATTTCGGCGACGTCACTGTTGCCCTGATGAAAGGCGCTTGCGGCCATGATGACCATCGCCATGTTGACCATTCCCGCGATGGCGAGGGCGATCACTACCTCGATGTTGGAGTAACGCAGCACCTTGCGGCGGTCATTTTCATTCCGGATCCGGACGCGCGACTGGGTCAGGCTCGAATGCAGGTAGATAGCATGCGGCATCACTGTAGCGCCGATGATGCCGACTGTGATTGTCAGTGCAGCAGCGTCAGGAAGCTGCGGCCTGACCAGTCCGACAGCCGCCTGTCCCCAGTCGACCGGGGCTATCAACAACTCAATAAGGTAACAAAGACCGATGATTGAGACCATCGTACCGATGATCAGTTCCATCGGCCGAAAACCCTGTTTCTCGAATATCAGGATGCCGTATGTCACTGTGGCGGTGACAACCATGCCCCAGAAGATCGGCAGATCGAAAAGCAGCGCAAGACCAATCGCGCCACCGAGAAACTCGGCCAGGTCAGTCGCCATGGCCGCCACTTCGCTGACCGCCCACATCACCCAGACAACCGGCGCAGGAAAGTGGTCGCGCGACATTTCGGCAAGGTTTTTCTCTGTCACGATGCCTAGGCGGGCGGACAATGCCTGAAAAAGCATGGCAATCAGGTTTGCCAGCAGCACCACCCAGAGCAGCTGATATCCATAGCCTGCGCCGGCCTGGATGTTTGTCGCGAAATTGCCCGGATCGACATAGGCGATCGAGGCGATCACCGCTGGTCCGGCAAAAAGGAGGCGACCGGAAATCCCGCGACGCTCGCCGGATAGCACCGCAGCCATCCCGTTGCGCGTGCGCTCTGTGTCGTACATGAGGGTATGTCCTGATGCGGTTGCAAGAGATTTTATAGCTGATGCTATATTATGTGCAATAGGCTAAAATAATAAGTGTGAAGCATGGACTTGGTCCGTTGAGTTTGCCAATTCGTGGAAACAATTTTACCCTTGGCTAAATTTGAGCCTTGAGCTCATCTCTCCGATCAGGTGAACAACCGGTACAGATGACTAAGCCCAACAACTCGCCACCCCGCCCAGCCCAGCACGCGCGGCGCTTCGCGCATGTCCGGGAATGTCAGGCAAGCGCGCTCATCGAGGACTACGTCGAGATGATCGGCGACCTGATTGAAATCAATGGAGAGGCGAGGGTCGCGGACATCGCCGCGCGAATGGGCGTGGCGCAACCTACCGCAACCAAGGCTGTCGCGAGACTGAAACGGCAAGGTTTGGCGACGTCGCGTCCCTATCGCGGAATCTTCCTGACCGAGGAAGGCAAGCAGCTTGCCGACCGGGTGCGGTCACGCCACCTCATCGTCGTTCAGTTCCTGGTCGCCCTCGGAGTGCCGGAGGAAACAGCGGAGATCGACGGCGAAGGCATCGAGCATCACGTGTCGGAGCAGACGCTGGCCGCGTTCGAAAAATTCTTAGGAATGCCCAACTGCACAAAGTGAGAATGACCGATGCGCTTCCTTTATGGCCGTAACGTTCCCTTCTGACGTTCTGGCAGCCCATTTAACAAATCAGGCTGATCCTCGTTGAACGGGTCCACTTCGAAGTCTGAGGCGAGGATGGTTGAGCTGCGTCACAACTAGCGACAGAGCGACGACACTCGTGCTTCGGAGAAAGCCCCAGCCGTCTCCGCATGGCGCAGGCGCTTCACCTGCTTCATGGAGAGCAGTTCGCCCCCGTCAAGCAACCGGGCGATCTCGGCCGAAACCTGATCGGCGGCAATCACCAAAGCGGCGTCGAGGTGGACGTAGCGTTGTGTCACCCCCCTTGGCCCATGCCCGAGCAAGCCGGAGATCGTCAGTTCGCTGAACCCGAGCGATGCCGCAATGCTCGCAAAGGTGTGGCGCAGGACATGCGGCGTCACTTTCTCCAGGCCAGCGCGGCCGCATACTCGGTCGAGAACACGGACGACGCCGATGAAATGGCCGTCACCCCAATCAGCCGGGAAGACGTAGGGCGACGCGCTGCGCTGCCCCTGAGCCATTAGTTCGATGATTGCCGCATCGCCGGCCGCCCTGATCTGCGCACCGGATTTGGTGTCGGGGAAGGCTACGCAATTATCGTCAGGCTCGACCCACTCCTTCCGCATCGCCAGCACTTCCATGCGGCGGAAGCCCGTCAGCAGCATGACGCGGATGGCCGCGAGACCCGTCGGATGCTCGCCCTCGCGCTCCATCTGTTTCATGATCTTGCCGAGATGCCGGACTTCGCCAGCGCTCAGACGCCGCTTCAGCTTATTCGAGGCGATGACCCGCACACCGTTCGCCGGGCTCTGCTCGATGATCCCGAGCCGGCGCGCGTGATTGAGCAGGCTGCGCAACGTGCTGATCGCACGGCCCGCGACGCCAGCACCGCCCGAGGTTTGTCCGCCGCGTCCGGCCCGGCGCTCCTGTGCCGACCTTCCGGCGGCGATGTCAGCCTGAAGGCTCTCGATGTCGGCCAGCCTCAAATGGGCCACGACGCGCGTGCCGATCAATGGCTTGATGTGCTGTTCGATGCGGCTGCGATCGCCGGAGACTGACGACGCCTTGATGGGGCGCCGGTTCCTGCCGAGTAGGCGACCGGCTTCAGCTTCTTCCAGATACCAGTCGCAGACTTCCGCCACCGTCATCCCCTCGCGGGCCGAGCGACGCTCCTGCGAAGGATCGGCGCCGTCAATGACCGAAGCCAGCTTCTTCTTGGCGAGGTCGCGCGCGACCTCGACTGTGAGAACGCCATACTGCCCGATCACGAACCGGCGTGTGCGGCGCTCTATGTTCCGATACTGGATGATGAACGTCTTCGTCCCTGACGGCTTCACCCGCACGCCAAATCCGCGCACATCCGCGTCCCAAACGAACACGTCGCGGTCAGGATCGCGCTCCAGGGCTTCAACGATTCTCTTTGTCAACTTGGGCATCATAAAACTCCTTCGGATCTCGGCATTCTTTTCGTTTGAGCGATCACTACGAAGGAGGCGCGCGAGACCAGCCAAATCTGCTTCCCCACGCAGGTGCAGCATGGCCGGGGAAGCAGGGGGGAAGCAGCAGAACGGAAATCCACGGCGTTTCCAGCGTATGGGCGCGGAAAGCAGTGTCAACGTAAGTTATTGAGGTATAGGGATTTTTCGTAGTTTTGCGGCTTAATACTTGCTGGAGCGGAAACTGCTCGGACGAGTTGCCAAGGTTGGGGTCGTGGGTTCGAATCCCATCGCCCGCTCCAGTTTGACTTCCAGATCTTGCGAATGTCCGAAGCCCCGTGAGGGGCTTTTTTGCTTTTCGGGGCCACCCCCTGGAAGCCGCACGCGTCAGCGTGCTTCGGCGGGCATGTCGAAAGCCTCCGGCGTTTCCCCCTCCACAAGGCCGGCGATCACGGCGAGCCTGCGCTTCAGGCGCGGCGCGGCGAAGTCGATGAAGCGGCGCATCTTGAGCGGCATCTGCCCTCTCGGGAGATGCACAAGGTGGACCGGCGCAGGCTCGGGCTCGAACGCCTCGAGCACACTGACGAGACGCCCGCTCCGCAAGGCCTCGAACGCCTGATAGTGCAGAAGGCGCACGAAGCCCGTTCCGCGTTCGGCCGCATCGGCCGCCGCTTCCGAGGAGGTCGTCAGCCTGGGCCGGATGGGCGCCTCGATGAACGCTCCCGTCTTCGGGTCGCGAAACCGCCAGTCGGGTCGCCACAGGGGTGCGTTGGTCGCGATCGAGGGCACATCCGCCAGATCCTCCGGCCTTTGCGGCACTCCGTGACCGGCGATCGCCGAAGGGCTTGCACACACGATCGCGCGCATGGCGCCGATCCGCGTCGCGATGAGCCCGCTGTCGGGCAGCGGTCCGATACGCACCGCCATGTCGATGTGATCCTCCACCAGGTCCGCATTGCCGTCGCCCAGCATCAGCTTGACATCGATCTCCGGAAACAGGGCGAGGAACGCGCAGACGACGGGCAACACGTGCAGCCGTCCGAACAGCACCGGCGCCGTGACGACCAGTGTGCCGCGCGGGGCCACGAACTCGCCCGCCGCCGCCCGCTCCGCCTCCTCGACCTGCTCCAGGATGCGCCTTGCCGCGCCTGCGTAGGCGTGGCCCGCATCGGTGAGACTCAGCTTGCGGGTGGTGCGGGTGAGAAGCTGGGTGCCGAGCACCGCTTCCAGGTCCGCCACCTTGCGACTCAAGGTCGGCACCGGAACCTTGAGCGCGCGCGCCGCCGCCGACAGGCTGCCGTGGTCGACGGCCGCGAGGAACATTGCCATGGCATCGAAACGGTCCATGTCGCCTTCTCATTTTCCGGAAAACTGAATTACGAAACTGCCAGATTATCCTGAGGATCGAGAAGGCACATCTTCGTGACATCCGAGCCATGCCGGCTCGTCAACACAGGAGATGACACAATGTCCCGCCTTGCAATTCCCGATCTCGAAACCGCTCCCGAAGCCTCGCGCGGCACGCTGAACGCCGTGCACCAGCAGCTCGGCGTGGTGCCCAACATGTTCCGCCTGCTCTCCTCCAGCCCGGTGGCGCTCGGCGCGTTCATGGGGCTTTCCGGCGGCGCGGCGAAGCTGCTCGACGTCAAGACCCGCGAGCGCATCGCCCTTGCGGTGGCGCAGGTGAACGGCTGTGACTACTGCCTGTCGGCACACACCTATCTCGGCCTGAACCTGGCCAGGATCAGCCCGGAGGAGATCGCCCTCAACCGCAAGGGCGGGTCGACCGACCCGAAGGCGGCCGCGGCGGTCCGCTTTGCAGCCCTGGTGGCGCGTGAGCGTGGCCATGTGGGCGACCAGGCGGTGGCCGAGGTACGCGGGGCCGGCTACTCGGATGCGGAGATCGTCGAAATCGTTCTGGTGGTGGCGGAAAACATCCTCACCAACCTGATGAACATCGTTGCCGACACCGAGATCGACTTCCCGATCGTACGTGCCGCCGAAGCCGCCTGACGGCACGCGGGCCGGCCCCCTCAAGGGTCCGGTCCCGTCTTCGCGGAAATGGTCGCAGAACATGCTTGTCGCGCAGGGGTCCTGCGGATAGAGCTATTTCGATGAAAATCGAAATAGCTGCCAGCCAACTTGCCGCCCTCGGCAATCCGACCCGTCTCGCCCTCTACCGCCTTCTGGTTCGCGCCGGACCAGGGGGGCTTGCCGTCGGCGAAATCCGGGCGAGGCTCGGCATTCCAGGCTCCACCCTGTCGCATCACGTGAAGGCGCTGGCCGCCGCCGGCTTGCTGGACCAGCGACGCGACGGCACGACACTGCTTTGCACGGCCACCTATCCGGCGATGAATGCGCTGGTGGAGTTTCTGGTGGGCGAGTGCTGTGCGGACGCCGAACCGGATGAGCGGCCGTGACCACGATGGCCTCCCTCTCCCGGCACGCCGGCACCTACCCGTCATGGGCGCTTGCAGCCCTCGGCGTGACCCAGATCATCGGATACGGGACCCTCTTCTACTCGTTCGCCACCCTCGCGCCGGACATGTCCCGGGATCTCGGCTGGAACGAGGAATGGATCTTCACCGCGCTGACGGTCGCGCTTGTCGCGGGCGGGCTTGCCGCGCCCTACGCGGGGCGCCTCGCCGACCGCCACGGGGCAGCCAACGTCATGTCGCTCGGTTCGATCGCCGCCGCCCTCGCGCTCGCCGGATGCGCGATGGCCAGCGGCCCTCTGACCTTTGTCGCCGGCCTCGTGACCATGGAACTGGCCTCGGCCTTCGTGCTTTATGCCGCCGCCTTCGTCGCCATCGTCCAGGGCTCGGACGGCGAGGCGCGCGGACGCATCACCCATCTGACGCTGATCGCCGGCTTCGCCTCGACCATCTTCTGGCCCCTGACCGGCTGGCTGGCCTCGTTTCTGGACTGGCGCGACGTCTACCTGGTCTTTGCGGCGCTCAATCTGCTGCTGTGCCTGCCGCTGCATCTCTCCATCCGCAGCATACGCCCCGGCGGGAACGGCCGGACGCCTTCAGGCGACGCACCCGGTCGGGCGGAGCCCCTCGAACCCGCACTGGTTCCCCCCGCCGAACGTCCGCGCCGCCTCCGTTTCCTGTTGCTGGCCATGGCGGTGGAGGGGTTCGTGCTCGGCTCGATCCTGGTGCACATGATCCCCCTGACCCGCCATCTGGGGCTTGGCGCGGATGCAGCCTGGCTCGTCAGCCTTTTCGGGCCGGCACAGGTGGCAAGCCGGCTGGTCAACATGGTCTTCGGCAGCAGCCTCCGGCAAGCAACGCTTGCCGCGATCGCGGCGGCCCTTCCGGTCGCCGGGCTGGTGCTTCTTCTCATGACGGGCACGCTCGCCGGTGCCGCCGGTTTCGCCATCCTGTTCGGCATGGGCTCCGGACTGATCAGCATCATCGCCGGAACCGTGCCGCTGGAACTGTTCGGCCGCGAGGGATACGGACGGGCCGTCGGTCTGCTCTCCGCCGCGCGCCAGCTCGCGACCGCGGTCGCGCCCGCGCTTCTCGCTCTCATGATCGCGCGTCTCGAGGCGGTGCCGGCACTGTGGATCGTCACGGTCGCCGCGGGCCTCGGCTTTTTTCTCTTCGCGCTGCTTGCCGTCTCCGTGCAGCCGCGCAAGGAGGCCGGCGCCTCGAGCGGTCCCGCACCCTTGTGAATTCCACGCGCCGGCGAGCCGCCCGCTCGTGCTATGGCAGGGGCGACACTTCCGGAAGGACCCGCCGCCCATGCAGCTTCAGGCGATCACCTATTTCAACGAACTCGTGCGCTGCCGCTCCATCCGCCGCGCCGCACAGGCGCTTGGCGTCTCGCCCACCGCGATCAGCCGCCAGCTCGAGAACCTGGAGTATCACTTCGGCGCACCGCTGGTGGAACGCAGCGCGCGCGGCATCGTGCTCACGGCGGCAGGCGAGCAGCTCGCCATCCACGCCCGCACCGCCATGCGCGAGTTCGAGCAGGCCCGCCAGTTCATCGACGACATGCGCGGCCTCAAGCGCGGCGCCGTCTCGGTGCGGGTCAACGGCGCCACGGGCGGAGCGATCATGGCCGACTGTGTCGCCGAGTTCCACAAGCTCTATCCAGACGTCGAGGTGGCCATCGCCGAAGGCTCCGCGCCCGAGGCCCTCAATGCCGTCGCGCAGGGCGAGGCGGATCTCGCCCTGACCATCTTCTCGCCGGCGGACAGCCGCGTGACCGCCCGCTGCCGCCATCCCCTTTCCCACGCCGCCGTCATGGCCCCCGATCATCCGGCAACGCGGAAGCCCGTTTTCGAGCTGGAGGACCTCGTGCGCTACCCGCTTGCCATGCCGGACATGTCCTTCAGCGTCCGCCGGGTGATCGAGGAAACGCTGAAACGCGCCGGTCACCCCCCGGCGCATGTGTCCTTCGCCGTCTCCTCCATCGCCATACAGAAGGAACTGGCGCGCCTGCGGGCCGCCGTCCTGGTGCTTCCGCCCCTGTCGATCGCCCGGGACATCGACGCCGGCCTGCTGGTCACCCGACCGCTCGCGCCCGGCCTCAAGATCGACACCCACCTTCAGCTCGGCCTGCGCAAGGGTGCGACACTCACCTTCGCCGCCGACCGTCTCGCCACCCATGTCGAGGCACGCCTGCGCGCCTACCGTGAAAGCGGTGTCCTGGGATGACCGAGCTTTAGTGCAACGGTTTCGGCAACACCATGACCACAAAATTCGCATTGAATTGACACTCGCGACGGATGCAGGCTGAAGGCACCGGATGCAGTCCCGTCCCGCACGGCCGCATCGCCGTCTGCCCGGTCCCGCGACCGGCTAGCCCGAGTGGAACACATGAGTGAATTGCTGAGCCTGACCGCCCGCCAGATCCTTGCCGCCTATGCGGACGGATCGCTGTCCCCGCGCGACTACATGCAGGCGATTGTCGATCGCGTGGAGGCGGTCGAGCCGAAGGTCGCGGCACTGTGGCTGTACCGCCCGGAGGAGGCGCTCGCCGAGGCGGAGGCCGCTACCGAACGCTGGGCGAAGGGCGCCCCGAAGGGTCCGCTGGACGGCCTGCCCGTCACCATCAAGGAAATGATCGCCACAAAGGGCGACCCGGTTCCCAACGGGACCGCGGCAAGCAACCTCACGCCGGCGGAAGACGACGCTCCTGCGGCAGCACGCCTGCGCGAGGACGGCGCGATCTTCTTCGCCAAGACCACCGCGCCCGACTTCGGCATGCTGAGCTCGGGCCTGTCGAGCTTCCACAAGCTGTCGCGCAATCCCTGGGACCTGTCGCAGAATCCGGGCGGCTCCAGCGCCGGCGCCGGAGCCGCCGGAGCGGCCGGCTTCGGCCCCGTGCACATGGGCACCGACATCGGCGGCTCGATCCGCATCCCGGCCGGATGGTGCGGGCTGTTCGGCTTCAAGGCGACCCAGGGCCGCGTGCCGGTCTACCCCCATTTCCCCGGCCGGTGCCATGGTCCCATGACCCGCTGCGTGGACGACGCGCTGGTCGTGATGCCGAGCCTGGCGCGCCCGGACTGGCGCGATGCCACCTCGGTTCCTCCCGAGACGCTGGACTGGAACGTGCCGCCCGCCACCGTGCGCGGCAAGAAACTCGGACTGCTGCTTGACGCCGGCTGCGGCCTGCCCGTCGACAAGGACGTGCGCGCCGCGATCGTGGCGGCCGCCGAGCGTTTCGCCGCCGAGGGCGCCGAGATCGTGGAGATCAAGCCCTTCATGACGCAGGAGCTGCTGGAGAGTCTGGTCTCCTTCTGGCAGGCGCGCTTCTGGGCGAAGATCAGCGACATGACGCCGGAGCGGCGCACCCGCATCCTGCCCTTCATCCTGGAGTGGGCCGCCGGCGGCAAGGAGCTGGACGGCGCCGCCGTGGCGGTCGCCTTCGAGAACACGATCGCCATCCGCGATGCCGCCGCCCGGGCCCTGCACGGGTTCGACGCGATCCTCTCGCCGGTGAACCCGACATCGAGCTTCCCGGCGGAACTGGCCATGCCCAACAACGACCCGCGCCATGCCATGGAGCACATCGGCTTCACCATGCCGTGGAACATGGGTGACCAGCCGGCCTGTTCGATCCACTGCGGGATGACCTCGACGGGCATTCCGGTGGGCCTGCAGATCGCCGCGAACCGGTTCGACGACCTCGGTGTCCTGGGCCTGGCACGCGCCTTCGAGGACTGGACCGGCGCCATCACGGAGTGGCCGGACCTGTGATCATGACCGCGCCCGCACGTGCTCCGGCCCCCGTGCGGGCGTCAGTTCTGGCCCAGATCGCCCGGTCCCAGATCGCGCAGGTTCTGGCTGACGACGGCGGCCGCCGCCATGACATGCGGGGCCACGTGCCGGGCGAAGGCGTCGGGCTCCCACTCCGAGAGCGAGCCGGCCACGTGGATCGCCGCGATCGGGCGTCCGTCGCGACCACGAATGGCGGCGCCGACCGCGACTTCCCCGAGCAGGATCTGCTCGCTGGCCAGCGCATAGCCCTGACGCCGGACGGTGGCGAGCATGTCCCGGATCTCATCGGGGTCGGTGAGCGTGCGCGGCGTGACGGCCCGAAGCGGCGCGCGCGCCAGCACATCGTCCACCTCGTCGGGCGACAGGCCCGCCATGATCGCCCATCCGCCGGAAGTCGCATGCAGCGGCACCGACTGGCCGACGAGCGTGGACATCAGGATCTCGCGCTTGCTGAGCAGGCGCCGGGCGTAGACGAGGCGAAGATCGTCGCGCAGGCTGAGATCAACGCGCTCCCGCACGGTGCGGCGGAGTTCCAGAAGCACCGGCGTTGCGCGCACGATCACCGGATCGAACCGCTGGAAATCCCGCGAATGATCCAGGATGCGAAGACCCGGCACATAGCCGGTGTCGGCCGGATCGCGGTCGAGATAGCCCAGTTCGCGCAGCGTGTGGACGATCCGTTGCACCGCGCTGCGCCCGACGCCGGAAATCTCGGACAGTTCGCCGAGCGACAGCGGATGCTCGGCCACGTGGAAGGCCGACAGGACGTCGAGCGCGCGCGCCACAGACTGGACGAAGAGCGGATGCTCCCGGTCCACGCCATCCGTACCCCGGCCCTTCTCGAAGTCCGGGTCGCTTTCGCTGCGCATCGCCATGTGCGTTCAACTCCCTGCTGGTCGTCTCTCCCGCGCCCCTTCGCTCTTGCCGCCCCCACCCTGCGTGGAAAGGCCATTGACGAAAGTGGCAGGGCCAGCCTAACCTAAAAAGCAATACAGGTATATCGCACAGTGATACACCTTTCGACCATATGCCGCCCTCAGGATGGACTGGCCAGGATGCTCCGCCGAGCCGCGGAAACGCGCGCAACCGGCACGGATGCACAGGCGCACTCCATCCACGTCCATGCCCGGAGGCTCCCATCGTGACCCGACGCGTCGCTCTTGCCGGTTTCCTGCATGAGACCAACACCTTCGCTCCGACCCGCGCGACGCTGGCCGAATTCGAGCATGGCGGCGGCCACATTCCGCTCAGCCGCGGGCAGGAAATTCTCGACCGCAGCCCGGGCGTGAACATCGGCGTGGCCGGTGCGCTCGAGGTCGCCTCCCGCGAGAACTGGGAGCTCGTTCCGCTGCTGTGGACGGTGGCGATCCCCTCCGCCCACGTGGAGCAGGACGCCTTCGAGGCGATCATGGGCGAGATCCTGGAGCGCCTTGCCGCCGCCGGCCCGCTCGACGGCGTTTATCTCGACCTGCATGGCGCCATGGTCTGCGCCCATGTGGACGACGGGGAAGGCGAGATCCTGGAGCGCGTGCGCGCCGCCGTCGGGCCTGACGTGCCGATCGTCGCGAGCCTCGACCTGCACGGCAACACGACCCGCCGCATGGTCGAAAATGCCGATGTTCTCGTCGCCTACCGCACCTATCCGCATGTGGACATGGCCGAGACCGGCCGGCGGACTGCCGAGCAGCTCGTGCGGCTGATGAACGGCGAGCGGTTCGCCAAGTCCATGCGCCGGGTGCCCTATCTCATCCCCATTCCCTGGCAGTGCACCTTCATCGAGCCGGCCGCCAGCCTCTACAGGCTCGTGGGCGAGC
Source organism: Stappia sp. (assembly GCA_002722295.1). GTDB lineage: Bacteria > Pseudomonadota > Alphaproteobacteria > Rhizobiales > Stappiaceae > Stappia. The sequence continues at coordinate 29,873 of PBLF01000007.1, read as the reverse complement.
TCGAGGGTGGCGCCGTGTCCTCGACCTCGGCGCTGACGGGCTTTCCCGCCGCGGACTTTCCGGAGTGCTCGCCGGTGGTGCTCGCCTATGCGAGCGACCAGGCGTCGGCCAATGCCGCCGCCGACCGGCTGCTGCGCTTCTTCGAGGAAAACGAGAGCGCCTTCGCGGGCAAGGCCTGGTCGCCGGAAGAAGGCGTGCGCGAGGCCATGCGCCTGGCCGCCACCGCCTCGCGTCCCATTGTCATCGCGGACACGCAGGACAACCCGGGTGCCGGCGGCGATTCCAACACCGCCGGAATGCTGCGTGCGCTCGTGTCCGAGGGCGCGACCCGCGCGGCACTGGGCCTGATGGTCGACCCGCAGGCGGCGGCCACCGCTCATGCGGCCGGTGTCGGAAACGAGGTGGAGCTGACGCTTGGCGGACGCACCGGCGTTCCCGGCGATGAAGCCTTCACCGGCACATTCCGCGTCGAAAGCCTTTCGGACGGACGCTTCCGCACGTCCGGACCGTTCTACGGCGACACCTGGATGGACCTGGGCCCCTCGGCCTGTCTCTCCATCGGAGGGGTCAAGGTGGTGCTGGCAAGCCGCAAGGTGCAGCTCGCCGACCAGGAGATGTACCGCTACGTCGGCATCGAACCGACCGAGCAGGCGATTCTCGTGAACAAGAGCTCGGTGCATTTCCGGGCTCATTTCCAGCCCATCGCGGAAACCATACTCGTGTGCACGGCTCCAGGTCCCATGGCGCTCAACGCCTACGACCTCCCGTTCCGCAACCTGCAGCCCGGGATCCGGCTTTCGCCGCTGGGTCCGGGCTTCGAGATACCTCCGGAGGCCGCCGCATCGAGCTGAGGCCGCCGGGAGGGAGCGCCACGCCAACAGGTCCAGAAACAAGGCCGGGGCGGGGTGCAGACTGGCAAGAACCGACCAGACATGAAGGGGAACACGCATGTTGGAAGTGAAAAAGAGGACGCGTTCGCGCACTGCGATGCGCCGGACCGTCGGTGGCATGCTCGCCGCCGCGATGCTGGCCTCGACCGGCGTCATGTCGCCCGCCTCGGCCGAGGAGAAAGTCGTCACCGCGGTGATGCACTCCGGTCTGCGCGTGCTCGATCCGGTGCTGACCACCGCCCATATCGTGCGCGATCATGCCTACATGATCTATGACGTGCTCATCGCGCAGGATCACGAGTTCAAGCCGCAGCCGCAGATGGCCTCCTGGACGGTGTCCGACGACAAGCTCGTCTACACCTTCACGCTGCGCGACGGCCTGAAGTTCCACGACGGGGCGCCGGTCACGGCCGCCGACGCCGTGGCATCGCTCGAGCGCTGGGGCAAGAAGGATTCCGGCGGACAGCTCATCTTCGACCGCACGGAGAGCCTGACGGCGCCGGACGACAAGACCATCGTCTGGACACTCAAGGAGACCTTCCCGCCGTTCCTCGACACGCTGTCGAAGCAGTCGGCGCTGCCGCCGTTCATCATGCCCAAGCGCGTCGCCGAGACCCCGATCGACACGCAGATCACCGAGACCATCGGCTCGGGTCCGTTCAAGTTCGTGGCCGACGAGTACCAGCCCGGCGTGAGCGTCACCTACGAGAAGTTCGACGACTACGTCCCGCGCGACGAGCCGGCGGACTGGATGGCCGGCGGCAAGGTCGTCAAGGTCGACAAGGTCAAGTGGGTCACGCTCCCCGACGCGCAGACCGCGCTCAACGCGCTGATGTCGGGCGAGATCGACTACATCGAGCAGGTCCCGGTCGATCTTCTGCCGATCCTCTCCTCCTCGGACGAAGTCACGGCCGAGGTTCGCGATCCGCTCGGCTTCCAGACCATCGGTCGCATGAACTTCAAGTATCCGCCCTTCGACAACCAGAAGGTTCGCCAGGCGGCGATGATGGCGCTCAGCCAGGCCGACGTCCTCGGCACGCTGATCGGCAATCCGGACTACTTCAAGATCTGCGGCGCGATCTTCGGCTGCGGCACGCCGCTCGCCGACGACACCGGCTCCGAGACGCTGGTCAACGGCGGCGACATCGAGGGCGCCAAGAAGCTCCTGGCGGAGTCCGGCTATGACGGCACGCCGGTCGTGCTGATGCAGCCGACGGACGTGGTCACCCTGACCGCGCAGCCGGTCGTGGCCGCCCAGGCGCTGCGCAATGCCGGCTTCACCGTCGACATGCAGCCGATGGACTGGCAGACGCTCGTTACCCGTCGCGCCTCCATGTCCAAGCCCTCGGAAGGCGGCTGGAACATCTTCTTCACCAACTGGGGTGTTCCGGAGATCAACTCGCCGCTCATCAGCCCGATGCTGAACGGCCGTGGTGACGGCGCCTGGTTCGGCTGGCCCAAGGACGACAAGATCGAGGCCCTGCGCGACGAGTTCATCGCCGCCGAGACCCCGTTCGACCAGCTCGAGGTGGCCAAGAAGATCCAGGCCCACACGCTGGACAATGTCCTCTACATCCCGCTGGGCCAGTACCTGACCCCGCAGGCCCGCTCCAACAAGCTGGTGGACATGATCCAGTCGCCGGTGCCCGTCTTCTGGGGCATCGACAAGGAAGACTGATCCTTCAAGGCAATGCGTGGCCCGGCTCGTCCGGGCCACGTGTCTTGCGGCCACCCTCCGGCCGCGGCGAGACCGTCCTCCTCCCGGGCCGGCGCCGCGTGCGAGGGTGCCGCCTGACCGTCCGGGCCTGCCCGGCTCCGGTGACGGTTTCGGGACATGTCCCGGCGCCTGTTCCCGGACCCCGTTCTCCCGTGGCATCCTGCCCGAACCGATCGCCGCTTCCGGACCGATGCACCGGCCGGCGAACCTGACTGGAAGGGGGCTTCCTCCCGATGATCGGATACATCCTCCGCCGATGCCTCGCCGTCATCCCCGTGATGGCCATCGTCGCGATCTTCGTGTTCCTGCTCCTGCGCATGACGCCGGGCGACCCGGCGGCGATCCTCGCCGGCGACGCCGCGACGCCCGAGCAGCTGGAACGCATCCGCACCTCGCTCGGCCTGAACGACCCGCTCATCGTTCAGCTCGGCACCTGGGCACAGCAGCTCGCCCGGGGAGATCTCGGCATCTCCCTGATTTCCGGCACGCCGGTGGTCGAGATGATCGGACAGCGCATCTGGCCGACCATCAACATCGCCCTTTTGACCATCACCCTGTCGGTGCTGCTCGCCGTCCCGATGGGCGTCGTTGCCGCGTGGCGCCATCGCACCACCGTCGACTACATCGTGATGACCTTTTCCGTGCTCGGGTTTTCCGTGCCGGTCTTCGTCATCGGCTATCTCTTCATCCAGGCCTTCTCGATCGAGCTCCGATGGCTCCCGGTCCAGGGCTACACCTCCCCTTCGGAGGATTTCGCCAAGTTTCTCTCCAGGGCGATCCTGCCGAGCCTGACGCTTGCGACCATCTATGTGGCGCTGATCGCGCGCATGACCCGTGCAAGCATGCTGGAGGTTCTGGGCGAGGACTTCATCCGCACCGCCCGCGCCAAGGGCGTCGCGGAGCGCGGGGTCCTCTTCCGCCACGCGCTCAGGAACGCCGCCGTCCCGATCCTGACCATCATCGGCACCGGCTTCGCCCTGCTCGTGAGCGGCGTCGTGGTGACGGAGAGCGTGTTCAACATTCCCGGCATCGGCCGTCTCACCGTCGACGCGATCCTGGCCCGTGACTACCCGGTCATCCAGGCGATGATCCTGCTGACCAGCGGTCTCTACGTGCTCATCAATCTGCTCATCGACGTGTCCTACAGCCTCATCGATCCGAGGATCCGCTACTGATGTCCGGCCCACAGAATCCAGAGTCCGGAATGCAGCCGGCCCTCGGCCTGCTTTCCCTGCCCCGGTCCTGGCGCCTCGGCGTCGGCCCGACCATCGCGGCGATCGTGCTGCTGCTCATCGTCGTCGCCTGTGCCACGGCGCAGCTCTACATTCCCCACGACCCGCTCACCATCAACGCTCTGAACCGCCTCAAGGGACCGAGCGAGGCCCATCTCCTTGGCACCGACGCCTATGGCCGCGACATCTTCTCGCGCGTCATGGTGGGCGGCCAGATCTCGCTCGTCATCGGCATCACCGCCGCCTTCGTGTCGGTGGTTCTCGGCCTGCTGATCGGCCTCGTCTCCGGTTTCTTCCGCGTGGCCGACGCGATCATCATGCGGATCATGGACAGCCTCATGGCCATCCCCTCGATCCTGCTCGCCATCGCGCTCGTCGCCCTCAACGGCCCGAGCCTGTGGTCGGTGATCTGCGCCATCACCATTCCCGAGGTTCCGCGCGTGGTGCGCCTTGTTCGTTCGGTGGTGCTGAGCGCCCGCGAGGAGCCCTACGTGGAAGCAGCCATCGCTCTCGGATCCTCGACACCGAAAATCCTGTGGCAGCACCTGATGCCCAACACGCTGGCCCCGCTCACCGTGCAGGGCACCTACATCTGCGCCTCGGCCATTCTCGTGGAAGCGATCCTGTCCTTCCTCGGCGCCGGCGTGAGCACCGAGATCCCGACCTGGGGCAACATCATGGCCGAGGGGCGGATCTACTTCCAGCTCAAGCCCATGCTGATCTTCTGGCCCGGCCTCATGCTGTCGCTGTGCATCCTGTCCATCAATCTGCTTGGCGACACGGCCCGCGACCTGCTCGATCCGCGCCTCAAGAAGCGGGAGGCCTGAGATGAAGTTCAAGACCCGTAACTTCGACGACGCTCCCGTCGTCCTGTCCATCGAGGATCTGGTCGTCCAGATCGCCAACCGGCCCGACCACCAGGTTCTCAAGGGCATCAGCCTCGAGATCCGGGCGGGCGAGACCGTCTGCCTCGTCGGCGAAAGCGGATCCGGCAAGTCGGTGACCTCGCTCGCGACCATGGGCCTGCTGCCCAGGGGCGCCCTCGAGGTCGGGGGCGGACGCATCCTGCTCGGCGACCGCAACCTGCTCGACCTCGGCGTCGGCGACATGCGCGAGATCCGTGGCCGCGACCTGTCGATGATCTTCCAGGAGCCGATGACGGCGCTCAATCCGGTGATGCGGGTAGGCGACCAGATCGGCGAGGTGCTGGACACCCACCTGCGCCTCCCGGCGCGCGAGCGGCGCCAGCGCATCCTCGACATCATGGACCAGGTGCACCTGCCGGACGTGGAGCGCATCTTCACCTCCTATCCGCACGAGCTCTCGGGCGGACAGCGCCAGCGCATCATGATCGCCATGGCGCTGATCCTGGAACCGAAGCTGCTCATCGCCGACGAGCCGACCACCGCTCTCGACGTCACCACCCAGCAGCAGATCCTCGGCCTGATCGCCGAACTGCAGGAGAAGCACGGCACGGCCGTTCTGTTCATCACCCACGACATGGGCGTCGTCGCCGAAATCGCCGACACCGTTCATGTCATGCGCTACGGCGAGATCGTCGAACGCGCCCCGGTGGAGACACTCCTGCGCACGCCCACCCACCCCTACTCGCGCGACCTGCTCGCGGCCGTGCCGAGCCTCATTCCCCGCCACGCGGGCAAGGTCGACACCGGCAAGGGCCGCGACGGCAGCCACGAGGAGGTACTCCACGTCACCGACCTGGAGAAGGCCTACGGCAAGTCCGGCTGGTTCGTGAACCGCGAGCCGACCCGCGCCGCACGCGAGGTGTCCTTCGCCATCGGGCGCGGGCGCACGCTCGGGATCGTCGGGGAAAGCGGCTCGGGCAAGTCGACCGTGGCGCGCTGCATCATGCGCCTCATCGACCCGACCGGTGGAAGCATCAATGTCGCCGGGCGCGAGATCGCGACGTTGTCGCGGCGCGAGCTGCGTGACGTGCGCAAGCACGTCCAGATCGTGTTCCAGGACCCGTTCCGCTCGCTCAACCCGCGCTGGACCATCGGGCACAGCCTGATCGAGGGGCCGCTGAACTACGGCGGCTCGCGCAAGGAGGCACTGGCGCGCGCGGCGGAACTCCTGGAGATCGTCGGACTGCCCGCGGATGCGCTCGACCGCTATCCGCACCAGTTCTCGGGCGGGCAGCGCCAGCGCATCGCCATCGCCCGCGCCATTGCCATGGAGCCGGACGTGCTCGTCGCCGACGAGGCGGTTTCCGCCCTCGACGTCTCGGTCCAGGCACAGGTGCTGGAGCTTCTCGAGGACCTGCAGAAGAAGCTCGGCATCGCGATCCTCTTCATCACCCACGACCTGCGCGTGGCGGCCCAGATCTGCGACGACGTCGTCGTCATGCAGAAGGGGCGCATCGTCGAGCAGGGCACGGCGAGCGAGGTGCTCGCCCATCCGAAGCACAGCTACACCCGGTCGCTCATCGACGCGGCACCCGGTCGCGGCTGGGACTTCGCAAACTTCACCGAACTGGCCCCGGCAAGCGCCTGAGGTCGAAAGGGACGGAAAAATGGCAGTCATTCCCCGCATTTCCGAGTTCGCCGGCGATCTCGTCGAGATCCGCCACGACTTTCACATGCATCCCGAGATCGGTTTCACCGAGACGCGCACGTCCGCCAAGGTGGCCGAGCTGCTGACCGCCTGGGGACTGGAGGTGCATACCGGCATCGGCAAGACCGGCGTCGTCGGCGTGCTCCAGGGAACGAAGGGCAAGGGCCGTTCGATCGGCCTGCGCGCCGACATGGACGCGCTGCCCATGGACGAGCACACCAATCTCTCCTTCCGCTCCAAGACGTCCGGCGTGTTCCACGGCTGCGGCCATGACGCCCATACGACCATGCTGCTCGGCGCGGCGCGCTACCTCGCCGAGCACCGCGACTTCACGGGCCGTGTTGTCTTCATCTTCCAGCCGGCCGAGGAGGGTCTCGGCGGGGCCCGCGCGATGATCGAGGACGGACTGTTCGACCGCTTCCCCTGCGACGAGATCTACGGGATGCACAACAACCCGCTCGCGGAGGAGAACGAGGTCGGCGTGAAGCCGGGCGCGGCCATGGCCGGCGCGAGCTTCTTCGACATCACCGTGCGCGGCGTCGGCAGCCACGGTGCCGCCCCGCATCACTCCAAGGACCCGATCGTCATCGCGACGGCGCTCGTCCAGCAGCTCCAGTCCATCGTCTCGCGTAACGTGCCGCCGACCAGCGCCGCCGTTTTGTCGGTGACGCAGATCCACTCCGGTTCGGCCTACAACGTTGTGCCCGACCAGGCTGTCGTTTCCGGCACCGTGCGGTACTTCGAGGACGAGGTCCGCGACATGATGCACGCGCGCATGGAGGCGCTCTGCGCCGGGCTTTCAACCGCCTATGGCGTCGAGATCGTGCCCGACATCCGGCCGATCTTCTCGGTGCTGAACAACGACCCCGCCCTGTCGGAAGCCTATATCGCCGCCGCGCGCGAGATCGTCGGCGAGCCGAAGGCCTCGCTCAAGACCGAACTGGTTTCCGCGAGCGAGGACTTCGCCGACATGCTCCAGATCGTGCCCGGCGCCTATTGCACCGTCGGACACAAGGGGTCGGTTCCGGTCCACAATCCCGAGTTCGTCATCGACGACGACATGCTGCCGGTGGGCGCGAGCATCTACGCGCGCATCGCCACCGACCGGCTTGCCGTCTGACCCTTCCTTTCTCTCCTTCCTCAATCCGGCCGCGGCCCCGCGCCGCGGCCCCATGACTTGACGGATCCGCCATGACCAGCTTCAAGGACCTTCCCTTCGACACCAACGAGATCCTCGCCGGGCTGAAGCCCTGGATCGAGTGCGAGAGCCCCACCTTCGACGCCGCCGCCGTCGACCGGATGATGGACCTCGCCGCCTACGACCTCGCGGTCGCCGGCGCGCATGTCGAGCGCATTCCCGGTCGCATGGGCTTCGGCGGCTCCGTGCGGGCCACCTTCCCGCACAAGGACGCGGGCAAGCCCGGCATTCTCGTCTCCGGCCACCTCGACACGGTCCATCCGGTCGGCACGCTGGAGAAGCTTCCCTTCCGCGTCGAGGAAAACCGCTGCTACGGCCCCGGCATCCTGGACATGAAGGGCGGCAACTACCTCACGGTCGAGGCACTGCGCCAGATCGGCCGCGCCGGCCTCGAGACGCCGCTGCCGGTCACCGTGCTGCTGACGCCGGACGAGGAGGTGGGAACCCCCTCCACCCGCGAGTTGATCGAGCAGGAAGCGGCCAAGAACAAATACGTCATGGTGCCCGAGCCCGCGCACCGCGACGGCTCCGCCGTGACGGGACGCTATGCCATCGCGCGCTTCAACATCCGCACCACCGGACGGCCGAGCCACGCCGGCTGGGCGCTGGCCGACGGCCGGTCCGCGATCGCCGCCATGGCGCGCAAGGTGCTGGAAATCGAGGCCATGACCACGGAGGACTGCACGTTCTCCGTCGGCGTGATCCATGCCGGACAGTGGGTCAACTGCGTCTCCTCCTTCTGCGACGCGGAGGTTCTGTCCATGGCCAAGCGCCAGGAGGATCTCGACCGGGGCGTGGAGCGGATGCTCTCGCTTTCCGGCGAGTACGACGACGTCATCGTCGAGGTGACACGCGGCGTCACCCGGCCCGTGTGGGAGCCGGACGCCGGCACGCTGGCGCTCTACGAGGAAACCCGCCAGGTCGCCTCGGAAATCGGCTTCGACCTCACCCACTGCTCAGCCGGCGGCGGCTCGGACGGAAATTTCACCGGCGCCATGGGCATCCCGACGATCGACTCCATCGGCGTTCGCGGCAAGGATCTGCACACCCTCAACGAGCACATCTACATCGACAGCCTCGTGGAACGCGCCCAGCTCATCGCCGGGCTCATGCTGCGCCTGGGCTGAGGGCGAAGATCTCGCGGCGCGGCTTTGGCGTTGATGCCCGCGCCCGGGGATGCTAGCTCAGAAGCTCAAGGTTTTCTGACCCAAGGGAGGTTGATGTGAAAACACGTCGTTTGGCATTCATCGGTGCCGTTATTGGTGGTGTGTTCGCGGCCGGCATGGCTCTCGCCCAGCAGCCGCAGTTCTTCCGCATCGGCACCGGCGGCACCGCCGGCACCTACTATCCGATCGGCGGCCTGATCGCGAACGCGATCTCCAATCCCCCGGGTTCGCGTCCCTGCGACCAGGGCGGATCGTGCGGCGTTCCTGGCCTCATCGCCACGGCGCTGTCGGCCAACGGTTCGGTCGCCAACGTGAACGCCATCGCCGGCGGCACGCTGGAGTCCGGCTTCTCCCAGTCCGACGTGGCGACCTGGGCCCATTCCGGCACCGGCATCTGGGAAGACCGCCCGGCTGTCGAGAAGCTGCGCGCCATCGCCAACCTCTACCCGGAGACGATCCACCTGGTCGCCTCGGCGGACAGCGGCATCAAGGGCGTCGCGGACCTGGAAGGCAAGCGCGTCTCGCTGGACGAGCCGGGTTCGGGCACGCTGGTCGACGCCCGCATCATCCTCGAGGCCTACGGCCTGTCCGAGGACAAGGTCGATGCCCAGTACCTGAAGCCCGACCAGGCGGCCGAGCGCATGCGTGACGGCGCCATGGACGCCTTCTTCTTCGTCGGCGGCTTCCCGGCCGGCGCCATCGCCGAGCTGGCCAGCCAGCACGACATCACCCTCGTGCCGATTTCCGGCGGCGAGGCCGACGGCGTGCGCGGCGAGTACACCTTCTTCGCAAAGAACGTGGTCCCGGCCGGCACCTACGAGGGCGTCGAGGGCGACGTCGAGACCCTGTCCGTCGGTGCCCAGTGGATCACCAGCGCGGACCAGCCGGAAGAGCTCGTCTACGAGATCACCAAGGCGCTGTGGAACGACAACACCCGCAAGCTGCTGGATGCCGGTCACCAGAAGGGCCGCCAGATCACGCTCGAGACGGCAACCGACGGTGTCGGCATCCCGTTCCATCCGGGCGCGGAGAAGTTCTACCGCGAGGCCGGCGTCCTCAAGGACTGATTCCGAAGCCATATTCGCGACAAGACAAGAAGCGACCCGGTTCCTCGTCGAGCCGGGTCGTTTTGTTTGCGGTGGCTTGACGCCGGCTCTAACCTAACGGCAAAGCAATGCCCGGCCCTGACCGGCCGGAATGGCGCAGACCGCCCTGAAGAGGCGGCGACCAGACGAGGGACTGACGAATGGGGGCGACACCCGACACCGAGCGCGCCGAAGCGCTGACCGAAGCGGAAATGAAGGAGCTCGAGGAGCGCTTCGACCCGGAGGTCCGCTTCCGGCCACTGCCGAGATTCCTGGCCGGCCTCGCCGGCGCGGCACTCTTCGTGCTGTCCTGCTATCACTACTACACGTCGGGCTTCGGCATCCCCCAGGCGACCACGCACCGGGGTCTGCATCTGGCCTTCACGCTCGGGCTGATCTTCCTGCTCTTCGCCGCCTGGGGCAGCGAGAAGGAGCCGCGCTCGGGCCTGCTGCAGCCGCTCGGGCTTCCCCTCTATGACTGGCTGCTCGCCATCGCGGGCGTGGTCTCGGCCTTCTACGTGCCCTGGATCTTCAACGAGCTCGCGTTCCGCGTCGGCGCTCCGCTGCCCATCGACGTGATCATGGGCACCATCCTCATCGTCACCCTGCTCGAGGCCACCCGGCGCGCCATGGGCTGGCCGCTGCCGGTGATCGCGCTGCTGTTCATGGGGTACGCCTACTTCGGCCAGTCCATGCCCGGCATTCTGGTCCATCCGGGCGCGAGCTGGACCAACATGGTCAATCACCTCTACCTCACCAGCCAGGGCATCTACGGCACTCCGCTGGGCGTGATCTCGACCTATGTGTTCCACTTCGTCCTGTTCGGCGTGCTCGCCACCCGCATCGGCCTCGGGCAACTCTTCATCGACCTCGCATCGGCCCTTGCCGGCCGCTACTCGGGCGGCCCGGCCAAGGTCTCGGTGCTGTCCTCCGCGATGCTGGGCTCGATCTCCGGCTCGTCCATCGCCAACACGGTGACCACCGGCTCGCTGACCATTCCGGCGATGATCCGGATCGGCTACCCGCGCCACTTCGCGGCGGCCGTGGAAGCGGCAAGCTCCACCGGCGGCCAGATCACGCCGCCCGTCATGGGCGCCGTCGCCTTTCTCATGATCGAGTATCTCGGCGTGCCGCTGACCACGATCCTGACGGCGGCCCTGGTTCCCGCCTTCATGCACTTCTTCGGCGTGCTGGTGCAGGTGCACCTGGAGGCGAAGGCGCGCGGCCTGCGCGGCCTGACGAAGGAAGAGCTTCCCGTCGCCTGGACCGTGTTCAAGGCCGGCTGGCTGACCACGTTGCCGCTCTTCGTGCTGGTCGCGATCCTGCTTTCCGGCCGCACGCCCTATGCCGCAGCCTTCTGGGGCATCTCCGCCTGCATCCTGGTGCTGCTGATCCAGAACGTCATTCGCCACGATCTGTCCGACGCGCTGAAGCGCAGCGTGCACGACCTGTGGGACGGCTTCGTCGTCGGCGCCAAATACTCGCTGTCGGTGACGGCAGCGGCCGCCCTTGTCGGCATCGTCATCGGCGTCGTCACGCTGACCGGCGTCGGCTTCAAGATCGCCTACATGGTGACCTCGGTCGCCGCCGAATGGGCGCAGGACGTCAACGGCTGGCTCTCGGTGCTTCCGTTCCAGCTCACCAGCGTTGAATCCCTGACGCTTCTGTTCACGCTCATCATGACCGCCGTGGTCTGCATCCTCATGGGCTGCGGCATTCCCACGACGGCCAACTACCTGATCATGATCGCCGTCGCCGCGCCGATCCTGAGCATGCTGGGCGTGCAGCCGCTGGTCGCGCATTTCTTCGTGTTCTACTTCGGCGTTCTGGCGGACATCACGCCACCGGTGGCGCTCGCCGCCTATGCGGCCGCCGGCATCGCGGGTGCCAATGCGTTCAAGGCGGGCAACACGGCCTTCCGGCTCGGCATGGGCAAGGCGCTGGTGCCCTTCGTCTTCGCATTCTCGCCGTCGATGCTGCTCGTGGTGGACAATTTCTCCTGGCAGGAGTTCTTCCTGGCCACCGCCGGTGCCATGGCCGGCATCTGGATGTTGTCCTCCGCCTTCGCCAACTGGCTCCTGGGGCCGCTCCACGGCTACGAACGCGCCCTTCTGGTGGTGGCCGCCATGCTTCTCGTCGCGCCCAACCTGATCGCGACGCTGATCGGCATCGTTCTGGTCCTGCCGGTCTTCGCCCGCCAGATCATGGACCGCCGGCAACCAGCCTGAACCGGTACGTCTTTTCGGAAGACGGAAAAGGCCCCGCAACCGGATGGCTGCGGGGCCTTTTCATGTCCGTACTGACGTCGGCGACGGAGTGGCCCGTCAGAACCGGGCCGAGAGGCGCGCGGTCAGGGAATGCTCGCGGGCGTCCTCCGCGATCTGGCCGCTATATCCGAGAGAGAGCCGCGCGCTGTCGTTCAGCGACAGCGACGCGCCCGCCTCCACAAACGCCGCATCGCGCGAGATCGGCGCGCCAGCGACCGTGAACGGCGTGCCGCCGGCAAAGCTGGCGGTGGTGAGCGGCGTCACGTCGCCAAAGGCATGACGCCAGCCGAGCGCACCCGTCAGCTCGAGCGGCAGCGTGCCGAGCCCGACGCTTGCGGACCCGCGTGCGCCCAGCGTCGTGAAGGCCGTCGACATGTCCTGCGACTGACCCGCAAGGGCCGCAGCGCCCCCCGCTTCCGTGAAGCCGTCCGTGTCGAGCCCCACCCACGCAAGACCCGCGAAGGGCTCCACCGTGCCCGGACCCATGTCGAAGGCCCAGCCAGCCTCGCCGAAGACCTGCGCCGTTCCGGCACGGTAGCCCGCCGTCGGCGCGCCGACGAGCGCCCCCACCGCCACGGTCCGGTCGCTTTCGATGTCGCTCCAGCTGTAGGAGGCGCCACCACGCAGCGAGAGAACCCCCGCGCCGGCGGCAAACGAGCTGCCGCCGTAGGCGCCAAGATGATAGCTGTCGGCCGACGCGCTCGAGCCGCGTGCCGCCACGTTGAGTTCCGTGCGGCTGTAGCCGGCGAACACGCCAAGACGCGTCTCCTCGAAAGCCGCCACGTCCGCGCCGATCAGGAACCCGCCGGTGTTTTCGCTCACCGACGCCGCATTGCCGTTGCCGTCCTTGCGGGTCCAGGAGCCGAAGCCCTCTCCCCAGACCGCCCAGCGGTCCGCCGCCTCGGGCGCGGGCGCCGCAAGGACCCTGTCGGCGGGAGATCCCGTGCCGGACGCCGCCGCATAGCCCAGAATGGGAACCACCGGCGCGGCACCGCCCGCGCCCGAAGACCGCAGGCGGTTGTTCACCGTCGTGCGCAGCATCCGCGCGCCTTCCACGAGGCTCGACTGCAGGCTGGCATGCACCTCGCCGGACAGGCTGTCGAAGGACGCGCCAAGCACCGACGCGTTGTCCGGCAGGGCCGCCGCCGCGTTGAACACGGCATTGCCGGCTCCGGCCGCCTCGGCCGCCGCCGCCGTGGCCCGCTGGTTGGCGGTGCTCACCTTGTCGGAGAAGCTGATATCATTGCGTGTGAGAGTCAGGTCGACGGTGTAGTTCACCCGGTCGTAGACCAGCGACGCATCCAGGAACGCATAGTCGGAGGCGACGCTGTCGAAGGAGCCCGTCAGGCCCGTGCCGCCTTCAAGGATCCGGTAGGTCGCGATCGGATTGTAGCTGCCGGCAAAGCCGATGTGCTGCACCGTGCCGCCGTTGATGACGATCGCGCCGGAGGCAATGGTCTTGTCGCTGGAGGTGCCCGCGGGATCCACCTCGACCTCGTAGATCGACCCGGCGTTGAAGGTCGCGTCGCCCGCCACATTGATCGTGCCGATGGAATTGCCGGGGCTGAGAATGCCGCCGGCATTCACCGTGGTCTCGCCGACCGTGCCGGTGCCGCCAAGCCGCGCGCCGCCCGCGAGCGTCGTCGCGACCGGCGTCGAGAACGTTCCGTTCACCACCAGCTTCGCCGTGTTGGCGATGCTGATGCTGCCGAAGTCGATGTCCGAGCCGGTCAGCGTCAGCACGCCCGACGTCAGGTCGAGCGTGTCGGCCTGCACGCCGCCGGACAACGTCCAGGCGCTGCCCGCCATGGTCAGCGTGCCGAACCCCTTCAGGTCCTCGTCCTCGCTGCCCGTCCCCTTCAGCGTCAGCGTGTCTCCGCTGTCCGCCTGAACCTTGCCGATCAGGTTCGAACCCGTGTCCAACGTGAGGTCGTAGCTGATCGTGCTGCTTTTCGCGATGGCGAATCCGCCATTGCTTGTCGCCTCGATCGTTCCGGAGTTGAGGATGGTCGCATGGCCGGTCGAAGCCAGGGTGCTGTCGTTCGTCATATACAGCCCGTGGCCACCGCGAATGGTACCTGCGTTGGTGATTTCACCTTCCGTGAGGCCGTAAAAGAGAACGCCGTTGTTGCTGCCTTCCAATGTCCCCGTCGACGTGTTGGTCAGGCTCGCGTCGGAGACGTTGTAGAACAGGGCGCCATGGTACTTCGTGCCGGTGATCGAGCCGCTGTTGGTCAGAGTGGCCTTTACACTCGACATCTCATACCAGTTGCCGAGCCACACACCGGTGTCCGCCGACATTGTCCCTGTCTGCGCATTGATCACCGTGCCGGACTTGGTGAAATAGACGGCGCTGGTATCGAAATTCATCAAGTTGGTCGACGTGATCGAACCCGCGTTGTCCAGAAAGGCAGCGGACGACTGGACATCGATCACGATGGAATCCGAGGAGATCGTTGCCCCTGCGCGATTGTATATGGTCGCGTCACCCATGAGGTAGAGGACACTCAGATTGCCCGTGTTGTGTATGCTTCCCGAGTTGTCGATGTAGTTCGTGCCCGTGCCCGGATTCTGAATGGCGCCCTCGATGGAGGCTCCGGCATTGTTGGTGAGCGAGACGCCGCCACTGGTGACGAGCAGGCCGAAGTCCTCACCCTCGATACGTCCGGAGTTGCCGATGGTGATCCCGCCGGCGGAGAATACGGCGGTGCCGCCATCAAGGGCCTCGATGACACCCGTCGTTCCAACGGTGATCGTATCGTTCGCATGGGAGGCGATGGCGCCGCTGCCCGGCCCGTTCGAGCGGATCGCGCCATCGATCAGAAGCGTCCAGGCGGAGGTGCCCGTCCCCAGCGCGCTTTGCGAGGCGCCGCCGAGAACGATCGACCCGTTCTGCGTCAGCAGAAGAGTTCCCCCGCCGGGATGCAGGGTGTCCATGAGGATCGGGACCGTGACGGTGTTGTCGATCGTGACGTCCGGCGCCGCCCGGGCCGCGTCGCCCATCGGCACGACGCAGGCCAGCGAAAGCCCCGCCAGGGCCGTTCCCGTACGCAACCTGGAAAGAAAGCAGCGCCGACGCCCGGCCTCACACCGCTCAAGCACCGCTTCTTGCAACAAATCGTACATGACGCCCCCCAGCGCATTCATGTCATCCGCCCCGCAGACCGCCTCGCGCACGCGGATGCTTCAAGCATTTCGACAAGGAAATTCCTTTGATTCTCAATCTCTAGGTCCCCGCGAGGAAACCGGCAATCACAGGAATCTTTCATTCGGACGACCGGCCGGGGCCGGAGACGGACCCTCATCGCACCGCGACCTGAAAGTGACCTCTCGCCGAAAGATCCCCTCCGTCCTCACGCCGGCACCGCTGCGTCACACGCGCTGCAATCCTGCGCGTTTTGACGCCGCCCGTTGCGCGAAGGTAACACTCCCGTCCGCCTCACCGGCTGCGCGGGATCAGTCCGACGTCCATCCTGTCCGGCGTGATATTGCTTTGAGCGCCGCTGCCCGAACAGTCCTCAGGGAAGACGAGATCGACATGAACAGGCGCATCTTCTGCTTCTGGACCGGCACAAACGAGATGCCGGAAAACCGCCGGCGCGGGCTGGAGAGCCTGCGTGCCAATTCGGGCTGCGACGTCGAGCTGATCACGGCCGGGGACGTGGCAGCCTTCGTGCGGGCGGCCGACCTGCATCCTGCCTACCCCTTTCTCAATCTCGCCCACAGGGCCGATTTCCTGCGCTGCCACGCCATGCTCCGGCATGGCGGCGGCTATGCGGACATCAAGCCGCACCACGCGAGCTGGTTGCCCGCCTTCGATCTTCTCGAGCGCGACGAAAGGCTCATGGCCGTGGGATACGGCGAACCCGGCGACGGCGCCATTTCCAACATGTACAGCTCGAGCCGGGAGCTCGGCGAACCTCTCCACCGTCAGGCCCGGGCCTGGCTGCACCGCAAGTGGCTGCAGGCCCAGTATCCGTATCTGATCGGCTGCTGCGCCTTTGTCTTTCGCCCCGATACGCCCTTCGTCCGCGCCTGGTGGAGCGAAATGAACCGCCGCCTCGACGCCCTGCTGCCCGCCCTGCGCGAGAACCCGGCGCGCTTGCCGAAGGAACGTCCTGGCGACATGATCGACGGCATGCCGTCGCGCTATCCCGTTCCCTGGACGCATGTCTTCGGCGACATCTTCCATCCGCTGACGGGGCGTTATCGGCAACGGCTTTCTACGAGCCTGCCTCCGCCGGACTTTCACGACTACGAGTGAAACGCCGGTTCAGCTCGACCCGCGCACGACGAGTTGCACGGGCACCTCCAGGCTGAGCCCGTCCCCGGTTCCCGGCCCCTCGCGGGGTGTTTCCAGGATGCGCACCACCGCCTGAACGAAGTCCGGCACCGACTGCGCCACCGTGGTCAGTGCATGGGACGGCCAGCCGGCCTCCGCGATGCCGTCGAACCCGATCACCGCCACGTCGTCCGGGACCGCCACGCCCAGTTCGTGGCGGGCGGTGTTGAGAAAACCGAGCGCCGTGCGGTCCGTGACGCAGAAGGCCGCGTCCACGAGCCCGTCCGGCAACAGCGCACGCGCGGCGGCCGCCCCGGCGGCATAATCGTCCGCCCCGTCCGCGATCTCCCGGCAGGCGATGCCTGCCTCGTCCATGCGCGCAAGAAACCCCTGCGCGCGCCGCAGCCGGGTCGGCGTGCGCGCGGCGCTTCGGATCACGACGGGCCGCCTGCGCCCGCGCGCCAGGAAGTGCTCGCCGGCCATGCGGCTACCGCCCACATCCTGCGTGCGAATGCGATCCACAACCATTCCGCCGGCATCCCGGTTGACGAGGATCATGCGCTGGTTCCCGCGCTGGCACTGCTCCACGATCTCCGCCGGCGGCGCGCCCGAAAGAACGACCACCGCCCGCACCCGGTACTCGAGCACCAGCGTCATCAGCGCGCTCATGTCCCGCGCACCCGCATTGAGCAGAAGCGTGTGCAGGCCACGCTCCATGAGCGCCGCGCTCAGCGCATCGAGCTGCGTCGCGATGAAGGGTTCGCTGAGATTGGACACGACCAGCGCCACGAGATCCGACGGAGCCCCGTGCAGGCTGCGCGCCAGCCGGTTGACGCTGTAGCCGAGCTCCTCCGCCGCCGCCACGACCTTTCGCCTCACCGGTTCGGAGACGCTCGCTCCGGGCGTGAAGGTGCGCGACACGGCCGAACGCGAGACCCCCGCGCGCCGCGCCACATCGAGCGCCGTGACGAAACCGCCCCGCCCTGCCGGAATTCCCTCGCTCATATCCGTCCCGCCTTCCCGTCACGCGAACAGCGATAAAAATAAGCCGGCTACAAAATCCCCGGATACCTTCGAGCGCCGTCATAAAACTGAAGCACGTCCAGCCTAGTTTGCACACGTGTGCAGTCAAGCTCAAACACGCTTCAGGGATATATTTTTTCCTGAAAATACAATGCCTTGGGAAGTAAATCCGTGGTCGCCATCAGCCTCGACACCGTCTCCAAATCCTATGGCGGAAAGCCCGTCCTGTCCGACGTGTCACTCACCGTCGAGGACGGTGAATTCGTCGCCATTCTCGGCCCGTCCGGCTGCGGCAAGACCACGCTCCTGCGCCTGATCGCCGGCTTCGAGACGCTGGACGACGGCGCCATCCGCCTTGGCGGCGCCACCGTGTCCGATGCGCGCGCCACGCTGCCGCCGGAAAAGCGCAACGTGGGCATCGTGTTCCAGAACTACGCGCTGTGGCCGCACATGAGCGTCGCCGACAACGTGGGCTACGCGCTCAAGGTCGCCGGCCTCTCCCGTGGCGAGCGCGACACGCGCGTGGCGAGCGCGCTGGAGACCGTCGGCATGAGCGATCATCGCGACAAGGCGCCAACCGCGCTGTCGGGCGGTCAGCGCCAGCGCGTGGCCCTGGCGCGCTGCCTTGCCGCCGGTCCCTCGGTGATGCTTCTCGACGAGCCGCTCGCCAATCTCGACGTGCACCTGCGCGCCTCCATGGAACGCGAGTTCGTCGACTTCCATGCCCGTACCGGCGCCAGCATGGTCTACATCACCCACGATCAGGCCGAGGCCATGGCGCTTGCCGACCGCATCGCGGTGATCGACCGGGGCCGGCTGATGCAGTACGCGGCGCCCGAAACGCTCTACCGCGAGCCCGCGAACGACATGGTCGCCGCCTTCATCGGAAACGGCCTCGTGCTGCCGGCCGATGACATCGCCACGCTCGGTTCGGGCCGCGCCACGGCCAGCATCTTCGGCATCCGCCAGACGCTGCGCTGCGCCCGCACCCAGGCGGCACGGGCCTCCGGCACGGTGAATGTCCATCCGGCCGACCTCGCGCTTGCCGAAACCACCGATGACGGCTTCGCCGCCACAGTGGAACGCGTCATCTTTCGCGGCGGCCACAAGCAGATCGAGTTCCACGCCGATGCCAGCCCCGACCTGGCGCTGACCCTGAACGCCCCGACAGACCGATCGCTTGCGCCCGGAGACCGGATCTCCGTGCGCATCGAAGACGGCTGGGTGATCCCAGCCCGAGCCTGAGCCCTCCCGCTCCAACACCGAGGTACTTCCATGCGTCTTGCAGCATCCGCCCTCACCCTTCTGCTTCTGGCGGGCACCGCCCACGCCGAGAAGCTCGTTCTCTACACCTCCCAGTCGCCCGAGCAGGCGCAGCAGACGGTCGACGCCTTCCAGGCCGAGCATCCCGAGATCGAGGTCGAGTGGACCCGCAACGGCACCTCCCAGCTCATGAACGTGCTGCGCGCGGAAATCGCCGCCGGCGACCTGAAGCCGGACGTCCTTCTCGTCGCCGACACGATCAACCTCGGCCAGCTCAAGGCCGAAGGCCGCCTCATGGCCTATCCGGAAGCCAAGGTCGGCACCTACGACAAGGGCACCTACGACAAGGACATGACCTTCTTCGGCACCAAGGTCATCTCCACCGGCATCGCCTACAACACCCAGTCGGCCGAGCCGGTCGAGACCTGGGCCGACCTTCTCGTCGAGGAAAACCGCGGCCAGATCGCCGTTCCCTCGCCGCTCTACTCGGGCGCCGCGCTGAACCACCTGCACGCGCTCATCAACGCCCCCGAAATCGGCTGGGACTTCTACGAGAAGCTCGCGGAGCTCGACATCGCGCCGGAAGGCGGCAACGGCCCGGCCATCAAGGCTGTCGCGGGCGGCCTGGCGAAATACGCGATCGTCGTCGACGCCAATGCACTGCGCGCCAAGGCCAAGGGCTCGCCCATCGACTTCGTGTTCCCCAAGGACGGCGTGAGCTTCATCACCGAGCCGGTCGCGATCCTGTCGACGGCGAAGGAGCCCGAGGCCGCCAAGGTGTTCGTGGACTTCCTGCTCTCGCGCAAGGGCCAGGAACTGGTCGCCGAGCAGGGTAACCTGCCGCTCGATCCGGAAGTCGCCTCGCCGGAGGGCTTCCCGAAGCTGAGCGACATCACGCTGCTGCCGATCGACGCCGGCCAGGCGGTCGAGACCGACGCGGCCGTGCGCGAGAAGTTCACCGAGATCTTCGGCGGCTGAGGCGATGTCCGACATCGCAACGACAATGTCGCGGGGGGGCCGGCGTCTGCCGGCCCTTCTGCCGTCCTCGCAAGGGGCCGTGCTCGTCCTCCTGCTGCTGTTCGTCGCCGCCCTGTCGCTGGCGCCGCTGGTGCGCCTGGCGGTCACGGGGATCGCGCCCGCCGGCTTCATCGATCTCGACCGTCTCGCCGATCTCCTGCTGAAACGCCGCGTCGTCACCGCGACACTGAATTCGCTCCAGGTCGCCGCCCTGTCGACCGTGATCGCCGTCGCGCTCGGCACGCTTGCCGCGCTGCTGACCGCGCTCACCGACATGCGCGCCCGCACAGCCTGGGTGTTCGGCTTCGTGCTGCCGCTCATGATCCCGCCGCAGGTCACGGCCCTTGCCTGGGTGCAGGCCTTTTCGCCGACGAGCCCCGTGCTCGGCGCGCTCGGCCTCGCCCTGGAGCCCGGTGCCCGGCATCCGCTGTTTTCCGCCACGGGCATCATCGTTCTTCTCGGCCTGACCAACGCCCCGCTCGTGTTCCTGACCGTGCGCGCGAGCCTTGCGCGCCTGCCGGCGAGCCTTGCCGAGGCCGCCCGTGCCGCCGGCGCGGGAAACCTGCGCCTCGTTGCCACGATCGTGCTGCCGCTCGCCCGAGCAGGGCTTCTCGCCGGCGCCGGCCTCGCCTTCGTCTCGGCCATCGGCAACTTCGGCATCCAGGCGATGCTCGGCATCCCGGCACGCTTTCCGACCCTCGTCACGCTGATCTACCGCCAGATGAATGCCTACGGCCCCTCCGCCCTGTCGGACATGGCAACGCTCGCCCTGCTCCTGTCCACGGTCACGGTCGCGGCCCTTGCCTTCGCCGGCTGGGCCGGACGGCGCGGCAACCTTCAGGTCGACGGATCCGGCGGCACCATCCGCATTCCGCTCGGCCGCGCCCGCCCGATGGTCGAGGCCGGCGCCTGGGCCTTCCTCGTCGCGACGCTCGCGCTTCCACTCTCCGCGCTTGTCGCCACCTCGCTGGTCTCCGGCTACGGCCAGGGCCTCACGTTCGAGACGCTGACATTCGAGCACTACGTCAACGCCCTCTTCCGCCACAGCCAGATCCGCGAGGCCTTCGCCACCAGCTTCACGCTCACCGGCGCGGCGGTGGCGATCCTGCTCGTCGTGTCGCTGTTCCTCGGCTGGTTCCTGACCTTCCGCCGCGGACCGGAGGTTCGCGCGGCGCACATGGCGGCGGAACTCGCCTACGCGCTGCCCGGCGTCATCCTGGGCGTTGCCATGATCCTGTTCTTCCTGCGGCCGCTGCCGCTGCTCGGCTTCAGCCTCTACGGCACACCCTGGATCATTCTCGCCGCCTATCTGTCCAACTTCCTGGCGCTTGCCCTCAGGCCGATCCTCGGCGGTTTCGCGCAGGTGGACCGCTCGCTCGAGGAGGCCGCCCGCGTCGCCGGTGCCGGCTTCCTGACACGCATGCGCGACATCATCGCGCCACTGGTCGCGCCCTCGCTCTTCGCCAGTGGCATCCTCGTCTTCATGACGGTGCTGAACGAGATCC
Organism: Stappia sp.; assembly: GCA_002722295.1. Lineage (GTDB taxonomy): Bacteria > Pseudomonadota > Alphaproteobacteria > Rhizobiales > Stappiaceae > Stappia. The sequence continues at coordinate 8,654 of PBLF01000007.1, read as the reverse complement.
AGGTGTCGATCCTGCTCGTGTCCTCCAGCACCCGCACCATCGGCCCGATGATCGTCTTCCTCGACGAGGCGGGGTCCTCCACGCTCGCGGCGGCCGTCGGCTGCCTCATGGTGCTGGTGGTCTTCGCCCTGATGCTGGCCGCCTCGCTGGCCTCCCGCCGGTTGCCGAAGGGAGCCCTGCCTTGGCAAGACTGACCTGCGTGAGCGGCATCAACGGCAAGCTCCCCGCCGCCTTCCTGCTGGAGACGGCAGGCGCCCGCCTGCTGCTCGACCTGGGCGAGGGCCCCGAACCCGGCGTGCTGCCGGACCTCACCGGCGTGGGTGAAGTGGACGCGATCCTGATCTCCCACGCCCATCAGGATCATTGCGGCGGGTTGGACCTTGCAGCCCGGCTCGGCAATCCCCCGGTCCACGCCACGGCGACGACCTTTCGCCTGATCGAGGCGGAGTACGGCGCCGGTTTCATTCCCGGGGACAGGCGACGCCTGCTGCCGGAAAGCGGGCCCGCGACGGTCTGCGGCGTACCGCTCACGCTTGGCCGGTCAGGCCATGCGCCCGGCGGCGTCTGGATCCATGCGGATGCGGCCGGCGGCATCCTCTACACCGGCGACTGGAGCCGGGAATCGACGCTGCTGCCCTTCGACAGCCCGCCCCCCGCGCGCGTTCTGGTCACCGACGCCTCCTATGGCGACCGGGACGAGCCGCTGGCCGACCAGATCGAGCACATCGCCCGCGAGGCCTCCTCCGGCGCGGTGCTGCCGGTTCCCGCCGGCGGGCGCGGTCCCGAGGTGGCGCTCGCTCTCGAGGCCAGGGGGCTGGCGCCAAGACCCTGCCCGCGCCTTGTCGCCGAGCTTCGCGACATCGCCGACGGCCGGGTCGCGGGCGTTTCCGCCCGGATCGCGCGCGCAGCCGCCCGACTGGCGGATGCCACGGCGGGACGGACCGACGACTGGCATCCCTCGGACGTCATCGTCGCGGCCGGCTCCAACGCGGAAACGGGCTTGCCCGCCGACCTTCTCGCGCGCATCGGCGAGGGGTTCCGCTTCATCTTCTCGAGCCATGTTCCGAAGGGAACGCCCGCGCATGACCTGCTGCGCACGGACCGCGCGAGATGGTTCGCCTGGAACGTCCACCCGTGCCTCTCGGACACGCTGGCGCTTGCACGGGAAACCGGGGCGGAGCATGTCCTGCCCGTCTTCGCCGCCCGCGAGACCATGACCGGGCTCTGCACCGCCCTGGGGGAGCGCCTCGTGCTTGACCCCGTCCTCGATCTTGGCCCATCACGGCCTGCCGAACGCACCGGATCCCGCGCCTCATGACCGACCACGCTCCCCTTCTCGCCCCGCATCTGGAAGAAACGCAGGAAGACCGGCTGCCGGTGCTGCTTCCCGTCGCCGAAATGCCCGGCGCGACGCTCTACCTCGGCAACCGGATCGCCGCCGACGACGGAGCCCTGCTTCTGGAGCGCGGCATCACCTCGACCATGAACCTTGCCGTCAACATCGAGATGGCGCCGCTGACGCTTGCCGACGGCACCGCCGTGCGGCGCACCCATGTCGGGTTGATCGACGGCAGGGGAAACACACCGCCCCACCTTCTGGGCGCAGCACTCGTTCTCGCCGGCATCCTTGGCCAGGAAAGCCCGGGCAAGAGCCACTATCCGCCGCACCGTGCCGGCAACGTCCTGGTGCACTGCCGGGGAGGTCGCTCGCGTTCGGTGAGCGTCCTGGCGCTTTACCTCGTGCTTGCCTGGCCGGAACTGCATCCGGATCTCGAAACGGCGTTCCGTCACCTGCGGCACCTGCGCGGCCTGCCCGCGAGCCAGCCCAACGCGAACATGCTCGCCCTGACGGATGCCGCCCTCGCCCTTTCCGGCGGACCGGGACTGCTCGCCCGCTGACGCCCCGCACAGCAAGGGCGACGCCGGTCAGTCGTCTCCGGATCCGGCCTGCCTGAACGCGGACGCGGCATCGATCAGCGTCGCCTCCTCGCGAGCCATGTAGTCCCGTGTCACCGGCAGCGCGTGGTTCGTCTTCGCGATCTGGATCTGGAACACCATCAGGTCCTGCCAGCGGAAGGCGGCTTCCGATCCGGCGAGATAGAAATCCCACATGCGGCAGAAGCGTTCATCGAAGCGCTCCGCCGCCTCCTTCCAGCGCGCATGGAAGCGCTGCCGCCAATGCTTCAGGGTCTCGGCGTAGTGCAGCCGCAGGATCTCGACATCGGTGACGACGAGGCCCGTGCGCTCGATGACCGGCAGCACCTCCGACAGCGCCGGCATGTAGCCGCCGGGGAAGATGTACTTGCGAATGAAGGGGTTCGTCGCGCCAGGCACGCCGCTGCGGCCGATCGAATGCAGAAGCATCACGCCGTCGTCGTCCAGAAGCCGCGCGCAGGTCTCGAAGAACTGCCGGTAGTGGCTCACGCCCACATGCTCGAACATGCCGACCGAGACGATACGGTCGTAGCGCTGCGACAGGCTGCGATAATCGCGCAGCTCGAACGACGCCCGCGCCGCCAATCCCTCCGCCTCCGCGCGGGCGCGGGAGACCTCGTGCTGGTCGCGCGACAGCGTCACACCGGTCACCGAGGCGTCGAAGCCGCGCGCCAGATAGAGCCCCATGCCGCCCCAGCCCGAGCCGATGTCCAGGACCCGCAGGCCCGGACGCATGGCGAGCTTGGCGGCGATATGGCGCTTCTTGGCGAGTTGTGCCTCGTCGAGGCCCGCGTCGGGACTTGCGAAATAGGCGCAGGAATACTGCATGTCCTCATCGAGGAAGAGCCGGTAGAAGTCGGCGGACAGATCGTAGTGATGCTGGATGTTGCGCGTCGCGCGGCCCGCAGGGTTGTACTGGTGCAGCCGCCGGCCGAGCATCCGCAGCCGGTCGATGGTCCTCGCGGCCAGGCTTGGCGCGCTCTCGTCCCCCATGTTGAGGAACACCACCTTCAGAAAATCGAGCAAATCACCCTGAACCACCTCGAGGTCGCCATCCATGTAGGCCTCGGGCGCGGCAAGCATCGGATCCAGCGCGATGGCAAGAGCCGCGCGCCGGGTTCTGATCGCGACATGAACCGGTGTTCCGGTTCCGTCGCCATAGGTTCTGGTCGTCCCGCCGGGTCCGCTGAAGGTCAGCGTGCCGGTTCGGATCAGGCGGGTCAGCAGGCGGTCGAGCGGTCGATCCATGGTCGTCCCTTTCGGCGGGTGACACGGCGGCTCATGGCCGTCCGGCCCGGCGGCGGGAAGAAGAAGCTGATTGCGCGTCGGACAGGACAGGGCACATGGACGCTGTTCCGGATGCACCGGGGTGTGTCGTTTCGTCTCCGGTGCGCGGACCGTGAAAATCCGCGCGGCGGGCTGACGCGGCTTCCGCCGCGCCTCATGCAATGCAATCCACTTCAGGTAGTTTGACCCGATCCGCGCAACGGTCAAGCCCGCGACACGGCGCCCCCTTGCATGACGGCTCCACAACCGCATGGTGGAGGACATGACCATCCGGTGCGCGATACCGCCGAAAACGCCGGCCACCAAGAGCCGTGAGGCCCCATGACCGAGTTCCTTGCAAGCCTTGCCGCCTTTCTCGCGGCCCACGCGATCCCGCCGCATCCGCGCGTGCGGCCGCGCCTGATCGCCGCCTTCGGCCGGCGTACCTATCTCGCCGCCTATTCACTCCTCTCGCTCGTGCTGCTTGTCTGGCTGATCTCGGCGGCCAGCCGCGCGCCCTATGTGATGCTGTGGGAGCCCGCCGCCTGGCAGGCGCATCTGGCGCTCACCTTCATGCCGCTTGCCGCCTGGCTGCTGATCGCGGGCCTGAGCGAGCCCACGCCGCTTTCAGTCTCGCTCATGGCCCCGCCGGACCCCGCCGACGACTGGCGTCCGGGGCCGGCGGCAAGCGTTGTCCGCCACCCGGTTCTCGCGGGCTTCCTGCTCTGGGCACTGCTGCATCTCGTGGCCAACGGCCATCTCGTCGCGCTGATCCTGTTCGGAACCTTCGCCGCCCTCTCGCTCGGCGGCATAGCCCTGCTCGACCTCAGGGCGCGGCGCCGGCTCGGGCCGGATCTCTGGCGCCGGCTCGCCAGCCGGACCTCACGGGTTCCCTTCGTGGCACTCGTCTCGGGACGCGCGCGTCCGGCCTTCGGGAGGCGGGACCTCGCGATCCTCGCCCTCACGCTGGCGCTCTTCGCCTGGTTCCTGCTGCAGGGGCACCTCTGGCTGATCGGACGTGATCCGCTCGCAAGGTTCTAGGGTGTGGATCCATAAACGAGGGTGCGGACGCACCCTGGGCGTTTCAGCCGTCCTTGTTCTCGCCCGTCTCGACGGTGTGGCGGGCGACAAGCGGCATCTGGGACAGCGTGAACACGATGGTCAGCGGCATCACGCCGAAGACCTTGAACGACACCCAGAAATCCGTCGAGAAGCTGCGCCAGACAACCTCGTTGATGACGGCCAGCACGAAGAAGAACACGCCCCAGCGGAAGGTGAGCTTGCGCCACCCCTCGTCGTCCAGGTGGAAGACGCTGTCGAAGACATAGCCGAGAAGGGATTTTCCGAACGCGAGCCCGCCAAGCAGGATCGAGCCGAACAGCACGTTCACGATGGTCGGCTTCAGCTTGATGAAGAGCTCGTCGTGCAGCCACAGGGTCAGCGCGCCGAAGACGAGTACGACCACCCCAGAGACCACGGGCATCACCGGCAGGCGCCGGGTCAGCGCCCAGGACACGGCCAGGGAAAGCGAAATCGCCACCATGAAGACCGCGGTGGCGAGGAAGATCGGATCCCCCAGTTCCTTCAGCACCGGAAACTGGTCTGCGAGCGCCGCACCGCGCGAATTGGCGAAGAAGAACAACACCAGCGGCCCCAGCTCCAGCACGAGCTTGAGCAGAGGCGAAAGTTCCTTGCGGCCTGGTTCGTTCGGACCCTTCTCGAATTCCATCAGCTGCCGCTCTCCCGTCCCGCGATCGCGTCGGCGAAGTCCTCGGCCCGGAAGGGCTCCAGATCCTCCACACCCTCGCCCACGCCGATGAAATGCACCGGCAGGCCGTGCTTTGCGGCGATGGCGACGAGAATGCCGCCACGCGCCGTGCCGTCGAGCTTGGTCATGACCAGGCCGGTGACACCGGCCGTCCGGCCGAAGATCTCCACCTGGTTCATGGCATTCTGCCCCGTCGTCGCATCCAGCGTCAGGATCACGTCATGAGGGGCGGTCTCGTCGTGCTTGCGGATCACGCGCACGACCTTTTCGAGCTCGGCCATCAGTTCGGCGCGGTTCTGCAGCCGCCCGGCCGTGTCGACGAGAAGCACATCGACCCCCTTCTCGCGCGCCGCCTTCATGGCGTCGAAGACGAGGCCGGCCGCGTCCGCGCCCGTGTCGCGCGACACCACCTCGGCGCCGGTGCGTTCGCCCCAGATCCTGAGCTGCTCGACCGCCGCCGCGCGGAACGTGTCGCCCGCCGCGAGCATCACCGACTTGCCCTCGGCGGCGAGCTTCGCCGACAGCTTGCCGATCGTCGTGGTCTTGCCCGTGCCGTTGACGCCGACGAACAGGATCACCTGCGGCGTGTGATCGCCCCTGACCTCCAGCGGCCTGGCGACCGGCTCCAGCACCTTCGTCACCTCCTCGGAGAGAATGCGGCGCACCTCCTCGGGAGAAATTTCCTTGTTGAAGCGCCCGTCGCCAATGCGGTCGGTGATCGCCATCGCCGTGTCGAGGCCGAGGTCGGCCTGCAGCAGCAGGTCCTCCAATTCCTCCAGCGTCGTGGCGTCGAGCTTGCGCTTGGTGAAAAGCGAGGTGATGCCGCCGGTCAGCGATGCCGACGAGCGCGCCAGCCCGTCGCGCAGGCGGGTCAGCCAGGAGCGGCGCGGGGTGGCCTCGGCTGGGGCTTCGGGCTCGGCGGATGCCCCGGTCTCCGCCTGCGGGGCGGGATCGGCGGGAGGTTCGGTCGGCTCGGCGCTGTCGGCAGCCGCCTCGTCTTCGCTCTCACTGTCCGCTCCGGCGTCGGCATCCGGTGCAGCGTCCATCGCCTCCGCGAGTTCGCGGGCGATTTCCTCGTTCGCCTCGGCTCCCGTGGCCGTTTCCGGCTCCGGCTCCGCCGCGATCTCGACCCCGGCGTCGGACGCCGGCGTCACGGGCGCGGCCACCGGCTCTCCGGCCTGCTCGGCCCGGGTATCGGTCGCCGTGTCGGGAGAGCTGTCCTCATCGGGTGCGGATGCGGGCGCGCCTCCGTCCTCCGGGAGCTCCTCGCGAAGCGCCTCGGTTTCGGGCCGCTGCTCGTCTTCAGGCGTCGGCTTGCGTCCGCCGAAGAGGCGTCCGAGAAATCCGCGCTTGGTGTCGCTCATGCTGCCTGCTGCCTTGCCGGAGTTGCCAGGAGATGGCGCCCGGTATGCCCGGTGACGGTCAGCTTTACAAGGTCGCCGGCCTGAAGCGCGGTGTCCTCGAACTCGACCTGGGTGAACTGCTCCGAGCGGCCAAGCCCCTCACGCTCCACGAGAACCTCGCGCGTGCGCCCCACCTCGCCGTCCAGATGCGCGAGCAGCGCCGCCTCGCCCTTCTCGCGCAGCCTCGCGGCGCGCTCCTTGACGATGGCGCGGCCAAGCTGGGGCATCCGCGCCGCCGGCGTGCCCTTGCGCGGCGAGAACGGGAAGACATGCAGATGCGTCAGCCCGCAATCGTCGACGATGGCGAGCGAATTGGCGAACATCTCCTCCGTCTCGGTCGGGAAGCCGGCGATGATGTCGGCACCGAACACGACGTCGGGACGCAGGCGACGCACCTCCTCGCAGAAGCGGATCGTGTCGTCGCGCAGGTGCCGGCGCTTCATCCGCTTGAGGATCATGTCGTCGCCCGCCTGAAGCGACAGGTGCAGATGCGGCATCAGCCGCTCTTCCTCGGCGATCGCCCGCATCAGCGCCGGATCGGCCTCGATGGAGTCGATGGACGACAGGCGCAGCCGCTTCAGGTCCGGCACCAGCTTGAGGATCTTCTGCACCAGGTCGCCGAGCTTCGGGGTTCCGGGCAGGTCCGCGCCGAAGCTGGTGATGTCGACACCGGTCAGCACCACCTCGCGGTAGCCGTTTTCCACCAGGCGGCGGATCTGGTCGACGATGACACCGATGGGCACCGAACGCGAATTGCCGCGTCCGTAGGGAATGATGCAGAAGGTGCAGCGATGGTCGCAGCCGTTCTGGACCTGCACGAAGGCCCGGGCGCGCCCCTCCAGCCCGTCGATCAGGTGACCCGCCGTCTCGCGCACGCTCATGATGTCGTTGACGCGGACCTTCTCGCTCTCCTCGATGCCGAACTGCGCCACGCGCCCGTAGGAGGCGCGCTCCAGCTTCTCGGTGTTGCCGAGCACCAGGTCGACCTCGTCCATGCCGGCGAATGTGTCCGCCTCGGTCTGGGCCGCGCAGCCGGTGACAATGATGCGCGCTTCCGGGTTCTCGCGGCGCGCCTTGCGGATCGACTGGCGGGCCTGGCGCACCGCCTCCGCCGTCACCGCGCAGGTGTTGATGAGGATCGCGTCGCGAAGGCCGGCGGCCTCGGCCTCGCGCTTCATCACCTCGGACTCGTAGGAGTTGAGGCGGCAGCCGAAGGTGACGACGTCGATGCTCACTTGACCACCTCGAGGATCGGCCGGTCGCCGGGCCCGGTTCTGGAATAGGTGAGCGTCTCGCGCTCCAGCACACCCTCGAACTCGATTTCCGTGTCGCCGGTCATGAGGATGTGATCGTCCGCCTCGCGCCACTCGATGAGAAGCGGCCCGCCGGGCAGGTTGACCGTGACCCGCCGTCCCGTGCGGTTGTCGCGCGCCGCCGCGACCCCGACCGCGCAGGCGGCGGTGCCGCAGGCCCGGGTCAGCCCGACCCCGCGCTCCCACACCTTCACGTCGATCTCGTGGTCGGACAGGACATGCGCCAGCGAGATGTTCGCGCGTTCCGGAAACATGGGATGGTTTTCAAGAAGCGGACCGACGCGCTCCAGATCGTAGGCGTCGATATCCTTCACCCAGAAGATCGCGTGCGGATTGCCCACATTCACCACCGAGGGCGTATGCAGGATCGGCGCGTCGATGGGGCCGATCTGCAGTTCGATCGCCCGTGTGTCGTGAAATTCCTCGGCAAGCGGGATCTCGTTCCAGGCAAAGCGCGGCACGCCCATGTCGACGCTCACCCGGCGCGGATCGTCCGTCGCGAAGGCGCGGAGCAGGCCGGCGTTGGTCTCGATGGTGACCCGGTCGACCCCGCGCTCCTCCATCAGCAGCCGCCCGATGCAGCGCGTGGCGTTTCCGCAGGCGTCGACCTGGCTGCCGTCCCGGTTGTGAATGCGCATGAAGGCATCCGCCCCGGCGGGGCTCGTCTCCACCGTGATCATCTGGTCGAAGCCGATGCCGCCGTCGCGCGCGCCGATCCTGCGGATCTCGTCGTCATCGAGCCGCACGGGTTCGCCACGGGCGTCCCAGACAACGAAATCGTTGCCGAGCCCATTCATCTTCAGGAAGGGTATGCTCTCGCCGCCCATGGTCCCGGAAATCCGTCACATGCCGGACATGCCGCTGATGCCTGCCCGGGAGGTTTCGACCTTGCCCGCGCCGCCCGGTACCGCCCGTTCCGCCTTCATGGCGGCGTCGGGGCCCGGGACAAGCGCCTCATGGCGGGTCCGC
>PBLF01000006.1 GCA_002722295.1 Stappia sp. | reverse complement strand
TGATGAAAGACAATCGGTTAGAAGGCATGGGGAACGATGATTAATGCGGGCATACCTCTATAAAACCCTTATAGAGACTTGCCTGCGTTTCGGTGCAACCATATCGCAACTCACGACACGCAATGACAGTATTGCCATCCGATTTCGCCGCTGCAATGGAGCGGCTGTGGACTTTGAAATTGGGCAACGTCGCCGGTCCTGCCTTCCGTGAGCTTTGGACCAGGATGGGGGAAACGTTCCATCTGGCAATCCGACAAAATATGAAGGCAAGCGCCCTCTCAATTGCTCCAGCATGGCAAGTTCTAGCGCCCGAGATGGGCGTCGGGAAGACGCAAGGTGCCCTGCTGTATATGGCAATGATGGCAAAGGCTTCCAGAAAATCTTCACCGCCGCTACGAATCGGCGGTCTCTTTGTCGCTCGAACGATTCAGCAATGCGAGGACGCCGCACGCACGATCAATGAGCTTGCCGGCTTCGAAGCGGCCATTACGCGACACTCGTCCAACGTGGTCACACTGCAAGAATGCCGACGTTTCCCGGTGATCGTGATTACACATGCTGCTGTCACGCAGTCCTGGGCACAATCATATTCTGGGATAGTCGACGCCTACGGGAGTTGGGAAGGCGGGCGTCGGTGCCTCGTCATCATCGACGAGGCTTTGGCCAATGCAGTTGAATTCCATTCAATTGACGAAGGTTCATTGCACCGAGTGTTGGGGCTTCGCGTCTCTGCGGAGTTTAAGGCAAAGCATCAGCAGGCTTTCGACGCTGTCTCGTCAATGCTCGATTTCTTCAAGGCTGTCTCTAGCCGTGTTGAAGAAATTTCGCCCATATGGAGCGAGCAAGATCCGCTTTCCAGCGGGCAGATAGATGAACTGGAGATACTCTTCCGCCAACTGGTGTCGGACTTGAAATCCGTATCGTCATACGACCCTATTTGGAACGATCCCGATAGCAAGAATGCGGAACTGCAGCATGTATGGGAGACCCTCTCTGCGATCATCCAGCTATATCGGCATTGGGCACTCTTCTCGATTCAAGGTGCGCATAAGGCTCTTACCACCGGAAAGGAGAAGGTCCCGCGTTTCTTCGCACCCGTAGTGCTGAATGCAACCGCGAACCAAGATCCCGTGTTGGACTATCGGCGCGCCAAGCTCGTTTCGCTTCCCAAGGTGCGAAGCTATCGGAATTTGACGATTCACATCCTCCGCTCCAACGGGCTTGGCAAGACGGCAATGCGCAAAGCTGGTGAAGCGCGTCTTCGACACTTGGCGCAATTCGTCTCCGAGCACACCAAGCCAGGAGACAAGTGGATGGTGGTAACGCATCTGGCGACCGAGGCACTGGCAAGAAAGCATCTCCCGGAGGAGATTGCCTTGACTGGACATTGGGGCAGCCTCGACGGTCTCAACGACTTTCGCGACTGCAACAAGGCAGTGCTGTTTGGCCTGAGTTTCCGGGATCCAGCGTGGCCCGTGAGCATGTATTTTGCGCTTAGAGGCGCTCAAACAAAAGAGTGGCTTAGATCCAAGGAAGCCAAGGCCATTCGTCACAAACTTGAGGTGATGTCGATTGCCGCACAGGTGATCCAGGCCTTGGGCCGCCCGCGCAGTCGCAAAGTGATTGATGAAGAGGGTAACTGTTTGCCGACCGACGTGTTTGTGACGCTGCCGAATACCTCTGTTGGAAGAGATGTCGAGAGCGCAATTGGCGAGGCTTTTACCGGCGCGGTCATACGCGACTGGGCATATGACTTGGATGGCCTCGGATGCCAATCCAAGCAAAAAGCGTCACCGAGTGTCGCTGTAGTGACCGCGATGAAGAACAAGTCGCCGGGCCGCTATCTAATCTCTGCCATCGCAAAGGAGGTAGGTCTCACATCGACCGAAACCGCCAATCTAAAGGACGCTCTGCGAAAGAAGCGAGCGATTGTCGATGATTTGAGACGGCTTGGAGTTAGCTATTCCGTGGAAGGAAGCGGGCGTGGCGCCAAAAGCTACCTCGTTAAACGCTAGCCGTAGTATCTGGCGCTACCTTAGAAGCGATAGGAAACAGGTGATTATCCGGTACGCCGGCTCATAGCAGGCCAAAATCTGCTCGTCGGGATCGACTTCCCCGTGAAGAAGAGCATTGCGCATGGCGTAGAGCGTTTCGACCAGCCCCGCCAAAAGGTCTTGGGCAGTGCACTGAAACTGCATGGTCGAGATATCCAGCACCGGGCCGCCGCCTTGAACAAGGTCCGTCATTGGGCGTGGGTTGCAGGCGTCGTAAAACTGGCGAAGTGTCGTGCGTTGCGGTTCAGTTAGATTTTCATTGAAGTTTGGGTGCGCATAGACTTCCGCTGGATCATAATTCGCCTGAACGTGTTGAAAGCGAATCTGCTGCGTCTGAATTGAGGTGACGGTGATTTGATATTGTCCACCCTGTATCTTTGCCGCCGCAAAGCGATGCCGATGCCTGTCCAGTTCATCGCTCTGCCAATTATTCAGTGGCCGCAAGCATACCGAGCGAAGGGAAATCCGCTCTTGACGCTGCTTCCGCGTGATCACGAAATGAATATCATCAAGTTTCTGCTGTAGGTCACATACCGCCTGTTTTAGCCGAGTTTCTTCGGCAGTGACTTGATGTTCTTGCCCCGCAATTGGTTGCTCCAAAACAGGTAGCAGGCGGCGGCGCAGGCGGCTGTTCGGGTCGCGGATCACGAAATCAAGCATCGCTCGTTCTTGAGCCTGCCCGCTGGCATGTCGATACCATGCGTTGAATGCGGCCCACGCCTTCACAAACGGGCCGATGTAGTCGATTTCGGCGCGGTTCATCCATTCCTGTGCGTGCGGAGGAAGCGCCATCAGCTTGCCCCCTCTGCGGCGTCAAGGAAGGTCAGCGCTGCAGGTTCGCCGTTCTCGATGGCGATCTCGACGGCGCGCTTGGCAGCGTCGAGAAGGTCGCGGGCGCGGCGCTCTTCTCTGAAGGCCGACAGCACAGCGTCGCGAACGTCCGTCTGAACCTGATCGGGCGCATCCCAAAACACGATCTTCGCGATATCATTTGGATACAGCTCGATTTGGCCCGATGATCCTTTGATATGACGCTCGATTTGCAACTGGCCAAGCAAGCTGTTCAAAAACACAGCAAGATAGATCGGGTCGACACGGGATGTACGTAGTACGGTCACATGGTTGTCGGGCAAGGCGCTTTGCTCATGCAGAAAGGCTGCTGCGCGGCCAATCGTGCCAACGCCCGTTCCATTGACGAGAACATCACCCTTTTCGATGACCACGGGCGCGTCGGCCTCCACCGCCCGGCGATTGTCATCGTCTAACAGCACCTTATTGGTGCGGACGTGCTTGGAGTTGACGACGGGCAATCCCCCGTCTGAATAGTCCGGCTGTCGCCCTCGATTGTTGATATCAAGAATCGTGCCCAATTCGACAGCCCCGCCGGTTGCCAACAGTCGCTGTTCGACTTCCACGAACAAGGGGCGGAAATACTGCGCGTCCAAGCGTCCGGCGGCGAAGGCGTCGCTGGCGCGGGCGGTGTAGCTGAGCGGTTCCGGCGGCGTCCAGTCTGCCAGTCCCAGCGCGGCAAGCAAGGTGTCTTGGGCGCGTTTGATGCTCTGGAACGCGTCGCGTTCCTTCTCGACTGAGAGGCTGACGAGCCGGTCAATCCGATTCTCGATATCGCCCAGCCTAGGCACCAACATGTCAGAAAGATAAGGCGGCGCGATATGGGGTTGTGCGGCTCCATACCCCCCTCGCAAGACGAGCGGCTTGCCCTTTGCGCTTTCGAGAAAGCTGCTGAGATAGCCAGAGGCGACCGATGGTTGCCTAAGCACGAGTATGTCAGCGCACGCGAAGGCCTCTACCTGCTGACGCCACGGCGCAACTTGTCCGAAGTTTGCTCCTGTCCGCGTCACGAGAACGTCGCCTGACTTTAACTTGTTTCGAGTCACTACAGGCCGCAGTGCTTCCGGCATGAAGCGAGGGTCCGACAAATCAGTGCGGTTCGACCGAATGTTCTTCGCCATGATCGTAAGCAAACCCTCATCCTCATAGTCACGCTTGACCTCAATGGGGTGCTGGATTCGGGCGCAGATGTCGCCCAGCCGTTCGTGCGGGCGGCTTCTAATCTGAGCTATTGCCAGCAACGACTGCCGATTGAAGAATTCGGCGTCAATGCGAAGTCCAGGGTTCAAGTCTCCTATCGAAATCAACGGAAGTATCGAGGCTTCCAGCCCCTCCAACAGTGCGCTCAGGCGGTCACTGTCGAAGGGGCGAGGCGAAAAAAACTGAATTGCTCCTGCGCGGCGAATTCTTGAAAGGCTTCGGCTATCCCGTCGCTAGTCAGGCCCTCGTGATTGTAGAGGTCATGGGCGACGACAAAGTGCCCGTGCGTGTCGCGCATCAGGGTTCCGTCGCCCCCGCGCACATAAACCTTATCGCCTGAGTTATTGACGCTCTCCACCTGCTGCGTGGCGAAGAAAATGTTGTAGTCCTCCACCTTGGGGCAGAGCGACCCGGCGGCGGGATCGTCGTTCCACTTCTGCACGAACAAGACGCTGGTCTTGGTGCCGGTGTGCGGCTTGAAGGTGTTCGGGTGCAGCCCCACCACGGCGAGGATGCGGCAGCGTTCCATGATGAACTCACGTACCCGCTGGTCGGACGAGTTATTGAACCGCCCCTGCGGCAGCACCACGGCCATGCGCCCGCCGGGTTTCAGGAAGTCCAGATTGCGTTCTATGAACAGCAGGTCGCGGCCCACGGCGCGTTCCAGCTTGCCGTCCTTCTTGTGGGCCAGGTCATAGGGTGACAGCATGTCCGACTGCTTGATGTCGCCCGCGAAGGGCGGGTTGGCCATCAGCACGTCGAAGCCGAACTGGCGATAGTCTGGCTGCTTCGGCTTGGACCGCAGTCGTCGCAGCCTGTTCCAACCGGCGCTGTAGGTTTCGCCCCACTCGTCCTGCTTCACCGTCTCGTCCCACTTGGTCCAGTCGAGGGTGTTCAGGTGCAGCACGTTGGTTTCGCCATCGCCCGCGATCAAGTTGAGGCAACGGGAGACGCGGACGGATTTTTCGTCGAAGTCTATGGCGAACACTTTTTCACGAACGTAATCCACGGCGCGAGGCACTTTCTGCTCCATCGTGAATAGATCGCTTTCTGGCAGGCCCAGCGCACGATAAATACTCCGCCAAACATGGAACATAGAATGCACGGTGAAGCCTGATGATCCGCACGCGGTGTCGATCACCGTTTCGTGTTCCTGCGGGTTCAGCATCTTCACGCACATGTCGATCACCCAGCGCGGAGTGAAATACTGGCCCTTCTCGCCCTTGGACGACTTGTTGACGAGATATTCAAAGGCGTCGTCGATCACGTCGAGATTGGAGTTGAACAGCTTCCATTCTTCCAGCGACCCGACGCAGACTTGTAAGTGATCGGGCGACAGGCGGATGCGCTCGTCATCGAGGAACACGCCCGGCCACTTCTTTTTCGCTTCGTCGAACAAGTCCTGAATGGCGCGCTTGAGTTGCGCAGCGGTGTTGGTGTTGCGGAAGCGCAGGAAAGGATGCTGGCCCCGGTGCGTGGCCATCTCGTCATAGAGCTTGGTGAAGATCAGCTTGAACACTTCTTCGAACACATCGACGCCAGCGTTGGCCAGAACCTCGTTTTCCATGTCCACGATCAATTCGCGCAGGGACCGGGCCTTTGAGCCTTCGCGTTCCCGCTCGTTTTCCTTGTCGATAAGGGTCTGAATCGTCCACGGTTGATCGACGATATCTTCAATCGTCTGGTTCGCCCGTGGCAGGTGGTGAATGGGAACGAAGTAATTCGGGTTCTTACGGTGCCAGACTTCAGCCAGAATGCCGTTGCTCCACACTGCCAAGGGTGCGCCCGTCGCGTGGGTGTAGGACCGAAGCTGTTCCTTGCCATCCCGAAGCTTGCCCTGTTTCACTTCGATGATGATGTAAGGCACCGTCGGGCGGTCTGCGTCGAAGACGACGATATCGGCGCGCTTGGAGCTATCCCGTCCAAATGTAATTGGATACTCAACCTGAATACGCGAGGCAGGGTAGCCAAATTGCTCGATCAACCGCGCCAACCAAAGCTGCCGGGTGCGCTCTTCGGGTTTGAGCTGAACTTCCTTCTGGCGCGCAAGGCAGTCCACATAAGCTGCAGGCTTTCCGCGCGTTTCACGAATAGTCACCCTCTCGTCCAATTGCCGGTTTTCTTCTTCCGAGAAAAGAACGAACTGGTTGAATTCATTGGAGGAGCTGTTCATTTTAATCCCAACTGGATCAAGGAAGGCGTCACGTCAGAGCGACTTGAACCGAGGTCGTCAGCGCGGACACCCCGTGAAATGGCTAGCCGCAAGCGATGGCATGATTTCCCCCCTCAAGGCAATGCACCGAAACGCAGGCAAGTCTCTATAAGGGTTTTATAGAGGTATGCCCGCATTAATCATCGTTCCCCATGCCTTCTAACCGATTGTCTTTCATCAAGGAACAGTCCTGTAGCGCTCCGCACTGCGTCCGGATCGGCAAGGGCCGCTACTGTGCCTATCACCGCTCCTTGGTCCGCCATTATGGAGCACCTGTTGCGGGACCAGGCAAGCAACTCCTGGCCGTCCATGAGCGCTACCTGAGGAAGGTTCTGGGGCCACAGATAGCGGCTGATAAGGAGGTGCAGGGACTGATCGGCAAGATCGCCGACATTGCCTTCGAACCTCGTCCCATCCACTTCCAGGACACAAGAGGGCGTGTCCGTAGGGCGGCCTATGAAGCCGCCGTAGGGCAGGTCGAGAGGATCCGGCAGTGTCACCCTGGGGAGAACAACGGGCAACTGGCAGAGCGGCTCTGGTGGGCGTTTCTNGCCGTNCAGTTTGTNGAGCTGAAGGATGTCTTCCTCCACCAGGACCGGCACCACTTCTGGACGTCGGTGGTTCGCCTCCTGATCACCAACACCCATCGGAACAAGCCGTCATCACGCTATGCAGAGTATCTCCAGGAGCGACTGAACGCTCTTCTGTCAGTGCCGGCGGCAAGGTGGTGTGCCAAGGTAGAGCTATAGGAAGTGGGGACCGGTTGAGCATCTGATTTGCTGACGAAGCCTGACAAACGCAGACAGGGGCGCAAAACCGAGAGTGGGGACCCCGAAACGGCGGAAAAATCTGAAGCGCCTACGTAGGGAAGCGGTGGCGGCAGATTCCCCCGGTACCCCCTCGGCTTCCACCAAAGAAACAAGGGGCGGTCACACTGGTGTCACACCTGCGGAGCTGGAAGTGTGACGAAGGGCTTGACGACGGACTCGCCAAGACTCACCATAAAGCTGTTAAGGGCTTGATCTGTAGGGATTTATCTAAGGGTAAGTGGTGCCCAGGGGCGGAATCGAACCACCGACACGCGGATTTTCAATCCGCTGCTCTACCAACTGAGCTACCTGGGCCCGGGGCGGCGCGATCTGTCGCGTGTCGCCCGGAAGTGCCGGTCTTATAGAGGCTGAAATTCTGCCTGTCCAGCGGTGACGGCAAAGTTTTGCACAAGCTCGCGCAAGGGGTTGGACACCCCGCCGCAAACCGTGCGCAGCCTCATTCGCCGAGCGCCACGCCCGACACGCCCTGCCCCACGACGACACCTGTCGCGGACCAGTTGTTGGTCGGATCGGAGAGCCCGAAACCGCCGATCACGCCCTGCACCGGGCCTTGCGGGCCACGCACGAAGGATCCGTTCAGCGTTCCGCTCGCGCCGGTACCCGTCGGCACCCCGACCTGGCCGAGCGAGCCCGTGAACCGGTTGGTCGCACTGGCCGAAACGCCTCCCGGCTGGGCAACGGTTCCGCTGAAATCGCGGCCGTCGAAGCCGGTGATCGACGCCGTGCCCGTGCGCGAGGCGAACCCGTATGTCATCGAGAAGTCGCCCGCCGCCAGATACTGCGAGGGATTGGAAGGCGAGCCCGACGCAACCGTCCCCACCGCGTGACCGGTGTAGGTCGCCGAGCCCGTGAGCGGCAACTGGCCGAAGGTCGGCGTATCGCCGGCCGCCCATGTGCCCAGATGCACGAAATCCTTCGTCGCACCCACGCCGGCCACGGAACTGTCGGCCTCGAAGCTGGTGCCCCAGTAGCCCCATTCCAGGAAGGCGCAGGTGCAGCGTGTCGCGGTGTGGAACAGCGCATCGTCCCCGCCGTCGACCAGTGTCGAGGGCATCATGTAGCTGCGCGGCTCGCCCGAGGGCGCATGTCCGACCTCGCCGACACCGGCGATCTCCGCCGTCGTCGCCGCGAAATTCTGCGACAGCGCATAGCGGTCGTTGTCGACGAAGGCGGACGATCCGTCCGCGCCGCTCTCGTTGAGATTGTTGCCGAAACCGATGGTCAGCGACTGCAGGTGGGGGCTGAGACCGGTGTTGTCGTTCAGCGTCAGCATCGCGCCGGCGGAGGCATCCGCGGCATTGAAGGAGAGCCGCAGGTCGCCGGGCGTGTTGGACCACATGGGAACGGGCGTCCCGCCGGTCGCGGTCGATTCGACCATGCCGGAGGCATAGCCGGACAGGGAGCGATCCGTGCGCACGAACTCGCCCGCCGGCGAGGTGCTCTGCAGGTCCGCCACATGCACATATCCGGAATAGGTCTCGCTTGCGTCGGCATAGGGAGACGTGCCGAGCACCGAGGTGTCGGCTCCCACATCATCGCCAAGACCGCCGAAGTTCGCGCCAATCACGAAATTATCGGCATTGTCGCCGAAGAAATGGGCTCCGTTAGGGTCCGCGAGGGACGTCACCGGCCCGTCGTAGAGCACGCCGGCATCGGCGGAATCGGCACGAAAGCCTCCCCGCCGGCTGCCGGTCAGCACGTAGCCGCCGACCGGGTTGCCCTCGATCCGCCCGGTGGACAGGGAGACCGCCGACTTCTGGTCGGTGCCCTCGCCCTGGATGTTCATCGCGGCGACCAGATAGCGCGGATCCTCGTTTTCGAAGGCATCCGTGCCGATGACCAGAAGGTCACTGGTCTTGACGTTGTCGAGAAAGGCCGTGCCCAGCTTGTCGGCGGCAAGCGGATTGAGGAAATACAGCGCGTGCGTGGAGCCGGTGCGGAAGCTGTGCATCGGATTGCTGGTCAGCGTATAGCTGCGCACCTGCGCATAGTCGTTGGCCGCCTCGAAGGACGCGAGATCCGTCGGCACGCCTCCGAAACCGAACACCGGATGATCCAGCGCCAGGACCGAGGTGGAAATCTCCTCGAAGTAGGTGAAGGCCACGAAGTGATCGCCGTTTCGGAAGACGGACCCGGTGACGGTTCGCCCGGTCGAGGTGACGGCACGGAAAACCGCCTCGCCCCCCGAGGGAAGCGGCATGGTGATCGTCTCGCCGTCGATCGTTCCGGTCATCTGCGTGCGCCCGGCATCGACGGTGAACACGACGGTGCGATCCGTCTCCGACGTTCCGCCGAGCAGGTCCTGGGCGCCCGGTGTCGTCACCGTCGCGCCCGTGCCGGCCGGTTCGTAGCTCTCGCCGCTGCTCAGTACCCGGACCGAAAGGGTGCTTCCCGCGTCCCCCGTCGGACGGTTCGTGTCGCGCGCGATGTCGCCGAGGATACGGTCCCCGTCACGCAGGTTGGACGCCGCGACCACCTTCGGTTTCGGCTGCGGCCTGGCATTCGAGACGCCACGCCTGGAGTTCACGCTCCCCACGGGAGAATTCCCGACCTGCCGGTCACTTGGCGGATTGTTCGAGCCACCGCTCTGGCCGGGCGCCCCGGACAACTGTCTCTGAACGCTGGAAATGTCCCCCGACGTCGTCGGACGGATCCGCGAGCCGCCGGCGCCCGGATTGACGGACAGTGTATAGCCGCGCTCGAAAATGCGGCGCGTGGCGCCATTGGGCCCCAGGAAGGACAACTCGTCCCCGAACAGAAGCGAGAACTGGCCCGTGCCGCCGCCGACCTCGATGTTGGCGATGCCGCCACGAATGCCGATGGTGCCCACCGGGGTCTTCACGGTCACACCGCCCGGCTTCTTGCTCAGCTTGCCGCCGACGAAACGCGCGACACCCTTGCCGAAGGAGGCGACCAGCTTGCCCGATCCCGCCTGCGGATCGTAGACGAATTCGTCGATCACGAGATCGGAGTTCGCTCCGACGGTGAAGGTCGAGCCGTCCCGCAGCAGGATTTGCACCAGCCCCTCGCCCTGGGTCCGGATGCGCTCCTTGAAGATGAGCGTGTCGCCCAGCACCACCGTGCGCGGGGCCGCGCCCGGGGGCGTGCGTTCGGCCTCCTGGTTCACTGCTGCGGCGACGCCGATATCGCTGCGCGCCAGCGCCTGCTGTCCGCCCGCCAGAAGGGGCAGAACGCCAAGCACGGTCAGCGCAAGCGGCGCATAGCGGTTCATCTCGACTTCCTCGGCTTCATTTTCAAAATCCGCTTCCCGGTTCGCCCGGACGGTGCGGCAACGCTAGAACGCCTTGACCACGTTCATCATCACGGAGGTGTTGGCGTAGTCGCGCGTCGCGTAATTCGACTGCAGACGGCGGAATTCGGTGGTCAGGCCAAGCGCCACATCCTCGCGCACGGGCACGGTGAGGCCACCGCGCACCCAGAACTCGTTGTCGCGCTGGGCCATGGTCGCACTCACCGCCGGATCGGGGCTGGCGAACTCGCGACGCAGGTAGCCGCTTTCCAGGTCAAGCGCCCAGGGGCCCTTGTCACGCAGCTTCGCGATCGGGGAGAAAAAGCGATAGGTGACGCCGATGCCACCGCCGAGTTCCCAGCTCTGCTCGAAACGCGCGGCGGTATCCTCGTAGTCTCCCAGCACGAAGCCGCGCGCCGACCAGCGCTCGTCGAAACGGCGGGTGTAGGTGGTCTGGCCGCTGATCTGGTAGCCGTCCCGGTTGGTGACCGTGGGATATTGCCCCGTGTCACGGTACCAGCGCCGCCTGTACTCGAGCTTGCCGGAAACGGAGGACAGCGGATCCGGCTGCACGGCGAACCGGCTGCCAAAGCCCAGCGCGCCGGAATAATTGGCTTCGCTCAGCCGGATGCCGGAGGCGATGCCGTAGATGCCGAGCCGCGCGTTGTCGATGTCGAAACGGGCGAGATTGAAGGAAGGACCGAAGGTCAGCTCCGCGATCGACGTGTTGAGCCGGGTCTCGTTGAAATAGCGCCCCGCATAGAGCAGCAGGTCCGCTTCCAGCAGGTCGCCCTGATTGCCGAGATCGTAGGCCCAGTGAACATTTCCGGCGAGGAAGGCATTCCAGTCCGGCTTGCCGATGGCGGTGTCGTCGAGCAGGAACGTCAGTCCGTTGAGCGTCACCTCACGGGCACCCGGCCCCGCGTTGGCGTTGGACTGCCAGCGGAGGCCCGTCATGAACGTCGCCGTGATCTTGTGCGGATCCTCCGCCTCGTCGATCGCCACAAGGAACGTGCGCACCCGCGTCTCCACCTCCGCCGGCACGTCTGGCGCGGCAAGGGCCGCCTCGAAGTAGGAGCGCGCCGCCTCGTAGGACCCGAGACGGAAATAGAGGACGCCGAGTTCAAGCTGGATGCGCGGCAGGCCCGGCGCGTAGATCAGCATCCGCTCGAAGGTGCCGATCGCGGCCTCGTAGTCGCCTATGGCCGCAGACACGGTGGCGTATTCGAAGGCAACGTCGAGATTGGAGGGATCGCGCAGCATCACGCCGAGAAGCTCGGACTGACGCGCGCGCAACTCCGGGGCGCTCATGGCGGATACGGCGGGCGCGGAGGCCGGCGCGACATCGCCGGGCACGGTCACGCCGTCGGCGGGCTGGGCAAGGGCGGTCCCGGCGGTCGCACAGCCCAGAAGAGCCGCAACCACCAGACACCGGACGTTCACCTTGGCAGGTTCCGCAAGGCTCACACCATCCCCCAACAGCTCAATTCCCGTGAAAACGCGCAAGGGTCCGCCACCGGACTCCCTGCCGGGAATTTACGCGAAGGGGGCGGGCCGAGTCCCGGCCTGCCACGAGCTTGTCACGTGTTTGCAAGCACCTGTTGCCGCCACGACACAACCGGAAAACGGCGAGAGACCCGCCGCCATCCAGTTGCAAACGCAGCGTCAACCGCGCGTCAGCGCAGCTCGCGGATGCGCCCGTCGGTTTCGGGCGTGTAGCCGTCCGTCATCGCGGCGATGTAATCGGCCAGCACCTCTTCCAGCCCCGGACCGTAGTCGTAGGCATTCTGCGCGGCCTCGGCGAAGACCTTGTAGCCGTCACCGCCGCCGCGCATGTAGTTGTTTGAAACCACGCCATAAAGCTTGTCGGGATCGAGCGGCTCCCAGCCGTTCTCCCCCTCGACCTCGACGCTGACGACACGCCCCTCGCCGGCCTTCTTCGCCCGCGTCCAGGTCATGCGGATCCCGGCAACCTGCGGGAAACGGCCGGCGCCGTCTTCCACCTGCGACAGGCCGTTCTCGAGCGCGGCGATTACGTCGGAGCCCTTGAGCTGGAAGGTGGCGAGCGTGTTCTGGAACGGCAGCACCGTGAGAACCTCGCCCATGGTGATCTCGCCGGAATCGATCGACGCCCGCAGGCCGCCGCCGTTCTGGATGGCGATCTGCACGCCCTGGTCGCGCACCCGCTCCAGCATGGCATCGGCCACGAGATCGCCCATCGTGCACTCCTGCGCACGGCAGGTCTCGCGCGAGCCGTCGATCTCGCCGTTGGTGCGGCCGACGACCTTGGCGCGCACTTCCTCAAGCGGCTTCGCCAGTTCGTCGAGACGCGCCGCGATGTCCTTGTCGGCGGCGACCGAGGCGTCGAGCAGGATCGGATTGCCGGTGGCGGAGGTCACGTTGCCCGCGTCGTCGAAGACGATCTCCACCTCGCCCAGATACTTGCCGTAGGCATAGGCCTGGACGATGGGCACCTGCCTGCCGGCCGGGTTCTGCACCAGCACGGGATAGGGACCGGCGGCCCCCTTCTCGGTGTTGGACAGCAGCGTGTGGGAATGGCCGCCGACGATCACGTCGATGCCGGGGACGCGCGCCGCGATCTGCATGTCGCGCGGCAGGCCCATGTGGGTCAGCGCCACGATCTTGTCGACGCCGGCCGCCTCCAGCCCCTCGACCGCCCCCTTGAGGTAGGTCTCGGCGCGCAGGAAGTGGACGTTTGCACCGGGCGACGAGGTTTCGGAGGTGTCCTCGGCCAGGACGGAGACGATGCCGACCTTCTCGCCGCCCACCTCGAGCACGAGCGTACCGGGAACCTTGCCCTTCAGGGTCGGTTCGTTCTCCACGTCGACATTGCCGGACAGGACCGGCATGTCGACCTTCTCCAGGAAGGCGGCCAGCCCCTCGGGGCCGTCGTCGAACTCGTGGTTGCCCACCGCCATGGCGTCGAAGCCGATGGCGTTCATGAACTCGGCCGCCGCCGCGCCCTTGTATGTGGTGTAGAAAAGCGAACCCTGGAACTGGTCGCCGGCATCCAGCATCAGCACGTTGCGGCCGGCCTGGGAAAGTGCCGCGCGACGCTCGTCGACCTTGGCCTTGATGCGCGCGATGCCGCCGAAGCACTTGCCCTCGGCGTCGTCGTCCTTGCCGCAGGTGGAATCATACTTGTTGATCGGCTCGAGCCGCGAATGCAGGTCGTTGACGTGCAGGATCGTGAGCGCGAAATCCGCCTGTGCCGCGCCGATCCCCAGGCCAGCGAAAAGGCCGGCGGCCGCGATCCCCGTGAATAATCCCCGTCGCATCATGTCAAGCAGTCTCCTGGAGCCCGCGCCCGCATCCCGGGGGCACGCGATAGCCGCGTCCGGCCCCCTGCCGGACGGGCGGCGCGCCCTGGCAAAGGGACTGCCGCGCGGTGAGCTTGCCAGCTTGGGTCCCGGCCCGCAACAGCCGTTCGGCGTCATCCGCAGGCACTTTCACGTGTGCGGCCGGGCGGGAGGGGCCGTGCCTCAGCAATATAGCGGACTGACACAACCCGGCGTCGGGGGATAACCGATCCGCGAACCGTTCGCGAAGTTGCGGTCGAGTCTGTTGCCGGGCACCGGCACCCCGCGCGAGATGATGACGGGCGGCGGGATCGGCGACCCTGGCGCCGGCGGCAGGGCCGAATTCGCGAACCCGAAGCGGCGCAATTGCTCCGCGTTCGGGCGCGGCCCCGCTCCGCCGGTTCCCGTCAGCTGCCGCGTCACGAGATTCTGCAGATTGGCGGGAGTGCGTCCGACCCGCCCCTGACCGCCCGAGGCGAAGACCGAGAAGCCGGACCGGTAGACCCGCATCTCGCGGCCGTTGCGCCCCGTGAAGGTCAGGTCCTTGCCGAAGAGGAAGGAAAACACCGTGTCGTCGCCGCGCTGGACCAGGTTGGCCATGCCGCCGCGCACGCCGATGGTGCCCTGCCGCGTGCGGATGGTGACGCCGCCACGGTTCTTGGAGATCCTGCCGCCCACATAGCGGGCGACACCGCGCCCGAAGGTGGCCACGATCTTTCCCGCGCCCTGCTCGGGCCGGTAGACGAACTCATCGATGACGAGGCTGGAGTTCGGCCCGACGACGAAGTTGGAGCCGTCGGCCAGGAGGACCTGAACGCGACCGCGAGCGTCGGTGGTGATCCGCTCGCCGCTGAACACGGACTTGCCGATGCGGATCGTGCGCATGGACCCGCCGCCGACCTGCCCGCGCGCGGTCTGGGTGACCGCACTCGCGACCCCGGCCCGTTCCTGGGCGAACGCATGCTTGGCGGGAGCGAGCGCTGCGATCACCGCCGCCAGGACAAGAAGCTTGCTACGCATGGGCATTCCTCCGAGCCGGGACCGGGACCCTATGCCCGACCCTGCGTCAACCTTACGGCCGCGACGCGCCGAACACGGTGACGGGCGTCACATGCAGGACGCAAGCCGCACACGTCAGCGGCCGCCGCGTTCGTCCTCCTCGCGCTGCTGCCGGGCCTCGAGCTCGGCCAGATCCTCCGGCTCGAGTTCCACGACCGGCACGCTGTAGCTGCCCGAGAGCCAGCGGTTGAGGTCCACGTCCGCGCAGCGCTTCGAGCAGAAGGGATAGGACGCCTCGCTCGAGGGCTTGCCGCATTCCGGGCAGGGACGCACCGTGCGCGCGGGGCTGGCGGGGGTGTCTTTGNCGGCCATCCGTTCCTGTCCGGCTGTGCCTGCCCCACCGGCCCCGCGGGCCGGCGTCAGGCGATCTTCAGTGATAGCCCGCCATCGACGACGAGCGAGTGCCCGGTGATATAGCGCGCCTCGTCGCTGACGAGAAACAGCGCCGCATGGGCCACATCCCAGGCCTCGCCCATGTGCCCCACGGGCACCTGCGAGTCGCGCTTGCGCCACATCTCCTCGATATCGCCGTCCGAGTAGGCGGAGGCAAGGCCCGTCGAGGTCTCGACCATCGGGGTCTTCATCAGCCCCGGCAGCACCGCGTTCACGCGAATGCCCTGCCCCGCGTAGTCGATGGCCGTCGCGCTCGTCAACTGGTTCACCGCAGCCTTCGAGGCGTTGTAGACGGCATATGACACGCCGATGTGGCGGATGGAGGCAACGGAGGAGATGTTCACAATCGCCCCGCCGCCGGTCTCGAGCATGGCCGGAATGGCGTGTTTCATGCCCAGGTACATGCTCTTGACGTTGACCGCCATGGCCCGGTCCCACTCGTCCTCCGCGAGATCGACCACAGCGCCGGTCACGGCGATGCCGACATTATTGTCGAGAATGTCGAGCCGACCGAAGGCGGCCACCGTCGCCGCGACCGTGGCGGCCACGTCGTCGGACCGCGCGGCATTGCAGGTCAGCGCGATCGCCTCCCCGCCCTCGCTCTCGATCAGCGCCCGTGTCTCCTCGGCGGCCTCCGCATTGATATCGGCACAGGCGACACGCGCGCCCTCGCGCGCCATAAGCACTGCCGTCGCCTTGCCGTTTCCCCAGCCCGGTCCGCTGGAACCCGCACCAATCACC
This sequence comes from Stappia sp., assembly GCA_002722295.1. Taxonomy (GTDB): domain Bacteria; phylum Pseudomonadota; class Alphaproteobacteria; order Rhizobiales; family Stappiaceae; genus Stappia. The sequence goes on along the minus strand of PBLF01000006.1, from coordinate 63,499 downwards.
AGCGCGGCGCGGCCATCAAGCCGTCCTCCCATGAACATCCTCCCGATGCTTGCAAGATCCTCCCGACCACAGGTTGTGGCCGGGGCGATCATGCCAGCCCGAAGCGACGACAGAAAGGGGGAAAAGGAGATCCGGAGCCGGCCCGGCCGCAACGCTCCTGTTCAGGGGCGAATGCTGGCCGGATCACGCCACCCGTCGAGAAGCGGATACTTCAGCCCGGCAAGAAGGTTCGCCGTCTCGTGGAGCGGCAGCCCGACCACATTGGCGTAGGAGCCGGTCAGCTTGACCACGAAGGCGGCCGCAAGACCCTGGATGGCGTATCCGCCGGCCTTGCCCCGCCACTCGCCGCTTTCCAGATAGGCGGCGATCTCGGCACGCGACAGGCGCTTGAAACGCACACGGGTTTCGACCAGCCGCTGGCGGATCACGTCCCTCGGCGCGCTGACGCAGACCGCCGTGTAGACCCGGTGCCCGCGCCCTGAAAGAAGCTGCAGGCAGGCCTCGGCTTCCTCGAAGGTTTCCGCCTTGGGCAGAATGCGACGACCGACGGCCACCACCGTGTCGGCGGCGAGCACCAGCCCGTCCACGTTCTCTTCCACCCTGTCGGCGGCCCTGCGCGCCACTTCCGCCTTGGTGCGGGCAAGCCGCTGGGCGAGCGCGCGCGGGGTCTCGCCCCGACGCGGCGTCTCGTCGATGTCGGCGGGCAACAGCGTATCCGGGTCGACGCCGATCTGCTGCAACAGTGCAAGCCGCCGCGGCGAGGCGGAGGCAAGGACCAGCGGCATCCGGGGGGACGATCGAGCGGGGTCAGCAGCGGTCATCGGGACGCGACCTCTCGCGAAGGCTTTGCTGCCGCCTGTTCTGCGGCAGCCCTTGTCACTTGAAACGGTAGGTAATGCGACCCTTGGTCAGGTCGTAAGGGGTCATCTCGACAAGCACGCGGTCGCCGGCAAGCACGCGAATACGGTTCTTGCGCATGCGCCCTGCGGTATGGGCAATGATCTCGTGATCATTCTCGAGCTTCNCGCGGAACGTCGCGTTGGGCAGCAATTCCGTCACCACGCCCGGAAATTCGAGGACTTCTTCCTTGGCCATATGGATTCCTGATTAGCATTCTGATGTGGCCGGGAACCTAACGGATCGCACGAAGAAAGGGAACAGGCAGTTTCACGCGCTTTCAAGGGGGCTCCCGTGCGGCCGGCGCAGGGCTTTTCGCGCCCTCACCCGCCGGGAACCGGCGTCCAGCCGAAGCGCTTCTTGATGCGCGCCAGCAGCATGTCGCGAACCCCCCTGTACCCGTCGAGGATCTGGGCGCGCGAGCCGGTCGTCAGCGTCGGATCGGGCGTCGGCCAGTACTCGACGTCGACGGCCTCGGTGCGTGTCATCTCAAGCGCCTTGTGGTGCGCCTCCGGCGCCAGCGTGATGACGAGATCGAAACCGGACTCGTCCAGATCCTCGAAGCTCTTCGGCTTGTGGGCGGAAAGATCGCAGCCGATCTCGGCCATGACGGCCTCGACGAAGGGATCGGGCTCGCCGGCGCGCGCGCCACAGGACTTGACGTAGACGCGGCCCGGAAACAGCTTGGCCAGCATCGCCGCCGCCATCGGCGAACGCACCGCGTTCATGCCGCAGGCAAAGAGCACGGCTCCCGGCGCCGTCCCCGGACCCATCCGCTGCCCTAGCCTTTCCAGTGCAGGGCGCAGACGAGGGTGAACAGGCGGCGCGCCGTGGTCATGTCCACGCGGATCTTGCCCTCGAGCCGCTCCATGAGAATGCGCGAGCCGTCGTTGTGAACGCCGCGCCGGCCCATGTCGATGGCCTCGATCTGGCTCGGCGTGGCCGACTTGATCGCCTCGAAGTAACTCTCGCAGATGAGAAAATAGTCCTTCACCACCTTCCTGAGCGGTGTCAGGGACAGGATATGCGTGACGAGTTCCTCGCCCGCGTCGCTGGACACGGCGAACACGAGACGCTTCTCGACCAGCGAGAGACGAAGCCTGTAAGGCCCTTCCGGCGCGCCGGCGGGCTCGAACACGTTGTCCTCGATGAGATCGTAGATGGCGACCGCGCGCTCGTGCTCGATGTCGGGCGTCGAGCGGGAAATCGAGGCCTCGTCCAGTTCGACGCCGACCAGACGCGCCGATGAGACCTGGGTGCTATCGCGTGTTGCGTCCATGCCCGTTCCGCCATCTCCGCCGGCACCGCCCCGATCGGGCGGCGACCCGTCCCAACACCTAGCGCGAGCCGGCGGCGCGGGACAAGTGCGTCGCGCGTCGCAGCGGTATCAAAGGTTCAGGCGGATGGCCACCGAGCGCGCGTGAGCGCCCAGTCCCTCCTCCTCCGCGAGCCGGATGGCGGCGGGTCCGAGTTCGCGCAGGTTGTCCGCGTTGCAGCGCAGGATCGAGGTCCGCTTGACGAAGTCGAGAACCGAAAGCCCGGAGGAAAAGCGCGCCGAGCGTGCCGTGGGCAGCACGTGATTGGACCCACCCACATAGTCGCCGATGGCCTCGGGCGTGTGACGGCCCAGGAAGACCGCGCCCGCGTTTCGAATGCGCGCGAACAGCGCGTCCGGGTCGGCGACGGCAAGTTCCAGGTGTTCGGGCGCGATGGCATCCACCAGGGCCGGCGCCTCGTCCAGGCTGTCGAGCGTGATGATGGCGCCGAAGTCGCGCCAGCTCGCGCCGGCAACCTCTCCGCGCGGCAGGAGCGCAAGCTGGCGTTCAACGGCCTCCGCCACCCGATCCGCGAAACCGGCATCCCCGGTGATCAGGATCGACTGGGCGCTGGTGTCGTGTTCGGCCTGGGACAGGAGATCCGCCGCGATCCAGTCGGGATCGTTCTCGCCGTCGGCCACCACGAGGATCTCGGACGGGCCCGCCACCATGTCGATGCCGACGGTGCCGAACACCCGGCGCTTGGCGGCCGCCACGAAGGCGTTGCCCGGCCCCACGATCTTGGAGACCGGCGAAATCGTGTCCGTTCCATAGGCAAGGGCGGCGATCGCCTGCGCGCCGCCGATCCGGTAGATCTCGGTGACGCCGGCAAGGCGGGCGGCGGCCAGCACCAGCGGATTGAGCACGCCGTCGGGGCTTGGCACGCACATCACCATGCGGTCCACGCCGGCGACCCGCGCGGGCACCGCGTTCATCAGCACCGAAGAGGGGTAGCTTGCGGTACCGCCGGGCACATAGAGGCCCACCGCCTCGATGGCGGTCCAGCGCGAACCGAGTTCGACGCCGAGCGGATCGGTGTAGCGGTCGTCCTTCGGCATCTGCCGGGCATGATGGGAGGCGATACGGTCGCGGGCCAGCGTCAGGGCCTCGAGCGTCCGGGGTTCGATGCCGGCGATGGCCGCATCGATCTCCGCCTCGGTGACCGCGAGCGCCTGGACGCTGTCCGCCTCCAGCCTGTCGAAGCGGGCGGTATAGGCCAGGAGCGCCGCGTCGCCGTTTTCGCGCACGTCGTCGAGGATGTCGCGCACGGTCGCGTCCACATCGGCGGAGGCTTCACGCTTGCTGGCGAGAAGATCGGCGAAGGCGGCGCTGAAGTCCGCATCCTTCGTGGACAGTCGAAGCACCAAGGCAATCACTCCGGAACTTGCATGAAACGGCGGGAGCGGGTCCCGGAAGGATCAGTCGAGTGCGTGCTGCGGCCGGTGGTCCGTCGCCCAGGCGGAACCGAGGTCGGCGAGTTGCGCCTCGATGCATTCGACGGAAAACGACAGGCTGGCCCCGCCGGCGAACACCAGTTCGACACGGCCCGAGGGCTCCTCGCCCGGCTCGAACGAAATGGCGAGCAGGGACAGGATCGCGTCCTTCTCGTCCTGGCGGATGTTCAGCGCCTTGAGATCGCTCACGCGGGCGAAAGACAGCGCGGCCCTGCGGCGCTCGAGCTGCTCGCCCCGGCGCGGTTTTCCCTGCGCCTTGTCCCAGACGAAGCGGTTCATCGTCAGAACGAGATGCCCGTCGGCGGCGAAGAAGCGAATGTCGCCCACCTTGAGCACGGCATCCTGAACATGCGCCGAGAGAACCTGAAGGTCCTCGGCATCAAGCGCGGCAAGTTTGAGCTGATCCATTGATCTGCGCGTCCCGGTGCGGTCTGGCTGGTCACATTGACAGGGGAACGCCGACCGGCCGGACGGGCCGGAGCATGCCCCCGCCCGCCTTAGGTAATGATTTCGCGCCTCAAAGCAACCGGGAACTCACCCGCGCGGCGGCACGCCGAGCTCCGCAAGCATCAATGGCTGCACCAGAAGGTGCCCGTCCGCCGCCTTGACCGCGTGGCGTTCGAACAGTGACTGAAGCTCCGCCCGACGTGCGTCGGCGACCTCGCGCCGTGCCGGATCGACGGCGACCAGATAGGCGATGAAGTCATCGAGCGTCCCAAAGGTCGTCGCCCGGTCGTAGACGACCTTCTGACGAAGCTCGCAGTCCCGCTTCGCGATGCGCTCCTCAAGCGCCGTCATCGCCTCGGCGCGGATCGCGGTCTCGTCCTCCACCGGCCGCATGACCTCGAAGAAGGACCCGCGCGCGAGCGGTTCCACCACGACCAGCGTGCCGCCGGGCCGCAGGACCCGAAGCGCCTCGTCGAGGGCCCTTGCCATCGCCGCGCCAGGAACATGATGCAGCGCGTTGAGAAAGACCGCCGCGTCGAAACTGTCCTCGGCGAAGGGAAGGTTTTCCGCCGTCGCCACCTCGAACCGGGCCCCGGCCACCTTGGCGCGTGCCGTCTCGACCGCCGTCCAGTCGGGGTCGATGCCGGTCACCCGGTAGCCGTTGGCCGCAAGAAGCCGCGACAGCGCGCCATGGCCGCAGCCGATGTCGAGAACGTCGCGCGCGCCGGCGCGCGCAAGCAGGCCGAGCAGGCGCTCGTTCGTCTGCGGAACGGGCGGCGGCGGGGTGTCTCCGGCACGCGAAAGGGTGGTGGTCATGGCTGCGCTTCCGTTTCCCGTGTTCACGACCGTGCCCGCCCGACGCCGGCGGGAGCGAACTCGCCGCGCACCCGGTCCGTGTCCGCGCCAAGCGCCGGCACGGGACCGAACGCGGGCGAGTGTCCGTCGACCAGGGCGCCGGGCGCGAGCAGGCGCACCGGCCCTGTCGGCGTGTCGGCCTCCACATAGCGGTTCTGGGGATGGGCGACCAGATCGTCCATGGTCGACACGCGCCCATAGGCGATGCGCGCGGCCTCCAGTCTCTCCGCGATCTCGTCGCGCGGGATCGTGCCGAAGACGGACGCGATGATGTCGTCCAGCGCCGCGCGATTGGCGACGCGGTTGGAGTTGCTGTCGAAGCGCGGATCGCGCGCCACCTCCTCGCGCCCCAGCACGTCGCGGCACAGGATCGCCCACTCGCGTTCGTTCTGGATGGAAAACAGCACCTCCTTGCCGTCGCTCCCGGCATAAGCGCCATAGGGGGCGATGGTCGGATGATTGAGGCCCGAACGCGCCGGCGTCTTGCCGCCGTAGGCGAACTGGAGATACGGCACGTTCATCCAGTCGGCGAGCGCGTGATAGAGCGACACGGTGATGTGGCGCCCCTCGCCGCTGCGTTCACGCGCGAAGAGCGCCTGCAGCACGGCCTGATGCGCGGTCATGCCGGCGGAGATGTCGCACACGGACACGCCGACGCGTGCCGGCCCCTCCTGGTTGCCGGTGATGGACGAGAGGCCGCTTTCCGCCTGCACCAGCAGGTCATAGGCCTTGAGGTCGCGATAGGGGCCGTCCTCGCCATAGCCGGAGATCGACACGGTGATCAGGCGCGGATTGGCCTCGCGCAGGCGCTCCGGCGCGAAACCGAGCCGCGAGATCGCGCCCGGCGCCAGATTCTGGATGAAGACGTCGGCACGGGAGATCATCTCCTCGAGCAGCGCCTTGTCGTCCTCCTGGCGAAGATCGAGGCAGACGGATTCCTTGCCCCGGTTCAGCCAGACGAAATAGGCGCTTTCGCCGTGAACGAGGTGGTCGTACTGCCGCGCGAAGTCGCCCTCCGGCCGTTCGACCTTGATGACGCGGGCACCGGCCTCCGCAAGACGTCCCGACAGATAGGGAGCGGCAACCGCCTGCTCCACGGACACAACGAACAAACCGGACAAATCGGAAGCCATGATGAAGGCATCTCCCTTTCTTTTGGCGCGAGTATGCCCGAGGGAACCGGGGCGGAGTAATAAAGGGCTTGCGCCGCCGTTATTGTCTCAGGCTATGCCTTGCGCAACTGCGACGAATTGAACCCTCTCCCCTCGCGTTCACGCGTCCCCGGACCTATTGATCCAGACTATGTGTCCGCGCACATCCCGCTATTTCCTTTCGAAACCGCAAGCGCGCAGTCTTGCCGCCCTTCCCACACATTTGCAGGAACCGCCATGACCGCACATGCCGACAATCCGCTGACGCGGATCGCCCTCCCCCTCTTCGTGCCGGGCAACCGTCCCGAACGCTTCGCCAAGGCCCTCGCGGCGGGAGCCGACGCGGNGTTCGTCGACCTGGAGGACGCGGTGCCGCCAGAGGACAAGCCGGACGCGCGGGCCGGTCTCGCGACGGCCCTCGGCGAGGCGCTCGCCGGCCTTGACGCTCCCGTGCCCGTGCTGGTGCGTGTCAACGCGGCCGATACCCGGTGGCATGGCGACGACCTGGCCGCCTGCGCGACCCTCCCGCTTTCCGGCATCGTCCTGCCCAAGGCGGAAACGGCGGAGGCCGTCCGCGACGCCGGTGCCCGCACCGGCCTGCCCGTCGTGGCGCTTGTGGAGAGCGCCGCGGGCCTCGCCAATGCCCGCGAGATCGCCCGCGCGAGCCATCGTCTCGCCTTCGGTTCCATCGACTTCGCGGCCGACATCGGCATCGCCCATGAGCGCGGCCCGCTCTCCCACGCGCGTTTCGAACTGGCGCTCGCCGCAAGGCTCGCCGGACAGGGCGCTCCCATCGACGGGGTGACGGCCGACATCCGCGACGCGGGCCTGATCACCGACGACTGCCATCATGCGCGCACCCTCGGGTTCGGCGGCAAGCTGCTGATCCATCCCGCCCAGATCGCCCCCGCCCGCGCCGGATTCCTTCCAGCGGAGGAGGAGATCGCCTGGGCCACCCGCGTGGTGGAGGCGGCCGGGGACGGCACGCGCGCGGTTGCGGTGGACGGCGCCATGGTGGACCTTCCGGTCGTCCTGCGCGCCCGTCAGATCCTGGACCGCGCCGCCGGGAAGGGCTGACTCCGAGAAAAAGCAGGGCCGGCCCCGAGGGGAAGGAGCCGGCCCCAGTCTGGGGCAAGAACCCCGGGGCGTCAGATGGTGCGACCGCCATCCACCTCCAGGATGACACCGGTGATGAAGTCGGCTTCGTCGGAGGCGAGGTACAGCGCCGCGTTGGCGATATCGCGCGGCTCGGACAGGCGTCCCATGGGGATCGTGGCGATGAAGCGCTCGCGGTTTTCCGGGGTGTCGGGCACGCCCATGAACTGTTCAAGCAGCCCGGTCGCCCCCATCACGGGCGCGATGCCGTTGACGCGGATCCTGCTCGGCGCCAGTTCCACCGCCAGGCTGCGGGTCATCAGGTTCACCGCGCCCTTGGACGAGTTGTACCAGGTAAGCCCGGGGCGCGGCCGGATGCCCGCCGTCGAGCCGACGTTGATCATGACGCCGCCGCCCTGCTTCTCCCATACCGGCACGCAGGTCTTGGTCATGTGGAAGATCGACAGGACGTTGATGTCGTAGATCTTGCGGAAGGTCGCCTCGTCGGTCTCCATCAGCGGCTTGTTGGGGTTGGTCCAGCCCGCGTTGTTGACCACGATGTCGAGCGAGCCGAAGGCCTTGAGGGTCTCGTCGACGGCCGCCTGCACGTCGTCGGCCTTCGACACGTCGCAGGTGATCGCAATCGCCCCCTCGCCCAGTTCGGCGGCAACGGCCTTCGCCCCCTCGCCATTGAGATCGACGACGGCGACCTTCGCGCCCTCGCGAATGAAGGTTTCGGCGATGCCCTTGCCGAAGCCGGATGCCGCGCCCGTGACGAGCGTTGTCTTGCCGGAAAGTCTCATTGGATGTTCCTCACCCGTGGTTGTTGACGATAGTCTTGATGCGCGAGAACTCGTGCAGGGCCTCGAACCCCTTCTCGCGGCCGTGACCGGACTTGCGAACGCCGCCGAAGGGCAGCTCCACGCCGCCGCCGGCGCCATAGCCGTTGATGAAGACCTGACCGCACCGCATGGCCTTGGACACCCGCTGCTGGCGGCTGCCGTCACGGGTCCACAGACCGGTCACGAGCCCGTATTCGGTGTCGTTGGCGATGCGGATCGCCTCCGCCTCGTCGTCGAAGGGAATGGCGCAGAGCACCGGGCCGAAGACTTCTTCCTGCGCGATGCGGGACGTCGGGTCGCACGGGCCGAACAGGGCGGCGGGCACATAGTAGCCCCCCTCCGGCGCGTTGCCGGCGATGGTGCCGCGCGCCACCAGGGGCGCGTCCGCCTCCTCGATGTAGCGTTCGACCCGCTGCTTCTGCCTTGCAGAGATGAGCGGACCGAGAACCGCGTTCTCGTCGGAGCTGTCGGAACAGACGATCTCGCCGAAGCGGCGGGCCAGTTCGGCCATCACCTGATCGTAGATCGGGCGTTCGATCAGGATGCGCGACCCGGCGGAGCAGGTCTGCCCTCCGTTCTGGATGATCGCGTTGACGATCACCGGATAGGCCGCCTCGAGATCGGCATCGGCGAAAACGATCTGCGGCGACTTGCCGCCAAGCTCCAGCGTGCAGCCGATGAAGTTTTTCGCCGCCGCGACCTGGATCATGACGCCCACCTCCGGCGAGCCGGTGAACGACAGGAAGTCGACGCCCGGATGCTCGGAAAGGGCCTTGCCGGCGACCTCGCCCCGGCCGGTCACCACATTGATCGCCCCGTCGGGGAAACCGACCTCGCGGGCAAGCTCGGCGATCCTCAGCGCGGTGAGGCACGCATCCTCCGCCGGCTTCAGCACGGTCGCGTTGCCCATGGCAAGCGCCGGCGCCAGCGAGCGGGCGAACATCTGCGCGGGGTAGTTCCACGGGATGATATGCCCGGTCACGCCGTGCGGCTCGCGGTGCATCTCGACATTGTAGCCGGTGAGGAAGGGGATCACCTCGCCGTGCACCTTGTCGGCCGCGCCGCCGTAGAACTCGAAGTAGCGGGCGGTGACCAGCATGTCGGCGCGCGCCTGCTTCAGCGGCTTGCCGTTGTCGCGCGTCTCGAGGCGCGCCAGCGCTTCCGCCTCGTCGGCGATGCGGGCCGACAGCTTCAGCATGAGCCGGCCGCGTTCGGCCGCCGTCAGCTTCGACCAGTCGCCCCCGTCAAACGCCGCGCGGGCGGCGCGAACGGCCGCGTCCACGTCCTCGGGACCGGAGTCCGCGATCGCCGCGAACACCGCGCCGTCGACAGGCGAGCGGACCTCCATTTCCCTGGCCGAGGCCGCAGGGATCCATCTGCCACCGATCAGGTTCAGGGGATCGGGCAGCAAGTCTTTCAGATTGTCCATCGGATCAGGTCCTTTCGTGCTCCAGGACACCCTCGCTGACCTCGCCACGCTCGATCACGAGCGTGCGACCGGCAAAGCCGCGCAGCAGGGAGGGGTTGGATTCGGTGATCACGAGCGCGACCGTGCGGTCGGCATCGCGCAGGGCCTTGAGCGCGTCGGCGTAGCGAAGCGCCAGCGCGGGCGCCAGGCCCTGGAAGGGTTCGTCGAGCATCACGAGCTTCGTGCCGAGCATGAGCGCGCGGCCGAGCGCCACCATCTTGCCCTGCCCGCCGGACACGTTGCCGGCCGGGCGTCCCGCCATCTCCCTGAGTTCGGGCAGGATGTCGTAGACCCGGTCGATACGGCGTTTGGTCTCGGCGGCGTCGAGACGCGCCACCTGCGCCGGCAGCAGGATGTTCTCCTCCACCGTGAAGGGGGAGAACAGCCGCCTGTCCTCCGGCGCGTAGCCGATGCCGAGCCCCGGGCGCCTGGCCGGAATGAGCGAGGTCATCTCCGTGCCCGCGAAGCTCATGGAGCCCGTGACGGTGGTGAAGCCCATGATCGAGCGCAGCAGCGTGGTCTTGCCCGCGCCGTTGCGGCCGATGAGGGCGACCGTCTCGCCGGCCTCGATGGTCAGGTTGATGCCGCGCAGGATCGGGATAATGCCGATGCGCGCGTCGACGTTCTTGAGTTCCAGCATCACACCGCCTCCCCGATCACGTCGCGGATCACGTCCGGATGTTCCAGGATTTCCGCCGGCGAGCCGCGCATCTGCACGTTTCCGGCCGCCCATACGGCCACCTCGTCCGCGTAACGCGAGACGATGCCCATGTCGTGCTCGACGAAGACGGCCGTCACCTCCGCCTCGGCGAGCGCCTTCACGAGAATGTCCATGACGGCGAACTTCTCCGAGGAGGCGACGCCCGACGTCGGCTCGTCCATCAGCAGCAGACGGGGCTTGAGCGCCAGCGCGACGGCGATGTCGATCAGCTTGCGCTGGCCCTCGGAGAGTTCCACCACGTGCCGGTCGGCCACGTCCGCGCAGCCCACCATGTCGAGCAGATGCATCATCTCCTCGCGCTCGGGCACGTCGTGCAGGTTCTGCAGCGGGTTCTTCAGTCCGTCGCGCGCGGCGACCGAGATCAGCAGGTTTTCCAGCGCCGTGTGCTCGGTGAAGAGCTGCGGGATCTGGAAGGCCCGCGCGACGCCCAGCTTCACGATCCTGCGCGGCTGCAGCGGCGTGATGTCCTTGCCCTCGAACATCACCTTGCCCCGGCTCGGCTTGATCCAGCCGGTGCAGATGTTGAGGAAGGTGGTCTTCCCGGCCCCGTTGGGACCGATGATCGCGAGGTTGCGGCCGCGTTCGATCTTGAGCGACACGCCGTCGGCGGCGATCACGCCGCCGAAGCGGATCTGGAGGTCGTGAGCCTCGAGAAGGGGCGCGGTCATTCGGACCTCCCTTGGGCGCCGGCGCGCCCGGTCAGGCGGTCGTAGATGCCGATGACACCGCCGGGGGCGAACAGGATGATGACGAGCAGGAAGCCGCCGAGCAGCATCTGCCACACGTCACCGGCGAAGGCGCTGGCATAGGTGCGCACCACCTCGTAGATCAGCGCGCCGATGAAGGCGCCCGGCACCGAACCGGCGCCGCCGAGCACGGCGATGAAGACCATCTCGCCGGAGCGGATCCACCAGGCGAACTCCGGCGTCACCACGCCCTGGGCGATGCCCATGAGCACGCCGCCGGTGCCGCACAGGACGGCGGAGAGCACATAGCCGACGAGCAGCGTGCGCTGCGGCGACACGCCCAGGTACTGGAGACGGGTCTCGTTGGTCTTCACCGTCTGGAAGAGCTGTCCGACCGGCGAGGAGAACCAGCGCACGGTGAACCAGCCGAGCAGCAGCGCAAGCGCCAGCGACAGGTAGAACAGCAGCAGTTCGAAGGGGCCGCGTTCCAGCGCCATGCCGAGGACGGTCGGGCGCGGCAGGCGGATGCCGTCCGCACCGCCGGTGTAGTGGTAGAACTTTTCCAGGATCGACCAGAAGATCATCGAGAACGCCAGGTTCAGCATTCCGAAGAAGATGCCCCGGTAGCGCACCACGAAGAGGCCGACGAGAAGTCCCGACAGGGCGGCGGAGGCGACCGCCGCCAGGATGACGAGGATCAGGTCGGCGCCGTTCATGAACGACGACAGGAAGGCCGCGCCATAGGCGGCGATGGCGAAGTAGAGCGCATGACCGAAGGAGACCTGGCCGGCGCGCAGGAGCACGGTCACGCCGACGACGGCCAGTCCCTTGGCAAGCGCAAGGTTCACAAGGAGCTGCAGCGAGGGCGCCGCGAAGGGCACGATCGCCACTGCGGCAACGGCGAGAAGCGGAATCAGGACACGAAACAGCATGGGCCCGCCTCAGATCTTGCGCGCCGACGGGCTGCCGAAGAGCCCCTCGGGGCGCACCAGCAGAACGAGCAGCATGATGAGATAGGGAACGAGCACCGCCGTTTCCGGCCACACATAGACCGCGAAGGAGCGGCCCAGGCCGATCAGCAGCGCCGTGAAGGCGGCGCCCTCGATCTGGCCGAGGCCGGCGGTGGCCACCACCGCGAAGGACAGCACGATCATGTCCGCGCCCATGCCGGGCAGGATCGAGGTCGTCGGCGAGGCGAGCGCGCCGCCGAGACCGGCGAGGGTCGCGCCGACGATGAAGGTGAGCAGGAACACCTTGTCCGCGTCGATGCCGATGGACTGGGCCGCCTCGCGGTCCTCGGTGGTGGCGAGAATGAGCTTGCCGATCACCGTGTGGCGCAGGAAGAAGCGCAGGCCGAACAGCAGCACCAGCGCGATCACCGGCAGAAGGATGAGCTGGTAGGACATGTAGGTGACGCCGAAGACGGTCACGCGGCCCAGTTCCTGCAGCACGGCGGCCTGGAAATAGGGCTGGGTGCCCCACACGAGCCGCTGCACGTCCTCCAGGATCATGAACACCGCGAAGGTGACCAGGAGCTGGAGCACCTCGGGCTTGTTGTAGATCCGGCGCAGCAGCAGCCATTCGATCGGCCCGCCGACCAGCACGCCGACGAGCACGGCCGAGACCAGCATCAGCGGAAAGGCGAGCACCGGGGCGGCACCCATCGCCAGCACCCAGCCGGTGAGAGAGACGGTCAGATAGGCGCCGACGGCGTAGAGCGAGCCATGCGCCACGTTGAGAATGCGCATGACGCCGAAGATGAGGGTGAGACCGACGGCGACGATGAAGACGAGCGCCGCGTAGGCTACTCCGTCGAACAGGGCCAGTAGGAACAGGGTCAGGTTCATGGGGTTCCGTTGCGCGCGGTGATGGCATCGCTGTCGCGGGCCGGCTGTTGTGCGCGGTGGCATGCGGGCCTGCGGCGGACGCGGCGGGGCACGGGCCCCGCCGCGATGCGTCTCGTTGACGGACGCTTACTTTTCGTAGGTGTCGACCTTGACGCTCTCGACGAAGTCGGGACCGAGCTTGCTCACCCACTCCACGGACTCCTCGCCGACCGGAGCGGTCAGGTCGGCGCCGTCGAAGATCATGATGTTCTCGAGCGTGGCGAANGGGTACTCGCCGCTCTGGACGCTGGTGCCCAGAAGCTGCGCCTCGATGCCCTGATGATCCTCGCGGATGGTGACCTCGCGGCCCAGGCCCTGGAACGTCAGGCCCTCGAGCGCGGCGATGACCTCGTCCTCGCTCGGCCATTCGCCGCCCTTGGCCTCGGCGGCCTTCTCGTAGGCGGCCTTGAGCGCGGCGATCGCCTGGCTCATGTGGAAGACCGGGTAGATCGCGTGGGAGCCGGTCTTTTCCTCGAAGGTGGCCATGAACTCCTTGAAGTCCGCGTCGTCACGGCGATCCGGATGCAGGAAGTAGTGGTCGCCGCGCGCGCCGACGATATGGCCGGCGGGGAGCGTGGAGCCCAGGCGCTCGAGCGAGCTTTCGGCCAGCGGAATGACGAAGGTCGAGGTGTTCATCAGGCCGCGCTGCGCCGCCTGCTGGATGAAGGTGTCCAGGTCGCCGCCCCAGGAGGTGGACAGGATGACGTCCGGCTGCATCGCCTGCAGGCGCGAGATCTCGGTGGAGAAGTCCGGCGCGCCGAACTTGGGGAAGAACTCGCCGACCACCTCGACGTCCGGCTTCATGGCCTTCAGCGCGGTGGAGAAGATCTGCCAGCTGTCACGGCCCCAGGCGTAGTCCTGGTTGACGACGGCGATGGTCTTGAAGTCGGGCTTGGTCTTCAGCAGGTAGAGCACGGTCGCCAGCATTTCCGGCGTGGCGTTGGCCTGCGTGCGGAAGACGTAGTTGTACTTCCCTTCCTCGAAGATCTTCTGCGTGCCGCAATCCCACATGATGTTGAGGACCTTCAGATCCTCGGCAAGCGGGGCGATCGTCTGGCAGTTGCCGGAGGAGATGGAGGCGAGCATGGCGTGGGCGCCCTCGCTCTCCACCTGGCGGCGGTATTCCGAGGTCAGCGCCTCGGCGCCCGCGCCCTCGTCGATGAAGGAGAGCTTCACCGGAACGCCGGCGATGCCACCCTCGGCGTTGATCTTCTCGACGAGGATCTCGGCCGCGTCGCGCCCGGGGACGCCGAAGACCGAGGCCGGGCCGGTCAGGAACGTGGTGACGCCGACCTTGAGTTCGGCCGGCTTCTCGGCGGCAAGGGCCGCGAGCGGGGCGGCGATCATCGCCGCCGTTGCAAGCAGTAGCTTCTTCATTGGTTTCCTCCCAAAAGTGGGCGGGCGACACCTGCCGCCCGCCGTCTCCCGTTTCGCTGCGGATCTTCCCGTCAGCGGATCGCGATCGGATTGATGATCATCTGCACGGCCCCCTTCAGCCGGGCCTGACCCAGCACGAACAGGAACTCGTGCGCCTCGTCCTTCGCGAGTTCGCGCGTGTCCATGTTTTCAAGGATGTAGATGCCGTTCTCGGGCTGCAGGATCTGGTGGGCGCGGAACGCGTCGCCCTCCACCTCGGCCGGCACGACCTCCATGCCCCAGGTGTCGGCGCCGACCGCCATGACGCCCAGTTCCGCCAGATACTCCGCGCCGCTCACGCCAAGCCCGGGCTCGGCGGCGCCGAAGCGCTTCGGATCGGGGTTCTCGCCATCGAGCAGGTTCATCCAGTTGGAGTTGAACAGGACGATATCGCCCTCGCGCAACTCGACCCCCTGCTGCTTCGCGGCCGCCTTCACATCGTCGGCGGTATAGGCCGTGCCTTCCTCCACCATGTCGACGCCGTAGAACTTCGCCATGTCGAGCAGCACGCCACGGCCCACGAGACCCGGCAGGTTGTGCAGGCCGAGTTCCGNCAGACCGGCGGCCTTGGCGAAATCGCTGTCCTTGTGTCCGTTGTAGTAAACGTGGTCGACGCCGGCATGACCCAGGCCGTCGATCTGCGGGCCGATGCCCAGCCAGCCCATGAAGATGTCGTCATTGTAGGTGAAGGCGTTCTTGCCCATGCCGCTGTTGGAAATCTGGTTCGGCTGGAGAACCGTCACCGACAGGCTTCGCGGCGGAAAGGCCGGCGTGTCGCTGCCGACGATCATCCCGAGGCTGTAGACCTTGCCGGTCGTGACCAGTTGCGAGGCCGCCTTGACGCTCTCCGGCGTCATCAGGTTGGCGGCACCGATCTGGTCGTCCTTGCCCCACTTCGATGTCGTCCAGTCGTGCGATTCCTCGGCAAACGCCGCGGACCCCGCCGCGACGAGAAGCCCGGCTGCAAGACATGCGCTTTTTGTCGTGATACCCATCTGCTTCCTCCCAGAGCGTCTTGGATATCGGGAAGCCTAGGTTCTCCCCATGAGGGCTACCAATAATTTGCGAAGCACCCGGTCATAGCCTAATCCTATAACTGACACGGAATGATAGACCGATTTCGGCTATGCGTCTTTAGTGTCCGGGAGGATCGTGCCTCGGCAACGCGCCGAAGCACGCGGACAAGACAGTATCGGGAGGACCAAATGAAGATCACGGCAGCCGTTCTGGAGCGAGGCGGAGTCACCGAGAATTTCGCGGCCGAGCGCCCGCTCACGGTGCGTGAGCTCGACCTCGAGGGCCCGGGGCGCGGCGAGGTCCTGATCCGGATCGCCGCGGCGGGCGTCTGNCATTCGGACCTTTCGGTCATCAACGGCACGCGTCCACGCCCGCTGCCCATGGTGCTCGGCCACGAGGCATCCGGCTTCGTGGAAGAGGTCGGCGCCGGTGTCGACGACCTTGCGCCGGGCGACCACGTGGTGTGCATCTTCGCGCCCGGCTGCGGGCGCTGCACCCCTTGCGCGGAAGGCAGGCCGGCCCTTTGCGAGCGCGCCGCGCGCCACCATGGCGTCGGCGAGCTGATGACCGGCGCCCGGCGACTTTCCATGGACGGAACGCCGGTGAACCACCACGTCGGCGTCTCCGCCTTCGCCTGCCACGCGGTGCTGTCGCGCCAGTCGCTGGTCAAGGTCGAGGCGGATGTCGCCCCTCACCTGTCGGCGCTGTTCTCCTGCGCCATGCTCACCGGCGCCGGCGCGGTCTTCAACACCGCCCATATCAAGCCGGGCTCCAAGGTCGCGGTGGTCGGTCTCGGCGGCGTGGGCCTTTCCGCGATCCTTGGCGCGGCCGCCTCGGGCGCCGGGCAGATCGTCGCCATCGATCCCTTCGCCTCCAAGCTCGAGACGGNGCGGCGGATGGGGGCGACGGATGTGGTCACGGCGGACGAGAAGACGGTCGAGGCGGTGCGCGATCTCACCGGAGGCGGCGTCGACTACGCCTTCGAGCTGGCCGGTTCGGTGCGTGCCCTGGAGACCGCCTACGACATCACCCGGCGCGGTGGAACCACGGTCACGGCGGGTCTGCCGCATCCGGACGCGCGCATGTCGCTCAACGCGCTGAAGCTCGTCGCCGAGGAACGCTCGCTCAAGGGCAGCTACATCGGCTCCTGCGTGCCCCAGCGCGACCTGCCCCGCATGTTCGCCCTGCACGCGCGCGGGCTTCTGCCGGTGGAAAAGATGCTCAGCCACCGGCTGAAGCTCGACGACATCAACCTCGCGATGGACCAGCTTCACGACGGGACGGCGATCCGCCAGATCATCGAGTTCGACTGACATCCCCAAGTGAAGCGATACCCGGTCTCATGGACATCAGACACCTGCGCTACTTCATCGCCATCTCCGAGGCGCCGTCGCTCTCGGCGGCGGCCGCGGAGATCGGCGTCGCGCAACCCTCGCTGTCCCAGTACGTGCAGCGCATGGAGCATGAACTCGGCGTCAGGCTGGTGGAACGGTCGCCGCGCGGCACGGTGCTGACCCATGAGGGCCAGCTCCTCGTCGCGCATGCGCGCGAGATCTGCGCCAGCATGGACCGGCTGGTCGCCGAGATGCACGACCTCAGCGGGTCCACCCGGGGCAAGGTCGGCTTCGGCCTCCCGCCGTCGATTTCCATGGTCATGTCGGTGCCGCTTGCCGAGACGGTGCGCGTCGAGCTTCCGGACGTGCGGTTGCGCGCCATCGAGGCGATGAGCGGCTACATCAAGGGCTGGATCGAGGACGAGACGGTCGACATGGGCTTTCTCTACGATCTGGAGAAGGTCGAGCATTTCCGCGTCATCCACGTGCTCGACGAGCAACTCTTCTTCTTCTCCGCCCCCGACACCTGGCCCCTCGACACGCCACCGGGAACACCGGTCCCCATGCGCGCGCTGTCCGACCTGGAAATGATCCTGCCCGGCCCTTCGCACGGGCTGCGCAAGACCATCGAGCGTCACGCGACGGCCAACGGCATCGCGCTCAACGTGGTGATCGAGATGGACGCGATGACGCAGATCAAGGAGCTCGCCGCGCGCGGATCGGGCCATACGATCTTCGCGCCCGCCGCCGTGCATGACTTCGTCGCCCGGGGAGAATTGCTGAAGGCCCCCATCGTGGAGCCGGTGATCCCGCGCCCGGTCTATCTCGTGTCCAAGCCCACGCGTTCGCAAAGCCGCGCCTGCCGCGCGGTGGAGCAGATCACGCTCGAGGTCGCGCGCGATCTCGTGCGCCGGGGCATCTGGGAAGGGCAACTGGTCGACGCCTGAGCGTGTCCCCGCGTGCGGACACCAGGCCCGCGCCAGCGTCACACCCGCGCAAGACCTGGCCCCGCACGGGCATCAGGCCCGTGCAAGACCTTGCCCCGTACAGGTATCAGGCCCGCGCAAGACCTTGCCCCGTGCGGGCGTCAGGCCCGCGCAAGACCCTGCATGGTCACGACGCCGTCCTCGTCGCGACGCACGCGCAGTTCGATGCCCTCGTCCGTCTGGCGCGCCTCGACCGTCACCGGACGGTCGCAGGTCAGCGGCGACAGGCCGCGATAGGCGAAGGATGCGGGCAGGCGCCCGAGAAGATCGGCGGCAAGGTTCTGCATCCAGGTCGACTGGAGCGGACCATGCACGACGAGCCCGTCATATCCCTCGACACCGGTGGCATAGGGATGATCGTAGTGAATGCGGTGGCCGTTGAAGGTCAGCGCGGAATAGCGGAAGAGCAGTGTCGAGGTCGGCGTGATTTTCCAGCTTCGCACCGGTTCCCAGGGCTCGCCCGCCTTCGGCGCGGGCTGCACGCCCGGCTTCGGATCTTCCCGGTAGACGATGTCCTGCCGGTCGCGGATCCGCACCTCGCCGCCAACCAGATACTCGTGATCGACCGTCACGAAGCCGAGCGGTCCGCTGCGGCCCTGCTTGAAGGTCACATCGCGGATCGTCGATATACGCTCAACGGTATCGCCGAGGCCGATCTCCCCGGACCAGACCACTTCGCCACCGGCCCACATGCGCCGGGGCAACGGCAGCGCCGGAAGGAAGATCCCGGTGCGGGGATGACCGTCACGGCCAAAGTCCGCGGGCTCCACGGCGTCCGGAGCGAGACACCAGTGGAAGCCGGCCGGCACGCCAAGCGGTCCCCGCGTGCCCGTCAGCGTCAGCCGGAAATGCTCGACCATGCGGTCCGTGACGATCTCGCTGCGCGAGATACGATGGCCGATCCACCCCGAATAGTCGTCCGCGTCCCTCATGTGTCGTCTCCCCCGCGAATGGTTCGTCCCAGGTCCGTCGCCGTTTCCGGCGCGTCCTCGAGCGCGATTGCCCGGATACCCGCCGTCTCCGCCGCGCCAAGCAGGGCTTCCGCCTTGCGGAGCAGGCCCTGTTCCAGAACCTCGGGGCGGATCGGGTCGGCCAGATCGTGCGTCACCGTCAGCGTCTCATTGTTCCTGAGCGTCAACGAACAGCGCGCCTGCATGTCGCTGAGGCCATCCTCCCCCGTCACGGTGACGCGCGTGGCGAAGTCGGCAAGCCGTGCATCTCCCGCGAGCCGGTCCGTATAGGTCGCGTCGCGTGCCGTATCGATGTCGGACAGTGCCATGCCGGCAAGCCAGGCGTAGCTGAACTTCACCTCGAGGCCGGTGCGCGGGCGCTTGATGTCACAGACCGAAAGCCAGCGCGGGTTCGTGAACACCTGGAGCGAGGCGACCTCCTCGGCGGCGGTGCCCCGTTCGCGCCTTGCCTCGAGCAGCGCCTCGATCATGGCGTGCGTGCCGTGGCAGCAGGCGTGCAGCTTGTATTTGACGGCCTCGAACAGAAAGGTCTCCGGCGGCGGGTCGCGGAAGGCGGCGGCCTCGTCGATCGCATCGGAATGCGTGGGCAGGAAGCCCTGCCGGTCGAGCAGCCCGTCGTCGCAGGAGGTGAAGCCAAGTGCCGCCAGCGTCGCGCATTCCACCCCGTTCGAGGCGGCGATGCCGGCATTGTAGGGCTTGCCCATGGTGCCGAACTGGCTCTTGAGGCCCGAGGCGCGCGTGGCGCAGAGCCCCAGGGCGACGCGCATCTGATCGCGGGTCAGCCCCATCAGCCTTCCGGCGGCGACCGTCGCGCCGAAGGCTCCGGCCGTCGCGGTCTGGTGGAATCCGCGATTGTAATGGGCCGCCCCCAGCGCGACGCCAATGCGGACGGAGGCTTCCGCGCCGACGAGGAAGGCCCGGACCACCGCCCCGACGTCCGACCCGCGCTCCTCCGCGACCGCAAGGGAGGAGGGGAAGATCGCGACGGAGGGATGCCCCACATGGGCGAAGTGGGTGTCGTCATAGTCGAGCGCGTGACTGGTCGCGCCATTGACGAGAGCGGCCATGCGAGCCGGCGCGCGGCCGCCGCCGAAGAGCGAGGCAACGCCTCTCCCCCCTTCCAGCGCGGCGAGCTCACGCATCTTCCCGGCAAGAGGCTCGCGGACGCCCGCCCGCCCGCAGGCGAGCCAGTCGAGCAGCGACAGCCTGGCGAACGCCAGCGCGGACCCGGGCAGCGCATCGTCCGGCAGGGCGGCAAGGTCGAGGACATCCCCGATCAGCGACATGGTTTTCCCCTTCTCGTCCCCGGTCAGGCGTTCGGGCCGTAGGACTTCGGCAGCCCCAGAACCTGCTCGGCGATGAAGCACAGGATCAGGTTGGTGGAAATCGGGGCGACCTGATAGAGGCGCGCCTCGCGGAACTTCCGCTCCACGTCGTATTCCTCCGCGAAGCCGAAGCCGCCGTGGGTCTGCAGACATGCTTCCGCCGCCTCCCAGCTTGCATCGGCGGCGAGCATCTTGGCGGCGTTGGCCTCCACGCCCGGGTTGTGCCCGGCGTCATACATGGCGGCCGCCCGATAGACGATCGCCTCGGCGGCGAGCATGTGCGCGTAGGAACGCGCCAGCGGGAACTGGATGCCCTGGTTGCGCCCGATGGGCGTGCCGAAGACCTGGCGCTCCTTCGCGTAGGCCGAGCCCGTCTCGATGAACCACTTCGCGTCACCGATGCACTCGGCTGCGATCAGGATGCGCTCGGAGTTCATTCCCGACAGGATGTAGCGGAAGCCCTTGCCCTCCTCACCGATCAGGCTGGAGGCCGGAATGCGGGCATTGTCGAAGAATATCTCGGTTGTCGCGTGGTTGATCATCGTGCGAATCGGACGGATCTCGACGCCGTTGCCCTTGAGCTCGCGCAGGTCGATGAGGAACACCGACAGGCCGTCGGTGCGCGACTTCGCCTGCTCTCGCGGCGTGGTCCGCGCCAGCAGCACCATGAGATCGGAATGCTCGGCGCGCGAGATCCAGATCTTCTGCCCGTTGACGATGTAGTCATCGCCGTCACGGCGCGCCGTGGTGCGAAGCGACAGCGTGTCGGTGCCGCTCGTCGGCTCCGTGACGCCGAAGGCCTGCAGGCGCAGCGACCCGTCGGCGATGCCCGGCAGATACATCGCTTTCTGCTCGGCGTTGCCGTGCCGCAGCACCGTGCCCATGGTGTACATCTGGGCGTGACAGGCGGCGGCGTTGCAGCCGTTGCGATGGATTTCCTCGAGGATAACGGCGGCGGCCGAGAGGTTCAGGCCCGAGCCGCCATATTCCTCCGGGATCATCGCGGCGAGATAGCCCTCGCGGATGAGCGCGTCGACGAATTCCTTCGGGTAGGCGCGGCGGCGATCGAGATCGCGC
This sequence comes from Stappia sp., assembly GCA_002722295.1. Lineage (GTDB taxonomy): Bacteria > Pseudomonadota > Alphaproteobacteria > Rhizobiales > Stappiaceae > Stappia. The sequence goes on along the minus strand of PBLF01000006.1, from coordinate 42,555 downwards.
CAGTAGGCGCCAGGATACTCCGCGCAGACCCGCGCGACGCCATCGCGGATTTCCGAATACTCAGCGGTCGGATCGAACGACTCCATGTGACTCCCCGGTCTGTATTTCGGTCGCGAGGATCGCAGGTCCGGCCCGGAACGGGAAATGCCTTTTGCCTCTCGTCGCCATTGCGCCGACCTATAGCCGAAACGGAAGGCCATAGCGATAACCCGCTAGCCTCGTGACAACCCCCTCCTGGCGAAGACGGCGGCGGGAGGCGTCAATTTCGCAAGAAATCGACTCAATTCTTCGAAAAATTCCGCCCGTTGTTTTTCGAAATTGCCCTTTCGGCCGGTCACCCGGCGGGCTTCACGGGCGCCGCATATGTGATGACGCGCTGGCCCGCGATGGCGTGCACCTCCACCGGCAGACCGTAGATCGCGCTCAGCCGCGTCGCCGTCATGGCCTCGTCGACGGGACCATGTGCCGCGACCCGCCCGTCCTTCATCGCAATCACCTCGTCGGAGAAGTTCGCCGCGATGTTGAGATCATGAAGCACCACGACGACCGCCTTGTCGAAATCGCGCGCGGCGCGGCGCAAAAGGTCCATCATCGCAACGGCATGGCGGATATCGAGGCTTGCGAGCGGTTCGTCGAACAGCATGTAGTCGGTGTCCTGGCACAGCACCATCGCCACATGGGCGCGCTGGCGTTGTCCCCCGGACAGCTCGTCCAGAAAGCGGCCCGACAGGTCCTCGAGTTCCAGGTAGGCGAGCGCACGATCCACATGGGCGTGATCCTCCTCGCCCAACCGTCCGCGCCCATGGGGAAAACGTCCGAAGCCGACGAGGTCGCGCACCGTCAGACGCGCCGAAATCGCGTTGTCCTGCTTGAGAACCGAAAGCCGCCTGGCCAGGTCGCGGCCGGGGGTATCCCGCACGTCCAGCCCGTCAACGGTTACGTGTCCGCGGTCGGCCTCGAGCAGGCGCGCCATGATGCCGAGCAGTGTCGATTTTCCGGCGCCGTTCGGCCCGATGATGCCGGTAAGCCGGCCCCTCGGGATCGTCAGGCTCACGTCGTCGACGACGAGATTTCCGCCGTATCCCTTGCTGACCGCCTCGATCCCGATCATCGCGCGATGCCTTTCAACAGCATGATAATGAAGACAATTCCGCCGGCGAACTCGGTGACGATCCCGACCGTCGAGCCCAGCCCCAGAAGCTGCTCGAGCAGAAGCTGCCCCCCGGCGAGAACCAGGATCCCGAGCATCGCCGCCGCGGGCAGAAGATGGCGATGCCGGAAGCCGGGCAGGACCGCATGGGCGAGCGTCGCGACCAGAAGACCGAAGAAGCTGATCGGCTCGAACCCGTTCAGCGGGCCGACAAGCGCGGTCGCGACCGCCACCTGCAACGCGACGAGCAGCAGCACCAGCGAGACCGTCCGGCGGTGATCGACGCCCAGCCCGATGGCCTGGTCGCGCCCCAGAAGAAGCACGTCGAGCGTGTCGCGCATCCGCCAGACCACCACGAGCACGACGGCCAGAACGGCGGCGGAAATCGCCAGAAGATCGAGGGCAACCCCATTGAAACTGGCGAAAAGGCGCTCCTGCAGCACGACGAATTCGTTCGGATCGATCATGCGCTGAAGCAGGTTGGTGATGCTTCGAAACAGCAACCCGAGAACCNCCCCGACCAGCAGCATGAGGTGCAGGCTGCGGCCACGCCCCAGGAACAGCCAGCGATAGAGCGCCAGCGCGAAGGCGACCATCATGCCCGCCTCGAGGAAGAACAGCAGGCGCGGGTTCACATCCAGCAGCCACAGGCTGCCGAAGGCGAAGACCAGAGCCGTCTGCACCAGGGCATAAAGCGCGTCGAACCCCATGATCGACGGGGTCAGCAGACGGTTTCCGGCAATCGTCTGGAAGATCACGGTCGAGACCGCTGTCGCCACCGCGACCACGCAGATCGCGGCGAGCCTGCGCCCGCGCAGCATCAGCACGAGATCGACGGGGCCGCGCAGCCCCACGGTCAGGAAAGCGACCGCGACCGCCAGTGTCGCCAGGGCGAGCAGGAGGAGAACCATGCGCGGGCCTGGCCGCCAGGACCGGAACGGAGCCGCTTCATGCCGCATCGGACGTCCACCTCAGCAGGAGAAACAGGAACAGCCCGCTGCCCACGACACCGAAGACCGTGCCGACGGGGATCTCGTAGGGCGCGACGACGATCCGCCCGACGATATCGCAGGCCAGAACGAGCCCCGCTCCCGTCATCGCGATGACGGGCAGCGTCTGGCGCAGGTTGTCGCCCAGCACGCGGGCAACGAGATTGGGCACCACAAGCCCGAGGAAGGGGATGGAGCCGACCGTGCTCACCACCAGTGCGGACACGAGCGCCACGATGGTCAGGCCAAGCGCCACCGTGCTTTTGTGGTCGAGGCCGAGATTGCGGCTCATATCCTCGCCAAGGCCGGCGATGGTGAAGCGGTCGGCCGCGAAATAGGCGAGCCCGCCCAGAACCCCGGCGCCCCACAGGAGTTCGTAACGCCCTGCGATCACGAGGGAAAAGTCACCGTTCCGCCAGGCGCCCAGCGCCTGCATCATGTCGAAACGGTAGGCCAGCCACGCGGTCGTGGAACCAAGCACCGCCCCGAGCATGATCCCGGTCAGCGGAACGAGAAGCGGTGAATGCGGCGGCACGTGCCGCAGAAGCCGCAGGAAGAGCCCCGTTCCGGCAAGGGCGAAAAGGGCCGCGACGAGTGACTTCACCACCACCGGCGCACCGGGGAAAAGCAGCAGCATGACCAGCATTCCAAGGCCTGCGGCCTCGATGGTGCCGGCCGTGGAGGGTTCGACGAAACGGTTGCGGGCGAGGATCTGCATGATGACGCCGGCGACCGCGAGGCTCGCGCCGCAGAGAAGCAGCGCCAGCGTGCGGGGAATACGGGTCTCGACCAGCGCCGCCAGTGCCTCGTCGCGGGTTGCCGCGTCGAGCAGTCTGGCCGGGTTCACGTCCACGACGCCCACGAAAAGGCTGGCCAGCGCGAGCAGCGCCAGCACCAGTGCACCGGTTCCGATGTGACGGGAGGGCAGTCGTTCGACGTCTGGCATGGAGTGGGCGGTCCCCGGGGACCGCACAACCTTCCTGTTTCAGGTCCGGGTTCCCGGGATCAGTTTTCGGTGGCGAGCGCGGCGGACACCTCGTCGACCATGGCCTTGAGCGAGGTCAGGCCACCACCGCTCAGGTACCAGATGCCGGGATCGAGATAGACGACGCGACCGTTCTTCCACGCGCTGGTGCGGCGGACGATCTCGTTGTCGAGCATCGCCGCCGCCGCCTCGCCCTTCTGACCGATCGCCGCGTCGCGATCAATCACGAAAAGCCAGTCGGGATCGGTCTTGAGCAGGAACTCGTAGGAGACCGCCTGGCCATGGGTGGCCACATCCAGGTCGGAGGCCGCCGGCGCGAGACCGAAGGCGGTGTGCAGGATGCCGAAGCGCGAGCCGGGACCATAGGCGCTCATGCGCCCTCCCGTTGTCAGGATCACCAGCGCGGTGCCCATATCGGCAGCCCTTGCCTGCAGCTTTCGCGTGGCTTCCTCGATCTCCGCCAGTTTCGCCTCGGCAAGGTCCTGCTTTCCGACCAGGGTGGCAAGCGCACGGATGCGCGCCTCCGCGCTTGGAAGGAAGTCGGAGGTGTCGACGGTCATGTCGACCGTCGGCGCGATCGCGGCGAGTTCATCCCGTTTTGCGGCCGAGCGTCCGCCGATCACCACGACGTCCGGCGCCTCGACCAGCAGGGCCTCGAGGTCCGGCTCGAACAGCGTTCCGACCTTGGCGATACCGGCATCGTTGTACCCTTCGAGATAGGCGGGTTTCACCCCCTCCGGGACACCGGCCGGTGTCACGCCAAGGGCGTCGAGCGTGTCGAGGGCCGCGAGATCGTAGACGACAATGCGTTCCGGCCTGGCGGGAACCGTAACGGGACCGCGTGCATCGCGAATCTCGACCGGTTCAGCGTGTGCGGACGGCGCAAGGCTCACCGTTCCGGCAAGCAGCACGCCGGACAGGGCGGCAAGGGCAAGACGGCGCGGAAGGCGGTTTGAAATCTTCGACATGAGCATCTCCGGCGGTGGAGGAAAAAGGTCAGCGTGACGGCGCCGGGCGGGAGGGCGCACCACAGGAAACGGCCTCCCCGACGGCATCGAGGGACGCGATGATCTTGGCTGGCTGATGGCTGCGCCCGGGATATTCGCGAAAGACGAAGTCGAGCTTTGCTGAGCCCTTTTCCCGCACGATTGCGGCAAGATCGCGGGCACGGCTCACCATCGCATTGCCCTTGATCCAGCGTCTGCGGGCCTCGATGTCCATTCCCGGAACGCCGGCATCCCAAGGCCCGAGGTCCTCCTCGGCGTCCCCGACGGACAGGATGAGACGCGGACGGGGGTCCATCGGCGCGGACTTGTCGAGGAAATCGGCGAGCACCGTCACCATGCGCCCGCCTCCGGCCCACAGCGAGGCGCTGCTGGCCGCGTAGCAGTCGAAGGCGTCGGGCTTCGTCGAAAGGCGATGCAGGACCATCAGCCCGCCGAGCGAGTGCCCGAACAGCGTCTGGCGACCGGGATCGAGAGGAAGGGCAGAAGCAAGCAGCGGCTTCACCTCCCGCTCCACCATCTCGAGAAAGCGGTCGCCTCCCCCGGTTTCTGGCCAGGGCTTTCCGTTCGGCCGATCCGGCATGTCGCTGGCGACGATTGCCGGTGTCATGTCGCGGATGCGGTCCCGCTCGCCGCCCGCGCCTTCGCCATAGGCAATGGCGGCAATGGCAAGCGGTGCGGCACCAGCGCGCAGGGAGGCCCCGCCAATGGAACGATACGTGTCGACCAGAAGGGCGAATGTGTCGTCGCCGTCGAAGGCGAGAAGCAGGGGATACCCCTGCGGCGGCGCTGGACGAGACGGTTGCCAGACCAGCAGGCGCATCGGCGTGCCGGTCACGGAGGACACGAAGGGGATCTCGCGCGCACCGGGGACAACGACAGGCCGGACCGCGTCCGAGGACGCGGTTTGCGCGGATGCGGCCTCGGGAGCGGCACAGGCCGGCGCCGCCAGAACGCCGACGGCGGCGGCGATGCCGAGAAGACACGTGCGAAGGGTCATTCGCGGGAAAGCTCCTGCCAGACGATCTCGGGTTTCTCGCGCCAGGCGAAACGCTCCAGATGGTCATGAACGACAAAGTGCGTGCGCTTCAGCGTTTCCTCGCTGTCGGACGCGCATTCGATACGCAGGTCCGTCTCGTTTGCCCACATGCGGCACTCGCCAAAGGGAAAGGCGACCTCCGCTTCACGCTCGTCATAGGTGACGGGCACCTTGTGCGCGAAATGCTTGCAGAGCTGCTGCAGGTAGCGGGAGGCGTTGCCGGTGGAAACGGTGGTGTGCAAGGCGGGCATTCTGGGTTCCTGCGCGTTCCGTGGGCGGACAGCTTCGGACCGGTTCCGGCCCCTTGCGACATCCGCGTTGCGTCATGGCAATCAGGACGGGAGGGAAGGCCCGACAGCCTCCCCTCCCTGGGGTCTCGTGTCAGAACTTGGCGGACAGGCGGAACTGCGCGGAGCGCGGCTCGCCGTAGAAGTTGAACACCGAGTTGCCGCCGACACGGGAGTAGTACTTCTTGTCGAAGACGTTGTTGATGTTCAGCGTGGCCGTCAGGTTGTCGTTGAGCTTGTAGCCCGCCATGAGGTCGGCGGTGATATAGCCCGGCGCCTCGATGGTGATCCCCCGCGACACGCTGGAGAAGGAGCTGAAGGCTGTCAGCCCACCACCGACGAACAGGCCGTTCAGCCGGTCGAAGCGCTCGTCGAAGGTGTATTTGGTCCAAAGCTGAAGCATGTGCTTGGGCGTATAGGTGCTGAACACCTGCCCCGCCGAGCCGCCGTTCAGATACTGGCTGTCGGTGAAGGTGTATCCGCCGGAGATCTCCCAGCCCGGGAGCACCGTTCCGGAGGCCTCGATCTCGAAGCCCTGCACCTCGACCTCGCCCTGGGCGATGGAAACGCCGGGATTGCCCGGATCCGCCACCGCGCGGTTGACGTCGCGCAGGTTGAAATAGGCCATGGACGCGTTGACGTTTCCGTCGAAGAACTCCGCCTTCAGACCGGCCTCGACCTGACGCCCCTCGCGCGGATCGAGCACCGTTCCGGAGATGTCGGTCTCGGTCTGCGGCTGAAAGATCTCCGTGTAGCTGGAGTAGGCGGACAGCCACTCCGTCAGGTCGAACACGGCACCCGCGTAGGGCGTGACCTTGGCGTTGATGGTCTGCCGGTTGGTGACGGCGCCGCTCAAAAGGTTCGTGGTCGTCGCGTCGTACCAGCTCAGCCGACCGCCGCCGATGAGGGTCAGGCGCTCGAACGGCTTGACGCGAAGCTGGCCGTAGAGGCCGAACTTGTCGGTCTTGATGCCGGTCTGGGTGGTGTAGTTCACCACCGGGCGGGCAAGACCCGAATTCCAGTTGTAGATGTTCTGGTCGCCGGTGATCGTGCCGGCTCCCTGGCGCAGGGTGCTGTCGAAACTCTGGTAGTCGGCGCCGACAATGACGTTGTGCTCCTGACCGAAAAGCTCGAACGGCTTGCTCACGTGGGCATCGACGGCGACGGAATCATAGCTGTAGTCGCGGGCGAGCCAGCGCGTGTCGTCCGTGTCGCCGCCACCGGAGATGATGTCGCCGTTCGGCGCCGCATAGCCGTTGGCCCAGGCATAGAGGAAGTCGACGTCCGTGTGCTGGTAGCGGGCGGAGAGCTTTGCGTGACCGCCGTCCTCGAACTTGTGCTCCAGCTCCGCGATGTAGTCCGTGACGCTGTTGTTGAAGTCGTTCCAGTCCTGCCCGGTGAAGGTGGAGCGGGGGAGATCGAGCAGCGTTCCGTCCTGCAGGGTCGGAAGACCGTTGAAGGGATTGATGTCGCGGGCCTGATGATTGATCGAAAGCGTCGCCGTGGTGTTGGTGCCGATGTCCGCCTGGATCGTGCCGTAGGCAACGCCGACGCCGTTCTTCGTCTCGTCGACGAAGCCGTCCTCGTCCTGCAGGACACCGACGAAACGACCGCGCACGGAGCCCGATTCATTGAGCGGTCCGGTGATATCGACCTCGCCGCGCTTGTGGGCCCATGACCCGAAGGCGCCCTCGAAGCGCGCCTCGAAATCGCGCTTGGCCTGCTTCAGGCGCATGTTGATGGCGCCGGCCGGTTCCCCGTTGCCCCCGAACAGGCCGGACGGCCCGCGCAGGATCTCGATGTGATCCACGATCGCGAGATCGGGCTGTGTGCCATAGACGCTCGAAAGGGGCGCGGACAGACCGTTGAAGTACAGGGAATCGAACTCGAAGCCGCGCGAGAACAGGCTGGAGCGACCATTGTCATTGTTGAGAACGACGATGCCCGGCGTGTCGCGCAGGGCGGTGTCGAGCGAAGTGTAGCCGCCGTCCTCGATGCGCTCGCGGGTCAGAACCGACGTGGACTGCGGGATCTCGCGCACCGAGAGAACGTCCTTCTCGCCGACACTCACCAGCCCCGAGGTGTAGCTGTCGGAGTCATCCGTCTCATAGCTCGCGCCCTCGAGCGTGATGCGATCCAGAAGCACCGTGTCCCCGTCCTGCGCCATGGCCGGCGACACGCCCCACACGGCCGGCACGGCCGAGGCGAGAAGGAGACCCGCCAGCCGGGCCAGGGTGGCGCCGGACGGGCGGGAACGGTACGCGGTGTGTGACATCTTGAGCCCCTTGTGCGCGCGGCAGCCGGGCCGCCACGCGAAAACTTGATGGATATAGTCATGTTTGTTAGGAGAACGGAAAGGTTTGTGCCAGAGCCGTTTCTTTGCGCAGGCGTCAAACACGTTTGCGCCGCACACGGCTCATGAACGGAGGCCCGCAACGGGTGGAAGGCAGCGTCGATTTCAAGGGCGAGGACATCCTCGCGGCGGACCTGAAGGCGCAGTCGGTGCTGACCGGCCCGGACTTCAAGGTGGTGCGACCACTGGCTTTCGCACGCAAGGCGGTGCTGCGCGGCGACCATCGAATGGTGCGGCTGCGCCCGGGCCTGAGCGTGCATACCTCGGACACGACGACGCTTCAGGACCTGACCACCGCGATCGAACAGCCGGCGGGCCTCACCGTCATGGTTTTCCTGGAAGGGGACGTGGACGCGAGCATCGGCGGCGTGCCGCTCGAGGTCGGCCGCAAGCAGGACGGCCCGGTGCGCGGCGTCATGGTTTCACGCGCGAGGGCCGACCGCTTCGTGCGCCGGGCGCGCAAGGGCGAGCGAATGCGCAAGGTGGTCGTCACCTGCTCGCCCGAATGGGTTGCCGATTGCGGCTTCGACGGCTCGCTGGAGCGCAATGTGGTGGCCGAGTTCTGCGCCACCCATCTCGCCCGCTTCGAGTGGGTCGCGAGTCCCGCCTTCGTGGCCATCGCCGAACAGATGCTCCACTCCCCGCGCAGCCCCTGCTACCCCGAGCACCTCTATCTGGAAAGCCGGGCCCTCGACCTGCTCGGCGAGGCCTTTTCCGCTCTCGGCGAGCGCGGGGGCAGTCATGCCCACCCCACGCTCTCGCCCTCGGACCAGCGCCGGCTGCAGCTTGTCGAGGACACGATCGCGGCAAGTGCGGGAGAGGCGCCGACGGTCGAGCGGATCGCGCGCCAGTGCGGCATGAGCGTGTCGAGCCTGCAGCGCCTGTTCCGGCTCGGGCACGGCGTGTCGGTCTCGGATCACATACGCCGCGCCAGCCTGTTGCGCGCGCGCCATCTGCTGGAGCGCGAGGGCGTCAGCGTCGCGGAGGCAGCCCATCGCGCGGGCTACTCGAGCCCGGCCAATTTCGCCACCGCCTTCAAGCGCGCCTTCGGCCTGTCGCCGCGCGATGCCAGGCGCAGCGCACGCGGGTAGCCCCCTTTCGCGACCCGCGTGCAAATCGCGCAAGGCACCCCATATGCGGCAAGCGGGCACAACGCCCCGCGACCCGCACGATGGAGATGCCCATGCGACACCTTCCGCTTGCCCTTCTCGCCACGCTCACACTCGTTCAGCCGGCCTTCGCACAGAATGCCGATACGGAAAGCGTCATCAGGACGCTCGGACTGAGTGACACCTCGATTCACCCCAAGCGGGAACGCCATCACGGCACGACCATCGACGGCCGCCTGCCTGGTGGCACGCGCGTGGAAGTCGAGCTGGAAGGGGACGGCAGCGTCGAGGAGATCGAGGCGCGCGACCGGCAGGGCTTTTCCCCGTCCGCCGTCGTGAGCCTCATTCCGGCCGCGGTGCGCGACAACGCCAGCTATCCCGCGGACGCCATGTTTCACAAGGTCGAGCTGGACGATCGCGATCACATCGAGATCGAGGGCCGCAGCGCCGACGGACGCCTGTTCGAAGCCGAATTCGCCCGCGACGGACGCCTGATCGAGATGGACTACGACTGACCCTCACGGCGCGGCGGAGGAAGCCTCCGTCGCGCGCCCTCACGATGCCCCTCCCCCACGCCCGCGACATCTCATTGCCATTGATTCAGGCCGGCCACCCGTTCTCGTGACCGGCAGCGGCGCTGCTCGTCGCGACCTCGCGCGCGCCCCCTTGCGGCCGACTGCAGCTTTTCACAATCTGATCAAATCCGTGTCATGCTCACAAATCCGGCAAAAAGACCGCGATGCACGGCACGCAAGGGCCTTCCGACTGGCTCCGACGGTTAGAAGGCACATTCTCCTTCGGCCCAAGATAGCAACCTGCTATAGAATGAACATACCCATAAAAACGCTTCCAGAGGTATGAAAGATGCAAATTGACGAGTTCGATAGAAAAATACTTTCTGTCATACAGGATGATGCTAGCCTATCAGTAGCCCAGATTTCGGAACGGGTCGGGCTCTCCTCGACCCCCTGCTGGCGCCGGCTGCAGAAAATGGAGCGTGAGGGGTATATCGATGGCCGCGTAACACTCTTGAATCAAAGCAAGATCGGCCTCGATCTCACGGTGTTTGTGATGGTACGAACCAACCAGCACAACACGGCATGGCTCGAGAAATTCAACGATGTCGTGACCCTGTTTCCCGAGATCGTCGAAGTCAACCGGCTGGCGGGNGAATACGACTACATCCTCAAGGTCGTCACCAGAAACAACGCCTCCTACGACGCCTTCTACAAGAAGTTCATCAACCTCATCGAACTGAACGATGTCACCTCCTGCTTCTCCATGGAACAGATCAAGCGCAGCGCGAAGCTGCCCCTGGAAACCGCACCGCTCCAGAGCGCTCCCTAGGACCGCTCCCGTCGCCCCATTCACCCGTCTTACCGGACACCCTGCATGACCTTCGCCAACCAGATCTCCTCCTCGCTGTGGGCAGCCACCGCCCCTGACCGCACGCCCGCCGCCGCGCTGGCCGGACAGGCGGAGACCGACGTCGCGGTGATCGGCGGCGGTTTCTCGGGCCTGTCCACCGCGCTTCACCTCGCCCGCGAGGGCATCCGGGTGACGGTGCTCGAGGGGGCGGCCGTCGGCTTCGGGGGATCCGGGCGCAACAACGGCCAGGTGATCCCGACCATNACAGCGGCGGAGCCCGACGCCATCGAGGCCCGCTTCGGCGATGTCGGCGAGCGCTTTGTCGGTCTCATCCGCGACAGCGCCGCCTATCTGTTCGATACGGCACGGGCGGAAGACATCGACTGCGAGGGCGAACAGACCGGCTGGTTCCAGCCCGCCCATCGCGCCAGCCGCATGACGCTGTCGGAAAAGCGTGTCGAGGCCTGGTCGAAACGCGGCGCTCCGGCCCGGCTCGTGGACCGCGAGGAAGCCGCGCGGCTGCTTGGATCCGAACAATGGTTCGGCGGCATGTACAATGCGACCGGCGGCCATATCAATCCGCTCGCGCTCGCGCGCGGCCTCGCCGGGGCCTGCGAGGCCCGTGGCGTGACGATCCATGAGAACAGCCCCGTTGCCTCCGTCGAACGCAAGGACGGCAAGTGGCATCTCGTCACCGCGTCCGGCGCGGTTCTCGTCGCGCGCTCGGTAATGCTCGCCACCAATGCCTACACCGGCTTTCACGAGCGCAAGCTGGCGCCGACCGTGGCGCGCTCCCTCGTTCCGGTGCTGTCGTGGCAGATGGCCACGGCCCCGCTTACCGATGCCCAGCGCGAAACGATCGTGCCGGGCCGGCAGGCCGTGTCCGACACTCACGGCGACCTGCGCTTCTTCCGCTATGACAAGCGCAACCGGCTCGTCGCGGGCGGCGCGCTCGCCGTCCCCGTGAACGGCCCGGAACGGCTGAAGGCCCTGGTCGGCAAGCGCCTTGCGGAGGCCTTCCCCGCCCTCGGCACGCCGACATTCGACTATGTGTGGAACGGGTTCATCGGCATGACCGAGGACCGCTTCCCCTTCATCACCCGGCTCGGGCCGGACTTCTGGTGCTGGGCCGGCTGCAACGGACGCGGCGTGGCGCTCTCGATCTCGCTTGGACGCGAGTTGGCCGGAGCCATCGCCGGCAGGCCTCTCGAGGAGCTCGCGCTGCCGCTTTCCGAGCCGAAGCCCATCCCCATGCACGATCTGGTGACCCGGCTCGCCCTGCCGGTGTTCCTGCCCTACTACCGCTGGCGCGACACGCGTGACTGACCCCATCAAGCCAAGGATCCGGAAAGGACTCAAGCCATGACCCAGGACACCACGAAGACACCCGCGGACGAGCCCGAGATCACCCTCGAGATGCTGAAGGGCGCCTACGCCATGCGGGCACGTGCCTATGCGCACATGTTCGACGTGCTGCGCGAGGCCTTTGGCGCGGAACGCGCCGTCGAACTGATCGGCGAATCCACCCGCAGGCTGGGCAAGGACATGGGCGGCAAGTTCGCGCATCTCGGCCCGGACAACCTGCCCGGACTGAAGGAGGCCTTCATCGGCGGCATTCCCTGCGCGCCGCAGATGTTTGCACCCGAGATCCGCAAATGTGACGATGAAAGCATGGAGATCCAGTTCCATCGCTGTCCGCTGAAGGACACCTGGGCCGCCGACGGGCGGAACGACGAGGACCTGGAGCACCTGTGCAAGGCCGCCGGCGCCATCGACGGCGGGCTGTTCACCGAGGCCGGCTTCACCTTCAAGGGCGAGACCTGGACCAAGGGCAAGACGGGCTGCTGCCTGCTGAGGGTCGAGCCCGGTCAGGCCGCCGACTGACACCCGGGCCGGTTGCTGGCGCAGCCCGGCCGACACTTACGGATCAGACGGGAAGGCGCCCCTTCCCGCCATCACAAGGAGATCGTTCCATGAGCATGACACGCAGAACCTGGCTCGGCCTTGTTGCCGCCGCCGCCGGCATCGCCGCCCTTCCCGTTACGGCAAGCGCGCAGGATGCCGTCTATCTCGGCTACCAGCTTCCGCTGACGGGCAACACCGCCCAGTACGGCCAGGACTTCAAGACCGCCGCCGAAATCGCGCTGAAGGACTTCAATGCCTCCGGCAAGCTGTCCGTGCCGGTCGAGATCATCTTCGAGGACTCGCGCTCCGACGCCAAGGAAGGCATCGCGATCGCCCGCAAGTTCGTCGACGACGACCGCATCGTGGCCGTGCTCGGCGACTTCACCTCGACCGTTTCGATGGCCGCCGCGCAGGTCTACAAGAAGGCCGGCATGGCGCAGCTCAGCCAGACCGCCTCGCACCCGGACTACGCCAAGATCTCCGAGTGGCAGTTCCGCAACATCACCACCCAGGCCCAGGAAGGCGTCTTCAACGCCGACTGGATGAACGACAAGGGCTACAAGAAGATCGCCGTGATCGCCGAGCAGACCGACTGGGGCCAGTCGGTGGTCAAGGACTTCGCCGAGAAGGTCGAGGCCAATGGCGGCGAGGTGGTCTTCACCGAGTTCTTCAACCGCGGCCTGCCCGACTTCCGCTCGCTCATCACCAAGATCGAGCGCGCGGAACCCGATGCGATCTACACCGGCTTCTTCTATGAGGACGGCGCTCAGTTCATGAAGCAGATGCAGCAGCTCGGCGTGGACATCCCCGTCCACTCGACCTCGGCCGCCTACAACCAGAAGCTCGTCGAGCTTGCCGGTCCGGCCGCCGAGGGCCTGTTCCTCACGGCGACCTTCCTGCCGAACTCCGACGCCGAGAACGTGAAGATCTTCGTCGAGGAGTGGAAGGCCGCCCGCGACGGAGCCGAGCCCGGCCAGTTCCCGGCCCAGGCCTATGACGCGGTCAACATCATGCTCGAGGCCGTCGCGGCCGCCGGTCCCGACGCCACCCGCGAGAGCGTGCGCGATGCGCTCGCCGCCACCAAGGACTTCCCGGGCGTGACGGGTGTCACCTCCTTCGACGAGAATGGCGAGGCGCTGAAGCAGCTCACCAAGGCCACCGTCAAGGACGGCACCTTCGTCCCGGTCGAATAATGCCAAGGGATCCCGGCGACCTCTCGCGGGCCGCCGGGATCCGTTCCCTGACGCCTTGCGGCCCCATCCGCGCCCCTGACTGCCAGGACAGATCAACGTGCTCGACCCCTACTATCTCCAGCAGCTGACGATCGGCATATCCCTCGGCATGGTCTATGCCCTGATGGCCATCGGTTTCACGCTCATCTTCGGCGTGCTGAACGTCGTCAACTTCGCCCATGGCGAGGTCTACACGATCGGCGCCTTCGCCGGCATCATGGCGATCGCGGCCTTCGGCCCGCCGTTCCTCATCGTCGTGTTCATCGTCCTTGCAGCCGGCGCGATCGCCGGCTTCGGGCTGGAGCGGCTCGCGTTCCGGCCATTTCGAAGATTCTCCGACGAGGCATCGCTCAAGTCCCGCGCCATGCGCGAGGCGACGCTGATGTCCTCGCTGGCCATGTCGATCATCGCCCGCGAGGCGATGGAGCTGCTTTTCGGCTCCGAGTTCCAGACCATCGACATCGCCTACCTCATCAACAAGCCAATCGAGCTCGGCCCGATCACCATCGTCAACGGCGACATCATCATCTTCGTCGTGTCGGTCCTGATGCTGGGCGGATTGCAGTACCTGCTGCGCTACTCCGCCATCGGCCTGTCGATCCGCGCCGTGTCCAACAACCCGCTGGGCGCGAAATACGTGGGCATCAACACCGACCGCACGATCGTCGTCACCTTCCTCATCGGTTCGATGATGGGCGCGCTGGCGGGCATCCTGGTCGGGCTCTACTACGGCGCCGTGTTCCCGGCCATGGGCTTCATCCCCGGCATCAAGGCCTTCGTCGCCATGGTCATGGGCGGGCTGAGCTCGATCCCGGGCGCGGTGATCTCGGCTCTCATCCTCGGCGTGGCCGAGAGCATGTCGACGACCTTCGTCTCCTCCGTCTGGGCGGACATGGTCGCCTACCTGTTCCTCATCGTCACCCTGATCTTCTTCCCGCAGGGCCTCTTCGGGGCAAGGAGGGAGCGTGTCTGATACCGCTAACCGTTCCGGCAGGGTCCGCTCGGCACTCCTGAAGCTCGCCATCCTCGCCGTCGTCTTCGCCGCGATCCCCGCCGTGCTCGCCACTCTCGGCCAAGGCTATCTCTACCAGATCGCGACACTTGCCCTGATCTTCTCGCTGCTGGCGGTCTCGCTGCAGCTCGTGACGGGCATCGCCGGCCTGCTGCATCTGGGCCATGCCGCCTTCTACGGCATCGGCGCCTATATCGCCGCGCTCGCAGGCGCCGACTACGGCATTGGCTTCACCATCGGCCTGCCGCTGGCCGGACTTGGCGCGGCCGCCGTCGCCTTCGTGGTCGCGCTGCCGACCATGCGTCTGGTGAGCATCTACTTCGCCGTCGCGACACTCGGCATCGGCCAGATGATCTATCTGGTGCTGCAGAACTGGGTCGACGTCACCAAGGGACCGAACGGCGTCATCCTGTTTTCGGGTATCGACCTGTTCGGCTTCGAGATCGAGAGCGAGACGGGCACCTATTTCGTCGTCGCGACCATCGTCGCGGTGTCGATCTGGATGATCCACCGGCTCAGCCACTCCTACTACGGCAACGCGTTGCGCAGCCTGCGCGAGGACGACCAGTGCGCCGATGCCATGGGCATCGACACGGTGCGGCTGAAGGTGGAAGCCTTCATGATCTCCTCGTTCTTCGCGGGCATCGCCGGCGCGCTGTGGGCCTACACGACCGGCTACATCTCGCCCGTGGACTTCGACTTCGCCGAATCCATCCTCATCCTGGCCATGGTCGTGGTCGGCGGTCTCGGGTCCATCCCCGGAGCCATCATCGGCGCTCTGCTGCTGATCCTGCTGCCCGAGGCACTGCGCTCGGTCGGCGACATCCGCAACATCATCGTCGGCGTCGTCCTGTTCTGCTCGATCCTGTTCCTGCCCAAGGGGCTGTTCGGCGAGGTGCCCGCGCTCAACTTCATCCGCCGCCAGATGAACGGCGCCTGGCAGAACGCTCCGGACAAGCAGAAGGTGGGCTGGAAATGAGCGCCATGCTTGAAATCGAGAACGTGTCCCGGCGCTTCGGCGGCCTGATGGCCGTCAACGAGGTGACCACGCATGTCGGCGAGGGAGAACTCGTCGGCCTCATCGGTCCCAACGGTGCGGGAAAGACCACGCTCTTCAACCTGATCTCCGGCTTCACGCCGGTCTCCTCCGGCGAGATCCGCTATCGCGGCAAGCAGATCAGCGGCCTGAAGCCCTCGGCGATCGCGCATCTGGGCATCTCGCGCACGTTCCAGAACCTGCGCGTGTTTCCCAACATGACGGTCTTCGACAACGTGTCGGTCGGCGCGGTGGGCGCCATCGGACAGGGACCGCTGCAGGCCATCCTGTCCGGCTCGTCGCGGGCGAAGGACATCTCCGAGCGAAGCTGGGAGGCGCTGGAAAAGGTCGGCCTGACCGAACAGGCCAACGAACTGGCCGCCAACCTCGCCTACGGCAAGCGCAAGTATCTAGAGATCGCCCGGGCGCTCGCCATGAAGCCGGACCTGCTGATCCTCGACGAACCGGCGGCGGGCCTCAACGACAGCGAGACGGCGGAGCTTGCGGACTTCATCCGCACGCTCCACTCGGAAGGGCTGACGGTCATGCTCGTCGAACACGACATGGGCCTCGTCATGAGCATCTGCGAACGCATCGTCGTGCTGGCCTCGGGCAGCAAGATCGCCGACGCGGAGCCGGCCGTGGTGCGCCAAACGCCGGAGGTTCTCGAAGCCTATCTGGGAGTGGACGCGTGAACGTTCTCGATATCGAAAACCTGTCGCTCAGGATTGGCGTCCAGGACATCCTGCACGACATCACCCTCTCGCTTCCCGACAAGGGGATCCTGGCGATCCTGGGAGCCAACGGCGTCGGCAAGACCAGCCTGATGCGCTGCATCTCCGGCATCTACCAGCCGACGGGCGGCGAGATCCGCTACGAGGGGCGGAACATCGTCGGGCTGAAGAGCCACCAGATCGTCGACAAGGGCATCCTGCAGGCTCCCGAGGGACGGCAGATCTTCTCCAACATGAGCGTGCTGGAGAACCTGACCATCGGCGGCGGGCCGCTCGGCACGGCGGAACTCGACCACGTGCTGACGCTGTTCCCCAAGCTCAAGGAGCGGCTGCGCCAGGGCGCGGGCTCGCTTTCGGGCGGAGAACAGCAGATGCTGTGCATCGGGCGCGCGCTGATGCGCAAGCCCAAGGTGCTGCTGCTCGACGAGCCGTCGCTGGGTCTTGCCCCGCTGCTCGTGCGCTTCATCTTCGACCTGGTGGAAAAGATCCGCTCGGAAGGCTACGCGATCCTAATCGTGGAGCAGAACGCCAAGGCGGCGCTGCGGATCGCCGACCGCGCCGCGGTCATCGAGGGCGGACGCATCCTGATGGAAGGCACCGCCAGCGAACTGGCCAATGACAGCCGGGTCGCCGATGCCTATCTGGGAGGTCATGTCGCCGGCGCGTGACGCGCCGGTGCCACCCCGCCACCCGAAACGCGCCAGGTGCCCGCGTCCAGCGGCGCCCAGATGCGAGAAGGACAGGAATATCATGACACAGACCGCGTCCCCCTCCACCCCCGCACCGCTGCCGATGCTCGAGAAGCGCCGCATCGAGGCGCAGATCCTCAAGTGCGTGTTCGACGTGCTCGTGGAGCGCCACGGGCGCACGGAGGCGGAAGCCGTGATCGGCGAGGCGGTGTCGAACTCGGCCATTGCCCAGGGCAAGGAATTCCGCGCCAAGGAGGACCACGAGCCGGACCTCAAGGATTTCGCCGACCTGCTGCCGCTGTGGAAGATGGACGGCGCGCTGGAGATGGACGTGATCGAGGAGAGCCCCGACCGGCTGGAGTTCAACATCACCCGCTGCCGCTACTCGGAGATCTACAAGGACATGGGTCTCGGCGACATCGGGCATCTGCTCTCGTGCAACCGCGATGGCGACTTCTGCATCGGCTACAATCCGAAGATGGAACTGACCCGCACCCAGACCATCATGAAGGGCGCCAGCCACTGCGACTTCCGCTACCGGCTGAAGGACAGCGCGGACGAGACGTGACCTTCACATCCGCCTGACCGACACAAGCCTGGGAGACCGGCGCGACGGGAAACCGCCGCGCCGGTTTTCGTTGATCCTCCCCGCGTGTGCGGGGAACGCACCACCTCGCCCTCCTCAGCGGATCTGCTCGCGCAGGAAGTCGATGAAGGCCGGGTTGGTGCCATAGGCGACGTTGACGCGGATGGCCGCCGGCCCCCGCACGCCCCGGTCGGGGGAGAACACGCTGCCGGGCGCAAGAAAGATGCTGCGCTCCGCCGCCCTTCGGCACAGTTCCAGTTCGTCCACGTCACCGGGGAACTCAGCCCAGAGGTAGAAGCCCGGCGTCACGCTCTGGCGGACCTTGAGGCCGGCCGCCTCCAGTTGCGCGCCGGACGCCTTGTGCGCCTCCTCCACCCGCGCCTTGAGCCGCCGCAAATGGCGCAGGTACTGCCCGCCCTGGATGAGGTTGAAGACGAAACGCTCCACGTAGTCCGAGGTCGCCACCATCGTCAGCATCTTGAGATTGCTCAGCGCCCCCACGATGGAGGGGTGACCGGCGACGAAACCGCAGCGAAGGCTTGCCGAGAGCGTCTTGGAGAAGGTTCCCACGTAGAGAACGCGGTTAAGCTGGTCGAGCGCGGCGAGCCTTGGAAGGGTCGCGGGAACGATATCCGCGAGCGCGTCGTTTTCCACGATCAGGAAGCCGGACCGCTCGGCAAGCTGCATGAGGCCGAAGGCCACCGCCGGCGACAGCGTGCCGCCCGTCGGGTTGTGCGCATGGGACTGGGTGAAGAAGACCTTGGGCCGATGCACGGCAAGCTTGGCCGCGAGATCCTCGAGATCCGGCCCGTCCGGGCCGCGCCTGATGCCCACCATATGCGCCTTGGCCAGGGTCAGCTTGCCGAACAGCGGATAGTAGCCGGGATCATCCACGAACACGGTGTCGCCGGGCTCGATCAGGTGGCGGATGATCAGGTCCAGCCCGTGGTTGACGCCATGGGTGAGCAGCAGACCGTCCGGCGGCACGGAGATGGAGCGCTCAAGCAGCAGCATCCGCAACCGCTCGCGCAGGGGCGCATAGCCCCAGGAACTGCCGTAACCGAAATCGACGGAGGCCGGTTCGGCCGTCTTGAAGCCGGAAAAGAACCTCTTGAGCTCGGACCCCTCCGTCCAGAAGGCGGGCGGGCGACCGTCTCCGGGACGCACCTCGTAGTGCTGGTCGAGCTGTTCGCGCAGCAGGGAAACGATGTCCACCGCCGCCGCCACATGCGGCGCCTGGGGCGCGGGACGTACGATCTGGAACTGGGCCACGTAGTAGCCGGAGCCAGCACGCGCCTCGAGCAGCCCCTGCGCCACCAGGCGGTCATAGGCGTCCGCCATGGTGTTCTTCGACACGCCATGTTCGCGCGCGGCCTGGCGCACGGACGGCAGGCGTTCGCCGGCCTTGTAGGCGCCCGCCGACAGCAACCCGCTGACATTCTGGACGATTTTGTCGACTCTCGACATGCGCACCTCGGCAGTCTTGACGATGACTGTCCCAGCCAAATAAATGGGACAGTCATCGCCAAATCGCGCCAAACTGTCCCTTGATTGTCCCAGTACGTTTTATGACAATTCGGGCTGGTCTACAAACATACAATCCCCGGGAGGATGCCCATGACCGAATTGACCCGCCGCCGCCTTCTGACGGCCTCGGCCGTTGGTGGCGCTGCCACGCTTGCCATGCCCGCCGTCGCGCGCGCCCAGGAAAACGTCCAGTGGCGCATGCAGGCGCTCTGGGACGGCGGCACCACGCCGTTCGAGTTCGAGAAGGCCTTCGTCGAGCGCGTCGGCGAACTGACCGACGGCCGCTTCGAGATCAAGCTGTTCTCCGCCGGACAGCTCGTGCCCGCGAACCAGGCGTTCGACGCGGTGCGTGCCGGCGCCTTCGAGATGATGAAGACCTTCGACGGCTACGAGGCGGGCAAGATTCCCGCGTTCGCCTTCACCTCGACCATTCCCTTCGGCTTCCCCGAGGCGGACCAGTACGAGGCATGGTTCTACGAGCTCGGCGGTCTCGACATGGCCCGTGAGGCCTATGGCAAGGCCGGCCTCACCTACATCGCCCCGACCGTCTATGGCGAGGAGCCGATGCACTCGACCGTCCGGATCGAGACGATCGCCGACATGGCCGGCAAGAAGGGCCGCTTCGTGGGCCTCGCCTCCGCCGTCATGGGCGACCTCGGCGTCGCCGTGACGCCGCTGGCCACCGCCGAGGTCTACTCGGGCCTCGAGAAGGGCCTGATCGACTTCGCCGACCGTGGCGACCTGACGGCCAACTACGAGGCCGGTCTCGCGGAAGTGGCGAAGTTCATCATCCTGCCGGGCGTGCACCAGCCGACCACCGCGACCAGCTACGTGGCCAACAACGCGGCCTATGCGGCGCTGCCCGACGGCTTCAAGGCGGCGCTCGCCGTCGCGGCCCGTGAGATCTCCGGTTCGCTCCGCCAGCGCATTCTCGTCGAGAACACCAAGGTGCTCGACAAGTACCGCGAGCAGGGCGTCGAGGTGATCCATCTGGACCAGGGCGATGTGGCCGAGGCCCGCGCCAAGGCGGTCGAGTCCTGGTCCAAGGCGACCAAGGGCGATCCGCTCGCGACCAGGATCGTCGAGAGCCAGACCGCCTTCATGAAGTCGCTCGCGCTCCTTTGATCCGCAAACGACATGCGACGGGCGGTGCCATCCGGCACCGCCCGTCCGTTTTCGCCGCGCCTCGCGACCAATCGGCAGCCCCATGAAAGCACTCTGCGCCCTTGTCACCGGCCTCAACCGGATCCTTTTCGTCTTCGCCGCCGCGATCATCTTCGCCGTGGTGCCGATGCTGCTCTACGAGGTCGTGGCGCGCTACGCCTTCGACGCGCCCACGGTCTGGGCCATGGAGGCAAGCACGCTCGTGTTCGGCCCCCATTTCATGCTGGCCGGCCCCTACCTGTTGCACATGCACGGGCATGTCTCCGTCGACATCCTCAGCGAACGGGTCAAGGGCGCGCCGCGCAAGGTCCTGCAGATCTTCTCCTATGCCGTCGTGGCGATCTTCGCCGCCATCCTGGCAAAGGTAAGCTGGCCGCTGGCGATCAATGCCTACGAGTTGGGGGAGACCAGCTTCTCCGCCTGGAACCCTCCGATCTGGTGGATGAAGTTCGTCGTGCCGTTCGCCTTCGCCATGCTCTTCGCCCAGGCCCTCGTCGAGGCGATCTCCACGCTCACCGGACCGTCTGACGAGGAGGCTCGCCCATGAGCTCGGAGCTCGTTCTCGCGATCATGTTCGCAAGCCTCGTCGGCCTTCTGCTGACGGGTGTTCCGCTCGCCTTCACCCTCGGCGCGCTCGCGCTGCTCTTCACCATCACGCTGTGGGGACAGGCGGCACTTGCCGTCACCGTGCTCAACCTGTTCGACACGATGCACTCGGAATCGCTTCTCGCGATCCCGCTCTACGTGATGATGGCGAGCATCCTGCAACGCTCGGGCGTGATCGAAAGCCTCTACAAGGCAATGGAGCTCTGGTCGCGGAGGCTTCCCGGCGGCCTTGCCGTCGGCACCATCGCCATCTGCACCATCATCGCCGCGATGACGGGCATCGTGGGCGCGGCCGTCGCGGCCATGGGAATGCTCGCGCTTCCCTCCATGCTGAAGCGCAACTACCACCCGGAACTCGCCATCGGGACGATCTGCGCCGGCGGCACGCTCGGCATCCTGATCCCGCCGTCGGTGATCACCATCGTCTACGCGGTGACGGCCCAGGCCTCCATCGGACAGATGTTCATCGCCGGCGTCGTTCCCGGCCTCCTGCTCGCCTCGCTCTACATCGGCTACATCGTCGTGCGCGCGACGCTGAACCCGTCCGTGGCGCCACGCCCGGAGGAAATCGAGGACATCACCTGGGGCATGCGCATCGCCGCGCTCAAGTCGCTGGTGCTGCCCATGCTCATCATCGTCGGCGTGCTCGGAACCATCTACATGGGCATCGCCACCCCGACCGAGGCCGCGGCCGTCGGCGTGGCACTGGCCTTCGTTTCGGCGCTCATCGAACGCCGCCTCGACCGGGAGCTGATCCACGGCGTCGGCCTCGACGTGGTCAAGGTGACGACGATGATCCTCTGGATCACCATCGGCGCGCGTGCCTTCGTCGCGATCTTCACCGGCACCGGCGGGGCGGATTTCCTGCTCGGCTTCATCCAGAATCTCGAGGCCAACCGCTGGGTCGTTCTGGCCGTCATGCTGGCCATGCTGTTCTTCCTCGGCATGTTCCTGGACGAGATCGGCATCATTTTGCTCTGCGTGCCGGTGTTCCTGCCGGTGATCGACTATCTCGATTTCGACCGGCTGTGGTTCGGCATCCTGTTCCTCGTCTCGGCACAGATGGCCTACATCTCACCGCCCTTCGGATACACGCTCTTCTACATGAAGGGCGTGCTGCCCGCCGGCATCGGCATGGGCACCGTCTACCGCGCGATCATCCCCTTCATGCTCCTCCAGGCACTCGGGATCCTGATCTGCGCGATCTTCCCGGAGCTCGTGCTGTGGCTCCCCCATTCCATGATCAAGTAAAAAGCAGGACACACGATGAGCGACGTCCGATCGTCTCGTATTGAAGGCCTTCACAAGATGACGCCGGAGGCCCGCCTTCAGGCCGTGGCGCAACAGGCGAATCTCGGAAACGAGGCCATCGCCAGCCTTTCCGCCGCGGCCGAGGGCCAGATCGAGCTCGCCGACCGGCTGGTCGAGAACGCGATCACCTCCATGGCGATCCCGGTGGGCATCGCCACCAACATGATCGTCGACGGCCGCGAGATGGTCGTTCCCATGGCGACCGAGGAGTCCTCCGTCGTCGCCGCCGTCTGCAACTCCGCGAAGCGCTGCCGCCCGACCGGCGGCTTCCGCACCTCCAGCAGCGGCCCAGTCATGGCGGCCCAGATCCAGCTTCTCGGCGCCAGCGACCCGGAGAACGTCCGCCTCAAGGTCTATGAGCGCATGGACGAGATCCGCGCGATCTGCGACGAGACGGACCCGCTGCTCCTGAAGTTCGGCGGCGGTTTCCGCGATCTCGACATCCGCGTGCTCGAAACCGACGAAGGCCCGATGACCATCGTCCACATCATCGTCGACACGCGCGACGCGATGGGAGCGAACGCCGTCAACAGCATGGCCGAGGCGCTGGCGCCAAAGCTCGTCGAGTGGACCGGCGCGCGCAGCCTTCTGCGCATCCTGACCAACCTCGCCGACCGCCGCGTGGTGCGTGCCCGCGCCGTCTGGCCGCTCGACCAGATCGGCGGCGAGCAGGTCCGCGACGACATGCTCTCGGCCTACCATTTCGCCGATGCGGATCCCTATCGCGCGGCGACGCACAACAAGGGCATCATGAACGGTGTCAGCGCCGTGGTTCTCGCCACCGGCAACGACACCCGCGCCATCGAGGCCGGTGCGCACGCCTTCGCGGCGAAGGACGGCCACTACCGGTCCATGTCGCGCTGGGAGGCGGACGCGGACGGAAATCTGGTCGGCATTCTCGAGATGCCGATGGCCGTCGGCCTCATCGGCGGCGCCACCAAGGTCCATCCGACCGCCCAGGCAAACCTCGCGGTGCTCGGCGTGAAGACGGCGGACGAACTCGCCCGCATCATCGTCTCGGTCGGTCTGGCGCAGAACTTCGGAGCCATGCGCGCCCTCGCCACGACCGGCATCCAGAAGGGCCATATGGCGCTTCATGCCCAGAACGTCGCGCTTGCGATCGGCGCCGTCGGCGCGGAAATCGACCAGGTCGCGAGTGAGCTCAAGGCGCTCGGCAAGGTTCGCCAGGACCTGGCCGAAGAGATCCTTGCCCGCCTCCGGGGCGGCAAGTGAGCCAGCACGTCGAAATCGTGGAGGTCGGCCCAAGGGACGGCCTCCAGGCCTGGCCGAAGCCGATCGCGACGAGCGCACGCATCGGGCTCGTGGAACGGCTGCGCGAGGCAGGTGCAAGGCGTATCGAGGTAGGCGCCTTCGTCGCCCCCGACCGTGTGCCGCGCATGGCCGACACGGCGGACGTCATGGCGGCCACCGGCTCGCGCGAGCGGGCCGGCGACATGGTGCTCGTCGCCAACCGGCGCGGGCTCGACCAGGCCCTGGAAAACGGCGCACGTGCAATCGCCGTCTTCACCGCTGCAAGCGATGCCTTCGCGCTCAAGAACATCGGCCGGACCGTCGACGCCTCGCTCGAGCGCTTCGCGCCACTCGTCAGCGCGGCACGGGCGGCAGGCGTCTTCGTGCGCGGATACATTTCAACGATCACCGACTGCCCCTACACCGGTGAGGTGCCTCCCGAGGCGGTCGCCCCCGTGGCCAGGGCCCTCAGGGACATGGGCTGCGGCGAGATCGCGCTCGGCGAGACCCTCGGCAGGGCAACGCCGCGCCGGATCGCCGCCGTCATCGAGGCGGTCTCGGACCATGTGCCCCTGGAGGACGTGGCGGCCCATTTTCACGACACCTACGGGCTGGGCGTCGCCAACGTTCTGGAAGCAGTGCGGATGGGCATTCGCACGGTTGACGCCGCTGCCGGCGGCCTTGGAGGCTGCCCTTTTGCACCGGGTGCGACCGGCAATGTCGCCACCGAGGACGTGCTCTACATGCTCGAGGGAGAAGGCTACGAAACAGGCCTCTCAATGGAGAAGCTGCTCGACGCGGTCGCCTATTGCGAAAGCGGCCTTGGTATCGCGCCGGTTAGCCGCGTCTACAAGGCCCGTCGCGGCGCCTGAGCCCGCCCCACGTCGTCCTGCGCGGCGCGCTTCCTCCCGGCGCGCCGCCCGCAAACCGCTCAGAAGTGCAGACCGACCTTGAGGCTTGCGGAATGGGACCGGCTTTCCTCGCCGAAGCTGCCGCTGTAGTGCAGCTTCGCCTCGAAACGCTCGCCCTGAAGCACGCTGAAGCCCGCCGCGACGGTTCCGCGCACCTTCTCGCGCTCCGAGGTCAACGACAGCTTCGCCCCCGCCAAGGCTCCGCTTGCGAAGGACTGGGTCATCCTGTGTTCGTTGTCGAGCGCGAAGGCAACGCCGGCTTCGAGATAGGGGCGCACCACGAGATCATCGTCGAAGCGCAGGTCCGTTCCGATACGCAACTGCGGATGCAGGTCGGCGATGAACATGTCGTGTGCGTCAAGCGCCAGCCCGAGACTTCCCGCATCCCGCTCCGTGTAACCGAAATCGTGGATCCAGGACATGTCGAGATCCAGCGTGGGGATCGCGAAGACGCGGCCGAAGTCCAGTTCATGCGCCAGCCGCACACGACCCGAGATGCCCGCCGCGCGAAGCCTTGCCCGCGCGATATCGCCCGAGACCGGCACGTAGCGCTTGCTGTCGCCCCAGGAATAGGAGCCCGACAGCGCGGCGGTCGCGAGCCACGGTCCCTGCGTGTACTTCAGCACACCGCCCGCATGAATCCCGTAGCCATCGCTTGAAACACCCGCGCCGCTGCTGTTGCTGACGTTGAACCCGGCTCCGAGCCCGAGGCGCCAGTTCTCGGCAATCGACGCCTGCCGGCCGAACGAGAAGCCCGACAGACGCACCGTGGTGTTGGCCGCGAAATTGTCGGTGAAGCTCTGCGTCGCCTTCCCCCAGGTGCATTCATCCTCACGCAGGGCCGCCCAGGGCCCGTACTGGGTGCCGCAACTGTGCAGGTTGTCGATGTGCGAGATGGCAGCCGTATGCTGGGTCACCGCCAGGTCATAGTCCTGCGAGGCGTCAAGGTGATCCGTGAGCGTCCGCGAGAGGGCCGAGAGCGTCGTCGTGTTGGCCGCACCGAGCAGGAACTCGTAAAGCCGTTCGTCGCCGGCGGAAACTGCCTCACCGTCCATCCAGCGCGCAACGAGCGGATCCACGGCCCGGGCCACCGAGGCAGCGTTGCCGGAAAGTCCGGCGTCCGCGAAGCTTGCATCAACGCCCGTGACCTTGACGCTCAGCATGTCGGACGACGTCTGGAAGCTGAGCACCGGCGTGTCGGACACATGTCCCTCGAAGGCACTCGCGCCGAGGCTGTCGACGATCTCGACGGAGTTCGCCAGCTTTCCGAAGGACGAGAGATACGGATTGAGCGTGCCGCCGTTGTGGGTCACGGCCAGTGCGGAAATATAGGCGGAGGTACCCGCAACGGGGTCGATCTCCAGGAAGTGGCGACTGCCCTTTTCCGTGGTGTAGAGGCCCGCATTGATCACCGACCCGTCGATCACGCCCCTGTTGAGCACGGCGACGGTGCCACGGGCCACCTCGATCGTGCCTTCGACGCCACCGCTCTCCCCGACCACGATGGCACCGTGACCGCTGGCGCTGACGGCACGCTGCTTGCCGCCGTAGGTCGCGATCTTGGAGCCATCGGCGCCGACCGCCGCGACGGTGCCCTCGATCTTGAGCTCGAACGCCGAGCGTTCGTCTCCGATCACGATGGCGCTGGTCGCCGTGTCCGCATCACGCGCAAGCACAAACGCACCCTTTCGGATATCGACCTTCGTCGAGACCCTGGAGCCGCCCGAAGTCGCCGCAATGCCATTGATCGCGCGGATGCCGGCACCGCCTTCGCCCGAGGCGATCACCTTGCCCGAGACATCGAGAGCAATGCCCAGTCCGTCGGAACGGCGTGCCAGCGCGTGGATGCCCGATGCATGGGCACCGGACACCGAGACCGTGCCGCTTTGGGTAACGCTCACCTGGCCGGACTGCGTGCCTGTCTCGTAACCGGTAATCTCCCGCACGCCGTCGGCGCTTTCCATAACGAGCGCCGCGCCGCTCGCCGAATAGGCAAAGATACCGTCCGAGTAGTCACCGAACGTGCTGATGTCGCCGTGCGAGGTGACGGTTACCGATCCGCCTGCCCCGGATGCGCCGATATGCGATGTCGGCGTTCCGGACACCTTGCCGTTGACCGTCACCAGTCCACCGCCATTGCCCGCGGACTGGGCGAAGATGCCATGTGCATGATGACCGGTCGTGCTGATCGTGCTGGCGGAATCCAGCGAAACGGACACGTCGCCGCCGGCACCGCTCCCGCTTGCCTGCAGGCTCAGGTCGAGCGTGACCGCCCCCCCGTCCGTATCGAGGGAGAGCAGCCCGCCACCGCCGCCAATCGACTGCGCCAGAACGCCATGTGCAAAATCGCCGATGGTGGAGACCGCTCCGCCGGTCAACGCAACCTTCGCCGCGCCACCGTTGCCGCCCGCGGACACGGTCTTGCCGAAGGTCGAGTGCAGATCGACGGACCCGATGCCGTCGGCGAGGACGCCCGCGATACCGCCCCCACCGCCAACCGACTGCACGACGATGGCGTGGGACAGGTCCCCGGACGTCGAGACCGTTCCGGTCAGATCCGCGCGGGCTTCCCCCGCGTCCGCGTAGCCGGCGGTCCTCGTTCCGAAATCGAGGTGGAGCGTCGCGCTATCGCTCCGGGCCAGGTCGGCGACAAATTCGCCACCACCGCTGCCCACGGACTGCGCAAGGATGCCGAAAGAGCCCGCCCCGTCCGTCATGATGGTGCCTGTGGCGGAAACGCTCGCCTTGCCGCCCGCGCCCTCGGCAGCACCCGTTCCGCCAAGCGTGGCGGTGATGTCCTGGTGATCGACCGAAAGCGCGTCGGAAACGATCACACCGGCGCTGCCACCGCCGGAGGCGACCGATTGCGCCACCACACCATGCGAAAGGTCGCCACCCGTCGCGACACGGGCGGCATGGCCGTCCGTGGTCTGCAGCGTTGCGCCGGCCTCGCCGCCCTGCGCCGGATGCCCGCTGTGCCCCTGCTCTCCGCCGAGCGTGACGTTGAAGGTCGCGGTCGAGACCTCTCCGGCAACGTGCGTGCTGTCGAGAACGGTCGCGAAGGTTCCGCCACCACCCGAGACCGACTGGGAAAGTACGCCACGCGATCCGGCTCCGGAGGTCACGACACTCGCGCCACCGGCAAGTGTCACGGAGCTCTTACCGGACTGGCTGGTCAGCGTGTGATCACCGGAACCGAGTTGCACGGTGAAGTCATAGGTCGAGCTGTCGGTCCCCGCGCTTTCGGTTCCCGGCGCGCTCTCCCCGGCCTGAAGGCTCAAGGCCTCCACATGGCCGATGTCGCCACCGCCGCCGCCGATCGATTGCGCCAGAACAGCATGGGAGGCGGCACCGGCGGTCGAAACAACGCTGCCGGTCGCGCCACGAATGTCGACGGTACCGCCGTTGCCTTGTGTCCCCTCTTCCGCGCCACCGAAGATCTTTCGCTCGACAGCCCGCGTGATCACCGCCTTGACGTCCGGCGCCGTGGAGGAGGAGGCCCCGCCTCCGGTCCCGTCCTTCAGGTCATAGGTATCGACAAGACCGTGCATGCCGCCGCCACCGCCAATCGACTGGCCGACGAGACCATGCGCATTCGCACCGAAGGTTGAAGCCGTGCCATCGTTGGCGATGGAAACGGCCAACCCGTTGCCACCGTTGCCGCCCGCACCGCCCATGGTCAGGGTTGTCGTTCCGCTGGTGACGGAACGCTTGCCGTGATCGGTGTTCTTTGCCCCGAGGCTTGCCGTCCGGGTGAGAACATCGCCGCCGGCACCGCCGCCGCCGCCCAGGGATTGCACCACGACCGCCGCGGAGCGATGGCCCTGTGTCACGATCACACCGGAATTCGTGAAAGACTGCTTCGCCTTGTCGGAGCTGCCGCCATCGCCGCCCGACCCTCCTGTGCCGCCGACAACGGCATTGAGGTTCTTGACCTTGGCGCCGGCTCCCGCCGCAAGACGAGCCGAGTTTCCGCCGTAGCCGCCACCGCCACCAATCGACTGCAGCAGCACGCCGACCGAGTTGTTTCCAAGCGTTGCAATGGTGCCGGTGTTCTTCGCGGTGATATCGCCACCGTCGCCGCCGGCACCACCCTTGCCGCCGATGTCCACGCCCACGCTGGTCACGGACTTCCCGGCCGCGCCGGAGAGGGAGGCAACGTTTCCGCCCGCACCACCACCGCCACCAACGGACTGGACCAGCACGCCGGCAGAATGATTGCCGAGCGTGCGGATGACCGCCGTATTGGTGGCGGAAACCGTGCCGCCGTGATTTCCGCTGCCGGCACTGCCGCCAATCGCAGTTTCGAGATTGACGGCGTTGTTCTTCTTTTCCAGGTCGGCCGGCGCCGAAAGCGTGAAGGTGAGCGTCGAGGCCGAACCGCCATTACCGCCACCGCCGCCCAGGGACTGGACAAGAATGGCGTGCGAAATATCCCCACCGGTGGAGATCGCGCCGGAGCTGGTGAGATCGATCGTGCCGCCCTTGTGTCCAGTCCCGCCGCCGCCGCCGATGGCCGCGCCGCCGCCAAGGGACCCGCGCGCCTCATCCGAAATCGTTACGTTGGCGGTGATGGCCGCACCGCCATTGCCGCCGCCGCCCGCTATCGACTGGGCGATCAGGCCGGACGACGTGTCGCCACTGGTCGCAATCACCGTCGCGGAGGAGATGTCGATCTTCCCCGCCGTTCCGCCCGGACCTCCGCTGCCGCCAACGGAAACCGGCGTCGTGATACTCTTGGCGTTCGGCCCGGTCGTGATGCTGGCATTCACGCTCATTGCCGTGCCGGCGTTGCCACCGCCGCCGCCAATGGACTGAATCAGCATGCCGGCGGAATTCGCACCCGCCGTGGTCACGCTGCCGCCCTTGGTGGTCAGGGACACCGTGCCGCCATTGCCGCCGTCACCACCGTTGCCCCCCACGGCGACCGGCGCGGAGAACGATCCTTCCGCGGAGGCCGACAGGGTCACGGCGGACGCATTGCCGCCATTGCCTCCACCACCGCCGACCGACTGAGCCAACACGCCGATGGAATTCTCGCCGGAGGTCGAGATGTTCCCGACACCCTTGATCGTCACGGCGTCCCCGTGGCCGCCGCTGCCGCCCCCGCCGCCGACCGAGGCTCCGAGCGTGATGGACTGCTGCGTCGAGGCAGACACGCTCACGGTCGTGGCGGACCCGCCATTGCCGCCGCCGCCCCCGACCGACTGGGCCACGACCCCGAGTGCGTTCCGGCCCTGCGTCGTCACACTGCCCGACCCGTTGAAGGTCACCGCCCGGCCGACACCACCCGTTCCCCCGCCTCCACCAATGGCAACCGAGGCGTTGAGCGTCGGGCCAATGCTGACGCCGGCGGAGAAGGCAAGCGCGGACCCGCCGTTGCCACCGCCGCCACCGATCGACTGCAAGACGATGCCGTCGGAGTTGTCCCCCTCGGTGCGGATCGCTCCGGCGCTGCCCAGCGTTACGGTCTCGCCATCGCCGCCGTGTCCGCCATGCCCGCCGATGGCAACACTTGCCGAAATGCTGTCGATCTCGTTGCCAACGCTCAGTGAAAACGCATGTGCCCCACCGCCGTTGCCGCCGCCACCGCCCACGGACTGCAGGACAATGGCATCCGAGTTGGCATCGTAGGTGGTCACGCTGCCGTCGGCGGTGCCGTTGATCTTGCCGCCATTGCCGCCCGTGCCGCCCTTGCCGCCAATGGCGACCGATGCGGAGAACGACACACCGCCCCCATACGAGACGGACGAGGAGCCCGCCGATCCGCCGTTGCCACCGCCACCGCCGACCGACTGGGCCAGAACACCGACCGAGTGCGTGCCGGCGCCGTCGACAAGATGGGCGCTGGCGGAATTCTCGGTTCCCGTCGAGATCGACGAGCCCGCTCCGAGGTTGATGGTGATTTCGCCGCCGTCGCCACCGGACGCTCCATTGCCACCCATGGAGACGGAGGTCGCCAGGATCGGCGCCGAAGAGGAGGCATGTGCCTGACCGCCCGATCCACCACCGCCGCCAATGGACTGGGCGATGATCGCCGAAGCATGATGACCGCGCGTGGCGATGCTGGCCTGGTCGCCAAGCCTGACATCTAGGGTGCCGCCGTCGCCTCCGGCACCGCCAGAACCGCCTATCGCAACCGATGAGAAATAGGCCTGCGCGTGGGCGCTGCCACCCGACCCGCCACCGCCACCGATCGACTGCACGATGATCGCATTGGCCAGATCGCCTTCGGTCAGGATGCTGGCGGCCTTGTTCAGATGCACCGTGACGCCGCCGCCGTCGCCCGCGGCACCACCCTTGCCACCGATGGCGACCGCCGAGAAGGTTCCCGTCGCCACCGCGTTGCCGCCGCGTCCACCACCGCCGCCGACCGAGATCAGATGGATGCCGTTCGAGAAGGCGCCCTGCGTGTGAACACTGTATTCGCCCGCGCCCAGCGCCGTGCCATCCATGTCGACGGTGACCTTGCCACCCCGACCGCCGGCCCCGCCGTCGCCGCCGACCGCGATCTCGCCCTCGCTCGCTCCGCCGTCCTGGCCACCGCCGGCCACGCTGATCCCGTAGATCGCGGTGGAGAAGTAGCCCTGCGTGGTGATCGTCCCGGAGTTGTTGACGGTGACGTCTCCCCCCGAACCGCCGCTGCCGCCCGCCGCGCTCTCCCCGCCTGCGCCGCCCTGCCCGGCGACGGATTGTGCGAAGATGCCATCGGAGAGCATCTTCGTGGTCAGGATCGTGCCGCTGTTGGTGACGTTGACGGTACCGCCATCGCCGCCGTTTCCACCGACACCGCCGATACCGCTGCCACCGGTTCCGCCGTTTCCTCCCGACGTCTGCGCGAGGATCGCGGTCACCTCGATTTCGTCGGTCTTGATGGATCCCGAGTTCGTGACCGACGCGACACCGCCATGCCCGCCATGGCCGCCCCTTGCGCCGATCTTCACCTGACCGAGCAGGCCCCTGTCGGACATTCCTCCCGTATTGCCGTCGCCGCCGGTGCTGCGCGCCCTGATGCCGACATAGGCACCGTTGCCGATCACGATATGGCCGGTGTTGACGATGGAGGCCTTGCCGCCGTCGCCCCCCTTGCCGCCCTCGCCTCCGGCAAGACCCAAGAATACCGCGTCACCCAGATCCTTGGAGGAGCCGCCGCCCAGGCCGCCCGCGCGTCCCGTGCTGGTTGCCTCGAGAGCTGAACTCTCGTAGCCGCCAACCGTCAGCGTGCCGCCATGGGTCAGCGTGACGTCGCCGCCGTTTCCGCCCGCTCCGCCCGCACCGCCGCTCCCGCGCTTGCTCTTGAACGACACGCCGCCGTCGCCGCCAACGCCGCCGACCGCCAGCACGCCATAGCCGAAATTGTTGCTGTTCAGGGTTCCGTCGATGGCCAGATTGACCGTTCCGCCAGCGCCGCCAGCCCCGCCGGGCGACCCGACAATCACGAAAATGGCGTTGAACTCGTCGCCCTTGCCACCCGTACCGCCATTCGACCTGGCCACGGTGGGAACGAGCGTCTTGCCGTTGTCATCGTCCAGCCGGCAGGAAATCGGGGCGCCGGTCCCGCCGGCCCCGGGAGAGACCGTCCCGTGGCCGGCCGCACCGTCAGCGCCTTGTCGAGCGATCTCGAGAGTGGTCGTCGCGCCTTGCGTGTCGCAGGCGGGAAGCGTTGCCGCGTTGGCCTGGATGGCCCCGGAAACGAGGAGTGCGGCAACAGATGTCCCGAGCGCCAACCGACTGCGTGCAATTCGGCGTCGCTCGGATCCGGTCACCAGCAATTTCCTTGAATATCAATATATTTGCTGAAGTCTTGGTGATTCCACGGAGGATGTCCAGGTATTCCGGGCACCGGCGCCCACGTTCCGTGGACACCAATGCGGAATTGAGATGTGTTTCAAGGTCAGACGTCCTTGAGAAGCCTCAACGCATCGTAGATCGCGGCGTGGGTGTTGCGCGCGGCGACCGCATCGCCAATGCGAAACAGCCGATACGCCCCGTCCGGATTGCGAACAACCGTCTGCGGCGAACCGGCCACGAGTTCGTCGTGGGAGATCTCGCCATTGTTCACCGAGCCCGGCTTCAGCTCGAAATAGAGCTCGTCGAGCGGGATCGTGCCGTGATTGACCACGATCTGGTCGAATGATTTCTCCCTTGCGACGCCCCCGTAGTCGCTGCCGATGCGGGCCACGAGTTCGTTGCCCCGTCGTTCGACCGCCTCGAGGCGGAAGGTGACCGTGAAGGTTACATCACGTGCCTGCAGCGTGCGCATGTAGGGCACGAGGTTCATGGCCATGACTTCCGGCGCGAATGTGCGGTCCGGGGTCATGACTTCCACCTTTGCCCCGGCCCCGGAAAGAACCTCCGCCGCCTGGAGGCCAGCATGGTCGCCGGCATCGTCATAGACAAGCGCGTTCGCGCCCGGTTTCACGTCGCCTGAAATGATGTCCCAGGCAGAGACGACAAGCTCGTTGCCCTGAGAGAGCACCTCGGTGTGCGGCAATCCGCCGGTCGCGATGACGACGATGTCCGGAGTTTCCGCGAGAACCGTGTCCGCTTCCGCCCAGGTGTTGAACCGCAGGGAAACGCCAAGCCGCTCGCATTCCGCCAGTCGCCAGTCGATGATCGAGATCATCTCCTTGCGCCGGGGGCTTTGCGCGCTCAGACGGACCTGTCCGCCGGCATTGGGCGCGGCCTCGAGCACCACGACGTCGTGACCGCGCTCACCCGCGACGCGAGCCGCTTCCAGCCCCGCCGGCCCCGCTCCCACGATCACCACCTTGCGACGCGTTTCGGCACGCTCGATCACATGCGGCATGGAGAGCTCGCGCCCCGTGGCCGCATTGTGGATGCAATAGGCGGCCCCGCCCTGGTAGATGCGGTCGAGACAGTAGTTGGCGCCGACACAGGGGCGGATCTCCTCCTCCCGCTTTTCGATGATCTTGCGCACGATATGCGGGTCGGTCATATGCGCCCGCGTCATCCCGACCATGTCGAGCTTGCCGCTGGCAATCGCGTGACGCGCCGTTGCAACGTCCGGGATCTTGGCCGCGTGGAAGGTGGGAAAGTCGGTCGCGGCCCTCACTTCGCCCGCGAAATCGAGATGCGGCGAATTGGCCATGCCCTGAATGGGAATGACGTCCGTCAGCCCCGCATCCGTGTCGATATGCCCGCGCACCACGTTGAGGAAGTCGACCAGCCCGCTGTCCTTGAGCCGCCGCGAGATCTCCAGCCCGTCCTCGCGCGACAGACCGCCTTCGAGCATCTCGTCGCCGGTGTAGCGCACGCCGACGATGAAGTCCGGCCCGACACGCTCGCGAATGGCGCCGAGCACGTCGAAACCGAAACGCAGCCGATTGTCGAGCGAGCCGCCATAGGGGCCGTCGAGCGTGTTGGTCAGTGGTGACCAGAACTGGTCCATCAGGTGGCCGTAGGCCTGAAGCTCGATGCCGTCCATGCCGCCGGCCTTCATGCGTTCGGCCGCATCCGCATAGTCCTTGATGATCCGCTCTATGTCCCAGTCTTCCATCTTCTTGGGAAACGCGCGGTGAGACGGTTCGCGGTTGTGCGAGGGCGAGACGACGGGCAGCCAGAACTCCTTGTCCCAGCGGGTGCGCCGGCCGAGGTGCGTGAGCTGGATCATGATCGCCGCGCCCTGCTCGTGCACCGCGTCGGTCAGATCCTTCATCCACGGCACAACCTCGTCCTTGTAGACGAGCAGATTGTTGAACACCGGCGGGCTGTCCTTCGACACTGCCGCGGACCCGGCCGTCATGGTCATCGCGACGCCGCCCCTGGCCCGCTCCACGTGATAGGCGCGATACCGGTCCTTCGGCATTCCGTCTTCCGGATAGGCCGGCTCGTGGGAGGTCATGAGAATGCGGTTGCGCAGCGTCAGGTGCTTGAGCTGGAACGGCTGGAGAAGGGGATCGCTCGACATGTGGGTGGCTCCGCTGTCTGGCTTGGCGGTGATCTCGAAAAGAGGCTATCCAGAAATGTTCACTAGTGTCAATTTCAAGTTCACCAGTGTCAATGAAATTGACTTCGATGTTCCCCACGCCCTAATGAAGCGCCATGGACGACACGACGAACGACAGTGGATGGCGCGGGTCGCGGGACCTGTGGTTGCAGGCGGCGTACCAGGCCTTGCTGGAAGGCGGCGTCGACGCGGTGAAAATCCAGCCGCTTGCCAAGCGGCTCGATCTGTCGCGCACGAGCTTCTACTGGTTCTTCAAGGACCGTGTCGCTCTGCTCGACGCGCTGGTTTCGCTCTGGCGCGACAGGAATACGGGCAATCTTGTCGGTCGCGCCGAGGCCTATGCAGAGACGATCGCCGAGGCGATGCTCAACGTGTTCGACTGCTGGCTCGACCCGGAGCTGTTCGATTCCCGCCTGGAGTTCGCGGTGCGGAGCTGGGCCCTGCAGTCGCCCGAGACCCTTGCCGAGGTCCAGCGTGCGGACACCCGTCGCATCGAGGCTCTTGCAGCGATGTTCACGCGCTTCGGGCACGACCCGGCAGGCGCGGACGTGCGTGCGCGCACCATCTACCTGACCCAGATCGGCTACATTTCCATGCAGACGCGCGAAGACGCCGGCGAGCGACTGAAACGCATTCCCGCCTACGTGGAGATCTTCACCGGCCAGAAGCCCGAGCAGCGCGAACTCGACCGGTTCTTCGCCCGCCATGCGTCACGCCTCGACCGTGACGCGGCCGAGAGGGCGTGAGCAGCAGGCGAGAATATAACCCTCCTCGATGTCCTCGTCGGTGATGCCGCCATTGTGCACCATGTGAACCTCGCCATCGGTCTTGAGCACCTTGCAGGTGCCGCAGATCCCCATGGTGCAGCCTGAAGGGATGACCAGCCCTTCGGCGCGGGCCGCGGCCAGCACCGTGTCGGCTTCGCTGCAGCGTGCGGTCACACCCGACACCGAGAAGACCACCTCCGCCCGGTTCTGTTCGTCGGGCACGACGTCGTCGGGAACCGCTTCCGCACGTTCCAGCGCACCGGAGAAGCTCTCCTGATGATAGCGGCTCATGTCGTAGCCAAGCGCGACCAGCGCCTCGCGCACGGCCTGCATGAAGGGCTCGGGGCCGCAACAAAAGACCTCGCGTTCCAGATAGTCCTGCGCCATCAGGCCGAGCATGATCTGATTGAAGGTGCCGCGATACCCCGACCAGGGGCGGAAACGGTCCGCCTCCTCGACCACCCACTTCACGTCGATCCCCTCGATGCGCGAGGCCATCATCTCGACCCGCTCGCGCAGGATGATCTCCGACGGCCTGCGCGCGCAGTTGATGAAGACCACGTCGGGCTCCTCGCCGGAATCGTAGAGCCACGTCGTCATGGCGACCATCGGCGTGATGCCTGAGCCGGCCGAGATGAAGAGGTATTTCTCCGAAGGGTGTTCGGTTATGGAGAACCGCCCCGCCGGCCCGATCGCCTTGAGCCGCATCCCCTTCTCGAGATTGTCGATCATCCAGCGCGTGCCGATGGAATCCGGCTGCGCCTTGACCGTCACCGTGAGCGACACGGGCCGCGAGGGTGACGACGAGATCGTATAGGTGCGGTGGAGCGGTCCGCCGGGCACCGGCAGTTCAAGCGTGATGAACTGGCCTGGCTCGTGATTGAAGAGGGCACCCGACGGGCTACGGAAGCTGAACGTCACGACATTCGGCGCTTCGGGCAGACGGGAAACGCACTCGAGCGGCTCCACGTCCGTCCAGAAGGACAGCGACCTTGACCGGCTCATCGCATCACTCCGCCGCCACCTGACGCGGTGCCAGCGCACGCCGGAGCTGCTCCGCATACCAGTCGACGAACTGGGCCACGCCGCTTTCCTGCCCCGGCGAATAGGGGCCGGGGCGATAGGACGACGAGAAGATCCCCTGCTGGTTGACCTCGACGATCCCGCGATCCTCGTCGTTGGTCGCAAGCCACACTTCGGTCAGCCGCTTCAGATCGTAGTCGACGCCCTCCACCGCGTCCTTGTGCACCAGCCAGGTCGTCGTGACCTCCGTCTCGTGCGGCCCGACCGGCATGACGCGGAAGGTCAGCGCGTGATCGGGCAGGAAGTGGCTCCACATGCCGGGATAGTGGAAGGTCATCAGCGTACCGGCGTCGCGTGGCGCGACATGACCGAGAGCCCTTGCAACCGCCTCCCTACCATCCATCGTGTAGCTGACGGCACGTTCCTGCAGCGGCATCCGGGCAACCCGGAACTGCCCGTCGTCGGACAGATGGAATTGCGCGGGGGCGCCTGCCGCCTCGCAGCGATCGAAATGCGCCTGAAGGCGCGGCGACACGCCGCCATCCGCCTGAACGCCGGCAACTTCCGGGTCGAGCGGGAAGGAACGGCAAAGCGCGGGATGATTGCTGCTGCAGTGGTAGCATTCGCGGTTGTTTTCCCACACCAGCTTCCAGTTCGCCTTCTCGATGATCGTCGAGGTGAAGGCGACCCTGGCGTTGGCGAGATCATGAACCGCAAAATAGGGAGCGACCCGCTCGGCGAAAGGCTCGAAGTCGGGCGGCGTGTCGGCAAGACAGATGAAGACGAGGCCCTCGAGCAGACGCAGGTGCACCGGATGCAGGCCGTATCGGGACGGATCGAACTCGCCCCCCATGTCATTGGCCCAGATCAGCTTGCCGTCGAGTTCGTAGGTCCACTGGTGATAGGGGCACACGAGCTTGGCCACCTGCCCTTCCCGGGCCCTGCAGATCAGGGACCCGCGATGGCGACAGGAATTGTGAAAGGCGCGGATCCCGCCATCGCGGCCGCGCACGATGATCACCTCGTTCGCGCCGACCCGCATCGTGACATAGCTGCCCGTTCGCGGGAGCTGGCAGGCGGGCACGGCATAGAGCCATTCCCGGCCGAAAATGATCTCCAGATCGCGGTCGTAGACCTCGGGAGAGACATAGAAAGGCTGCTCCAGGCTGTAGCCGGACACCCGGCGGGCAAGGAGTTCATCGAGGGAAGGTGCATTGCTTGTCATTTGCGGAACCCGGGCTCAGCATGTTCAACTGAGGTAAATCTTCTCGCTCCGGATCCCGCATTGACAATATCACTAAAATTCATCTTGAGTTAGATGAGGTAATCCAAAACCACAGGGCGAGGGCCGCCTCACATGTCACGCCCCTATGACTTTTCCTCGATGACCGCACTCGTCTGCTTCGAGGCGGCAGCCAGGAGTTCAAGCTTCAAGAAGGCCGCGCAGGAACTGAACGTGACGCCGGCGGCCATAAGCCATCAGATAAAGGCGCTGGAAACCGACCTCGGCTGCAGCCTGTTTCTGCGTCAGCATCGCGGGGTCGAGCTGACCGAG
Organism: Stappia sp.; assembly: GCA_002722295.1. Classification (GTDB taxonomy): domain Bacteria; phylum Pseudomonadota; class Alphaproteobacteria; order Rhizobiales; family Stappiaceae; genus Stappia. The sequence goes on along the minus strand of PBLF01000006.1, from coordinate 4,992 downwards.
AAGGGAGCGTTCCTTTTCATCGCGGCGCAGCGGGGTTTCGAGGGCATATCGGACGCTCTCGCCCACATCCGCGACCGCCCCGAAACGGTCGACGTCACCATCGGCACCAGCACCGCCTTCAGCGCTCTCTGGCTGACGCCGAAGATCACCGCGTTCTGGAAGATCCATCCGGAGATCACGGTTTCGCAGATCATCAGCGACGTGCCCGGCATGACTGCCAGATGCGACCTCAGCATCCACTACGGCGGCACGCAGGAAAGCGGAGCCGACCACCGCGAACTGTTCCGCGACATGATCGTCGCGCTTGGAACGAAGCGTTTCGCCGCCGACTTCGCGATTTCGACGCTCGAGGACCTGCACAAGGCGCCCCTCATCCACGCAAGCGGCAAGGAGACCGGCTGGACCACCTGGGACGACTGGTTCGCCGCCCTGGGGCACGGCGAACCGAAGCGCCGCAGGCTGCACGTGAACAACTACATGATCGCGCTTCAGGCGGCGCAGGACGACGTGGGAGCGGTCCTGGGCTGGGACGGTCTCGTCGGCGACCTGATGAGAGAAGGGCGGCTGGTGAAGCTCGTGGCGGACAGCATCCCCTCCCCCTCTCCTTTCGAGCTCAGGGTCCACCCGCGCGCGACGAGCCGCGCCCGCCTGTTCGCCGACTGGCTCGTCAAAAGCGCGGAGGCGCCACCGCGCCACGCGTCCGGACCCGCCTGACGAAGTGAGGCATCCCCCGATGTCGGTCTGCGGACACCGCCCCAAGGGCGCGGCATCACGTCGGCGAGGTTGCGGGCGCCCCACGTTCCGGATCGAAGACGGAATACCCGTTCCGGCCGCTTCGCTTGGTCTCGTAGAGCGCCGTATCCGCATCCTGCAGGTGATCGGACAGCGGCTTTCCGCTCGCCGGGTCCCAGACGCTCAGGCCGACACTGACGGAGGTCTCGATGACGGAGCCGAGGTGAACGGCGGGCGTCGAGGACACGGCCCCGGCAAGCGCCTCGGCGAAACGCTCCGCCGCGCCGACCTCATGAACCGGCAGCAGCACCGCGAATTCATCTCCGCCCAACCTCGCCAGCACATCCGCCGGACGCAGCAGGCCCTTGGCAAGCCGGGCCACGTGAACGAGGCAGGCATCGCCCGCACCGTGGCCATGGGTGTCGTTGATCACCTTGAGGCCATCGAGGTCGATCATCACCACGCAGACCTTTTCCCCCTGCCGCTTCGCGCGCTTGGCGATCAACGCCGAACGCTCGCGCATGCCGCGCCGGTTGAGAAGCCCCGTGAGATCGTCACGGGTGGCAAGAGCTGCCAGCTCCGAGTTCAACTGGTCAATCGCCATCAGGAGAAAACCGAAATTCAGCGTGCTGGTGCCGATGATCGTCGCCATCAGAAGCCAGGCCGCGAAGGCGTAGTAGCCTTCATCGGAGAGCGCACCAGCGATGCGCATGAGATTGGTCACCACCTCGACCGACTGGCCGAAAAGAGCGATACCGGCGGCGGCGAGCGCCACCAGGGTGCCCAGTCCGAAACTTTTCTCCGACCTGAGCGCCAGGGCGCTGAAGATCATCGGAGGGATCTGGATCGCGGAGAAGACGACATTCTGCCCCGCTCTCGTGTCACCGGCGAGCGCCAGAACAAACACGCAGGCCACCATGTAGCCCATGGCCATCGGCCATCGCGCGGAGCGGCCCAGAAAGACCTGCACCCCCTGCCAGATCAGACTGTAGCCCAGGCCGATCGCCGCGATCCCCAGAAAGGTCCAGAATCGCGCGCTCTCGGCAGCCTCGATGTACAGCATGATCCCGCCGAAACTCGTGCAGATCAGCGCTCCCAGCCAGAAGCGCGCCGCCACGAGTTTGGGATAGGAAATGGCGACACCGGCCCAGACGACGGCAATGCCGATCGAATTCAGGAGGATGACAACGTAGAGGGTCGTGAAATCGAGGGTCATGAAGGCTCGCCAACTGTCAGGCTCTTGCCACATCCAGGCGTCATGCCCGAAGCAGCTCCTGCGGCTCGCTCCCCCATGCAATGCCAACCGCCGTGTCTGATAAGCCGCGCCGCTGAACAAGTCACTATGGATGCCGAGATAAATTTACAAAAATCATGCTGCGGATAAGCCCCGGGCGAGGAGACCCGAGATTGAATTTGCAAACGGACGCCGCATGAGTTCAAAACAACGGACCAACTCCACGCTGTAGTGACCGGAAACACGCTCCCGGTCACCCCGGCGCCTGTTCGTCGCCATCAAATTTCCAATTTGGCAACGGATCGTTGTGATTTGGTGGTATCTCTTAATGCCGTGCAAACCAACTGCGGTGCCTCAATAGATGTCTGACAACGCGGAAGCGAAACCTGTTGACACCAAGGCGAGTGGTGTAGCGGCTCTCAAGGAGAAAACCGGCGTCAAGGAAGCGTCGGCGGGCGGCCAGGTTGCCGACAAGGCGGCGAAGGAACCCCGCGTCGTTCCCCTGAGAATCGACCGCGCAGCCGCGGCCATTGTTCGCAAGGCCGAGCAAAACATCCGCCCCCAGGGCGTGCGACGGCTGATCCTGAAGGCGTCCTTCGTGCTCTGCGTGCTCATACCGACGCTGCTTGGAGCCGCCTACTTCCTGCTGATCGCGTCCGACCGCTATGTCGCCGGAGCGAGCTTCTCGGTCCGCAGCATGGACAATACGGTGCCCGGCGGCGACTTCCTGGGTGCAATCAGCGGCCTTTCCAGCGTGGGAACCACGACGACCGATTCCTTCATCCTGCTTCAGTACCTGCACAGCCGGGAGATCGTGGAGAAGGTCGAGAAGGAGTTCGATCTGAGGGCGGCGTTCAGCCGGCCGGGAGTCGATTTCGCCTATCGTCTTGATCCCCAGGCGCCGATCGAGGACCTCGTTGACTATTGGCGCGACATGGTTTCGCCGTCCTACGACAACACGTCCGCGATCTCCAAGTTCGAGGTGCAGGCGTTTACCCCCGCCGATGCCGAAGCCATCGCCGCGCTTGTGGTCAAGCACAGTCAGGACCTCATCAATCGCCTTTCGGCGCAGGCGCGCGAAGACGCGGTGCAGTTCGCAAAGCGGGAAACGGCGAGCGCGGAACTGCGGCTGAAGGTCATCCGGGACCGGATGCGCCAGTTCCGGACGTCGTCAAGCGCCGTCGATCCGGCCGCCTCGGCCGCCGCACAGGTGGAACTGGTCGCGAGCATCGAAGGCCGGCTGGTCGAACTGCGCGCAAGGCTTGGGACCCTCGAGAGTTCCCTCAGCGACGATGCGCCGTCCGTCGTGCAACTGAGAAAGCAGATAGCGGCACTCGAGCAGCAACTGCTCGAGAAACAGACGGAAGTGAACGAGGACGTTCCCGATCCGCTGCGCTCCGGCGGCGGGCTGTCCGCGCTGCTCTCCGACTACGAAAAGCTCAAGGTCGATCTCGAGTTCGCGCAGAAGGCCTATGCCGCCTCGCTCTCTGCCCTCGAACGCGCGCGTGCGGAGGCAGACCGGCAGCAGCGCTTCCTCGCGGTGTTCGAATCGCCCAGTGTCCCGGAACTGGCACTCTACCCCTATCGGTATATCGACACCGCGCTGGTATTCATTGTGTCGCTCATCCTCTGGGGAATCGGGGTGCTTCTGGCGTACTCGATCCGGGACAACATGCAGTAGCGACTGTGTATCGCGGCGCGGGGCCTGATCCGGCCATGGCGCGGACAAAAGACGAATGACCACAGCAGTGCGATCTCGCGAGAACCCGATCGTCATCAAGGCGCGCGTCGTCGGCGCTCTTGCGCTGCGCGAGGCGCGCGTGACCTTCGGTGCCGTGAAGCTCGGCTACTTCTGGGCGATCTTCGAGCCGGTTCTGGGAACGGCGCTGCTCACGTTCATCTTCTCGCTCATATCACGCCATCCGCCGATCGGGACGAGTTTCGCCCTGTTCTTCGCCACGGGCATTCTCATCTACAATCTGTATCAGAAGCTGTCGGGCTCACTGATGGCGGTCTTCGAGGCCAATCGCGGGCTCCTGGCCTATCCACTGGTCAAGGAAACCGATGTGGTTTTCGCGCGGTTTCTCGTGATCCTGATGACCTATCTTTTCATCTACATCATTTTCTTCGGGGGACTGATCACGCTGGGGCTTGCGCATTTTCCGCATCGCCTGGACGTGGTGCTTCTGGCCATCGGGGCAATCGCGGCACTCGGCCTGGGCGCCGGGCTGACCAATGCCGTCATCTACATGCTCTGGCCGACCTGGCGAAGGATCGAAGCGGTCATCACGCGACCGCTGTTTTTCCTGTCGGGCGTGTTCTTCATCCCGTCGAATTTCCCGCCGACCATGAGATACTGGCTGTCGTGGAATCCCATTCTTCAGGCGATCGACCTTTTCCGCGTCGGCTATTACAGCAACTATCACAGTCAGGTCCTTGATGTGCCCTATCTGTGCATGTACATCGCAATCCTGTTTTTCGTGGCCTTTGGAGCGGAACGCCTCTATCGGAAGCACCAGAACTAGGGCGGCGTCATGATCAGCTTTCGCGGTGTCAGGAAAACCTACCGCCTCAAAGGCGTCCGAAAGGTCATCGTCGACGATGTGACGCTGGATCTGCCTTCGGACCGCAACATCGCCATCCTTGGCGAGAATGGCGCCGGCAAGTCCACGCTGATGCGGCTGATCGCGGGCGCGGAGCTGCCGGATCGCGGACGCATCCTTCGCCATGGCATCGTGTCGTGGCCGCTGGGTTTCAGCGGCGGGTTCAACGGCGACATGACAGGCATGGAAAACGCGAAATTCGTCGCGCGCATGTATGGCGAGGATACGGAGCGCGTCGTGGCCTATGTGGAGGAGTTCTCCGAGCTCGGCCGGTCCATGTCCTTGCCGATCAAGACCTACTCCAGCGGCATGAAAGCGCGCCTTGTGACCTGCCCCCCGGTAGATCCCTCAGTCTGATGTAGAGTCTGCTCAACCGCGAAGGAGCAGACGAATGAGGAAGAGCCGTTTCACCGAGGCGCAGAT
>PBLF01000005.1 GCA_002722295.1 Stappia sp. | reverse complement strand
TGAAGTCGCCAAACTCCACCTCGATCATACACCTCGGTGACCACCCGGGATTACACCTTCGACGGCGCTGAAATTACACCACGTGCGTGGACGCTACCGAAACCCTTCTAAATCAATTCGTTTCACCAAATCAACAGGATAAGGTGGTGGGCGGTGAGAGACTCGAACTCCCGACATCCTCGGTGTAAACGAGGCGCTCTACCAACTGAGCTAACCGCCCTTCGCAATGGCCGTTTTCTAGGCGCACAGCCATCGCTTGGCAAGGTGTTTCCGCCCTGCCCCGCACGGCTTTCGCACAGCCGCGCCAAAAAGAAACGGCCCTGCCGGAAGACCGACAGGACCGTTTGCAAAGTTCAGGAGGGGAACGCCTATCAGCTGTTCACCGCGTCCTTCAGGCCCTTGCCGGCCTTGAACTTCGGCGTCTTGGACGCCGGAATCTGGATCGTGTCACCGGTGCGCGGGTTGCGGCCCTCGGAGGCAGCGCGCTCGGAGACCGAGAAGTTGCCGAAGCCGATGATGCGGACTTCACCGCCGCCCTTGAGCGTGCCCGTGATCGCGTCGAGGGTCGCATCAACCGCCTCGCCGGCCTGCGCCTTGGTGAGACCGGTCTTCTCCGCGACAGCGGCGATCAGATCGTTTTTGTTCATGGCAGTCCCTTTCCTGGAAACAGCAAGCCCGACGATTCGTGACAGGCTTCGGGGACGGACACTCATGCGATTTCGCCCCCAAGGCAAGCCGAAAAGCGCAGAAATCCGCGATTTCTTGCGGTTTTCGAACGACAAAGGGGCCCTTGCTGCCGCAAGGGCCCCTTTCTTGTGCAAAACCGTTGGATCAGTGCGCGACCGGCTTGGCTTCCTCACCACCCGCGACCACCGCCTTTGCGGCGGCTTCCGCAGCGGCTTCATCCCATTCGATCGGCTCCACCTTGCCCGTGAGCGCCGTCTTGAGCACGTCCTCCATCCGCGAAACCGGGATGATCTCGAGGCCGTTCTTGACGTTGTCCGGGATCTCGGCGAGGTCCTTGGCGTTGTCCTCGGGGATCATCACGGTCTTGATGCCACCGCGAAGCGCGGCAAGGAGCTTCTCCTTCAGGCCGCCAATGGGCAGGACCCGGCCACGCAGGGTGATCTCACCCGTCATCGCCACATCCCTGCGCACCGGAATGCCGGTCATGACCGAGATCACCGCGGTCGCCATCGCGATACCCGCCGACGGACCGTCCTTGGGCGTCGCGCCCTCGGGAACGTGGACGTGAATGTCGCGCTTCTCGAACAGCGGAGGCTCGATGCCGAAGTCGACGGCCCGCGAGCGCACGTAGGACGCGGCCGCGGAAATCGACTCCTTCATCACGTCACGCAGGTTGCCCGTGACCGTCATCTTGCCCTTGCCGGGCATCATGACACCCTCGATGGTGAGCAGTTCGCCGCCCACCTCGGTCCAGGCAAGACCGGTGACCACGCCGACCTGGTCTTCCAGCTCCGCTTCGCCGTAGCGATAGCGCGGAACCCCCAGGAACTCCTCGACGACCGCCTCGTCGACCTTGATGGCCGGCTTCTCGCTCATCAGGATTTCCTTGACCGCCTTGCGCGCAAGGGTCGCGAGCTCGCGCTCGAGATTACGCACGCCCGCCTCGCGGGTGTAGCGGCGGATGACCATGCGAAGCGCCGCATCGTCGACCTCGAACTCGCCCTCACGCAGGCCGTGGTCCTTCTCCGCCTTCGGCAGCAGGTGCCGACGCGCGATCTCGACCTTCTCGTCCTCCGTGTAGCCGGCGATGCGGATGATCTCCATCCGGTCCATCAGCGGCGCGGGGATATTGAGCGTGTTGGCCGTGGTCACGAACATCACGTCCGAAAGATCGTATTCGATCTCCAGGTAGTGATCCATGAACGAGCCGTTCTGCTCCGGATCCAGCACCTCGAGCAGGGCCGAGGACGGGTCGCCACGGAAGTCCATGCCCATCTTGTCGATCTCGTCGAGCAGGAAGAGCGGGTTGGACTTCTTCGCCTTCTTCATCGACTGGATGACCTTGCCGGGCATCGAACCGATGTAGGTGCGGCGGTGACCGCGGATCTCGGCCTCGTCGCGAACGCCGCCAAGCGACATGCGCACGAACTCACGCCCCGTCGCCTTGGCGATGGACTTGCCGAGCGAGGTCTTGCCGACACCGGGAGGGCCGACGAGGCACAGGATCGGCCCCTTCAGCTTGTTGGCCCGGCTCTGCACCGCGAGATACTCGACGATGCGCTCCTTGACCTTCTCCAGCCCGTAGTGGTCGAAGTCGAGCACTTCCTGGGCGTGCTTGAGGTCATGCTTGACCTTGCCCTTCTTGCCCCACGGAATGCCGAGCAGCCAGTCCAGATAGTTGCGCACGACCGTGGCCTCGGCCGACATCGGGCTCATCTGCTTGAGCTTCCTGAGCTCGGCATTGGCCTTCTCGCGCGCTTCCTTGGAGAGCTTGGTCTTGGTGATCCGCTCCTCGAGCTCCGCGAGCTCGTCGCGGCCTTCCTCGCCGTCGCCAAGCTCCTTCTGGATCGCCTTCATCTGCTCGTTGAGATAGTACTCGCGCTGGGTCTTCTCCATCTGCCGCTTGACGCGGGAGCGGATGCGCTTTTCCACCTGCAGCACGGAGATTTCGCTCTCCATCAGGCCGAGCACGCGCTCAAGCCGCCCGGCCACCGAGGTGATCGCCAGGATGTCCTGCTTCTCGGGGATCTTGACCGCCAGATGCGAGGCGATCGTGTCCGCGAGCTTGGAGTGATCGTCGATCTGTCCGATCGCGCCGAGGACCTCCGGAGAGACCTTCTTGTTGAGCTTCACGTAGTTCTCGAATTCGGAAACCACGGAGCGCGAGAGCGCCTCGATCTCGACCGCGTCGCCCTCTTCCTCGGGAAGCATCTCGGCTTCGGCCTCGAACAGGTCGGAACGGTCGGTGAAGCGGGAAATGCGCGCACGTCCGCCGCCCTCGACCAGCACCTTCACGGTGTTGTCGGGGAGCTTGAGGAGCTGCAGCACGGTCGCGAGCGTGCCGACCTCGTAGATGTCGTCCGTCGAAGGCTCGTCGTCGGAGGCGTTCTTCTGCGTCGCGAGCAGGATCTGCTTGTCGGCGCTAAGCACCTCCTCAAGCGCGCGGATCGACTTCTCGCGGCCGACAAAGAGCGGCACGATCATGTGCGGGAAGACGACGATGTCGCGCAAGGGCAACACAGGGTATAGCGTACCCTCGCCCTTGGGCCGCGCGTCGAAATCAGTCATGGGCTGTCCTTTCCTTGCGAACCCGCCGCCCCGGTGGAAGTGGCAGACACGGACGGGCGCATTGGTGGCAGCGGTGACGGAAAGCGCAATGTGCCGCGCCTGCGGCTGTTGCACCTAGCGTCAGGCCGACGTTCGACGCCCCGTTTCCTGGGCACGGCGACCGTCGCCCCGCTTGCCTGTTGTTCCAATAGGTGGAGTCCAGTCCGCACGGTGTCAAGACGCGCAGACGAACCCACGGCCCGTCGTCTCCAGAGACTACGCCCAATCCCCGCGATTCGCGTGAAAATCCACCCGCAGGGTTAGCGAATGGAACGAAAACCGGGGATTTCGCCGCCTTGTTTCCTTGCCGGCGAAGCAACCACCGATTTTCGCGCCTTCCCTGTGAAGGAAGGGCCCGAAACGAAACCGGCTCCGCGCGCGAATATGCGTGCGGAGCCGGAAAACGTGTTCCTGGCGCCCGGGCGGGCGTCCGGAGTGTCAGGCCGAGGTCGCGGAGGTCTCCTCGCCACGGTCCTCGTAGATGTAGAGCGGACGCGCCTCGCCGGTCACCACCTCTGCGGAGATGACCACTTCCTTGACGCCCTTCAGGCCCGGCAGTTCGTACATGGTGTCGAGCAGGATCGACTCCAGAATGGAGCGCAGGCCACGCGCGCCGGTCTTGCGCTCGATGGCCTTCCGGGCGATCGCCTTGAGCGCCTCCTCGTGGAAGGTGAGCTCGACCGTCTCCATCTCGAACAGGCGCTGGTACTGCTTGACCAGCGCGTTCTTCGGAGCGGTGAGGATCTCCACGAGAGCTTCCTCATCGAGGTCGCCAAGCGTGGCGATCACAGGCAGACGGCCGACGAACTCGGGGATCAGGCCGAACTTGAGCAGATCCTCAGGCTCCAGCTCCTCGAACAGCTCGCCGGTGGCGCGGTCCTCGGGAGCCTCGACATTCGCCTTGAAGCCGATGGACGTCTTGCGACCACGCTCGGAGATGATCTTCTCCAGGCCGGCGAAGGCACCGCCACAGATGAACAGGATGTTGGTCGTGTCCACCTGCAGGAATTCCTGCTGGGGATGCTTGCGACCACCCTGCGGCGGCACGCTGGCGACCGTGCCTTCCATGATCTTCAGAAGCGCCTGCTGCACGCCCTCGCCCGACACGTCGCGCGTGATCGACGGATTGTCGGCCTTGCGGCTGATCTTGTCGACCTCATCGATGTAGACGATGCCGCGCTGCGCGCGCTCGACGTTGTAGTCGGCCGACTGCAGCAGCTTGAGGATGATGTTCTCGACGTCCTCGCCCACATAGCCGGCTTCCGTCAGCGTGGTCGCGTCGGCCATGGTGAAGGGCACATCGAGAATGCGCGCCAGGGTCTGGGCAAGCAGCGTCTTGCCGCAACCCGTCGGACCGACGAGGAGGATGTTGGACTTCGCCAGCTCGACGTCGTTGCTCTTCGACGCGTGGTTCAGCCGCTTGTAGTGATTGTGCACCGCCACGGAGAGCACCTTCTTGGCACTGCCCTGGCCGATCACATAGTCGTCGAGGACCGCACGGATCTCCTGCGGCGTCGGGATGCCGTCCCGCGACTTCACCAGCGAGGACTTGTTCTCCTCGCGGATAATGTCCATGCACAGCTCGACGCATTCATCGCAGATAAACACGGTCGGGCCGGCGATCAACTTCCGCACTTCGTGCTGGCTTTTGCCGCAGAAAGAGCAGTACAGCGTATTTTTCGAATCGCCGCCGCTGGCCTTGGTCATCAGGAAAACCCCGCGTGGTTCGGAAGTTCAAGAGCCTTCCGGTCTGTCTTTTCAAGGAAAACGCCGTTGCGTCTCCCTTGCGTCCGGCTGCCGGGCGAGCAACTCGCCCGAGGCTGATCCGGAAATGTCACCATGCTTCCACCGCAAAAATCAATATAGGTTTAAGGCAGAGGCAAGGCAGTGTCTTGTCATGACGGGCGCGAACGCCGGCCGGAGCCGGCGCGGCGCTGTCGTCACTTGCCGCTCGAAGCACCCGCAAGCGAGTTGCGGTCGGCGATCACTTCGTCGATCAGGCCGAAATCGCGAGCCGTATCGGCGGTCATGAAATTGTCGCGCTCCAGAGCCGCCTCGACCTGGTCGAGCGTCTGGCCCGTGTGCTTCACGTAGATATCGTTCAGCCGCTTCTTCAGCTTCAGGATCTCCTGGGCGTGCAGCATGATGTCCGCGGCCTGACCACGGAAGCCGCCCGAGGGCTGATGCACCATGACGCGGGCATTCGGCAGCGCGAAACGCGAGCCCTTGGCGCCGGCGGCGAGAAGCAGCGACCCCATGGACGCGGCCTGACCGATGCACAGCGTCGCCACTTCCGGGCGAATGAACTGCATCGTGTCATAGATCGCCAGGCCCGAGGTCACCAGACCGCCGGGCGAGTTGATGTAGATCGAGATCTCCTTGGTCGGGTTCTCGGCCTCGAGATAGAGCAACTGCGCGCAGACGAGCGTCGCGAGATGATCCTCGATCGGGCCCGTCAGGAAGATGATGCGTTCCTTCAGAAGCCGGGAATAAATGTCATAGGCACGTTCTCCCCGGTTCGTCTGCTCGACGACCATCGGAACGAGGGAGTTGACGGCGAAATCGACTGGATCCTTCATGCCTCGTCCATGCTTTGGAGGTTCGTCCCCCGACCGTCGGGACCGGCGCCACTGCACCGGACATGCTTTCGATCGGGACCGGACGGTCTCTGTCTGGTCTTCTTGAGTCGAAAAAAGCGACACCCATTCATAAGGGATGTCGCCTCTTTTCGAAAGATAGGCACCTGACGGGCTCAGGCAAGGGTTAAAGCCCAATTATGCCACCGGGATCCCCCGTTGCATTGCGCAAGGGTCCCGGAAGACGATCAGGGGGCGAACCAGCCGCCCCCGTCCCGTGCTTGTCAGACCGAGGCCTCGTCGGCCTCGTCCTCGGCCATCAGCTCTTCCTTGGAGACCGTCTTGTCGGTCACGTTGGCGAGCTCGAGGATGTAGTCGACGACCTTCTCCTCGTAGACCGGAGCCTGAAGGCTGGCCAGTGCCTGCGGGTTGTTGCGGTAGAAGTCGAAGACTTCCTTTTCCTGCCCCGGGAACTGGCGGATGCGCTCGTAAAGCGCCTTCTGCACCTCGTCGTCGCTCACCTTGATCTGGTTCTGCTCGCCGACCTCGGAAAGCACCAGACCAAGACGCACGCGACGCTCGGCGATCTTGCGGTATTCCGCCTTCGCCTCGTCCTCGGTGGTCTCCTCGTCCTCGAAGGTCTTGCCCGCGTTGGCGAGATCCTGCTCGACCTGGCGCCACACGCCCTCGAACTCGGAATCGACAAGACGCTCGGGTAGGTCGAACTGGTAGACCTCGTCCAGCTTGTCGAGAAGCTGGCGCTTGACCTTCTGGCGGGTCATGGAGCCGAAACGGCTCTCGATCTGGCCGCGCACGATCTCCTTGAGCTTGTCCAGACCCTCGAGACCGAGGCCCTTGGCGAACTCGTCGTCGATCTTCACCTCGCCCGGAGCCTGGATTTCCTTGACGACGATGTCGAAGGTGACCGGCTTGCCGGCAAGATGCTTGGCCGGGTAGTCCTCGGGGAAGGAAACCTCGATCACCTTCTCGTCACCGGCCTTGAGACCGACAAGCTGCTCCTCGAAGCCCGGAATGAAGGTCTTCGAGCCGATGACAAGCTGGCCGTTCTCGTCGGCGCCGCCCTCGAAAGGCTCGCCGTCGAGCTTGCCGAGATAGCTCATGAGAACGCGGTCGCCCTCGACGGCCTTGCCGTCCTTGGTCTCGAACGGCTTGTTGTTCTCGGCGATCTGCTGGATCTGCTCGTCGACTTCCGACTCGTCGATCTCGACGACCGGACGCTCGATCTCGACCGTCTTGAAGTCGATGACCTCGAACTCGGGCAGGAGGTCGTAGCTCATGGTGAAGGCGAGATCGGCCTCACCGTTCAGGATGCGCTCTGCCTCGCCCTCGGGCAGGTCAATCTCCGGCTGCAGCGCCGGCTTCTCGTTGCGCTCCTCAACGGCCTTGCGCGTGCTCTCGGTGAGCATCTCGTTGAGGATCTCGGCTGTCGCCTGGCGGCCGTAGAGGCGCTTGAGATGCCCCGCCGGCACCTTGCCCGGGCGGAATCCCTTGATGTTCACCTTGCCCTTGAGGTCTTCAAGATAGGCATCAAGGCGGCTAGCAAGCTCAGACGCCGGAATGACGACTTTCAGTTCGCGTTTCAGCCCCTCGGCCAGCGTTTCGGTTACCTGCATGGTCGTGTGCTTCGTCCTAGATCGAGAACGTCTTTCCGACAGCTCGTGTGATTGTGATGCCCGCTTTGCAGCGAAGGCCCCGGTGCGCGCCCGCTTGAAACTGCCCGCGACAATTAAGCGGGGGCCAGGGCAGGCTCTCGCGTGGTGCGGGCGGAGGGACTTGAACCCCCACGGCTTGCGCCACCAGAACCTAAATCTGGCGTGTCTACCAGTTCCACCACGCCCGCGACGTGCGGAAGTGCCCCAAAGCCAAGGCGCGGCCTCTATACCATTCCGTCTGGTGGGGTCAAAGAAAAATCCGGGGATTTGCCCGCCCCATCGACAGGCAATGCCGATGCATCCGGCACGGCAAGTGGAGCCATGTTTTCCGCCCGCGTCTCAAGCGCCCTCTCCCGCCACATCCACCTGCGCGGCAAGCAGGCGCTCCATAGCCGGCTTCAGGGCACCCGGCAGGTCCTCCGCCGTCAGCGCGACGCCCGCGACAGCTCCCGCCTCGCCGTGAAGCCATACCCCCATCGCCGCCGCCGCGAACGGCTCGACCGCCTGCGCGCCCAGTCCCGCGATCGTTCCGGCCAGGACATCGCCCGAGCCCGCCGTCGCAAGCCAGGCGGAGGCGTTGACATTGATCGCGGCACGCCCGTCCGGCGCGGCAATCACCGTGTCCGCCCCCTTCAGGACGATCACCGCGCCGCTCCGGCGCGCCGCCGCCCAGGCGCGCTCCACCTTGGAGCCGTCCGACTCGCCAAGATCGGGAAACAGCCGGGCGAACTCGCCCGCGTGCGGGGTGAGGATGGCATTGGCGCCCGCCCCGGAAATTGCATCGAACAAAACCCGCGGGTCCGGCGAAAACGACGTGATCGCATCCGCATCGAGCACGACCGTGCCGCCGCGCGGCCCCAACCGGGACAGACCACGAAGACTGAAAGCCGCCGTCCGCTCCCCCACCCCGGCGCCGGGGCCAAGAACGAGCGAGGTGACACGCCCGTCGGAAAGCAGGTCGTCGAATGCGGTTTCATCCCTGACCGGACGGAGCATCACCGCCGTCAGATGCGCGGCGTTCACAAGAGCCGCCGACGGAGGGCTCGCCACGGTGACGAGCCCCGCCCCGACCCGGAGCGCGGAGGCGGCCGCGAGCCGGGCAGCGCCGGTGGCAAGCGCGGGACCGGACAGAACGACCGCATGACCGCGCGCATATTTGTGTGTCTCCGCTCCCGGTGCCCGCCAGGCATCCCGCCACAGGTCCGGTCCGTTGCGCCAGAGACGGATCGCAGTCGCATCGCCTTCGCGAATCCGGTCGATGGCATCTCCCCTGATGCCGATGTCGGCAATTTCCAGCCGGCCCGCGAGAGACCTGCCCGGCATCAGATAATGTCCGGGCTTGGCACGAAAGAAGGTAACCGTGTCGGTTGCCCGGATCGCAACGGCCTCACCCTCCGCGTTGACCAACGGCAGACCGCTCGCGCCACTGACACCGGAAGGCAGATCCACCGCGACGACGGGCAGCCCGCTCTCGTTGACCTGGCGAACCGCCTCCGCCGCGACACCGCCGAGCCCCCGGTCCAGCCCCGCGCCGAACAAGGCATCAACCACGAGAGATGCTCGCGCAAGTCCGGCGCCGAGCGCCTCCCCGAACAGGGGGACCGCACCGATCCCGGCAGCCTCCATCGCCTCGGCGGCACCGGCCGCGTCGCCCTTCAGCCGTGCCCTGTCGCCCAGCAGCAGCACCTCGACCACATGGCCGCGCTGACGCAGCAGCCGGGCGGCCACGAAACCGTCGCCTCCATTGTTGCCGGGTCCCGCCAGGACAAGTACCGGATCACCCGGGCAAAGCAGTCGACAACAGGCATCGGCGACGGCGCGCCCCGCCGCCTCCATGAGTGTGAGACCCGCGATACCGCCCGCGATCGTCAGCCGGTCGGCCTCGCCCATTTCCGAGGGCGTAAGCAACTCGTTCACGCGCCGCCCTCCCCCGCATGATCGTCGGCACCGGCAATGACCACGGCCTGCGGCTCGGAAAGCTCAACGAGATTGCCGTCGGGATCGCGTATGTAGACCGAACGCAACGGCGAGCACGCACCCGTGCGCGTCACCGGTCCTTCTTCTATCTCCACACCGGCTTCGCGAAGCCTGGCGATGACATCCTCGAGGCTTTCGACAAGAAAGCAGAGGTCGCCGGAGCCGGGCGTCGGCTTGTGTGCCGCCGGCTGGAACTCCGCGCCGGCCGTGTGCAGGTTGATCTTCTGGCTACCGAAGGACAGCGCACGGCGTCCGCCGCCAAAGACGGTCTCCTCCATGCCCAGGATCCCGTGATAGAAGGCCACCGTCCTGTCCGGATCGGCAACGGTCAGAACCAGATGATCGAGGCTGAGTATCCGCATCTTGCGCTCCCCCTTCGCTGCGCCGCACCGCGGGCGATACAATCTCGCCACGTTCGCCCGGCAGCGCTTTCCTCGCAAGCGTGTAGCCACTTTGTGGGCACATCGCCGCAAAGACGGGCATGAACGTCGTTCCATCGTGAGGATGCGCCACTTGCGCCTCGAAGGCACCTCTCTCAAACGCCGCATCTCGTGAACATGCCTCACCACGATTCCCGACCCGAGGCGCCGCTTTTGTGATTACTTTCTATTCACATTGCCCATAAAATAGGCTTCATCTTTGGCAACCCCGCGTGGCGCATCGTGTTACACCTCCCGAATTGCCCGATTTGCAGGCTGATTTTTCGGCAAGCGGAGTTGGCACGGCACATGCTAATCATCGGGTATCGCAGGCCCGCAACGGCCGGCATTTCGAAACCGAACGACGCGAAGTGGCGGAGGCGATGAAGAAGATCGAGGCGATTATCAAGCCGTTCAAGCTCGACGAGGTCAAGGAAGCCCTTCAGGACGTCGGCCTGCAGGGCATCACCGTGACCGAGGCGAAGGGCTTTGGCCGGCAGAAGGGTCACACCGAGCTGTATCGCGGCGCGGAATATGTGGTCGACTTCCTGCCGAAGGTGAAGGTCGAGATCGTTCTTCCCGACGAGCTTGTCGAGAAGGCCGTGGACGCCATCCGCAACGCCGCCCAGACGGGCCGCATCGGTGACGGCAAGATCTTCGTTTCCACCGTCGAGGAAGCGGTCCGCATCCGCACCGGCGAGACAGGAAACGACGCGATCTGACGACCGCAGATCCCCGGAGACCGGCCCGAGGCGGCCGCTCCGGCAATTCCCAACCAACCGAACTTTGTCAGACAGGGAAGAAATACATGACGACGCCCAGCGAGATCCTGAAGGAAATCAAGGACAAGGACATCAAGTTCGTCGACCTGCGGTTCACCGACCCGCGCGGCAAGATGCAGCACGTCACCATGGACGCCGGTCTGGTCGATGAGGACATGTTCGCCGAGGGCGTCGCGTTCGACGGCTCCTCGATCGCGGGCTGGAAGGCCATCAACGAGTCCGACATGATGCTCGTTCTCGACTGCGAGACGGCCCACGTGGATCCGTTCTTCGCTCAGTCGACGATCTCCATCCTCTGCGACGTGATCGACCCGATCTCCGGCGAGGCCTACAGCCGTGACCCGCGCACGACCGCCAAGAAGGCCGAGGCCTACATGAAGTCGCTCGGCATCGGCGACACCGTGTTCGTCGGTCCGGAAGCGGAGTTCTTCATCTTCGACGACGTCCGCTTCTCGGCAGAGCCCTACAACACCGGCTTCAAGATCGACAGCGGCGAGCTGCCGACCAATCTCGACACCGAGTACGAGATGGGCAACATGGGCCACCGTCCGCGCACCAAGGGCGGCTACTTCCCGGTCCCGCCGATCGACAGCGCCCAGGACATGCGCTCCGAGATGCTGACGGTCCTCACCGAGATGGGCGTCACCGTCGAGAAGCACCACCACGAGGTGGCTGCCGCCCAGCACGAGCTCGGCATCAAGTTCGACACGCTGACCCGCAATGCCGACAAGATGCAGATCTACAAGTACGTCGTGCATCAGGTCGCCCATGCCTACGGCAAGACCGCGACGTTCATGCCGAAGCCGGTGTTCGGCGACAACGGCACGGGCATGCACGTTCACCAGTCGATCTGGAAGGACGGCAAGCCGGTCTTCGCCGGCAACCAGTACGCGGATCTTTCCGAGACCTGCCTGTACTACATCGGCGGCATCCTGAAGCATGCCAAGGCGCTCAACGCCTTCACCAACCCGTCGACCAACTCCTACAAGCGTCTGGTCCCGGGCTATGAGGCACCGGTTCTGCTGGCCTATTCGTCGCGCAACCGCTCGGCGTCCTGCCGCATTCCGTTCTCGACCTCGCCGAAGGCGAAGCGCGTCGAGGTCCGTTTCCCGGATCCGTCCGCGAACCCGTACCTCGCCTTCGCGGCCCTGCTCATGGCCGGCCTCGACGGCATCAAGAACAAGATCCATCCCGGCGACGCGATGGACAAGAACCTCTACGACCTGCCGCCGGAGGAGCTGAAGGACATCCCGACCGTGTCCGCTTCGCTGCGTGAGGCGCTCGAGAGCCTTGATGCCGACCGTGACTTCCTGAAGGCCGGCGGCGTCATGGACGACGACCAGATCGACGCCTACATCGAGCTGAAGATGGAAGAGAACATGCGGTACGAGATGACGCCGCATCCGGTCGAGTACGACCTGTACTACTCCGTCTGATGCCAGGTCGCCGGGCCCCTCGCGGTCCGGCCTCCGGAGAAAGACACGAAGCCCCCGGCGATCTCTCGCCGGGGGCTTTTTTGTCGGGCGCCCTTTCCACCGCCACGCACGGCGGCTATGAGAGGCCAATTGCATCCGGGCGGGAGATCACCCTTGGCAAAGGCCGTCGTTCTCGGCGGGTACGGGCTTATCGGTTCCGCCTGCATGCGCGCGCTTGAGGCTGCGGGCTTTTCGGTCACCGGTGTCGGCCGTTCACATGCAGCCGCCAGCCGCCTCGCGCCGGACGCTGACTGGATCATCGCCGACATCACACGCCTCGACGGCCAGGCGTGGCTAGAGGTGCTTCGCGACGCCGAGGTCGTCGTCAATGCGGCCGGCGCGCTGCAGGACGGTGGGCGTGACGATCTCGTCGCGATACACGAACGGGCGGTCGCGACACTCGTGGACGCCATGGAGCGGTCCCCCTCGCATCCACGCCTCGTACAGATCTCCGCCGCCGGCGTGCGCGACGATGCCCCAACCGACTTTTTCCGCACCAAGGCCCGAGGCGACGCCATTGTCCGCGCCTCCCCGATCGACTGGGTGATCCTGCGTCCGACCCTGGTGATCGCCCCGGCCGCCTATGGTGGAACCGCCCTGCTCAGGGCGGCCGCCAGCCTGCCCTTCGTGCTGCCGCGCGTGTTGGCCGACGCCCCCGTTCAGACCGTCTTCGTGGACGATCTCACCGCCGCCGCCGTGAAAGCCGCCAAGAGAGACATTCCGGCCAAAACGGTGGCCGACATCACCGAGGCCCGGTCACGCAGCTTTCTTGACACGTTGAAGATGACACGGCGCTGGCTGGGCCATCCGCCCGCACGTATCGAGATGCCGGTGCCCGCGCCTTTCCTGCGCCTGTGCTGCGGTGTCGCGGATCTCGCCGGCCGACTTGGCTGGCGGTCTCCGCTTCGAAGCAACGCGGTCCGGGCACTTGAAGACGGCATCGGCGGCGACCCGTCGGCCTGGACGAGCGCGGGCGGCAATGCCTGCCGTCCACTTGAGGCGACATTCAAGGCGTTGCCCGCAACCGTACAGGAACGCTGGTATGCCCGCCTCTTCCTGCTGTTCCCGCTGACGATCGTGCTGCTGTCGCTGTTCTGGACCGCATCCGGCGTGATCGGCTTCCTGCAACTGGAAACCGCACGGGACATCCTCACGGACAGGGGCATGGACACCGCCCTCGCCCGGGCAGCGGTGATCGCCGGCGGCATTGCCGACATTGTCCTCGGTCTCGCCGTTCTGTGGCGGCCCGGTGTCCGCGCGGCGTGTCTGGGCATGATCGCCGTGTCGCTGGCCTATCTCGCTGGAGGCACCCTCCTTGCGCCCGACCTCTGGGCGGATCCGCTCGGCCCGCTGGTCAAGGTGCTGCCCGCAGCCGGCCTCGCCCTCGTCACTCTCAGCCTCGCCGACGACCGATGACCTATTTCCTGCTGCTTTTCCTGCATGTGATCGGCGCGACGGTCCTGCTCGGCACCGGGGCGGGAATTGCCTTCTTCATGGTGATCTCGAACCGAAGCCGGGAACCGGCGCTGATCGCCCATGTGGCCGGGATCGTCGTGCTCGCCGACACGCTCTTCACCGCGACCGCCGCCATCGCGCAGCCCGTGACGGGCTATCTGCTCGCGCGCGAGGTAGGCTGGTCGCTCGGCGAGGGCTGGATTGCCCTGTCGCTGGCTCTCTATGTGTTCGTCGGAATGTTCTGGCTCCCGGTCGTGTGGATCCAGATCCGCTTACGCCAGCTCGCGGTCGCCGCCCGGGATGGGAACCACCCGCTGCCAGAGGCTTATCACCGGCTCTACAGGATGTGGTTCGTCTGCGGTTTCCCGGCCTTCGGCGCAGTTCTCGCGATTGTCTGGCTGATGCTCACCAAGCCGCAGCTCTGACGGCCATCCGATACAGAAGCGGCCGGCACGGACACCGGCCGCTCCCACTCCCCTTCACACCAGCGCCAGAACCCGGCTCGGGCCGCCGGTCGCGCCCCTGATCTTCGGCGCGCCGACCACGATCGTCGCGCCTGTTGTCGGCACCTCGTCCAGATTGGCAAGGCACTCGATGCCCCAGCGGCCAGACGGCAGCCAGGTGTAGTGCACATCGAAACCTTTAGAGGCGCCGGGATCGAGCGACAGCGTGTCGACCGCAATGCCGACCACGCCCTTTTCCATCATGTAGAGACAGGCCTCCTTCGAAAATCCGGGAAAGTGCATCGCACCGTCCGCATCCGCGTTTCGGAATTTCTTCTCGGCAACATACGCGCCCCAGCCCGAGTTCATGGCAACACAGCCACCTTCGGGCAGTGCCCCGTTCGCCGCCTCGAAGGCCTTCAGGTCCTCCACCGAGACCTGATAGTCCGCATCATCCGCGGCCTGCTGCTTCACATCCACGACAACGAGCGGAACCACCAGTTGGTCCAGAGCCAGTTCGTCCGCGCTCGCCCCGTCGGCGGAGAAATGCAGCGGCGCGTCGAGGTGGGTTCCCGTGTGCTCGGCCAGATGCCACGTGAACATGTTGAAGCCGTCCTTGGAAAACTCCGCGGTACGCTCCATCTCGAGCTGCGGCTTGCCGAAGAAGGTCGGAAAATCCTCCATGAGCGCATGGGTGAGATCGACCGCCCGGTCGAACGAGGCAGGCGCGGCGCGGGCCGCGCGCGGCGGCGGAAAAGCCGTGAAGGCGGCCGTGCCCGCCGTGACCCCGGCAAGCCCCTTGAGCAGGCCGCGACGGCTGAGCCGGCGCGCGACGGTTTCCTGACACCCTGGAACGCACATGGTTTTCCCCTCCGGCTTGTGTGTGCGAGACCTGCATCCTAGGCATGTCCCGCCTCGCACTGCAATTGCCGCGAACCGCTTCGGGCGGGTGCGAAAAATCTCCGCCGACCGTTGCCGTGGTGCCCTTGCGCGCGACACGCTTTCCCGCCATTGATCCCGCCATGTTGCAGATCACAGACCTTACCTACCGAATTGCCGGACGCACGCTGCTCGACCGCGCCAGCGTCACTCTTCCCGCCGGCGCCAAGACCGGATTCGTCGGCCGCAACGGCACCGGCAAGTCGACGCTGTTCCGCCTTATCACGGGCGAAAGCGCGCCGGAGAGCGGCGAGATCCGCCTGCCGAAGAACCTGCGCATCGGCCAGGTCGCGCAGGAAGCGCCGGGGACGGAGGAAACGCTCCTTGAGGTCGTCCTGGCCGCCGACACCGAGCGTGCCCGGCTGATGGCGGAAGCCGAAACCGCGAGCGACCCGACCCGCATCGCCGAGATCCATACCCGCCTTGCCGACATCGACGCCCATTCGGCGGAAGCGCGCGCCGCGCGCATTCTCGCCGGCCTCGGCTTCGACACGGCCGCGCAGGCGCGCCCCTGCTCCGCCTTTTCCGGCGGCTGGAGGATGCGTGTCGCGCTTGCCGCGGTGCTGTTTTCCGAGCCCGACCTGCTGCTTCTCGACGAGCCGACCAACTACCTCGACCTCGAGGGCACGCTCTGGCTTGAGAACTACGTCGCGCGCTATCCGCATCAGGTCCTGCTGATCAGCCACGACCGCGACCTGCTCAACAAGGCGGTGGACAGCATCGTTCACCTCGACCAGCTCAAGCTCACCTTCTATCGCGGCGGCTTCGACAGCTTCGACCGCCAGCGCCGCGAGGCCATGCAGCTTCAGGAAAAGGCGCGCGAGAAGCAGGACGCCCAGCGCAAGCACATGCAGGCGTTCGTGGACCGCTTCCGCGCCAAGGCGACGAAAGCCCGCCAAGCCCAGTCCCGACTCAAGATGCTGGAAAGGATGGAGCCGATTTCGGCAGTGGTCGACAGCGAGAGCCCGCCGATCTCCTTCCCCGAACCGGAGGGCAGGCTGGCACCGCCGATCATCCGCCTCGACGACGTGTCCGTGGGATACGGTGAGCGCACGGTGCTGTCGCGCCTTGCGCTCAACATCGACAACGACGACCGCATCGCGCTTCTGGGCGCGAACGGCAACGGCAAGTCCACCTTCGCCAAGCTGATCGCGGGCCGCCTTGCCCCCTCCTCCGGTGGCATCACCCGCGCGCCCAAGCTCAAGGTCGCCTTCTTCGCCCAGCATCAGCTCGACGACCTGGTTCCCGCCGACAGTCCGGTTGCCCATGTGCGCAAGCTCATGCCCGAGGCGCCGGAAGCAAAGGTGCGTGCCCGGGTCGCCCGCTTCGGCCTGTCGACCAGTCGCATGGACACCGCCGCGCAGGATCTCTCGGGTGGCGAGAAGGCGCGCCTTCTTCTGGGCCTTGCCACCTTCGACGGTCCTCATCTTCTCATCCTCGACGAGCCGACCAACCACCTCGACATCGACAGCCGGGAAGCCCTTATGCAGGCGGTCAATGCCTTCGAGGGCGCGGTGATCCTCATCTCGCACGACCGGCATCTGGTCGAGGCCTGCGCCGATCGCCTGTGGCTGGTCGCCGACGGCGGGGTGCGCGCCTTCGACGGCGACATGGAGGACTATCGCAAGCTCATCCTGAAGCGCGAGCGCGGCGAGAAGACCGAGCACGGCGCGACGGAAGTGCAGGGTGAGGAACCGGCGGAACCCGAGGACACCCGCACCGCGCAGGAGAAGCGGCGCGAGGCGGCGGAAAAACGTGCCCGCCTTGCTCCGTTGCGCAAGGAGATCAAGGACGCCGAGGCCGAGATGTCCCGCATCACGCAGAAGATGGAGCGTGTGGACCAGGTGCTTTCCGATCCCGACCTCTTCACACGTGAACCCGAGCGCGCGGCGAAATACGTGCGCGAGCGTGCCCATCTGGAAAAGAAGCTGGTTCGCACGGAAGAGCTCTGGCTGGAACTCTCGGCGGAGCTGGAGGGAACGTGAGCACCGGCCTCACCACCATCGGCTTCGACGCCGACGACACGCTCTGGCACAATGAGCACTTCTTCCGCCTGACCGAGGCGCGCTTCGCCGAACTGCTCGCCGACTGGTGCGAGAAGGACAATCTGGTGGAACGCCTGCTCGACGCGGAGCGGCGCAACCTCGCGCTCTATGGCTACGGCATCAAGGGCTTCATTCTCTCGATGATCGAAACGGCGGTCGAGGTGAGCGACGGTCGCGCCCCGTCCAGCGTTCTGGGCGCCATCCTCGAGGCCGGGCGCGAGATGCTGTCCCATCCGGTGGATGCGCTGCCCCACGTGAACGAGACGCTAGAGGCGCTGTCGGGTGACTTCCGGCTGGTGCTCATCACCAAGGGCGACTTCTTCGACCAGGAGCGCAAGATCGCGGAATCGGGCCTGGCGGAGCGCTTCGACGCCATCGAGATCGTTCACGAGAAGACGACCGGAACCTACGAAACGCTGTTCGCGCGCCATGGCGATGGCGCGGCGCGCGCGGCGATGGTCGGCAACTCCCTGAAATCCGACATTCTTCCCGCGCTTCAGGCGGGGAGCCACGCCGTGCATGTCCCCTACGAGATCACCTGGGAACTGGAACGGGCGGAGGAGCCGGACGGGCACGAGAGGTTCCACCGGCTCCCGGATCTCTCAGGCCTGCCCGCTCTCCTTGCCCGTCTTCGCGATGGGGCCACATCCTAGACAGCCGCCCCGAAAAGCGCGCCGGCGGCGGAGGTGACGGCAAGCGCCAGTGCGCCCCACACCGTGACCCGCAAAGCCCCCCTTGCCGCGTTGGCACCACCCGCCCGGGCACCAAGGGCTCCCAGGATCGCGAGAAAAAACAGCGTCGAGACGACGATCGCGGGCAGCAGCATGGCGGTCGGGCTTGCGAGGACGACAATCAGTGGCGAGGCCGCTCCCACCGCGAAGGTGACCGCGGACGTCAGCGCCGCCTGCAGCGGCCGCGCGGTGGTAATGTCCGTGATGCCCAGTTCCTCGCGGGCATGAGCGCCGAGCGCATCAGCCGCTGTCAGTTCGCGCGCCACGGCCTCGGCCGTCTGCCGCGACACACCGCGTGCCTCGTAGAAGCCGGTGAGCTCCTCCAGTTCGCCTTCGGGATCCTCTTCCAGCTCGCGCCGCTCCAGCGCAAGGTCCGCCTTTTCCGTATCGGCCTGCGAGGAGACGGAAACGAACTCCCCCGTGGCCATCGACATGGCTCCGGCCAGAAGGCCGGCGAAACCCGCGATCAGGACGTCGGAGGTCGTGGCCTGGGCCGCGGCGACGCCGGCAACGAGGCTGGCGGTGGAGAGAAGCCCGTCATTGGCGCCCAGAACGGCGGCGCGAAGCCAACCGATCCGTTCGACGCTGTGAAACTCGGGATGGGATACCGCGCGCGCGGCCATGTTCTGTCACTCCTCTACGGTCGCGGTCTCCGAGACCGCGAGGGGGCAAGCTGCCCTGCTTCCATGACGAGGAGATTAACAGGCGATCGAGCGTGGCGCGTCAGCTTCGCACGTCCGCCGGCCGCCTCAGGTCCTCCATGCCCGACACATACTGCAAGGCACGGCACTTGCCGGCCGCCTTCGCGGCATACATCGCCACGTCGGCCCGTCGCATCAGCTCAGCCGGATCGCCACCGTCAAGGCTTGTGGCATGGCCGATACTGGCGCTGACATGAAACTCGCGCTCTCCGACGATAAAGGGAATGGACAGCGCGTCGATCACCTGCTGCGCCAGAATCTGTGGCGGCTGGGCCTGCACTTGCGCCAGGGCGAACTCGTCGCCGCCAAGCCGGCCGATTGCCGTAAACTGATCCGCAAAGCCGGCGAGACGTACCGCGACGGCGGAAATGAGCAGGTCGCCGACGGCGTGCCCATAGGTATCGTTGACCTTCTTGAAGCCGTCGAGATCCAGCATGTGCAGCGTGAGCGGGCTCTCCGGCGAAACCTCTTTTGCGAGCGTGTCCAGGGTTTCAAGAAACCCGCCACGGTTCAGCGCTCCGCTCAGCGGATCCCGCTTTGCCTCAAGTTCGGCAGCGGCCGCGATCCGGCGCAGGCGCGTGGTTTCCACGGCACCCGCCGCAAGCACCAGAAGCAGGAACACGACCAGTGTCGCACCCGCGACAAGGAGAAGCGGGCGGTTCTGCTCGAACACCTTGTCTCCCGGCTTCCGGCTGGGCCAGAAAAGGTAACCGATCCGCTCCCCGTTCGGATCCTTCAGCTCGAGATTGAGCATGTCGGACATTCTGGTGCCATCGATACCGAGCGAGACGATCTGATAGTCGCGACTGATCAGTTCGAGGACATTCTCGTCGATCGCCTTCATCAGGATCAGAACCGGCATCTCTCCATTGGTCGGTTCGACCGAGAACGGTTTCATCGTCATGGCGGCGAATGCAACGACCATGTCACCGATCCGCAGGAGGCTCGCCACCGGCCTGTCGCTGGCCTGGGCCCGCGCCGCCTGTTGCGCGATCATCCGGCCAGCCGCACCGGAGGGGGTGAATTCGGCCCCCTTGATGTAGCTGGCGATCAGGGAAAGGTCCGTCGCGAGAACCACGACCCCGTCGTAAAGAGGATAGGCTGCGCTGGGAGCGCCCCAGTTGTCGCGAATCCATACGCCTGCCTCGCTGCCGAGCGCGGCGTTATAGGCCTCATCCCAGACCGCATTGTCCTGAACAGTGAGCGAGAGGCGGCGCTGGAGCGCGCCGATCGCGGCCGAAGCGGCGGCCATCGCCCGTTCGTCGTCGATACGGTTGGCGGTCTGGCGCATCGAGACGACCACGCTCGTCACGATCAGCACCAGCGCGAGCGCGACGGCAAGCACCAGTCCGGTACCACCGACGATGGACCAAATCTGCCCGCGCGTGACGCGCGGGCCGGATCCGGGGCGCACAAACGTGTTCCCCCCGGACGTATCTGCCCCCATGCCTGTCAATCCGCGTGCCACTCATAGTTCCGCTTTGGCCCAGACGCGCACCTGAGCACGCCCCTGCGGCAGTTCCGACTACCCCTGCCATTTTTGCGTAGCACGAATCGCGGGGCGTCGCAGCCTTCTTGCGAAGGTTGAAAGAGAAGATGGCCGTAGCGTTACCGGCGACTAAACACGGCTCGCACGTGGGGTATGACGCGTTCGCCTTTCACGATCTCGTAGGGCGTCGCTTCCTCGCGGGTGAAGCCGAGCGCATCGAAGCGGGCAAGTTCCTGCGGTGTCAGGGGCCAGGGGGGACCGTCGACATCGGCCCCCTCCGGTCGCGTGCGCGTGATCACGAGAAGCCGACCGCCCGGTGCCACGAGCCTTGCAAGGGCGGGAAACGCGGTCGCCCGCAGCGCGCCGTCCAGCGCCTGCAGGGTGTAGCACTCATGCACGAGGTCGAAGTGGCCGTCCCACTCGGCGGGCAGGTTGAAGAGATCCGCCGCCCGATAGTCGACAGCACTTTCGGGAAACCGCTCGCGCGCCCATGCAACGGCCTCCGGCGCAAGGTCGAAGGCCGTGGTTCTGTACCCGGCGCCGGCCAGTTCCTCCGCATTGTCGCCAAGCCCGCACGCCACATCGAGGGCCCGGCGCCCCTCGCCCGGATTGTCGGCGAGCCAGTCGCTCAACGCCTGCTTGGGTGCAAGATCCGCCCATGGCACGGCGGCCGCATCACGCGCGGCACTCTCATAGACGGCACGAAACCAGGCGGAGCGGTCCTCCCGCTCTCCCCCCTTGGCGCCCGTGATCGAGTCGAGCCGGTCGCGGGCGAAATCACGCCTGGCCAGGAAGCCGGGTGTTCCAGGACCTCCACCGGCCAGCCCGGGCGTCCGTTCCCCGTTCATCCCCTGCCCGTTCGCCCTGGGCACTCCCCGCCTGCGATCACTCATGCCTTGCGCTCCCAACGCCCGGTGTCCGCTTGCTGCCAGTACGTGAGTTCGTGTCCCTCACCCTTGAGGCGCTTCCAGTGTCCCCGAGCGTCGGAGACAGCCTCCGGATCGGAGCCGTCGAACAGGAACACTCCTCGGGTGAACGGCGAAAGGTCGCCAGGCACCGCACGGTCGACAAGGAAGCGGACCGTCGCGCCATTCGGCGTGTCCTGGCCGTCGGTGAGATACACCGGCTGCATCGCCTCGCGGCCATCGGCCGAGGTGCCGTGCGGCAGAAAGGCGTCGTCGCGATAGGACCACAACAGCGAATCGAGCGCGGCGCACCGCTCGCTCGAACCGGTCTGCACCACGACGCGCCAGTCGCGCTGGAGACAGGTCTCGAGCAATCCGGGCAACACCTCTTCCAGCGGGTGCAGCGTCAGGTGATAGAACAGCACCTCGGTCATGGCGTTCGGTTTTCCCGCTTGGTCAAAGGGTTACGCAAGAAATAGCTCCCCATCGGGATCTCGTCTGCGGCATGCATGCAACACGGGTTTGCCGAAATGTCGCGCGTCCGTGTTCCGGCTTTGCTTTGGAAAGGATTCACGATTAACGGTTTCCCAACTTCGGCCGGGCAGGCTCTGCCCGATACGACCCAGACGCGCCCCGCGCAGGATTTCGGGACACCTTCACGGCGAATGCCGCGTGACGGTAGTCGCCTTCGGAAGACGGGGCAACGGGAGAGCTTTAGAGATGGCGCTGCGGATTGCTTTGTTCTTCGGACTGGTGCTTGGACTTGCCGGTGTGACCACGGCCATGGGAACCGTCGTCGTCGAGCCGGCGGGCGCATGCACCGGCGCCTACAAGGCCTGCTGATACGGGACGTCCCGCGTCCGTCCGCCCCGCTTTCTTCAGGGAAGAGCATCAGGGCGAGAACGAAAAAACCCGCCTTCCGGCGGGTTTTCTTTTGTCGGCAGCCTCCTTCCCCCGAACGGTGCTCCGCCAGGGAAAGGAGGCGGAAGCGGGCCTCAGCCCTCGTAGTTGTCGCGCACCAGCCGGTCGAGCAGCCGCACGCCGAACCCCGACGCCCAGGTCTTGCTGATCTCGGTCTTGGGGCTGCCCATGGCCGTGCCTGCCACGTCGATATGCACCCACGGCACATCGTTGACGAAACGCTGAAGGAACTGCGCCGCCGTGATCGAGCCGGCCGTGCGTCCGCCGGTGTTCTTCATGTCGGCATTCGGCGTGTCGATGAGCTTGTCGTATTCCTTCGACAGCGGCAGGCGCCACACCTTCTCTTCACTGGCAAGACCCGCCGCCGTGAGGCGCTCGGCCAGTTCGTCGTTGTTGGAGAAGATGCCCGCGTGCTGATTGCCGAGCGCAACGATGATGGCACCGGTGAGCGTCGCGAGATTGATCATGAAGGACGGCTTGAAGCGGTCCTGCGTGTACCAGAGCGCATCGGCGAGCACCAGGCGGCCTTCCGCGTCGGTGTTGATGATCTCGATCGTCGAGCCCGACATGGCGGTGACGATGTCGCCGGGACGCTGGGCCTTGCCGTCGGGCATGTTCTCCACGAGGCCGATGACGCCAACGGCGTTCACCTTGGCCTTGCGCGCCGCAAGCGCATGCATGAGGCCGGTCACGGCGGCCGCTCCGCCCATGTCCCCCTTCATGTCCTCCATGCCGCCGGCCGGCTTGATCGAGATGCCGCCGGTATCGAAGACGACGCCCTTGCCGACGAAGGCCACCGGGGCATCGTTCTTCTTGCCGCCGTTCCAGCGCATGATGACGAGACGCGGAGGCATCTCCGACCCCTGGGCGACACCCAGAAGCGCATTCATCTTGAGCTTCTTCATCGCCTTTTCATCGAGCACCTCGACCTCGACGCCGAGCTTCGTGAGCGCCTCCGCGCGCGCCGTGAACTCGAGCGTGGTGAGGACGTTAGCCGGCTCGTTGACGAGATCGCGCGCAAGCAGCGTCCCGTCGCTCACGGCATCCGCATCGGCGAAGGCCTTCTTCGCGGCCTTGGCGTCCTCGAGCGAGATGTCGATCCGTGCGGCCGTGGCCGGCGTGTCGTCGTCGCTCTTGGTCTTGTACCGGTCGAACGTGTAGCCGCGCAGCTTCATTCCGACCGCGAAGGCGGCCGCGAACTCGGCCGGAATCTCCCCGGAGGGTGTCTCGAGGCAGACATGGGCGGAGGCCGACTTTCCAACAGCCCCCATCACGATTCCGCCGAGCGTGCTCCAGTCCGTCTCGCCGAGACCCGCGATATCCTCGGCCTTGCCGAGACCGATCACGATCAGCCGTTCGACCTCGAGGCCGGCGGGAGCGAGAATATCGAGAACACCACGCGCCTTGCCGGTGAAGTTGCCGGCGGCGGCGGCACGGGCGAGAACGCCCTCGCCCGCGCCAAGCACGGCCTTCGCCTGGGCGCCAAGCGCCAGTGTGTCGTCGACGAACAGCACCGCGACGCCCTTGGTCGGCACGGAGACCTTTGTGAAACTGATCTTGGGAAGCAAGACGGACCCCTCGTTCTGAAGTGTGGGACACGGGCAGGTCTGGTGCCCGTCCCGGAAAAAGGATGGCGATTCGCCCGCTCCGGCCTCGCGCGCGGCAGGCTGGATGTCGCCAACCCGCGCGGCGGTCGCCGGTAAACGGCCGCTCGTGTTCCTAGAATGGTGCTCCTTTGCGCCTGCGGCAAGCGGCTCACCGCTAATTCACCGTTAACCCTTTTTCTTGGCCAAACATTTACCTAAACTCGCGCTTAATCGGGCGGAACGGATCCCTGCTCCGGTCGGTCGCCTTCTGTGCGGCACGCGGGACCCCTCCCGGTCCCGGCCCCCGGCAGCGGGGACGCCGGAAACGGATGCCATCAACCGGCACCGAATGAACGGGCGCCACGAGAAAACCGCAAGCGGGAACGACACGGTCGTTTCATGCGACATGGACCAACGACGCGGCCGGAACCGGTACGGGGCTGATGACCACTTTCGAGCGCTACGTCCTCAGACGACTGATGGCCGCGTTCCTGATGACGCTCGGCGCTCTTGCCGGCATCGTCTGGGCAACGCAGGCCCTGCGCCAGCTTGACCTGGTGACCGCCAAGGGCCAGACCATCGTCCAGTTCGTCGGCATGACGCTTCTCGCCATGCCCTTTCTCGCCCAGGCGATCGCGCCCTTTGCCCTGCTGATCGCGGTGATTCTGGTGCTCAACACGCTGTCGAACGACAGCGAGCTCATCGTCATCAACGCGTCCGGGGCCTCTCGCGCGGTTCTGGTTCGGCCGGTGATCGTCTTCTCGCTTGCCGTCAGTCTTCTGTGCGCCTGCCTCTCGGTGGCGCTGGCACCCATGGGCCTTGCATCGCTGCGCGACGAGATCACCAAGGTTCGCGTGGACCTCGTGGCGAATATCGTTCGTCCCGGTCGCTTCATCGGCATCGAGGAAGGGCTGACGTTCCACATCCGCAACCGGGCCGGCGACGGCCAGCTCGACGGACTTCTGCTTCACGACGAGCGCGACCCGGACACGATCTTCACCTATGAAGCGGCACGCGGGCGCATCGTCGAGGCGGCTGGACGGACGCTCCTGATCATGCAGGACGGTACCATCCAGCGGCGTGCGCGACGCACGGGCAGCATCTCCATCGTGCGGTTCCAGTCCTATGCCTTCGACCTGTCGAACATGATTCCCTCCGAGACCGCGGTCACCTACAAGGCCAGCGAACGCCCCACCCTGTCGCTTCTGTCGCCCGCCCCCGATGATGCCTACGCCAGGGCAAACCGGGGCCAGTTGCTCTCCGAGTTCCACGACCGGCTGAGCCAGCCTCTCTATCCCCTCGCCTTCGGTCTCATCGTCTTCGCCATGATCGGCCAGCCCAAGACAACGCGCCAGAACCGCTCCATGGCCACCATTGCCGCAATCCTCACCGCCATGCTGGTACGGGCCGCCGGTTTCGGGCTCGTGACCATCGTGCCGGAGGCACCGGCCGCCTGGCCCGCCCTCTACCTGTTGCCGCTTGCGGCGTGCGGCCTCGCCGCTTGGGCCATCGCGCGGGGCCGCCCGCCGCGTTGGATCGGAGCGCTTGCGCAGGCGGGCGAGTATGTCGTGGAGAGGGCCGAAACCCTCGTCGCACGGCTTCAACGCCGCATCCAGGGAGGCGCCGCGGGATGATCGGGACCGCAAGCCGCACCGGCACGACCCTCGCCGTCTATTTCGCCATGCGCTTCGTGTGGGCTATCCTGGGTTTGTTCCTGCTCACCACCGCGCTCATTTTCCTGTTCGACCTGCTCGAACTGCTGCGCCGAACCAGTGGCGAGGCAGGTGCGGGCCTCTTCCGCGTTGCCCTGATCTCGCTGCTGCGCGTGCCTCAACTCATGGAGCAGGTGCTGCCCTTCGCCGTGCTCTTCGGTGCGATCGCCGGGTTCCTGGGGTTGTCGCGCAAGCTGGAACTTGTCGTGGCACGCGCCGCCGGCGTATCGGTATGGCAGTTCATCGCCCCGGCACTGATCGTGGGAATCACGATCGGCCTTCTCGCCGTCACGCTCTACAATCCGCTGGCGGTGGTCTTGCGAGACCAGTCGGATCGCGTCGCCGCCGGCCTGTTCGGACGCGAACAGAACTTCCTTCTTCAGACAACGGGCGAGATCTGGCTGCGACAGGATGGCGCCGATGGGGAATCGGTCCTGCATGCCAAGCAGATTCTCGATGGTGGCGAGCGCCTCTTCGGCGTCACGCTGTTCACCTTCGACCGGCAGGGAAGCTTCACGCGCCGCATAGAGGCCACGGAGGCCCGACTCGCCGACCGCGCCTGGCAGCTCGACGACGCCACCATCTACACGACCACGGGCGATCCGGAGCACCGCGACACGCTGGCCGTCTCCACCTATCTGACTCCAGCCGAGGTGCGCGAAAGCATCGCGGCACCTGAATCGATCGGGTTCTGGGACCTGCCCCGCGTCATAGAACTCTCCCGCAGGGCGGGACTTCCGGCCTATCGGTATTCGCTTCAATACCAGACACTTCTCGCAAGGCCGGTGCTTCTGGCCGCGATGGTTCTGATCGCCGCCTGCGTTTCCCTGAGGGTTTCGAGGATGGGCGGACTGGGCGGACTGATTCTGGGTGGAATCCTTGCCGGGTTCGTGCTTTACGTTCTCTCGGAGCTTGGCAAGGACCTGGGCGGCGCGGGAATCGTACCGCCCTTTCTTGCGGCGTGGGCGCCAGGAGTGTTTGGAGTATTGATGGGGATCACGATCCTCCTGCATCTGGAGGACGGCTGATGAGTTCGGCCGAACTTCCGGACATGGTGACGACATCGGCCTCCCGCGTGCGGGCCGGAGTGAGCCTGCGTGCGCGCTGCTCCGCCCTGCTGCGCGGCACCGCCCTGGCTGGCCTTGCGCTCGCCGTGCTCGGTGTTTCGGGAGCGGTGGTTTCCTCCCGCGCCCAGTCCGGCCTCACGGATCAGCTTGCCGGTCAGGTCGACCCGGCCGAGCCGCTCCTGCTCGAAGCGAACGAGCTGCGCTACGACTTCGACCGCGACATCATTTCCGCCGTCGGCAACGTGCAGATCTACTATGGCGACAACACGGTGGAGGCCGACCGGGTCGATTTCGATCGTCGCCAGAACCGCCTGCGCGCCACGGGTAATGTCCGTTTGACCGAGCCCGGCGGAAACGTCGTCCGCGCTGCGTCCATGGACCTGTCCGACGACCTGCGCGACGGTTTCGCGGCCCAGCTTCAGCTCGACACGCCCCAGCGTACCCGCTTTCTCGCCGAAAGCGCCAAGCGCGAAGCGGGCAACCGCACCACGTTCAACAACGGCGTCTACACGGTCTACACCTCGCCGAGGAACCCGCCGGACAAGCCGCCGCTGTGGCGCATTCGCGCCCAGACGATCGTGCACAACCAGGAAGAAAAGACGATCGAGTTCGAGAAGGCCTCCCTGGAGTTCTTCGGCCGGTCTCTCGCCTATCTTCCCTATCTGTCGATGCCCGATCCGTCCGTCAGGCGAAAGTCGGGCCTCCTGACGCCGTCCGCGGTCTTTGGCGACCGCGTCGGCGCGGGCGTGCGCATCCCCTATTATTTCGCGCTCGATCCGAGCTACGACCTGCTTGTGACCGCGACGCCCCTGACCAAGCAGGGCGTGCTCGGCCAGGTCGACTGGCGCCAGAAGCTGATCGACGGGTCCTACTCGATCCACGCGGGCGGCCTGTTTCAGGCCCAGCCTGGCGAATATTCGACCTCGAGCGGCAATCGCCGCTTCCGTGGCGTCATCGCATCCCAGGGCGATTTCTTCATCAATGACCGCTGGAAATGGGGCTGGGATCTCTCCTGGCGCACCGACCGGGCGTTCCTGAACGACTACAGCTTCGCCAAGTTCGGCAACGCGAGCGATGTGTCCCAGCTCTACATGACAGGTCAGAGCGAGCGGAACCGCTTCGACATGCGCGCCTACGCCTTCCGCATCTCGCAGGAGGACTATTCGGCCGCGCCGGCGCTGAACTCGCCCAACGGCTTCCTGCCCGTGGGCAGCATGTTGCAGGACAAGCAGCCCTTCGTGCACCCGGTCGTTGACTGGAACTACATCTTCGAGGATCCGGTCGCGGGCGGCGAACTGTCGCTCACCGGAAACCTGACGAGCCTGACACGACAGCGCACCGATGCCATCAGCATCGGTGGCGTGGACCGGTTCCGCGGTATCGAGGGCACCTTCACGCGCACCTCGCTGCGCGCTGACTGGCGTTCGACGATCACCGATCCGCTCGGCCAGGTCTTCACCCCCTTCGCCTATGTGAAGGGTGACCTCTATTTCCTGGCCTCGCAGGATCGCAACGTCAACTCGCTGACCGGTGAATCCGTCGTCGGCCGCATCATGCCGGCCATCGGTCTCGACTACCGGTTCCCGTTCATCGGCACCTTCGAGGGCGGCAACCAGATCATCGAGCCCGTCGCGCAGATCATCGTGCGTCCCAACGAGGGGCGCATCGGCGAGTTGCCCAACGATGACGCCCAGAGCATCGTCTTCGACTCCACGACGCTGTTCGAATACGACAAGTTCTCCGGCTTCGACCGGTCGGAAGGCGGCACGCGCGCGAACGTCGGCCTGAAATACAGCGTCCAGTTCGACGACCTGTTCAACGTCTCCGCCCTCTTCGGCCGTTCCTTCCATCTCGCCGGGACGAACTCGTACCGCACGCCCGACATTCTCGGCGCGACGACGAGTTCCGGCCTCGAAACGGGTTCGAGCGACTACGTCGGCAGCGTCTACCTCGACACGTTCCAGGGCTTCCGCCTCGGCGCGCAGGGGCGGTTCGACGGCAAATCGCTCGCCATGCGCCGCGGCCAGGTGGAGGCAACGGGCATCTACGGTCCGGTCACCGGAAATCTGGCGTATGCCTATCTCTCCTCGCAGCCCGCGCTCGGCATCACCACGCCGCGCGAGGAGATAATCGGCTCGGCCAGCCTGCGCCTTCAGGAAAACTGGCGCCTCTTCGGTTCCATGCGTTACGACCTGCAGCGCAAGAACACCGTCCGCGACAGCCTTGGCATCGGCTACGACGACGAGGGCTTCTCCATGTCCTTCGCCTATGCCGAGGACCGCAGCCGCAACAACGGCCAGACGACGGACCGGATGTTCTTCTTCCGCTTCGGCCTGCGCACCATCGGCGACACCGAGTTCTCCAGCTCTGCCGACAACTGATCCGTCCGCCCACACGCCCAAGAGGCGACGCCGGACGATTTTTGGCCGTTTTCCGGTGGCATGGCATGATCCTGGACACCGGACGGCTTGACGCGGCCGCCACGGGCGGGGACCCTGCGTCAGGCTTGAGACCGGCCACGGCGGATCCGTCCGTCGCCAAATGAGACCGCTCCTTGCGACACGGCCCGACATGGCGTCGGGATCGTCTGGGAGCGCAACGGGAAGTTCGAGATGATCCGTCCGACACCTTGTTCCGCGCGGGCGGGCAGGTCGGGCGAGACCCAGGGGGAAACTATGAGTGCACTGCGCTGGATGGCCGTCGTCGCAGCCATGGTCTTCGCGATCGGCGTGGCGGGCTCTCCCGTCGAGGCACAGACGTCGATCAAGGTCGTCGTCAACGGCACGCCGATCACCACCTATGACATCAGCCAGCGGGCCAAGCTCCTGCGCCTGACCACCGGGCGTGGCGGTGCCACCGCCCGTCGCGCGGCACAGGAGGAGCTGATCGACGAGCAGCTCAAGAAGGCCGAGGCATCCCGGCTGCGGATCAGCGTGTCCAAGTCGGACGTGGACAACGCCTATGCCAACATCGCGCGCCGCGTGAAGCTCTCCACCAGCCAGCTCACCCAGGCCCTTCGCCAGTCGGGCATAAGCCCCGACACGCTGCGCGACCGCCTTGAGGCCGAGATCGGCTGGACCCAGATCCTGCGCGCCCGCTTCCAGCGCGACGTCCAGATTTCCGAGGCCGACATCATCGCCGCCCTTCAGCGCAAGGACGAGAAGAACCGCAGCACCTCGATGGAATACAGCGTCCGCTCTGTGATCTTCGTCGTGCCCGGCAAGGCGTCCAACGGACAGAAGGCGCAGCGCAAGCGCCAGGCCGAGCAGTTCCGGTCCCGCCTCACGAGCTGCGAGCAGGCGGACGCGCTGGCGGAGGAATATCGCGAGGTCGTGGTGATGCCCGTGCGTACGCGCCTCGAGACCGAGGTCCCCGCCCCCATCCGCGAAGTTCTGGAGAAGACCTCCGCTGGCAAGGCCACCCCGCCCCAGCCCGCGCAGAAGGGGTTCGAGCTTCTGGTCCTTTGCAACAAGCGCGAGATCCAGTCCAACGCCGCCGCGCGCATGGAGATCGAGGACGAGCTGCGCAACAAGGAAGGCGAGCAGATGAGCCGCCGCCTGCTGCGCGAGATGCGTTCACGCGCCATCATCGACTATCGCTGATCCCATGCGCACCAGTCGCCGCCCGCTCGCGGTCACCCTCGGAGAGCCCGGCGGCATCGGGCCGGACGTGATCCTTGCCGCTTGGTCGGAGAGGATCGAACGCGCGTTGCCACCCTTCTATGTGATCGGCGACGCCCCCTTCCTTGCCGCACGCGCGGCACGGCTGGGGCTCGATGTGCCCGTCGTCGAGACGGACGCGGACAAGGCCTGCGAGCTTTTTCCCGATTCGCTGCCGGTGGTTCCCCTCGACCTGCCGCCGATCGCCGACCGCCCGGGCATCGCCGATCCGGAAACCGCCGGACACGTGATCGCATCCATCGAACGGGCCGTCGCCGACGTGACCGGCGGCGTCGCCGATGCGCTGGTCACCAGCCCGATCAACAAGAAGGCGCTTTACGACGCCGGCTTCCCCCATCCCGGACATACGGAATTCCTGGGCGAGCTGGCCATGCGTGCCGGCAGCCGGCAGAGCTTTCCCGTCATGCTGCTCGCCGGTCCGGACCTGCTGGTGGTTCCTGTGACGGTGCATATTCCGCTGTCGCGGGTGCCGGAGGCTCTGACCAGCGAACTGGTGATCGACGTGGCGCGCATCGTGCACAAGGACATGATCGAGCGCTTCCGCATCGCGAACCCTCGTCTGGCGCTTGCCGGGCTCAACCCGCACGCGGGCGAGGACGGCGCGCTTGGAAAAGAGGATGCCGCCGTCATCGCTCCAGCCGTTGCCGCCCTTCGCGCCGAGGGCATCGACGCGCGCGGCCCCCTGCCCGCCGACACGATGTTTCACGAGGAGGCCCGCGCCACCTATGACTGCGCGCTGGCCATGTATCACGACCAGGCGCTTATTCCGGCCAAGACGCTCGCCTTTCACGAGGCAGTGAACGCAACGCTCGGCCTGCCCTTCGTGCGGACCTCTCCCGACCACGGGACGGCGCTGGAAATTGCCGGGGCGGGAACCGCGCGCGCCGACAGCTTTTCCGCCGCCGTGCGGCTGGCCGCCGTGCTTGCCGATCCCGGCCTTATCGCGTGATCCCCGTTTCATGAGCCAGATCGACACGCTTCCGCCCCTGCGCGAGGTCATCCGCACCCACGAGCTGCAGGCGAAGAAGGCGCTTGGGCAGAACTTTCTGCTCGACCTGAACCTCACGCTGCGCATCGCCCGTACCGCCGGCGACCTGTCGCAGACCACCGTTCTGGAGGTCGGCCCGGGTCCGGGCGGTCTCACCCGGGCGCTTCTCGTCGCTGGCGCCAAAAAGGTCGTGGCGGTGGAAAAGGACCCGCGCTGCCTGCCGGCGCTTGCCGAGATCGCGGCCCATTACCCGGGCAGGCTCGAGGTGATCGAGGCCGACGCGCTGACACTGGATCTTGCCGGCATCGCGGAGGGCGGACCGCTCAAGATCGTCGCCAACCTGCCCTACAACGTCGGCACCCAGCTCCTGCTGAACTGGATCACACGTCCCGCGTGGCCACCGGAGTGGCAGTCGCTCACGCTGATGTTCCAGAAGGAAGTCGCCGAACGCATCGTCGCCTCGACCGGCGACAAGGCCTACGGCCGGCTCGGCGTGCTCGCCGGATGGCGCTGCCATTCGACCATTGCCTTCGACGTCGGCCCCAAGGCCTTCACGCCCCCTCCCAAGGTCACATCGGCCATCGTGCACCTCACACCGCGCGAGACACCGCTCGCGGTCGACCTGAAGGCGCTGGAGCGCGTCACGGCCGCCGCCTTCGGACAACGGCGAAAGATGCTGCGCGCGAGCCTCAAGGCGCTTGATCCCGATGCGGAGAGGATCCTCGAGGGTATCGGCATCACGCCGACACGCCGCGCCGAGGAGCTGGACGTCGCCCAATTCGTGCAGGTCGCGAACGCCTTCGCCAGGGGCTGAGACGCCCCACAGACCTCCCCTGCCCCTCCGGCGTCACCCCGGGCAAGGGCCTGCGGCCCGCGACCCGGGGCCCATTGGTGCCCTCAGCAAGGATGAAGAGGTTTCAGTGGACACGGCAAAGATGGGAAGCAGCGGAACCAGATAGCCGAAAGCGACAGATACGCGGTGTCAGCTCTCGCCGGTCTCGCGCTTGAGGTCACTCACCATGCCGTCGATGAAGGCGCCGATCGCCGGGCTGCGCTCGCGCTTGAGCCGCTCCGCGCGCAGGATCGCACGCGCCCCCTCGAAGGCACGCTGCAGGTCATCATTGACGATCACATAGTCGTACTGCGACCAGTGCTTCATCTCGCCGACAGCGGTCTTGAGACGCCGCTGGATGATCTCCGGCGTGTCCTCGGCGCGCCGATGAAGGCGCGACTTCATCTCGGCGATGGACGGCGGCAGGATGAAGATCGACACCACGTCCGGGCGCACCGCCTCGTAAAGCTGGAAGGTGCCCTGGATGTCGATGTCGAACAGCACGTCCTGGCCCGCCGAAAGGGCTTCCTCGACCGGATCGCGCGGCGTGCCGTAGAAGTTGCCGTGCACCTCGGCCCATTCCAGCAGCTCGTTGCGGTCGCGCATCTGCTCGAAGCGGTCCCGCGAGATGAAATGGTAGTGAACGCCGTCGATCTCGCTCGTGCGGCGCGGACGTGTGGTCACGGAGACGGAGAGCTTGAGATTGGTCTCCTGGTCCAGAAGCTGGCGAGCGATGGTGGACTTGCCCGCGCCCGAGGGCGAGGACAGCACCAGCATCAGGCCGCGCCGGCTCGCCTCCGCCTCATCCGCCGTGACGACGGTTCCATGCATGTCCGTGGTGGCGGCACCAGCCATCGCAGTCACTCCAGGTTCTGGATCTGCTCGCGCATCTGGTCGATGACGGTCTTGAGCTCCAGACCGATGGCGGTCAGCTCCGTGCCGTTCGACTTCGAGCACAGCGTGTTGGCCTCGCGGTTGAACTCCTGCGCGAGGAAATCGAAACGGCGCCCGACGGGCCCGCCCTTGTCGAGAAGCGCCCTCGCCGCCGCCACATGGGCGACCAGCCGGTCCAGCTCCTCGCGAATATCCGCCTTGGTGGCAAGCAGCGCGGCTTCCTGGTGCAGGCGCGCCGGCTCGAGCCCGGCCCCCGTCTCCATCAGCGCCGCCACCTGGGCCGACAAACGGGCCCGGATCGCATCGAGGCTGCGACAGGGCGCATCCTCGGCCTGCTGGGTGAGATCCGCAATGGTTGCAAGCTGTCCGCGCAGCACCGTCTCGATGGCGCGCCCCTCGCTGGCCCGCATGGCGCAAAGCGCGTTCAGCGCTTCACCGAGGCCCTCCAGAAGCGCGGTCTCAAGCGCCTCGCGCTCGGTCTCATCCTCTTCCGGCTCCTTCCAATCGATGACGCCCTTTTGCGCGAGAATCGCTTCCAGCGCCACCGGAGCGGCATCGGGAACATGGGCACGGATCGCCTCCAGCGAGGCCAGGACCGCATTGAGCCCCGTCTCGTTGACCTGGGGAACGAGGTCACCCTGCCCGCGCTGATAGGAGAGGTTTGCGGAGACATTGCCGCGCGACACCCGCCGGGAGACGATCTCGCGCGCCTGGGTCTCGATGGACTCAAGGCCACCGGGAAGCCGCAGGCGAACGTCGAGGCCCTTGCCGTTGACGGAGCGCAGTTCCCATGTCCACCGCGCGGTTCCCAGCGTGCCCTCGGCGCGCCCGAAGCCCGTCATGCTGTTGAGCGCGTCGGCTGCTGCGGTCCTGTGTCTCTCGCCTGTCATCCCCTGCCCCGGTCTGGCGGGCCGACCGTGCACGACCGGCCCTTCGCGTCAGTTCGCCGATCCGTTCCCGGACGGCTGCGCCTGCTCGTTCTGCTGCTGCTCGGCACGGCGCTCGCGCTCGATCTTGCGCCATTTCGCGACGTTGCGCTGATGCTGCTCGTAGGTCTCGGCGAAGACGTGCCCGCCCGTTCCGTCGGCAACGAAATACAGGTCCTTGGT
Organism: Stappia sp.; assembly: GCA_002722295.1. GTDB lineage: Bacteria > Pseudomonadota > Alphaproteobacteria > Rhizobiales > Stappiaceae > Stappia. Next base: position 195,428 of record PBLF01000005.1, on the reverse strand, counting down.
GCGCGAGGGATTGGCCACCGCTTCCATGGATGCCCGGCCCGGGCTGCCGATCGGTCCCGGCGGCAGGCCGTCGATCTGATAGGTGTTGTAGGGGTTGGGCTTGTCCATGTCGGAGCGCGTCAGGGCCGAGCGATCGCTGGTCCATGCCTTGCCGCCATGCAGGCCGTAGAGGATCGTGGGATCCGACTGAAGCCGCATACCCCGGCGCAGGCGGTTGACGAAGACGCCGGCGACCCGCGGGCGTTCATCGGCGCGCGCGGTCTCTTTTTCGACCACCGAGGCGAGGATCACCAGCTCTTCCGGCGTCTCCACCGGCAGGCCGTCGGTCCGCCGCTCCCAGATCTCGGCAAGCGCCTTCGTCTGGGCCTCGATCATGTCGTCGACGATCTCGCGCCGGGACATGCCGCGCGTGAACGTATAGGTCTCGGGCAGCATCGCGCCCTCGGGCGGGATCTCGTCGATGGTGCCGGTGAGAACGGGATGCTCGCGCACGCGCTCGATGATCTGGGCGCTTGTCCACCCTTCCGGAATGGTGAGCGTGTGGTAGACCGCCTTGCCGCTGACGAGGTCGTTCATCACCTGGCGCATCGTGCTGCCCGGCTCGAACGCATATTCACCCGCCTTGAGCTTGCCCGCGTTCTTGTAGATCTGAACACCGCCCCAGAAGACGAGGCTGTCGGAGATGACGCCTTCACGCTCCAGCCGGTCGGCGATCGACTGCAGGCCGGATCCCGACGAGATCAGGACGGTCTTTTCCTCGGCCAGCGGACCGGGCGCGTCGAATTCGCCCTTGCCCCAGTAGAGCAGGCCGCCGACGCCGATCACACCGAGCACGGCGAGCGTCAGGATCGCGTTGATGACGATGACGAAGGGATTGCGCACGTGGCGCGAGCGCACCGGGGGCTGGGGCCCCGGTTCGGGCTGGATGGCCTCGCGCGGGCTCTTGGGCTGGGGACGGTAAGGGGCCGTCTCCTGCTCATTGCCATGGTCGGGATCTTTGGGTGGCGTCTCGGTCATGGGTCCCGTCGGTCAGCTCGATCGAGGAAAGGTTTTCGCCAATTGCCGTGCAATTGTGGCCAAACCGCGAAGAGTGGCGTCCGGGCCGCCCGGCCTCGACGGGCCGGGCGCCACAAGACGAAATCCAGGTCGTCAGGCGACCTTGCGGAACACCAGCGAGGCGTTGGTGCCGCCGAAGCCGAAGGAGTTCGACAGCGCCGTGTCGATGGTCATGTCCTTGGGCGTGTTCGGAACCAGGTCGATCTCCGTCTCGACGGACGGATTGACCAGGTTGATCGTCGGGGGCGCCTTGCCGTCACGCATGGCCAGAAGCGAGAAGATCGCCTCGATGGCACCCGCCGCGCCCAGCAGGTGGCCGGTCGACGACTTGGTGGACGACATGGTCAGCTTTGCGGCCGCATCGCCGGCCAGCCGCTGCACCGCGCCGAGCTCGATCTCGTCGCCGAGCGGCGTGGACGTGCCGTGGGCGTTGACATAGTCGATGTCGCCGGCGGTCATGCCCGCACGCTTCAGCGCCGCCTGCATGCAGCGGAAGGCGCCGTCGCCGTCCGAGGACGGTGCGGTAATGTGATAGGCATCGCCCGAAAGCCCGTAGCCGATCACCTCGCCGTAGATCTTGGCGCCACGCGCCTTGGCCCGCTCGTACTCCTCGAGCACGACCACGCCGGCGCCCTCGCCCATGACGAAGCCGTCACGACCGGCGTCGTAGGGGCGCGAGGCCTCCTGCGGACGATCGTTGAACCCGGTGGACAGCGCACGCGCGGCGGCAAAGCCCGCCAGCGCAAGGCGGCAAACCGGAGACTCCGTGCCGCCGGCGACCATCACGTCGGCATCGTCCAGCGCGATCAGGCGCGCGGCATCACCGATGGCGTGGGCGCCCGTCGAACACGCGGTCACGACCGCGTGGTTCGGCCCCTTGAGGCCGTGGCGGATGGAGACGTAACCGCCGGCGAGATTGATCAGCCGGCCGGGAATGAAGAACGGGGAGACGCGACGCGGACCCTTGTCGCGCAGGACATGGGCGGTCGCCTCGATGCCCTGCAGGCCACCGATGCCCGAGCCGATCAGCACGCCAGCGCGATACTGCTCTTCCGGGGTCTCGGGGCTCCAGCCGCAATCGCGAATGGCCTGCTCGGCGGCGGCCATGGCGAAGACGATGAAGTCGTCGACCTTGCGCTGCTCCTTCGGGTCCATCCAGTCGTCCGGATTGAACGTACCGTTGGAACCGTCGCCGCGCGGAATCTGGCAGGCGATCTGACAGGCGAGGTCATCGACCTCGAAACTCGTCACGCGGGACGCGCCACTTTCGCCCTTGAGAATCCGGGCCCAGCTCTCCTCGACACCGCACGCCATTGGCGTGACCATGCCGAGGCCGGTTACGACTACTCGCCTCATCACAAACCTGCATCTGGACGCACCGGGCCGAAGACGAAAGCCCTGGCCCGGTGCGAGAAAAACCGATTAACCGGCGTTCGCCTCGAGGAACTTCACGGCATCGCCGACCGTCAGGATGGTCTCGGCCGCATCGTCCGGAATTTCCACGCCGAACTCTTCCTCGAACGCCATGACCAGCTCGACGGTGTCGAGGCTGTCGGCGCCGAGATCGTCGATGAAGCTGGCCTCCATGACAACCTTCTCGGCGTCCACGCCGAGGTGCTCGATGACGATCTTCTTTACCCGATCCGCGATGTCGCTCATTTCAGATTCCTCGATTGCTTACACGATGTTAGCTCGTTCAGCGCTTGGCGCCGTACCTCGTTACCCGATCCTCGGAACGTGGTGAATGGAGATCCAGCCCGTGCCTGTTCCGCCGTGACACCCATCGTCCCCAGGGAAAGGCCCGCCCGAGCGCCGAACTGTCGTGAACGGGTGTGCTGGCCGGCGGGTTCGTAACACACTTTACCAGCCTTGACCAGTCGGCGTGCCACCACGCCGGACCCCACCCGAACCGATCACGGTCTCGCGATAATTCGCGAGTTAAATCATGGCCATGCCGCCGTTCACATGCAGCGTTTCGCCGGTGATGTAGGCCGCCTCGTCGCTGGCCAGGAAGAGGGCGGCCGAGGCGATCTCCTCCGCACGACCCAGACGACCGGCCGGAACGCTTCCAAGGATCGAATCCTTCTGCTTGTCGTTGAGCGCTCCGGTCATCGGCGTCTCGATGAAGCCCGGCGCGATCGTGTTGACGGTAATGTTGCGCGAGGCGACCTCGCGCGCCAGCGACTTCGCCATGCCGATCATGCCGGCCTTGGCGGCGGCATAGTTGCCCTGCCCCGGGTTGCCGGTGACACCGACCACCGAGGCGATGCCGATGATGCGGCCCGAGCGGCGGCGCATCATGCCCTTGGTCGCGGCGCGGCAAAGACGGAAACCGGCGGTCAGGTTGACCTCGATGACGTCGTCCCACTCCTCGTCCTTCATGCGCATGAAGAGATTGTCGCGGGTGATGCCGGCGTTGTTGACCAGGATGTCGAGACCGCCCATGGCCTCCTCGGCCGCGGGAACCAGCGCATCGACCGCGGCGCGGTCGGAGAGGTTGGCGGCGACCACATGCACGCGCTCGCCCAGATCCTCGGCCAGCGCCTGGAGCTTTTCGGCGCGGGTGCCGGAAATGGTCACGGTGGCGCCCTGTGCATGAAGCGTGCGGGCGATCGCCTCGCCGATGCCGCCGGTCGCGCCGGTCACGAGCGCGGTCTTGGAAGTCAGATCGAACATCTTGAAAGGTCCTCTTTCGGAAACCGTGATCCTGCCGCTCCCGTATCAGGCGGAGGCGAGCTTTTCCATCAGTGCGTCAATGTCGTCCGGCGAGGAGACGGCAACGCCGCTCACGCCCGGGGCAATGCGCTTGACCATGCCGGTCAGCACCTTGCCGGTGCCGATCTCGAAGGCGGTCGTCACGCCGGCCTCGGCCATCCACAGGATGGATTCGCGCCAGCGCACCGTACCGGTCACCTGCTCGACGAGCCGGCGGCGAATCTCGTCCGGATCGCTCACCGGCCCCGCGAGCACATTGGCCACCAGCGGAACCGCCGGCGCCTTGAGTTCAACGTCGGCAAGCGCCGCCGCCATGGCCTCGGCCGCCGGCTGCATGAGGCCGCAATGGAAAGGTGCGCTGACGGGCAGCAGCAGGCCACGCTTGGCGCCGCGCCCCTTGGCGATCTCGATGGCCCGCTCGACGGCCGCCTTGTGGCCGGAGGCCACCACCTGGCCCGGCGCGTTGTCGTTGGCCGCCTGGCACACCTGGTCGCCGGCGGCTTCGGCGGCGACTTCCGCCGCCGTCTCGAAGTCGAGCCCCAGAAGGGCCGCCATGGCGCCCTCGCCCACCGGCACCGCCTGCTGCATGGCCGTGCCGCGAATGCGCAGCAGCCGCGCCGCATCGCCCACCGAAAGCGCCCCGGCGGCGGCGAGCGCGGAATATTCACCCAGGGAATGGCCCGCCACATAGGCGACGGAGGCCTTGAGATCGAGGCCCCGCGCCTCGGCCACCCGCATGGTGGCGAGGCTGACGGCCATGAGCGCGGGCTGCGCGTTGGCGGTCAGCGTAAGCTCGTCCGAGGGGCCGTTCCACATGACTTCGGAAAGCTTCTGCCCGAGCGCGTCATCCACCTCCGCGAAGACCTCGCGCGCTTCCGCGAAGCGCTCGGCAAGGTCGTGACCCATGCCGACCGTCTGGCTGCCCTGGCCGGGAAAAGTGAACGCAAAGCTCATGCGACGTCTCCACCAATATCGTTCGCCGACGGCCCGTGCCGGCGTGCATCATGCTTCGAAGCTGGCCGCAATGACACGGGCAGCGCCCCGCCTGTCAAGGTGGAAGGGGCAAAAAACGCCGCGTTTGCGGTGCAAAGCCTTGCGCGGGACGCGAACTGGTGTATAAGCCGGGCCTCGTTCGGAACTCTGGCCGGGGGCTGAACGGAAGGCTGTCCGAAAGGATGGCAGGAGGGCAAGCGTGCTTCTCCGACTTCCCGTGTCTCCGCCTTCGAAGTTGCTTCGTTCGCCTTTCATGAAGGCTCGAAGAGGCTTGGCGCCGGGTTTCGGGGAAGATGAACCACTGGAAAGGCAGACCTTCATGCCGCTTTACGAGCATGTGTTCCTGGCACGCCAGGACGTCTCGGCCCAGCAGGTCGAGCAGATGGTTGAGCAGTACAAGGCCCTGATCGTCGAATACGGCGGCAGTGTCGGCAAGGTGGAGGCCTGGGGCCTTCGCACCCTCGCCTACCGCATCAACAAGAACCGCAAGGCTCACTACACGCTGATGAACCTGGACGCCTCCCCGGCCGCCGTGGCCGAGATGGAGCGCCAGATGCGCATCAACGAGGACGTGCTGCGCTTCATGACCCTCAAGGTCGAGGCCCACGAGGACGAGCCGTCCGCGATGATGCAGAAGCGCGACCGCGACGACCGTCGCGGCGGTCGCGGTGACCGTGGCGATCGCGGTGGCCGCGGCGAGCGCGGTGATCGTGGTGATCGCGGTGACCGTGGCGGCCGCCGCTTCGGCGACGAATAAGAAGTCAAGGAGAACATCCAATGGTCGATATCGCCCAGCTTCCGACGCGCCGTCCCTTCTTCCGCCGTCGCAAGACCTGCCCGTTCTCCGGCGCCAACTCGCCGAAGATCGATTACAAGGACATCCGCCTTCTGCAGCGCTACGTTTCCGAGCGCGGCAAGATCGTGCCGAGCCGTATCACGGCCGTGTCCGCCAAGAAGCAGCGCGAGCTCGCGCGTGCCATCAAGCGCGCCCGCTTCCTCGGCCTGCTGCCCTTCGTGATCAAGTAAGAGCACGAAGACAATCGGCTGGGGTCGCCGCCACCGCGTGCGACCCCTAACCGCGTCCTGGACGCGGGACAGACGACAAGGAACATCGACATGCAGATCATTCTTCTCGAGCGCGTCGCCAAGCTCGGCCAGATGGGCGAAGTGGTGAAGGTGCGCGACGGCTTCGCCCGTAACTACCTTCTGCCGCAGGGCAAGGCGCTTCGCGCCAACAAGGCCAACCTCGCCCGCTTCGAGAACGAGCGCGCCCAGCTCGAGGCCCGCAACCTCGAGCGCAAGTCCGAGGCCGAGGCCGTCGCCAAGACCCTCGACGGCGAGACCTTCGTGGTCATCCGTCAGGCCGGCGAGACCGGTCAGCTCTACGGTTCCGTGTCCACGCGCGACATCGCCGACACGCTGACCGAGGGCGGCTTCTCGTGCTCGCGTTCGCAGATCCGTCTCGACAAGCCGCTCAAGACGATCGGCATGCACACGATCATCGCGCTCCTCCATCCGGAGGTCGAGGTCGAGATCACGCTCAACATCGCCCGTTCGCAGGACGAGGCCGAGCGCCAGGCGCGCGGCGAGGATCTCACCGCCCGCGACCAGGAGAGCTTCGAGTTCGAGGAAGACGAAGAGCTCGAGGGTGACGACGAGGGCGAGACCGAGGCCGAGGACGGCGAGACCGTCGCCGAGGAGTCCGAGGAAGAGGCTCTCTGAGCCCCTCCCCCTCACGAAATTGAAGAAGGCCCCGTCGGCGATCCGGCGGGGCCTTTTTCGTGGTCGCATCGCATACGCCCCTCAGGGATGCATCGAGGCTCCCTTGGTGATCTTGTCGACCAGCTTGCGGTCTTCGCGAAGCGCAAGCCCGGCGATGCTCAGGTCCTCGACACGACAACGCTCGACGGCCGCGCGGTTTGCCGCATCGTGACCGGTCGTGAACATCTCGTCGATGTAGAGCGAGAGATGCGCGTTCCGGCGCAGGCCCCGCTCATGAATTTTTTTCAACGTCATGGCATCCGCCGAGAGAATAATGATCGGCTGTCCGGCAAGGGGCGTGTACGGATTGCCGTCACCGTCGCGGTAGGGCTCGCCCATGACCGCCTCGCCCGCACCGGCGATCCCCGTGGCGAGGAACGCGGTGACATTCAGCTTTCGCCAGACTTCGAGGTCATCGCGCACGATGATCGCGATCTTGGTGTCAAACATCGCGGGCCTCCGGCGGAACGGGGGCAAGTCTCGCGGGTGCCGCAACCGTCAGCGCGCTTTGCGCATCGCCCGTATTCAGGGTTGCCGCCGGCTCGAACATCAAGACGACAGGCTCCTCCGTCAGCGCACGCGGACGGTGTTCCACCGTCCGGGGAACGACGAGAAAATCACCCCCGCCGAGTTCCACCGTCCCGTCACGGAAGTCAATCGCCACCCGTCCGCGCAGGACAAGAAACGCCTCGTCCTCACCCGGATGGGCGTGCCAGTCGAACAGGGGGCCGAACTTGGCGACCTTCACCTGACAATCGTTGACGTCGCCCACCACATGGGGGGCGAACGTCCGGGTGATCCGGGCATCGACGGCCTGGATGATGTTCAATTTTTCCGGTGGCATGACATTTCTCCGCGAAACGGGAACGAAACCGGGTGACAGGCTCGAGCCGGGGCGCGGCGACTGATAGGATCGGGGTCTCATGACGAACGAGCCCACACTCCGCGCGCCGGCCGGTCTGGCATCCGGCGACACTGAACCCGATCCGCTGGTCCTCGGTCTTGAACGATCGTGCGCGCGCCCGGCAGAGCCCCGCGACTGGATGCGCACGGCACCGGACAGACCGGGTCTGTTGCGGCTGGAGGCCTTCTTTGGCGGAGAGGCTTACGCGCCTCATCGCCACGACACCTATTCAGTCGGCTACACGCTGCGGGGAGTGCAGAACTTCAGCTATCGCGGCAGCGCGCTCAGCAGCGCTCAAGGTCATGTCATGGTGCTGCATCCCGACGAGGTGCATGACGGCCATGCCGGCGTCGACACCGGTTTCCTCTACCGGATGATCTATATCGAGCCAGCCCTGATCCGGGCGGCGCTTGGGGACACGGCGGCGCCCCTGCCCTTCGTGCGTGACGCCGTGTTCAGCGATCCGCGCGTCGTCAGCCTGCTGCAATCGATCTTCGCCGACATGGAAACGCCGCTAGATCCCCTGCAGCGTGATCACCTTGTCTGTGGGCTGGCCGACGCGCTTGCCGGCAATGACCGCTCCCTGCCGGCACGCGCCCGGCCGAAACTGGACGTGCGCGCCATCGAGGCGACGCGCAACTATCTCAACGACAATCTAGGCCGCGCGGTGCGTTCGCAGGAACTGGAGGACGTCACCCAGCACGACCGCTATTCGCTGGCGCGCCAGTTCCGCGCGGCCCTCGGCACCAGCCCCTACCGCTATCTGGTCATGCGGCGTCTCGATCATGCGCGTGCGGCGATTGCCGCCGGTGCGTCGCTGGCGGACGCGGCAGCCGCGTCCGGTTTTTCCGACCAGGCCCACATGACACGCCAGTTCGCGCAAGGCTTCGGACTGACCCCGGGGCGCTGGCGCCAGCTTCACACCAGCGCGCAAGGCGATGCTGACGGCTGACTGCGGCATGTCTGGCGGACATGCCGCGCCCACGCCTTTCCCCTCGCTCGATGCCCCCTTCAGAATCGCGTCACGACCGTCGCGCCGACACCCTGGAAGCTGTCCATCGCCATCAGCGCGGGAATCGATTCCTCCAGGCTGATTTCCCGCCCGACAAGCCGCTCCGGCGCGATCCGGCCCGACAGCACCAGCGCCAGCATCGCGTCATAGCGATGCGCCTGCATCCCGTGACTGCCGAGGATTTCCAGTTCGTCGGAAATCACCTTGCTCATCGGCACGCGCGGCGTAGCCTGATCGTCCAGCATCAGCCCCACCTGCACATGCCGGCCGCGCTTGCGCAGGCAGCGGATCGAGTTGAAGCAGGTCACCGGATGGCCGAGCGAATCGAGCGACAGATGCGCCCCGCCCCGCGTCAGTTCCGCGATGGCACCCGGCACGTCGTCCACCTCGGCGCCGTTGATCGTGTGCACCGCGCCAAGCGCGCGGGCGAGATCCAGCTTGTCCTGCGCGATGTCGACGGCGATCACATTCGCTCCCACGGACTGGGCGATCATCACCGCGGAGAGGCCGACACCGCCGCAACCATGTACCGCCACCCATTCGCCGGGCTTCGCCCGCCCCTGGTCGACCACCGCGCGAAACGACGTGGCGAACCGGCAGCCGAAACTGTCGGCGGTGGCGAAATCGACGCTTTCGGGCAGCGCCACCACGTTGAGGTCCGCCTGGTGGATGGCCACGAACTCCGCGAAGGAGCCCCAGTGGGTAAAGCCGGGCTGGGTCTGGTTGTGACACACCTGCTGGTGACCGGCGTGACATTCCGGGCAGGCGCCGCAGCCGCTGATGAAGGGCACCGTCACCCGGTCGCCCACCTTGAAGCGGGTGACACCGGCGCCCACGGCCTCGATCACTCCGGCCAGTTCGTGCCCGGGGACATGGGGAAGCTCGATATCGGGATCATGTCCCATCCAGCCGTGCCAGTCGCTTCGACACACGCCGGTGGCGCGCACACCGATCACCACGCCGTCGCGGTCCGGCGCGGGATCCGGCAGGGTCGCGATCTTCGGGGCGGAGGCGAAGGTTTCGTAGAGAACGGCTTTCATGGGATCGTCCTGGGGCTCGCGCGTTGTCCGACGACCTCTCTTTCCAGCTTCCGCGACCGCGCGCAAGCATCACCCGTCACCGGCGCGTCATGTCGCGGTGCTATCGACACGCCCGTACGCCGGCGACCGCTTTCGCCCGCCGGCTTCGACCCGCAAACTTATCCGGCGACCCCAGTGGTCGCCGTTTCTTTTTGGCGACACACATGCGCGGATTTTGCCCGCCCGCCCTCACGCTCGCCGGTTCCGGCCATTTCCCCGTGATCTTCACGCGCCGATCCGCTATGAGGTGCGGGCCCTTCGGGGCTTTTGACCTCACAACAAGATGCAGATTGGCAAGATGACCGGATTCAAGTCGGATTTCCTGAGGACCCTGAGCGAGCGCGGCTTCATCCACCAGATGTCGGATGAAAGCGGGCTCGACGATCTCCTGCGGAACGAGACGGTCACGGCCTATATCGGCTACGACCCGACGGCGCCCAGCCTGCACGTCGGCCACCTGATGCAGATCATGATGCTGCACTGGTTCCAGGAAACGGGACACCGGCCGATCTCGCTGATGGGCGGCGGCACCGGCATGGTCGGCGACCCCTCCTTCAAGGAGGAAGCCCGCAAGCTCATGACCGTGGACATGATCGAGGACAACATCGCCTCGATCAAGCGGGTCTTCTCCAGCTACATCGACTACGACAAGGGCCCGCTTGGCGGCGGCCTGATGATCAACAACGCGGAGTGGCTTCGCCCGCTCAACTACCTCGAGTTCCTGCGCGACGTCGGGCGCCATTTCTCGGTCAACCGGATGCTGTCCTTCGACAGCGTGAAGACCCGGCTCGACCGCGAGCAGTCGCTGTCGTTCCTCGAGTTCAACTACATGATCCTGCAGGCCTACGATTTCGTCGAACTGGCGAAGCGCTACGACTGCCGGCTGCAGATGGGCGGCTCCGACCAGTGGGGCAACATCGTCAACGGCATCGACCTCGGCCACCGCATGGGCACGAAGCAGCTCTATGCGGTGACCTCGCCGCTTCTGACCACGGCCTCGGGCGCCAAGATGGGCAAGACGGCCTCGGGCGCGGTCTGGCTCGATTCCGGCCTGCTGTCGGTCTATGACTTCTGGCAGTACTGGCGCAACGCCGAGGACGCCGACGTGGAGCGCTTCCTGAAGCTCTTCACCACCTTGCCGCTCGACGAGGTCGCGCGTCTTGCCGCCCTTGGCGGATCGGAGATCAACGAGGCCAAGAAGGTGCTCGCCACCGAGGTCACCGCGATCCTGCACGGCCGCAAGGCCGCCGAGGAGGCAGCCGAGACCGCACGGCGTGCCTTCGAGGAAGGCGCGCTGGCCGATGGCCTTCCCACGGTCGAGATCGCCCGGTCCGAGCTCGACGCGGGGCTCGGGATGCTCGCCGCCTTCGTCACGGCGGGCCTTTGCGCCTCCAACGGCGAGGCCCGGCGCCAGGTGAAGGGCGGCGGCCTGCGCGTCAACGACGTGGTGGCCCAGGACGACAAGCGGATGCTCGGCACGGATGACCTCGTCGAGGACGGCGTCATCAAACTCTCGCTCGGCAAGAAGAAGCATGTGCTGTTGAAAGCCGTCTGAGAAAAGCCCGGCAAACCCTTGAAAACATGAACGGGCGGCCTTTGGCCGCCCGTTTTCGCTTGCACGGTGTGTCGGCGTCAGCGGTACTCGAACAGCTTGCGGAAGATGCCCGGCGCGATTGCAGAGGCCGGATTGACCGTCAGCACCGGATCGCCGATCGCGCCCGTCACCTTGTAGGTGACGCCGATCAGCCCCTCGTCGGCCCCGCCGCCGAGCGCCAGTCCCAGGATCGGGATCTTGGCGAAGAGGTTGTTGAGCGCGAAGGCCGGCACGAAGGTACCGGTCAGATCCAGCGTCCGCTCGGCCATGTTCACGGAGCCCGAAACGGTGCCGCCCACGGTAGCGCCGGTGAGCGTTCCCTCGGTGATCTCCAGCCGGTCGCCGTTGCGCACGAAGGTGAGATCGAGCGCGCTGAATGACGCCTCGCCCTGGCGCTCGGAACCGACGAACGCCTGACGCCGGCGCGGATCGCCTTCGGCCACCACGCGCGTGCGGGCCAGCGCGCGGATCGCCGGGTCCTCGGTGATCGCCAGCCGTTTCACCCGGAACTTCCCGCTCCAGATGTTTCCCTTGGCCATGGTGATGTTGAGGAGCCCCGTGCCGCCACGCATCCGGTCGTAGAGATTGGCGAAGCGCAGCACGGCGCCGGTGTCGCCGACGACACCGGTCATGACCCTCTGCCCCTCGGAGGGCGTGAGATTGAACTCGAACGTGCCGCTGGCGCTCGTGTGCCCGGTCGCCGAAAGAGAGCGCACCTCTCCACCGGCGGAGGTCATGCGCAACGAGACCCCGTTCAGACTGACGTTGTTGAAGCCCGTCATCTGGTCGATCTCGGCGCTGACACGGAAGGCGGCGGACGAGGAACCGTCCTCACCGCCCCGCCCGCTTCCTGTCAGGCTCGCGATCAGGCCCCGCGCGTCGAAGCGGCGGGCCTGGAAGTCGGCGACATAGGTCCGCCCGTCGCGGCTCACCCGGAGCGTCGCCTCGTCGCTGGGCCGCAAGGCAAACCGGCTGAACTGGGCCCGCTTCAGGTTGCCCTTGCCATCCAGCGACAGCGTTCCCGTGATCTCGACCCCCTCTGAGGTGAACTCGAAGCCCCGGATCTCGCGCGCGCCCCCGCTCTCGGTCATGGTGAAGTGCGCGCGCGCCGGGACGCCGGGAGACTTGGTCCAGCCCACCTGGGCCAGGTCGATGCGCGCCCGCGTCAGATCGATATCGAAGGACTGTCCACCGTCCTTCTCGTCGACCGCCATGCGCATGGACCCGTTGACGAACTCGCGCAGGTCGATGCCACGCTTGGCAAGCTGGTCGGCCGTGGCATTGAGCACCACGCCCTGGCGCGCGGCGACCGCATCCGTTCCGTCACCGAGCGGCAGGACGAGATCGAGATCGGCGGGCAGACCGTCAAGACGCCCCTTGCCCTTGAGTTCGAGCCGGCTTGCGTCCACGTCGAAGGTCAGGTCGGCGGCGCTGATCGTGTTGCCCTGGATGGGCTTGTCGCTGGAGAAGTTCCGGACATTGCCCGAGAGCTTCCACGCCACATCCTCCAGGGAAAGCTCCCGCACCAGCGGAAAGCGCGCGTCGAGCGTGACACTCGCGGAGCCGGAGATGCCGTCCGGAGAAAGCCCCCGTTCCGACAGGACGTTGAGCGGCTTCGCGTCGAGCACCGTCGCGACCGAGGCCGCCGGACCGTCGAGATCGAGTGAAAGCACGCCGGTCTTGTCGCCGTGCTTGCGCACGTCGGGGATGGAGAAGGTCGCCCCTGGCAGCGTGAGCTGCTCGCCCGCGCGCGCCGCCACGATCCCGTCCTTCGCGGTGACGCTCAGGATTTCGTCCTTGAGTTCGACCTTGCCGCCGAGCCGCTGGACGATCGGCACCGTGCCGATCGTCTTGAGCGTCAGGTCGGAGAGGTCGATGTCAACGTTGACGTCATTGCCCGACCAGCCCGGCCTCGGATCGGAAACGTCGAAGGCCGGCGGGGTCAGCGCCACGGTGGCGCGTCCACCGTCGACACGCCCGTCGATCACATGCTCGATCACCCAGGCGCGCGCCGGCGGCACCATCGTGATCGGCCACAGGCGCTTGAGCGTGGCGACCGCCATCGGCCCGCTCTCCATCGCCAGCGCCAGATAGGGACCGTCCTCGGCAAGCTTCAGGGATCCGGCGCCGTCCAGGTTCGCCGTGCCCGAGCGCAGCGTGATCCGGTCGAAACCGAGTTCGCGCGCGACCGGGTCGGCATCGCCCTCGACGACAAGGTATTCCATCTCGTAGGGCGGTCCGGGGACGTCGCTCGGCCCGATCTCCGCCCCCCGCGAAACAATGCGGAACGACCAGCGCTCCTGCCAGTCACGCGGCGGCTCGACCACCCCCTCGAAGGGGATGACCGTCCTGCCGCGCGTGTAATACGAGGGCGCGATCTGGAAGCCAGGCGCTCCCGCGAGCCATTGCACCTGCACGTCGATGCGGTCGAAGGCCACGATGGTGCGGCCGGTGTTCACCCAGCCGGGCGAGACGACCGTGCTGAGGCGTGTCGCCTTGAAGGCACCGGCGTTGTCGAGTTCGGTTTCCAGCCGCAAGTCGACGGGAACGCCGAGCCCCTTGCCCGTGCGGATGTCGGTGTCCACCGGCAGGAATTCGCCGAGCGTCACGTCGTCGATGTCGAGACGGATCAGGCGCGCGCCGGTGTCGGGGTCGACGCTGCGTCGTGCGCCCACCCGCCAGCGGCCCAGCCGCCCCGCGATTTCGGCGCGCACGGTCAGGATTTCGTCGCCCTCGCGGGTCAGCTCCGCGTCGATGCCGCGCATCCGGTAGGTTTCCTCGCCTTCGGAGACGAGTTCCGCCGAAACGAGTTCGATACGGTGGATGGTGCGTTCCGCCAGATGTTCCAGAGCCAGGCGGGCGAAGCTGTCGGCGGCGAGCGAAAGCTGGTCCATGTCCGGGATCTCGGACGTTCCGCCGGCGACCGGGTGCACGGTGAGGCGCGGCTGCTCCAGCACCACCTCGGACACGGCCACATGGCCGGTCAGCGCCGCGCCGACGTCGAGCGGCGCGGTGATGCGCGGAACCACGACCGCGATCGGCACGTCGCCTTCGGCCTCCATGGTCACGTTCAGCAGTTCGATGCGCGCCGGAAAGCCTTCGGAAAAGTCCAGCGTCGCGGCGCCGATGGTCACCTGCGTGCGGTCGCTGGAGATGCGCGCCTCCACCGCGCGCGCGAGATATCCCACCGAAAGCGGCCCCTGCAGCGCGATCACGACGCCCACGCCGGCGAGAATCGCGAGCAGCACGGCAAGCCAGCCGAATCCGCGCAGAACCCGCCGCCTCCGGCGTGTGCGCAGGGTATCCCGCAAGGGCTTGTTGCGGTGGATCAGCCGTTTTAACAGTGTATCTGTCCCCGGGACGTCTGGCGCCGACCGGCACCGATTCGAATATGCCCAGTATGGCATCCGGCAGGCCGGTCGCGTCCGTATTCATGATGCGACTCGCAAAGCGCGAGTCTTCCCTTCTCCGGTGACCAAAGGATGGCAAAATGTCCGAACTGACCGTTGGCAGCCCCGCCCCCGACTTCGACCTCGCCGCCGACGGTGGCGGACGGGTGTCCCTTTCGGCACTCAAGGGCCGCAAGGTTGTCCTCTACTTCTATCCCAAGGACGACACGCCCGGCTGCACGAAGGAGGCCATTGCCTTTTCCGGCCTCGCGGACAGCTTCGAAGAAGCGGGCGCGACCATCGTCGGCGTTTCGCCCGACAAGGCGGAGAAGCACGACAGGTTCAAGGCCAAGCACGACCTGAAGGTGCTGCTGGGCGCGGACACGGACACCGACGTCGCCAATCGCTATGGCGTGTGGGTCGAGAAATCCATGTACGGCCGCAAGTACATGGGCATCGAGCGCTCCACCTTCCTCATCGACGCCGAAGGCAGGATCGCCGCCATCTGGCGCAAGGTGAAGGTCGCCGGC
This sequence comes from Stappia sp., assembly GCA_002722295.1. GTDB lineage: Bacteria > Pseudomonadota > Alphaproteobacteria > Rhizobiales > Stappiaceae > Stappia. The sequence goes on along the minus strand of PBLF01000005.1, from coordinate 180,395 downwards.
CACGCGGAAGCGGTGCTGGAGGCGGTGCGCGAACTGGGCTGAGCCCCGCGCGTCACCTCTTTCCTTTTCGGCGGAACAAGCGGACAGAGAAAGCCTTGGTCGTTTCCCCCACACATGCCGACACGGCCGGCGACCTGCCGCCCTCGCTCGCCGACGGCGCGCGCCGGATCGTCGAAACGCCGGATCTCGACGAGAAGATCCGGGTCGCACACGCCACCGCGCGCGCATGGTTCCGGCGCGGCCTGTCGCTGCGCCGGCGCATGGGGGCAACGCCCATGCCTGACCAGCCGGGCCGGCCGGACGAACCCGTTCTGCTGCCCCCGCGCGAGATGCCCAGGCGCGCTGTCGGCGGGACCGCCGGACGGGTCGCGCTGCTGCACTCGCTCGCCCATATCGAGCTCAACGCCGTGGATCTCACCTGGGACATGGTGGGCCGCTTCGCGCACTGGCCGCTGCCGCGTTCCTTCTTCGACGACTGGGTGCGGGTGGGCCTGGAGGAAGCCAAGCATTTCTCGCTGCTGCGCCACCGGCTCGGCCTGCTCGGCTCGCATTATGGCGCCCTGCCCGCCCATCACGGGCTGTGGGAGGCCGCGGAAAGCGCCGGCGACGACCTTGCCGCCCGCCTAGCCGTCATCCCGCTGGTGCTCGAGGCGCGCGGCCTCGACATCTCCCCGCCGATGATCGAGAAGGCCCGCGCCGTGGGCGATGATGACACGGCAGCGATTCTCGAGATCATCTATCGCGACGAGAAGCATCATGTCGCCTTCGGCGCGAAATGGTTCCGCTTTCTCTGCGACCGAGAGCGCACGGACCCCGAGCCCCGCTTCCAGGCGCTGGTGCGCACCCATTTTCGCGGCGGACTCAAGCCTCCCTTCAACGACAGGGCCCGCTCCGAGGCCGGCCTGACACCCGGCTTCTACAGGCCGCTTGCCCGTCTCGTTGGCTGACCCTCGGCATTTCCGGCTATCGAAATGCGAGGTGATTAGTTTTTGTTAACCTTAATCCCTTCTAATCGGGACGTGTTTTTGGAGCGCCGTGTTGTGGCGCTTCCGACGGAAAACGGGTCCGGAGAGTAATGACGGGACACGGTGACTATCCCTCGCGTGAGTTTGGCAGGCGCAAGGAGCCGCATCGGGTCATTATTGCCCGGGGTGACAACGTGCGCAGCTTCACCATTTCGCCCTGGCTGGCGGGTGTCGGCACCGTCTGCGGACTCGCCCTCGCCCTTGGGTATGTCGGCGCCACCGCCTACCTGGTTCTGCGCGACGACATCATCCAGGCCTCGGCCGAGCGCCAGGCCGAGATGCAGCTCTCCTACGAAGACCGGATTTCCTCGCTGCGCTCGCGCATCGACCAGCTCACCAGCCGCCGGGTTCTGGAAAAGCGCTCCATCGACGAGCAGATCGAGGAGGTCGTCGCCCGTCAGCGCGATCTCGACCAGCGCCAGGCCGACGTGGCCCGTCTGATCGCCCGGGCCGCGCGCACCGGCATCCGGGTCGCCACGGCAAGCCCCCTGCCCCCCGCGAAGCCGGAAATCGACGCGCCGCAGCTCGCCATGGACACGTCGGCCTCCGACGCGCCGCCCGCCATCGGCGGCACGCCCGAGCCCATCGAGATTTCGCCGGTTCTCAGCCTGCGCGGCACCAAGAGCGACTACGGGCCCGCCGCCGCGGCGGCCGCGGCCCAGGCCGCCGGTCATCCCGCGCGGCCGCTGCGCGACCTTGGCGAGGACAGCGCAAGCGCCGATGCCACGCCGGCCCGCGCGACGGCACCGACCGATCAGCGCACCGACCTTCTGGAAGACATGAACGCGACGCTCGCGCGCATGGACGACGAGACCACCATGGCGCTCGACGTCATCGCCGTCACCGCCGAGCGGGACGCGAAGACCATCACGACCGCCGCCGACACCCTGGGTCTCAAGCTCGCGGGCACCGCCAGGGGCGGGCTCGGCGGCCCCTTCGTGCCGCTTGGCGACGTCGGATTCGACAAGCGACTGGACCGGGCAAGCTCCGCGCTGGAGCGGCTCGAGACTGTGAAGACCGCCGCGCGCGGCATTCCTCTGGCCGCCCCGCTTTCGGGCGCCGCCACCTCCTCGGGCTTCGGTCCGCGCCTCGATCCCTTCCTTGGCCGCATGGCCATGCACACCGGGCTCGATTTCCGTGGCGCCACCGGCACCACCATCAAGGCCCCGGCCCCCGGCAAGGTCGTCTTCGCCGGGCGCAACGGCGGCTACGGAAAGTCGGTCGAGATCGAACACCCCAGCGGCGTCACCACGCGATTCGCCCACATGAGCCGCGTTTCGGTCACCAAGGGCGAAACGGTCGACCTCGGCGAGACCATCGGCTACGTCGGCTCAACGGGCCGCTCCACCGGTCCGCACCTGCACTACGAAGTGCGCATCAACGACCGCCCGATGGATCCCATGCCTTTCATCAAGGCCGGCAGGAAGCTCTCCCCCCTGCTGCGCAACTGATCCCGGCAAACGCTGCCACCCGATCCCGTTTCTTGCGCCCCGGACCTCGCATCCGGGGCGTTTTTGCATGTGATCCGGGGCAAGTCCTCCCTCGCGAAAAACGCCAATCGTCATGTGCCTGAAACACAGTCCGCCTAACCGGACCGTGCAAGGAGGGCACGGACGATGTCAGCGATTGAAGTCAGATCGGTCTCGAAGACGTTCGAGCGCGGCAAGCCCGTGCTTCGGAACGTTTCCTTTTCGGTCGCCGAGGGAGAGATGGTGGCGCTCATCGGCGCGTCCGGCTCCGGCAAGTCGACCCTGCTGCGCCTGTTGTGCGGCCTCGAGACCATCGACCGGGGCGCGTCGAGCACCCTGTCGCTTCTGGGCCGTGACGTGCAGCGCGACGGGCGGCGGACGGGCGATGCACGCCGTCTGCGCCGGGACGTCGGTGTCGTCTTCCAGCAGTTCAATCTCGTCAACCGGCTGAGCGTGCTTGCCAATGTCCTGGCCGGCCGCCTCGGCAAGACGCCGGCCTGGCGCGGCACCCTCGGCCTGTTCACGCGATCGGACCGGATCCGCGCCCTGTCGGCCCTGGAGCGGGTCGGCATCGTCGATTTCGCCCGCCGCCGCGCCTCGCGGCTTTCAGGCGGCCAGCAGCAGCGCGCCGCGATCGCGCGCACGCTGACCCAGGAAGCCCGCCTCATCCTCGCCGACGAGCCCATCGCCTCGCTGGACCCCGCCTCCGCCGACACGGTGATGGAGACCCTGTCGCGCATCAACCGCGAGGACGGCGTGACCGTGGTCGTCTCCCTGCACCAGATCGATCACGCCTTCCGCCATTGCCGGCGCATCGTGGCGCTGAAGGCGGGAGAACTCGTCTACGACGGCCCGGCCTCCGGCATCGACCGCGCCACCCTTTCCGACCTCTACGACAGCGAAAGCCTGTCGGACACGGACATTCCCGTTCCGGCGCACGCCGGCACCGCGCATGGCGCCACGCCAAGCGCGCCCGCATTTCCGGACCGCATCGCAGCCGCCACGAGCGCCTGAGCGCGGATCCCAACAAGAGCGGCACAAACGCCAGCGACCTCTATCCCAAGCGACTTGAAACCCAGGAGCCCCACATGCTGAAGACCGTTCTCGCGGCCGCGACGCTCGCCATGACCGTCACGACCGGCCCCGCCTTCGCCCAGGACGCCGGCCAGATGCCGTCCGTCATCAATTTCGGCATCATCTCGACCGAGAGCGCCTCGGTGCTCGAGGAAAACTTCAAGCCCTTCCTCGATGACATGTCCGCCTCCCTCGGCGTCGAGGTGAAGCCGTTCTTCGCCTCCGACTACGCGGGCGTGATCGCCGGCATGGGCGCCAAGCAGGTCGACGTTGCCTGGTTCGGCAACAAGTCCGCCATCCAGGCCGTGGACAAGGCCGGCGGCGAGGTCTTCGCCCAGACCATCAAGGACAACGGCGAGCGCGGCTACTACTCGCTGCTCATCACCCAGAAGGACAGCCCGCTCAACTCGCTCGACGACGTGCTGAAGTGCGACAAGACGCTGACCTTCGGCAACGGCGATCCCAACTCCACCTCGGGCTACGCGATCCCGGGCTACTATGTGTGGGCGCTGAACGGCAAGACGCCGGAAGAGTGCTTCGCGCGCGTCACCGCGTCCAACCACGAGGGCAACGCCCTTGCCGTGGCCGCCGGCCAGGTGGACGTCGCGACCAACAACACCGAGTCCATCTACGCCCGCCTCGCCAAGTCCAACCCGGACGCCGCCGCCCAGATCAAGGAAATCTGGCGCTCGCCGCTGATCCCCTCCGACCCGATGGTCTGGCGCGCCGACCTGCCGAAGGCCGCCAAGGAGAAGATCTACTACTTCTTCATGCAGTACGGCCGTTTCGGCGACATGGAGAAGGTCAAGCGTGAGCGCGCGGTGCTCGCCAATCTCTCCGACGGCTGGGGCCCATTCCTCGCCTCCTCCAACGCCCAGCTTCTCGACGTGCGCCAGATCGAGGCGTTCAAGGCCAAGCTGAAGGCCGAGGCCGCCAACGACGCGGAGGCCATCAAGGCCGCCGACGCGCTCCTCGCCGATCTGGCCGCCCAGGCCAGGATCGTCGGCGAAGGCGGCTACTGATCCCGCATTCCCTCGCGGCGCGGTCCCTTGCGGATCGCGCCGTTTCTCTTGCGACACGGAAACGGCCCCTTACGGGCCGTTCCGCCCGTCCGGCCCGCCTTCGGACCGACCACAAGGACACGACACAGCCATGCACGCGCATCCCGCCCCCTCAGCCGCCGCGCCCTCCCCGGCTGTCCTCGCCGCCCTGCGCCCGCAATGGTCGAGCCTGCTTGGCACGGCACTGGTGCTTGGCGTGATCGCGCTTCTGCTCGGCCTGTCCTGGTATCCGACCGAGATGAACAACTGGACGCGACTGTTCCAGGGCAACGACTTCCTGTCGAGCATGGTCGCCCAGTTCCTCGCGCCCGACTTTTCCAACCTTCCGCTCTACATCCGCAAGATGATCGAGACGGTTCAGATCGCCCTCTGGGGCACGGTGCTCGCCATCATCTTCGGCGCGCCGCTCGCCCTGCTGGCCTCGTCCAACATCGCCCCCGCCTGGGTGGTCTTCCCCATGCGCCGGCTGATGGACGCGAGCCGTGCCATCAACGACCTGGTGTTCGCCGTGCTCTTCGTGGCCGTGGTCGGTCTCGGCCCCCTGCCCGGCGTGCTCGCCATCTTCGTGCACAATCTCGGCATCGTCTCGAAGCTCTTCTCCGAAGCGGTCGAGGCCATCGACCACCGTCCGGTGGAAGGCATCCGAACCACCGGCGCCACGCGGCTTCAGGAGATCGTCTACGGCGTCATCCCGCAGGTCATTCCGCTGTGGTCGAGCTTCTCGCTCTACCGCTTCGAGACCAATGTGCGCTCGGCCACCGTGCTCGGCATCGTCGGAGCCGGCGGCATCGGCTTCACCTTCAACGAGGCGTTCAAGGGATTCCGCTTCGAGGAGGCCAGCGCAATCATCATCGTCATGGTGGTCACCGTCTCGGTGATCGACATGATCTCCTCGCGCCTGCGCAAGCTCCTGGTCTGAGGACACACACCACATTGATGCAAAAAGGGCGGCCCCGGGGCCGCCCTTTCGCGTTTCGTCGATAGGCGCTGTCAGCCTACTCCACATCCTCGACCGCTTCCGGCGCGCCGCCGAAGGCGCGCTGCGCCAGGGTGGCCTCCATGAAGGTGTCGAGATCGCCGTTCAGCACGTCGCTCGGGCTGGTGCTTTCCACGCCCGTGCGCAGGTCCTTCACGAGCTGGTAGGGCTGCAGCACGTAGGAGCGGATCTGGTGACCCCAGCCGATCGACGTCTTGGCGGAGGCGTCGGCATTGGCCTTCTCCTCGCGCTTCTGCAGCTCCAGCTCGTAGAGGCGCGCCTTCAGCATCGACCAGGCGGTGGCCCGGTTCTTGTGCTGGGAGCGCTCGGACTGGCACTGCACGACGATGCCCGTCGGCTGGTGGGTGATGCGCACCGCCGAGTCGGTCGTGTTGACGTGCTGACCGCCCGCGCCCGACGCCCGGTAGGTGTCGATGCGGCAGTCGCTCTCGTTCACGTCGATCTCGATCGAGTCGTCGATCACCGGATAGCCCCACGCCGAGGCGAAGCTCGTGTGCCGGCGCGCCTGGCTGTCGAAGGGCGAGATGCGCACCAGCCGGTGCACGCCCGATTCCGTCTTCAGCCAGCCGTAGGCGTTCTCGCCCCTGACCTTGAGGGTCACGGACTTGATGCCCGCCTCCTCGCCGTCGTGGATCTCGAGCACCTCGACCTTGTAGCCGCGCTGCTCGGCCCAGCGGGTGTACATGCGCATGAGCATGTTGGCGAAGTCCTGGGACTCCGTGCCGCCGGCGCCGGCGTTGATCTCGAGATAGGCGTCGTTGCCGTCAGCCTCGCCGGAAAGCAGCGAGGCGATCTGGCGCTTCTGCACGTCGCCGCGCAGCGCCTTGAGCGCGCTCTCCGCCTCGGAGACGACATCCTTGTCGCCCTCCATCTCGCCAAGCTCGATCAGTTCGAGATTGTCGGCAAGATCGGCCTCCAGCTTGCGCACGCCGGTGATGCCGTCCTCGAGCTGCTGGCGTTCGCGCATGAGCTTCTGTGCCCGCGCGGGATCGTCCCAGAAGCCCGGATCCTCGGACGCCGCGTTCAGTTCATCAAGTCGGGAAATCGCTGCATCCCAGTCAAAGATGCCTCCTCAGCAGGCTTATGGCCTGCTTGATTTCGTCGACAACAACCTCGGTTTCAGCGCGCATCGCTGCTCCTTGCGGGTTGAGGCCACGGCACACCGTGACCGTTTGCGTTCAAGGCGCCGCACGGGCGTGCGACAGCCACGGGGCCGCCCGTCGGGCGACCGTTCGGGGGCGGACCATAGAGCATTTTCCAGGCCGGAGAAACCGTCGCGCGAAAGCCTTCAAGCCCCCATGCGGCAAGGTATTTCCCTTCTCAAAAACACAAGGGGCGACCGCCCGGCCGCCCCTTGCAAACCCCGTCACGCGGATGCCTCAGTAGAGGCCGCCGGTGCCCGTCATCACCGCCTGTCCCGCCTCCGGCGACACCGTGCGCGGAATGCCGATCTCGTCCTGGAAGCCGATGATCGAATATTCGTCCGGCGGCGCGGTACCAGGCTTGAAGCCTTCCAGGATCGTGCCCGGCGCGCCGGCCGAGGCACGCAGACCCGTCTTGCGGTTGATCGGGATGAGCTGCAGGCCCTTGGGCACGCGGAACTCCACCGGCGGCGTGTCCTCGAGAGCGGCCTTCATGAACTCGATGAAGATCGGCGCCGCCACCTGGCCGCCCGTCGCGCCTCGGCCCATGGGCTTGGGCGTGTCGTAGCCGACGAAGACGCCGACGGTCAGGTCCGGCGTGAAGCCGACGAACCAGGCATCCTTCTCGTCGTTGGTGGTGCCGGTCTTGCCAGCGATCGGACGACCGACCTCGCGCACCTTGGTCGCCGTGCCGCGCTGGACCACGCCCTCCATCATGGACGTGATCTGGTAGGCGGTCATCGGGTCGAGCACCTGGTCGCGGTTGTCGATCAGCTCCGGCTCCGGCTGGTGTTCCCAGTGATCCACGGCGCAGGTCTCACACAGCCGGCTCTCGTGTTTGTAGACGGTCTTGCCGTAGCGGTCCTGGATGCGGTCGATCAGCGTCGGCGTCACCTGGCGCCCGCCATTGGCGATCATCGCATAGGCGGTGACCATGCGCATGACCGTGGTCTCACCCGCGCCCAGAGACATGGCGAGCACCGGCTTCATGTCGTCGTAGATGCCGAAGCGCTTGGCGTATTCGGCCACCAGCGGCATTCCCATGTCCTGGGCAAGGCGCACGGTCATCACGTTACGCGAAAGCTCGATGCCGACCCGAAGCGTCGAGGGACCATAGAACTTGCCGCCGTAGTTCTGCGGACGCCACATGGGCAGTCCCGGCCCCTGACTGATTTCCAGCGGGGCGTCCATGACCACGCTCGAGGGCGTGTAGCCGTTGTCGAGCGCGGCCGCGTAGATGAACGACTTGAAGGCCGAGCCCGGCTGGCGATAGGCCTGCGTGGCACGGTTGAACTGGCTCTGGTCGAAGGAGAATCCGCCGACCATCGCAAGCACGCGGCCCGTGTAGGGGTCCATGGCCACCAGCGCGCCGGACACCTTCGGGAACTGGCGCAGCACATAGTCGGCGCCGTCCGAGTTGCCGTCCTTGGCCTCCACGTAGACCACGTCGCCGGGCGAAAGCACGTCGCCGGTCGAGCCCGGCGCACGGCCCGAGACCCGCGCCCACTTCATGTCGGACAGGGACAGGCGCACGGTGCGCCGCTCACTGGAAAGGCCGCCGTCGACGCGCCGCTCCGGCTGCAGACCCACCTCGGCGGAGTCCCCGCCGGCGGACAGCACCACGCCGACCTTCCACTCGGGCACGTCGGCCAGCCCGTCGATCTTGGCGATCGCAACGCCCCAGTCGCCGGCGAGATCCACCGTCTGGATCGGCCCGCGCCAGCCACCGCCGCGACGCTCGTCGAAGGACAGAAGACCGTCCATGAGCGCCCGGCGCGCCTTGCGCTGCATCACCGGGTCGAGCGTCGAGCGCACGGACAGGCCACCCTCGTAGAGCCCCTTCTCGCCGTACATTTCGCCGAGCTTGCGGCGCACTTCCTCGGCAAAATACTCAGAGGCGAAGAGATGCGACCCGCGCGTGCGCGGCGTCACGACCAGCGGCTTGGCCTTGGCGGTCTCGCCGGCTTCCGGCGTCACGTAGCCGTTTTCGACCATCCGGTCGATGACCCAGTTGCGGCGCTCGACGGCCGCCTCGCCATAGCGGAAGGGATGGTAGTTGTTCGGACCCTTGGGAAGGGCCGCGAGATAGGCGGCCTCCTCCAGGGTGAGCTCATGCACCGACTTGTCGAAATAGACGAGCGAGGCCGCGGCCACGCCATAGGCGCCCATGCCGAGGTAGATCTCGTTGAGGTAGAGCTCGAGGATCTCGTCCTTTGTGTAGGTCTGCTCGATCCGCAGCGCCAGAAGCGCTTCCTTGATCTTGCGCTCGAAGCTCACCTCGTTGGTGAGCAGGAAGTTCTTGGCGACCTGTTGGGTGATCGTGGAGGCGCCCTGCGGGCGGCGGCCGGAGCCATAGTCGCGCACATAGAGGAACACGGCGCGGGCGATGCCTTCCGGATCGACACCGATGTGGGTGTAGAAATTCTTGTCCTCGGCCGAGATGTAGGCCTGCTTGAGCATGTCCGGGATCGCCTGGATCGGCAGGAACAGGCGGCGCTCCTTGGCGTATTCGGCCATGAGCTGGCCGTCGCCCGCATGAACGCGCGTCATCACCGGCGGCTCGTAGTTCTTCAGCGTCGTGTAGTCGGGAAGATCGTTCACCTCTTCCTGCAGATAGATCCACACGCCGGCGGCAACGAGCACCCCGAGCACCGCGCCGATGCCGAACAGGTAGCCGAAGAGTTTGATCAAGACCTTCATGGAAGCGGCTCATTCATTCCTTGTCGTCGGACCCGTACCCGTTTCGGGAAAGGTCCGCGGATGTATCCAGCGTCGCGGCAGCCCGCCGAGGGGCGGCTTGCCCGGCCAGGGGCCGGCTCACCGGCAGCGTCGCGCAAATGGCGGAACCGCCCCGCGCGACAAGCGCATCTACAGGATTCGCCCCGCCCCGTCCCGCGCCATCGGCAACGGTCCACTTTGACCGTCTTCCTTTACGACCAATATGGCGATGCTGAGGCGGTCGGCGTCACTCCGCCCCCTTCGCGGCCGCCGTTTGCGTCGTCTGCGTCACATGCATCGCGCGGTCGCCGAACCGGCGGTCGAAATAGCGGTCGATCGCCGCCTCGATCGCCTCGCCCATGCGCTCGCGCCACTCGTCGGTCGTCATCAGCTTCTCGTCCAGCTTGTTGGACAGATAACCGAGCTCGATCAGGGTCGAAGGAACGTCATGGGCGGTCAGCACGCGAAAGCCCGCCGAGCGGCGCGGATTCTTCACCAGTTGCGCCGCGCCGCGCAGTTCGCCCTCGAGCGTTTCCGCGAACAGGAAGGAGAACTTGCGCGTCTCCTGCCGTGTCAGGTCGATCAGGATGTCGGACACGTCATCGGGCTCTTCCGCCAGGTCGATACCGGCGAGAACGTCGGAGCGGTTCTCGCGCTCGGCCAGGGCGGCGGCGATGGCGTCACTGGCCTTGTCGGACAGCGTGTAGATGCCCGCGCCGCGAACCTGGTCGCGGCCGATGCGCACCGAATCGGCATGGATGGAGACGAGAAGATCCGCCTGAAGGCCGCGTGCGATCTTCACCCGCTCGCGAAGCGGAATGAACACGTCCGTGTCCCGGGTCATGCGCACTTCGTAGCGGCCGTTCTTCTTGAGCCGGTCGCGCAGCCTCTTGGAGAAATCGAGAACGATCGCCTTTTCCAGCGTGCCGCCGTTTCCGACCGCCCCCGTGTCGATGCCGCCATGGCCGGGGTCCAGCACGATCAGCGGCTTGTGAGGGCTGCCCGCGCGCGCCATCCGGTCGCTCTTGCGGGTGGCCGGCGTGTGCGGCTTGGATTCGGCGACTGACTTCAGGAAGGCGTCACGGTCGGAGCCGACCAGATCGAGCACGAAGCGCGCCGCCTGCCCCGAGACCGGCGGAAGCACGAAGGCCTTGTCGACGGCGACCGGCTCGTTCGCGTCGATCACGATGCGCGACTTGCCGGGCGCGAACTGGCCGAAGCGCCAGGCCCGGATCAGGCCGAGGCTCTCCCGCCCGGCGGTGTCCGGCAGGTCGAAGCGGAGGGCCGGCAGGTCGATGACGATGCGATAGGGATCGGCGAGCGTGGAGACGGAAAACTCGATCGGCGCGGACAGGTCCATCACGAACCGGGTGCGCTTGCCGTCGCCGGCAAGCTGCGCCGAACGCACCACCATCGCCGAGCCGGCTTCCCCGTCCCCGTCCTGGGCCAGGGCCGCGCCGGCGGCAAGTGGACCATGGGCGGCGCCGAGCGCCCCGCACCACGTCACGATGAACGCGGCCGCCGCCAGCCGCAACGTCTTCCGGACCATGTGCACCGGTCGGGCCTTCGTCACTGCCATCTGTCCTGTCTGCGTCTCTTGAGATCCCGTGGCACCCAAATCGCCGCCCCGGGGCGTAACCGCCTCCTTGCCGCCCGCGCGATGGACGTAGCGGAAGCTTCGGCGAGGACCGCCCTGGCGGAACCTGTCCCGGCGGCCGGCGGGCCGATCGGCCCGGAACGTTCCCGTGCAGCGATGCCACGTGAAGGTAACCGTGGCAAGTTAACCTTTCATTGACGATAACCGCCAATATGGGATGCGGGATGCGAAACCGGCGAAACTCATTCATAGCCTAGCAGAATGCTTGCCATATTCGCCGCCCGACCGTAAAAGAGTTTATACGGTTCCTGGTCCTGAACATGATTCAGGCAGGTTGCCCCCGACGCCCCCGAAGAGCGTCCGGTTACGCCAACTGTCCTTGCGTCACCCGCGAAAGATCGATTGGCTCCGGGCTCCGTGATGGGGGGCTCGCGCTTTTGGCGTGTCCGGGCCCGGTCGAGAACGTCGTCCCCAAGCCATGGCCAATCGTGCCCCGGCTGACGGAGGATCGCTCCGAGGGCCTTTCGGACCGCCCACGAGACGGGCCGCGGATCACGGGACGGGCTGACGCCCGGAACGGGTCGAAGGGAGCGGGTCCTGACTGGCGAGATCGCGCCGGCGAACCGTAGCAGGAGCGATGGCGGAGGACATGATCCGCGCCGTTCGGCCCTGCCGGCAATGCAATCCAGGCCCGGCCTTCGAGCGCCGGAGCCACTCATTAGGGTAACACGGGCGCGGCAATGACATCTTGCGCGAAGACGATCCGGAACGGACACGGGGCAGCCGCTTGCGGCTTTGCCACCGGCTCCCGGATCGCCGCGCGGCGCGCCGACGCTTCCTTCTTCAAACCAAAGACCAGAACGACCGGTTCCTCGCCCAGGCGGGCGCGTGCCTCATGCCGCCCCGCAGCGACGGTCGTGGAGATCCCATTCTATGGCAAACAAGATGCTCATCGATGCCGCGCACCCGGAAGAGACCCGGGTCGTGGTTGTGCGCGGCAACCGGGTTGAGGAATTCGATTTCGAGGCTGCGAACCGCAAGCAGCTTCGCGGAAACATCTATCTCGCAAAGGTGACGCGGGTCGAGCCCTCGCTCCAGGCCGCCTTCGTCGATTACGGCGGCAACCGGCACGGCTTCCTCGCCTTCAGCGAGATCCACCCGGACTACTACCAGATCCCCATGGCCGACCGGCAGGCCCTCCTCGATGAAGAGGAAGAAGAGGCCCGGACCGGCGAGGACGACGAGCGCCCCGCACGCGGCAAGCGCGGCAAGGCCGCCCGCAACGAGGACGAGAGCGAAGCCAAGTCCGCTCCGGCCGAGGATGCCGAGAACGGCGACGACGACGGCGAGGTGGCCGAGGGGCAGGACGTTGAGTCCGTCGGCGCGGAAGACGCGCTCGAGGAGGTTCCCCAGCGCGCCCGCAAGTCGCGCAAGCAGTACAAGATCCAGGAAGTCATCAAGCGCCGCCAGGTGCTCCTCGTCCAGGTCGTGAAGGAGGAGCGCGGCAACAAGGGCGCCGCGCTGACCACCTACCTGTCGCTGGCCGGACGCTACTCCGTGCTGATGCCGAACACCGCGCGCGGCGGCGGCATCTCTCGCAAGATCACCACGCCGACGGACCGCAAGCGGCTGAAAAAGATCGCCTCGGAGCTCGAGGTGCCCCAGGGCATGGGCGTGATCCTGCGCACCGCCGGCGCGAGCCGCACCAAGGCCGAGATCAAGCGCGACTTCGAGTACCTGATGCGCCTCTGGGAGAACGTGCGCGACCTGACGCTGCAGTCCTCCGCCCCCTACCTCGTCTATGAGGAAGGCTCGCTCATCAAGCGCTCGATCCGCGACCTCTATAACAAGGACATCGACCAGGTCCTTGTCGCCGGCGACGAGGGCTACCGCGAGGCCAAGGACTTCATGCGGATGCTCATGCCGAGCCACGCGAAGAACGTCCAGCCCTACAAGGACGCGACACCGGTCTTCTCGCGCTTCATGGTGGAATCGCAGCTCGACGCCATGTTCTCGCCGCAGGTGACGCTGAAATCCGGCGGCTACATCGTCATCAACCAGACCGAGGCTCTGGTGGCGATCGACGTCAACTCCGGCAAGTCGACGCGCGAACACAACATCGAGGACACCGCCGTCCAGACCAACCTGGAGGCCGCCGAGGAGGTGGCCCGCCAGCTCCGCCTGCGCGATCTCGCCGGTCTGATCGTGATCGACTTCATCGACATGGAGGAGAACAAGAACAACCGTGCGGTGGAGCGCAAGCTCAAGGACTGTCTCAAGAACGACCGCGCGCGCATCCAGGTCGGCCGCATCTCGCACTTCGGCCTGCTGGAGATGTCGCGCCAGCGCATCCGCACCGGCGTTCTGGAAAGCTCCATGACGCCCTGCCCGCACTGCCACGGAACGGGCATGATCCGCTCGGTCGAGTCCGTCGCGCTGCATGTTCTGCGCTCGCTCGAGGATCACCTCCTCAAGGGGGCCACCCACCACCTCACCGTCCGCACGACGACGGAGGCGGCGCTCTACATCCTCAACCAGAAGCGCGCGCACCTGAACGACCTCGAGAACCGTTTCGGTCTCGAGATCACCGTGGTCGCGGGCACCATGGACAACGGCCATCTCTATGCCGTGGAGCGCGGCGAGCCTGTTGGCGAGCGCTCCGTCGACGAGGCGCCGCGCAGCGTCCAGCCCTCCACGGTCGAGCCGGTCGTCGTGGCCGACGACGAGCCGGAGGAGCGCGAGGAGCGTGACGACCGCGACGAGGCCCGCGCGGGTGACGACGATGGCGGCAACCGCAAGCGCCGCCGCCGCCGCCGCCGCCGGAAGCCCTCCAACGGGGACGACGCGCAGGGACGCGACGGCGACGACAATGGCTCCGACGACCGCGATGACGCCGGTTCGGACGACACCGACGCCGACAATGACGGCGAGGCCCGCTCCGCCGACGGAGACGGCGAGAGCGACGACGATCGCGCCGCCCGCCGCAAGCGCCGCCGGGGCCGCCGGGGCGGTCGTCGCGGCAAGCGTGATGGCCAGGGCGAGAATCAGAACGAGGACCAGTCCGACGCCCAGGCTGGCGAGGAAACCGCCGACCAGTCTTCGCAGGAGCAATCCTCGCAGGAGTCGGCATCCGGGACCGCGCCCGCCGAGGTTCAGGCTGAAGCCGCAAGCGCGCCCGAGACAACCGCGCTCCCCGAGGCAGCGGCGAGCGAAGACCAGTCCGACGTGACGTCGTCCGGGTCCGCGGATGCCGAGGCCGCACCGGAAGAGGCTTCGAGCGGAAGCGAGGCGGAGACGCCCGCAGCCGAAGCGGTCGAAGAGACCTCCGAAGCCGTTGCCGCCGAAGAAAGCGATGTTTCGCGGGACAGTGACGGCGAGACGGTTGCCGAGGCCGAGGTCGAGACCGCTGCCGAGGACAAGTCCGACGCCGATACGGACGCCCAGGGCGAGGACAAGCCGGTCGAGGCCGCCGCGCCGAGCGAGCCTGTCGTCGTCAGCGAGACGGTGAGCAAGACCGGCGAGACCGCGCCCGCCGATGAGGCCGGCCCCAAGCGCTCCGGCTGGTGGCAGCGCCGCAGCTTCTTCTGAGGTACCTGCAAAATTCGCGCAGGATTGACTCAATTCTGCGTCGTTTTTTGCCTGAACTTGATGAAACGAAGCCGGTGGATCACAAGATCCGCCGGCTTTTTCATATCCGCCCGCCGCACTGGACGTCCCCTGTCCCGCGTGATTTTATGCTCCCATTGCAATTACGGATTGATCGTCGGGGGCTTGTCAACGTGAAGACTGTAGTCCGAGGTGCGCGCCGGGGCATGTTCGCCGGCAGCGTCAGTTGTCTTTGTGCGGTCGCTTCGGCCCTTTTCGGCACGGTTCTGGCGACGCCGGCACATGCCGAGTTCCTCGAGCCGGTTCCCGTCGACGGACGCCTCACCTACCAGCAGGCGGATGTTCTGGCGAATGCGAGCGAGGCCTGCGAGACGTTCGGTGCAACCTTTCGCACCCTGCTTGAAGGCTCCGGAAAGACGCAGGGAACGGCGGCCCCACTGTCGGACCTGAGGGACCGCGCCTTCGCTAAGACGAAGGCCTGCCTTGCCCGCGATTACGGTGTCGCCGGCGAACCCGACGAGCGCGCCCGCGAGGCCCGCCTGCAGGAAATCTACAATGAGAAGGCGGCCGGCCCGGTCGAGGCGGACATTCCGCCCTTGAAGGAAATCCCCGGATCGCCGGACACCCATCACCGCTTCCGCCTGCTCGCCACCACGGGCCCGGGCGACACGGCCTGCCACGAGGTCGAGTGGCTGCAAATCGTCGTCGACACCGAGCGTACCGGCGACCGGCCGCTTACACGCGGCGAGATGGAACGCTTCATTGCCGCCGCCTTCCTGGAGACCATCGGCCGGGCCGACTGCGGCAGCCCCTCTCCCCGCCTGGTCCACTACATCTTCACGGTCGGCGACACCGTCGTTTCAGAGCCGGCATTCGCGCCCAGGTGGGACAGCGGCGGCGGTCGGCTCTGGCCGGACGAATTGCACGCCCAAGCCTTCGGGCGGCAGGTGGGCGGCGCAGTGCTCGACGCGATCTACGCCGCCCTCTGACTGTCGTCTCACTCGGCCGGCGCGAAGGCGACGTCCGCGACAAGAGCCGGGCCGCCGGGCTTGCCAGAGGCCTTTGCCAGGTCGAACAGCGTGATCACGGAGAAATCGGCCCCCTGCTCCAGCGCATAGCCCCGCGCGACCAGTCGCGCGCCGAGGTCCGCCGGCGCCAGGTCGAAAAGCGGCGCCGCCTCGGCAATCGTCGCACCTTCGATGGCACTGATCGCGGCCCGCATGGGATTGCCGCCGCCCGCCGCTCCGGAGGTCATCGCCGGCCATGCGAAGACCAGTGAGGCGACCACGCCGAGAACCGCCGGAATCAGCAGCGTGCGGCGCTTGAAGTAGGTGGTGAAGGCATTCCAGTTGCGCCACAGATGCACGGCGACGGGCACGATCAGCACAAGGGACAGCCACTCGTGCATTCCGTGAAACGCGGCCGGGGCCCAGTGAAAGAACAGGGCGACGCCGGACACGGCCGACACGAAAAACAGGACGACGGTAAAGGTGGTTCCGTGGGTCTTCAGAAGGCGGGTCACGGCTTGGTCTCCGGGATGAGTGTTTCCTCCCGGGACCAATGCTTGCACCCTTCTGAAAATATGTGAAACACCAAAGCTGTAACAAGCTGTCGCAGGGGCGATGCCTGCGACAGATCCCGACATTTCCCCGCCGGACCCGGCGCTGGTCCGCTCAGCCCGTGCGCGGCAGCCAGTCCGCGAGCCGCTCGCCGGCCTCCCGGATCACCGCATGGTCGCCGGCGAAGGAGAAGCGGATGAAGGCGTGGCCGTGCACGGGATCGAAATCCGCGCCAGGCGTCGCGGCGACCCCTGCCTCCTCCAGCATACGGCGGGCGAATTCCGCGCTGTCGTTGGAGAACGGTCGCACGCTCGCATAGAGATAGAAGGCCCCGTCCACGGGCAGCATCTCCGTAAAGCCGAGCTTCGGCATCGTCTCCAGCAGAAGCGTCCGGTTGGCGGCGTATCCGGCCTTGATCTCCTCGAGCTCCCGCGTCGCCGAAAAGGCCGCGGCGGCGGCACGCTGGGAGAGTTCCGGTGGCGAGATATAGAGGCTCTGGGCGATGCGTTCGAGCGGTCGCACCAGAACCTCGGGCAGGATCATCCAGCCGATGCGCCAGCCGGTCATGCAGTAGTATTTCGAGAAGCTGTTGATGATGATGGCGTTTTGCGTGAAGGCAAGTGCCGTTTCCTGCTGCCCGGCGAAGACGAGCCCGTGATAGATCTCGTCCGAGATGAACCAGATATCCAGCGCCTCGCACGCCTCCACGAGCCCCTTGAGGGCTTCCGGCGTCATCATGGTGCCCGTGGGGTTGGCCGGCGAGGCGACCAGAACCCCCTTGAGCGGAGCCTCGCGGTGCGCGGCTTCCAGAAGCTCCGCCGTCAGCGCGTAGCGGGTTTCGGGACCGGTCTCGATCTCGACCGGCACGAGGCCGAGCGCACGCAGGATGTTGCGGTACGCCGGGTAGCCGGGGGCCGCGATCGCCACCCGGTCTCCCGGATCGAAGGCCGCCAGAAAGGCCAGGTTGAAACCCGCCGAGGATCCGGTGGTCGCGACAATGCGATGGTCCGGCACGTCGACGCCGTAGGTCACGCGATAGTGATCGCGAATGGCATCGCGCAACACCGGCAGGCCACGCGCCTCCGTATAGCCGAGCCGTCCGCCGTCGAGCGCCGCCTGCGCCGCGGCGAGCACGGCGCGCGGTGCGCCGGCGCCGGGCTGCCCCACCTCCATGTGCAGGATCGACCGGCCCTGCGCCTCCAGTGCATTGGCCCGGGCAAGAACGTCCATCGCCCGGAAGGGCTCGACATCGGATCGCGCGGAGGCGGTGGGCATGGCAGGTATCCTTCTGGCATCGAACGGCGGGACGTCGCGCATCCCCCGCAGTCCCCCGCCGTCATGCTGACGCCCGATTCATGGCGTCTTGACGGGTAAGGCGGAGGGAAGAAGCGCGGTTGACCGCTTTCGTCGCGCTCCCTACCCTCCCGGCGCGGCCCTGTCGAGAGTTCCCTCCTCCAAAGGGAGGCGGCACGGAACCGGCTGACCGGCCGGAACGGCCTTTCGGCGAACCACGACAAACGTTTGAAACGACCATGAGACGGACGAGGGACGGGATGACCGGCATTCGGCAGGCGGACACGGTGAAGGCCGAAGCGCTGACGCGCAAGGGGTTGCTGCGCCGGGGTCTGGCGCTGTTGACGGCCGGTCTCGTCGGCGTGTCCGCAATGACCTCGCCGGCGGCGGCGCAGCGCAGTCTGCCGCTGGTGCGCGACGCCGAGACCGAGGCCCTCATGCGCGACTACACCTATCCGATCTTCGACGCGGCCGGCATCGCCCGCGAGCAGGTCGAGGTGGTGCTGATCAACAAGCGCGATTTCAACGCCTTCGTCGCCGATGCCCGCCACATCTTCATCAACGTCGGCGTCATCACCGACGCGGAGACGCCCGGAGAAGTGATCGGCGTGCTGGCGCACGAGACCGGCCACATCAAGGGCAACCATCTTGCACGCCTGCGTGACGCCGTCGCCAATGCCCAGGTCATGGCGGCGATCGGCATGATTCTCGGCGTCGGAGCCATTGCCGCCGGTGCCGGGTCCAACACGGGTGGCCTCGCGCAAGGTGGCGCGGGCGCGTTGACCGCCGGCGCCGGCCTCGCCCAGAGGTCGCTTCTTTCCTATCGCCGCGGCGAGGAATCGGTCGCCGACCGCGCGGCCGTGACCTTCATGAACAAGGCGGGCATCTCCTCGCGCGGGATGCTGAAGACCTTCAGCCGCTTCGCCGACCAGACGCTGTTCTCCGCCCAGTACACCGACCCCTACGCGCAAAGCCATCCGATGCCGCGCGAGCGGCTTTCGGCGCTGGAGACGATCGCGCGCAAGAGCCCCTACTGGGACCGGCCCGACAGTCCCGCCCTGCAGGCACGCCACGACCTGGTGCGCGCCAAGCTGATCGCCTTCACCCGCCATCCCAACGAGACCGCGCGCGCCTACCCGCGCTCGGACCGCTCGCTGCCGGCCGAATATGCACGCGCGGTGGTGGCCATGCGCACCAAGGGCCGCCGCGAGGCGGTGAGCGCCATCGACGATCTCATCCGCCGTCAGCCGGACAACCCCTATTTCTACGAGCTCAAGGGCCAGGCCCTGCTGGAATCAGGCAGTCCGCGCCAGGCTGTGGCGCCCTTCCGCAAGGCGCTGGCGCTGCGTCCGCGCGAGGGCCAGTTCCACGTCTGGCTCGGCTTCGCGCTGGTCGCCAGCAACGACAAGGCACTGCTCGGCGAGGCGGAAAAGGTGCTGAAGACGGGTGTCCATTTGGACCCGAACTCCCATATCGGATATTCTCAGCTCGCGATCGCGCTCGGGCGGCAGGGCCGCACGGCCGAGGCGGATCTTGCCACCGCCCGGGGCCTGATGGCCAAGGGCGACTTCAAGGCCGCCAAGCGCTATGCGTCGCGGGCGAAGAAAACGCTGAAGCGGGGCACCCCCGCCTGGCTTCAGGCGGACGACATCGTGACCTACACCCCGCCGAAGCTGCCCGGCCGCTCCTGAGGAGCACCCCGGACAGCCCTGGTGGCAGCGTCCTCCGGCGTCCAGAGCGGATGCCACGGACATTTTCCGGGCCCATGCGCCCGCTGGAGACCTGAATGAGCACACCGACTGCCCGCCGGACCCTGTCCGTTCCCGCCGCCCGCCGGACCCTGTCCGGTCTCGCAGCCGCCGCCCTTGGCCTCGCCCTTCTCGCCGGTTCCGCCGGCATGCCCGCGCAGGCCGAGACGGCCCCGCTCGCGAAGTCGGACGTCGAGACCATCGTGCGTGATTATCTGCTCGAGCATCCGGAGGTGATCCGCGAGGCTCTGGAGGAACTCGAGCGCCGCGACATGGCAAAGGCCGACGAGGCCCGCGCGCAGACGCTGTCCTCGGTCTCCGACATCCTGTTCAACTCCACCCGTCAGGTGGAACTCGGCAATCCGGACGGCGACGTCACGCTGGTCGAGTTCTTCGATTACAACTGCGGCTACTGCAAGCGCGCCATGGCCGACATGGACCGCCTGCTGGAGGAAGACCCGAACCTGCGCATCGTGCTGAAGGAATTCCCCGTTCTTGGCCAGGGATCGGTGGAGGCCGCCCAGGTCGCGGCGGCGCTGAACCACATCGCACCGGCGAAATACGCCGAGTTCCATCGCGAACTGATGGGCATCCAGGGCCGCGCGAACCGGGCGAGCGCGCTTGCCGCCGCCAAAACCGTCGGCGTCACCGAGGAGGAGATCCGCAAGGCGGTCGCCGACCCGGAGGTCAACGCCACCATCGAGGAAGCCTATACGCTGGCCAACAAGCTCGGCCTGACGGGCACCCCCTCCTATGTGGTGGGTGACGAGGTCGTGATGGGCGCCGTCGGCTACGACCAGCTCGCCGAGAAGATCAAGTCGGTGCGCGACTGCGGCGCCACGAGCTGCTGAACCGGCGCGAGAGCACGGCACGCGGCGGTTCCGTTTCGCCGCGATGCCCTTTCCGCCCTTTTCCTCCCCGGCACGAGTGCCTATAAGGGGTCATGAGTTGCCACGCGGAAATCCCGCGTCGCCCTTTGCGGGGATTGAATGTCCGCCTCGATCTATGTCCTCAACGGACCGAACCTGAACCGGCTCGGCACACGCGAGCCGGGAACCTATGGCACCTCGACGCTCGGCGACATCGAGCTTCTGTGCCGCGAGGTCGGGGAGGATCTTGATCTGGAGATCGAGTTCCGCCAGACGAACCACGAGGGAACGCTGGTCGACTGGATCCAGGAAGCGGGCGATCTGGCCCAGGGGCTGGTCATCAATCCGGCCGCCTACACACATACCTCGGTGGCGCTGCATGACGCGATCCGCACCGCCGAGATCCCGACGGTCGAGATCCACCTGTCGAACGTGTTCGCACGGGAGGCATTTCGGCACCATTCCTACGTGTCGCCGGTCGCGCTTGGCGTGATCTGCGGCTTCGGCATCACCGGCTACCGGCTCGCGCTCGAGGCACTTTCGACCGTCATCCGGCCCTGATGCCGCTCACGAACCGGCCCCGGCCATTTTTCCAGGCAAAAGACAACACAAGACAAGGCAATGTCGGACAAGAAAAGCAAGTTTGACCAGGACCTCATTCGTGATCTCGCCAAGCTTCTGGACGAGACCAACCTGAGCGAGATCGAGCTCGAGCACGACGATTTCCGCATCCGCGTCGCGCGCCAGATCACGGTCGAAGCGCCGGTTTCCGCGGCCCGCGCCGCGCCGGCGGCCGCGCCCGCGGCCCAGGCCGCACCGAGCGCCTCCGCCGATCCGGCGGGCCATCCCGGCGCCGTGCCCTCGCCCATGGTCGGCACCGCCTACCGCTCGCCGGAACCCGGCGCGCGCACCTTCATCGAGGTGGGTGACACGGTCGCCGCCGGCGACACGCTGATGATCGTCGAGGCGATGAAGACCATGAACCAGATTCCGTCGCCGCGCGCCGGCCGCGTGACGGCCATTCTGGTCGAGGACGGCCAGCCGGTGGAATATGGCGAGCCGCTCGTCATCATCGAGTGACGGGGCGCAGCGCCATGTTTTCCAAGATCCTGATCGCCAATCGCGGTGAGATCGCCCTGCGCGTCATGCGCGCCTGCAAGGAGCTCGGCATCCAGACGGTTGCCGTGCACTCCACCGCGGACGCCAACGCGATGCACGTGCGCCTCGCCGACGAAAGCGTGTGCGTCGGCCCGCCCGCCGCGCGCGACAGCTATCTCAACATTCCCCAGCTTCTCGCCGCCTGCGAGATCACCGGCGCCGACGCGGTCCATCCGGGCTACGGCTTCCTGTCGGAGAACGCGCGTTTCGCCGAGATCCTCGAGGCCCACAAGATCGTGTTCATCGGCCCCACGGCCGAGCACATCCGCATCATGGGCGACAAGATCGCGGCCAAGCAGACGGCGAAGGAACTGGGCATTCCGGTCGTCCCCGGCTCCGACGGCGCGGTCACGCCCGATGACGACGCCCATGCGATCGCCCGCGAGATCGGTTATCCGGTCCTCGTCAAGGCCGCCTCCGGCGGCGGCGGGCGCGGCATGAAGGTGGCGCTGACCGAGAAGGACCTCGACACCGCGCTCTCCACGGCCCGCTCCGAGGCGAAGGCCGCCTTCGGCGACGATGCGCTCTACATGGAGAAGTATCTCGGCAAGCCGCGCCATATCGAGGTGCAGGTGCTGGGCGACGGACGCGGCAACGCGATCCATCTGGGCGAACGCGACTGTTCGCTTCAGCGTCGCCACCAGAAGGTGCTCGAGGAAGCCCCCTCCCCGGCGCTCAACGCCGAGCAGCGCAAGGAGATCGGCGAGATCGTCGCCAGCGCCATGCGCAAGCTCAAGTACCGGGGCGTCGGCACGATCGAGTTCCTTTACGAGGACGGCCGCTTCTACTTCATCGAGATGAACACCCGCCTGCAGGTGGAACATCCGGTGACGGAGATGATTACCGGCATCGACCTCGTGAACGAGCAGATCCGCATCGCCTCCGGTGCCGAGCTCCTGCTGCGCCAGGAAGACATCACCTTCGAGGGCCATGCGATCGAGTGCCGCATCAATGCGGAAAACCCGCGCACCTTTGCCCCGTCTCCGGGCCGCATCAGCTACTACCACCCGCCGGGCGGTCTTGGTGTGCGTGTCGATTCGGGCGTCTATCAGGGCTACAGCATCCCCCCGCACTACGACAGCCTGATCGGCAAGCTGATCGTGCACGGCCGCAATCGCGTGGAATGCATGATGCGCCTGCGCCGTTGCCTGGACGAGTTCGTGGTCGACGGCATCGATTCGACCATCCCGCTGTTCCGCGACCTGGTCGACAACCAGGACATCGCGAACGGGATGTACGACATCCACTGGCTGGAGAAGTATCTCTCCAGCGACGACGCGGGCTGATCCGCGTCACCCGACACGGGCGCCCCGGCGGCATTGCCGGGGCGGTCCGCGCTGAAAGAGGCGAAGAGACAGATGGCCGGCAAGGCGTCCGAACCGCTCGTCATCACGCCGCATGTGCTGCTCAAGGCCTATGCCTGCGGCATCTTCCCCATGGCCGAATCCGCCGAGGACCAGAGCCTGTTCTGGATCGAGCCGGAACAGCGCGGCATCCTTCCCCTCGACGACTTCCACATCCCCAAGCGCCTGCGCCGGACCGTACGCCAGGACGTGTTCGAGATCCGCATCGACCATGACTTCGACGCGGTGATCGAGGGGTGCGCCGAACCGGCCAGCGATCGCCCGAAAACCTGGATCAACTCGGAGATCCGCCGCCTTTACGGCGCCCTGTTCGACATCGGCCATTGCCATACGGTGGAGGCCTGGCGCGACGGACGGCTCGTCGGAGGGCTCTACGGCGTGGCGCTCGGGGCCGCCTTTTTCGGCGAAAGCATGTTCGCACGCGAGCGCGATGCGTCGAAGGTGGCGCTCGTGCATCTGGTCGCAAGACTGTGCGCCGGCGGCTTCACCCTGCTCGACACCCAGTTCGTGACCGATCACCTCGCCCGTTTCGGGACCCGTGAAGTGCCCAAGCAGCGCTACGACCGGATGCTCGAGGGTGCCATCGCACGCTTCGCGGACTTTTCCGCGCTTCCGCTGGTGGCGTCGGGCGCCGAAGCGCTCGCCGCCGTGCAGGCCGGCCCACAGGCGGG
The DNA here is from genome assembly GCA_002722295.1 of Stappia sp. Lineage (GTDB taxonomy): Bacteria > Pseudomonadota > Alphaproteobacteria > Rhizobiales > Stappiaceae > Stappia. Next base: position 157,044 of record PBLF01000005.1, on the reverse strand, counting down.
CTGAACGCCCGCCCCTGCAAGGCCCTATCACTCATTTTCCGCCGCGTGTCGGATCATAGGCCAGCAGCCGGAGCGCATTGGCCGTCACCAGCACCGTTGCCCCGGTGTCCGCGAGGATCGCGATCCACAGCCCCGTGACGCCCAGGATCGAGGTCACGAGGAAGACGCCCTTCAGACCGAGCGCGATCGCCACGTTCTGATGGATGTTCGACATGGTGGCACGCGCGAGCCGGATCATCGCCGGCACATCCGCCACCCGGTCACGCAGGATCGCGGCATCCGCCGTTTCCAGCGCCACATCGGTTCCGGATCCCATCGCGACGCCCAGGCTCGCCTGCTTGAGCGCCGGCGCGTCATTGATGCCATCCCCCACCATCATGACCGGCCCGGCGCCTGAAAGCTCGCGGATGGCGGAAAGCTTGTCCGCCGGCATCAGCCGTGCCCGCTGCTCGATGCCGATGGTCTTGCCGATGGCGGCGGCCGTCAGCGCGTTGTCGCCCGTCAGCATGATCGAGGAGACGCCCATGCCCGCAAGGTCCCGGATCGCGGCCGCCGCATCCTCGCGCGGCTCGTCACGAAGCGCGACCAGCCCGAGCGGACCATCCCCACCATGCACCACGACGACCGTCTTGCCCGTTTCCTCGAGACCGGCGGCGGCGGCAAGCCCCTCCTCGCCGAACCGCCCCTCGGAGCGGGCCCGCGCCGGGCTGGTAACATGGATGCGACCGCGCCCCGCGATCTCGGCGGAAACGCCGTGTCCCGGCAGCGCCTCGGCAGCACTGGCAAGCGGCACGTCGATCTCCTCGTCTTCTGCGGCGGCAAGGATCGCCCGCGCCAGCGGATGGCTCGACCCGCTTTCGACAGCCGCCGCGAGCGCCAGAAGCTCTTCGCGTTCACGCCCCTCGAAAGCCACCACGTCGGTAACGACGGGACGCCCCTGCGTCAGGGTTCCGGTCTTGTCGAAGGCGACCTGCCGGGCGGCGGCCGCCGCCTCGACCACCGCGCCGCCCTTCATGAGCAGCCCGCGCCGGGCGCCCGACGACAGGCCCGAGGCAATGGCGGCCGGCACCGAGATCACCAGCGCACAGGGGCAGCCGATCAGCAGCAGGGCCAGCGCCCGGTAGATCCAGACGTCGAAGGGAAGGCCCAGCGCCAGCGGCGGCACAAGGGCGACGAGCACGGCGATGCCGACCACGAACGGCATGTAGATCCGCGCAAGCCGGTCGATGAAGCGCTCGGTGGGCGCGCGGGCCTCCTCCGCTTCCTCCACGAGGCGAATGATGCGCGCAATGGTGTTGTCGGCGGGCTCGCGGGTGACCTCGACGGTGAGTGCCGCTTCCGTATTGATGGAACCGGCAAAGACCTCGTCGCCGGGCGCGCGCGTCCTCGGCACGCTTTCGCCCGTCACCGGACTTTCATCGACGCCGGAACTGCCGGCGACGACCGTCCCGTCCGCCGGCACCCGATCGCCGGGGCGCACGAGAACCTCGTCGCCGATGGCGAGACTGTCCGCCGGCACCTCGCGCGGTCGCCCGTCTTCCAGACGCAGCGCCGTGCGCGGCAGCAGCTTCAGCAGACCGCGAATGCCGCTGCGTGCCTGATCGGTGGCGACACCTTCCAGCACCTCGCCGACGGCGAAGAGGAACACCACAAGGGCGGCCTCCTGCTCCGCGCCGATGATCAGCGCGCCGCTGGCGGCAATGGTCATCAGCATCTCGATGGTAAAGGGCATTCCGGCCCGCAGGAGCGCCAGCGCCCGCCTTGCCACGGGAAAGAGACCGATCAGGCAGGCCGCGACGAAGGCCCAGCGTGCCGTGCCCGGAGCCACGAACAGCTCGCTTGCCCAGGCAGCCGCAAGAAGCACGCCGGTAAGCAGAACCAGGCGCCCCTTGCTCTTGCGCCACCAGGACAGCCCGCGTTCGGACGGATCGTCATGGTCATGAGCATGGGCGTGGACCGGGCGGGCCTGTCCCTTCTCTCCGGCATCCCCGTGAGCGTGGTCATGGGAATGATCATGATGGCCGGAGCAACCGCACGCTCCCGCGTCGGCGGTCTCGTCGTGCTGCGTCTCCTCGCTCCCGCTCAGACGCCGGCGTCCCGAGACCGAATAGCCCACCGCCCCGACGGCCCTTTCGACGGCCTGCGGATCGGTACGTGTCTCGTCGAGCAAGACCCGAAGTCTCTCCTTCATGAGCGAGACCTGCACGTCGGACACACCGGTCACGCGCTCGACAGCGCCCCGCGCCTTCGAGGCACAGGCGGCGCAGTCCATGCCGGAGACGGACCACTCGTAGCGAATGGAATTCGTGGAGGCGGAATCGCCCGCGGAGTCCTTGTTCATGTCAGTCCTTCCCCCCGGGAACGCCGGAGATGCGGTTTGGAAACTGACATGAGACATAATCCCTCTAGTCGCTATAGCTTCAAGAGGGTTTCTGGAAAAAGTTCAGCGCGGGCCGATAAGGGCCGCGATCTCCTCCGCGAGACGCAGGGTTTCCTCCGCGCCCTTGCCGCGCGGATCCGTCTCGATGATCGTGCGCCCCGTCCCCATTGAGGCGGCGAAGGCAGTGCGGTTGCCGAGCCTGGCCGAGGCCACGGGGTAGCCGAGTGCCTCGATTTCGTCGAGCACATCCTGTGTCAGCGCGGCACGCGGTGGCACCCGGTTGAGCACCAGAAGCGCGTCCGTTCCCTCGCGCCGGGCGATGTCCACCGTCTGGCCCGTGGCCCAGAGGTCCACCTGTGTCGGTTGCACCGGGATGACCACGAGACCGGCCGCCTCGATCGCCGGCTTGACGTCGGAATCGGTCTTGGGCGGCGTGTCGATGATGACGAGACCGTGGTCGCGCGCCAGGGAGCGCGCCTCTCGCCGGGCACCCCAGCCGCTGGACGTGCGAAACGTCAGGCCGGTGCCTGCCTCGCCAAGCGCGTCCTCGCGCGCCTCGTACCATGTGCCGAGAGACCCTTGCGGATCCACGTCGATGATCGCGACCGGATAGGCGCCGGTCCGCGCCAGCGCCACGGCGATATGCGCCGCCAGCGTCGTCTTGCCGGAGCCGCCCTTCTGCTGGGACACCGAGAGCACGAGTCCACTCATTGCCACCCCCAATCCATCGCCCTAATTTCGCACCGCAGCTTTGCATTGCAGCACGCACGAGGCAATGCGTCGAAAGCCTGTTCCGCCCCTGCAAGGCCGCGCCCGGCACGGCGCGCGTCTCGCTTTGACGGACATGTCGTTCCAATCTATGTCTTTGTTTTGCCGTGCGATAGCGGGACACTCAAGGGATCCGCGCCATGGCAAACGCTCCAGGAGCCCTTCGTGACGCACTATGCCTTTCCCCCCGCAGAGACGCCAAGTCTGGCCATTGCCGGCAGCGAGGACCGCTTTCCGGTCCGCCGGGTCTACTGCGTTGGACGCAACTATGCCGCCCACGCCCGAGAAATGGGCAACGACCCCGACCGCGAACCGCCGTTCTTCTTCTCGAAGCCGGCGGACGCGGTGTGCGACGCCGGCTGCATCATCCCCTATCCGCCGCTGACCGAGGACCTCCATCACGAGATGGAACTGGTGGTGGCCATCGGGTCCGGAGGCGCCAATATTCCTGAGGAGGAAGCCCTCCTGCATGTCTGGGGCTATGGCGCGGGCATCGATCTGACCCGGCGCGACCTGCAGGCCGAGGCCAAGAAGATGGGCCGCCCCTGGGATCTGGCAAAGGGATTCGACTTCTCCGCCCCCTGCTCGCCCCTTGTTCCCGTCTCCGAGAGCGGTCATCCCGAGAGCGGGCGCATCACGCTCTCCGTCAATGGGGAAACGCGCCAGGACGGGGACCTCGATGAGCAGATCTGGCCCGTCGCGGACATCATCGCGATCCTGTCGCGGGCGGTCGAACTGAAGCCCGGCGACCTCATCATGACCGGCACCCCCGCCGGTGTCGGCGCTCTCGTGCCCGGCGACCGGGTCGAGGGCCTGATCGAGGGCGTCGCAGAGATCTCCATCACCCTCGGTTCGCGGGCCTAGGCGCGTGGGCGGGGGGCGCGTGGACGAGCAGGTGAGCGGGCCGATGGACAGGCGGGACGAGGAGACACGCCCCGTCCGGCCGTCTCCTCGCGGGCTTGCCGGCCTGATGGTTCTGCCGCGCTCGCTCGCCTTCCTCGCGCTCGTCATCGCAAGCCTTGTGGTGCTGTCTCCGCTCACGCCGTTCCTGGTGCTGCCACGCCGGGTCGTGCTTGCGATCTCGCTGCGCGTGCTGCGGTTCTGGCTCTTTCTGCTGCGCCACGTGGCCGGGCTGTCATTCCGGGTGCAAGGGCTGGAGCATCTCGAGGGAATCGGCCCCTGCATGGTTGCGGCCAAGCACCAGTCGGCCTTCGAGACCCTCGCCCTGCAGGTGATCCTGACCGACCCGGCGATCGTGCTGAAACGGGAACTGACGCTGATCCCGGTGGCAGGCTGGACCATGGCGCGCCTGCGCCACATCGCCATCGACCGTCGGGCGGGAGCGGCAGCGCTCATGAACCTCGTCCGTGACGCCAAGGCGCGGCTCGCGGAGGGACGCAGCCTCGTCATCTTTCCCGAGGGGACGCGAAGCGCGCCCCTGAGCCCGCCGGACTACAAGCCCGGTGTGGTCGCCCTCTACCGGGCCCTGAAGGTTCCCTGCATTCCGGTGGCGCTGAATTCAGGCGTGTTCTGGCCACGCAGGGACCTGCGGCGCTTTCCCGGGACGATCACCATCGAGTTCCTGCCGCCGATCCCTCCGGGCCTTGCCGGAGACCGGTTCCGTTCCGAACTGGAAGGGGCGATCGAGACCCGCAGCACGGCGCTTGCGCTCGAAGCGCTCAGGCGGGACTGATCACGACGCGACACGAAAGGTCGGGCGAAACCTCAGGCGGCTTCCGCGGTTTCCAGTCGCGATCTGACAGCGCGCGAGCCCAGGCGATAGGCGTCGAGTGAGAACGTCATCAGGTAGAGAATGAAGGCCGAGATCGTGATGATCTCCTGCACCGTATACACGTAGTAGATCGTGTATTCGGTAACCGGCAGGTCCATCCGCTTGATGGCGAACAAGGTGAAATAGATCAGCGCCGCCACGACGACGACCTTCGAAAACATCACCCGGAAGCGGGTCGCCACCGGCGAGAGAGCGGTATCCGGCCACGGGCCGCCGTGGTCGGCCCGCACGATGCGGGTGCACAGGAAACCGTTCATGCCGATCGCCAGCATCTGGAAGATGAAGAACAGATAGCTGCCCAGCATGTGCAGGTCGTGGCCGTTTTCGAAGGTATACTGGGTGCAAAGCACCATTCCGGAGCTGCCAATCACCTGACAGGCGATCATGATCCGGCTGAGCCGACTGCGCCCCCGCACCTGCTCCGGCGTGTCATGCCACACATGCGCGATCGTCACCTGGAAGGCGCGCGACAAAAAGACGAGCGCCGTGAAGATCACCGCCGTCACCGCGAGAATCGTCATCGCGAACGGAGCCCCGATGAAGGGATCGGAAATGGCGCGGCTGATCGTCGGCGCGCTTTCCTGGACGTAATCGGGATGGCGTTGGTAAAATGCGAAACGCGCCCACACCATCATCGCGATGGCTGATCCCGGCACGAGGGCAAGGGGAACACTGACGGCCAGGCCGGCGAGCCTGTCGAGGAACAGGGAGCGCTCGGCTCTCGGCGACGGTCTGGTCATTTCGGCCTCGCCCCTGTCGGCGTCCTGCACGCCCGCTCATCGGACGCGTCCGGCATACACCGGGCTCGCGGCCGTGGATAGCGGATGCGGCTCCCCTCTGGCAAGGGCTTTGGCGTCAGGCATGGATTGCGATCAACGGACCGGCGACGCGACGGCACAATGGTGACCGAAGGGCAATTCGGGTCTGGATCAACCGGCGGTTAGAATTTATGACAGGCCAACGGCCTGACACAAAGGGACAAGAACGAGCCATGGACAAAATGCTGGAGGGGATCGAGCCGGACACGCTCGAGCGGTTGCTGGACCTCGTCGCGAAGGAAGGCATGGTCGAGCGCGACGCCTTGAAGCCGGACGCCTCGTTCGAGGATCTGGGCATCGAGTCGGCGGACATGGTGGTGATCCTGATGGCGATCGAAGAGGAGTTCGGCGTCTACATCCCCGTTGACGGCGAACTGGCCGAGGCAACCACTGTCGGCGACTTCCTGAAGGTCCTGTCCGAGCGCATGAAGGAAGGCGCCGCGTGACACGTGAAAGACGCCGGGTCGTCATCACCGGCATGGGTGCAGTAACCGCCACCGGGCTCGGTGTCGACTCGCTCTGGACAGCCGCGCGCGACGGGCGCTCCGGCGTTTCCCACTTCCAGCTCGACCGCTATCCCAAGCAGCGCATCACCCGTGCCGCCCATGTGAAGGACTTCCCCGCGGAGGCGCTTCTTGGGGCTACGGCTGTCAAGACATGCGACCGCTTCGCCCAGTTCGCGCTCGTCGCATCGCGCGAGGCGCTGGCGCAGGCGGGGTATGACGAGGACGCAAGGCTTGGTCATCGCTGCGGCGCCATCATCGGTTCCGGCATTGGCGGTTCGGAGACCACCGACGACGGCATGTACGGCTTTTATGTCGCGGGTTCGCGGCCGGACCTGCTGGCCATCGCCAAGGTCATGCCGAATGCGGCCGCCTCCCAGATCAGCATGCGCCATGGCGTGAACGGTCCCTCGCTCGCGGTTTCCAGCGCCTGTGCCTCGGGCACGCAGGCCGTCGGCTACGGCCTTCACATGATCCGCTCCGGCCTCATCGATTCCTGTCTGGTGGGCGGCAGCGAAGCGCTTCTGACACCCGCAACCTTCCGCGCCTGGGAAGTCCTCCGGGTCATGGCGCCGGAGACCTGCCGCCCCTTCTCCGACAAGCGCAACGGCATGGTGCTAGGCGAAGGCGCCGCCGTGCTGATGATCGAGGAGCTCGAGCACGCCCTGGCGCGCGGCGCGACGCCTCTTGCCGAGATCGCCGGCTATGGCACCACCAGTGATGCGAGCGACCTGCTCCGTCCGACGGTGGACGGCCCGACCCGCTCCATGGCGTCCGCTCTCGAGGATGCCGGGCTCACGCCTGCCGACATCGGCTACGTGAACGCCCACGGCACGGGAACCGTTCTCAACGACATCTCCGAAAGCGAGGCCCTGCGCGCGGTTTTCTCAGACCGTCTCGACACGCTGCCCGTCTCCTCCACCAAGCCGATCCACGGTCATGCGCTCGGCGCGGCCGGAGCGATCGAACTGGTCATCACCGTGAAGGCCCTGCAGGAGCAGATCGCGCCGCCGACCATCAACTGGCTGGCGCCCGATCCCAAATGCGGGCTCGATCCGGTCGCGAACGAGGCACGCCCGCACCCGATCAGGGCGGCGCTGAGCAACTCCTTCGCCTTCGGCGGCATCAATGCCACCCTCGCGATCAAGGCACTCGACTGAGCGGGGGCAACGACGTGAGCGTGACGAAACCCGGAACGGACTGGACGCCGCTCGGCGAAACGCGACTGGACACCGGTTTCGCCCGCGTCTCGCAGTTCGCGCGCGCCCTGGGCCAGGAGGAGCGGAACGCCGTGCCGGCAACATTCGCCGCGACAATCCTGTCCGACCCCGCGCTTACCGGCCCCGTGCTGGCCCTGGCACAGGCGCGCGGCGCGGCGGTCGTGCATCAGGCGCAGGAGTTCCGCTATCACCGCGACCTGAAACCGGACATGCGCTACGAGGTCAAACTCGAGTGGCTGCAGGAACCGGGACGCGAGGACAGGGTGGCCGTGCGCGGCCTTGTCCGTGACGAGACGGGCGACCTGCTTCAGGAGTTTCGGGCCGATATCGTCTTTTTCGAGAACCGCGGCACGCACGACGGCACGGGAGCGCAAGGATGACCGGCCCTTCGTTCTCCGGCGTGCCGGCCGTCGGCACCACCTTCGAGCCCACTCGGCTCACAATCATCGACGCCGAAGCCGTCGCCGCCTATGCGCGGGCGTCCGGCGACAACAATCCGATCCATCTGGACGAGGCGGCCGCGAAAAAGGCCGGCCTGGACGGCCCGATCGCGCACGGAATGCTCATGATGGGCAGGCTCGAGGCGCCGGTTCGCGAGTGGCTGCCCGGCTGGCGCATCACGCGGCTTCAGGTGCGTTTCATGCGGCCGCTTGCGGTGGGCGGAGGCCTGTCGATTGCCGGCCGGGTCGCGAAGGCCGACACAAGGGGCACGTCAGCGCACCTGATACTGCGCCTGATGCTGCGCGATGGCGACGGAAACCCGCTTGCCGTCGGCGAGGCGGATCTGACCGACCTCCGGGAAGCCTGATCTCCGAAAGGCTTTTCAGGCGACCCCGCCTGACCTCGTCCGAAGATCACGCGGCGCGGCGTCACGGATCAGGCGACGGCACCGGACAGGTCGGCATCCGCATTGCGGGCCTCCAGAACCCACTCGAATAGCGCGGTCACATCGGCCTCGACCGGCTCCGCGAACTCGCCGCAGAACTCCATAAGCCGGTCGCGGTTGAGTCCGTTGACGCCGACGATAACGGGAACGCCGGAGGCGAGAGCCTCGCCGATCACTTCGCGAAAGCCGCGCCCGTCCGCCTCCTGCTTGCCGAACTTGTTGACGATGAGAACGTCCGCGCCCTGCGCCAGCCGCGAGGCGACGTGTCCGACAGCCGATTCAAGTCCTTCGGGATCGAGCCGGCAGCCACGCGATTCCGGGCCAAGGGACTGCGAGATACGGATCATCGGCCCTTCGGGCAGGACCTTGACGTCCATATCGCAATGGCGCCCCTCGCCGATCTCGGTGTTGATCTGGACGACACCACAGGTCCTCAGCCCCGCCTCCGCGAGGTGCTCAGAAAGCCTGGCGAGAACGAGGTCCATGTCGCCGCGTCCCGGCGACATCGTATAGGCAATCTTCATCTGCGCTCCCCTGCCCGCGACGCGGAGACGCGGGTGGCGTTTCATACGGGCCGGCCCCCCCCCGAAAGGGCCGACCGAACCCCAAGCATAAGGGCAACGAAGCGCGTCGGGAAGGCCCGCGCCGGTCGCACCGGCGCGGGCCTTCCCGTTTCGTCAGCCGACGGCGGCGGTGATGATGATCTCGACCTTGAAGTCGGGGGTCGCCAGCCGCGATTCACCGGTGGCGCGCGCGGGCGTGTTCGCCGGATCGACCCAGGCGTCCCACACCGCGTTCATCTCGGCGAAGTCATCCATGGAGGCGAGCCAGATCACCGCCTGCAGGACGCGGGACTTGCTGGAGCCGGCCTCGGCGAGCAGACGGTCGACATTGGCGAGAATGTCGCGGGTCTGGGTGGCCACATCCGCGCCGGGGCTGGCAATCTGCCCTGCGAGATAGACGGTGCCGCCGTGCACGACCGCCTGGGTCATGCGAGGGCCGGGTTCGATGCGCTTGATGTCGCTCATGATCTTCAATTTCCCTTGGTAATGGATGCACGGTCCGGAGACAGGGCCGCGACCACATCCGGTGACAGGTCAGGGTCATGGCCGAGACAGAGTGCGCTTGCAAGCGCGGCGAGCGCGGGAGCCGCCTGGATACCGTAGCCGCCCTGCCCCGCGAGCCAGAAGAATCCGTCCGCCCCGGGCGCGAAGCCCACGACCGGATTGCGGTCCGCCACGAAACTGCGCAATCCCGCCCAGCTGTGCTCGACCCGCGTCACCTCCATCGTCACCGACTGCTCGAAGCGATGAAGGCCTTCGGCCAGCACCATGTCGTCGGGCCAGGCGTCATGCGGCTCCACCTCGTCCTCGTCGGCCGGCGAGACCAGGATCTTGCCCGCCTCGGGCTTGGCGTACCACCGCTCGGACGCGCTGACGCACAGCGGCCATCCGGCCGGCTCGAGCCCGGCGGGCGCGGGAAGGATCGCCGCCGTACGGCGCAAGGGGCGCAGGCCGATCGTGGAAACCCCGGCAAGTGCCGCCGTCCGGTCCGCCCAGGCGCCGGCCGCGTTGATCACCAGAGGTGCCGCGAACCGGCCCGCCGGCGTCGTCACGTGCCAGAGACCGTCCTTTCGCGTGATCTCCAGCGCCTCGGCGCCGGTGACGAGCTCTCCGTCGCGCGCGCGCAACAGCCGCAGAAGCCCCTGAAGCATCCGGTCGACGTCGATGTCCTGCGCATCGGGCTCATAGACGGCGGCCGCGATGCGCTCCTCGCGCAGGATCGGAAACCGCTCGATCGCGTCGCGGGCGGTGATGCGCTCGAGACCGGAACTTCCGGCCAGATACGCCTCCAGATGGCCGATCTCGTCTTCCTCGGCGATGATCATCTCGCCGCGCTGGGTGAGAAGGGTCGTGTCGGAGACATCCGTCGGCTCGGCGAAGAAGCCCGCCGAGGCGGCATTGAGCGCGCGCAGGACATTGCTGCCGTAGTTGCGGATGAAGATCGCGGCCGAGCGCCCGGTGGAATGCTGACCCGGCATGGTCTCGCGCTCCAGCACGACGACGCGCTGTTCCCCGGCCAGGCGCGCACCGACGCTGACGCCCGCCATTCCCCCGCCAATCACAAGCACGTCGCACAGTCGGCATTCGTCTGCCAAGGCGCCCTCCAAAGGTTCGTTTGATACGTCCGTCAGCCCGGGTTGTGCCCCAGATCTCATCCGGCTGTCACCCCTGCACGACAAGCGAAGGCCCGTTCCACGGAAGGGGCTGAGGCAGGTTGTCGGCAGCGTGAGGTAAAATCACGAAGCGAGGCCCGTGAAGCTTGCGCGCCACCTTTCCGACATCATCGGCACCAGCTAACCTACTGTCATGTCAGAGAAGTCTCCCCCGATTCCGCGCCTGAACGTGCCGCTCAACGCCCTCAGGGCCTTTGAGGCAGCAGGTCGCCACGTATCGATCAAGAAGGCCGCCGGGGAACTCGGCGTGACCCCTTCCGCGGTCTCCCACCAGGTTCGCCAGCTCGAGGACAGCCTGGGCGTGGACCTGCTGCGCCGAATCGGCTCGCGCCTCGAACTCACGGAAGCCGGAGGCAAGCTGCTGCCCGGCCTCAGTTCCGGATTTCGCGAAATCGCAAGTTCGGTCGCCGAGACAACGGGAGAACGCAAGAGCGGCCCCCTGCGCCTGTCCATGCTGGCGACCTTCGCCGTGCACTGGCTCTCGCCCCGTCTGGCCGAATACCCGTTCGATCGCGCCGGCTTCGAGCTGCTGATCTCCACGAGCCAGACGGCGGTGGACCTATCGGCCGGCGCGGCGGACGCCGGCATCCGCCACGGAAGCGGATCCTGGCCGGGGCTGAAGGCCGATCTTCTTTTCGAGGAAAGCGTGACGCTCTTCGCCGCCCCCTCCCTGATCGGCGGCAGGGATCCGCGCGCCGTCGTCGCCCGCGCCAATCTCTTTCTGTCTCAGCACAGGGTGCGCAACTGGGACGAATGGAACGGCTCCCTGCCCGACGGCCCCGTTTCCCCGGCGAACGTCACGATGGTCGATTCGGCCGGCCTCGGCCTGCGCGCGGCGATCGATGGAGTCGGCATCACGCTCGCCGGACGCGAGATCGCCCGCACCGACGTGACCGCCGGGCGACTGGTGCCGCTTTTCGAACACGCGACGCCAGGTAGCGGCGGTTACTGGCTCGTCTATCCGGACCCGCTTGCCAGGGACCGTCGCATCCAGAACCTGCGCGACTGGATCCTGCGCGAGGTCGCCTCACGGCCGTGAGGCGTGGTCCTGTCCGTCCTCGCGATCCCAGTAGTCAACCGCGTCATCCTGCCGGTAGCTTGCAGCGAAACGCCGGGAAGCCTTGTCGCCGCCCGGCGCGCTGCCGGCAAAGACAGTGACCTTGCCGCTGTCGGGATATTCCATCACGTCCGGCTCGTTCATCGTGCTCACCGCGATGTAGCGCAAGGGCCCCTCCTCTCCGGCCCGAAGCTGGTGCGCCGTCTCGGGGCCGCCGGAGGGGCACACCACGACATCGCCGGCGGCAACCCTGAAAGTGTCGGTCCCGAAGCGCACGGTCCCCGTCCCTTCAAGGATCACGAACATCTCGTCGTTTCCGTGGTGACAGTGAAACGGCCAGGCGCGCTTTCCCGCCGGCACCACGACGAGGCGGGCACCGAGCCGGGTCGCGCCCGCGGGAGCGGCAATCGCCGCCATGGCGCAGGAGAACGCCTCGCCATGCGATTGTTCCTGCAGCGAAAGTCCGGAAAGCCGCACCACCGGCCCCGTTCCGTGTCCGTCCGTCACCGCGATTTCTCCTTCTGTCTGTCCGTATCGGCCAATGCCCGCCGGCAGCTTCCCCCGCCGGCCTGTTTTCCGCCACGGAGGATAGCTCACCATCGCCTGAGAAATGCACAGTGCCGGCGGCTGACAAGCCATGACCGGCATTCTATGGTGCGGCGCGTGTTTCCCCTCCCGAGGCTCCGACCAGCCATGCCGTTCCCCTTCGAGTTTTCCGGGTTCGCCCGCAAGGCGACCCGCCTCGCCGGGCTTTGCCTCTCGCTCCTGTCGGTGCCGGCGGCCCATGCCGCGCCGCTTGACGAGGCCATCAGGGAAAGCGTCGCCGCCGGCGAACTTCCGGGCCTTCACGCGGCGCTGATCGATCTCGGCGACACGCGACTCGCGGAAGTCTATTTCTCCGGAAAGGACGAGATCTGGGGCGTGCCGGTCGGCGAGAAAGAGTTCGGCCCCGACACGCTTCACGACCTGCGGTCGGTGACCAAGTCGGTGGTCGGGCTGCTTTACGGCATCGCGCTCGAGGAAGGAAAGGTCCCGGACCCGGAAAGCCCGCTCTATGCCGCCTTTCCCGAGTATCCGGACCTTGCCTCCGATCCCGAACGGAAACCCATTCAGATCGCACATGCCCTGTCCATGCAGATGGGCCTCGAGTGGAACGAGGATCTGCCCTACTCCGATCCTCGCAACAGCGAGATCGCCATGGAGAACGCCGCCGACCGCTACCGCTTCGCGCTCGACCGGCCGGTCGTCGAGGCCCCCGGCGGGCGCTGGATCTACAGCGGCGGCGCGGTGGCGCTTGTTGCCCGGCTCATCGAGAAGGGCACGGGCATGGCGCTTGACGACTACGCCCGCGAGAAGCTGTTCGCACCGCTCGGCATCACCCGGTACGAATGGGTAAAGGGGGCCGACGGCGTGCCCTCGGCCGCGTCCGGCCTGCGCCTGCCCCTGCCCGACCTTGCCCGCGTCGGCCACATGGTCGCGGGCCTGGGGCTCTACGAGGGGCAAAGGGTCGTCCCCGAAGCCTGGCTTGCGCGCTCCATGCGCCCGCGCGCGGAAGTCGCCACGGATTTTCGCTACGGCTATCTCTGGTACCTCACGGGCCCGGCCGACTCGCCGGTCGCGGTCGCAGTTGGCAACGGCGGACAGCGGCTGACGGTGCAGCCGAAGGCGGGACTGGTCGTCGCCTCCTTCGCCGGTCGCTACAATGATCCAGAAAGCTGGCGGACGTCGCTCAGGATCCTGCTCGATTTCGCCGTACCCGAGGCGCGGCGCCGCCTTTCGAAGTAACCCCGTCAGCCGAGCCTTTCGCAATGCCCGCCAGATCAACCGCCCTGTCCGATCGCCTCGCCGGTCTCGTCGAACTGCACGGGCCGGGCGGTTCGCTCGACAAGGCGCGCGGGCGCGCCGCGCTGACCCGCGCGATCTACGAGAATTTCGAGGCGCTGCGTCCGATACTCATTGCCGGCGGAAGCGGGAAGCCCATCGGCTCTCCCTCCGGGGCGGTCCGCGCGTGGTGCGAGGAGGCAGTCGACCACCATGTGCTGCGCCGCAAGGGACAGGGCTACAGGGCCGCGGGAAACGGCGCGCGAACCTATCTTGCCGGTGCCTGGCTGGAAGAACTCATGGCGCTCGCGCTGCTCGCCTGCGGCTGCCGCAACGTGCGCTTCGCGCAGCAGGTGCGCTGGCGCGCGCCGGGCCAGGAGGAAGAGCATTTCAATGAGGTCGACGCCATCGCCCTGCATGACGAACGGCTGGTGATCGTCTCGTGCAAGGCGACGGCAACGGACCTTCTCGAGCGCTCGCACGGCGAGGAGCGCCTCTTTCATGCGATGCTCGAACTGTCCTACTGGAACGCGCATTTCGCGGCACGCGAGGCCCTACCCGTCTTCGTCACCACGACGGATTTCTTCGACGAGGAGGCAGGCGTGTTCCGCAGCCCCAAACTGATGGAGCGCGCGCGGGTGCTGGGGCTCACCGTGCTGACAGCGGATTTCTCGCTCTCCGAGCGCCTGTTCGCCCGCTTGCGCCGGGCACTCGGGGACGCCGCGCCGCCCGACTGAAGCCGGGCGGCCTCTCCCGTTCCAGCCGGGTATTCAGGCGGCCTGCGACAGGCGGGCGCCGCTTTCACCCTCGAAGTAGTGCAGGTCCGCCAGGTCGTAGTCGAGATGGATCTCGGTGTTCGGCGTGAGCGGAACAGCGGGATCGAGCCGCGCGGTCAGCTCCTGACCGCCGAAACGGCACACGGCCATCGTGTCGGAACCAAGCGGCTCGAACACCTCCACAATCGGCGCGATCTTGCCGGCGCCCGGCTTGCACCACGCAAGGTGCTCGGGGCGAATGCCGACGTCGAGGCGGGTCCCGTCGGCAGCCGGAACCTCGCCGAGCGCCAGCCCGGCATTGCCGACGCGCAGCATCGGCGTGTCGCCCGACCGGTCCAGTTCGCCGGAGAAGACGTTCATCTGCGGGGACCCGATGAACTCACCCACGAATCGGCAGTTGGGTGCCTTGTAGAGCTCGATGGGGTGACCTTCCTGGATGATGTGGCCGCCCTTGAGCACCACCACCCGGTCGGCGAGCGTCATGGCCTCGGTCTGGTCGTGCGTCACGTAGACGGTCGTCGTGCCGAGCATGGCATGCAGACGCTTGATCTGGGTGCGCATCTCCACGCGAAGCTTCGCGTCGAGGTTGGACAGCGGCTCGTCGAACAGGAACACCGAGGGGTGGCGCACGATGGCGCGGCCCATGGCGACACGCTGGCGCTGGCCGCCCGAGAGCTGGCCCGGCTTGCGGTCCAGATAGGCCTCGATCTGCAGGATGCGGGCGGCCTCCTGCACCTTCGGCGCGATGTCGGCCGCCTTGAGACCACGCATCTTGAGCCCGAAGCCGATGTTTTCCGCCACGCTCATGTGCGGATACAGCGCGTAGTCCTGGAACACCATGGCCACATCGCGCTCGCGCGGCTCCATGTCGTTCACCACCTTGTCGCCGATCATCATCCGCCCGCCGGAGATCTCCTCCAGCCCCGCGATCATCCGCAACATGGTGGACTTGCCGCAGCCCGAAGGGCCGACGAAGGCCACGAACTCGCCGTCGCGCACGTTGAGGCTGACACCGTGAATTGCCCGTACGGACCCGTAGTCCTTGACGATTCCGTCGAGACGGATCTCCGCCATGGCTTCCTCCCTTGAGCACCCCTTCCGAGAGGGGCTTGCATTATCGATAATCCGGATGTTATCGATAACGATAATGACACGCAACCCCGCCAACGGGGGAGAACCTTCGCAGATGTGACAGGGCTGCCGGGCCATCCGGGACAGCCGACATTGCGAAGCAGGGAGGAAAGGCCAGATGGCCGTGGAGAGCTTTACGAGCCCGTCCGTGCTCGACCTGGTGCCGCGCCAGTCCAGTCGGCGCAGCCATGCCGTCTTCGTGACGCTGCAGAAGGAAATCGTGCTCGGCGCGCTCGAGCCGGGGCAGGCCCTCACCGAGATGGAGCTCGCCCAGCGCTTCCAGTGCTCCCAAAGCACGGTGCGCGAGGCCCTGATGCAGCTTTCCGAGGAAGGCCTGGTCCGGCGCATGCCGCATCGCGGCACGCTGGTCGCTCCCTGCGGCGCGGACGATGCCCGCGCGCTGATCGCCATCCGTCGCGACGTGGAATGCTCCTACCTGGAACGTGTCCTCGCAAACGTCGACGGCGACGTCATCGACCGGCTCGGCGATGAACTCAACGCCATGCGAAACGCCGCGCGCGACATGGACGAATATCGTCTATCCGTGCATGATCGGGCGTTCCACACCACCCTTTTCGCCACCGCCGATCTGCCGCTCGTGGTGCCGATCCTGACCCGCTGCCTCATCCACAACCACCGCTTCAAGATCCTCAACTCCCAGCCCAACCGGGCACTTGAGGAGACCGCCGAGCGTCACGTCCCGATCATCGAGGCGCTGAGAGAGCGCGATCTGGAACACCTGCACGCGGTGCTTGGCCATCACATCTCGACCATCGTCGACTTCGGTCCCGACCTCACCGACGACGCGGCCGCGGCTTCCCCGCAAACGGATACCGACCGATGAGCACGCCCACTCCCAGCCCGTCCATGCGCGCCGTTCTGGAGCGCCTTGCCACCGAGGACCGTGGCCTGCTCGATCCCACGACCCTTGCGCCCCAGGCCGGCCGGCATCTCGCCGACCTGACCAACATGCGCTGGAACGAGGATCTGCCGCCCGTCGCGCAGGCCCGCACGCTCATGCATGCGGACCTTCCCGCCAGGCTCGTGGTGCCGGAAAACAACGCTGGCCGTGAGGCGATCCTGCACGTGCACGGCGGCGGCTGGGCATTCTGCTCCGCCGCCACTCATGAAGGTGCCGCGCGCAGGCTTGCGAACGCCACCGGCGCCCGGGTGCTCACGGTGGAGTACCGGCTCGCCCCCGAGCATCCCTATCCGCAGGGTCTCGAGGACGTGCTCGCCGCCTGGGCCGCCCGCGACCGGTCGCTCACCTGGTCCGTGGCCGGCGACAGCGCGGGCGCGAACCTGGCGCTCGCCGCGATGGTCCGCCTAATCGAGGGCGGAGCCGCCCCGCAGAACCTTCCCAGGACCGCGCTGCTTTTCTACGGCGTCTACGGCGCGGACTTCACCACGCCCTCCTACGAACAGCTAGCCGAGGGACCGGGGCTGACACGCGCCAAGATGCAGCGCTACTGGAACTGGTATGCGCCACAGGAGGCGCGCGAGGCGGCGGACGTCGCTCCGCTTGCCGCCAGCGACACGACGCTCACCGCCCTGCCCCCGCTTTATCTCAACGCGGCCGAACTCGACCCGCTGCGCTCCGACACGGAGCTTCTCGCCGCGCGTCTTTCGTCACTCGGCCGCAAGGATGTCTTCGATCTCGTGCCCGGCGTCGTGCACGGGTTCATGCAGATGGGTTCGGCGCTCGAGGAGGCCCGCGCGGCCTTCAAGCGCGCCGGCACTGTTTTCAAGCAGGGAACCGCATGAGGAGCGGCCCGACACCAGGGAGGAAAGCATGAAACTCTTCAGGACGATGACGCTTGCCGCAAGCGCGCTGGCGCTGACCGTGGGCATGGCCCAGGCCGACAGCACCGTGCGCTTCTGGTACCACTTCGACAACGCCGACAATCCGATGGACGCGCTTGTGGCGAAGTTCGAGAAGGCCAATCCGGGGATCAAGGTCGAGGCCGAGAACGTTCCCTGGAACAGCTACTACGACAATCTCTACACCGCGATCATCGGCGGAAACGCGCCGGACGCGGCCATGGTCAAGATGTTCGCCCAGCCGCGCCTGGTGGAAATGGGCGCGCTGGAGCCCATCGGCGAACGCATTAACGCGTGGGAGGGCAAGGCCGACCTGCAGGACAACCTGCTCGACCTTACCAGGGCTCCGGACGGCAACGCCTACTACCTGCCGGTCCAGTACGTTGTGCTCTATCTCTACTATCGTCAGGACATGTTCCAGGAGCTCGGCCTCGAAGTGCCGAAGACCTGCGACGAGTTCCGCGACGTGGCGAAGAAGCTCACCCGCGATACCGACGGCGACGGCACACCGGACGTCTACGGCTTCGGCTTCCGTGGCGCCAAGGGCGGCCATGACCACTGGGCGAGCTTCACCCTGTCGCGCGAGGGCGTGAGCCTTCAGGACGGGCTGACCTCGGACGCCGGTGTCGCCGGCAGCCAGTTCGTGGTCGACCTCTTCCAGAAGGACGGCGTCTTCCCGCCGTCGGCGCCCAATGACGGCTTCCAGGAGATCATCGGCGGCTTCAAGGCCGGCAAGACGGCCATGACGATCCACCACATCGGCTCGGCCAACGGCATGGTCGAGGCGCTCGGCGACAAGGTCTCCGCGGCACCCGTTCCCGAGTGCGGCGGCGGTCACTGGACGGCCTTCGGCGACGAGAGCACCGCGGTTCTCTCCTCGGCCGAGGACAAGGACGCCGCGTGGAAGTGGATTTCCTTCCTCTCCACCGCCGGCAACAACACCACCTTCAACGAGGCCACCGGCCAGCTTCCGGTGACGAAGACGGACAGCGAGAGCTGGTCGCTTCACCCCAAGCGCTTCGTGAAGGCCACGGTGGACTCGCTCCCCTTCGCCCAGATGCTGCCGAACGTCTCCCAGACCTCCGATTTCGTGAACACGGTCTGGCCGGTGAACATGCAGCGTGCCCTGACCGGCGAGATCTCCGCCAAGGAGATGAACGAGAAGATCGCCGAACTCTACGCCGAATAAGCCTCCTCCCGAAGGCTTGAGCGGACGGGGCGCGCGCCTTTCACAAGCGCGCGCCCCGTCACACCCGATCCATGTATCAAAACGGCCCGACCATGACCGACAGTTCCGCTCCAGACGCTCCGGCGCCCGGACGAAGCCTCGCCCGACGCGTGCTCCCCTACGCGATGCTCTCGCCGGCCGTGCTCGTCACGCTCGCCATCGTCTTCCTGCCCATGCTGCAGACCGCATGGATGAGCCTGCACGAATACGTCCTGTTCCGGCCGAAGAATTTCGATTTCATCGGGCTCGACAACTTCCGCAAGGCCCTCAACGACGAGGTCTTCTGGATCTCGCTGCGCCACACGGTGATCTGGATCGGCATCACGATCCCGGCGCAGCTTCTGCTCGGTCTCGTCACCGCGCTGATCCTCAACCAGGACTTCCCCTGGCGGTCGCTGGCGCGCGCGCTCATCATCATTCCCTGGGCGCTGCCCTCGGTCGTGATCGCGCTGATGTGGGTCTGGATCTACGACAGCAACTACGGCCTTGCGAACGACTTCCTGCTGCGCCTTGGCCTGATCGAGCAGGCCGTGCCGTGGCTCGCAAGCCCGGACACCGCGCTCGGCGCCATCATCCTGACGCTGACCTGGCAGGGCTTCCCCTTCTTCGCGGTCATGATCCTCGCGGGCCTGCAGTCGATCCCCAGGAGTTACTACGAAGCCGCGGCCATCGACGGCGCGAGCGCCTGGCGCCAATTCTGGCACATCACGCTGCCGGGCATCTCCGGCGTGCTGGTGACGGCCGTCCTGCTGCGCATGATCTGGGTCGCCAATTCCTTCGACGTGATCTTCGTCATGACCGGCGGCGGCCCCGGCTACAGCACCTACACGCTGCCGCTCTACGCCTTCGTCAAGTCGCGCACCAATCTCGACTTCGGCTACGGCTCCGCGCTGGCGGTCCTGTTCACGATGCTGCTGATGGTCTTCGTGATCCTCTACCTCAAGCGGACCGGAAAGGCGGTGAGCCGATGAGCCTGCACAAGCGTCCCGTCTGGCGGCGGATCCTGGTTGTCGACCTGCCCATGGTCGCCATCCTGGCCTTCACGCTGGGTCCCTATCTCTGGATGTTCCTGACCTCCGTGACGCAGGAATCCAGGCTCTTCACGCAAGGACCCTCGATCATCGGCGCAACGGTCGAGAACTACACCCGGCTGTTCGCCACCGTCGGGTTCGGCCGCAACCTGCTGGACAGTCTCATCGTGTCCTCCGGCACCGTGCTCGTCGGCCTGTCGCTGTCGATCACGGCCGCCTATTCGTTCTCGCGGTTCGAGTTCAGGGCCAAGCGGATCCTGATGCTGCAGTTCCTGCTCATCAACATGTTCCCGCTGGTGCTGCTCATCCTGCCGCTCTTCGTGCTGATGCGGGTGCTCGGCCTGCTCGACACCCACCTGGCGTTGATCATCGCCAACTCCACCATCGCGATCCCCTTCTCGATCTGGATGATGGTGAGCTATATGAACGGCATCCCGCGCTCGCTCGACGAGGCGGCGATGACGGACGGCTGCACCCGCTTCGGCGCGCTGTTCAGGGTCGTGCTGCCGCTCTGCGTTCCCGGCATCATCGCCACCGGCATCTACATCTTCATCACCTCCTGGAACGAGTATCTCTACGCCCTCACCCTCGGCGGGCGGAACGTGCGCACGATCACCGTCGCCGTCCAGACGCTGATCGGCGAATACGAAGTCCAGTGGGGCCTTCTCACCGCCGGCGGCATCGTCGGCGCCATGCCCGCCACCGCCCTCTTCCTCCTCGTCCAGAAACGCCTCATCTCCGGCCTGACCCAGGGCGCGGTGAAGGGCTGACCGTCGAAAGGACCTCCCCCTTGAAGAACCCAGTCGGCATCATCTCCATGCAGTTCACCCGTCCCTTCCGGGGCGCCGACCTGCATTACTTCGCCAAGGCCGCCGACCTTGGCTTCGACTTCGTCGAACTGCTCGTCCCCGAACCCGAGGACGACCTGGACCTCGCCGAGGCCCGCCGCGCGGCCGAGGACGCCGGCATCTTCCTGGTGCTCGCGGCCCGCGTGAACCCGTCCCGCTCCATCGCCTCCGAGGACGCGGCCAACCGCCAGGGCGGCCTCGACTATCTCAAGCACTGCGTCGAGGTGGCCGACGGCATCGGGGCGAAGATCATCGGCGGCCCGCTCTACGGCGAGCCCATGGTCTTTGCCGGACGCCCGCCGGTTCCGCGCACGGACGAGGACATCGCCGCGCGCGCCGAACGCACGATCTCCGGCCTCAGGGAAGTGGCCCCTGTCGCCCGGTCCGCCGGCAAGGTCTTCGCGCTCGAGGCGCTCAACCGCTTCGAGACCGACATCCTCTCCACCACCCGCCAGTCGGTTGAAGTCGTGGATGCCGTTGCCGACGCCGGTCTCGGCGTCATGCTCGACACCTTCCACATGAACATGGAGGACCGCTCGATCCCGGACGCGATCCGTCTCGCCGGCGAGCGCATCGTCCACTTCCAGGCCAACGAGAACCATCGCGGGCACCCCGGCACCGGCCATCTCGACTGGCCGGCCATCATGCGCGCCCTCGCCCAGGTCGGATACACGGGCCCGGTCTCGCTTGAGCCGTTCCGTCGCAACGACGACCGCGTCGCGCTGCCGATCGCGCACTGGCGTGCCCCGCGCGAGGACGAGAGCGAGAAGCTCATGGCCGGACTTGGCGTCATCCGGAACGCCCTCGCTCTGGCGGAGGTCGACCAATGATCAACATCGGATGGATCGGCTGCGGCCGTCACGCCAGCCAGATGCTCCTGCCCCAGCTCGGGCGCAACGGCTTCCGCATCGCGGCGCTGTGCGACCGGGACGGCGCGGCGCTGTCCCAGGCGGCGGCGAACTACGGCGTCACCGCGCTCTATGACGACTTCCGCGAGCTCATCGCCCACCCGGGCCTCGATGCCATCGGCATGGCCGTCGGACCGGACCTGCACCGCATGGCCTCCATCGCGGCGCTGGAAAAGGGGCTCCCGGTCTTCATGGAAAAGCCGCCGGCGGCGGATGCGGCCGGCGCGCGCGAGGTGGCCGCCGCATCGAGGAAGGCCGGCAAGCCCGTCATCGTCGGCTTCATGAAGCGCTACTCGACCGGCAACCGGATCGCCCGCAACGTGCTCGACGGTGGTGACTTCGGGTCCGTTCTGGGCGTCACCGGCAGCTACATGACCGCGCCGACCTACTTCCAGGGCGAGCCGGACTACACGGGCTTCTACCTGCACCACTGCGTCCACTACATGGACCTGATCCCCTGGTTCGCCGGCGAGGACTTCGGCGACATGCTGGTGCGCTCGGCAAGCCCGGCGCCGGGCAAGCTCCTGATCCACGTCAACTTCACCACGAAGGGTGGCGTGATCGGCAACGTGGTCATGGGCACGGTCCAGTCGCGCGGCACGCCGATGGAGGAGATCCGCATCATGGGCGATCACGCCCGCCTCGAGGTGGACAACATCATCAACGTCCGCCTGTTCCGCGACCCGCCCTTCAAGGCGGACGATCCGGCGGCAACGCTCGACCCCGCCTGCGACACGCTGTCGTGGACGCCGAACTTCACCGCCGCCGCCAACGAGGACCACAAGGGCTACGCGGCGCTTCTCGCCGACGCGGCCGCAGCGATCCGTGGCGAGGCAAACGGTGCCCCGGACATCGAGGCCGGCGTTCTCGCCATGGAACGGCTCGAGCGCATGATCGCCCAGATCAAGGCCTGAGCCACCGCTGCACACCCACGACCGACAGGGCCGGCGCCGGGAAACCGGAGCCGGCCTTTGCACGTCCGCTCCGCCCCCGTTGCTCGCCGATTGCGTTCCCTCGGCAGGTCACGCTATCGTCACGGCGCACCTGCCGAGGGAGGACGGCATGAGCGACATTGAGCATGTCGACGAGATCGGCCGCGTCCTGCGCGGCCAGCCCACGGGGCGCGACGATCTCGTGACGACGAGCTGGCGACGATGCGTCGAGACCTATGGCATGGATCCGACGCGCCCCGAGCCCGCCCATATCGTCACGGACACGCAATTGCGCGCCCATCAGGAACAGGCCGAGCGGCTGATCGCGACCGCGCGGTCGGGCTTGCGCGCGCTGTTTCGCCAGGTGGCGGGCCAGAACTACGTGCTGCTTCTGGCGGACGCGGACGGGATCTGCGTCGACTTCTTCGGCGATCCCCGCTTCGAGGATGACCTGCGCCAGGCGGGGCTCTACCTTGGCTCCGACTGGTCGGAGGACCTTGCCGGCACCTGCGGCGTGGGCTCCTGCCTCGTCACCGGCAAGGCGGTGACGATCCACCAGGACGACCATTTCGGTCTCGCCCACACGCCTCTGTCCTGCACCGCCGCGCCGATCTACGACACCTGCGGCAAGCTGTCCGCGGTGCTCGACATCTCGCTGCTGCGCTCCCCCAGCCCCAAGTCCAGCCAGAACCTGGCCATGAACCTCGTCAAGGCGTCCGCGCGGCGGGTGGAGATGGCGAACCTCATGGCCATGACCCGGCGCGACTGGGTGCTGAGACTGTCCACCTCGCCGGAGTTTCTCGAGGTCGACCCGGAAGCCGCCATCGCGCTGGACGCCTCGGGGCGTATCATCGGCATGACGCAGGGCGCGCTGGAGTGCCTCGCTCCCTCGGGCGCCGACACGCTGATCGGAATGCCCATGGAGGCCCTGACCGAGCACGACATCGACGACCTGCCCGACTACATGCGCGGCCGCCCTTCCGAGGAGCGGGTGTTGAGGCTGAAGGACGGACGCGGCCTCTTCGCCCATGCGATCGCACCGCAGGTGGCCCGCCTGCCGAGGAAGACTTCCGCCACCGGCGGCACGGCGGCCACCGCGCGCACGGGCCTGCCCGCGCCGCTGGAAAGCCTCTCCGGCCCCGACCCCGCGCTGGCCCGTCTGCTGGAGCGCGCCGCGCGCCTGGCGCCGACCTCCGTGCCGCTCATGCTGTGTGGCGAGACGGGCACCGGCAAGGCGCGCCTCGCCCGCGCGATCCACGTCTGCGGCAACGATGCCGGAACAGGCGGAAGCGCGGCGGCGCCGTCGCGCCAGGCCCTCGCCTTTCATGGCGTGCATTGCGCCGGACTTGACGCGACCGCCGTCGCCCGGCTCGCGGACCTGCCGGCGGGCACCTTGTTCCTGCGCGGGATCGAGGATCTGGAGCCGGCGGCGCAGTCGGCGCTTATCGGCCTTCTGGACGCGCGTTCCGACCTGCGCCCGATCACCACGACCTCCTGCGCGACAACCGGGAGCGAGGAGACCTCGCCCGCGCCCGCAAGCCTGCGTCCGGACCTGCATTTCCGCCTCGCCGGAGCGGTGCTCGCGCTACCGCCGCTGCGATTGCGCCGCGACCTCGACTGGCTGGTCGAGCGCCTGCTGCGCCGCCGCCCGGAGGAGTTTCGCCTGTCACCGGCGGCAAGGGCGGAGCTGTGCGGCCGCGACTGGCCGGGCAACATCCGCGAGCTCGCCCACGCGCTCGACGTCGCCATGGCAACCGCCACGGATCTCGTCATAGACCTCAACGACCTGCCGCCGCCGACCTTCCGCCGGCCGCCACCATCCGGCTTCATGCTCCCCACACCACGCTCCGCCGCGCGGCCGGGCGCGGCCGGCACGTCCGACGATGAGCTGGAGGCCCTGCTCGAG
Organism: Stappia sp.; assembly: GCA_002722295.1. Lineage (GTDB taxonomy): Bacteria > Pseudomonadota > Alphaproteobacteria > Rhizobiales > Stappiaceae > Stappia. The sequence continues at coordinate 132,982 of PBLF01000005.1, read as the reverse complement.
GCCTGCCACTGGAACATGTCGCAGGTGGCACGAAGGCTCGGCGTCAACCGGTCGACCATCCTGCGCAGGGTGCGCAAGGCGGGCCTGACACCGCCCGACTGATCCTCGTCCGCATTTCGCCTGTTGCGCGACCTGTTGCATCCCGCCCGCCGCCCGCGTTGCGTCCTGTTGCGCCCGCAACGCGGGCGGCGCAAAAACGCCGTGCTGCGCCGCACTCCGAATGCGCGGCCATGGTCCGGGCCGTATTTCGCCTGCCATCCTTCCCTTGCAAGCACAACGCAAAGGGAGGATTGCGATGCTCGACACTGCCCCCATGAAGAAGGCGGAAACGCTGCTCACGAAATTCGGCAAGGCGCTCGAGGCCGGCGATATCGCCGCCGCCTGCGACATGTTCCAGGACGATTGCTACTGGCGCGACCTTGCCCCCTTCACCTGGAACCTGAAGACGGTGGAGGGCAAGGACCAGGTGGCGGACATGCTGACCAGCCAGCTCCCCTCCGTCGCACCGTCGAACTTCCGGCTCGCCGAGAACGAGATCCCCAGCGAGGAGGACGGCGTCCTGACCGCATGGATCACCTTCGAGACGGCGGTCGCGCGCGGCTATGGCATGGTGCGGTTCAGGGACGGCAAGATCTGGACGCTGCTCACGGTCATGTCCGAACTGAAGGGCCACGAGGAGCCCAAGGGCTTCAACCGGCCGCTCGGCGCCAAGCACGGCGCGGGCAAGAACCGCCCGTCGTGGAAGGAGGAGCGCGAGCGTGAGGAACGCGAGCTCGGCTACACCACCCAGCCCTATTGCGTCATCGTCGGCGGCGGCCAGGGGGGCATCGCGCTCGGCGCCCGTTTGCGCCAGCTCGGCGTGCCCACCATCATCGTCGAGCGCAACGAGCGCCCCGGCGACAGCTGGCGCAAGCGCTACAAGTCCCTCTGCCTGCACGACCCGGTCTGGTACGACCACCTGCCCTACATCAAGTTCCCGGAGAACTGGCCCGTCTTCAGCCCCAAGGACAAGATCGGCGACTGGCTGGAGATGTACACGAAGGTCATGGAGCTGAACTACTGGACGAAGACCACGGCGAAATCGGCCAGCTACGACGCGAAGACAGGCGAGTGGACGCTGGTGGTCGATCGCGACGGCGAGGAAGTGGTTCTCAGGCCGAAGCAGCTCGTCATGGCCACCGGCATGTCGGGCAAGGCGAACATCCCCGATTTCCCCGGCATGGACCGCTTCAAGGGCGAGCAGCAGCATTCCTCGCGCCATCCGGGCCCGGAGGCCTACGCGGGCAAGAAGGTGGTGGTGATCGGCTCCAACAATTCCGCTCACGACATCTGCGCCGCCCTTTGGGAGCACGACGCGGACGTGACCATGGTCCAGCGGTCGTCCACCCACATCGTGCGCTCGGAAACGCTGATGGACGTGGGCCTCGGCGCCCTGTACTCGGAAGAAGCGGTCAGGAACGGTGTCACCACGGAGAAGGCCGACCTGATCTTCGCCTCGCTCCCCTACCGGATCATGCACGAGTTCCAGATTCCCGCCTACGAGGAGATGAAGCGGCGTGACGCCGACTTCTACGACGCGCTCGAGAAGGCGGGCTTCTGGCTCGACTGGGGCGACGACGGCAGCGGGCTCTTCATGAAGTACCTGCGCCGCGGGTCCGGCTACTACATCGACATCGGTGCCAGCCAGCTCATCATCGACGGCAAGATCAAGCTCAAGCGCGGCCAGGTGGCCGAGATCGTCGAGGACGGCGTCGTGCTCGAGGACGGAACGAAACTCGAGGCGGACCTCATCGTCTATGCCACCGGGTATGGGTCGATGAACGGCTGGGTCGCGGACCTGATGGGCCAGGAGATGGCCGACCGGGTCGGCAAGGTCTGGGGACTGGGGTCGGACACGACCAAGGACCCCGGCCCCTGGGAAGGCGAGCAGCGCAACATGTGGAAACCGACGCAGCAGGAAGGGCTGTGGTTCCACGGCGGCAACCTGCACCAGTCGCGCCACTACTCCCAGTATCTGGCTCTCCAGCTCAAGGCCCGGATGGAAGGCATCGACACTCCCGTCTACGGTCTGCAGGAGGTACACCACCTGAAGTGACACTCCCCGGCGCGCCGGGGCCTCTCCGGCGCGCCACACCTCCCTCCCCCCTCTTTCAAGGACAGAACCGATGAAGGCAGCACGCTGGCATGGCGCAAAGGATATCCGTGTCGAAACGATCGAGGAGCCCCGGACCGGCCCCGGCGACGTGAAGATCAAGGTCGCATGGACGGGCATCTGCGGCAGTGACCTGCACGAGTATCTCGCCGGCCCGATCTTCGTGCCCGTCGGCACGGATCACCCGCTCAGCCATGACAAGGCCCCGATCACCATGGGCCACGAGTATTGCGGTGAAATCACCGAGGTCGGCGATGGCGTCGACAACCTTGCCGTGGGCGACCGCGTCGCGGTGGAGCCCATCTTCGCCTGCGGCCATTGCGCCGCCTGCCGCGAGGGGCGCTACAACCTGTGCGACAGCCTCGGCTTCGTCGGACTGTCCGGCGGCCATGGCGGGTTCGCCGCCTATTCGGTGGTGCCGGCGCAAATGTGCCACAAGATGCCCGACGAGCTGAGCCTGGAGCAGGGCGCGCTCGTCGAGCCCGCCGCCGTGGCGCTTCACGCCGTTCGCGTCAGCCAGATCAAGGCCGGCGACAAGGCCGCCGTCTTCGGCGCGGGACCGATCGGACTTCTCGTCGTGGAGGCCCTGCGCGCCGCCGGAGCGTCACAGATCCACGTGGTGGAACCCTCCGACCAGCGCCGCGCACGCGCGAAGGACCTCGGCGCGACGTCGACCATCGACCCGATGCACGAGGATCCGGTCGAGACGATCCGCAAGGCGAGCGGAACCGGCGTCGATGTCTCCTTCGAGGTGACGGGCGTGCCCTCCGTCCTGCAGCAGACGATCGATGCCACCCGCCACGAGGGACAGTCCCTCATCGTCTCGATCTGGGAGTCCGAGGCCGCCTTCCAGCCCAACACGGTGGTGCTCAAGGAACGCTCGATGAAGGGCACCATCGCCTACCGCAACATCTATCCGGCGGTGATGGAGCTGATGCGTCAGGGGCACTTCAGCGCGGACAGGCTGGTGACCAAGCGGATCGACATCGACGACATCGTGAGCGAGGGCTTCGAGGCGCTGGCGCGCGAGAAATCCCAGATCAAGATCCTGGTCAAGGCGCCGGACTGATCCCCACAGCCGTCCCGCTCCTCGCCAGGGGCGGGATGGAAGCCGCGGCCTGCCCTTCCCCTCGGGCAGGCCGCGGGCGGATGGTCCTCATTCCTCGCGGAACGTGCGCGCGATCTGGTCGGACAGCGGCTTGAGCAGATAGGACAGCGCCGTGCGCTCGCCCGTGCTGATGAAGGCTTCCGCCGGCATTCCCGGAACGAGTTCCAGCGCGCCGAGACGTGCAAGCTCCTCCGGCGGGATGGAAATACGCACCAGATAATAGGAAAGGCCGCTGCGCTCCTCATGCGTGAGGTCGGCCGCGATCCGCGTCACCTTGCCGGCGACTTCCGGCGTGGTGCGCTGGTTGAACGCGGAAAGCCGCAGAACCGCGCCCTGCCCGATGCGAAGCTGGTCGATGTCCTGGGGCAGGATCTTCGCCTCGACCGCGAGCCGGTCGTGATCGGGGACGATCAGCATCGTCACGTCGGCGGGCGAAATCACCGCGCCCGGAGCATGAACCGCGAGCTGGTGCACGAGCCCTGACTGCGGCGCGATCATGTCGATGCGCCGCAACTCGTCCTCGGCCGCGACCCGCCGCTCGACGAACTCGCCGATCTGGGCGGAAATCTCCCGCAGCTCCGAACCGACCTCGGTCTTCAGGTCGCTGTCCACCTGCAGGATCTGCAGCCGCGCCTCGGCGATACGCCCCGCCGCCTGCGCCTGGCCGGAAATCGCCTCGCCGCGCTCGCCGCCAAGCGCCGCCGCCTCGCGCTCCAGCGCATTCATGCGCTGCAGGGTCACCAGCCCGCGCTCCTTGAGCTTGCGCAAGCCCTCGAGTTCCTGCTCCAGAACCGACAGCCCCCGGTCGTGAGCCGTTTCCTGCGCCTTCAGGCCCTCGATCTCCTTCTCGAACTGGCTGATACGCTGGTCAAGCTGGTCCTTGCGCCCCTCCCGCGACTGCCGGCGAAAGGCGAAGAGCCGTTCCTCGCTGGACAGCGTCGAGGCAAGCTCGGCATCCGTTTTTGCTCGCCGCACGAGCGCTTCGGGAAAGGCGATGCGCTCGAGGTCGTCCCGCTCCGCTTCGAGCCGAGCCTTGCGGGCGCGCAACTCGTCGAGCCGCTTGAGCACGATGGCAAGCCGTGCGCGCGTCTGCGTCGCATCGAGCCGGATGAGCGTCTCGCCCGCCGCGACCCTCTGTCCGTCGCGCACCAGAAGCTCGCCCACGACACCGCCGGTCGGGTGCTGCACCTTCTTGACGTTGGAATCGACCACGAAGGTTCCGCTCGCGACGACCGCTCCGGTCAGGTTCGTCGCGGCCGCCCAGCCGCCGACACCGACCACCAGCGCCACGCAGACGAACAGGCCCGTCAGGAGATGACGCGAGATCGACCGAGACAGTCCGGCGACATCATTGTCCATCGTCGCTCTCCTTTTCCTCGCCCGCATCCTCTCCGGCGGACGCATCAAGGGCTTCGTCCTTGTCGTCCGCGGCCTTGCTGCCGGGAAGCACCCGCAAGGGAACCATCTGCCGCCCGGTGGTCCGGAAACCGCCGGAGGCCGCCGTGGCCGGCTTGCCGCCCGGTCCAGGGCCGCCGGGACGGGCGACCTTCGCCAGAACCTCGTCGCGCGGCCCGAAGGCCCGCGCGCGCCCGCCGTCCATCATCAGCACAAGATCGACCGCCTGCAGGGCTCCGGGGCGGTGGACGATCACGACCGCGATACCGCCGCGCGCCCGCACGCCCTCGATGGCCGCAAGCACCGCCGCCTCGCCTTCCGCGTCCAGATTGGCGTTGGGCTCGTCCAGAACCACAAGGAAGGGATCGCCGAAGAGCGCCCGCGCCAGGCCGATCCGCTGGCGCTGTCCGGCGGAAAGGGACGCCCCCGCCTCCCCGACCCGGGTCTCGTAGCCGGCCTCGAGCCGGAGGATCATCTCGTGTGCGCCGGCCGCCTTCGCCGCCGCGACGATGGCGGCGGGATCGGCGTCGGGAACGAAGCGGGCGATGTTTTCCGCGATCGTCCCGTCGAAGAGGTCGATGCCCTGGGGCAGGTAGCCGATGTGGCCGCCGAGCGCCTCCGCGTCCCAGTGCGAGAGGCTGGCGCCATCGATGCGCACCTTGCCGCCGGCGACGTCCCATGCGCCGACGAGTGCACGCGCCAGGCTCGACTTGCCGCTGCCGCTGGGCCCGACGATGCCGAGCCCGCTGCCCGCACCGACCGTGAAGTTCACGCCACTGATGGTCGGCTTGCGCGCGCCAGGCGGCACCACGGTGACGCCTTCCGCCTTCAACTCGCGCACCGGCGCGGGAAGCGGCATGATGTCGGCGTCGGAGGGCATCTGCTGCAGAAGGGCCTTGAGCCGCCCCCAGCTCTGCGTCGCCATCAGGAACGGCCGCCAACTCCCGATCGCCAGATCGACCGGAGCGAGCGCACGCCCCATCATGATGGAACTGGCGATCATCACGCCCGCGCTCACCTCCTGGCGGATGACGAGCCACGCGCCCACGCCCAGGATCGCCGACTGAAGCATCATGCGGAAGGATTTGGACACGCCTCCGAGCCCGCCGGCGACGTCGCCCGCGCGCCGGTTCGCGGCCAGATAATCGTTGTTGGCCTGCTGCCAGCGCGCCGCCAGCCGACCGGCCATGCCCATGGCCCAGACGGATTCCGCGTTGCGCCGCGAGGCCTCCATCAGCGCATTGCGCGACATGCCGCTGGTCATGACCTCGCGGATCGGCGCGCGCGACATCGCGTTGGTCGCAATGGTGAAGGCAACCAGAACCAGCGCCCCGACGAGTGCGGTCACACCGATCCAGACATGAAACAGGAAACAGATGCCCAGATACACCGGCATCCAGGGAAGATCGAAGAAGGCCGTCGGGCCCTGCCCCGACAGGAAACCACGCAGGTTGTCCAGATCGCGCAGCGGCTGCAGCCCGTCGCCGGGAACACGGTGGCGCAACGGCAGGCGGATGATCGCCTCATGCACCCGGTTCGACAATTGCCGGTCCGCCCGCTCACCGAGCCTGAGCAGCACGCGGGAGCGCAGGACATCGAGCAGCGACTGGAAGGCGTAGAGCCCCGCCGCCAGCACGGCGAGACCGATCAGCGTCGGGATGCTTCGGCTCGCGAGCACCCGGTCATAGACCTGAAGCATGAACAACGGCGCCGTGAGAGCCAGCAGGTTTACAACCCCGCTTATCAGCGCTATTGACAATGCACTTCGTCTGAGAGAGGCGACCACCGCCGCAGCCAAGGGCTGCGACGGGGTCCGCTGTGGGGCTACCAACACTACAGCGTTTCTCAGACGAAGATGAAGTCAGACGCGTCGATCGTGCCGCTGAAGGCGGCCAATTCGATCGTGCTCGTCGTCGATCCGTCATTGTAGCTGATGACGTCGTTGACGTTGTCGACGGACCCGCCATTGGCGAGGAAGTCGGCATAGTTGCTGAAGCCCAGCCCGCGCATGTCGATCTGGTCGGTGCCATCGGCGAAGTTGACGATCTCGTCGTCGCCCCAATCGCTGCTGCCGAAGACGAACGTGTCCGTTCCACCGAACCCGTAGAACACCTCGTCGGCGGCCGAGCTGGTCTGCTCCGTGCCCTGCTCGCCCAGGTAGGTGTAGAAGGTGCCCAGGTCGCCATCGTTCGACATGTAGTAGATAGCGAAGTTGAACGAACCGCCGGTCGTTGCCCCCGAAAGGTCGAAGGTCACCGAGGCATCGAGCGAATAGCCGGAGCCGCTGCCGGTGAGATTGTCACCGAAGACGAGGCTGTCAACGTCACCGCTGAAACCACCCGGCTGGACATAGTCGAAGTCGCCGTTGAGCAGAACGGCGGACTCGGACGTCCCGACATTGCCCGCGCCCCACTGGCTGTGCTCGTTCGTGGCGCCCGGACCGGCAAAGAAGCCGTGGCTGTTGTACTCATAGTCCGCCGACCAGCTGCTGAGGTAGCTGACCAGATCGGTCACGCCGTTGAGGTCGATCTTCACAGTCATGGTTGTTTCCTTGAGGTTGGCTCCGCGGCACCAGCGGGTACCGGCGGAGTGTCTTCACATGTCCGCCGTTCGGCGAACCCGGGGACGCGGTGCCGGGTATCGGCACCGCGAATCTCGTCAGAATTTCACGTTGAAGGCGGCAGTGATGGTCCGCCCCGGCGCCGGATATGCCGTCGACCCGAGCGCCGGCACATAGGCCACGTCGGTCAGGTTGTTCACCCCGAAGCGCAGCTTCGCGTGGTCGTTGAACTTCAGCGATCCGTAGAGATCGAACAGCGTGTAGTCCGTCGTCTGATAGGACGAGGTCAGGACACCGACGTTCGGGCTCGTACCGCCGACGTGGTTCATGCGTCCGCCGAGCGTCAGGCGCTTGTCGAGCAGACGCACGCCCCCGTCGAGCGTCACCTTGAACTCCGGCGGCACGAAGATCACCGAAGGCTCCACCGGCTTCGTCGCGCCCTCATAGGTATAGGTGTTGCCGAAATCGGTGTGGAGCCAGGTGAAGGCACCGCCCAGATAGTAGAGCCCGGCGTCATAGCTGGCCTCGATCTCGACACCGCTCATCCGAGTCGTGCCGTCCACGTTCACATAGGAGGTATACTCCTTGTCGAACTCCGGCCGACGCACCGTGCCCGTGGAGATGTAGTCCTGGATCTCGCGGTAGAAGGCCACGGCCTTCAGGCGAAAACCGTCCTGCTCGGAAAACACCCCGTCCCGCGAGATGTTTGCCCCGATCTCATAGGTATTGCCGCGCTCGGGCTTCAGGTCCGGATTCGGCGCATTGTTGATCGGTAGCGCGGGCGGCGGATGCCCGCCGGCGATCAGCGCCTCCATCACCGAGGGCGCACGATAGGTCTGGGAGAAACGGGCGAAGGCCTGCAGCCAGTCGAAGGGCTGCACCGCGACCATCGCATTGGGCAGCAGCGCGCCATCCGTGCGGTCCACCGAGACATTTGCGCCGGAATAGACATTGACCTCCTTGTAGCCGAAGACAATGCACTCAAAGCTGGTATCGCCGGGCTCGCACGGCACCCGGACACGGGTCCGGTCACCATAGATCGTCGTCGAGCCCCACAGCCTGGAGTAGTCGTAACGCAAACCACCCGACACTGTCAGCCAGTCGTCATGCTCCAGCGTGACATTGGCGAAGCCGCTGACCATGGTGCGACGCCCGTTCGGATTGGAGCCGCTGAAACCGAGAGAAAGGTCCGTTCCACCTGTCTTGCCGTAGGCGGAGTCGAGATAGTCGCTGTCGGCTTTCGTCGTGCCGTCGTCGTGGAACATCTCCACGCCGTAGTTCAGGGACAACGCCCCGAAGGCCACGTCGAACCGGCTGGTGTTTTCGAGAGAACCACCCACCGTCGCCATCTTGTAGTCGACCGGGAAGAGCACGTCCGGGTCGAGCACGAAGCCGCGGGTCTCGTCATTGGCAAGGTGGTTGTACCAGACGTTCGCCTCCAGATCGATGAGATCGCTGTCCGGGTTCCAGGCCAGATTGGCGACGATGGTGTTGTTGGTGATCTCCTCGGTGTCCTCGTCGATCCGGCCCGACTGGTAGCCGCCCTGGCTCGACTTGGTGGCGTTTCGCATCCAGCTCAGCGTGATTCTGAGATTGTCACTGAGGTCCGCCTCTCCCTTGATGAAGGTCGTCAGGACCTCCTGACCGGTGAAGACGACCACGTCGTCCACATAGGTGAAGCCCTCATTGAGCTTGAGAGTGCCGTTCTTGCCGATCTCGTAGGCGCCGATCTTCTTGTGGCTGATGCCGCCGACCACCGAAAAACGGTCGGACACGCGCGCCGCCGCCGTCACCGAACCGTCGAACTCGAAGGCGTTCGTGCCCGTTCCGGCGCTCGCCTCCACGCCCCAGGTCCGCCCCGCCTCGATGATGTCGCCCGCCTCGATGGTGCGGAAGTTCACCGTGCCGCCCAGCGCGCCCGCCCCGCCGACGCCCGTGGTCGCGGCCTTTTCCACGTCGATCTCGCGGATGAAGGTGGTGTCCACATAGGCCCGCTGGCTGGCGCCATGGCCCGAGCGCTGGAAGTTCTGCCTTGCGCCGTCGATCATGGTGACGACGCGGTTCTGGTCCTGAAGGCCGCGAACATTGACGACAATGCCGGGATTCTGCGCCTCCGAGCGGTTGACGTAGACACCGGCCACCGAGTCCAGAAGATCGCGGGTGTTGCGCACCGGCACCTGCTCGATCTGCTCGCGCGAGACGACGCTCACGCTCGCCGGATCCGAGTAGACCCAGTCCGGCGTGCCCTGAAATCCGGCTCCCGTGTCCTGACCCGAGATCACGATGCGGTCGAGGGCGATCGTGTCGCCGCTCGAGACATCGGCCGTCTCCGCCGTTGCCGCGGGATCGTAGACGATGACCGTGCGCGGCCCGCTGGAGCGCCATACGAGGCCGGACCCCGACAGCAGCCGCCCCAGCGCGGCCCGCGTGCTCAACCGGCCCGACAGTGCCGGGGCCGAAATTCCCCGCACCGTGGCCGCATTGGCCGAAACCTGGAGACCGGCCTGCTGGCCGAACACCGTCAGCGCGCTCGACAGCGGCTGCGCCGGGATGCTGAACCGCGCCGTTTCCCCGTTCATCGCCGCCGCCGCGTCCTGCGCCAGTGCCGGCGCTCCCGCCACGATTCCCGATATCGATATTCCCGCGAGCAACGCGCCAGCCAGCCGGCGCCGTGCCCCCTTCCCCTTCAAGCCACCCTGCATTGCGGTCCTTCACTCTCGTTCGTGCGACAGGGCATCTCCGACCGGATGGCGGAAATGCCCCTCTCACAGAAGGAGACGAAGCGGGCACGGTTTTTTCAGAGAAAAATACTCATGTTTTATGAGTCAATAAAATCAATGAATTAGATAGATGACAGAATCAGGAGCCATGGACCGGCCTGTCGCAGGACGGCTCCGTGGGCATCCGCCACGGCCCGAAGCGCCCGCACCGGATCCTCCGTCGAATAGACCCCCGAAACACGCTGACGGGCCAGATCCGGCCCGACGACGAGCACGATCCCGGGGTAATAGCGGCCGATCTCCTCGGCGATGCCGGCGACGCTTTCCTCGTTCGCGCTCAGCAGCCCCTTGCGCCAGCTCGCGACGAATTCCGGCGAGGTCCTGCCCCGCTCCACCGCGCCACCGCCGAACCGGCTCCAGTCTCCGGGGCTCAGCTCGATCGGCGTGCCCTGCGCGCCGCCCTCCGGCGCGACCCGCACCAGACCGGACGCGACGGCGACGCCGGTCTCGCCGCCTGCCATGCCCACCTCGAAGCTCGTGCCCAGAACCGTCGTTTCGGAACCGTCGGCCTCGACCACGAAGGGGCGTGTCTCGTCGCGCGTCACGTCGAAGAATGCCGCGCCGGAGAGAAGCCGCACGCGTCGGCGGCCGGGTTCGAAGGCCACGTCGAGCGCGCTGTCGGCACCAAGCGTCACCGCGGTTCCGTCCTCCAGGCGAACGGTTCTCAGCTCCGCCGTGCCCGTCATGTGGTCGGCGGCGAGCCAGACCAGGAATCCGGGCAGGACAAAAATCGCCACGCAGGCGGCAAGGGCGAGCGCGAAGCCGCCGGCGACCACGCGCCCGATCCGGCCGCGCCGCGCGGCCACCTCCGCCGCCGGAACGGTGTCCTCCACCGGTTCGTCGCGGCTCTCCATGTCGGGGGATGCGGTTGCGGGCAACTCGCCCAGCAGGTTCCACAGATCGAGCGCCTGCGCATAGGCGCGCGCGTTGGCGGGTGCCTCCGCGCACCACACGCCGATACGGCGTTGCAGTTGCGTGTCGTCCGGGTCGTCCTTCAGGGCGATGAGCCAGGTCATCGCCGCCCTTGCGCGCGCGTCCATGTCGTCTTGCGGTTTGATGGCCGCATCTCCCTCTTGTCCCGGTGCGACCGCCCAACCGCGCCGTAGTTCCGGTACGTCCTAGGAAATGGACGTTCCGGCCATCGTGTTTTTCACAAAAAAGCTGCTCATGAGCGCATCGCGAGTCGCCGCCGGCAGTGATCCAGCGCCTGAAACACCAGCGAATGGGCCAGGGTGACGGAGATGTCGAGACGCTCCGCGATCTCCCGCAGTTTCAGCCCCTCGAAGCGGTGCATCTCGAGGGCGCGGCGCGTGCGCTCGGGCAGTTCGGAAAGCGCCTCGGCGAGAATGCGCAACTGCTCGCGATGCGCCAGTTCGTCCTCGAGCGACGGCCGGTCCTCGATCGCGTCCTCGATGCCGGTGTCGGTGTCGAAGAGGCGCACTTCGCCGGCATGGCGGCGCAGCCAGTCGAGCGCGAGATTCCGGACGATGCGGCGCAGGTAGCCGGCCGGCTCCGCGACCTCGCGGGAGGCGGTCGCCTTGCCGAGCCGGATGAAGGCCTCCTGGACGATATCCTCGCCCCGCGCCCTGTCGCCGACGATGGACGCGGCATAGTCGACAAGCTGGCGCCTGTGCAGCCGATACGTCTCGAGGTTTCCTCGGGCGAACCCCAACAGCCGTGTCTCCGCAAGCTTGCCCGTGAACCCGGGCGGGGCCTGGCGTCACCCCAGGCCTTCAGGGGGAGATGGCTTTCGGCTACTCGCAATGGTTTAGGTACTGGAAACAACGAGCCCGCGCAACGCCATGGCGGACGGAATGGCGTTGCTCCCCCGCTCATGGCAACAGCGCGATGCACCCGCTCACGCGCCCCGCCTCGAGGTCCGCGTGAGCCTGTGCGGCGTCCGCGAGACCGAGGGTTTTCCCCACGCTGGAGACGACGCCCCTGCCGAATGCGTCGATGACCGCCTCACCCGCCCACACATAGCGCTCGCGGTCAGCCGCATAGGCCATGACGCTCGGCTTCGACAGGGCGACCATTCCCAGGTCGTCGATCCTGATCGGGGGAACCGCCCCCGCGACCCAGCCGATGCTCGCCACAAGGCCGAACGGACGCGCACACCCGAGCGACCTTGCGAGCATGTCGCCGCCGATCCCGTCGATCACGAAATCGACACCGCGCCCGCCGGTCAGCTCGGCAACCGCGCCGGGAATGTCCGCATCGCGCCCGACGATGACATGGGCGACCCCGTTGGCCCTGGCCACGGCCGCCTTTTCCCGAGTGCCCGCCGTTCCGATCACCGTCGCGCCGAGATGCGCGGCCGCGCGGGTCAGCATCGAGCCAAGCCCGCCGGCGGCGGCATGGACCAGCAGCACCGACCCGGCACGCACCGGGTAGCTGGCGCTCAACAGCATATGCGTGGTCAGTCCGCGCAGCATCGATGTTGCCGCCACGTCGAAGGGGACCTCGTCCGGCAACCGAACCGCCCGCCAGGCAGGCAGCAGCCGTGTCGAGGCATAGGCGCCCGGCGCCCCCGCGTAGACGACCCGGTCCCCGACACGGATCCCGCCGACATCGTCTCCCGTCGCCTCGACGATCCCCGCCCCCTCGACACCGGGAATATGCGGTGCCGGCAAGGGATAAAGCCCGCTGCGGTGATAGACGTCGATGAAGTTGACGCCGATGGCGTGCTGGCGGACGCGGATTTCGCCACGGCCGGGCGCTTGCGGCGCGGCCTCCAGCACCTCGAACACCTCGGGACCACCGGTCCCTTTCAAACGTACCTGAATATCCATGAGTGTCGTCTCCATCCGAGGCGACGATCATGCGGCTGTCACCAGTGATGAGAAATTCCCTTTATTTTCCCATTCAATGGGAAAATACTCACATATGGATTGGGACGACCTGCGCCATTTCTCCGCCTTTGCGACCCATGGCAGCCTGAGCCGCGCGGCCCAGGGGCTCGGCGTCGAGCACGCGACGGTCTCCCGCCGGATCGCCGCGCTGGAAGCGCATCTCGGGGTCAGGCTGGTGGACCGGCGCGGGCGGAGGCTGATGCTGACGCCGGACGGCGAGCGGATCGCCGCGATGGCGGAGGGCATGGGGCGCGATGTGGCGGCGATCGAGCGCACCGCCGCCGGCGCACGTTCCGAACTCGGCGGCACGATCACCGTCAGCGCCCCGCCCGCGTTCGCGGCCGCCCGGCTCGTCGCGCCGCTTGCGGCCTTGCGGCAACGCCATCCCGGTCTCGAGATCCGGCTCGTCGGTGAATCCCGCAGCGCGGCCCTCGACAAGCGCGAGGCCGACATCGCCATCCGTCTCAGCCGGCCGGAACAGGGCGAATTCACGATCACCCGCCTTGGCACGATGGCCTTCCGTCTCTATGCGAGCCCCGCCTATCTGGCCGGAACGCCGGACGCGAAGTGGACCTTCATCGGCTATGACGGGCCCATGGCCTCCGCCCCGCAGCAGGTGAAACTGCGCGAGATCGCGGCCGGCAGGCCGGTCGCCTTCACCGCCAGCACCACCGAGATTCAACTGGCGGCGGTCAGGGCGGGCGCGGGCATCGCGATGCTCCCCGAATTCGTGGCGGAGGACGACGCATCCCTGGTTTGCGTGAACGCGAAAGACCCCGCGTTCCGCCGCGAGATCTGGCTGGCCGTCCATTCGGACATGAAAGCCGCGCCGGGGATACGCCTTGCCATCAAGGCGCTGAAGACAGGCCTCACCCGATAGGCGAACGGCACGACGCCGTCACGACGGTACCAGAGCGGATGCGGATTTTTCGAGGAATGGTGAAGGACGAAGTCCGAACCCGGAGCCACGCGCGCAGGGTTGGTGTGGCGGCTGCGCGGAAGCAAAAATGGCGGAGAGGAAGGGATTCGAACCCTCGATACCGTCTCCGGTATACTCCCTTAGCAGGGGAGCGCCTTCGACCACTCGGCCACCTCTCCGTGGCGCCTTGGATAGGGTGAAAAACCCGGTGGGTCAAGGCGGTTTGGGCCTTTTGCGACTTCCCATCACAGAAAATCATTCATGCAGTTTCATGCAGAACGGCGCGTGAACATGTTGCGAACATGCGCCTCCGCTCGTACAAAACCCAAACAATTCTGTTCACGGACCGTTCACCCATGAGCGCCACCCGCGCCACGACGGAACAGCCCCCATGCCCTCATCCCACCCATACGGCACGGTCGGAAAACTCATGGAGGACCGGTGCCGGGTCTATGCCCACTGCCTCAATCCACGCTGCAGACATTCCGGTAGTGTCTCAGTTTGAAAATGGGCGGGGTTGACGCCCTATCGAATCCAGCCGCCAACTCCCATATGCTTACCGTAAAGCATGGGAGTAAACATGGCTTGGACAATTGATGACGCCCTAGACGACAGTCTCATTGAGATTGTTAATCGAGACGACAGCCTCGGCATTTATGAATTTCGCTTGGGGCAGCTAGATACAATCGTGAGCGTTCAAGTCTCGCGCTTGCCCGGCAGTGATAAGGCGATCTATGCTCGAAGCCATGCGATTAAAACACCGGTCCAAGCTGGACCGTACCATCAGAGTCGACCTTATTGGGACGACGTCCCGTATGCCTTGCATCAGGCTATTTCTAGCCTCACTCAATATTATGAGCAGGCCGTCAGCGCAGGTCATGAACCCAAAGAATCTTGGCTGGTGAGAGAACCGTAATGCCAACCGGACCTAAAGGACAAAAGCGCCCCGCCGACGTGATCGGCAATGCCGTCCGCGTCATGCGCATCGCCACGGGCGAGGAAGCAGAAGACGTTCAGAACAACGGCAAGGACGCCGTCGCAAGTCGCGCTCATTCCCGACTGCGGAACGCCAGAGGCCGCGCCACAGGGGATGCGATACAGGTACTCGAGGGAGTGAGCGGGCTACAGTCCTAGCGCCGCATCGCGCAGGGTTTTCCAGATCGGCCAATCCACGTTGCGCGAGCTGCGCGCCAACAGATCACGCCCCCGGTTCGGGTTGATGCCGATCGAACGCCACGCCGCCGCATGACCCGAACCGCCCAGGCGCTGCGACAGTGTTTCCAGAAGGATTGCGACGAGATCGGTCGGGGCGGGATCGCTCAGAAGGCGCGCGCCTGCGCTGCACCAGGTGCGGGCACCGGCCGTCGCAAGTCGCGCTCATTCCCGACTGCGGAACGCCAGAGGCCGCACCACAGGGGATGCGCTACCGGTATTCGAGGGAGTGAGATCGAATAGCCGCCCGCGCACATCTCCGCCATCTCAAGGTCACTTCAATGATTCGATACGGCTGCGGCGACAGGTAATCTCTGCACTTTTCAGCAAGAACTCGACCTTCAGGAAGATGACTTATGCACATCAATACTCAATAAGACACAAGGTCTTAGCCTTAGGCGAGCGCATTGGTGAATGCGCTTGTGGCACTAAGGGCGAGGAAGCGCTTATTCTCACAAGATTAGGGCTGCAACCGCGGCCACGGCTACAGCCCTATGTTCAGCACCAACCAGCACCAAGGGGCCTCGCTATGTAGACCGTCTCAGCAAAGGCTGGAAGGAGGGGAAAATATGCCCCATACGCAACGGCCACTGTGCCCCTCCTTCGCAAGAAACTCAACTAGCTTTTTTGCTCAGCATCGATCCGCCGACTACGCTGGATCGACAGAAAGGGGACGCATGTCATGAACATGTGGCGTTACATCGAAATTTCATCAGCTATAGTAACGGTAGTCACCGGAGTTCTTACTCTCGTCAGGTGGCTATTCACTCCACCTGATTAACCACCGCGACTAATCTCCTCACCCGGCGCGATCCCTCGCGCCGGGCTCTTTCATGTCCGGTCTCAGGCGTTCATCACGCGCCGGCGACCGCGAAATCAACCCATAATTGTCATTTGACCGAATTGACTTCATGGGTTGAACACCCTCCCCTTGCCCCTACGGAAACAAACCGGCAGGCGGTCCGCAGGGAGGGAAGAGCATGTGCATGATCGGCGTGGTGTTCGAGTCCGGGGCGATCCACACCTTCAAGCAGTGCGACCTCATCCCGACGACGAGCTTCAACGAGCCCGCCGTCCGGATGGGCACCAACGGGGTGCAGAGCTATATCGCGCTGACGCGCGGCAGCGGACAGGGGCGGATCTGGGCCGGCATCAACAGTTCCGGCGTCGCCTTCGTGGCCGCCGACGCCTACACCACCTCGGCCAACTACTACGTCACCGACGCCCAGACGGACGCGCTTTTCGAGGCCTACGAGCGCAGCATCGCCGCCTGCACCACGGCGAGCGACGCGGCCGACCATCTCTCCGCCTTCTACACCTCCATGGGCGGCGCGGGCGCCTTTCCCGCGCCCGACATCGCCATGTTCACCGGCTTCGCGGACACGGCGCAGAGCGTGCCCGTCTCGATCTTCCTGGAATACATGCCCGGCCCCAACGCCCATGAGCCGGTGCGCCGCATCGTGCGCACGGACGGACACTTCGCCTCCACCAACGCCTTCCGCATCCAGCCCGAGGCGATCGCCTACGCCGCCAACCACTCCACCTACCTGCGCCTGCAGCGCGCGGAAACGATCCTTCAGCAGGACCCGACCCGCAACGGCATCCTCACCGTGCTGGGCGACCAGTATTACGGCCCGACGGAGCTTTCCATCTGCCGGGAGACGGCATGGCCCGGCGAGGAGTTCCGCACCCAGGCGACGGCGCTGTTTTCCGTCCCCGCCGGAGGGGCACCCGCGCTCGACTACCAGATCAACGGCAATCCCCGCACCAATCCGCTCAAACCCTTCAAGACCTGAGCAGGGAAGGATCCAGCCATGAACACCGCAGGTACCGGCACGCTCCCCAAACTCGCCGTCACACGCACGGACAATCCGGCCGAACCGCTTCCCGACGGCACGTTCCGCTTCGTGGACCAGGGCAACTATCTCATCACCGGGCTGCCCGGGCTCGGCTCGCGCCTCACGCTGTATTCCGACAGCGCCACCTCCTGCATCATCGTCGCGATCCTGGGCACGCACGCGGACGGCGACACATTCGTCGCCCTCGCCCATCTGGACAGCGCGCCCTGCATCGGGAGCTTCTTCCAGGTGCTTGTCGAGCGCGGCTGCACAAACCTGCAGATCGCCGCGCAAGGCGCCAATCCGCCCGACAATGACACCGCCGCAACCAATGCGGCGGCACTCAGGGGCGTCATCGAGAAGCTCGGACGGCGGGTGTCCTCCGCCACGCTCTTCCTGCTCGAGGGCGATCCGCGCCAGGACAATCGCGGCGATTTCGGCATCACCGTCTCGCCCGACTGGGAGACGACCGCCACCAACCAGCCCTATGCGCTGACCCTGCCGGACCGCGATCCGACCTGCGGCGGCCAGTCGGTCTACTGCATCATGCGCCGGCAGGAGCACCCTCCGGTGGAGATCCGCAACGCCGCCCTGCCCTTCACCCATGACGAACTGGTGGCGCTGTCGTCCATCGCGATCTCGTTCCGCAAGGACGCGAACGACCCGACGACCGCCTTCACGAACATCGTCAACATGGAGAGCGAGGCAATCCGCCAGGCGTGGTCCACGACCCCGCAGTACGAGGCGCCGTGGTTTTCCGACGAGCTCAAGCAGGGGGCGTGTTTCGCCATCGCCATGGCGCCCGTGGTCACGCTCAGCGCGACATGGCTCGTGCCCGTCGGCGAACGGCCCTTCGCGCGCATGGCCGCGGCGCTTGCCCGGGCGCGCTGACGCGCGGACGGGTGACGCAGGGAGAGAGAGAGAGAGAAAGAAAGAAAAGATGCGGCCACGGCGCGGGATGCCCGCGGCTCGGGCGATCACGCGTCGTGGCGGTTCCGGCGTGCCCGGACGGGTTTGCCCGGGAGAAAGGGCGATGCATGCGGCATCGCGGATACGGTCGCGCCACCCGGGCGCGCGGCAATCGGGGGCGTGCCCCTGGCGGACGTGCGCGAGACGCCTGTGTCCGGCCTCAATGCAGCGTCAGCCACTCACGAGCCGCACGCTGGGCTTCGGCGATCTCCGACGCGCTCAGTTCCTCGGCGATCTCGCGGCGGTAGCGCACCGCGTCGCCACAGCCCTTGGAGGCGGCGATGTTGAACCACTTGTGCGCGGCCACCAGGTCCGCCGAGCCGCCACGTCCGCTGGCGCAGTCCAGCCCCATCTGCAGCAGGATGTCCGCCGTCACCGTCTGGCCGCCCATCGCGGCGAGATCGGGAGCTCCAAGATCCAAACGAGCCATGTCACACTCCTTGTCTCATCGTTGGCCTCCGGCCTTCTGCCGGAGTTCTTGAGTTGCGAAGGTCCGGGATGTCTTCCGGGTCAATCTTCACCTTCGAGTGTGCCCCCGCCCCTTCAACGACGTCTTAAAAAGCAGGCTTAACAGGGCGAAAACGACTTGAATACGAAGTGTAAACTTCATCATCCGTTCACCTCGAATCTCCGAAAAGACGTGGAAATTCATGGGCCTTTTCCTCAAAGGCCGGAAATGCGCGAAAGAAAGCGTTCACCCTGACGAAAAGAGGCGCGGAAAAGCGTCCGCCGTTTGCCTCGCGGCCTCCCGTCGCGGCCAGCGGGAGACGGCACCTCCCGCGCGGCGAAAATCCTCTGGCAAGGCCCGGAGCGTTCCGCTACCCTCCGTTTACGTAAAGGGAATGCACAAGACATTCCCGCGTGATCGGGAGGAGGTCATCATGACAATCGGCGGCACCCGCTTTCTGCAAGTGGTCCGGGGCGCTTCGGCGGCTCTGGCGTTTACGTTTATCGCCGGGATGGCGGCGCCCCAGGTGCTGGCGGCGGACGCGACCGGGGAATGGGTTCGCCCGAGCGGCAGCTCCAAGATCCGCATCGCGCCCTGCGGCGGCGCCCTGTGTGGAAAGCTGGTCTGGCTGCGCGAGCCGCGCAAGGACACGAAGAACCCCGATCCCGCGAAGCGCTCGCGCTCGCTGGTCGGCACGCGCACGGTCCTGGGCATGAAGCCCGACGGCGCCAATTCGTGGAAGGGCAAGGTCTACAACGCCGAGGACGGCAAGACCTATACCGGCGTCATGACGCTGGTGAACGACAACGCGCTCAAGCTGGAAGGCTGCGTTCTCGGCGGGCTCATCTGCAAGGGCGAGACCTGGAAGCGCGCCCGCTGAGCACCGGCGCGCTCGCCGCCCGCGGTCACAGCATCCGCTTGAAACCAAGATGCGAGGGCTCGTATCCGAGCCGCTCGTAGAAGGCGTGGGCGCGCGTGCGCTGCGCGTTGGAGGCAAGCTGCATCAGCACGCAGCCCCTCTCCCGCGCCCGCTCCTCGGCGAACGCCATCATGCGCGCGCCGAGGCCCCGGCTGCGCATGGACGGATCCACGTGCACGCTTTCCACCTGAGCGCGCGGCCGGCCCGAGAAGGAGAGCCCGTCGAGAACGGTGAGTTCGAACATGCCGACGATCTCGCCCGGCCCCATGCCCGGCAGCCGCGCCACATGCAGCACCGTGCGCCCGCCCTCGCGCATCCGTGCGAAGGCATCGAGATAGGGCGCGAGATCCCCGGCCTCCTGCCCGACCCTGGCCCCGACCGCATTGGCGCTCATCAGACCAACGCAGGCCGCAACATCCGCCTCGACCGCCGGCTCGATCACGAGACCGTCGCCATGCGGGGACGAAGGGAGGGCGGAAGCGGAAGACGTTTCGTCCTGCGACACGGAAGACACCTCGCGACTTGTTCTGTGCGGAAAGGCGTGCCCGCGCCTCAACGAGGACTGACGGGTGCGATCACGCCATGGATGGCATAGCCGCCATAGACCCTGTGCGTGGTCGCGGCAAGCCCGCGCGCGGCCGCCGCTGCCGCCAGCGCCTCGTCGAACCCTGCCCGGGGCTCCACGTGAAAGGCGGCAAGCCAGGCGCGAAACGGCGCGCGCAGGATGCCCGGATAGCGCTCCATCTGCCCGAAATCGACCACGGAAAGCCGCCCTTCCGGGCCCAGCGCCGCGACACCGGCGGCAATCGCCTCGCGCCAGGGCGGGATCATGGAGAGCGCGTAGGACAGGAACACGCGCTCCACCGCCGGCTGGCCGAACAGCGCCTGGAGGTCGAAGTCGCTGGCATCGGCGCGCGCAAGGCGGATGCGGTCGGCAAGTCCCGCCCGTGCGACGCTGCGTTCCGCCTCGCCCAGCATCTGCGAGGAGATGTCGATGCCAAGAAAGCGGGCCTCCGGATGCCGCCGCGCCGCCAGGATCAGGTTGCGCGCGGTCCCGCATCCAAGCTCCAGAACCGTGCCGCCGGCCGGCGGATCGAGTTCGCGGACAAGCCGGTCGCGGCCAAGCAGATAGTATTTCCGGGTCGCGTCGTAGATCGGTCGCTGCCAGCGGTAGATGGCGTCCATCAGGTCGCCGGTGTCTGACCCTTTCGCCGATCCGTGCTCCCCCGCCCCGCTCATGAGGCGGGACGCTCGTAGATGTGGAAGCCGCCATAGATCGACGAGCGGTCCCTGTGGCCGAGCGCGCGCGAGCGTTCCGCGTCATAGGTCCACCTGGCCAGCGTCTCGGGCGCGACCCGCCCCGGCAGCAGGCTCGGCTCGGCGGCGGTGCGGAAAACGACCCGCGCGCCGGGACGCGCCGTCCGGGTGATCTCGCGCCACAGGGCGTTGAGCACCTCGTCGTTCATCCAGTCCTGCGCATCCAGCAGCACATAGCGGTCGACGGTGTTCTCGGGCAGGCTCGCCAGATGGTCGGTGAAGGAGCGGTTGAGCACGTTCACCCGCTCGGCGCGCGTGCGCACCGTGTCGAAATGCTCCGCGCGAAGGTAGGGCGGCAGCGGCCCGGACTCGTCGCTGGCGTAGCCGCGCCCGAACGCCTGCCAGGCGAAATAGTTTTCCGACAGCGGGAAGCCGCAGGCGAGCCGCTCCAGCCGCTCGCGCAGCACCGTGGCCATGGATCCGCCCCCGGCAAGCACCTCGTATTGCGCCGGCGGGATGCCGAGCCCGTAGAGCGACACGCGCTTGGAGGTGGCCCAGCGCACCATGCGCTTGTCGAAGAGCGGCGCCAGCGCCTTGTCGAAGTAGCTCCGCTGCTCCTCCATGGAGCGCGCGCGCAGCATGTCCCGGGGATCGATGCCGTAGACACGGGCGACGAGATGCCCGGCCCCGATGAAATAGCCGAGCAGCCCGTGGTGATAGAGATCGCGGGCGAACAGCGTGATGCGCTTGCGTCCCGTGATGTCGCGCTTTTCCCAGTAGGTGCGGCTTTCCTCGTCGAGCTGGTCGCGCAGGAAGCGGTTGTAGGCGGCGACATTGGCCTTTTCGTCGGCCTTGCCGAAGAAGCGGTAGAAGGCGGCGTGATCTGGCAGGCTGCGCGCCGCCGTCAGCTTCAGCCGGGTGAGCGCCACATGGGCACGGTTGAGGTCGACGGCGGTGATCTCGCGCGGATTGGCCGTCAGGTAGGAGAGGATGTTGCAGCCGCCGGAGGCGATGGCGACGATCCGGTGGTGCGGCTCGATCTCGAGCGCTTCCATGTCGATCTCGGGGTCTTCCCAGATCTGCGGGTAGACAAGTCCCTTGAAGGCCCAGGTGAAGAGCCGCTCGAGCACGCCCTCCCCGGACAGAGCCTTGTTCTGGTGCACGGCTTCGCCAATCAGCGCGCCGCGTCCCCGGGCCTTGCTCGCAGAAAGCATCTCGTCACTCCCGACTCGTTGGGATCTGGTCTGCTGAGCCGGGTAAGACTTTCGCGTAACGGCATGATGACAACGCTTCGCGAAGGAGGCCGGACGCGCGGAAATACGCCGCGCGTCCGGCGAAAGCGAAAAGGCTCCCTTACAGTGCGGGAAGCGGGGGAAGCGGCGTCTCGAGCCACTTCCTCGACAGCCCGTCCAGCTTGCCGTTCAGCTTCTTGTGCAGCACGAAGACGTTGACCCACTGCAGCAGGTCGATGTTGCCGGTCTTCACGCCGATAAAGGAGGGCGAGTTGGCGA
Organism: Stappia sp.; assembly: GCA_002722295.1. GTDB lineage: Bacteria > Pseudomonadota > Alphaproteobacteria > Rhizobiales > Stappiaceae > Stappia. Next base: position 111,062 of record PBLF01000005.1, on the reverse strand, counting down.
TGATGAACTTGTTTTCCAGCTTGAAGTCCGGGTTCTCCTTGGAGATCCCGAGCGCGATCATGTTGCCGGTTACGATGACGTCGGCCTGGCCCGAGACATAGGCGGCGATGGTCGCGGCATTGTCGCCAAAGCGGATGAGTTCGGCGTCCTCCGGCGCGTCGGCCGTGATGGCGAGGTCCTCGAGCGTGCCACTGGTGACGGCGACCTTCTTGCCCGCCAGGTCGGCGATGGAGGAGACCTCGACACCCGGCTTGCCGAAGGCGCCGGAGAAGAAGGGCGCGTAGGCGCTGGAGAACCAGATCGACTTCGCCCGCTCCGGATTGGCGCCCAGCGTCGCCACGACGAGATCCACCCGGTCGGTCTCGAGGAAGGGAATGCGCTGCTTGGAGGTCACCGGGACCAGCTCCAGCTCGACCCCCAGGTCCTCGGCGATCATGTTCGCCACGTCGATGTCGTATCCCTCGTATTCGCCCTCGGCCCCCAGCGATCCGAAGGGCGGGAAATTCTCGGGCGTGCCGATCCGGATCTTGCCGGCGGCGAGGATGTCCTTCAGTTCGGCCGCGGCCGGCGACGCCAGCATCATCGTGGCGGCAACCGCCACTCCGGCCAGTCCGGCGAGTTTCTTCAGCATTGCGGGCCCTCCCTTGCGTTCGGTTGGAAAGGATCAGGCGGCGGCCGAGGCCCCGCCCTTCGTCTTCGGAGAGCCGAGACGCTTTTCCAGGCGTCTCGACCAGACCGACAGGGGAAAGCAGAGGGCGAAATAGATCATCGCCATCAGCGGATAGATGAGGAACGGCTGGGTGCCCGGCACGGGCGCGTTCGCCCAGCGCCGGCCGATCGCCATGAGATCGTGGAAGCCGATGATGTAGGCGAGCGAGGTGCCCTTGATGATCTGCACCATGAAACCGATCGTCGGCGCGATGGCGAGACGGAACGCCTGCGGCAGCACGATCAGGAGCATGATCTGGCCAAGGTGCAGGCCGAGCGCCTTGCCCCCTTCCACCTGGCCCTGCGGCACCGCCATGATCGCGCCGCGCCAGACCTCCGAGAGATAGGCGCTGGCATAGAGCGTGAGCGCCACGGTCGCCGCGTGCCAGGGGTCGACGGTCACGGCGAAAAGCCGTGGAACGCCGAGGCCGAACAGGAACAGGAGCATGAGGAGCGGCACGGACTGGAACAGCCATATGTAGGCCGCGCAGACGCTGCGCGCGACGCGCGGCGGCGAAACCCGTCCCGCCGTCACCATCAGGCCGAGCGCCCCGCCCCCCACGAAGGCGATCAGCGACAGGTAGACGGTGAACTGCGCCGCCTCGAGAAGCTGGAAGACGACGATGCCGAAAGGCTTGCCGAGAAGGTCGACGAACAGGTCTTTCATCGCGTGGCCTTCCACTTGAACAGGCGGTCGTGAGCGAGGGCCAGCAGCGTCTTGAACATCAGCGACATGGCGACATAGATCACCGTCAGCGTGAAGAAGACCTCGAACGAGCGAAAACTGCGGCTGTCGATGTAGAGCCCGGCCCATGTCAGGTCGGGCACGCCGATTTCCGAGATCACGCCCGTCGTCAGGAACAGGAAGATGAACTGGCTGTTGAGCGAGGGGAACATGGACGCCACGGCCTGCGGGAACAGGATCCGGGTGAAACCGAGCCACTTCGGAAGGCCCAGCGCGGCGGCGGCCTCCTCCTGTCCGGCGGAGATGGCGGCGAGCCCCGCCCGCAGGATCTCGGCGAAATAGGCGGAGAAGTTCAGCGTCAGCGCCAGGAGCGCATGGGCCCAGAACGGCCATTGGTAGCCAAGCAGCAGCGGCAGGCCGAAGGCGACGAAGAACATCTGCACGATGAGGGGCGTGTTGCGGATGAACTCCACGTAGACGGCGGCAAGCGGAGCGAGGACCGGCACCCGGTAGTAGCGCGTCGCCGCAATGACCCCGGCGAGGAGGAAACCCGCGATCCCGCCGGTGATCGTGAGCGCGCCGCTGACAGCGGCCCCCTCGAGCAGCAAGAGCAGATACTCCGTGCTGCGATAGATCTCGAAGAACCGCAAGTCCACTGCGCACGCCCCCCCGGATGCGGCGACCCCGCCGTGCGGTCGGCACGCGGCGTCACGTCATGTCGGGAGAGGCAATGCAGGGGCCATGCCAGTTGTGACAGGGGAACATTTTCGCGCCCGAAGGCGCGCGTGCGCACCATCCCCTTGCGGAAAAAGACGGGATTCGCGCCAGCCTGCCCGATCGTTGGGCAGGCAATGAGTTTAGGCGACCCGGGTCGGGTCGGGAGAGCAGTGTCAGGCCGCGGCGCTGCGCGGCCGGTCGTCGTCCGTTTCGCCGGAGCGGTAGACGCCAAGCGCGCATGTCGCGGCGGCGATCACCGGCTCGTCCTTCAGCTCCTGCGGGGTGAGCAGAAGCCCGTTGCGCCGCGCGCGCGCGCCGGCGGCCGGGGCCGCCGTCCACCACACGACGAGGGGCGCGAGCACCAGCGGCAACGTGACGGGCAGCAGCCACGCCATCAGCCCGAAGGCGTAATAGTAGGCAAAGACCAGCGTCGCCACGCCGAATACCGTCATCCACCAGCTCGAGCGCAGGCTCGTCATCCAGTCGAGCGACCCGTCCTCCCGGTCGCTCGACGGCCAGCCGAAATCGGCCCCCGAGAGCACCTGGAACACGGAGCGGCTCTGGAACATCATGTGGATCGGCGCCATCAGCGACGCGAGCAGGAGCTCATAAAGTGCCGAAAGCGACGCGCGCGCGGCGCCCCCATAGTCCGCCGCGCCACGGGTGACAACCGAGCGCAGGAGCAGCAGCGCCTTGGGCAGGATCAGCAGTCCCACGACGCCGAAGAGCAGCGCCAACCCCTTTTCCGTTTCGGGATGCGGGAAGCGGGGGAACAGGGATCCGGAGATGAAATAGACCGGCGTGGGCGCGAACAGGGGCGCGACGACACTCGCCGTCAGGAACAGCAGCCACACGGGCGATGCCAGATAGGCCATGATCCCCTGAAGCAGGTTGATGCGGCTCCAGAACGGCAGCCCGGGCGCCATGACGACGCGCGCGTGCTGCAGGTTGCCCTGGCACCAGCGACGGTCCCGCTTGGCATATTCCACCAGATTGGCCGGCGCCTCCTCGTAGGAGCCGTCGAGGTCGGCGTCGAGGCGCACGCGCCAGCCACCGCGCGCCAGCATCGCCGCCTCCACCGTGTCATGGGACAGGATCTGTCCGCCGAAGGGCGGATTGCCCTTGAGTGCCGGCAGGCCGCAGGTCGCGGCGAAGGCGCGCGTGCGAATGAGCGCGTTGTGGCCCCAGAACGGCCCCTGCCGTCCCTGCAGCGCCGCGACGCCGCGCGAGAAGACCGGCGAATAGAAATTCGCCGAAAACTGGATCATGCGGCCGAAGAGCGTCTTGCGCCCGATGATGCGCGGCACGGTCTGCAGCAGCCCGAGATCGGGCACGGCCTCCATGCGCCGCACCATCTCCACGATGGTCTCGGCACTCATCAGGCTATCGGCGTCGAGCACCAGCATGTACTCGTACGCACCGCCGCTGGTGCGGATGAAATCGGCGATGTTGCCGGCCTTGCGTCCCGTGTTCGGCGACCGGTGGCGGTAGAACAGCCGCCCGCCCGCGCCAAGCTCGCTCACGGCCTGGCGATGGAGCCGCTTTTCCGCGGCTGCTGCCTCCTCGCGGGTCGAATCCGACAGCACGTGAAAGTCGAAGCAATCCAGCACGCCCGCGTCGTCGAGCGCGCGGTACATGGCGTGAAGGCGGGCGAACACCGCATCCGCCGCCTCGTTGTAGACCGGGATCACGATCGCCGTGCGCCCGTCGGGATGCCCGTCGCGCACCGGGACGCTTTCATTGGGAAAGATCAGCCCGAGAATGCCGATGCACGCGCCCCACGACAGCCACAGCGCGCAGAACGAAACGAGCGACACCCGCACCACGTCGACCCAGTCGAAACCGTCCGCGACCGCCACCGAACCGAACATGGACGCGGCGGCCACGGTGAGGCCGAGGGTCAGAAGAATGGCCCCGGTCCGGCGCAGGCCGACGGAGACGCTCTCTTTGAGGGAGGACTTCGAAACACCCGGTTCCATCCGGCGGCACTCCGGTGATCTGGGACGGCCCCGTCAGGGCATGGGGCAGGGTCGGCGTACCGCCCTCACCTCTCGCCGATGCGGCGACGGCGGGCGAGAAGGCGCAGGCCGGTCAGCCTGGGCAGCAGGGAGGGGCGTACGCGCTCCAGCGTCTGCACCGGCATGGTCATCGGCGCGCGCGGCGCCGGCAGGCACAGGTTCTCCGCGAGCCGGCGGCGAAGCGCGGCGTCGATCCGCCCCGCGTTCATCCGCTCGGCCAGGGCCTTGTCCCCCGCCCCGTCACCCGTGACGTTCGGATGCCCGGCCACCTCGGCGACCGCGCTCTCCAGCGTCGCGTCGTCGAGATCGTACCGGCCGAGGTCCCGGCGCAGGTCGTCGAAAAAGGTCCGGAGCATCGCGGCCGGCTCGGCCTGCGCGGTTTCGTGTCCCTGACGGGCGTCTGAGATCATCGTGCGTGTCCCCATTGATACGTCCAGGTCTCGGACAAGGTCTTGCCGTCGCGAACGAGGGCAGCGGAGAGCTCGACGGGCTTGCTGGCGTCGCTCCGCCTCACATCAACGATCAACCGCCACAAATCGTTCCCCGGCATCTTGGAAAGAATCTTGTGCACCACTTCCCCGTTGCCGACGTTGAGCGCGACGTCCATCGCGGCCTCCTCGCCGAGCCCCTGAAGAGGACCGCCGGTGAAGTCGACCAGGAACTTGCGAACGTCGTCGTCGCTTTCCACCGCCGCGACGCCGCCCTTGCCGGTACGGGTGCGCAGCACATGCGCCAGCGGCACGTCGCCTTCCACGTCCAGCGCCCAGGTCATGCGATAGCGGAGACGGTGCTCGGAGCCCGCCGTCAGGCCGTTTTCCGGCATCCAGAAGGCGACGACATTGTCGTTGGCCTCCGAGTCGGACGGGATCTCGGCCAGGAACACCGCGCCCGGCCCCCAGTCGCCCACCGGCTCCACCCACACGGAGGGACGGCGTTCGTAGCGCGCTTCCGTGTCGAGGTAGTGATCCGGCACCCGGTCGCGCTGCAGCAGGCCGAAGCCGCGCGGGTTGGTCTCGCCGAAGACGGAAAGCTGAAGCTGGGAGGGGTTGGACAACGGCCGCCACACGCGTTCGCCGCTGGCGCGCAGGATGGCAAGACCGTCGTTGTCATGCACCTCGGGGCGGAAATCGTCGAAGCCCGTGCGGTCGTTCTCGCCGAACAGATACATCGAGGTGAGCGGCGCGAGCCCCAGCCGCGAGACGTCGCCACGCAGGAAGATCGCGGCCTCAACGTCGATGAGCGTCTCGACACCGGGCAGGATGGTGAAGGCATAGGCGCCCGTGACGCGCGGGCTTTCAAGCTCCGCATAGAAGCGGATCTGGCGCGCGTCCCGTTCCGGCCGCTCGATGTAGAACCGGGTGAAGCGCGGGAACTCCTCCGCCGTGCCGGCGGCGGTGTCGACCGCGAGCCCGCGCGCCGACAGGCCGTAGACGTTGCCCCGTCCCAGCGCACGGAAATAGCTCGATCCGAGGAAGGTGATCAGCTCGTCGCGATAGTCGTTGCGGTTGAGCGGGTAATGCAGGCGGAAGCCGGAGGCGCCGGGAAAGGCGAGCGCCTCGAAGATCGTGGGATCGAGCGGCGCGCGGTATTCGAAATCATCGGCTGAAAAGCCCATGGGCCTGGCCTGCCCGTCGACGATCTCGAGAATCTGCACCGTGTGGTCGAAGACCCAGCCGGGATAGAACGCCTGGAGCTCGAAGTTGCGGTTCTCCTCCTTCCACACGGCATGGTCGGGACGGTAGCGGATGGAGCGGTGGGCGTCGTAGTCGAGCCCGGCCACGACCTCGGGAAGGTCGGCCACATTGTCCACATAGGGCGTTTCGGCCTTTGCCTTCATCCGGGCGACGAGCGCCTCCCAGTCGAAGGGAATGCCGGCCGGCGCGGACGGCGCTTCCGCCGCTTCCTGGGCGTCGGCGGGCGCCTGGCCCTGCTGGGCGAAGGCGGGAAAGGCTGCACTCCCCAGAAGCAGGGAGAGAAAACCGGCGCTGGAAGTCAGAAAGCTGCGTTTGTCGATCATCGGCATGTTGGCTGCTGGCACCTCGGAAACGGTTTTCGACATCGAGGACGAGACACCGCGAAGGCGCTTGCAGTGAGGCGGACCGCCTCACTGCTCGCTTCGCAAGATCCTGCAGCGGTACAAGCGCGGGCCGGCATTCCGACCCCTGTGCTGGCGCAGCATGAGGGCACCCGCCCACACGCGCGTCAGCCCTTGCGCGAATTCACGCGTGCAGGGCTATCTCACCAAGATGTTTGAGAAAATCCGGGGCAATCACGGCAATTGGATGGCAGGCGAAATGCGCTCCCGCCATCCTGATACATATTGCACTGCAAAATTTCGGGAGACAAGCGGATCTTGCGGTCGTGGTTTCCACAAGACTCCCGTCCGTCCGCCCGGGGACCTTCGCCCTCTGCGCGGGACCGGGCGGCGGACCGGGAGCGTGCCCCCGGCGCCGTCCTACTCGATGCCGATCTTGGCCTTGAGCAGGTCGTTGACGGCCTGCGGGTTGGCCTTGCCGCCGGTGGCCTTCATCACCTGGCCGACGAACCAGCCGACGAGGCCCGGCTTGGCGCGCGCCTGCTCGACCTTGTCCGGGTTGGCGGCAATGATCTTGTCGACTTCCGCCTCGATGGCGCCGAGGTCGGTCACCTGCTTCATGCCGCGCGTCTCGACGATCTCCGCCGGGTCGCCGCCCTCGGTCCACAGGATCTCGAACAGGTCCTTGGCGATCTTGCCCGAGATCGTGCCGTCCTTCACCAGGTCCACCAGGCCGCCGAGCTGATCGGCGGAAACCGGGCTTTCGGACAGGTCGAAGCCTTCCTTGTTCAACCGGCCGAACAGCTCGTTGATGACCCAGTTGGCGGAGAGCTTTGCATCGCGCCCCCTGGCCACCTTCTCGAAGAAGTCGGCCGAGGCGCGCTCGACGACCAGAATGTCCGCGTCATAGGGCGTGAGGCCGAAGTCGCTGACGAAACGCGCTTTCTTCTCGTCCGGCAGTTCGGGCAGATGCTCGGCGAGCGCGTCCACATAGGCCTGGTCGAACTCGAGCGGCAAAAGGTCCGGATCCGGGAAGTAGCGGTAGTCGTGCGCCTCTTCCTTGGAGCGCATGGAGCGNGTCTCGCCCTTGACCGGATCGAACAGGCGCGTCTCCTGGTCGATGCTGCCGCCGTCTTCCAGAATGCCGATCTGGCGGCGCGCCTCATACTCGATGGCCTGGCCGACGAAGCGGATCGAGTTGACGTTCTTGATCTCGCAACGGGTGCCGAAGGCCCCTCCCGGCGCGCGCACCGAGACGTTGACGTCGGCGCGCATGGAGCCCTGGTCCATGTTGCCGTCGCAGGTGCCCAGGTAGCGCAGGATGGTGCGCAGCTTGGTGAGATAGGCCTTGGCCTCGTCGGACGAACGCAGGTCCGGCTTGGAGACGATCTCCATCAGCGCCACGCCCGACCGGTTGAGGTCGACGAAGGACATGGTCGGATGCTGGTCGTGAAGCGACTTGCCCGCGTCCTGTTCCAGGTGCAGGCGCTCGACGCCGACGGTCACCTGCCGCCCCTCGGCCATGTCGAGGATGATCTCGCCCTCGCCGACGATCGGCTGCTTGAACTGGGAGATCTGATAGCCCTGCGGCAGGTCGGGGTAGAAATAGTTCTTCCGGTCGAAGACGGACTTGAGGTTGATCTGCGCCTTCAGGCCGAGGCCGGTGCGGATCGCCTGCTTGACGCATTCCTCGTTGATGACCGGCAACATGCCCGGCATGGCCGCGTCGACAAGGCTGACGTTGTCGTTCGGGTCCTTGCCGAACTCGGTCGAGGCGCCGGAAAACAGCTTGGAGTTCGACGTGACCTGGGCATGGACCTCCATGCCGATCACGATTTCCCAGTCGCCCGTCGCGCCCTTGATGAAGGATTTCGGATCGGGGGTGCGGGTATCGACGATGCTCATGCCGTTTCAGTCCTGCCTGTCGCCCGCTCTTGCGAACCCTCGCGCACGCGCGCGAAAATCCGGCATCGGGCCTGTCTTGAACGCGTGACTGAGTGGGTAGTGGGTCTTGGCCCTCCCCGCAAGGGGGGAGTGCGGGGATCGGGGCGAGAGCGACGGCTTTGCGCCCTCATCGCACGCCGTCATCACGCCTTGTCGGGTTCGCGCGACTTCCCCCGCCGCCACCGAAAACGGCCCTAGAACTTGAAGGAAACACCCGCGATCGGGCCCTTGACGGTGACGTCGAAGTCGAAGGCGCCGTTCTTGTAGTCGACCCCGAGCGCACGATAGCCGGCAACCGCCGAGACGTGTTGGGAGAACTCGTAGCCGACGCCTCCCATGACGTCCCAGCCGAAATTCGACGAGCCGCCGCCGGCTATGGCCGTGCCGGTGAGATAGATCCGGTCTGTGACGTTAAAACGTCCCTTGAGACCGCCCATGGCATCGATCCATGTCTCCGAATCCTTGAAGGACCGGCCGGCAAGGGCACCGCCATTGTAGCTGAGCGTGTTTTCGACCGACCAGACGCGACCGCCAAGGACCGCATCCAGCCGCATGTTGTCACGCTCCAGGATCGCGTAACCGGCAAGCGCGGTCGCGGACATCGTGGACGAATCGAGAGCGACACTCGACGCCAGCACACCGCGCGGCGTGGTCTCGTCCGTGCCCAGCTTCAGGTAGAAGAAGTCCGTCGTGAGGCTGAAGGGGCCGTTGCGCACTTCCGCCGCGATCATGGCCGAGAACTGGAGATCGTTCAGGATATCGGAAAAGCCCATGTCGACATCGACGGGCGGGGCTCCGAAGGACGCGACCTTGCCCGACATGCCGGCGGCCCAGAAGTAGGGCGCGACCTCGAAACTCCACGGGGACGGCAGGGCGTCCGCCTCCAAAGGGACGACGGCAACGGACGACGAGGGATCCGCCGCAAACGCCGGCACCGCCTGGAGACCGGCGGCGAAGCCGAGCCCGGCCAACAGGATGCGCGGCGTCACCATCTTCTTCAGCCGCCCGGACAGCGTTTCCATTTGCAGGTCCTCATGTTTCGCAGACATTCGATGGATCGCCGAAACGCGTCTTGATGGCGCGCCCTCGGGATCGAAGCGTCCCGGGCTCATGCCACCCATCCGTTTGCCCGACCCGACTCCGGGATTCCAGCGTTCAGTAGACTTAGGAAAGAACAAGCTCCACCTGCTTTGCATTTCACGCCAACACGACCGGCTGGCGGAAGCGCCTGAACTCCAGGGGAGAACACCCCATCCAGCGGCGGAAGGCCCTCGTGAAGCTCGCATGATCCTCGTAACCGAGCAGCAGAGCAATCTCCATGATGGGGAGGCTGGTCTCACGCAGGAGGCTCACCGCCCGCTCGTTTCGGGCGATGGTGACGATCTCGCGATAGGAATAGCCCTTTTCCAGAAGCTGCCTTTGCAGGCTCCGCACGCTGAGGCCGGCCATTCGCGCCGCGCCCTCGATGTCCGTCCGTCCGTCGAGCAGGCGGAGCGCGGCGATCGCCGACATGGCGCGTGCCGGCTCCGGCGCGCGGGAAAGGGCATTGTCCGCAGTCACCTCCCTCAGCGTGATGATCCTGGAGGTTTCCGCCGCGTTCCCCGCCTTCCGGATGTCGAGATCGCCGGGTTTGAACGCGATCCCTGTCCCCTTGCAGCCGAAGCGGACGGGGACCTGCAGCCTGTCTTCCATCAGATGGGCGTCGCTGTCGCGCTGATAGGGAACCTCGACCCATTCCGGCAGCCAGCCCGGCCCGAGAAACAGCCTGGCGATGATGATCATCGGGCCGATCAGGTGATCGATATGCTGTACGGCCGACTGTCCGGGCTGCCGTTTGACGTGGCGCCAGAGCGTGGCCTTCTCGCCTTCGACAAGCTCCAGCCTGCCATCGGAGGCATGGGCCCAGAAGGTCAGGTTGTAGCGACGGATCGCCTTGCCCAGCGTGTCGGCCGTGGCGCCATAGCGCCCCCACAGGCCGTAGCCCCACGCCTTCTGCATCTCGAACCCGATCTCGAGACCGAAGGTCCGGTCGCCGAGTTCGTGTCCGCATCGCTCGAAAAGGCTGATCATGGCCGGAAGGGGAACCGGGGTGTGCGGCGCCCCGATGACGTCAACGGGAAGCCCCGCCTTCTCGAAAACCCGCCAGAGCGCCCGTTCGCCGGCTCGTTGCTCAAAGACCGAGGGGAGCGGACCGAACCCGCTCGCCCTGACCAGGAGTATCGACCCGCTATCGCTCATCGGCCCCGCCGCGCTGGAGGTGTACTGGAGAACCCGGGGCGGATCCTGATGGCGACCACCCTTCCGCGCAAGTGAAAAACGGGCTCGCGGAATGAGCGTCCTTCTCCCGCGCCAGTGGTTCCGGAGGGACCGACAGAACGCAAAAACCTTCCGGAAGCCGGGCTTCGCTTGCCCCGGCCTCCGGAAGGTCGTGTCATGTCAGGACGTTCGTCATGTCCGCTTTTTGCGGATGTACCGCCTTACTTCTCGGGAACCGGTGCGTCCGGGAAGTCATGCCAGCGCTTGATCTTCCAGCCCTCCGGCCCCTTCACCAGCCAGCCTTCATAGTTGAGGCTCGACACGGCGGTGAAGGTCTTGCCGTCCTTGGCGTTGGTCAGAAGCCCGGCGACACTGACGTGCGCGGTATCGGCCGTCTGTTCCAGGAACAGGATGTTCGACATCAGGTGCCGGCGCTGGTTGCCGGAGGAGCTGAACTGCTTCATCCGCTCCCGCCAGAACGTGCGGAAGCCCTCTCCGGTGAAGGACACGGCCCCCGCCCCCGGCACGCCGGCGACGAACACGACATCGTCCGTGAACAGCTTGAACCAGGCGTCGGCCTCATAGTTGTCGTAGGCGAAGGAATAGGCGTAGAGCAGATTGGCGATCGCCAGCCGGTCGGCGGCGTCGAAGTCGACGCTCCCCGGATTGCCCTTCGGCGCATAGGTCCGAAGCGCCTTGGCGTCCTTGGCGATGCTGGCGCCTTCCGGCAACCCGGTCTCGGCCAGCGCCGGCAGCGGGGCCGCGGCAAGCAGGGAACCGATCATGGCAAGGGGGATGAGCTGCTTCATGTCTCTCTCACTTGGAACGAACTGGGAAAGTGTCCGGATGAACGGAAACGGATCCGGCGCGAGGCGTCCGGATCCGCTCCTGTGCATTCCCTCGGGCCGGCTCCTACTTTGCCGTGTCGGCGGAAGGCTTGCCAACCTTGGTGATCGCCGGCGGCGCCCATTTGCCGATCAGGACCGGGGGCTTGGGAGCGTAGAGCCGCATGGTCACGTTGAACGGACCATCCGGGGCCGGCAGCCAGTTGGCTTCCTTGTCCTTGCCGGGGCTCTCATGCTGGAAGTAGAGGTCGAGCGAACCGTCCTCGTTCTTCTGCATCGGCATCCAGCTTGAAAGGGCGAAGCGGTTCAGGCTGTTGGCGACCTGGTAGCCGTCGTTGTCGTAGATCGTGACGGACCAGAAGGCATTGACCGGCGGAATGTCGTCCGCATCGAAATGCAGGACATAGTTGTTGGCTCCGTCGAGCGGGTTGCCATCGCCGTCCGTCATGGCAATCGGATAGACGGCGTCTTCCGGCAGGTTCGCGCCGAGACCGATCTGGGTCATGATCGCCCGCTTGAGATAATAGGCGCCGTAGACACCCACCATCTCGACGTCCATCGACCACTGGTTCTCGACATTCGAGATGCGCGGGCTCTTCCAGGCCATCAGCTTCTGCGCCGTGCCCGGCGCGGCCTTGAGCGCGGACTGCACGATCGGGCTCGCCGCGTCGAAGTCGAAGCTCTCGCCCACCTCGAACCCGAGACGGGACATGCGCGCCAGAATCGGCTGGTCGATGTTGTGCGGCGGCTCNACCTTCATNAGNTCCAGGCCGTAGGTGAAGTANTCCTTGCCGGCCATCGAATCGACCTGCTTCTTCGGCGGGGTCTTCGTGTCGACGGTCGGATCCGGCGCGTAAGGCGGCCGGGAAACCTCCTGTCCCCATTTGGACAGCGGCGTCACCTTGTAGCCGGCCTGGATCTTGTGAACGGCCTCATAGTCGGCGGGGCCGTCCGTCTTGGTCCGCCCGATGATCCAGACATGGTTCGTCGGAGCCTCGAGGAGCTGGGTCTCCTCGGGGAGGCCGAGCTTCCCGGCGAAGTCCTTGCCGAGCTCCGAGCCATCCTCCGGCTCCCAGCCGGGACCGGTGACCAGGAAGGTCGCGGCCTGCGTTCCGGTGGTCCGCGAGCCCGGCGACGCGAAGACATTCGTCCACATGTCGAGCATCGGCAGGAGGTAGTAGCGTCCGTCGGTGTCGGGCGCGGAGACGATCATCGGCTCCTTCTGGAGATCGAGGAACGTCGAGGAATAGAGCGTGTCGAAATTGGGTCGCACGACCGACTTTTCATCCGCCGTGGGATAGGCCGGAATGTTGGCGAACCAGTTCTCGTAACCGCCCATGGACCCCGGACCGGCCTTGACGGTGACCAGTTGCCTGCGCGTCAGGTCCATGGTGATGAGCGGATACAGATAGAGATAGGCTTCGACCGCGATCTCGTTCGCTTCCGCCTGAGTGAGGTCCTTCGCCTGTGCGAAACCGCCTCCGGCCATGGTGACGGACGTCGCGAACATGACGCCTGCAAGTGCCGCCTTTATCTTCAATTTTCATCTCCAGGTCTGAGCATTGCCCGATATCCCGGATTGTCGACGGCAGCGGTGTGGTGAAGGATGAGCCCGAAAACACCCTGGCGTCGGCGCGCCAGGGCCGTCACTGCCGTAACGGGAAAGATCGGCCGGCCTGTTGCGGGCCTCTTTCCGGTTGCCAGCCTCAATCAGGCGGACACTCCTCGCGTATCCGAAGCTGCCATCGGGAACCGGGGAGTGCGAGTGTGGGCGCAATCGACGCGGACATGCTTTGCATTTTCCGCCAGCGGAAACGGCAACACCGCCGATCGCGGCAGTTGTCCCGCCCTTCAGCCGCCGGAGGACCTCGGCAGGTCCAGCACGTGCCGCAGGATCAGCGCCACCGCCTCGAAAAGCTCGGCCGGCACGTCCTCGTCGAACGGCACGCTCGCCATCAGGTCGGCAAGGGCGGCGTCATCCTCCACCGACACGCCGTTCGCGACCGCATCCGCCAGCAGCCGTGCCGCGAGCTCGCCGCGTGCACGCGCCGTGTCGCGCGGTGCCCCCGCCTGGTCGTAGGCAAGGGCGGCCGACTGTGCCGTTGGCGCCACGCCCGGACCGGAGGGCGCGGCAGGTCCGTCCTGCCCGCTCATGACACACGGTCCACGAGCTGGCCGGAGCTTGCCGCCTCATGCCCAGGGTCGGGCGGATCGGCGGCCATGGCAACGACACGCAGGTCCGCGACCTCGAGGCCGAGCGCGGAAAGGCCGGTGCGGATCTCGCCCAGTTCGCGCGCCAGGCGCAGGCGCGTCTCGTCACGCTCGACGGACAGATGGGCGAAGAACCTCCGCCCGTCGAGGCCCGCAAGCCCCTCCACCGCGCCGCCGTCCGGACTGTCCAGGCCGAACCGCAGGCGAAAGGCGGGATGGGCGCCCTCCCCCTCGTGGCCGGGCGTGTCGTCGCGTCCGATCCGCAGTTCCAGCAACATCACGCCCGGCGACACCGCCAGCGGCAGCAGGATCACCTGATCCGCTCCCCGTGCGCCCTCGCCGGGCGGATCGCCGACAAGCCCGCGCGAGGCGAGCCCCGCGAAACGGGCACGGGCCAGCGCCGCGAGCGTCTTGGCCAGAAGCAGCGCGNCCACCTCTTTTCCGTCGTGGGCGGCAAGGGCGGCGGTCAGCGCCGGACTGGCCTTTTCGGCCCCCTCCCCGCCCAGGTGGCGGGCAAGGCCTGGAAGCGGCGGCGGTGTCGCCTGTCGCGGTTGCGCCTCGCGCCCNCCGGCCGCCCCTTCGAGGTTTGCCGCGAGATCGGCCAGCACGGAGCCGAGCCGCCCGCCCGAAACGTTGCGGACCGCCTCCCGCAGGGTCCTCCCCTCCAGCGCCCCGGCCGAAAGCTGCATCCCGAACAGCGTCGAGATCGCCTGCGCCAGCCCGGGCGGCAGCGCCCGCTGACCGCCCCCCAGCGACTGCACGAGCGCCGACAGCCCGGCATAGAGCGGGGCGAGTCCGTCCTGATCGGCGGCAAGGCGGGTTGCGAGATCGGCCATGCGCGCGGCGGCGGGGCTGGTCGCCGCCTGTGGCGGCACGGAGGTGTCCGCGCGCACCGAGAGCCTTTGTTCGCCGGGTTTGCCCTCGACGGAAAGGAGCGCGCGGCTTCCCACGGGCAGCATTTCCTGCCCCTCCACGTCGAGCTGAAAGCCGCCTCCGCCGCCCGAGACGAGCCGCATCACGCCCTCGCCCATGTGGCGGGCGACGCGCACGGCGATGAGGTCGCCGACGGCCAGCGGCGGCAGGCGGGTCACCGGCGTGACCGGAACGACGCCCGTGGGCGTCGAGATGCGGGACACTGACACGGCCTGGCGCCTCTCCCTGGACAGGCGGCGCGCGCCGGGCGCGGCACGCCGAATTTCGCCGCCGGTTTGACCTTGGTCAATTCCCCGGTCCGCCGACAGGCGCAGTGTGACACCGCCTTGCGCGCACGCGCAAGGCGCATCGGCCACGGGCCGAACCGGGGCGCAAGCCCTCGCGATATCACGGACGGGAGACGAAAATGGGACTGCTGAAGCGGATGGACGAGCGCGCGCGGCTGATGGGCGAGATGATGCGCACCGTCGGCGCGACGGAGGGAATGCCCGAGTCGCTGAGCCTTGAGGCCAGCCTGCGTCGCGCGGCCGGAAACTGCCTGAGCTGCACGCGGCCGCAGGAGTGCTCGCAGTGGCTCGAGGACAACGCCGAGGGGGCCGAGCGCGCGCCCGGCTACTGCCCCAATGCCGACCTCTTCGCCGACTGGCGCCGTCGCGCCTCGCGGCGGGTGCCGTTCCAGATCTGAGGCAGGCGCGCGTCCCCCGTATCCGGCGCCGATGTCAGTGCGGCATGGACGAGGAGAAGACGTTGACGACGATGACGCCGGCGATGATGAGGCCAAGGCCGATCAGCGCCGGCACGTCGAGCGACTGTCGAAACAGCACGTATCCCACGCCCGAGATCAGCACGATTCCGAGACCGCTCCACATCGCATAGGCGATGCCGACGGGGATCGTCTTCAACACCACGGACAGGAAATAGAACGCGCCCAGATAGCACGCGGCCATGATCAGCGTGGGCAGTGGGCGCGTGAACTGCTGCGACTGCTGCAGCGCGGTGGTTCCCACCACCTCCAGCGACACGGCGACGGCAAGCGCCGCATAGGCGACAACGGACGAGGCCATCTTCACTTCTCCGGGAGACGGGAGCCGCGCGAACGCGGCGGTGTGGCTACTTGCGGCCTTTGGCGCGGTTGCGCAGACCGTGCACCAGCGTGGCGGCCAGCGCTCCGCCCAGGAAGCGGAAGGGCAGCACGGCCAGCGGTCCGCCCTCATAGCCGCCCACCGGCGCGATGCCGCTGAAGTTCATCGAAACGTCGAGCAACAGGCTGAGCGCCGCGGCGGCGATGCCCGCGATCACGAGCTTGGCGCGTGCGTCCGCGAACCAGCCGAGCGTGCCGCCGATCAGCAGCGCGAAAGGGTTGGCAAGGCCGGCAAGCCCGAACAGGACGGAAAGCGTGTCTTGCATCATCATGCTGCCGTTGTAGGCCCGCCCGGCAAAAAAGGAAACCGGGTCGAAAGCGCCTCTCGCGGCCCCGCCGGACACGCCTTCTTCATGAGTCCGCTGCCTAGTTCCGCTTCGGCTTCCAGGATTGATAGGCCAGCATGTTGTCTTCAAGCTGCCTGAGANCCCGCGAGCCGCAGCCACCATTCCGCTGGATCATCCGGCGGATGCCGCTGGCGTAGGTGGCAGCTTCCCCCGTCGTTTCAGCTCGCTTGACGACATCGGCGAATTTCGCCGGAACCGAGAAATACGTCCGTCCCCGGTCCTGGGTCGTGCGGTCGACAACGACGCCGAAGCCGTTGCGCCAGGTGCGAACCAACTTCTGGTCCACCGCGAACTGCCTGCCCCGCTCGCCGCACAGGCCCACCGCATTGCTCTTGATCAGCGCGTATTGGGCGACCACGGGTTCCCAGCGCGCCTTGCGGGCCTCGTCGTTGATTCGCGTTTTCAGCCCCCGGAACAGCCCGGCCACCAGCCCGACGGCGGTGTCGCGTCCCGTCGCCGCGACGATGCGCTGCCGCTTGATCTGCTCCAGACCGGCGAAATCCGCCCCATAGAAACTCACGAACAGCTCCCGGAAACCGGGAGACACGTCGGTGAACATCCGCTCGATTCGCCTGCGTTCGTCGGAACTCAGGCTCGACCGGAACTGCGCCCAGTATTCACGCTCCGCGCATTCACGGTCGTCGACATCGCGGGGGCAGATGTAGCGGGCCTTGCCGCCGGTGGCCCGGGCGACCGCGACCTCGAGCTTGCGCGCGTCGGGGGTATGACCGCCGAGCCTGCCGCCGACGCGCCAGAGCTGGTTGGCCGGTCCGAGGTCCTTCTTCACGCCCCATCCGTTGGCATAGGAGTGGCCGAGGTAAAGGATCCCCAGGGCATGGCCGGCCCGCTCCGCCTTGCGGAATTCCTTGAAGGCCGCATCGTGCTGACCGTTCATCAGCAGGGCGCGCCCGAGCTGGAAGTGAAGACGGGGAATATCCGGGTGGTCGGCGACATCGGCCTCACAGGCGGCAACGGCGCTGGCGGCATCCATCTCCGGTTCGAGCATGGCCGTCACGTCCTTGGGCGCCGTGATGTCGTTGGGATGCGCCGCAAGACGGTCGCACTCGTAAACCGGCTCATCCGGCAGCAGGGGACGCGCCTCGGAAAAGCGGACCGGAACGAAGTCCTTCGCCCGGACACTGAAGCAGCAGAAACTCGGCTGGCCGAACGTCGAGATGGTCGTATAGGCGATCGAGCGTGCCTCCGGGCACGCCTTCCTGAGCTCCTTGCCGAAGACCTCGAACATCGGGAAAAGCTTCGAAACGCTCCCCTCGTCGACGAGTTCGCGCGCGCCCTTGTAGGCGAAGGTCGTGTCCGGCCGGCACCAGGGAAGGCCCCTGATGCTGGGAACAAAAGTCAGACCGTCGACCTNGAAGGTCCCCTGGTCGGAAAATCCCGTGTCCGCCGAGGCGGTCGAGGCCATCGTCAATGCGAGATAGAAAATCGCGAAATAACGAATGTATTGCTTCATGAATTCATTTTCCCCAGCCGCAAAATGCCTTTGGGGCACATGATAGACATCGCAATTCACATCTCAAGACGGTTCTATATTTCCCGGGGCATGACGGCCGGATGACAGGCGGGGTGCCTGTCATCCGGAAGTTCCGGCCTCAGCCCGCCAGAAACGCCTGATACACCAGCCCGCTTGCCAGGGAGCCTGCAAGGGCAAAGGCGAGATACAGCACGAAGACCGGCAGGCGCACGAGCGCGAAGACGGCGATTGCGGCCGGGATCGACGTGACACCGCCGGCCACCAGGAACGACAAGCCCGCCCCCGGGTCCATGCCCTGCCCGATCAGCCCGGAAACGAGCGGCAGCGCGGCGTAGCCGTTGAGATAGGCGGGCACGCCCACCAGCGTCGCCAGGACGACCGGCCACAGGCCCGTGCCGCCGAGCGTTTCCGCGATCCAGGCCTGGGGAACATAGACCAGCATCAGGCTTTCGAGCAGGAAAGCCAACGTCAGCCACCTGAAGAGAAACAGGGTCACCGACAGCCCCTCGCGGGCGAACCGCGCGCGTCCTTGCGGGTCCCGCCAGAATGCCCAGGTCACCGGTTTGGGCGTGCGCGCGGAGGCGCCGCAGCAACCGCCATTGCCCACACCCTTGCGAAGGGGCGCGTCAAGGAACCCGTTTCGCATCAGGACATGGGTGGCATAGCCCCCGAAAAGTCCGAGAAAGACGGCGGCAAACGTCTTTGCAACCGCGAAGTCGAGACCGAGGAGCCCGGCGGTCAGCACGAACATGGACGGGTCGATCACCGGCGACGCCAGCCAGAACGCCATCACCGCCGACAACGGCACGCCCATGGCCAGAAGCGCCGCGATCAGCGGGATCACGCCACAGGAACAGAAGGGCGAAAGGCCACCGAAAAGCGCCGCGACCGCGATCATCGTCATCGGCGCACCGGAAAAGACGCGCGCGACGAGCGCGTCCGCCCCGCTTGCCGTCACATAGGCGGCAATGGCGATGGACAAGAGCAGGTAGGGCGCGGTGTCCAGCAGGGAGACCGCCACGAACCGGAGGCTCGCCCCGGCCTGTGCCGGCGCCACGACCGCCAGAACAAGAAGGATCGCGGCGACCGCGAGCCAGGGTTTCTCGCGACGCCACAGGCCGCGCAGGACGAGAGGTCCGGGGGAAGCGTGTCTCAGGTTCACGTCAGTCATATCGATATACCTAGGTTTGTGGTTATTTTGACCAAAAAGAGATCACGCCACATCGCTCGCGGACCGCACACCCTTGCAGCATTCCTCGCCGAGGAAGCCGACCAGTTCATCCATGGCCTCGAAATCGGCCCGGTTGAGGATCACCCGCCCGTGCCGCTCCTGCACCACGAGTCCGGCCCCGACCAGGGCGCGCAGATGATGCGCGAGCGTCGAGGCGGGCATGTCCAGATGCGCGCTGATCTCGCCAACGTTGAGCCCGTCGTGACCGCTGCGCACCAGCAGCCGGAACACGCTCAGCCGGGCTTCATGTCCAAGCGCGGCCAGTGCCCGCGCCGCTTTCGTCATCTTCAGATCGGCCCTCATGAAATAACTATATTTCCGGTTATATGACGGAGTCAAGCCAGCCTCTTGCACCTTGTCGCCCCTCGCGCCATATGAGGATCGCGCGCGCCGCAAGGGCGGCGTGTTCGACACATGGAGATTTGATGCGCAGCAGCCGGGAGACCCGGTAACGCCCGTCCGTGGAAGGACGGGCCCTTGACTGGCGACGCCGCACGCGAAGGGGCTGCGGCGACTGCCGTCCTGCATCAATTTCCAGGTTTTTCATGGACATATCAAAGGCCGAGCAGCGGGTCCTGCACCTGCTCGCTCAAGGCGGCGCGATCCGGGTCGAGAAGAACGATCGCGGCCGCATCGAGGATGTCACCCTTGTCACGCGCGAGGGCTGGTATCGCGACGACCTGACGCTGGAGCTGTTCCGCAAGCTCAAGCGGCGGCGCTACATCGCCTCCGCCCGCGCCCTGCCCTACCGCATCACACGGCTCGGGCTGCAGCGCGTGCGCGCGCAGGCGAACAACCGGTAACGGCGAAAGACAACCGCTCCCCCGGCGCGGACCGGGGGAGCGGCCCCCCCCCCGCGTGTGCGGGGAACACGTATTGCTGGCGATGTTGCCGCGTTCCGCAGGCGGTTCATCCCCGCGTGTGCGGGGAACACCCTTCCCGAAGGCGACTGATTTTCCTCACCATTTTCAAGCAGGAAAAGTCTACCAGCATTTTCATGCGTCCGAAAGCTCCCGCCACGCGCGCCGCCGGGCCGCTCGGTCCGGGGCGTTTCCCGCATTCCCGTCCCCGTCAGGCTCCCCCCAAGAGTGTCCCCCAAAGAGTGTCCCCGCGCTTTCCCCGTCCGCTTGCCGGCAAGTGCGCGGCAGCGCGGTGCGCCTTTGCGCGACAGGGTTTTCAAACCGCGAAAAGTATGGATTGCTCGAGAGGTTCAACGAGAGGTTTCCCATGTCGTTCGATACCTGGCTTGCCTTCGCCACCGCCTCCTTCGTCATGCTGGCCATTCCCGGCCCGACGATCCTGCTGGTGGTGTCCTACGCCCTCAGCCACGGCCGTTCCGTCGCCGCCGCCGTCGTGATCGGCGTGGCGCTCGGCGATCTCACCGCCATGACCGCGTCGATGCTGGGCCTCGGCGCGCTGCTCGCGACCTCGGCGACGCTCTTCACCGCGCTGAAGTGGGTCGGCGCCGCCTATCTCGCCTGGCTCGGGGTCAAGCTCTGGCGCGCGCCCGTGCCCGACGCCGCGCCGCAGACGGACGCCGGCGCCGGCGCGTCCCCGGCGCAAGAGGCCGCCCGGGATGCGAAAGGGCTCGGCCGCATCGCCTTTCACGCCTTCGCGGTCACGGCGCTCAATCCCAAGAGCATCGTCTTCTTCGTCGCCTTCCTGCCGCTCTTCGTGGATCCGGCCCGCCCCCTGCTTGCCCAGACCGTGATCCTGGAGGCGACCTTCGTCGGCCTCGCGGCCCTCAACGCCGCCGCCTACGGTCTCATGGCGGCGGCCGTCGGCAACCGGCTCACGCGCCCCTCCGTGCGCCGCATGGTGAACCGGGCCGGCGGCACGGCCATGATCGGCGCCGCCGCTCTCGCGCTCACCTGGCGCCGCGCGGCGGCAAGCTGAGGGGCCGCGAAAATCCCCGCGCCGGACAGTTGCGTCCGGGCGGGGACAACACCACGCCCGATCACACAAAATGGCAACGCAAAACGTCAACGCAAAAGGCCCGGACGAGATGCCGTCCGGGCCTTTTCATCAGGCATCAGCCTGAAAAACTTTCGCGCAAGTTTCGCGCAATTTTTCGAAAAAACCCGCCTGAAATCGAGTCGCGCGCGCTTACCACCACTTCGCCGGCTCGAAGCGGCCGGCGGCCTCCTCGATGACCTGGCCGAGGCTGTAGAGCGTCTCCTCGCCGAACGGGCGGCCGATGAGCTGGAGCCCGAGCGGCAGTCCCTTGCCGTTGAGCCCGGCCGGCACGGCAAGGCCCGGCAGGCCGGCCATGTTCACCGTGACGGTGAAGATGTCGAGCAGGTACATCTGCACCGGATCCGTGACCGCGCCGGGCGCGAAGGCGGCATCCGGCGTCGCGGGCGCCAGGATCGCGTCGACGCCGGCCTCGAAGGCCAGGTCGAAGTCGCGCTTGATCAGCGAGCGGACCTTCTGCGCCTTGAGATAGTAGGCGTCGTAATAGCCGGCCGACAGCACATAGGTGCCGATCAGGATGCGGCGCTTCACCTCGGCGCCGAAACCGGCCGCGCGGGTGTTCTCGTACATGTCGACGATGTCGTCGCCGGGCACCCTGAGGCCGTAGCGGACGCCATCGTAGCGCGCGAGGTTCGACGAGGCTTCCGCCGGCGCCACGATGTAATAGGCCGGCAGCGCGTATTTCGTGTGCGGCAGCTCGATGTCGACGATCTCGGCACCGGCTTCCTTCAGCCACGCGATGCCCTGCTCCCAAAGGGCGGAGACCTCGGGCGCCAGCCCCTCGACCCGGTACTGGGCCGGAATGCCGATGCGCAGGCCCTTCACGGACCGGCCCACGGCGGCCTCGTAGTCGGGCACGGGCGCGTCGACGGAGGTGGTGTCCTTCGCGTCGACCGAGGCCATGGACGACAGCAGGATCGCGTTGTCGCGCACGGTCCGGGTGATCGGCCCCGCCTGGTCGAGCGACGAGGCGTAGGAGACGATGCCCCAGCGCGAGCAGCGGCCGTAGGTCGGCTTCATGCCGACCGTGCCGGTGAGCGCGGCCGGCTGGCGGATCGAGCCGCCGGTGTCCGTCGCGGTGGCGCCGAGGCACGTGAAGGCGGCAACGGCGGCCGCCGATCCGCCCGAGGACCCGCCGGGAACCAGCGCCTCGTCGGAGCCTTCCGCGCGCCACGGGTTGACGACCGGGCCGTAGCAGGAGGTCTCGTTGGACGAGCCCATGGCGAACTCGTCCATGCTGAGCTTGCCGAGCATCACGGCACCGTCCGCCCACAGGTTGGCGGTGACGGTCGATTCGTACGGCGGCCTGAAGCCTTCCAGGATGCGACTGCAGGCCTGGGTGTGGACGCCCTCGGTGGCGAAGAGATCCTTCACGCCGAGCGGCACGCCCTCCAGACGGCCCGCCGAGCCGCCGGCAAGCCGCTTGTCGGAGGCTTCCGCCATGGCCCGTGCCTTGTCGCCGGTGACGGCCACATAGGCGTTGAGCTTCGGATTGGCCGTCTCGATCGCGCCAAGATGGGCGTCGGTGAGTTCCACCGCGCTGATGTCGCGCGCCTTCAGCGCGTCGCGCGCCTCGGCCAGGGTCAGTTTCGTCAGCTCGCTCATGTATCCGTCTCGCTGGGAAGTCTCATGCTCGAAGGGCTCAGGCTGCGCTTGTCCCGCCCCCAGCGCCCCGCGTCAAGCCTCGCCCGTCAACAGCTTCTCGTAAAACACCGAGAAGCGCGTGTCGGGATAGTCCAGAACGGGGCCGCACCGGGTGAAGCCGGCCCGCTCGTAAACGCGCCAGGCGGCGTGATGCCGGTCGCCGGTCTCCAGCACGAGACGGGCGATGCCCTCNTCCCGCGCCAGCGCCTCGATACACCCGAGAATGCGTCCGGCAAGGCCATGCCCCTGAGCCCGCGGTCGGGTGAACATGCGCTTCACCTCGCCAATGCGATCCGTGCCCGCCCCATGCCGCCGCAGCGCCCCGCACGCGAGAAGCGCGCCGTCTCCATCCCGCGCGGTGAAGACGGTGGTGTCCGCGCCCGCCATCTCCTCCACGCTCATGTGATAGCAGTGCTCGGGCGGCGTCAGGTCCGCAAGCACGGCGTCGAGATCGCCGATCATCGCCCGCATGTCGTCCGACAGCGGGCTCTCGATGGCGATCAAAACGTCCATGGATTATTCCACGACCTTGGGAACCATGAAGAAATTGTCTTCCGACGCCGGCGCGTTGCCCACGACCTTCTCCGCATAGCCGCCGTCGCTGACCACGTCCTCGCGCTTCTTCATGTCCTGATGGACGACAGAGGTCATCGGCTCGACGCCGCTCACATCGACCTCGCCGAGCTGCTCGACGAAGGCGAGAATGTTGTTGAGCTCGCCGGTCATCTGGGCCGCCTCGCCTTCGCTCACCTTGATCCGCGCCAGATGCGCAACGCGCTTCACCGTGTCGATGTCGACGGACATGGTCTGCTCTCCGCTTGCCACTTTCAGGGACGGCGCCCGCCCCGTCTCGCCTGCGCCTATAGCACCGCGCCCGCGCCCGCGACAAGCCGCAGCGGCGCGCGGATCGGCCCCTGGGCGCGATGCGCGCCGGCTTCCGTCCGCCGCTCCTGATGCTCCTCCACGATGCGGCCCAGATGCCAGCGCTGGCGAAAGGTCACCTCCTCGCGCAGGATCCGGCCATCCACGTCGACCCCGTCGAAACGGATGCAAAAGGTTGCCGTGCCCGCGAAACGGTCGCACTCGAGCCCATCGAGCGTGCCGCGCAGCATGGCATGCCGGCGCGCCACGGGGGCAAGTTTGCGACGCACGGCCTCCGCTCCTTCCGCTCGCAGGCCGCCGTTTTCATAAAGGCGGCCCTCGGGCGCGAAATGCGCCTCGACCGCGGCTTCCAGTTCGCCGCGCATCAGGCGCGTCAGGTAGTCATCGAGACGCGAGCGGAAGGAGGCCGCACCGCCGGACACGCCCATGCGGCGCGGCAGCCGCTCGCCAAGGCCCGAACGGATCGTCTCGTCCTGCGCCCTGATCTGGGCGGCGACCGCTCCCGCGATCGCCGCATTGCCCTGAAGCTCACCCGCCATGCCGCTCTTTCCCTCTCTCGAACAAATGAGAACATTAAGTGAACATTCTCACCCTGTCGAGTCGGAACCGGCCCCTGGACGGGATCCGCGCGGCACCGGTCAGACGCTGAGCGATCCGCCGGGCGCGGTCACCTTCACCCTGGCGGCATCCCCACCCATGGCCTCGACGAAGGCATCCGCGCTCTGGTCGAGAATCGGGAAGGTGCCGTAGTGGCAGGGAATGATCGCGTCGAAGTCGAAATAGCGCTTGCAGGCGAGCGCCGCGCTCTTCGCGCCCATCGTGAAGCGGTCGCCGATCGGCACGATGGCGACCTTGGGCGCGTGCAGTTCGTTGACCAGGGCCATGTCGCCGAAGATGTCGGTATCGCCCATGTGGTAGAGCGTCGGCTCGCCCTTGGCGTGAACGACGATTCCGTTCGGCTGGCCGAGATAGATTGCCGGCAGCCCTTCCGCCTGGGACGACGAGGTGTGATGCGCCTGCGTCAGCGCCACCGAGAACGGACCGACGTCGATGTGACCACCGCAGCCCATGGGGTTGAGGGCCTCGACACCCTTCGACTGCAGCCACATGCAGATCTCGAAGTTGGCGGTGAGCTGCGCGCCGGTGCGCCTGGCGATCTCCACCGCATCGCCCACATGATCGTCATGGCCGTGGGTCAGGAGAATGTGCGTCACGCCTTCCGAGGCCTGCTCGACCGTCATGCCTTTGGGGAACGAGGGGTTCCCGGTCAGGAACGGATCGATGAGAATCGAGGCTCCCGAAATGTCGACGCGAAAGGCGGAGTGTCCAAGGTAGGTCAGCTTCATGGTGTGCTCTCCCGTAATGCTGGCTGCCGGGGCCACCCGCGCGGCCCCGCTTCCCGACACACCCTAGCGCCGGCATCGCGAACGGCAATGGCCGGCCTGTTCGCCGGACGGGGGGCATGATAAGGAGGGCGCCACACATGGCAGGATCCCGCCTTCGCGCGCGCTCCCGCCCCCAGCCGGAACACGCCAGCCAAACCTGCCCTGAACCCGCCGGACATTCCGGGGACACGACGGGCCGGCTTCATGGCGTTTTCGCCTCATGTCGCCGATTCGCACCGGCGACGGCCGGGGACACGCGAGCGCCGGCGGGCGGGATTCCGATGCAGGGCCGACGAGCATGACAAGCGACCAACTTCTGCCGCACGAGGATTTCGCGGCCCGCCTGCCCCGTATCGGGCGCCTGATCGGGCTCGATCTCGGCACGAAGACCATCGGGCTGGCGCTTTCGGACCTGGGGCGCGGCATCGCCACGCCCATGGAAACCATCCGGCGCAAGAAGTTCGGCGTCGACGCGGCCGCCCTGCTCGACATCTGCCGCAAGCAGGAAGTGACGGGTCTCGTTCTCGGCCTGCCGCTCAACATGGACGGCAGCGAAGGCCCGCGCGTTCAGGCGACGCGCGCCTTCGCGCGCAACCTCTCCGCCCTCACCGAGCTTCCCATGACAGCCTGGGACGAACGCCTGTCGACGGCCGCCGTCACCCGCACGCTGATCGAGGCCGACCGCTCGCGCGCGCGCCGTGCCGAACTCGTCGACAAGATGGCCGCCGCCTACATCCTGCAGGGATTCCTCGACCGCCTTTCCCGGCTGGCTCCGCGCGAAGGGGACCGCGCGCCATGAGCGCCATCCTCGACGCCCTCCTGCCGGTGCTTCTGGTCATTGCCGCCGGTCACCTGGTCGCACGGCTGGGGATCATCACCGGCGACCAGTGGCGCGGCGTGGAACGCGTCGCCTACTTCCTGTTCTTTCCCTCCATCGTCTTCGCGGCCGTGGCCCGCACGGACTTCATGGCGCTTCCCGCCTTCGGCATGAGCGCGACGCTGATGCTCTCGGTGCTGGCGATGACGGCGACGGCGCTCGTGCTGCGGCCGGTCCTTGCCGCACGATTCGGCATCAGCGGACCGCGCTTCACCTCCATCTTCCAGGGATCGGTGCGCTGGAACACCTTCGTCGCCATGGCGATCGCGGAGAACATGCTCGGCCCCGAGGGCCTGGCGCTGCTGGCCGTCGCCATCGTCGCCATGATCCCGCTGATCAACGTGCTGTGCGTTCTGGTGCTGTCGCGCTTCGCCAGCGGCGAGGCGCCGGGCGCGCACAAGATCCTGCTCGACCTTGCCCGCAATCCCTTCATCTGGTCGACCGGCGCCGGGTTGCTGGCCAATGCCTCGGGGCTGCCGCTGCCGGAAATCGCCTGGTCCACCCTGGACATGCTGGGAAGCGCCGCGCTCCCCGTCGGCATCGTCTGCGTCGGCGCGGGTCTCGACCTGCGCGCCCTGCGCCGTCCCGGCCCCGCGCTCACCTCCGCGCTGATCCTCAAGCTGATGCTGATGCCGCTCTTCGGCTTCGGCTTCGCCATGCTGATCGGGATCACCGGCCCGGCCCTCGCGGCGGTGATGATCTCCATGTCGGTTCCCGCCGCCGGCGCCTCCTACCTTCTCGCCCGCCAGATGGGCGGCGACGCACCGCTGATGGCCGAGATCCTGACGTTGCAGACCCTTTCCGCCGCCGTGACGATGCCGATCGTCTTCCTGATCGCGCTGTAGGGCACGAGCGGTGGAGAAACCGCGGCGTGACGCTTGAGCGCCGGCCGCGGAGCCCCTATAGGGTAGGCTTTGATGAGCGCACAAACGACCCGCGCCGCGGACGCCTTTCCGCACCGCCACCTGCTGGGCATCGAAGGCCTGCAGCCGCACGAGATCCTGTCCCTGCTGGACCGCGCCGAAGAGGCGGTCGAGATCAGCCGGCAGGTGGAGAAGAAGAAGTCCGTGCTGAGAGGCCGGACCCAGATCAATCTCTTCTTCGAGGCCTCCACACGCACCCAGTCCTCCTTCGAGATCGCCGGCAAGCGCCTCGGCGCCGACGTCATGAACATGTCGGTCGCCTCGTCCTCGGTGAAGAAGGGCGAGACGCTGATCGACACGGCGGCGACGCTGAACGCCATGCACCCGGACATCATCGTCGTGCGCCACCACGCCGCCGGCGCGGTGCATCTGCTGGCGCAGAAGGTCGGATGTTCGGTCATCAACGCCGGCGACGGCGCCCACGAGCACCCGACGCAGGCCCTCCTCGACGCCCTCACGATCCGCCGCCACAAGGGGCGGGTCGAGCGTCTGACGGTCGCCATCTGTGGCGACATCCTGCATTCACGCGTGGCCCGCTCCAACATCATCCTGCTCAACGCGCTCGGCGCGCGGGTGAAGGTCGTCGCTCCCTCCACCCTGCTTCCGAACGGCATCGCCGGCATGGGCGTCGAGGTGCATCACGACATGCGCGAGGGCCTGAAGGACGCGGACATCGTCATGATGCTGCGCCTCCAGCGCGAGCGGATGCAGGGCGCGTTCATTCCCTCTGTCCGGGAGTACTTCCGCTACTACGGTCTCGACCGGGAAAAGCTGAAGGCGGCCAGGGAGGATGCGCTCGTCATGCATCCCGGCCCCATGAACCGGGGCGTGGAGATCGACCCCGAGATCGCCGACGGCCCGCAAAGCCTGATCCGGGAGCAGGTCGAGATGGGCGTCGCCGTGCGCATCGCCGTTCTCGAGGCGCTCTCCGCCCACCTGCCCAACAGTTGAGGAGCCCGGACATGGCGGAAACCCCAAGCCCGATCGTGCTGGCAAACGCCCGCGTGATCGATCCCGAGCGCGGCCTCGACGCACCCGGTTCCGTGATCCTTGCGGAGGGCCGCGTTCTGGCTTCCGGCCCTGAGGCCCTGAACCAGGGCGCCCCGGACGGCGCGCGGGTGATCGACCTCGACGGCGCGGTCGTGGCGCCCGGCCTCATCGACGTCGGTGTCGTGGTGGGCGAACCGGGCGCCGAACACCGCGAGACGCTGGCCAGCGCCAGCCGCGCGGCCGCCGCCGGTGGCGTCACCACGATCCTCACCGCCCCCGAAACCGATCCGGTGATCGACGATCCGGCGCTGGTCGATTTCATGCTGCGGCGCGCCCGCGACACGGCCATCGTCAACGTTCATCCCCTCGCGGCCCTGACCAAGGGCCTGGCCGGAGAGGAAATGGCGGAAATAGGCCTGTTGCAGGACGCCGGCGCGGTTGCCTTCTCGAACGGCCGACACTCGGTCACCCATGCCGGCATCATGCGCCGGATGCTGACCTACGCCCGCGACTTCGACGCGCTGGTCATGCACCACACGGAAGACCCGGACCTTGCCGGCGCCGGCGTGGTGAACGAGAGCCTTTCGGCAAGCTGGAAGGGCCTGCCCTCGATCCCGCGCGAGGCGGAGATCATCATGCTGGAGCGCGATCTCAGGCTCGTCGGCCTGACACGCGGGCGCTACCACGCGGAGACGATTTCCTGCGGCGAAAGCGTGCGGGCGCTTGCCCGTGCAAGGGAGGCCGGCCTGGACGTGTCCGCGGCGACCTCCGTCAATCACCTCACCCTCAACGAGACCGACATCGGCCCCTATCGCACCTTCTTCAAGATGTCGCCGCCGCTGCGTTCGGAGGAGGAACGGCAGGCGCTCGTCGCCGGTCTCGCCGACGGGACCATCGACATTCTCGTGTCGGGACACAATCCGCAGGACGTGGAGACCAAGCGTCATCCCTTCGCCGAGGCCGCCGACGGCGCCATCGGACTGGAGACCCTGCTCTCGGCGAGCCTGCGCCTCGTGCACGCCGGCGACGTGGACCTTCTCACGCTGCTCGCCGCCATGACCATCAACCCCGCGCGGCGCTTCGGCCTTGAGGGCGGGCGGCTTGCACCCGGGGCACCGGCGGACGTGGTGATCTTCGACCCCGACCGCCCCTGGCTGCTGGAAAAGGACAAGCTCCACTCGCGCTCGAAGAACACGCCCTTCGAGGAGGCGCGGTTTTCCGGCAAGGTCCTGACGACGATTGTCGCCGGGCACATTCTCGACGCATAATCGCCCGACGCAACCGGAGGTTCGACGTGCCGGATCCGATCAGCTGGGGCCTCGTCTGGCCCTATTACCTCGCCGCTCTCGCGCTTGGCTACCTGCTCGGCTCGATCCCCTTCGGCCTTCTCATCACGCGCATGGCGGGCCAGGGCGACATCCGCGCCATCGGGTCGGGCAACATCGGCACCACCAACGTGCTGCGCACCGGGCGCAAGAGCCTCGCCGCCCTCACCCTGCTCGGCGACATGCTCAAGGGCACGGCGGCCGTGCTGCTGGCCGCCCGCTTCGGCGGACCCGACACGGCCGTGATCGCCGGCGTCGGCGCGTTCCTCGGCCATCTCTTTCCCGTGTGGCTGCGCTTCAAGGGGGGCAAGGGGGTCGCCACCTACATCGGCATCCTGATCGGCCTCTACTGGCCCGCCGCCCTTGCCTTCGCCGCGATCTGGATCGTCGTCGCGCTCGCCTTCCGCTATTCCTCGCTGTCGGCTCTCGTGGCCAGCCTCGTGATGCCCCTGCTGCTCTGGGCGGTGTTCAACCGGGTGCAGATCGCGGAGGTCTCGGCGCTTCTCACCGTGCTCCTGTGGATCATGCACCGGGAGAACATCGCAAGGCTCCTGTCGGGGCGCGAGGGCAAGATCGGGCAGAAGGGATGAGCCGCGGGCCGGCCTCGCGCGAACTCACGGACCGCCAGCGTGTCGCCTGGCTGCGCCTGATCCGCTCCGAGAACGTCGGCCCCGTCACCTTCCGCGAACTTCTCAACCATGCCGGCTCGGCGGAACGCGCGCTGGAGCTGCTGCCGAGCCTTTCGGCCCGTGGCGGAAAACGCACCATCCGCGTCACGCCCGAGCATGAGGCCCGCGCCGAGATCGAGGCGCTGGAGTCCGTGGGCGGGCGTTTCCGCGCCCTTGGCGAGGAGGGGTACCCGCCGCAACTGCGCCGGCTCGACGGCGCCCCGCCGCTCGTCTCGGTGATCGGCGCCAATGCCTGTCTGGCCAGCCACGCGACGGTTGCGATCGTGGGAGCGCGCAATGCCTCGCTCGCGGGACAGAAGATCGCAACCGAAATGGCCGGCGAACTGGGCCGCGCCGGCTACACGGTCGTATCGGGCCTTGCACGCGGCATCGATACCGCCGCCCATCGCGCTAGCCTGGAAACCGGCACGATCGCCGTCGTCGCCGGCGGCGTCGATATCATCTACCCGCACGAGAACCGCGACCTCTACCGGGCGATCATCGAGCGTGGCGGCGCGATCCTGAGCGAGATGCCCTTCGGCTGGAAACCGCGCGGGCGCGACTTTCCCCGCCGCAACCGGATCATCTCCGGCATATCGCTGGGCACGGTTCTCGTAGAAGCGGCCCGCGCCTCCGGCTCCCTGCACACGGCACGCTTCGCGGCCGAACAGAACCGCGAGGTCTTCGCGGTGCCGGGCTCCCCCCTCGACCCGCGCTCGGAAGGCGGCAACCGGCTCATCCGCGACGGCGCCACGCTCGTCACCTCGGCCGGCGACGTGCTGGAAGGGCTCAGCCATGTCGATCCGCGCGGCCAGGGCGAGTTCTCCTTCGACATGGAGGAGCCGGAGCGTGAGACACGACCCGTTCCCTCCCCCCTGGAGGTGGACGACAGCGCGCGCACGCGGGTGCTCACGGCGCTCGGAGCCGCCCCCGTCGAACTCGACGAACTCATCCGCTACACCGGCCTCGAACCGCGCGCCGTGCATGTCATCGTGCTGGAGCTGGAACTCGCCGGACGCGTCGAGCGCCACCGGGGGCAGAAGATCAGCCTCATCGACGCGCGCTGACGCGGCCCGGACCCGACACGGACGGGCCTCGTTCACGCGAGCAAAGCCACAACACAACCATTTGGTGTTCACGGTTGCAGGAGATCGAATACGACCGATCTCCAGAGGCACCACAACCCCTGATACAGGCTACTCGTTCACGCTTCGAAACGTCTCGCCCTGCTCCAGATCCGCATGACGGTCGAAGGCTTCCGAACGTGCCATCTCGAGAAGATATGCGAGGAATGTCAATTCATTATGGACCGCAATGTCGCGCAATTCGCGACAGATCTGAGCGCAGTAGCGTGCTGCCTCGGACCGGTCTTTGGGGTGCTCTACAGGCATAATGAGACCCATGGTTAGGCCGGCATCTCCGGCTGTTCGGGCATTTGCAACCTCTAGTTTTTTTCAGGCATGTTACACGCTATGAACGGTGAGACGCAAGGTGACGGCTCGCCTGCACACAGCTTCTCCGAGCAAGGGCGAAAGTCCGGGCGCCGCGGGCTGCCGTACCGTCCGGTTTTTAGGGGCTTCCGCCTCCCCGGGCGCCTGCGCGGGCATGTCCAATGGCATCTATGTGATGTGGCGCACTTGACCCTCCCCGGCTGAAAGGTCATTTGACAGGCGCAAGGCATATGGAGGATCGTCCGGCATCCGTCATACATGCCGGAGCCGACATGTATCGCCGCCCGAACGGCATCCGGGCGGCCCGTTTCATTTGGGGTCTCATGGATATCGTCATTGTGGAATCGCCGGCCAAGGCCAAGACCATCAACAAGTACCTTGGGTCGAACTATCAGGTCCTTGCGTCTTACGGCCATGTCCGCGACCTCCCCGCCAAGGACGGATCCGTCGATCCCGACCACGACTTCTCCATGGTCTGGGATGTGGATTCCAAGTCGCAGAAGCGGCTCAACGACATCGTGCGCGCCGTCAAGGGCGCGGATCGCCTGATCCTCGCGACTGACCCCGACCGCGAGGGAGAGGCCATTTCCTGGCACGTGCTCGAGGTGCTGAACCAGAAGAAGGCGCTCAAGGACAAACCGGTCCAGCGCGTCGTCTTCAACGCGATCACCAAGAAGTCGATTCTCGAGGCGATGGAAAAGCCGCGCGACATCGACGCGCCGCTGGTGGAGGCCTATCTCGCCCGCCGCGCGCTCGACTATCTCGTGGGCTTCACCCTGTCGCCGGTGCTGTGGCGCAAGCTGCCCGGCGCCCGTTCCGCCGGCCGCGTGCAGTCGGTGGCCCTGCGCCTCGTCTGCGACCGCGAGGCGGAGATCGAACGTTTCGTCAAACAGGAATACTGGTCGGTTCTGGCCAATCTGACCTCCGCCGGCGGCGCCGCCTTCCAGGCGCGCCTGGCCGCGGTGGACGGCAAGAAGGTCGGTCGGCTCGACATCCCCAACGGCGACGAGGCCGCCCGTATCGCCGCCCTGATCGAGGCGGCGACGCTCAACGTCGCCAGCGTGGAATCGAAGCCCCAGCGTCGCCACCCGGCCCCGCCCTTCACCACCTCGACGCTGCAGCAGGAAGCCTCGCGCAAGTTCGGCTTCGCCGCCGCGCGCACCATGCAGATCGCGCAGAAGCTCTACGAGGGCGCGGACATCGGCGGCGAGACCGTCGGCCTCATCACCTACATGCGTACCGACGGCGTCCAGATCGCCGGCGAGGCCATCGCCTCCGCCCGCTCGGTGATCGGCAAGAGCTACGGCGAGGAATACGTGCCGGAGAAGCCGCGCCACTATTCCTCCAAGGCCAAGAACGCCCAGGAGGCGCACGAGGCCATCCGCCCGACCGAACTCTGGCGTCATCCGCGCGACGTCGCGCGCTACCTCGACCCGGACGCCGCGCGCCTCTACGAACTGGTGTGGAAACGCACCATCGCCTCGCAGATGGAAAGCGCCGTGCTGGAGCGCACCACCATCGACATCACGGCGAAGGCACCCGCGGGCTCCGCGACGCTGCGGGCCACCGGGTCGGTCGTGCGCTTCGACGGCTTCCTG
The DNA here is from genome assembly GCA_002722295.1 of Stappia sp. Taxonomy (GTDB): domain Bacteria; phylum Pseudomonadota; class Alphaproteobacteria; order Rhizobiales; family Stappiaceae; genus Stappia. The sequence continues at coordinate 78,782 of PBLF01000005.1, read as the reverse complement.
ACGCTCTACCAGGAAGGCCGTGACGACGAGGAGGACGAGGAAAGCCGTCGCCTTCCGGCAATGAGCGAGGGCGAGGCGGTCTCGCGCACCTCCGTCGAGACCAGCCAGCACTTCACCGAGCCCCCCGCCCGCTTCACCGAGGCGACGCTCGTGAAGAAGATGGAAGAGCTCGGCATCGGCCGGCCGTCGACCTACGCCTCCACGCTGCAGACGCTGCGCGACCGCGATTACGTCCAGCTCGACGGCAAGAGGCTCGTTCCGGAAGACAAGGGACGCCTGGTCACCGCCTTCCTGGAAAGCTTCTTCAACCGCTATGTCGGCTTCGACTTCACCGCGGATCTCGAGGAAAAGCTCGACCGCATCTCGGCCGGCGAACTGTCCTGGAAGGATGTCTTGCGGGATTTCTGGAACGACTTTTCCGGCTCGGTGCACGAGATCAAGGACCTGCGCGTCTCCGAGGTGCTCGAGGCCCTCAACGAGATGCTGGCCGCCCACGTGTTCCCGCCGGTCACCGATGGCGTGGATCCGCGCAAGTGCCCGGCCTGCGAGACCGGACGCCTGTCGATCAAGGTCAGCCGTTTCGGCGCCTTCGTCGGCTGCTCGAACTACAACAAGAACAAGCTCGACGGCAAGGAGCCGAACGAGAACCCGCCCCACTGCGGCTACACGCGGCCGCTGACGGCCGGCGGCGGAGCGGACGGCGACGGCGAGATGGCCGACGGACCGAAGCTTCTCGGCCAGGACCCGGAGACCGGCCTCGACGTCACCCTGCGCTCGGGACGCTTCGGCCCCTACGTGCAGCTCGGCGAGGAAGCCAAGCCCAAGCGCGCCTCGCTGCCGCGCGGCTGGCAGGTCGGCGACATGGATCTGGAAAAGGCCCTGATGCTCCTGTCGCTGCCGCGCGAGGTCGGCCCGCACCCGGAGGACGGCAAGCCGATCTCCGCCGGCATCGGGCGCTACGGACCCTTCGTCCTGCATGACGGCACCTACGCCAACCTGGAAAGCGCGGACGAGGTCTTCTCCGTCGGCATCAACCGTGCCGTCTCGGCGCTTGCCGAAAAGCGCGCACGCGGCAACCGGCGCGCCACCGCGGCCCCGCTGAAGGAGCTTGGCGATCATCCCGACGGCGGTCCGATCACCGTTCAGGACGGGCGCTACGGGCCTTACGTCAAATGGGCGAAGATCAACGCCACCCTGCCCAAGGGCACCGATCCGGCCAACGTGACGGTGGAGGAAGCGCTGGCCCTCATCGAGGCCAAGGCCGCGAAGTCGGGCAAGGGCAAGACCGCCACGGCGAAGAAGACCACGACCAAGAAGGTCGCGACCACCAAGAAGGCGACCGCCACGAAAAAGGCCCCGGCCAAGAAGACGGCGGCGAAGAAAACCGCGACCACGAAGACCGCTGCCAAGACCAAGGCTTCCGCGAAGGACGCGGTGGCGGACGGCGACTCTTGAGTCCCCGCCGCGCTCCGCCGCCTCCCGGCCGGTCCGGCCCGCGCAAGGGCGGGACGAAGGCCCCCCGCAAGAAGGCCGCGGGAACGGCGGACATGCCGTCCCGTGACGAGATCATGGCCTTTGTCGCCGACAATCCGGGTGCCGCCGGCAAGCGTGAGATCGCGCGCCACTTCGGCATCACCGGCGGCGCGCGCGTGTTCCTGAAAAAACTCCTGCGCGAGATGGCCGACGAAGGCCTGCTGGAAAAGCGCCAGAAGAAGCTGGTGCGCGCCGGCGACCTTCCGCCCGTTCTCGTGGCGCTCGTCACGGGACGCGATTCCGACGGCGAACTCCTCGCCGTTCCGGCGAACTGGGACGAGGAGGAGCAGGGCACGGCACCGGCGATCCTCGTGCTCGACGGCCGGCGGGGCCAGGGGCTGCGCCTTCCCGGTCTTGGTGACCGGGTGCTGCTTCGCATCACCTCCGACGAGCCGGGGGCGGAGGCGAAGCACGCCGCGCGCATCCTGCGTGTTCTCGAAAAGCAGGCGACGAGCATCCTGGGCATCCTGCGCGAGGGGCCGAAACGCTTCTACCTGGAGCCCATCGACCGCAAGCAGCGCGAGGTGGAGATCGACGGCAGCGACCTCAAGGACGCCGCCGACGGGGATCTCGTGTCCATCGCCCTGATGCGCGGCAACGGACGCTACGGCGGTCCGCGCGGACGGGTCGTGAAGCGTATCGGCGCCATGCATTCGGAGATGGCCATCTCCGAGATCGCGCTGCACACCCACGGCATCCCCCACGCTTTCCCCGACCGGGTGATCGAGGCGGCGGCGGAAGCGCGGCCGGCGAAGCTCAAGGGGCGCGAGGACTGGCGCAAGCTTCCCCTCATCACCATCGACCCGGCCGATGCCAAGGACCACGACGACGCCGTCCATGCCGAGCCCGACCCGGACCCGGCCAACAGGGACGGCCATATCGTCACTGTGGCGATTGCCGATGTCGCCTACTACGTCCGCCCCGGCGAGCCGCTGGACCGCGAGGCGCACCTGCGCGGCAACTCGGTCTATTTCCCCGACCGCGTGATCCCCATGCTGCCGGAGGAACTGTCCAACGGCCTGTGTTCGCTCAAGGAGGGCGAGGATCGCCCGGCCATGGCCGTGCGCATGACCTTCGACGCGAAGGGACGCAAGCTTTCCCACTCGTTCCACCGGGTGATGATGCGTTCGGCCGCGAAGCTCGCCTACCAGACCGCCCAGGCGGCGATCGACGGCGAGCCGGACAAGGTCGCGCCCGCGCTTCTGGAAGAGATCCTGAAGCCGCTTTGGTCCGCCTACGGCGCGCTGAAGCGCGGACGCGAGGCGCGCGAACCGCTGGATCTCGACCTTCCCGAGCGCAAGATCCGGCTCAAGGAAGACGGCACCGTCGACAGTGTCTACGTGCCCGAGCGCCTCGAGGCGCACAAGCTCATCGAAGAGTTCATGATCCAGGCGAATGTCGCGGCCGCCGAGACGCTGGAAAAGGCGGGCATCCCCCTGCTCTACCGCGTTCACGATGCCTCGAGCCCGGAAAAGCTGGAAGCCCTGAAGGAGTTCCTTTCCACGCTGGGCATCAGGCTTGGAGGCAGCGGCGGCCTGCGGCCGTCGAATTTCAATGCCATCCTGCACAAGGTCGCGGACACGCCGGAATCGGAACTGGTCAACCAGGTGATCCTGCGCAGCCAGGCCCAGGCCGAATACGCGCCCGACAACATCGGGCACTTCGGCCTCAACCTGCGCCGCTACGCGCATTTCACCTCGCCCATCCGCCGCTACGCGGACCTGATCGTGCATCGCGGCCTGATCCGCGCGCTGAAGCTCGGCGACGACGGCCTGCCCGACGGCATGGAAACCCGCCTGCCGGCGATCGCCGCCGACGTTTCGGCGGCCGAACGCCGCGCGATGCTCGCCGAGCGTGACACGGTCGACCGGCTGATCGCATTGTGGCTGTCCGATCAGGTCGGCGCGCGTTTCTTCGGCCGCATCTCCGGCGTGGTGAAATCCGGCCTCTTCATCCGCCTCGACGACACGGGCGCGGACGGATTCGTCCCGGCTTCGACGATTGGCGACGATTACTACCACTATGACGAATCGTCGCATTCGATGTCGGGCAGAAGCACCGGGGAAACCTTCGCTTTGGGCGACAAGGTGGAGGTGAGGCTCGTCGAGGCCGCCCCCTATGCGGGAGCCTTGCGATTTGAACTTCTGAGCGAGGGTCACTATCACAAGAGATCAAGTGCGGGGCAGAGGACCGCAAGGCGCGCCCGTTCCGCAGGTGGCGGCGCCGGTCGCTCCCGCAAATCGAAAGGTCGGCGAAAATGACCGTGACTTATGCTTCTCCCTCCTCCCTGCCGGACACTTCCGGCAGCGGCAGGGCCAAGCGCGACGTCGGGCGCGCGATGATGTTCGGCGCCAAGGGGAAGTGCCCCAGTTGCGGCACCGGCCGCCTCTACGGCAAGTACCTGAAGGTCAATCCGTCCTGCCCGGCGTGCGGAGAGGAGCTGCATCATCACCGCGCCGATGATGCCCCGCCCTACTTCACGATCTTCGTGGTCGGTCACATCATCCTGCCCATCGCCCTGGCCGTCGAACTCGCATTCGTTCCGGCCATGTGGGTGCATGTGATGCTGTGGACACCGCTCATCATCGCCTCGTCGCTGCTGCTGCTTCCCCCCATCAAGGGCGCGCTGATCGGCCTGCAGTGGGCCAACTACATGCACGGCTTCGATCCCAACGCGATCGGAGACGACCAGCCGGCGTTCGAGTTCGGTCCGGACACGTCGAAGCAATGAGCGAAGCGCTTGTCCATCGCCTGACGTCGGCCGAACGGCAGACCAACAACCCGAACCTGCGCCCGCGCGATGCGGCCACGCTGCTGATCCTCGACCGGTCGGAAGCGGGCAGTCCGCGCGTGCTCATGGGGCGGCGGCACATGCGCCATCGCTTCATGCCGGGGATGTTCGTGTTTCCCGGCGGTCGCGTCGACCCCGCCGACAGCCGCGTGCCGGTCGTGGGCGGATACGAGCCGGCGGTCGCGGAAAAGCTCATGCACGCCATGAAGGGGCCGAAGACCGAGGCGAGGGCGCGCGCCTTCGCCGTCGCCGCGGTGCGCGAGACCTATGAGGAAGCCGGCGTCCTGGTCGGTGCTCCCGCCGAGATCGCCTGGACCGGCAAGGGCGACATGGAAGCCTTCTCCTCGCGCGGCCTGCTGCCCGACCTTTCCCCGGTCCGCCTCATCGCGCGCGCCATCACGCCGCCGCGCCGGCCGAGGCGATTCGACACCCGCTTCCTGGCCGTGTTCGCCGATGCCATCGCCGACCGGCTTCCCGAAGGCACGGGCCCCTCGGGCGAACTCGAGGACGTCCACTGGCTGACGCTGGACGACGCCAAGAAGCTGGAACTGCCCACGATCACCCTCACGATCATCGAGGAACTGCAGGCGCGCCTCGCCCGCGATCCCGAGCTTGCGCCCGAAACGCCGGTCCCCTACTACCACTGGAAGGGCAAGGGCTTCGTGCGGGAGGAAGTCTGACCCAGCCAGAGGCGGACGACAGGCGGGTTTCCCGTGCGTTGCCGCTTGACTTTGAACGCGCGAAACGTATGGTGCGCGCCAGTTTTCCAAATACCAGCCGGTGGAGCGCCGGTCCCGGTTTCCGGGATCTCCCAAAGCGTACGGCCGGGAACCAGTGCAAGGACAAGAACGATGGCCAAGGCCACCACCATCAAGATCAAGCTGCAGTCGACGGCTGACACCGGTTTCTTCTACGTGACGAAAAAGAACTCGCGCACCATGACCGAGAAGATGACCAAGCGGAAGTACGACCCGGTTGCCAAGAAGCACGTCGAGTTCCGCGAGACCAAGATCAAGTAAGGCCGGCTCGGGCCGCGCGGGCGACAAGCCCGCCGCATGTGCCCGACGGTGTCTTGCCGATCAGGATCCCAGACTTGCGCCGAGGCCCCTAGCGGGGCCTTTTCGCGTTTCCGGCCCCTGCCCTCCCCGCATCCGCGCAAGGCTGCGAAGGTCACGGTGGATCGTGACGATTGCCGATGTGGCACCGCCATTTGGGACGCAAAGCGCTGCGTGAATTGTCAGTGAGAAACAGGGGGACGGCGACCGGCATCCCCTCGAGCCTATGAGGCCACTCGAGCCCGAAGGGATACCGGTCAACCCACGGTGTCAGGAGATGCGGCGGACCTGAACGTTCCGTGGGATCCCTCTCGGCGTCTGTCATCGCGTCCCGTTGCCCGGTCCCGAAAAGACCGGGGCGGGATGGTCGCGAGCCCCTGACAGCCGACACGTGAGACGCGGCGGAAACCGCGTCAAAACCAGGATCAGACTACCCAAAGCGCGACCCGAATCAATCCGCACCGCCCGATTGTTAAGGTTTTATTCTTTTTTAACGTAAACAACTCTGTCACTCAGCTCACGTCGCGCAATTTTCTTCCAAAACAAAAGCTTGAAGCTTTCCGATCGCGTCGCCGCGCGGTGGGAAACGATGGCGACATGCCCTTGGCGGGCGTCTGGCTGCCCTTGTCGGGTCACGGGCGTTGCAATACCGGGCGGGACGTCGGATACGAAAGCCGGTCAATCGACCCGCCGTGACGACAGCCACCCCGGGATACCGCCATGAAGATCTGGATTGCCGCCTGCGCCTCTGCCGCCGCCCTCCTCCTGCTTGCAGGCTGCGAGACCGTTTCAAAGGAACAGTGCGTTGCCGGCGACTGGACCGGCCTGGGACGGGCCGACGGCGCACAGGGCCACCAGAGCAGCCGTATCGAGGACATCGTCAAGGATTGCGGCCGTCACGGCATCACGCCCGACGTTCAGGCCTACATGGGCGGCTGGCACGAGGGCGTCCGGCTTTACTGCACGCCCCTGAACGGCTTCAACACGGGTCGGCAGGGCAAGTCGCTGTCCAGCGTCTGCCCGCCGCAGTTGGCCGGTGCCTTCGCGGAGACGCACGCGATCGGCCGACGGATCTGGACGGCCGAGGACCGGATGCGCCAGGCGGAACGCCGCGTCTCCAGCGAGGAGGATCGCATGCGCGATGCGCGTCGCGAACTCGACCGTCTCGACTGCGGTGGCCTCAAGGGCGACGAGCGAGACGCGTGTCGCCACAAGCGCCGCCGCTTGCGCGACCGGATGGACGATGCAAGATACGCGCTGCAGGACGCCCGTTTCGAGCTGAATGACCGGCGGCGCGACTACGAGATCACGGTGGACAGGGCGACTGCGGACGCCGAGCGGGTCATTCCCGGCTTCAGGGGCAACTAACCCGGCTCGAAGCCGGGCGCGGCGGGGAGGCCTGCCCGGCGGTCAGTCGCCAAGATAGGAGCGTACCGTCTCCAGGAACTTGGCAACGGAAATCGGCTTTGAGATATAGGCCTCGCAGCCGCCCTGCCGGATCCGCTCCTCGTCCCCCTTCATCGCAAAGGCGGTGACGGCGATGACGGGAATGACCTTCAGGTCATCGTCTTCCTTGATCCACTTGGTCACCTCGAGCCCGGAGACTTCCGGAAGCTGGATGTCCATGAGGATAAGGTCGGGACGGTGCTCGCGCGCAAGCTCCAGCGCCTCGATCCCTGTACGGGTCTGCAACGTCTGGTAACCATGCGCTTCCAGCAGGTCGTGAAACAGCTTCATGTTGAGTTCGTTGTCCTCAACAATCAGCACGGTCTTAGCCATGATCGTCGCCTTCGTCCCCGTGCCGAGCCCGCCTTCGGTTCACATCGGCACCGTGCCCGGGCCGAATGCGCGAGAGGCTGGCTGGCCTTGGCCCCTTTCCCACGATAGGTACCATATATCGTAGAGAGAATTGGTTTCGGAAAGGCAAACAGGAATGAGCGAGCGTCGGATGAGCGGACAAAGGGTCGTGGCGGCGGAAGAACTGGCAACCGACGCACTCGCCTATCTTGCGGGAGATCTTGAGCATCTCGGCCGCTTTCTGGCCCTTGCCGGTATCGGACCATCGGAATTGCGCACCGCCGCGGCCGAACCCGGTTTTCTGATCGGCGTGCTCGAATTCTACATGGGACACGAATCGCTTCTGCTGGCGTTCTGCGAGGCGCGCGGGCACCGCCCGACGGAATTCGCCGCCGCCCGCTACGCGCTCGACGCCGAAGGGCGCCAGGAAGCCGGCCTCGAATCCGACGGGGATTTCTGACGCCGATGCCGTCTCTGCCGAACGCGGCGTCCAAGCGCCCCCTGCTCATCTGCGACGTGGACGAGGTGGNGCTGCATTTCATCCAGCCCTTCGAGGCCTGGCTTGGCGCGCGCGGCCTGCGCTTCCTCTCGCATCGCTACAAGCTGGCCGGAAACATCGCCGGCGCCGATGGCACGACCCTCGACCAGAGCCGCGTCGGCCCGCTTCTCCAGGACTTTTTCGACGCTTCCGTCGAGCGGCAGATACCGGTGGACGGGGCCGCCGAGGCGCTCGCCCGCCTGTCGGCGCTCGCGGATATCGTCTTCCTGACGAACCTGCCCGGCACCTGGAACGAGGCCGCGCGCGGCCGCACGCTCGCCCGCGCCGGGATGGACTATCCGCTCGTCACCAACTCAGGGCCCAAGGGGACGGCGGCCGCGCGTCTCGCCGCCGGCCGCCGCGCGCCGGTGGTCTTCGTCGACGACAGCCCGCTCAACCTTCGCTCCGTCGCCGCGAGCCTCGCCGGCTGCACGCTCATCCAGTTCATCGCCGACGCACGCTTTCTCGCAAGCGCCGAGGACATCGACGGCGTCGGCCTCAAGACCGATGACTGGAACCTCGCGGAGGCGTATATTTCGCAGGTCGTCGGCGGCTGAAATCCTGTCCCGTCGCCCGGCCCGGACGCATGACAGATGGCCAGTGCACCAGACCTTCCAGCCAACGCCGCCCCGACCGCAGGAGACGGTTCGCGCCCGCTGTGCCGCGACTGCGGCGCGCGTCCGCAACGGCTCACCATGGGCTCGCGCCTGCCGCGCTGCCCCGCCTGCGGCGGCCTGCGCCTCGTACGCCACCCCGAGCTCGACCGCCTGTCGATTGCCCATATCGACTGCGATGCCTTTTATGCGTCGGTGGAAAAGCGTGACAATCCCGAGCTCGCCGACCGGCCGGTGATTGTCGGCGGCGGACGGCGCGGCGTCGTGTCCACATGCTGCTACATCGCCCGCATTCGGGGCGTTCATTCGGCCATGCCCATGTTCAAGGCGCTGGAAGCCTGCCCGGAAGCCGTCGTCATTCGCCCCGACATGGACAAATACGCGAGGGTCGGACGCGAGATCCGCGACCGGATGCGGGCCCTCACGCCACTCGTGGAGCCGCTGTCGATCGACGAGGCGTTCCTGGACCTTACCGGGACCGAGAAGCTCCACCGCGCGACGCCGGCCGAACAGCTTGCACGCCTTGCCCGGGAGATCGAGCGGGATATCGGCGTGACTGTCTCCGTCGGCCTTGCCGCCAACAAGTTCCTCGCCAAGATCGCTTCCGACCTGGACAAGCCGCGCGGCTTTTCGGTCATCGGCGCCGAGGAGGCGGAGAGCTTCCTCGCCGACAAGCCGGTGGGCCTGATCTGGGGCGTGGGCAAGGTCTTCCGCAAGAAGCTCGCCGAAGACGGACTGAAGACCATCGGCCAGCTCCAGACCCGCGATCCCGCCGACCTCGCCCGGCGCTACGGCGCGATGGGACTGCGCCTTGCCGAACTCTCGCACGGACGCGACAGCCGCAGCGTCTCTCCCGACCGGGAAGTGAAGAGCATCTCCAACGAGACGACGTTCGACCGCGACATCCCGGATCTCCAGACCCTGCGCCCCATCCTGAGAAGACTGAGCGAGAAGGTTTCCGCACGGCTCAAGGACGCCGACATGGCCGGGCGCACGATCACGCTGAAGCTGAAAACGGCGGACTTCCGGACCCTGACCCGCGCGCGCGGGCTCGCCGACCCGACCCAGTTGGCCGACCGGATATTTGCCACCGGCGACCAGCTTCTGAAGGGAGAGGTGGACGGGCGCCGCTTCCGCCTGCTCGGCATCGGCGTGTCGGACTTCGCGCCCAGCAGTTTCGCCGACCCGGACGACCTCGTAGATACGGGGGCTGGACAGCGCGCGCGCGCCGAACGCGCCATCGACGCGCTGCGCGAGAAATTCGGCCGCGACGCGATCGAACTCGGCCTCACCCGGGCAGGCGATTCCCGACCCCAGCGCGACCGTTGACGCGAGGCCGGGTTACTGTTCGCAGGGAACCGGGTCGAGGACCTGCAGATCCGTCAGGCGTCCGTTGAGGGCGAAAGAGCCATAGTCCAGCACCAGCCGCCGGTTCACGCCATTGGGATAGAGCAGGAAGCTGAGCTGGTAGATGGGAAGCCCCTCTCCGCTCTTGTCGCTTTCCTCCTCGAAATAGGAGATCGTCACCGGCCAGAACGGCAGTTCGCCGATGGCGGCAACGGCTTCCGGCGTGTCGGTGTCGGCCTCGGGACGCCCGTCGTCCGCGACTTCGCGCGGCTTGCCGATGACGGAGGTGGTCTCATAGACCTTGTCGCCCTCCTCGGACCCGTCGAAGACGTCGGCGATGAAAAGCTGGTCGCCGCGCTCCGCCGCCGCCACCAGCTTGCGCAGGTGATCGGTCGGGAACAGCGCCTTTCCGGCCACGTCCGCGTCGCGTTCCTCCGGCTTGGTCAGCTCGATGGCGATCCGCCCGTCCTCGTGGATCGCCCGCCCCCGCGTTTCCTCGGTAAGCTTGCGGTTGACGAAGGTCTTGGAGAGGAACTGGAACGTCTTGCCGTCCGCATCCTCGTAGGAACTCGTCTGCAGGTCGGTCACCCGCTGGCCGCCGCTTTCGTCCGACACCTGGGTCACGAAACGGAACGAGATGCTGTAGCCCTCGCACGCGCCGCCGGTGATCTCGTAGACCATGCGCCCGCGCAGGCCGGCGATTCCGCTGGCCTGGTCACGCGTTGCGAGCGACAGATCGTAGACCGCGCGGTGGGGCAGAAGCTCCATGGCCCCCGCCGCCGGCGCCGCGAACGTCGCCATGGCAAGCGTGAGCGCTGCAAGTCCCTTGCCGCGTGCCTCGCACAGTCCCTTCATGTGTCGTCTCCTGAAACTTGCGAACATCCACGCAATCTCGCGCATCTTGGCCGCTTGGGCCAGACCCTTCCCGCGCAAGCCCGCCAACCGGCCGCACCTTGCTTGCGGGAAGGGCTGTTTTGCGTCACTCTCCGCGCGGTCGGGCGCCCCAGGGCGTGGCCTTGGCCGTGCCCGTATCTCACCATTCCCGCGCGCCCCCAAGCGCTGGCGCGCTTCCATGCCGAAGAGAGATGAAGATGAGCGGAACGATCGAATCGCGCCTCGCCGAACTCGGGATCACCCTGCCCGTGGCCGCGACGCCCGTCGCTAACTACGCGCCTTTCATGCAGACCGGCAACCAGCTTTTCATCTCCGGTCAGGTGCCGATGGGACCGGACGGCCTGCAGTTCAAGGGCAAGCTTGGCGCCGATCTCTCCCTTGAGGACGGCCAGGCTGCCGCGCGCCTTTGCGCGATGAACCTGCTCGCCCAAGCCAGGGCCGCGCTCGGCGGTGACCTCGAGCGCGTCGTGCGCCTGGTGAAGATCGTCGGCTTCGTCAATTCCACGCCCGACTACGAGGACCAGCCGAAGGTCGTGAACGGCGCTTCCGACTTCTTCGTCGAGGTTCTGGGCGACAAGGGACGGCACGCACGCTCCGCCGTCAGCGCCGCCGCCCTGCCGCTGGGTGTCGCCGTCGAGGTCGAGGCGATCTTCGAGGTCGCCTGAGCCGCCCGTCTTTCCGGGGTGCTCCGCGCCCCGGACCTCCTCCCGAATTGCCGCCGAAGGTTCCCGGATGCGTGACATTGCCTGGCTGACGAGCCGTCCGATCGCCCATCGCGGCTATCATGACGCCCCGCGCGGCGTGCTGGAGAACTCGCCCTCGGCGGTGGAGGCCGCCCTCGCCAGGGGATTTTCCATCGAGGTCGACCTGCAGCCGAGCGCCGACGGCAAGGCGATGGTCTTCCACGACGACGCGCTCGACCGGCTGACCTTCGAGACCGGAGACATCCGCGACAGGACAGCGGCGGAACTGACGCGGCTGCAGATGCGTGGCGGCGATGACCGGCTGTGGGTTCTGGAAGACCTGCTCGGCCTCGTCGACGGCAAGGTCGGGCTTTGCATCGAGCTCAAGTCGCGGTTCGCCCGCCGGCCCGACGCGGAATGGATCGGAGGCATCGCCCGCCTCCTGCAGGCCTATCCCGGTCCGGTGGCGGTCAAGTCGTTCGACCCCGACATGCTGGAGCTGATGCGCGCGGCCGCGCCGGAGATCCCGCGCGGGGCGCTCGGCGACGGTGCCCGCGATCTCGAGGAATGGGGCCGCGCCTCGCGCATGGACCGCTTCATCCTGCGCAACATTCTCTATGCGCCCCGGGTGCGCCCGAGCTTCGTTTCCTGGTGGGTCAAGGACCTGCCCGCCCTCGCGCCGAGCCTGCTCAGGCGCGCCTTCGGCCTGCCGATCATCACCTGGACCGTGCGTACCGCCGAGGACCGCAAGCGCGCGGCCGCCTTCGCCGACCAGATCGTCTTCGAGGGCTTCGACGCCGACGCTCCCTGACCCGTGGAGCCTCGGCGCCGGCGCGACCGCGTCTTTTCGCAAGCGGTCGACGCCCTACATGACAAGGTGCCCGGTCCCTCCCGGCCGGGCCTTCATTCAGGACCCGCCGGCTGAACGTGCCGGCGAACGCGAAACGGCAGACCGCGAGAGGATCTCCACGCGTGGTGACGAACAGCGACGACGACACGACCCCGGACCCTGAAACGAACTTTCGCCTCAAGGCGCTGGCAAGCCTTTCCGGAATTTCCCGCAAGGACTGGGATGCGCTCGCCAATCCGGGCTGGTCGCTCGGCCACGGCGGCAGGCTCGAAAGGGCCCCCACACTTGAATCGGTTTCGCAGGAAACGGAATCAACGTCTCAGGAAAACGACTTCAACCCCTTCATTTGCCACGACTTCCTCTCCATCCTGGAAGAGAGCGGATGCGTTGGACCGCAAGCGGGATGGATCCCGCAGCACCTCGTCCTGGAAGATCCGGACGAACGCCCCGTCGCGGCCCTGCCCTGCTATCTCAAGACAAACTCACAGGGCGAATACGTCTTCGACCACGCATGGGCGGACGCCTACGAGCGCGCGGGCGGATCGTATTACCCCAAACTCCAGTGCTCCGTCCCCTTCACGCCCGCCACGGGCCGGCGCTTCCTGACGGGCGCGCGCGTCGACCGGCGCGCGGCCATCGGCGCATTGCTTGGCGGAGCCACGGCGCTTTGCCAGATGCGCGAGGCCTCCTCCGTCCACATCACCTTCATGAACGAAGCGGAATGGGAAGCGGCGGGCGACGAAGGCTTCCTCCAGCGCATGGATCAGCAGTTCCACTGGCTGAACCACGGCTACGCGGATTTCGACGCGTTCCTCGGAGACCTCGCCTCCCGCAAGCGCAAGCAGATCCGCAAGGAGCGCCGCGAGGCCCTGCCGGCGGACATCGAGATCGAATGGGTGACAGGCCCGGACCTGACGGAAGCGCACTGGGACGCCTTCTTCGAGTTCTACCAGGACACGGGAAGCCGCAAGTGGGGCCGCCCGTATCTCAACCGCGCGTTCTTCTCGCTGCTGGGCGAGCGGCTCGGCGAGCGGGTGCTCCTCGTCATGGCGAAGCGCGAGGGGCGCTACATCGCCGGCGCGCTCAACCTCATCGGCTCGCATACGCTGTTCGGGCGCAACTGGGGCTGCATCGAGGACCACCCCTTCCTGCACTTCGAGGTCTGCTACTACCAGGCCATCGACTTCGCCATCGCCAGGGGGCTGTCGCGCGTCGAGGCCGGCGCGCAGGGCGCGCACAAGCTTGCGCGCGGCTACCTGCCGACCCCCACATGGTCCGCGCACTACATCGACCATCCCGGGTTCGCCCGCGCCGTTGCCGACTACCTTGAGGAGGAACGCGCCATGGTCGCCCGCGAGAACGAGGTCATCCGCACCGAGATGTCCCCTTTCAGAAAAACCTGAAGAGGACCGGCGAAGCGATTCATCCGACTCGGGTTTCGCCGCCACGTTGAATCAGATCCTGAACGCGGTTTCCGCTCGCGACAGGCATGCCCGGGCCGCAAGTTGAATCGGATTGTGAGCTTGAATCTGATTCAGAACTTGAACCGCCCGCGCGCCTGTGCTGCCAAGAAGACGACATGATCCGGCACGCCGTTCCGCATCGGGACACGGCGCGCCCCTCGAACGGAGATCCCGGGATGACGATCGACACGACTGCCGCCTATGACGACCAGAATGTCTTCGCCAAGATCCTGCGCGGCGAGCTGCCGGCGGAGAAGGTCTACGAGGACGAGGCGACGCTCGTCATCATGGACATCATGCCGCGTGGCGACGGCCACGTGCTTGTGATTCCCAAGGCCCCGTCGCGCAACATTCTCGACATCGCCGAGAAGGACCTTTTCGCGGTCATGGCCACGGTGAAGAAGATGGCGCGTGCCGTCGTCGCCGCTTTCGACGCCGACGGCACGACCATTCAGCAGTTTTCCGAGAGTGCCGGCGGGCAGGTGGTGTTCCACACCCATGTGCATGTGATTCCGCGCTTCAGCGACGTGCCGCTGCGCCCGCACACCGGCGAGATGGCGGATCAGGCGGTCCTGGCCGCCAACGCCAAGCGGATCCGCGCCGCCCTCGCCTGACCCTGTCCGGCTTTTCTCAGCTTGCGGCCGCCGCCGCTCCGGCGGCGGCCTCGTGCTCGGTGGCAAGTCGTGCATCGTCGGCAAAGACCTTCTGGAAACTCTCCCGCGACGTGACACGGCGGGTGTAGTCGGTAAAGACCGGAAGATCGAGCACGAGATTGAACATCAGCGTCCAGTGCAGCGCGGCGCCCCAGTGAATGTCGGCGACCGTGATCTCGTCACCGAGAAGGTAGGCCGCCTTGCCGAGCTGGCCGGCCAGAAGGTCCACCACCCCCTCATAGGTGCCGTAGGGCGATTGCACGGCCGACGGCACGTGCCCCGCGGCCTTGTCGATCACGGCCGGCTCGAAACAGGCCGCATAGATCGTCATCCAGCGCAGATAGGCGCCACGGCGCGGATCGCCCGGCATGGGGGTCAGGCCGGCCTGCGGGAAAAGGTCTCCCAGATACAGCGCAATGGCGACGGATTCGGTCACCACCGTGTCGCCATGCGTGAGCGTCGGCACCTTGCCGAGCGGGTTGATGGCAAGGAACGCCGGGGACTTCAGCTCGCCGGCATGCATGTTGAGAATATCGAGTTCGTAGGGCGCGCCAAGTTCATCGAGCAGCACGCGCGCGGTCGAGGCACGGGTCTGGGGGGCGTAGTGAAGCGTCAGCGTATCGGAGGACATCCGGTCTTTCTCCCAAGGGCGCGGCGCGCCAGTGCGCCGGCGGAAAGACCATGACAGGGCACTGCTGACAGCCTGGTGTCAGCAACCCTTTCCCTCTTCAGCCGCCGCCGAGAAGGAGCCAGCCGCCAACGAGGATCGCATCGGCGACGGCCACGCCGACGACGATCCTCTCGCGGCTGCCGAGATACGCGGCAAACCCGATCGCCACCGCTGCCATCCTGAGCGCCATGGGCGTTTCGGCAAGCGCGCCAATGGGAAACAGGATCAACCGGGCGATCACGCCCGCGACAAGCGCCGTCGCCACGCAGCGCACGTAGATGAACAGCTCGCTGTCCTCGCGCAGCTTGCCGCTGGCGAAGACGCCGAGCCAGCGCCAGATGTCCGTCGCCAGCCAGCCCGCGACAAGGATCATCGCATAGGGCCACCACCAGGGATCAGTGAGGCTCATCACCACCCCCTCCGCGCAAGGCGTGTCGCGCCGTAGGCGAGCGTTCCGCCCACCAGCCCCGTCCACAGAAGGTCGAGGCCCGGCGCGTAGAGATAGAACACGGGGCCGAGAACCAGCCCGACGATGAGCGCCGCCTTGTCGGCGGAAACCCGCGCCGCGCTCCACATGGAGCACAGGAAGTAGATCGGCGTGAGCATAGACAGCGCGCCCGCCACCATGGGCGGCATTCCGTCGACCAGCATGTAGGACACGCCCGTCATGCAGAAGACAAAGCCGGTCAGCGACCCTCCGAAGCCGACGAAGAACGGCAGTCGCGCCGGTCTCGGCAGGCTTTCCAGATTGCGCATGGCGAAAACCCAGGCCGTCACCGCGACGAAATGCGAGGCGAACAGCATCGGCAGCCGACGCACCTTCCCCTCGCCGCGCAGGATCGGCATGAGCGCCATCGTCATGGGCATGAGACGCACGGACGCGAGCGCGACGGCAATCGCGGCCGGCACCATGCCAAGCCCGGTGGTGATGGCACCGGTGAGCACCACGATGCTCGGCAGCGCCCACACGAGACCGGTCATGGCCAGCGTCTGGCCAAGTGTCAGCCCGCTTTCGCGCGCCAGCGAGGCATAACCGACAAAGGCGGCCGTGAGGATGAGAGCCGGGATCGACACCGCCGACCGCATTCCCCGGAAAGCCCAGTACCAGCCGGACTTGGGGGGCTCCGACGCGGCGGACGCGCGTTTCTGGGAGACGGGATCGGTCGACATCGGGACCTTGTGGCGGGAGCCTTGCGATGAAACGGCAAGGTGGAAAAAGCGGAACGGGACAAAACGAACGGTCCCTACATCCCTTTCTTCCTAGCAGTTTGCCCGACAAATGCAAAACGGCACCGCAAGGGTGCCGTTCGCGTTCTCGTGTCATGTGACCGGGTCCATCTGATCGGGTCGGCTCAGTCGGCCAGCGGGACCTTGGGAACCAGGCTGCGCTTGCCGCCGCCGCCACCCGACGGGCCGCCCTTCGACGATCCGCCGCCGGAGGTGCCGTCGTCGCCGTCACCGGACTGGTCCGGAGAGGACGCCTTCCTGGCGGCGGGCTTGCGCCTGCGCTTCGGCTTGGCGGTCTTGGGCTTCTCCGCCTTCGGCTTGACGACGGGATCCTCGACACTCTCCAGAAGCAGCCCTTCCGCGTCCTCGGAGACCGACACCTTGACGGTGCCGCCCTTCTTGAGCTTGCCGAACAACACCTCGTCGGCGAGCGGCCGCTTGATGTGCTCCTGGATGACGCGGGACAGCGGGCGGGCGCCCATCTGCTCGTCGTATCCCTTGTCGGCAAGCCACGCGATGGCATTCTCCGTCAGTTCGAAGGTCACGCCGCGATCCGCGAGCTGGGCCTCGAGCTGCATGACGAACTTCTCGACGATCCGATGCACGACCTCCGTCGGCAGGCTGCCGAAGGTGATGACCGCGTCGAGCCGGTTGCGGAACTCCGGCGTGAACAGGCGGTTGATCGCCTCCTTGTCGTCGCCTTCACGCTTGACCCGGTTGAAGCCGATCGGGGCCTTGGCCATGTCGGCGGCGCCGGCATTCGTCGTCATGATGAGGATGACGTTTCGGAAATCGACCTGCTTGCCGTTGTGATCGGTGAGCTTGCCGTGATCCATGACCTGCAACAGGATATTGTACAGGTCCGGATGGGCCTTCTCGATCTCGTCAAGCAGCAGCACGCAATGCGGGTGCTGGTCGACACCATCCGTCAGCAGGCCTCCCTGATCGAAGCCGACATAGCCCGGAGGCGCGCCGATGAGCCGCGACACCGTGTGGCGCTCCATGTACTCCGACATGTCGAAGCGCAGCAGCTCCACGCCGAGCGACGCGGCAAGCTGGCGGGCAACCTCGGTCTTGCCGACGCCGGTCGGGCCGGTGAACAGGTAGTTGCCGATCGGCTTGTCCGGCTCGCGCAGACCCGCGCGAGCGAGCTTGATCGAGGTCGACAGCGCGGCGATCGCCGCGTCCTGGCCGTAGACCATGCGCTTCAGCGTATCGGTCAGGTTGGACAGGACCTCAGCGTCCGACTTGGAGACCGACTTCGGCGGAATGCGGGCCATGGAGGCGACCGTCGCCTCGATCTCCTTGACGCCGATGGTCTTGCGGCGGCGCCCCTCGGGAACGAGCTTCTGCGAGGCCCCGGACTCGTCGATCACGTCGATCGCCTTGTCCGGCAGCTTGCGGTCGTTGATGTAGCGCGAGGACAGCTCCACCGCCGTCTTGATGGCGTCATTGGTGTAGCGGACCTTATGGAACGTCTCGAAATAGGGCTTCAGCCCCTTCAGGATCTCGATGGCGTCCTCGACGGTCGGCTCGTTGACGTCGATCTTCTGGAACCGGCGCAGCAGCGCACGGTCCTTCTCGAAGAACTGGCGGTACTCCTTGTAGGTGGTCGAGCCCACGCAACGGATGGAGCCCGAGGCAAGCGCCGGCTTGAGCAGGTTCGAGGCGTCCATCGCCCCGCCCGACGTAGCGCCCGCGCCGATCACCGTATGGATCTCGTCGATGAACATCACCGCACCGGGATAGTCCTCGATCTCCTTCACGACCTGCTTCAGCCGCTCCTCGAAATCGCCGCGATAGCGGGTCCCGGCGAGCAGCGCGCCCATGTCGAGCGAGAAGATGGTGGCGTCGAGCAGCACGTCCGGGACATCCTTGTCGACGATACGCTTGGCCAGACCCTCAGCGATGGCGGTCTTGCCCACGCCCGGATCGCCCACGAACAGCGGGTTGTTCTTGGAGCGCCTGCACAGGATCTGGATCGTACGCGAGATCTCCTGGTCGCGACCGATCAGCGGATCGATGCGGCCCGCGGCGGCCTTTTCGTTCAGGTTGACGCAATAGGCCTCGAGCGCGTCCGTCTTCTGCTTGGGCTTCTCCACGCCTTCCTCGGTGGCGGCTTCCTCGTCGGCGCCGCGCACCGGGCGTGCCTCGGACATGCCGGAGCGCTTCGCGATGCCATGCGAGATGTAGTTGACCGCGTCGTAGCGGGTCATGTCCTGCTCCTGCAGGAAGTAGGCCGCATGGCTCTCACGCTCGGCGAAGATCGCCACGAGCACGTTGGCGCCCGTCACCTCCTCGCGGCCCGACGACTGGACGTGGATCACCGCGCGCTGGATCACGCGCTGGAAACCGGCCGTCGGCTTGGAGTCCTCGTCGCCCTCGACGATAAGGTTCTCGAGTTCGGTGTCGATGTATTCGACCAGGTTCCGCTTGAGCGCGTCGAGATCGACGTTGCACGCGCGCATGACCGCCGCCGCGTCCTGGTCTTCCACGAGGGCGAGCAGGAGGTGTTCGAGCGTCGCGTATTCCTGCTGACGCTCGTTGGCGAAGGACAGGGCCTGATGCAGGGCCTTTTCAAGGCTTCTCGAGAATGAAGGCACGGGTGCCCCCTATTTCTTTTCCATTACACACTGGAGAGGATGCTGGTGTTTGCGCGCAAAGTCCATGACCTGCGTCACCTTGGTCTCCGCGACCTCATAGGTGTAGACACCGCACTCCCCCACTCCGTGATGATGGACGTGCAACATAATGCGCGTGGCTTCCTCCCGGTTCTTCTGAAAAAACCGTTCCACCACGTGCACGACGAATTCCATGGGCGTGTAGTCGTCATTGAGGAGAAGGACGCGATAAAGGTTCGGCCGCTTGGCGACGGTTCTGGTCTTGGTGACGACCAGATTGCCTGTGTCGTCGCCGTCGCCATGCTGGGATCCCTTCGTCATCGCCACTCCAAAGCCCGTCGTTGCGGGTCGCCCCTGTCGTTGATTCCGGTCTCTGGTCCCGGTTCGCAAGTTTCCTCGGACCCGATGGGGGTCCTGCCGCATCGCCAGAAGGCAGCATGTGCTGGGCGACGGGAATTTCCGCAAGCCCCTGCCTCGGGATCTACGGAAACGGTCCGCCGGCGGATCGGCCCGCTTCGCCGACGCGGTCGTCATCCTAATGTATGGCATCCGGCGTGAACCTCAATGGCCTGCGACCAGCGAGCGCGAGACACGAAAATGTGTTGTCGGCAAACGGTCGCCCGGACGCGGCCGGAGATGCGTTGCAAACACCGGAGGCCGCGAGGGCGGCGCGCCGCGCTTCGCCGCGACGCCATCCCTGCAATGTCCGGGGAGAAAAAGAAAAAGCGCCCGCGAGGCGGGCGCTTGAACGTGTGGCGGCCGGAAATCCGGCCGCACGATAAAGACGGGCAGTGACCGCCCGTCCCGGTCGGGAACTTACTTGCCGACCTTGGCCATCACGCCCTCGTAGGGCTTGTAGGCTTCCTTGGCGAGCTCGGAATACATCTCGCCGATCTTCGTGGCCTCGCCGACGAAGGACTCGTAGGCGCCCTTCACGTAGTCGCTCTGCGCCTCGAAGGCCTTGTCGAGCGACTTGGCGGCGACGAGCTTCTCGAGCGCGGCGGAGCTCTCCTCAAAGGACTTCTTCTGGTAGTCGGCGACCTCGGTGGCGATGGCCTGCATGCCCTTGGTCATGGCGCCGAAGCTCTGCATCATGACATCCATGCTGTCCTTGGAGAGCTTCTGCATATCGTCGAAACCGTTCATCATGGTGACCTCTTTCGATTGATCCCGAGACCGCACCGACATCCGCCCAATCTCGCCGGAACGGCTCGCTGTCTCTCATGAGCTGCGACAGTGGCCGGGACCGCGCAGGACCCCCCTCAGGCCCGAGAACCGGGCGCACGCGTCTGCAGCACCCGAAATTTATGCAGTGCACAAAATTTGTCAAGGTTTGATTTTGCAGCGCAGCATAAGGGAAACACCCGGGATGCCGCCCCTCCTGCCGGCCCCGGCTTTCCGCCAGCCCCGGCCCCGCTGCGTCGCATGCGCGTCATTTGTGCAGGATGGCAACGGAAAGTGGCATCGGTAACGGCGCATTAACCGCCTTTTGCGACGCTCGGGCATCGACGGATCGAAGCCAAAACGGCATGATGCCTTGGCATTCGGATCCACTCATCGGTCGCATTTGCACTTCCGTAACCGTGTTTGCGACAAGATGGACAATGTGGCCTTCCGGCACGGTGCCTCCTCCAGTGCCGGTCGAGTAAAAGAGCCACGACAGACGAAGAGCGGACGAGACGGGCCATCCCGTTCCGACCGCGAGAGGTTCCTACGGCCCGGCAGCAGGGCGGACCGCAGGACACATGAAACACCTGGCCCGAATGGGGTGACATTGTGCTGAGTAAAGGTGTGAGGCGTTTCGGACGCGCAATCGCAATCGGACTTCGCGGAACGGTCGTTGCCGGGCTGGTTCTTGGAGTCACCGCAATGACCGCCGTTCCGGCGTTCGCGAACTCCAAGTATTCCGGCTTCGTCGTCGACGCCAAGACCGGTCGTACCCTGTACGACTACAAGGCCGACGTGCGCCGGTATCCCGCGTCGCTGACGAAGATCATGACGCTCTATCTCCTGTTCGAGGAGATCGAGGCCGGTCGCATGTCCATGCAGACGCCGCTGAAGGTGTCGCGCTATGCCGCGAGCCGTCCGCCCTCCAAGCTGGGTCTCAAGCCCGGCAGTTCCATCCGTGCGAAGGACGCGATCCTGGCGCTGGTCACCAAGTCGGCCAATGACGTGGCCGTGGTGGTCGCGGAGAACGTGTCCGGCTCGGTGCCCAAGTTCGCCAAGCGCATGACCCGCACCGCGCGCGCGCTCGGCATGAAGCGCACCACGTTCCGCAATCCCTCGGGCCTGCCCAACAAGGCCCAGGTGACGACGGCACGCGACATGGCGACGCTCGGCCGCGCCATCAAGCAGCGCTTCCCCAAGTACTTCAAGCTGTTCAGCACCCGCAGCTTCTCCTACAAGGGCCGCCGCTACGGCAACCACAACCGGCTTCTCGGCCGCGTGCGTGGCGTGGACGGCATCAAGACCGGCTACACCCGCGCCTCGGGCTTCAACCTGGTCACCAACGTGGAGACCGGCGGTCGCCACATCGTGGCCGTGGTGATGGGCGGGCGCACCGGCGCCTCGCGCAACAAGCAGATGACCAAGCTCATCGGCAAGTACATGTCCAAGGCCAGCAAGGGCCGCTACACGGCGCCCTCTCTCGTCGCCAACGTGACGACGCCTGGCGACCGCTCGCTCTTTGCCGGGCTGTCCCCGAAGGACGTGCCGGTGCCGAACCTGAAGCCGGGCGTGATGACGCAGGTCGCGGCGGCCTCCGTGCCGGTGCCGCTTCCGCCCAAGCCGATCGTCGAGCCGGAGATCGTGACCGGGTCCATCATCCGCGTTCCGCAGAAGCCTGACCTCCAGGCCGCCCTGCGCCGCAAGACGATGGCCTACGCCTCCACCTCGTCGGTGCCCACGCCGCGCGCACCGGAGCTCGCGATCCGCAAGGTTCGCACCCAGCCGATCCAGGTTGCGTCCGCGGGCGCGGATGTTCCGCTGCCTGACGCGCCGAAGTCCTCGTCCGTGACGGTTGCGACCAACAACGTCGCCGAGCCGAAGCCGGCATGGCAGGTGCAGATCGCGGCCGCTGAAAGCGAGGACGCGGCGGTTGCCATGCTCAAGAAGGCCAGCAGCGCCATGGGATCGCGGCTGCGCGGCTATGTGCCCTACACCGAGCCGGTGGAGAGCGGTGGCGCCACGCTCTACCGGGCCCGTTTCGTCGGCTTCGAGACGAAGACCGCCGCCTGGGATGCCTGTTCGAGCCTGAAGCGCAAGCGGTTCAACTGCTACGCGATCTATCAGTGAGTATCGATTGAGGGTCCGGCACGTCGGCTTGCCGGTGCCGGATCCTGGAATGTGTAACGCGTATCTGTGAGTTCAGTCATGATCGAGAAGCAGGTCCTTCGCCTCGTTGAGTTTCGCGGCGAGAAATCCGCTCCCTCCCTGGTCGGGATGGACGCGCTTCATAAGCCTGCGGTGCGCCGCACGGACTTCCGCCTCGCCGGCGCCGGGCGCAAGCCCCAGAACCTGGTAGGCCTCCTCCTTGGTCATGGCGCCCGCGCCCGGCGCGGCTCCCTGCCCCGCTGTGCCATCCGCCTCGAAGTCTACACGCCAGCCGGGTTGCCGGCGGTCGAGATAAGCTTCGAGTAAGGCACGGCTGTCCGTGTCCGAGGACACCTCCCCGTAGAGCGACCTGAGCTCGGCGGGCGACAGACCCGACAGTCGGCGCCCCTCGAAGGCGCCGGCCAGAACCTCCCCTTCCATGTCCCCGCTGTCGTGATCGAGCCGCATCTCGAGGAACACCGACCGCACCACGGACGCGGCACCATCGCCCGACGCATCGCCCCCTTCTCCCGCCCGGGAAAAGCCCCGCGCCCTGCGCAGGCCCAGAAGCGTCAGGCCGAAACCGCCCGCGAGCATCGCCAGGTCGATCCGGCGCGCGAAGAGCAGCCCGGCCGCCGCCAGCAACAGTCCGATGCCGCCGAAGGTCTTGAGTTGCCTGGCCAGCCTCGCCGTGTCCGCGCTGGCGGTAAAGCTCGCCAGGATCAGCAGGAGCCCGAGCGCTCCAAGCCCCAGAAGAAAAAAACCCATTCCGCCTCCCGAAAGGGCCCTGCCGGCCCCGCTTCCGTTCCCCGCGCGCCGAGGTGTCAGCGCAGGTGGCTCAGGAAGAGCCGCGCCCCGTCATCGCCCGAACGCCGCAGCCGCTCAAGCCCGTCCCGTCCCGCCGACGCATAGACCGCCGCCGCCTTGAGCAGCGCCGCAAGCTCTCCCGGCGCACCGGAATCCAGCGCGAAATGCGCGCCGCCGGACAGTCTGGCGATCTCGCGGAACGCCCGTGTGGCGTGAGGCTCGGCGCCCTCCTGAAACACGAAGGCCGGCACGCCGAGCACACCCATCTCGCCCGCCCGCGCACACAGCCCGTCCACGTCCTCCTCGACGCAGTCGCCGATGTAGACCAGGGCCTGCACCTTGCGGCGGCGCGCCTCGTCGAGCGTGTGGCGCAGCACCTTGCGGATCTGGGTCGTGCCACCGCGACAGTCGATCCGCGACATGAGATCCGCGAGCTTGCGCCCGTTGTCGACCCACTTCGACGCGCCGCATTCCCCGAAACCGCGAAAGTACACGAGTTGCATGGCAAGGCCGCCGGAGGCAGACGCGGCCTCGAACATTTCCGCCTGCACGTTGCAGGCCCGGTCCCAGGTCGGCTGACGGCTCATGGTCGCGTCGAGCGCGAAGACCAGACGTCCGCGCCCGACTTCCTTGCGGCTTTGTTCCGCCGCCTGAAGGAAGGAGGAAATATCCGCTCCCGAGGACGGCCTGACCGCTCCGCCCTGCGAGGAACGCGCCACCGGCCCCTGCCCCCCGGCCGCATCGGCCGGGTGTTCCGGTGTCCCCGGCCCCCTGCCCGCCGTCTTGTCCCCGTTGCTGCTCACGCCTGCCTTGCTCCTGCCCGCCGGTTCTTGAAAAATCATATGGCGTGCATTGCGGAAAAATCCAAACGCCTGTGTTCAAAAGACGTTAAAAGGCATCTGCCGTCCGAAGGGAGGGCGCATGTCGACTCGCGCGAGGAAAGGAACCGCCGGAATGAGTGCACCGCAGGTTCACCCCACCATCTCCGCCCTTAGAGAACACCTTGCCGCCGCCCGCGCGAAAGGCGCGCGCATCGCGATGGTGCCGACGATGGGCGCGCTGCACGAGGGGCATCTGTCGCTTGTACGCGCCGCGCGGGAACATGCCGAGCACGTGGTGGTGTCGATCTTCGTCAATCCGACCCAGTTCGCCCCGACCGAGGACTTCGACGCCTATCCGCGCGACGAGCAGAGCGACCTCGACAAGCTCGCCGCCGAAGGCGTCGAGAGCGTCTTCATGCCCGGCCGGGCGGAAATGTATCCGGAGGGCTTCGCCACGTCGGTCTCGGTCGGCGGCCCCGCCGAGGGGCTGGAGAGCGCAAGCCGGCCGCATTTCTTTGCAGGCGTTTCGCTGGTGGTGACCAAGCTGCTTCTCGCGGCGCTTCCCGACGTGGCGATCTTCGGCGAGAAGGACTACCAGCAGCTTTGCGTCATCCGCCGCTTCGTGCGCGACCTGAACATTCCCGTGCAGGTCCTGGGCGGCGAGACGGTGCGCGAACCCGACGGCCTCGCCATGTCCTCGCGCAACCGCTATCTGGACACGGCCACCCGTGCAACGGCGGCCCGACTGCCCGAAGTTCTCTTCGACACCGCCCGGCGTCTCGAGGCCGGCGCACCGCCCGCCCCGCTTCTGGACCAGGCGATCGCAGCCCTTGCCGCGTCCGGTTTCAACGTCGACTACCTGGAGCTTCGGGAGGCGGACACCCTCGCGCCGTTGGCGTCGGGAACGCGTTCGGCGCGCCTTCTTGTCGCAGCGCGCCTCGGCACCACCCGTCTCATCGACAATGTGGCATTGACCCTGCCGGCTTGAGGCCGGCGGGGCAGTGTCCGCTCATATCAGGCANAGCTCGATGAGTTCGCGGCGCATGGCGTCCGGGATGTCGGCGGCGGCATCCTGGCGGGCGATGTCCGCCGGCGCGTCGTCGGGCTTCAGGTAGCGCCACCCCTGGAACGGCCGGCGCGGCTGCGGCCTTGTGGGATGAAGCACCGGCTCGAGAACGATCTGGCAGCGCTTCACGCCCGCCGCATCCGTGATACTGCGAAGATCGACGATCCTCTGTCGCACCTGGATCGCGCCCTTGATCACCCAGTAGAGCGAACCGCCGTCCAGAACCTCGTCGCGGCGCGCGGGTGCCATGCGCGTTGTGTGGATCTGCTCGGGCTCCAGCCCCTGCTCGCGCTGTTCCGCGGCGCGGAAGTCGATCCAGGCGGCGAGATCCTCGGCGGAATCGACGCCGACGCAGAGTTTGACGATATGCAGAGCCATGCCCTCCGTTATAGGGGGCCAACGCGCCGAGCAAAGCGCCGCACCGGCCACTCATGCCCGCTATGCACAGGCTGCGCCTTCTCCGGAGCCGAAAGAGGCGCCTTGCGCGACTCGCCCGCCGGCGCTCTATTTGCCCCATGAAGGTGTTTCTGACAGGCGGAACCGGAACGATCGGACGGGCAGTGCTCGCGAGGCTGGTCGCGCGCGGCCACCGGGTGACCGCGCTGGCCCGCTCGCCCGAGGCTGGCGCTCGGCTGCGCGCGGCGGGCGCCCAGGCCTGGTCGGGAGATCTGCGCGCGCCTCGCGAATGGCTGGACCAGGCGCTCGCCTCTGACTGTTTCGTCCACCTTGCCAACAGCTTCGACGCCGAGGGCCGGACGGCCGAACGCAAGCTGGTCGCCGCGCTCATTGACGCACCGTATGGAACGACACCGTTCCACTTCGTCTACACCGGCGGGATCTGGCTCTATCCGCCAACGCGCGGCACTCCCTTGCGGGAGGCCACCGCCTATTCGCCTCTGCCCGCCTTCGCTCATGTGGTGCACGCCATCCGCTCGCTTGCCGCAAGCCGGCATCTGGCGCTGTCCGTGATTCACCCGGCGCTCGTGTGTGCCCGTGACGGTGGCCCCGTCGCCGACATGCGCATGGCGGCCGAGGGCGGACGCCCCTTCGTCACGCGTGCGGAACGCGACACGCTCTGGCCCCTGGTGGACGCCGAGGATCTCGCCGATCTCTACGTACGCGCCGTCGAGGCGCGCAGCTATCGGCTCACCGCCATCGGCTGCGGTGTCGAGGCTGCAAGCGTGGGAAACCTGATGGATCTGGTCAGCGACGGGCTGGGGCTCAGGCTGGACCTGGCCCACGACGAGGCTCCGCCGGACCTGGCGGCCGATCTCGATGTTGCCGCCGGCTATGCCCGTTCGCAGGTCGCAAGCGGAGACGGCGCGCGCCGGCTGCTTGGCTGGTCCCCCGAGGTCACCACCCCCGAGGCCCTCGTTGGCCGGCTGTTCCCGATCGGTGCATAGCAGCCCGGAGACGGGCGGGTTTTCCGGTCACTCCTCGGCAAGGGTCGCGACCGCCGCGCCCTGATCGACCTGCCCGCCCTCGCTGACGAAAACGCTCTCGACCACGCCATCGCGCGGGGCAACGATGGCGTGTTCCATCTTCATCGCCTCCACCACTGCGATCCGCTGCCCCTTGGCAAGCGTGTCTCCGGCGGCAACATCGACGGCAATCACCTTGCCGTGCATGGGGGCCTTGATGGCGGCCGCGCCGCCCTCGTCCTCGACGACACGGGAAAGCTGGTCCACGAGCGCCACACGGACGGCACGCCCCGCCTCGATCGCATAGGCGACGTCTCCACAACGGCGCACGTCCGCCCCGACCGCCGCAAGGGGCTGCCCCTGCCCGTCGAGAACGCCGGCTTGTCCGCCGACCCACCGCACGCTCGTCTTTCGCGGCTCGCCGTCAACCTCGACGCTGACCTGGACACGGCGCTCGCCGGTCAGTTCGAAGGCGTCCGCCACGGCAAAGGGATCCCGCCAGCCATTCGCATCATTGCAGGCGGTTCCCCGGTCCTCCAGAAGCGACAGCACGGCCTTGCCAACCGCCGCTTCGGACACCGCCCCTTCGGTGAGGCTTTCAAGCGAGCGGTCGATGAGGCCCGTGTCGAAGCCCCCCGCCTTCACCTCCTCGTCGGCGACGAGACGCGCGAGGAAGGCAAGATTCGTCTTCGGCCCGGCGATACGGCTCCTGGCGAAGGCTCCCGCGATCCGCGCCAGCGCCTCGGCACGCGATGAGCCGCTTGCGATCACCTTGGCGATCATCGGGTCGTAAAAGGCCGAGATTTCGGCTCCCTCGACCACCCCGGTATCGATGCGAATGCCCTCGCCTTCCGGCAGGTCGAGCACATCGAGCCGTCCGGTGGACGGCAGAAAGCCGGTGTCGGGATCTTCCGCGTAGAGACGGACCTCGATGGCGTGGCCGTTCAGCCGGATCTCGTCCTGCCCGAGCGGCAATCCCTCGCCCGAGGCGACACGGAACTGCCATTCCACCAGATCCTGCCCCGTGACGAGTTCCGTCACCGGATGCTCCACCTGCAGCCGGGTGTTCATCTCCATGAACCAGAAACCGTCCGGCCTGAGCGCGCCGGATCCGTCGGCGATGAACTCGATGGTCCCGGCACCGGAATAGTCGACCGCCCGGGCCGCAGCCACGGCGGCCGCGCCCATGGAGGCCCGGGTTTCCGGCGTCATGCCCGGGGCCGGCGCCTCCTCCAGAACCTTCTGGTGGCGACGCTGCGCGGAGCAGTCCCGTTCGAAGAGATGGACCGCATTGCCCTTTCCGTCACCGAAGACCTGGACTTCGATGTGACGCGGATTGAGCACGAATTTCTCGATGAGCACGCGCGGATCGCCGAAGGCGGACTGCGCCTCGCGCTGCGCGGACGCAAGCGCCGCGTCGAAGTCGATGGCCTTGTCCACCCGACGCATCCCCTTGCCGCCGCCGCCCGCGACCGCCTTGATCAGCACCGGATAGCCGATCTCATACGCCTTGCGCTTGAGGAACTCCGCTTCCTGCCGCTCGCCGTGATACCCGGGAACGACCGGCACGCCGGCCTGCTCCATCAGCGCCTTGGCGCCGTCCTTGAGCCCCATGGCGCGGATCGCCCGTGCCGAGGGACCGACAAAGACGATCCCCGCCTTTTCACAGGCCTCTGCGAAGGCCGCGTTCTCCGACAGGAAGCCGTATCCCGGGTGAATGGACTGCGCGCCCGTCTGCTTCGCCGCCGCGAGAATGCGTTCGCCGACCAGATAGCTCTCCACGCTCGGCGCCGGACCGATATGCACGGCTTCGTCCGCGAGGCGCACATGCAGCGCGTCGCGATCCGCGTCGGAATAGACCGCGATGGTACGCAGGCCGAGACGGCGGGCGGTCTTGATGATGCGGCAGGCGATTTCCCCGCGATTGGCAATCAGCACCGAAGCGAGCATGGGTCAGTCCTTGTCACGAATGAACGAAGCGTCGACGGGAGGGTCGCGGGACGGCGTCCCGCGCCGCCTCACATGCGGAAGACGCCGAAGCGGGTTTCGGGAACGGGCGCGTTGAGCGTCGCCGACAGGGCCAGCGAGAGCACCCGCCGGGTTTCGGACGGCAGGATGATGCCGTCATCCCAAAGCCGCGCCGTCGCGTGATAGGGATGCCCTTCCGCCTCGTAGCGGTCGCGGATCGGCGCCTTGAAGGCCGCCTCCTCCTCCGCACTCCAGTCCCCGCCGTCCTTCTCGATGTTGTCGCGTTTCACCGTCGCCAGCACGCTGGCCGCCTGCTCGCCGCCCATCACGGAAATGCGGGCGTTCGGCCACATGAAGAGGAAACGCGGCGAGTAGGCGCGCCCGCACATGCCGTAGTTGCCCGCCCCGTAGGACCCGCCGACGATGACCGTGATCTTCGGCACCTTCGCGCAGGCCACCGCCGTCACGAGCTTCGCGCCGTCCTTGGCGATGCCGCCGGCCTCATACTCCCGCCCGACCATGAAGCCGGTGATGTTCTGCAGGAACAGCAGCGGAATTCCGCGCTGGCAGCACAATTCGACGAAATGGGCGCCCTTGAGCGCCGATTCCGAGAACAGGATGCCGTTGTTGGCAAGGATGCCGACGGGAATGCCGTTGATGCGGGCGAAACCGGTCACGAGCGTCGTGCCGTAGGTGGCCTTGAACTCGTCGAGTTCGGACCCGTCCACGATCCGCGCTATGACCTCGCGAATGTCGTACTGCTTCTTCAGGTCGACCGGCACCACCGCCTCGAGTCCGGCCGGATCGAGAAGCGGGTCGCGCGGCGCCGCCAGCACCGGCGACGGCTGCTTGGCGCCATTGAGGTTCGCGACGATACGCCGGGCCTGCTCGAGCGCCTGTTCGTCGTCGAGCGCATAGTGATCGGCAACGCCGGAGATCCTTGCATGAACATCCGCGCCGCCGAGATCCTCGGCCGAGACCTCCTCGCCCGTCGCCGCCTTCACCAGCGGCGGTCCCGCGAGAAAGATCGTTCCCTGCCGGCGCACGATGACGGTCTCGTCGGACATGGCCGGCACATAGGCGCCGCCCGCCGTGCAGGATCCCATCACCACCGCGATCTGCGGAATGCCCATGGACGACATGGTCGCCTGGTTGAAGAAGATGCGGCCGAAATGGTCGCGATCGGGAAAGACATCGGTCTGGTTGGGCAGGTTGGCCCCGCCGGAATCGACCAGATAGAGACAGGGAAGCCTGTTCTCCATGGCGATTTCCTGCGCCCGGAGATGCTTCTTCACCGTCATGGGATAGTAGGTGCCGCCCTTGATGGTCGCGTCGTTGCACACGATCATGCAGTCGCGGCCCGAAACCCGGCCAATGCCCGTGATGAGCCCGGCGCCGTGGATGGCATCCTCGTAAAGCCCGAGCGCGGCAAGCGCCCCGACCTCCAGGAACGGCGTCCCCGGATCGAGCAGACGCGCGACCCGCTCGCGCGGAAGCAGCTTGCCACGCGACACATGCCGCTCGCGGGCCCGCTCGTTGCCCCCCTTCGCGGCTTCGGCGCGCCGCGCCAGAAGGTCCTCGCGCAGCTCCGTCCAGGCGGCCCGATTGGCCTCGACCTCGGCCCCGGACGTTGCCGCACTGCTCTTCAGGATTGCCACCCGTTCGCCTCCCTTGACGTTCGGAAGCCGCCTTCACGGCCGCTCCGCCTCTCTCCTTGAATGGAGATTGTCTTACGTTTACGTGCCAGTCAACACGACTTGTTTTCTCTTTTTATCTCTTGGTATTACTCATCATCATTCGACCTCGTCAGCCTCGACACGATGGGTCTCGCGCGCCGCCTCCGCACGCCATTCCAGCATGTAGGGATGCTCCATGACCGCCTGTGCGTAGGCCCGCTCGACCGTTCCCAGTGGAAGTTGATAGGTGAGAAAACGGCTGACGACCGGCGCGAAGAAACAATCCGCCGCACCGAACTTTCCGAAGAGGAAGTCTCCCTTCGAGCCATAGTGTTCGCGGCAGTCACGCCAGATCTCCGTGATGCGCGCGATGTCGCGCGAGGCGTCCGGCGCAAGCGGATGGGAAGCCGGCGTCCGGCGCAGGTTCATGGGGTAATTCCCGCGCAGGTCGAAGAAACCGGAATGAAACTCCGCGACCACCGCCCTGGCCCTGGCACGCGCGGCGCGATCCGCCGGCCACAGGCCCGCATCGGGGCGGACCTCCGCCAAGTACTCTATAATCGCGAGTGAATCCCAGACCGTGACCTCCCCGTCGATCAACACGGGAACACGGCCGGCCGGCGAAATCTCACGGATGCGCTTGTGGAACGCGTCGGTGTCGAGCGGCAGCAGCTCCTCCTCGAAATCCGCGCCGCTCGCGCGCACGGCAAGCCATGCCCGCAGGGACCAGGAGGAGTAAGTCTTGTCACCAATTGCCAAACGCATGTGCACCTCTACTTTCAGCCCGTCACGCTTTATTGACACTTTTGACATATCATGAAGCTGTTTTCCGGCGCGATTTCCGTGCCTCCAAGCAGTTCAGGTTTAGCAGACCAAGAAATGTTCACACCTCATCTAACGCTGGCACTGGGTCTTTTGATGGGCTCGCTTGCCGTAATTGCCTCGCCCGCCCAGGCGCTTGACCGCTCACGCTCGCTGNCCGGCGAGAAAACCGACGCCACAATCTATACCCTTTCCAACACCGTCACCCTGGAACGCACACCGGACGGCATCGAAGTCCATCCGGCCAACTTCGACCAGCGTTTCGTCACGATCGAGCTTGGCGCGTCTTCGGACACGATGATCCTGCGTCTGGAGACGACCCTGCGCCTGTGGAAAATCCCCGACGGTCTGCGCCGCCTGGAATGGCCGGTGAAGCCCGGTGTCACCTTCTCGCGAGAGGATGTGGCCGCGCTGGCGGGCGTGGACGCCCTGGAGCAGGTGCCGACCTGGGGCGCCTCCGTGGACTGGCCCGGGCTTGGCCCCGTCACGCTCGTGGTTTTCCGCATGGGAGCGGACCAGTACGGCGGCCTGCTCTCCAGCGCCCCCTCCGGCGTGAACACGATGCACCAGATGGTGTTCCAGCGCGCCCGACCGAGCACCCGGCCCCGCTCCGACTCCGGCTCCGCCCACCAGTGTCCCCAGTGCTGAGCGACAGACCACACGCGAGCCGCTCAGCCCTCAACCCGTCTTGTCCCCGGGAGCCTCGACGGGACCGCCGGCAGCCTTCCAGGCCCCGAAGCCCCCTTCGATATGGGCGACGGGAGACAGTCCCATCTCCTGCACCGCCCTGGTCGCGAGAGCCGAACGCCAACCGGCGGCGCAGAAGAAGACGAACTTCTTGTCCTCGCCGAACACGTCCTTGAAATAGGGGCTGTCGGGGTCGACCCAGAATTCCAGCATGCCGCGCGGCGCATGGATCGCGCCGGGGACCTTGCCCTCGCGCTTCAGCTCGCGCACGTCCCGGATGTCGACGAGAACCACGCCCGGATCCCGCGATGCCGCAATGGCGTCCTCGACGCTGAGCGTCTCGATGGCCGCGTTGGCCTCCTCCAGGAGCGCCTTGTATCCCTTGGTGATCCGTCCCGTCATCGGCTCCCTCCCCGTTGCTGATCCGCCCCGTCCGGCGGGGCATCGGTCCAGGCAGTGTTCCTCCCCCGCCCTGCCCGGGCAAGGAAAATCCCCGCAAGCACGCGGTTTGCATGGCCCGAAGGAAACCCACGGGCGCCCGAACGTAAAAAGGGGCGCGGTTTCCCGCGCCCCCTGTATCTCGTTCCGGTCTTGCGCACCGGTATGCCCGGTGGGCCGACGTCCGCGGCGCGGGGGAAATGTCCCCGCCCGGCGTCAGCCGAGTGATGCAACCGTTGCGGCCCCCGCGTCGGCACCGCCGAACACGTAGACCATGGCCAGCACGGCCCCCACGAGGAGAACGGCCCACGCCGTCACGCCCCAGCAGGATTTCTGAACCTGATCGTCCATGGAAGTCCTTTTGTCCGAAGAAGGCGGCCACGTTTGCCCCCGGGCGCGCCATCGGTCGAGGCGTGGATTTAACGATTTGGAAACGGTTTCGCAAGCGCAAAAAAACCGCATTCCGCCATGCGGCGATTGCATGACTGAAAGCCGGCCAAACCGGCCGGGTTTGCGCAACTCCGGAAAAGAATTTTGCAAAAAATGATCGAAACTTGAGTCGGATTGACATATCGCGCCGCCCGCGCTCATGCCGACGATCCCGACCGGTCAGGTCCACCGTATCGACACGGCAAGGCCACATGCGAGACGACCGCCGGCCCCTCCCGACTGGAGGAGACCTGCGGTCGCGTGACATGGCATTCTTGCGGAGAGGCTTCACGCGATGGAGCGTGAGGCCTCGCGCAGGGTCGTGGTGGCCTTCGCCACGAGATCGGTCTCCTGAGACAGGTTCTGCATGTTGGAGGTGATGGTGGTCACCCCCACGGAGGCCTGCTGCATGTTGTACGAAATGTCGCGGCTGACGCTCGACTGCTCCTCGATCGCGGTCGCGATGGAGGACGAGATCTCGTTGATCTCCTCGATGATGCGCATCACCGCCTGGATCGCGCCTTCGGCCATGGAGGACGAGGACTGCACCGACCCGATCTGGGCGTTGATCTCTTCCGTGGCGCGCGAGGTCTGGCTGGCGAGATTCTTGACCTCCGCCGCGACGACGGCAAAGCCCTTGCCCGCCTCTCCGGCGCGCGCGGCCTCGATGGTCGCGTTGAGAGCCAGAAGATTGGTCTGCCCGGCAATCGTCTCGATCAGTTCAAGGACATCGCCGATCTTCTGCGCGTTGTCGGCAAGGCCGCTCATCACGGTCGAGGATTTCTGGGCTTCGCCGACGGCCTTCTCGGAGATCATCCGTGCCTGATTGACCTGACGCGAAATTTCCTCGATCGACGCGACGAGCTCTTCAGCCGCCGCCGCGACGGCCTGCACGTTGGACGAGGTCTGAACGGAGGACGCGGAGGCGCTCGACGCCTGGGCGTTGGCATCCGAGATCGAGCGTGCGACGGAATCGAGATCCTGGTCGATTTCCTTCTGGACCGCCTCGCGATGCTTGCGCCGCTTGACCGCCTCGGTGCGGTCGGTCGCGAACTTCACGACCTTGATCGGCTTCCCTTCGTCGTCGAGGATCGGATTGTAGGTGGCCTGGATCCAGACCTCCTTGCCGCCCTTGCCGATCCGACAAAACTCGCCGGCCTGGAACTCACCCGACCGAAGACGATCCCAGAACGCCTTGTAGTCGCTGCTTGCGCGATACTCGGAGGACACGAACATTTCGTGGTTCTTTCCCCTGATTTCCTCAAGGGAGTAGCCAAGGGCGTTCAGGAAGTTCTCGTTCGCGTCGAGGACGGTGCCGTCCATCGCAAAGGCGATCACCGCCTGCGACCGGTTGATCGCCGCCACCTGTCCGGCAAGGTCGAGGCTCTTCATCTTTTCCGCGGTGATGTCGGCGGCGAACTTCACCACGCGCTCGACACGACCGGAGCGATCGAGAATCGGATTGTAGGAGGCCTGCAGCCAGACCTCATGACCGTCCTTGGCGATACGGCGGAACTCGCGCTGCTGGAACTGTCCGGCGGCAAGCGCCGACCAGAACGCGCGATACTCCGGCGACTTCCGCAGATCCTCGCGCACGAACATGCTGTGGTTCTTGCCGCGGATTTCCTCGAGCGAATAGCCCATGGTCTTCAGGAAGGGTTCGTTCGCCGTCAGAATCGTGCCATCCGGCTTGAATTCGATCACGGCCTGCGACCGCCCGAGCGCCTCGAGCATCGCCTTGTTCTTGTCGCCCCGGGAAAGCAGGCTACGCATATTCTGACCTCCGAACACCACCCCTTGGGACAGGAAGATGCCACGGAGAAGTTTCCCCTTCGTAAATTTTCTAAATCGTACGAAATTAAACGGACCCAAAAACACTGTCAGAAATTGCAATTTTAAATAAAATTCTCCGAAAAGTCGAACAATGGACGGATAAGTTGTCGACAAAAAAGAAATAACGAAGACGAGAATTTCACACCTCTCCCCCATGCGTCTCGAATATTAAGGAATACATACAATTCTGAATTCCCGAAATTCCTCTTTCTGCCCGCCTGACGTCGTCGCTGCGCTGGCGTACCCGACAGTCTACAGGGCATGATGGCGGCGGACGCACACGGATTCGCGGCACGACACGCGCGGGAAAGGCGAGAGCGTGAACGATCTTTCCATATTGGACCTTGCGGCGGCTACGGTCTTTCTCGCCGCCTGGCTCGGTTTCAACTTTCTCGTCGAACACTCGCCGCTCAAGGTCAGGACGCTGTCCTACCAGATGAACCTGCATCGCCGCCGCTGGATGATGGAAACCAGCCTTCGGCGGGTGCGGATCATGGATGTGGGCATCGCCGCCGGCCTCCAGCAGGGCACGGCCTTCTTCGCCTCCACATCGATCCTGGCGATCGGCGCGTGTTTCGCCCTTCTCACCTCGACGGATTCCATCCTGGAGATCCTTGCCGACATCGGGCTCGACGGCGGCACCACGCCGGCGGAGTGGGAGATCAAGATCCTGGGTCTCGCCCTTGTCTATGCCTATGCCTTCTTCAAGTTCGGCTGGGCCTACCGGCTGTTCAACTACGCCACGATCCTGATGGGGGCGATGCCGGACGGCGACCCGCCCCCCGAGGAGGGACAGGCCTTCGCCGAGAACGCCGCCGGCATGATGGTGCTCGCCGGGCAGCACTTCACACGCGGGCAACGGGCGTTCTTCTTTTCGATAGGCTACCTGGGGTGGTTTTTCGGGCCGGGAATTCTGATCGCCTCGACCCTCTTCGTGCTTGCCGTTCTCGGCCGGCGCCAGTTCTTCTCCCGCGCCCACGCGCTTGCCGTCGCGGGCCACAAGGTGCCCGTTCCAGTGCGCGAGCCCCTGTCAGACGAGGCAAGGGGACGTGGCGGCCCGCTCGGCTGAAAGCCGTCCTGTTGTCCGCTTGGGATGCGGCCCTCAGCCCAGGTCTTCGACGAGGGCGAACCGCTCCCAGATGATCTCCATGGCCGGGGAAAAGCCGCCATTGCGCTCAAAATACTTGCGGTGTTCAGCGCGCCAGCCCTCAAGGCTGTCATCCTCGCCTTCGGCCAGGGCCATCGCTTCGCTCACCTCGTCGAACCGGCAATGGATCAGCTCGACCGTCTCGATGACGAGGGCCGGCGTATCGTCCCAGTTCAACGCGATATCCCGCCGCCCGATCTCCGGCATGGGATCGCCGCCCTGAAAGTCACTCAAGGCGCTGCAGGTCGCCACCTTCCGTCCGGAGCGCACCAGGGACAGGAGCCTCTCGCACAGGTCGGCATCGTCACCGCACTTGAACGTCTGGGCGCCCGGGTAGCGCTGCTTCAGCGCCTCCAATTCCTTGAGCATATGCACGATTCCCTTGTCCTCTCGCCCCAGGCGGATGTTGCACATCCAGGTGCCGGATTGAAGGCGCACGGCAGGAAAGGCCGCGTGGACAAGGGGAGAAGGACCTGAAAACAGGACGGTTTCGTGAAGGTCCGCACCGCATGGCCGACCCAGGCGAACAAACCGGACCCGTCCCGTTCATACCCCCCTAGACGATGGACCGGGACATCTCGCGCAGCTTCTCCGTTGCCGCCTGCACCGTCTCGGTCTTCTGCGACAGGGAGCGCATGTTGTCCGTGATCGTCTCGACGCCTGCCGAAGCCTGTTGCATGTTGCTCGAGATGTCCCGGGTGACGCCGGTCTGCTGCTGAACGGCTGCGGCAATCGTCGCGGAGATCGCGTTGACCTCCTCGATGATGGTCATGATCGAGTCGATCGATACCCCGGCGCGCGTGGAGGAATCCTGCACGGACGCGATCTGCGAGTTGATCTCCTCCGTCGCCCGCGCGGTCTGCGAGGCGAGGTTCTTCACCTCGGCCGCAACCACCGCGAACCCCTTTCCGGCGGGTCCGGCGCGCGCGGCCTCGATCGTGGCGTTGAGCGCCAGAAGGTTGGTCTGCCCGGCCACCGTCTCGATCAGTTCCAGGACATCGCCGATCTTCTGCGCGTCACGCGCAAGGCTGCCCATGATCGTGGAGGATTGCCGCGCCTCTTCCACCGCGCGGCTGGCGACACTCATCGCCTCGTCCACCTGGCGCGAGATCTCCTGGATGGAGGCGACAAGTTCCTCGGTCGCGGCGGCAACGGCCTGGACGCTGTGCGAGGTCTGCTCGGAGGACGCAGACGCGCTCGCGGCCTCGGACGCGGCTCCGGTCATGGCCTCGGCCACATCCGTCAGGTCGGCGTCGATGCGGCCGTGAATCTCTTCCCGGCGCTTGCGCCGCTGCACCATCGCGGCGCAGTCGTAGGCGAATTTCACCACCTTCACCGGGCGACCGGCATCGTCGAGGATCGGATTGTAGGTGGCCTGGATCCAGACCTCCTTGCCTCCCTTGCCGATCCGCCGGAACTCGCCCGCGTGAAATTCGCCCGCGCGCAGCTTGTCCCAGAACGCGCGGTACTCGCCGCTCTTGCGATACTCCGGGTCCACGAACATTTCGTGCTTGTGCCCCCGGATCTCGTCGAGCGTGTAGCCGACGGTCTTGAGAAAATTCTCGTTGGCCTGAAGGATCGTTCCGTCCATGGCGAAGCTGATCACCGCCTGCGAGCGGTCGATGGCCGCAAGCTGGCCGTCGCTGTCCATGCTTCGGCTCTTCCGGTCACTCACGTCGGCGGCGATCTTCACCACACGCTCGACCTTGCCCGACCGGTTGACGACCGGATTGTAGGATGCCTGCAGCCAGATCTCCTCACCCGTCTTGTTCACGCGGCGGAATTCGCCGGCACAAAACGTGCCCCGTGCAAGGGACGGCCAGAAATCGCGGTAGTCGTCGGCCTCCCTGTCGGCGGCGCGCAGGAACATGGCGTGATGCTTGCCAATGATCTCGGAGAGCGAATAGCCGGTTGCCGAAAGGAAATTCTCGTTGGCCGTCAGGATCGTCCCGTCCGGCCTGAACTCGATGACGCACTGAGATCTCGATACGGCCTCGAAAAGGTTCCGGCAATGATCGGAAAACAAAGACACCCCAAACATCAGTCTACCCCGCGCTTTCCTCCTCCCCACCCGAAGCATCTACGGAAAACGCCTTACAACATGTTAATAACACACCTTCGCACAAAATATATTCATATGAATACATAAGTGTCATAAATAACATAAATCACGATTACTGAATTTCCAGTCGGAATACATGCATCAGCCTCCAACCCCTTGCAGCATAAGGATTTCCAGACCGTCAGCCCAGGGCGCAGCGGAAGCGTAAATTCGAAAGGAATCTGTTAAAAATGACAATAAAGGCGAGGATTAAAGTGACTTAGAGGAAGTTTGAACCCAGAACAAAAAACGGATCCCGCGAAAAAAGTTCTTCGCAGGACAGGCGCGCCCCCGCAAGCGAGGCCTTGCGAAAGCGAAAAAAGCCTCAGCGGGCGTCGGTTTCCGCCGGGTCCGCGGCTTCTCCGGCCGCGAGGACGGCGGCGGGAACCGTGTCGGAGGGAAGCACGCTGACCGGCGCGAGGAGGCCCGCGGGCGTGTCCTCGCACCAGCTCCCGTCCTCGCCGATCGCCTTGACCGGCGGCATGAACACGGAAACCGGCTTGTCGAAGCCGCGCACCTCATGCGCGCCCATGAACCCGCAGCGGCATCCCATCATGTCGGCGATGGTCTCGGACACGAGAATGTCCTGCCCCAGGTCGCGCGTCAGCCCGGCGATGCGCGAGGCGAGATTGACCACCGGCCCGACAACCGTGAAATCGAGGCGGGTCTCGGCCCCCACGTTGCCGAAGAAGACGTCTCCGGCATGAAGGGCGACGCCCACGCGAAGCTCCTCGCCCTCCACGCGCCAGTCGCGGCTGATCGCGGCGACCCGCTCGACCACGTCACGCGCGGCAAGAAGGGCGTTCTGTGCCGCCTCGTGCTCGCTTTGCCGGCACTCGTGGGGGAAGATGGCCATCACCTCGTCGCCGATGAACTTCAGCACCTCGCCGCCACGCGCCTCGACGGCCTCGTCAACGGCCTCGAAGTAGTCGTTGAGCAGCGCCACCAGCCGGTCGCCCGGCAGGACGTTGGACAGATGCGTGAAGCCGCGCAGGTCCATGAAGCCGACAACGGCGGAGATGGTTTCGCCGTCGCCGCGCTTGATCGCCCCCGACAGCACGCGCGCGCCGGCGCGCCGGCCCACGTAGGTGTCGAGCAGCGTCTTGCCCATGCGCTTGAGGGTCTGCAACTCGCAGATCAGCGCGAAGGGCGGCGCAAGCGTCTCGAGCAGGCTCACGTGGCTTGCGAGGAACCCGCCGGGATCGCGGGTCGCGAAGGTGATGCCCTTCGTCGTGCCATCCGAGAACGGCAGCGGCAGGGCGAGATAGTCCGTGTATCCACCCTCAAGAAGATCCTCGACAATGCCGTAGGCCGGCAGGTTCTGCGTGTCGGTGAGCCGGATGCGCACGCTGCGCTTTTCCGTGTAGATGACCTGCATCGGAGAGTTTTCGTAGCTCTTGAGGCTCTTCTCCGTCTCGATGTAGCGCTGGACGCTGCTGCCCTCCTCCGGCGTCCAGATGACGGCCTCGGTGCGCACGTTCGGATGCAGGATGGTGATGCCGGTCATGATCCGCTCGACCGGGACGCCCGCCTCNCGCAGGCGCTCCGCCGTCGCATCGACAAGCGTCGGACCATCGGCGATGCGCACGCCCTCGCCATAAAGCCAGGCGGTCAGGTCGGCGGCAACGAGGGGGGCGGAAAGGGTCATGGCGTTCGGTCCCGGTGGTCTGCCCCTTGCGGGACACGGAGCATGCACCCGAGGCTCAACGGGTGNCGGAGCGGCGAGAGCGCGCCTCATCATGACACGCAATCCCGCTCCGGCGAAGCCTGGCATTCGGGACAGGTCGGCACGGGGCGGGCGCTCCGCGTCCGTTATTTGGGTGACACCCCCCGCAAGGTAAAGCCCCTGCTCGCGTATTCGTGAGGGACGCGACCACCGGCCGCGCCCCTCAGGGTAGGTTTTCCGTCCGGCGTCCGCGTTATGCGTCGTCCCAGTCGGGCGCGAAATCCGGGTCGATCGTGCGGCGACGCTCTCCGCCCAGCGCCGTGAGTGCGGCCATCTCCGCCTCGCTCAGCTCGAAGTCGAAGATCGCGGCGTTTTCCGCAAGACGCGCCGGATTGGAGGTCTTGGGGATCGCCAGCGTGTTGTCCTGCTGGACAAGCCAGCGCAGGCCGACCTGCGCCGCGCTCTTGCCGTGCCGCTTTGCAATGTCGCGGATGGTCTCGTCCTCGGAGACCGCGCCACGCGCGAGCGGTGCATAGGCGGTGAGCCCCATGCCGGCCGCGTCGAGCGCCGCGCGCACCTTCTCCTGCGACAGGAAGGGATGATACTCGACCTGGTTCAGCGCCAGTTGACCGCCGGCGAGATCCTGGGCCTCGCGCACGAGGTCGGCGGTGAAATTGGACACACCCACGGCCCGCGTCCAGCCGCGCGCCCTGACCTCGAGCAGCGCCTCGATCTGCTCCTTGAGCGGAACGCGCGGGTTGGGCCAGTGGATGAGATAGAGGTCTAGATGCTCGAGGCCCAGACGGTCGAGGCTGTCCTCGCACGCCTGAATGAGCTTCTCCGGCTCGAGCTGGTCGTGCCACACCTTGCTGGTCAGGAAATAGCTGTCGCGCGCGGCGGACGCGGCGCGCAGCCCCTTGCCCACCGCCTTCTCGTTCTCGTAGCGCGCGGCGGTGTCGATATGGGTCCAGCCGCTTTCGAGCGCGGCGCGCACCACGTCGCTGCAGGCCTCGTCCTTGACCTGCCAGGTGCCGAGGCCGAGCACGGGGATCTCCACCCCGCCAAGCGAAACGGTCTTCATCTTCACAATCTCCCGGATCTGAAAGGGGGCGCGCTATCCGCACCCGGGGAAGGAATCGAAGGGCCCGGGCACCGCCCCGCCCGAAGGCGAAACGGCCTCCCGGGCCCGTCATCTCATGCAGCGGCGATGCCGCGAAAAGGCATCAGCCCAGATCGGCGACCGTACCGGCGATCTTGCCGACCAGGCCGTACTCGATGGCCTCGTCCGGACCCATCCAGTAGTCGCGGTCGGTGTCCTTCTCGATCCGCTCCATCGGCTGGCCCGTCGCGGCCGCGAAGATCTTGTTGAGGCGGTCGCGCATCTTGAGGATCTCGCGCGCCTGGATCTCGATGTCGGAGGCCTGGCCGCCGGCGCCGCCGGACGGTTGATGAAGCAGGAAGCGGGTGTTGGGCGTGCAGTAGCGCCGCTCCTTGGGAACGGAGACGTAGATCAGCGCGCCCGCGCTCGCCACCCAGCCCATGCCGAGGATGCGGACTTCCGGGGCGATGAACTTGATCGTGTCATGGATCATGTCGCCGGATTCCACATGGCCGCCCGGCGAGGACACGATCACCGTGATGGGATCGAGCGACACCTGTGCCATGGCCAGAAGCCGGGCGCAGACATCGCGGGCGAGCTCCTGGTTGATCGGGCCGGTGATGAGAACGGTACGGGCATCGAAAAGATGCTTGTCGACCTGGATGGACGACGGCGTCTTGGTCTTGTCCTCGTCCTCGTCATCGAGGCGTGCAGGCACTTCGGTCGTCTTGAGGGTCATGTCCAAGATCTGCTCCTTCGTGAAGACGGAATCGGCTCTTTCGTCCTGTCTTGCGACCATACTTAAGGGATGCACCCCCTCTCGGCAAAGGGGGAGCGCGAAAAGAAGGTTTCCGGATCCTCACAAAGCGCCGGCAACGGGGAAAACGCCGCGGCTCGACGCAACCGCATCCGTAAGCCGTCGCCTCATCTGCCTCATTTTTTGCTCAGCAAGATGGGAAGACGACCGCTGGATGGCGCCCAGGGTTCGCGAGTTCACGCGAAAAAGCGCGTCAGCACCCGGACACAGTACAATGCGAGCACGAGCCACAGGGCAATGATGACGACCGCCGCCGCGCGACTGGGACGCAGCCCGTCTGCCTCCACCGCGCGACGCCGCGCCCGCTCCATCACCTCCGCCGGCATGAGCCGCAGCACCAGCCAGATGCCGGCGGGGACAAGCACCAGGTCGTCCAGAAGCCCGAGAACGGGGATGACATCGGGAATGAGGTCGATGGGCGACAGGGCATAGGCCACCACCAGCAGCGCAACGAGCCTTGCGACGAGAGGTGTCTGCGGATCGCGCAGGGCAAGGGCCAGCGCGGCCACCTCTCGTTTCAGGGCACGGGCCCATGCCGCGAGCCGGCCGCGCACACCCACCCCCTCACGCCGTCTTGTTGAAGATCTCCCGGCCGATCAGCATGCGGCGGATCTCCGACGTGCCGGCGCCGATCTCGTAGAGCTTGGCGTCGCGCAGGAGCCGGCCGGTCGGATAGTCGTTGATGTAGCCGTTGCCGCCCAGAAGCTGAATCGCGTCGAGCGCCACCTTCGTCGCGGCCTCCGCCGCGTAGAGGATCGCGCCGGCGGCGTCCTCGCGCGTCGTCTCGCCACGGTCGCAGGCCCGCGCGACCGCATAGACATAGGCCCGCGTCGCGTTCATCGACACATACATGTCCGCCACCTTGCCCTGGACGAGCTGGAAGGTGCCGATGGGCTGATCGAACTGGCG
This sequence comes from Stappia sp., assembly GCA_002722295.1. Taxonomy (GTDB): domain Bacteria; phylum Pseudomonadota; class Alphaproteobacteria; order Rhizobiales; family Stappiaceae; genus Stappia. The sequence goes on along the minus strand of PBLF01000005.1, from coordinate 37,027 downwards.
ACGCTCATGGACGTAGGGGATCACGACGTCCATCGCCGCCTGCATGATGCCGATGGAACCGGCCGCGAGCACCGTGCGCTCGTAGTCGAGCCCGGACATGAGCACGTTGACGCCCTTGCCGAGACTGCCGAGCACGTTCTCCTCCGGCACCTCGCAGTCCTCGAACACGAGTTCGCCGGTGAGAGACCCGCGCATGCCGAGCTTGTCGAGCTTCTGCGCGACGGAAAATCCCTTGAAGTCCTTCTCGATCAGGAAGGCGGTGATGCCCTTCGCGCCCGCGTCCGGGTCGGTCTTGGCATAGACGATCAGCGTGTCGGCATCCGGACCGTTGGTGATCCACATCTTGGTGCCGTTGAGAATGAAGCGGTCGCCCTTCTTCTCCGCGCGAAGCTTCATGGACACGACGTCGGACCCGGCGCCCGGCTCCGACATGGCAAGACCGCCCAGATGCTCGCCGGTGATCAGCTTGCCGAGGTATCGCGTCTTCTGGGCGTCGCTGCCCCAGCGGCGAAGCTGGTTCACGCACAGGTTGGAATGCGCGCCATAGGACAGGCCGATGGAAGCGGACGCGCGGCTCACCTCTTCCATCGCCACGCAATGCTCGAGGTAGCCGAGACCGGAGCCTCCCCACTCCTCCTCGACCGTGATGCCGTGCAGGCCAAGCTCGCCCATTGCCGGCCACAGCTCCTCGCGCGGGAACCAGTCCTCCCGGTCGATGCGATCGGCCAGCGGTGCGATCGTGTCCTGCGAGAACGATCGCACCGTGTCCCGGAGCATGTCGGCGGTCTCGCCGAGGTCGAAGTTGAAGCTGGGAAAATCATTCCGGATCATCATGTCCTCCCGGGCGGTCCCCGCCGCCGTCTCTCATTCGGTCCGTCGTCAGTCTGTCGTCAGGTCGAGGTCGTAACGCACGAAGGGGCTGAGCGTCGCCACCTGGTCGTAAAGGGCGCGGGCTCGCGCGTTGTCCTGGTTGGTCTGCCAGTAGACGGCCCGGCAGCCGGCCTTGCGCGCCTCCTCGGCCACCGCATCGATCAGCGCCCTCCCGACGCCTCCGCCACGCACGGACTCGTCGACGAACAGGTCCTCGAGATAGCAGGTCGGCGCGATGGCCCAGGTCGTCTCGTGCACGAGGTAATGGACGAGGCCGACCGCAACGCCGTCGCGCTCGGCCAGAAGCCCCAGATGCGCGCCATGACCTGTGAGGCGGGCGAAGACCACATCGGTGACCGCCGGTGCCAGCGCCTGCCTGTAGAAGGTGAGATATCCCTGCCAAAGCGGGTCCCAGGCCGCCCGGTCGGCGGGCCCGAGCAGACGCACGACAAGGCCCGAGGGTCTCGCGAACTCAGTCATCCATCCCCTCCAGCGCGATCAGCGTGAAAAGCCCGGTCGCGACATGAACGCGGGAGCCGTCGCCGCTCTCGCCATACACGTCGGAAGCGGCCACCGTGAGCGTGCGACCCGACTTGACGACCCGGCCGCTCGCGACGAGCCGCTCGCCGCGCCCAGGGTTGAGCAGGTTCATCTTGAACTCGGTGGTGAGCACGCCGAAGCCCTTTGGAAACAGCGTCAGCGCTGCATAGCCCGCGGCCGTGTCGGCAAGGGTGGTGGACACGCCGGCGTGAAAGAAGCCGTGCTGCTGCTTCAGCCCGGGCGCCTCGTCGGCGACAAGCTCCACCCGGCCCGGCGCCATCAGGGCGATCCGCGCGCCCAGCGTTTCCATGAAGCTCTGGCGGGCGAAGCTCGCGGCAACACGCGCCTCCCAGCCGGAATCGCGCGGATCGAAGCGCGGCATCTCTGTCATTTGTCGTGTTCCCTGGTTGACGCGGCCGCAGGCTCCGGGGACGGCTGCTCGAGCGCCTCGAAAAGATCGCCCGTGGGACCGAGCTGATCGAGACGGGCACGCGCGCCGCGCTCCACCTCGTCCAGCTCGGCGAGCGTCACGTCGATATCGCGCCGTTTGGCCAGAAGCTCCTCGCGCCGCCCCTCGATGCGGGCGATGAGAAGGCTGAGCTGCCCGGACTCTCCCGGCGCCTTGTCGTACATGGTGATGATGTCGCGGATCTCGGCGAGCGAGAACCCCAGGCGCTTGCCACGCAGGATGAGCTTGAGCCGCGTCCGGTCGCCCGGACGATACAGCCGCTGACGGCCGCGCCGCACGGGCTTCAGGAAGCCTTCGGCCTCGTAGAAGCGCAAGGTGCGCGTCGTGACGCCAAATTCCTGGGTCAGTTGGGTTATGGTGAAATAGGTCGCCATTTCTCCTCCGCAGGGAGAAGGCTCTCTTACGCTTACGTTCAAGTCAATCGTTTTTAAAAAACATCAGGATTACAACAACTCATGAACTTGTGAATTCACCTCAGGACCGGATGCCACTACAGGCGGCCACGTGCCGGACACCGGCCGCCCGCACCGGTCCGGCGGATCAGCGATCGCGCCGCGTGGGCGAGAACACCGGCTCCACGCACTTGAAGCCGATCGCGCATTTAGGGGCGTCGCTGGTTCTGGTGGTGGCCGGTCTCGGCGTTTCCCAGTTCTCGCACCAGCGTTTGCCGCTGACAAAGCGCTCGTAGCTGAAGATCCCGGTGGTCACCACCACGGCACCGCTGCGGCGGACCAGATCCTGCGCCTGCCTGCACGTCATCTCGCGCGCGTCGGGCCGCGCGGCGGCCTCCTGCGGGACAAGCGCCAGCCCGGCCGCAAGGACGGACAGGGCCACCATAAGGCGCCCCGAGCGACGGACATCACACTTCGGGACAAACCCCGTCTTCCAGGTCTTTTCCATCACGACCGACATTGCGCCAAGTCCCTCCGTTCCCAGCAGGAATTGGACGGACAATAGCATGACCGGGCGAAACGCCATCCTTGAAAACGCACGCCTCCCGAAACCGGAACGGCGGCCCGGCCCTCCTCGTTACCAGTCGTCTCCGAAGGGCCGGAAAAGCGGCGTCTCGCAGATATAGCCGACGACGCAGCTCCGGTTGTCGCGCGTGGGCGCTGTCGCGGGACGCACTGTTTCCCAATGATCGCACCAGCGCGGTCCGTTGACGAACCGCTGGTAGGTATACCGGCCGGTCGTGGCCACCACCGCCCCGTTGCGCGCAACCATCGCCCGGGCCTTTGCGCAGGTCATGCGGGTGAAGTCGGGCCGGGCCTCGGCCACGGGCGCACCGCCCGCCAGAACACCCGCAAGCACCAGAAGGGTGGCGGCACCGCGTCCCGCTGCCTTGCGCATTCGCGCGTTCCGCGCGCCTCTTGCCCTTTCACTCATGTTCAGCCTGCCTTCTTCCGATGCGGAGACCCCGTCCCCGGTCGAGGGGAGAATATCACGAAGCGCGCACATTGGCTCGGAGAGCACGAATGCGGGCCGGGTGGAACCGGAATGGTGGTTCTTGCGTCTTATTATGAAGGGACAGTCCGGCAAGGGGCGTTATGCTGATAGTTTGACCAGCGTCTGACGCATTTTCGGACTTGGAAGCGCAAGGGCGGCTCGTCACAGTGGAGGTGGCGCGAAATGAGGCAGCCACCCGGTACGCGCCTCGCGCCGTGACGGTGTGCGAGCCGGAACGCCAGGGAGCGATCCCGGCGACGGGGCTGCCGCGAACAGGCCGGCGAAAAGGGGGGAAAATGGCTGAGACCGTATTCTTCAACGAGATGCTCGACCCGGACGGCCGACCTCGTCAGCCCTACCGGCGCCTTGCCGAATGGTTCGAGACCCTGTCCCCCGCCGACATGCGCAAGAAGTCGCGCCAGGCCGAAACCATCTTCCGCCGCCTCGGCATCACCTTCGCCGTCTACGGCGCCAACGAGGCGACCGAGCGCCTCATCCCCTTCGACATCGTGCCGCGCGTGATCTCGGCCGCCGAATGGCGGCGCCTGTCGGCCGGCATCGACCAGCGCGTGCGCGCCCTCAACGCCTTCCTGCACGACATCTACCACCGCCAGGAAATCATACGTGCCGGGCGCATTCCGGCCGAACTCATCATCCAGAACGAGGCGTTCCTGCCGGAAATGGTCGGCTTCTCCCCGCCGCGACGCGTCTATGCCCATATAATAGGCACGGACCTCGTGCGCGTCGGCGAGGACGAGTTCTACGTGCTGGAGGACAACACGCGCACGCCGTCCGGCGTCTCCTACATGCTGGAGAACCGCGAGACGATGATGCGCATGTTCCCCGAGCTGTTCCAGCAGAACCGGGTCGCGCCCATCGAGCACTATCCCGACATGCTGCGCGATACGCTGGAAAGCGTCGCGCCGCGCAATTGCGACCGTCGGCCGCGCGTCTGCGTGCTGACGCCCGGCATCTTCAACTCCGCCTATTTCGAGCACGCCTTCCTGGCCGATTCCATGGGCGTGGAGCTGTGCGAGGCGCGCGATCTCTTCGTGGACGACGGCAAGGTGTGGATGCGCACCACCCAGGCGCCGGAACAGGTCCATGTGATCTACCGGCGCATCGACGACGCCTTCCTCGACCCCCTCACCTTCCGCCCCGACAGCATGCTCGGCGTGCCGGGCCTCTTCGACGCCTACAGGGCCGGCAACGTCACCATCTGCAACGCACCGGGCACCGGCATCGCCGACGACAAGGCGATCTACGCCTATGTGCCGGACATCATCGAGTTCTACACCGGCCAGAAACCGATCCTGAAGAACGTGCCGACGTGGAACTGCGCGAGGCCGGAGGATCTCGCCTATGTGCTCGATCATCTCTCCGAGATCGTGGTGAAGGAGGTGCACGGATCGGGCGGCTACGGAATGCTGATCGGCCCGACCGCCTCCAAGCGCGAGCTGGCCGAATTCACCCGCCGCCTCAAGGCCAATCCGTCCAACTACATCGCCCAGCCGACACTGTCGCTGTCCACCTGCCCCACCCATGTCGCCTCGGGACTGGCGCCCCGGCACGTGGACCTGCGCCCCTACGTCCTGGTCGGGGACACGGTGCGCATCACTCCCGGCGGGCTGACCCGCGTCGCGCTGAAGAAAGGGTCGCTCGTGGTCAACTCGAGCCAGGGCGGCGGCACCAAGGACACCTGGGTTCTGGAGGACTGACGACATGCTCGGCCGTACCGCCGCCTCGCTCTTCTGGACCTCCCGCTACAACGAGCGCGCCGAGAACATGGCGCGCCTGCTGGAGGTCGGCTACCGCATCGCCATGACCCCGCGTCTGGGGCAGGACACCGCCGACGACTGGCATTCCACGCTTGCCAGCGCCGGATGCGAACAGGCTTTCCTCGCGAAATACGACGAGTTCACCAAGCGCTCCGTCGTGGCGCACATGCTGTTCGATCCCGACAACCCCTCCTCGGTGCGCTCCTGCATCGAGGCCGCGCGCAACAACGCCCGCTCCGTGCGCACCGCCATCACCGGCGAGATGTGGGAAAGCATCAACACCACCTACATCGAGTTCATGGAGGTGCGCCCGCAGCACATGAGCGACGACCGGCTGCCGGACTTCCTGGCATGGATCAAGCAGCGCTCGATGCTGTTTCGCGGCGCGTTGCTCGGCACGCTCATGCGCGACGAGGGCTATCACTTCTCCCAGTTCGGCACCTTCATCGAGCGCGCCGACAACACGGCCCGGATCCTCGACGTGAAATACTGGATCCTCCTGCCCGACAACGAGGTCGTCGGCGGCAGCCTCGACCGCTACCAGTGGTCCACGATCCTGCGCTCTGTCTCGGCCAACCGCAGCTACCGGCACGCCTATCGCGACGCGCATGTGCGCCCCTTCAACGTGGCCGAGTTCCTGATCCTGCGAAAGGAGATGCCGCGCTCGCTGGCCTATTGCTACGACTGGATCAGCGGCAGCCTGGACGACCTGGCCGAACGCTACGGCGAGCGGCCGGAAAGCTGCACGCTGGCGCAGGAGGCCCATGCCATCCTGGCGCAGGGCTCGATGCAGGAGATCTTCCAGAGCGGCCTGCACGAGTTCCTCATCGACATGATCCGGCGCAACAACACGCTCGGAATGCAGCTCGCGAAGGACTACAATTTTGCCTGAGCATCCGCACCGGGCGGATGCCCTTGCCGGCGAGGACGTCGCGTCTTCCTTGACCGCAGGCATGACTCACGGAGAATGAGCCGCCATGCGCCTCCAAGTGAAACACGTCACCCGTTACCGCTACGAACACCCGATCGCCCATCTGGTGCAGCAGCTCCGGCTGTATCCGCCCGACATGCCGACGCAGAAGACCCTGTCCTGGCACGTCGACGTGCCCGGCCACACCCATACGCCCCACTACACCGACGCCTTCGGCAACCGGGTGGACATGGCAAGCCACCGCGAGCCGGTGTCCGAGATCGCCATCACCGTCGAGGGTGAGGTCGAAACCCTGAACACCGCGGGCGTGGTCGGCGAGACACGCGACACCGCGCCCGAACCGGTCTACCTGCGGCTGACACCGCTGACCAAACCCAACGCCGCGATCCGCAAGCTCTCCGGGCTCGCCACGAGCGAGGACGCCCTCGCCGGCTGCCACGACCTCATGCATGCGATCCGCGACAAGGTTGCCTATGTGACCGGCGTGACCGAGGTGCACACCGCCGCCGCCGACGCGATGGCCGCCGGACACGGCGTGTGCCAGGATCACGCGCATATCTTCATCGCCGCCGCACGCCTCGCGGGGCTTCCCGCGCGCTATGTCTCGGGCTACCTGCTGCTGGAGGATGAGCAGGACTCGGAGGCGCATCACGCCTGGGCGGAGGTGAAGCTCCCCGCGCTGGGTTGGGTCGGCTTCGACGTCTCGAACGGTATCTGTCCCACCGACCACTACATCCGCCTCACGAGCGGACTGGATTCGCGCTCAGCCGCCCCGATCCGGGGAATCCGCGCTGGCGGCAACGACGAGAACATGTCCGTCGAGGTGGCCGTGACCAGCGCCGGCGCGCAGGCGCAACAACAGTAACCGGCCGCCGCGAACGCCATTGCGGGCGCGCGGCGCGCCTGTCAGAGTTCCGGTTCCCGGCGACATGAGTCGTCTGTGAACCCACCCGAAAACCAGACCGGCCCCGCCGGCAACGAGCCTGCCACAATGACATATTGCGTTGGCCTGAAACTGGATCGCGGCCTCGTCATGGCCGCCGACACGCGCACCAATGCCGGTCTCGACAACGTCGCCACCTTCAAGAAGCTGCAGGTGTGGGAAAAGACAGACGACCGGGTGCTCTGCCTGCTGTCGGCCGGCAACCTCGCCGTGACCCAGGCCGTGGTCTCGCTTCTGGGCGAGCGCATCGCTCACGGGGAAAGCGGCACGCCCTCGCTTCACACGGTCGAGACCATGTTCCAGGCCGCCCGCCTCGTCGGACAGGCGATCCGCGACGTGCGCGCGATCGACGGCGACGCCCTGGCCAAGAACTCCGAGAGTTTCAGCGTCACCTTCCTGCTCGGCGGCCAGATCAGGGGCGAGGCACCGCGCCTGTTCCAGATCTATTCGGCCGGCAACTTCATCGAGGCCTCCGCCGACACGCCCTTCCTGCAGATCGGGGAGCACAAATACGGCAAGCCGATCCTCGACCGGGTCACGGACAAGGAAATGCGCCTCGGACAGGCGGCGAAGCTCGTGCTCCTGTCGTTCAACTCGACGCTGCGCTCCAACCTGTCGGTGGGAATGCCCATCGACATGCTGCTCTACAACACCGACAGCTTTTCCGCCCATCGCCAGACGCGGATCGAGGAAAACGATCCCTATTTCGCGGACCTCTCGCGCATGTGGTCGGAAAAGCTGCGTGATGCGGTGGCCGAGATCCCCGACTTCGAGATCTGAAACCGGGGGGCCCCTGCGATCAGGTCAGGCAAGACCCGGTCGCGGCGGCCCCTCCTCCACGATGCGGCCGTCCTCCATGCGCACGATCCGGTCCGCCATCTCGATGATGCGCGGATCATGGGTGACCATCAGCGTGGTGGTGCCGCGCATCCGCCCCAGATCGCGCAACATCTCCACCACCGTATGCCCGCTGGCCCGGTCCAGGGCCGCCGTCGGCTCGTCGGCGAGCACCACGCGCGGGTTCCCGACGAGCGCGCGGGCAACCGCGACACGCTGCTTCTGCCCGCCCGACAGGTTGCCCGGCAGGTAGTCGAGCCGCTCTTCCAGCCCCAACAGGGAGAGAAGGTGCGTCGCGGCCTCGCGCCAGCGTCCCATCGCCCGGCGTCCGTGCACCTCCAGCCCCATGCGTACGTTCTGCAGGGCCGTCAGGCTTTCATGCAGGTTGTGCGCCTGGAAGATGAAGCCGAGTTCGCGGCGGCAGGTGACGAGCAGGGCCTCGTCGGCGCCGTTGAGTTCGCGCCCGAGCAGGCACACCGACCCCTCCTCCACCTGGCGCAGGCAGCCGATGAGCGTGAGCAGCGTCGTCTTGCCCGATCCCGATGCGCCGAGCAGGATGACGAACTCCCCGCGATGCAGCGTGAGGTCGATGTCGTAGAGCACCTGCTTGCGTGCCTCGCCGGTGCCGAACCAGTGCTTCAGCCCGGCCACCCGGATGACCTCGTTCCCGGTTTCGGCATCCATCAGAACAGCTCCGCCGGTTCCGCCCGCNCAAGCCGGCGCGTGGCGATGGCGCCCGAGGCGGCGCACATGACGAGCGTGCCCGCAAAGACGATGAGGGGCCGCGTCTGCGTCATCCCGATCGGCAGGCCCGTGCCCGCCTTCACCAGCGCGTAGAGCCCCGTTGAAATGAGGGTGCCCGGAACGAAGCCGAGAAACGCCAGGATGAAGGCTTCCTCGAACACGATGCCCAGGAAGAAGCCGCGCCCGTAGCCGATGGCCTTGAAGGTCGCATACTCGCGGATGTGGTCGGCCACGTCCGTGGACAGCACCTGATAGACGATGATGANGCCGACCAGGCACCCGATCACCACGCCGAACCCGAAGACGACGCCCACCGGCTTCTGCGTCGTCTGGAACCGCTGGTCGTCGGCCATCGCTTCCTCCGGCGCACGCACGGAGGTGTCGGAGGCGGGAAGCGTCGCGCGCAGGTCCTCCAGAACCCGCGCGCGCGACGCCTCCGGCGATAGACGCAACAGGATGTAGTTGGGCGCGCCGGGCAGACGGGCGGGAAACAGCCGCAGGAAGGTCTGGTCGGAGACGACGATATAGCCGTCGGCGGCGAAACCGCCTCCGATGGTGAAGGTGTCGACCACCGTGAGCGTGCGTCCGCGCGTTTCGAAGTCATAGGTGCTCCCCGCGTCGATGGCCGGGAAAAGCCCGGCGGGAGCGTTGCGGGTCTTGCGGTCCATCAGGGCCCGGTCGGGCAATGCCAGCACCGGCAGCTTTGCCTGAAGCTCCGGATCGGAAAACGCCTGACCGGACGGATCGACGCCGAAAACATCCATGGTGCGCAGCGTTCCGTCCGGCTGTTTCCAGTCGATGCGGCCGTAGTAGACACTTTCCGCCGCCTCGACGCCGGAAACGGAAAGTGCCTGATATAGCCGGTTGCGCGGCAGGGGGGAGCCGTCGAACAGCGTGTTGGCATCGGAGGCGGACACGAGAACATCCGCGTGAAGCGCCTTGTAGGGCAGGCGGATGCTCTCGATCAGCGCGCCCAGAAACCCGAGCTGCATGAAAACGAGAATGTTGGCGAAGGCGACNCCGGCAAGGGCCGCCGCGAGCCGCCCGCGATTGTGCGTGAGCTGCAGCCAGCCAATGGGAAGCCGCCCGAGAAGGCGCGAAAGAAGCGCCGTCATTGCCCGGCCTCGCCGCCCTGGCCTTCCGGCCCCTCGCCCGTCTCGATGCGGGCGGTGACCTGAAGGTTGGTGTAGCGGCGCACGCGCGCCACTGCCTCGGGTGTCAGGCCGACATAGACCTTGACGACCCGCGCGTCCGTGCGCGCCGCCGGATCGGCCTCCGTCGCCGTCTGGCGTCCGACCTCCCAGCCGATGCGCGTGACCGTGCCGCGAACCTCGCCGGAAAAGGCGTCGGCGGTGAGCGTCACCGGATCGCCGACGGACACCTGCCCGATCTGGGTCTGGTAGACCTCCACCTCCGCCTGCATCCGGTCGATCTCGCCGAGATCCAGAATGCCGTCGGTTCCGGGCCGCTCGCCCGCCCGGGCACGAATGTCGAGGACCACCCCCGCCTCGGGCGCGCGGACCCGCGATCGCGCGAGATCGCTGCGGGCGGAAACGAGCGCCGCACGGGCCACCTCGAGCGCGCGCGCGGCAACCGCGACATCCGGCGCGACACCGTTCTCGTCCTCCCGGTAGCGCGCGAGGCTGGCCGTCAGCCGGTCCACCTCGTGACGCGCCGCGACCACCGCGTCGCTGCGGTCGTCATAGGCGGCCTGGGTCATGTGACCGCCCGCGATAAGCTCATCCGCGCGGGCAAGATCGCGCTTCGCCGTTGCAAGAGAGACCTGCGCACGCCCGAGAGCCGCCCGGGTCTCCCCAAGGCTTGCGATGGCCGCGACCTTCGCCCGCGCGAGCTCCGCCTCGCGCAGCGCGACATTCGCCTGCGCCGAGGTCACCGCAGCCGCATGGGTATCCGCATTGTCGAGCTCGGCGAGAAGATCCCCGCGCTCGACACGGTCGCCCTCCCTGACCGCGAGCCGGGCAATGCGCGCGTCCCCGGCTCCGAAAGGCGCAGAGACCGTGATCACGAACCCGTCCGGCACCAGTCTTCCAAGCCCGTAGACAAGCCCCGGACCGCCGCCCCTGCGCGTCGCATCGGCCGCCGGCGGCCGGTCGAGGGTGGCCGCACTCCGGGAGCCCGTCGCATCCTGTCGCTCTTGCGTCTGCAGGCGCGACACAAGCGTCTCGACAAGGCCGGCACGCTGTACGCCGATCCCCGCCCCCACGCCCAGCGCAAGAAGAAGCACGATCCCGATCAGGCGTCGGACTCGCCCGTGCTGCCTCCCCGCCGGCGAGGAAGGGGACGTGCTCCCGCCCTTGGGCCGATCACGGCCGACCACCTCCAGCGGCAGGTCCCGCGCGGCGGCCCGCCGGGGCTCGGAGCCGGCACTTTCGGCGGAATCGGGACTGGACGAAACGGGAGCGGTCATGGCATTTTCCCTTTAATGACCAGAAAGTCATTAACAGAACAACCCGGGAGCCGCAATGCCGACGACGTCACGTAACCCCGACACGCTGTCGCACCCGCCGGAGGAGAAACAGCCCCGGCGCAGGCGGCGCAAGGAAGCCCGGCCGGGCGAGATCATTTCCGCCGGGCTCGAGGAATTCGCGGACAAGGGATTCGCGGCGGCACGCCTTGAGGACGTGGCCCGCCGTGCCGGCATCGCCAAGGGCACGATCTACCGCTATTTCTCCAGCAAGGAGGACCTGTTCGAGGCGGCGCTGAACGCGCGGCTGACCCCGGTTCTGGGTGGTCTGGACAGCATGGTCGACAGCTTTCCGGGCACCACCGAGGAGTTGCTGCGCGTGGCCATCGCCCGCCTGCACAAGGCGCTCTTCGAGGACGGGCTGCATGTCCTCATGCGCATCATCATCACGGAAGGAAACCGGTTCCCCGACGTGGCGGAGAACTACCACCGCAACGTCATCTCGCGCGGCAGGGCAATGCTTGCGCGCGTCGTGGAGCGCGGCATCGCGCGCGGGGAGTTCTCCCCCTCCGCCGCGACCGATCTTCCGGTCGTCCTGGCCGCGCCCGCCGTCATGGCGATCGTGTGGAAGATGGTCTTCGAGCGTTTCGACCCGATCCCGCCGGATCGCTTTGCCGAAGCCCATGCGGACCTGATCGTGAAGGGGTTGCTGAGCCGGAGCGGGTGACCCTCAGGCGGGAACCGGCCGGCCCTGCCCCTCGTTCTTCTTCTCCTCGAGGATCACGATGGGCAGTTCGTTCGCCGTGGTTGCCACGTGATACATGATCGGCGCGTGGTCCACGTAGTCCCACGACTGATAGCCGGGGTGCGGATTCTCCGGCAGGCACTGCGCGATGCCGGGGTTGCGCCAGGCGTAGTCGAGCACCGAGGCATGCCGGCCTTCGTATCGCTTGAACTCGTCAAGGCCGCGCGTGACATGGGTCGGCGCGACATTCGGCGGGACCTGCCCCCATCCGTATTGCGCCATGGTCCTCTTCCAGTCGAACGGCACGCTGTCGAAGGGAACGTTCATGTCGCCGATCAGCAGGCCCGGCCGGTTCTGTCGGCCGATGTGAAGGGCCGCTTCCGAGATTTCCTTCATGGCCTGATTGTAGGGCGGCTGCTTGCCGTCCTTTCTATTGCCCCTGGACGCCTTGGCGTGGATGGCCCCGATGGTGGCGACACCTGTCGGCAGGATCAGCGCCGGTCGCGTGTGGTCCTTCTCCCAGTACCAGGAAACCCTTTCCCCGAGGCCCTGCAGTCCCGGGACTTCGGTGTTCCACAGAAAGCCGAAGTTGCAGACGCTCTTGGTTCCCGAACGGGTCGGTGACCAGCGAAAGCCGCTGCGGAACGCGGGCGCCGGATAGCCGACCGCGTTCAGGCGGGTCGCGAGGTAGTGCATGAAACGGTCGCCCGCGCCGGATCCGTCGACCACCTCCGCCAGAACGATCACGTCCACATGGTACGTGCGGTACCAGTTCACGATCTGCTCGACCACGAAATACGTGCTTGCGCTCATCTGGTAGCCGAAGGGCACGCTCTTGTCGGCCGTGATCTTGTAGTGCTTCTCGATGTTCCAAAAGCCCACGGTGATGAAATCCAGCCCACGCGGCATCCGGCCCTCCTGTTCCACACGCTATGAGAGAAGACGCCTCACCCGGGCCGTCCCGGCACGCCCGTGCGCGCCCGCCACACATACTAATCAAAACATGTAATTTTCACAAACATCATTCCTAATATTGATATACACTACCTTGAGTGTTAGCGTTCGCGCGCAATCACGCCCAAGGTGAGGTCTCATGAACGAACTCTACGCCAAGGCCCTGACCGGCCAGCTCTGCGCGGCCGAGACGGATACAACCGTGAGCATTCAGGTCTACAACAAGCTCCCGGTGGAGATCGCGGTCTACAACACGACCAGCGCGGGCACGCGCGTGTTCCTCGGCCACATCGAGCCGAACTCCAATGCGCCCGTGAACGGCACGGACGGCGACTATCTCGTGATGACCTCGTCGCTCAGCGGCAGCTTCATCAGCGCCTATGCCCTCACCTCGGGCGAGACCCAGTACACCGTCGACAACTCGGTTCTGACCGAGCCCAACGACATCGGCTCGATCCCCCAGCCGACGACCAATGTTCTGGTTCCGGTGAACTCGCCGCTGGTGATGGTCGCCATCTCGACCATCACGCCGTCCGGCGCGTCGAGCAGCAACTACATCACGCGCGAGCAGTACTGGAACCTCCAGGGCGACAGCTACAGCCTGAGCATGGGCGAGAGCCGGACCGTGAGCTACACCATCGTCTCGGGCCGCCAGACGACGTCGTCCAGCCAGGAGACGGTGGGCGCGAGCGTCGGCGTCGACGCCCATGCCGGCTGGGGACCGATCTCGGCCGGCATCTCCGCCAGCCTCAACGCGGAATCGACCACCTTCCAGCAGGTTTCCGTCAACGAGCAGACCACGTCCTACATGTCGGACACGGTGACCAACTCGGGCGATGACGACCTGGTGGTCCTGCGCTGGCAGATGACGGACGTCATCACGGTCTTTTCGCCGGGCTATCAGCCGCTTGCCTCGATCGTCAGCGGACTGAACCCGATCATCGTGAAGTCCTACGGGATTTCCGGCCTGCTTTCGAGCGATGTCCGCCCGGCACTCGTCGAGCGCAAGACCCCCGTCACGCTGGGCTGACGCCCTCCCGGACCGAAGAAGGACTGCCCCCATGAGCTGCTGCGACGGAAGCCTCGTCAAGATCGTCAATCAATCCGGCTCCGACCTCACGGTCACCGCCTCCGACGGGGTCGTCGGCAACCTGCATGATCTCGACAAGAACACCTCGATCGCCGACCAGAACAGCGCCAGCGGCTATGCCTATTCGAGCGGCGGCACGGACGGCGCCTGTTCGGGCTATGTCACGGTAACGACCGCGAACGGCAGCTACTCGCTCACGCTGAACTACGCCTTCACGCCGAAGAACAAGCGCGGCTCCTGTCCCTGCACGCCGTCCTCCCAGGACAACGTGACCTCGGGCAACTACGTCGCGACCGCGTCCGTGGCGACCGGCAGCAGCGACGGCGGCGCGAGCACGGTGTGGACCATCACCGCCCAACTGACCTGACCTCACCGAGGCCACAACGAAAAACGGCCTGCCGGAAGCTCCTCCGGCAGGCCGTTGTTATTTCACGCGAAGGACGCCTCCGTCAGTCGATGGCGCGTCCGCGACAGGCGTCCAGGATCAGCGCCGCAGCACCGAGATCCGCCCTTCGAACCGCGCGCAACTGCTCGGCTTCCCCGTCGAGGCCCCACTGGGCGATGTTCCAGTCCTCGTCGACGCAGGCAGCCTCCCAGACCGCGTCCACGTCCATCTCCGCCTCTCCGAGCGCCAACGCCAGCAGGGCGGACCCGGTGATCGTGGTCGCCACATGCAACGCGGTGAGATACAGCGCGGATGTGCCCTCCAGCGAGGCGCGAATGCGCGCAAGCATGGCGGCATCCTGGCTGACCGGCATGATGCCGCCGGCCAGAACGAAGCGTCCCGTGAAGCGTGCCTCGGCCCGCGCGATGACCGGGCCCCACAGGGCGTCCTGGCTCTCGACCAGTTCCTGGGGCGCCTCGGCGCGATAGACCAGAAGATCGTTGCCCGCATAGGCGACCACGTCATCGGCCACCTCACCGGCCTGCTGCGCGACCGCGTCGATGGCCGTCTGCGTGATGCGGGTGAGCGGCATGGTCGCCGGATCGATCTCCTTCGCCTGCGCCTCCCACTCGGCCGCGATCCGGCGGGCAAGGTCGGCATGTCCGACCGCAAGCGTGTTGCGCGCCTTCGTACGCACCGGACGCCCGTCGAGCAGGATCGCATGGGCCTCAGCGCCCTCCCCGTCTCCGCTTGTGACCGCGACGCTCTTGTAGAAGCGCTTCGGCAGTTCACGCTTCGACAGGGCACGCGCCCGCTCGACCGGGTTCTGCGCCGCATCGTCGGCAAGATCGTTCAGAAGATCGCGCATCAGGCCGTCTCCCCAAGCTGCGGACCGGCCGCCTCGCCGGTCACTCCCGCCTTGTCCCAGCCGAACAGTCTTGCGAGTTCGCCCGGAAGCTGCGTGAACCCGTCGATCAATGCGGCCGGCGCGCATCCGGCCAGCACCGCACGGTCATGATAGCCCCAGGTCACGCCGATCGAGGCGACACCCGCATTGCGGGCCATGTCGAGGTCGAAGCTCGTGTCGCCGATCATCACGGTGCGCGCCGCCTCGACTCCCGTCTCCGCCATCGCCTGCAGGATCATCGCCGGATGAGGCTTGGAGGGCGCGGCATCGGCGGTCTGGATCGTGGCGAAGTGATACTTGAGGTCATGGACCTCCTGCAGGTGGCGCACGCCGCGCAGCGCCTTGCCGGTGGCAATCCCCAGAAGCACGTCGGGGCGCGCATGCAAGGCGTCCAGCACCTCGCGCGCACCCGGATAAAGCGGATCGTGGTCGAGGCCGGAAGCACGGCGGGCGATCTGGGTGCGGCGGTAGGCCTCCGCCATTTGCGGCACGAGATGCTCCCGCGACGGACCGACGAGCTGGCGGATGGCCACCTCGAGGGACAGGCCGACGATGGAGAGCGCGCTCGGCCGATCGGGCGGCGTCAGGCCGACCTCCTCGAAGGCGGCGGTCATGCCGCGCACGATGGTGTCCTGGCTGTCGACGAGGGTTCCGTCGCAATCGAAGATGACGAGGTACAAGGCCCTGCTCACTCCTCGGGGTCGTCTGTCTCGGGATCGTACTGCGCGGCGTCGAAACCGAGCAGGTTCCAGCTTTGCTGCATGTGCGGGGGCAGCGGCGCGGACACGTCGATCACACCCCGCCCCGAGGGATGGGGAATGACGATGCGGCGCGCATGCAGATGCAGCTTGTTCTGGATGCCGCCGGGCATCTCCCAGTTCTCCACGTTGAAGTACTTGGGATCGCCGACGATGGGATGGTGGACATGCGCCATGTGGGCGCGAAGCTGGTGCGTGCGGCCCGTGATCGGGCGCAGCGACACCCAGCACACCTTCTGGCCCGCATTCTCCACCACCGAGTAGAGCGACAGCGAATGCTGCGCGTCGTCCTCGCCATGCCGGGCGACACGCATCCGCTCCTCGCCCTCATCACGGGCGAGATAGGTGGAGATGCGGCCCTGGCGCGGCTTCGGCGCACCGGCGACCAGCGCCCAGTAGATCTTGCGGGTCTGGCGGGCGCGGAACGACTTGGACATCTCGGCCGCCGCCTTGCGCGTCAGCGCCAGCAGCAGGATGCCGGAGGTCTCGCGGTCGAGACGGTGCACGAGGCGCGGCTTCTCGCCCTTCTGGTTGCGGAAAGCCTCAAGCATCCCGTCGAGATGCCGAGTCAGGCCGGACCCGCCCTGCACGGCCAGGCCGGCGGGCTTGTTGAGGACCATCACCTCACGGTCGCGATAGAGGATCATCGCCTCCACCGCCTCGCGGTCGCTGTCGACGAGCTTGCGCGAACGTGGCTTGGCGCTGGGGTTGTCCTGCGCCTTCACGTTGGCGTCCACCCCGAGCGGCGGGATGCGCACCACCTGCCCGGTGGCCACCCGGGTCGAGGTCTCGGCACGCTTGCCGTCGACGCGGACCTGGCCCGTGCGCAGGAGCTTCTGCAGGTGACCATGGCCGAGGCCCGGAAAATGGGACTTGAACCAGCGGTCGAGCCTCATGCCCGCCTCGTCCGCGGTGACGGTAATCTGTTCGATGCCGGCCATGTCGGTCGTCGGTCCTGCACGTCCCCGTCAGGGGAGCCCGTTTTTCGTGGTTCAAGGGCACGCCATCGGTGCGGCGCGTCGCCGTCGGCGCGCGCAAGCCGCAAGCGCCCGTTTCAGCGGAACGCCCTACCTAATGCGGCAAGGGACCAAGAGCAAGCGAAGCCTCGCCCCCGGCCGGTCACGCGAAACGTCAACTCGCCAGCGCGCGCACCGCCCACAGCCCCGCGACGAGACCGGCGATCCCCAGCACCACGGAAGCGCCCACATAGAGTGCCGCGGCCAGCCCCTCGCCCCGCTCCCACAGGAACACCGTGTCGAGCGAAAAGGAGGAGAAGGTGGTGAACCCGCCGAGGAACCCGGTCGCCAGCACGAGGCGCAGCGCCGTATCGCCGCTCGAGCGCGCGGCGAGCCAGCCGACCAGAAGTCCCATGAGCAGAGAGCCGAGCACGTTCACCGTCATCGTGCCGAGCGGAAAGCCCGGACCGAAGGTCTTCAGGGTCCACAGGCTCACCAGATGCCGGCAGGCCGCCCCGAGCCCGCCACCCAGCGCGACGAGGAGAACGTGCTGCATGTCCCTCTACTCCTGGAAGTTCGGCCAGAGGGCGGGCGCGGCGAACTCGACCACGTTGCCGTCCGGATCGTCCACGTAAAGGCTCGTTCCGCCGGCCGGCCAGATCACGGTCGAGCGGATCGCGACACCGCTGCCTTCCAGATGCGCGCGCCAGGGCTCGACGTCCTCCGGCGCGATCTTGAAGGCGAAATGCGCGGGGCCCTCGGAGTGGTGCCCCGGGATGACGCCACCGGGCGTTTCCGTGTCCTCGGCCGTCTGCCCGCGCGCGAAGACCAGAAGCGTCTCGCCCAGTCCCGCGTCGTAGGCAAAGAGCCTGTCGCCGGTCACCATGCGCTCGAGCCCGATAACCCCGGCATAGAAGGCATGAGCCTTTTCAAGATCGTTCACATAGACAGCGGTTTCCAGAATCCCGCGAAGAGGCGGCGGTACCATGGACGTCTCCAGTTCGAAACCTTGTTGAGAAACGCGGCGCGGCGCCTGTCAGAGCGGCAGGCCGAACCACAGCGCGGCGATCCAGAGGAAGGCGAAGAAACCGACCACATCGGTCACCGTGGTGACGAAGACCGATGAGGCGATCGCCGGATCGATTCGGAGCTTTTCAAGCACGACGGGAATGAGCAAGCCCGACATGCCGGCAAACAGCAGGTTGACCACGATCGCAGTTCCGATCACCACGCCAAGGCCGATATTGCCGAACCAGAACCAGGCGCAAAGCCCTATCAGCACCGCCAGCGCCACCCCGTTCAGGAGACTGACGAGCACCTCGCGGCGAAGCACGCGCCACATGTTGCGCGCGTCGAGTTCCTGGGTGGCGAGCGCCCGCACCGCAACGGTCATGGTCTGCGTGCCGGCGTTGCCGCCCATCGAGGCCACGATCGGCATCAGCACGGCAAGCGCCACCATGGCCTCGATCGTGCCCTCGAAAAGCGAGATCACCACGGAGGCGAGAACGGCCGTGCCGAGATTGACGACAAGCCAGTTGAAGCGGGAACGCGCCGTGACCAGGACGGTGTCCGAAATCTCCTCGTCGCCCAGGCCGGCGAGGCCGCGAAGGTCCTCCTCCGCCTCTTCCTGGATGACGTCGACGATGTCGTCGATCATCAGCATGCCGACGAGCCGTCCGGAATCGTCCACCGCCGCCGCGGACACCAGATTGTAGCGCTCGAAACTGCGGGCCACGTCCTCCCGGTCGTCGGTGGCACGGAACGTGACCGGATCGTCGGTCATGATTTCCGAAATCTCGGTCGCGCGGCGCGTGCGCAGGATCTTGTCGAGCGGCACGGAGCCGATCAGCCGGAAGCCCGGATCGACGGTGAAGATCTCGTGGAAGGTGTCGGGAAGCTCCTTCGCCTCGCGCATGTAGTCGATGGTCTGCCCGACACTCCAGAACGAGGGCACGGCGATGAAGTCCGTCTGCATGAGACGGCCGGCCGAGCCTTCGGGATAATCGAGCGCGCGCTGGAGCTGGAGCCTGTCGAGAAAGGGAAGCTGCTCGAGGATCGCGGCCTGATCCTCGGGCTCCATGTCCTCGAGGATGTAGACCGCGTCATCGGAATCGAGTTCGCCGATGCCTTCCGCCAGCGAATCCTTCGGCAAGCCGTCCAGGATCGCCAGGCGCATGGACTCGTCGAGTTCCGTCAGCGCCGCGTAGTCGAATTCCTCGCCAAGCAGGCGGACGAAGGGAACCCACTCGTCCTCGGGAAGGGATTCGATGAGGTCGGCGACATCCGCCTCGTGCAGGTCGCCGGCCAGCCCGATCAGCGCCGCCGCGTTCTCGGTCTCGATGGCGGCGCGCACGAGCGCAAGGAAGTCATGGGAAACACGCCCTTCCTCATCGCGCACGGGCGGCATTTCCAGAAGGGCATCGGTGGTTTCAACCTGGTCCGCGTCTGCCAAGCTGCCCTCCTCTCGTGCGTTTCGCGCGTGTCCGAGCATCAGGCGTCCGCAAGACGGGTTCGGCGTCTGCCGACCACGACGCGAGCGCCCGTGTGACCGTACCCTGATACCGGAAAGGGGCGCGAGCCTTCGCCCCTCGCCGAACATGCTGTAACGGCAAGTCGCCAGTGTCTCAAACGAAATCTATGGCGACAATCGGGCTTGCCCACCCCCGGCATTCCGCGAGGACAGTTTACGCCCGGGACCCGTCCGGGCGACGGCCCCGTTTTATGGGAGACCCGGGCCGGGAACGAAAAAGGCCAGCCCGAAGGCTGGCCTCTTTTCCGATCTGGATGGTGCGGTCGAGAAGACTCGCAAACACGCTCAAAATGGCGGTTTTCTGCGAAAAAAGTGTCCCACGCGACGAAAACTCCGCCCTATAAGAATCAATGACTTACGAAACAGGTGTCCCACGCCGGGACGTGGTTGTTCCTGTTGCGTTTCGCGCAAGATGCGCCCCGCGTCCAGATAGCCGAACTGCAGCAGCACGAAGGCCGGAAGGACCTCCCCATGAAGGGCTGTCGCAAGCGAATGCATGGCAGGATCATCAGCCTTGAACCGCGCGCGGGCCTCCGCGATTTCCACAGGAGACCACTCCGGGGCCGGCGTGTCAGTCATCCGTCCGCCTCTGGTCCAGAAGCGATTGCGCCTCCAGGAGCGCCATATCCACCAGATAGGCCAGAAACGTGTCTGTTTGATCTGTCGCGCCGCGAGCAAGCATCAACGCCCCCACGACATGTTCCAACTGGCCGACAGCCCTTCCAGCCTGCTCGCTCATGCCCCATCCCCCCAGTACGGACCAGCAAAGCCCCGTTCCATCTCATGCTACTGGAACGTCGCGCCGGCACAACCGGAAGGCGATGCGGGGGTAGTGTTCGGAAAGGGCTGTATCGGAGGCCTATTCCTGCGAGCGCGTATAGGCCTCGATCGCGGCTTCCACATCTTCGTAGTAGGAGAGCCGCCCTCCCTGCAGGAAGCACCCGCTCTGGCAGAACTTTCGGATGGTTCCCATGCTGTGCGAGATCATGATGATGTTCGCGTCCTGCATCTTCTCTTCGAACACCTGATCGCATTTGCGCTTGAAGCGGGCGTCGCCTACGGAGGTGACCTCGTCGATCAGGTAGCAGGAAAAATTGATCGCCATGCTGACGCCGAATCCGAGGCGCGCCTTCATGCCACTGGAATAGGTCTTGATCGGCAGGGACATGGAGCGGCCGAGCTCGGAAAACTCCTCCACATAGGCCACGATGCGCTCCGTATCCTCGCCATACATGCGCGCCACGAACCGCGCGTTTTCAAACCCGGTCATGTCGCCGTTGAAACCGCCGTTGAACCCCAGCGGCCAGGAAACCGTGCCGTGACGGGCTATACGCCCCCGATCCGGCAGCTCCGCGCCCGCGATCAGCCGCATCAGCGTGGACTTGCCGGCACCGTTCTCTCCGAGGATCGCGATGTTGCGGTCCGACGGCAGGTCGAGCGTCAGATCGTCTACGATGATCTTCCGAATGCCCTTCAGGCGGTAGGATTTCCTGACACCGCGAAAGCTGATCATGGCGAACCGTACTCCTGATCCGTCCGATGAAGATGCAAGGCCTCACATAACACATCCGGAACAGGGTGGCCGCCCCCCACCAGAACACCACCGTGAAAAACCGCAAGCTTGACACGCGCCGCACCATGGACAGGTTCGAAGCCCACAACACGGATGTTTCGCCAGGGCTAACCGCAACTGGTGGAATGCAGTCGCCCTCGATGTGGCAGGGCAATGAGACCACCAGGAGCGCAAGACCGATGGACGGGACACCATGGCTTTCGATTGTCATCCCCTGTTTCGGCAGGCAGGAGATGCTGACCGGGCTCCTGGACCAGTTGTGCGGCCAGATCGGCACGCGCGCGGATGTCGAGGTGATCGTCGTCGATGACGGCACCTCCCCGCCCCTCAAGGTCAGGGTCAGGGACACGACATTGGTGAAGCTGTTGCGACATGAGCGCCCCTGCGGCGCCCCGGCCGCGCGCGAACTCGGCTTTCGCAATGCCACCGGCCGCTTCATCCACTTTCATGATTCGGATGACCTCCTCGGCCACCAGTGGATCGATGCGGCAGTGCGGGCGGTCCGGCAAACCCCGGCGCCGGATCTCGTCGTGACCTCCCGCCTCGTCATGGAGCCGGGAGGCGCGGTGTCGTTCTGGCACGTCCGCCGGCTGGTCGAGGTCGCAAAGACGACGGCACGCTTGCGTGCCTATCAGCGGTTTATCAATCGCATCGGCCCCTTGGGCGGCATGATCTTTAGCCGCCGCGCGGCCGAGGCCATCACCTTCCACCGCACCGCGGCGTCGCAGGACTGGTTGATGTATGACGATGCCCTCGCCTCGTCGGAACATGTCCACTTCGACGACAAGAACTATTTTATCTTCAATAAGACTCAAACTATCCGTATTTCGAACAATGCGCGATCCCGGGCAAAAGGATATGTCTTCGCGGCCCGAGCCCGCTTTCGCTCCCGGCGCATGCGGCGTTTTGCGGCGCGAATATACTGTGCACATGGCGCCGGAGAACTTGCACCCGTGATCAACGTGCGGCATCGGTGGCTCAAGCGCATCGCATGCGAGCTTCTCGCCCGACACCCGATACTGGCAGGAAGATGACACTGAACAGGCAGGACAAGGGTGCACGCGAGGAATATGCTCGCGCCCTCGAGGCAACGGTCGTCTACCAGGTTGGCGAATTGATCGTTGGCGCGCGCTCTTCCTGGAAGAATGCGTTCGCCCTGCCGTGGCGCCTCTACCGCCTCCACCGCTTTGACAGGATGGTTGTCCGCAAGGGCAAGGGCCTCAGGACGACAAGCTTCGAAAGGCGGATGCTGCCCCGCTCCGGCCGCAAGAGCCTTCTGACCCTTGACCTGATCGATGCGGAAACCGGCGATCTGACGGCCCTGAAGGACCGCCTTGCGCAAAGCCGGCTGTCTCCGCGTGATCGCGCCGAAAGCATGCTTCGGGCGGCCAGCCTGCTTGCTCCCTCCAGACCGGCGATCTCCGCCGCCCTGGCCCGGCTCGCGGTGGAGACTGACGGCTCCCCCGAGGTGACGGAAGAGGCGGCTTTCCTGCTCTATCGGGCCGGACACCTGTCCGAACCCGCCGGCCTTCTCGAACGGCTCGACACCGGCCGGCGTCCGGAGTTGAGGGAAAAGATCATTCGGGAGCACCGGGTTCTCGTGGAGGGCGTCCCGCTTCCCTCTCCCGCGCTTGCCCCTCTCGAGGGCAGCAAGCCCCGGCTTCTCTATGTGTCTCACCTGAGCCTGCCCCATCACACCTCGGGCTATGCCACGCGCACGCATGGCATCCTGTCGGCCCTGCGCGCCGGCGGACATGATGTGGTCTGCGTGACGCGGCCCGGATACCCGTGGGACCGTTTCGACAGCCGCGCCATGGACGAAGCGGCTCCGGCGCGGGAAATCGAGGGCGTTCGCTATCTGCATGTGCCCGGCCCCTCCGCCAGCCAGACGGCCCTCCCCGTCTTCGCGGACGCGGCGGCGGATGCGCTTGTCGAGGTGATCGAGCGCGAACGGCCGACCTGTGTCGTGGCCGGATCGAATTATGTCAACGCGCTCCCGGCCCTGATGGCCGCCCGGCGCACGGGCCTTCCCTTCCACTACGACATCCGCGGGCTCTGGGAGTTCACCAGTGCCTCAAAGGTCGATGGCTGGGAGCGCTCCGAGCGCTTCCNCCTCGCCCGCCGCATGGAGGCCATGATTGCGTCGCAGGCGGAGGGTGTCTTCGCCATCTCGTCTCCGCTCCGGGAAGAACTGATCAATCGGGGCGTCCCGGCGGAACGCATCACCCTTCTGCCCAATGGGGTCGATATGCAGAGGTTCCTTGCCTCCACGGATAAGGAAGACCCGCGCGCGGATCTTGGCCTCCCCTCCGGCGGCACGGTATTCGGCTTTATCGGGTCCATGGAGCACTACGAGGGGCTGGAAGATCTCATGCAGGCCTTCTCGCGCCTGGTCGCAGCCGGGTTGGAGGCATGGCTCGTGCTTGTCGGCGACGGGCCGGTGGCGCGTCGTCTTGGCGAGCTTGTTGGTGAGCTGGGCCTGGTGGACCGCGTCCGCCTTGTCGGCCGCGTTCCCTTCTCCGAGGTCTCGCGCTACTACCGCCTGTGCGATGCCTTCGTGTATCCGCGCAAGAACATTCCCCTCACGCGCCTGGTCCCCGCGCTGAAACCGCTCGAGGCCATGGCTGCCGGCAAGNCGGTGATCATCTCGGAGCTGCCGGCTCTGGTCGAACTGGTCGGCGGCGGTGGAAATGCGCTTCTCACCCCTCCGGGTGACATTGACTCCCTGACGGCGCGAATGGAAACACTGGCGCACGACGGGGAACAGCGAGCCCGAATCTCCGAAGCGGGCCAGCACTACGCGCGATCGCGCACATGGGAGACATCCACGTCATCATTGGCGGACATTCTCCCGAAACCGATTCCCTCTTTGACTGGAGCTCGCGTCCCGGGATGATCCATGTTGCCGTAATCGTCGGAACGCGCCCCGAGGGCGTCAAGATGGCTCCTCTTGTCCATGCCCTGCGCGAGCATGAGGCGTTTTCCTGCACCCTGGTGTCGACCGGCCAGCATCGGGAGATGCTCGAGCGCGCGCTTGCCGACTTCGGGCTGAAGCCGGATCTCGATCTTGCGGTGATGCAGCCGGACCAGACCCTGGCGACCCTGAGCGGCAATCTCTTTCTCAAGATCGAGGCGGAGCTCAAGCGGCTGAAGCCGGACTGGATCCTCGTGCAGGGGGACACCACCACGGTCATGGTGGCGGCACTTTGCGCGTTCTATCTCGGCATCCCGGTCGGCCATGTCGAGGCTGGTCTGCGCAGCCATGATCTTCAGGCCCCCTTCCCGGAAGAGCTGAACCGGCGGGTTGCGGGTCTTGTCGCCGGCGTGCACTTCGCCCCCACACAGGGCGCCGCCGATAACCTGCGCAAGGAAGGCGTCGCCGAAGACGACATCGTCGTGACGGGCAACACCGGCATCGATGCCCTGCTGAGAACGGCCGAGAGCGTCCGGGCCGATCCGCCAGAGATGGCGTCCGACATCACGGAGTTCCTGGCACGTCACCCCCGCTTCGTGTTGATCACCGGCCACCGCCGGGAGAACTTCGGCGAGGGCTTCGAGAACATCTGCCGTGCCATCTCCACCCTCGCCCGTGACCATCCCGAGGTCGGCTTTCTCTATCCCGTCCATCTCAACCCGCGTGTGCGCAAGCCCGTGTTCGAGATCGTGAAGGGGCATCCCAACGTGCTCCTCACGGAGCCTCAGGAATACCGCCGCTTCATCCGACTCATGGATCGGGCCCACCTGCTCCTGTCGGACTCCGGCGGCGTTCAGGAGGAAGCGCCGAGCCTCGGCAAGCCCGTCCTCGTCATGCGCGACGTCACCGAGCGGCCCGAGGGCATTGCCGCCGGCTGCGCCGAGCTCGTCGGCTCGTCGGCGGAGCGGATCCGGGACCGGGTCACGGCGCTTCTGACGGACACGGATCGCTATCAGGCCATGGCCCGGGCGCAGAACCCCTATGGCGACGGCCGGGCGAGCGGCCGGATCAGGGACACCCTCTTGCAACGGTCGACGCGCGACGCGTGACCCGGCCCGTTTTGCGAAAAGGAAGCATGAAATGAACCAGAGCTATGGAACCGTCAGCGTGATCGGCCTGGGCTACATCGGCCTGCCCACCGCGGCCGTTCTGGCCAGCCGGGGCGTTGAGGTTGTCGGCGTCGATGTGAACGCCACCGCGGTGAACGAGATCAACGAGGGCCGCGCCCACTTTTTCGAGCCCGAGCTGGACGCCATGGTTCGCGGCACGGTGCAGGAGGGCAGACTGCGGGCGGTCTTGCAGCCGGAACCCGCCGACGCCTTCATCATCGCCGTTCCCACGCCGCTGACGGCCGATCGCGCGCCGGACCTGTCCTATGTCGATGCGGCGGGTGTTTCCATTGCGCCTGTTCTGAAGGCCGGCGATCTGATCATCCTGGAGTCCACGTCGCCGGTCGGCACCCTGGAGCGGCTGGCGGCCACCCTCGCCGCCGCGCGGCCAGATCTCGCCTTCCCGGCGGACGGGTCGGACGCAAGCGACATTCTCATGGCCTATTGCCCCGAGCGCATCATTCCCGGGCGCATGATGACCGAGCTGGTCGAGAATGACCGCATTGTCGGCGGGCTGACGAAGGCCGCGACCACGGCGGCCTCCGCCCTTTACGGCACCTTCGTTCGGGGCAAGATCGTCCCCACCGATGCGCGCACGGCGGAAATGGTCAAGCTGACCGAAAACGCCTATCGCGATGTGAACATCGCCTTCGCCAATGAGCTATCCATGGTGTGCGACGGCCTCGACATCGACCCGTGGGAGGTGATCGACCTCGCGAACCACCATCCGCGCGTCAACATCCTTCAGCCAGGCCCCGGCGTTGGCGGCCACTGCATTGCCGTCGACCCCTGGTTCATCGTTCACGCGGCCGGCGAAACGGCGCCACTCATGCGCACGGCGCGTGAGGTCAATGACCGCAAGCCGGACTTTGTCGTCGACAAGATCATGGCCATCGCCTCCCCCGGAGACCGCATCGCCTGCCTTGGCCTTGCCTACAAGGCGGACACCGACGACCTTCGCGAAAGCCCGGCAATCGAGATTGTCGAGGCCCTGTGCAGAAAGCATGATGGCGAGATCATGCTGGTCGAGCCCAACATCGCGCAACTGCCGCCGCGCCTCTCTCTTCCCAACGCGAAACTGGTCGCCATGGATGACGCCATGAACGATGCCGATGTGCTCGCCCTCCTGGTGGATCACCGGGAGTTCAAGGCGATCGCGCCGGAGGTCATCCGGTCGACAAAGAGCGTCGACACACGAGGATTGTGGTGCGCCTATTTAAGTCAGCGCAGGGCAAATGATTAAAAAACCGAACTGGAGCACCAGCTCCTTGGCCAAGCTTTGCCGCTCACGCCTCAAGGCTGACACTCTCGAACTGCCTCCGGGAACCTACTATGAAACATCTATTTTCCATCAATCTCTTACAACGAATGGCGCGCCGAAATTCAAAAGATAATAAGCAAAACAACTGGATTAATATAAGAACCTTTGAGGTCGGTCTTCAGGTTCCAAATTCTGGAGACGAGAATATCATAAGTGTATCCGCCAAAATTAAAGCAGATATTGTTAGTTTAAAACAAAAAGCAGCGATACTAACAGTTCGTCTATTCGACGAACAAGGAGATCAAATAGGCGAGAGAGATGTACGTGGTCTTAGCTGGTCAAGGAATGCCGGCCTGTATAAATACGTAGATGTTTGTTCATCCCCGACGGGGTTCAAAGTCCAGTTTGTAAGTCCGAAAGAGGCTCGCAAAATAGTATTTGCATTCATGCCTTGGTCTGAGAAGAAAAAGAAGATTCTTCTTAATGATTTCGTTATCACGGCCGAATTAGCAAATAGCGATGATTTCAACAGCATGCGGTATGATTCAAGCACAGAGCCAATTAATATCATTGGCTGGCCCCCACCCAATCAAATTGACGAAAAGCCAACAATACTTGGCATAATGGATGAATTTACATCAACTTGCTTTGCTCCCGAGGCGAATCTGGTTCTTCCGCGCCCGGATAATTGGCGCGAATTATTTGATAGATCTGCGCCCGATCTCATTTTTATAGAAAGCGCATGGCGCGGTAATCAGGGAAGCTGGCAATATCGCGTCGCGCGATACTCGTACTCACCAGGTTCCGAGCTAAAGCAACTGTGCAAATATGCGCGACGAAAGGGTGTTCCAGTTATTTTCTGGAACAAAGAAGATCCTGTTCATTATGAAAAATTCATTGATTCTTGCAAAATTTCCGACGCAATTTTTACCACTGACGCCAGGCGCGTCGATCAATACAAAAAGGATACAAATATTGCTTTGGTGAACCCACTGCCATTTGCTGCTCAACCAAAGATACACTACCCGCGCCCTCTTCATGCCAGGATGAGAAGAGCGTGCTTCGCCGGCAGCTGGTATGGGAACAGGCATCAGGAGCGCGGCGATGCGATGTCATGGCTACTCCCTGCCGTGGCACCTTTGGGCCTTGATATATTTGACCGAAATCATGGAACGGGCGTGTTTCCATTTCCGCAAGAGCTCGAACAATGCGTGGTCGGAAGCTTGCCCTATGAGGCGCTTTGTCAAGCATATTCACAGTACCGGGTATTTCTGAATGTCAATTCAGTAATTAACTCACCAACAATGTTCTCGCGCCGCGTATTTGAACTCCTGGCATCAGGAACACCGGTTGTCTCAACAGAGTCCGATGCGATTGAAAACATTCTAGGAACTGATTCAGTTATATTTGTTAGAAACGCCGCTGAAGCTCAGGAGGCTGTTTCAAAACTGCTTTCCGATGACGATTTTTGGCGTCAGCGCTCAATTGCCGGAATGCGAGCGATCTATTCCGGCCATACATATGCCGACCGATTAACAGAGATATTCCGAACGCTGGAATGCGACCGATTTTCCAAACAGAGCGGCCAAGTTTCTGCAATATTTACAGGTGATAAAGACGAATACAATAGCTTCATTCTGGGTAACGAATGTGAAAGGGATCCAATAGATAAAATATTACTTCTGGATAAACACAGAAATTTCTTAACCGACGAAACGGGAAATATGATTTCTAAAGGTGAGGACGGTGTTTTAGCAAAAGAATTGTTGCGATATCTCAATGTCAATCATATTAAAAGCGCCATTATTATAAATGGCGATTCCGCGGCACGCGCCAATACACTCCGTGACCTTATTGCTGCATCTGTTTACGCACCAGATGCAGACTTCTACGGCTTCGCGCCTGATACAAAACAAGAATATGCCTACAATGCCGAGCTCTCACCTCATACAATCCTGTTCGATCCGAATAAAATTGGACAAGCCCAGCTCATGAGTGCCATCCGCGGCTTCCTTATCGGTCGAACCTATGCTGCACAGGTTGCTACCCAATGAGGAAAATTCTGATCTGCGCTAATCCCGATCTCAATCTGATAGACGGATCTTCGATTTGGACGCTGGTGCTAACGCTCGCATTGTTGAAGGTCGGCAATACACAGGTCGACCTAACCGCTCGAACATCTCCTTCGAGTATGGCCCTTTACAAGGAAATAATTGATCTTGAGAATGTTAGGGTGATAGGCCCTGAACACTATGAAGATATATTCGGGATAACGAAGAGGCGCCTCAATTGGCAAGAGATGGCGCAAATTGCAAAACACTACAATGGCGTAACAAAGTACGATGCGATATTCATTCGCGGAAAAGAAATTGCGTTTCAATTATTGGATTCTGAAATACTCTCTCGTTCTTATGTATACCTAACCGATATCGAACATGACTACAACGACATGAGCCATGACGATAGAACACGGCTTCGTGAGATATCAAGTACATGCCATAGGGTCCTATGCCAGAGCGACGGATTTGTTGAACTTTGGCAGAAGATAGACCCATATATTGACCTCGACAAACTCACACTTTTCCCACCCGTAGCCCCGGATGTACATCATGAGTGCCTTGACTTAGTTCACAGGCCGCTCGAGGCCGTCTACGCTGGCAAGTACACGCCGGAGTGGATGACTTATGAAATGGTCAAGCTGTGGTCTCGCGTGCGCGCTCAAGTGCCGTCAGCGCAACTGGTTATGATTGGCGACAAAATCCATGACGCTCCCGACAACCACCTATTCAAGAGCTCAATGGAGGATGCGCTTTCGAGAACTGAAGGCGTTCATTGGCTTAAGGGGCAACCACGCTCTAGTGTATTTTCCCAACTTAAAAGCAGTCGAGTCGGATTATCTTGGCGCTCAGCCGCGTTAGACGATATTATCGAGTATTCTACGAAGATACTTGAATATGGCTCCTATAGAACACCTGCGATATTGAACAAGAATGCTATTCATGTTTCCCTTCTTGGGAGTGATTACCCACTGTTCGCAAATTCTGAGGAAGAGTTCGTTTCTTCTGCCGTCAAAGCGCTGACCGATCCCGTTGCATCACAAGTAGCCGCTGATCGGCTTTCCCAGGTAGCGCATGAACACAGTTTCTCCAGACGCGTTAAGCTTCTTGAAGCTATCCTCACAGACGATACGAGGCCTCATGACCAGCCTGCGGCGAAGCCAATTGTCCGTAGCACCAAAAGCATTCTGATCGCAGGGCACGATCTAAAATTCGTCGACGACCTAGCACAAGGTTTCGGTGAGAAGCTAAAATTCTCTGTTCGCTATGACAAGTGGATAGGACACAATAAACATTCGTCCCAAAAAAGCCTTCAGTTCTTATCCGAAGCTGATGTCATTTTCTGTGAATGGGCTCTTGGGAACAGTGTATGGTATTCTAGGAACAAGAAACCCCACCAAAAATTATTTGTGAGATTCCACCGTCAAGAACTTGAAACAGAACATCCGTTTCATATCAATATAGATAAAATTGACATGATTATTTTTGTGAGCAGACACACTCAGGAAAAAGCTATTTCAAAATTTAATTTTCCTCGTGAAAAAACATGTGTAATACCTAATCTTGTTAGTGAGAGTAAATTTAGATCGTTAAAAAAGTTTTCAACATCTCGATTTACACTTGGAATGGTTGGTATTGTGCCATCTATGAAGCGACTGGATCGTGCCATAAATGTTCTTGAGAACCTTCTTAGAGAAGATGATCGATTTGTACTACGCATCAAAGGACATGAACCGCAATCGTACAGCTGGCTAATGAAAAGATCCAATGAAGATAGCTTCTACCGTGAGATTTACGATCGCATTAATAGATCCCCTTCCCTACGCTACAGAGTAATTTTTGATCCAGCTGGTAACGATGTAAACGAATGGCTCTCCCTGGTGGGCTATATTTTGTCCCCGTCCGATTTTGAAAGCTTCCATATGGCCATCGGCGAGGGCATGCTGACGGGAACAGTTCCTATTGTGTGGAATTGGGACGGTGCCGGAGACATCTGGCCTCCTCAAAACATTGTAGCTTCTGATGAAGAGGCTACCGCACTGATATCTCGGCTTTCACAATGCAACGTCGGTGAGGCCGCTTTCGAATATCGCGACTATGTCATTGAACGATATGGTTTAGACAGAATCATGCGAGCCTGGTCTGACCTACTTACTGGTAAGGCCACCTGAGGTAATGTTGACAAAACATTCCAGACCCATACGCAAATAGTGACGGCCATCCTCGCTTTTACTCCACCTTCGAACAGGTTTAACACAGCCTAAACAGCCACCGGTGCCTGCGGCACGTTGGACAAAAGATGGGGGCAACGTCACCATTCAGGATGGAAAAAACTTGATCTAGTAACCCCTTCAGGCAACACTCTGTACAATTGAGTAATTGTCGAGGTTATTTTGACTAAACTCAAGTTTGAAGGAGACCAAATGAAGGATCGCGGTTCACTATCGAGTTGGGAAGTTCCACGCAAAGAATGTATGGAACCTGCGTCTTTTTGCTTGTCCATTCATGGCACCGTCGCTTTGGCCCCAAAGGCTTTAATTATGATTTTTTCCCTGCACGACAGTGATGGAAATCCGCTAGAGGAGAGAATTGCTGATCTGCCAATTGCGCAACATCGGTCAATCAGTGGATTGAACTATAATTATATAGGTGACAATATTAAAAATCATTTCGGCTTGTACATGCTGAAATCATTCACACCCCCCAGATCGGCGAGCAATATTAGAATGTCCCTCAATAAATGGGGAGACAAGGACTTCAAGGCAAGTCAGATTGATTTATTTCAACCGCTCACCATAGATGGACACCAAGGGATGATCTTGAAAAAGGTCCCCAAAATAACGGTTGCTCGGAATGTGTAAAAAAGAAGTAGCTGTCATAATCGGCTTCCGAGATTGGGGGCTTGATAGGCTATCCGTCGCACTGCGGCGCATGCGCCAGTCCTCGATCGGCTCGCGCATGGACATCGTGGTTTCTGACTACGGCTCTGCAGAAGCGGCAGAGGTTAAATCTACTGTTGAGCAAGCGGGTGGGCGTGTCATTCGTACGGAGCGCAGTGGCCCCTGGAGCCGGAGCCGCGCATTGAACGCAGGCGTACAGGGAACTTCGGCGCCGTATGTAATCACCACCGATAGCGACATGATTTTCTCGCCTCGGACCGTCGAGAAGCTACTTGCCCTCCTTGCGACACACGACACTACAGTGCATCTGGTGCAATGTCGTGATCTTAGCTCACGGATCGGAGCCGAACAGGCCGAGCACGCCAGTATGCAAGAGCTCGAAGAGGACTCGTTTTTTCGACCGCGCTGGGGCATGGGAGGGCTGATCGCCTTCAGGCGGGCGGATTTCAACCGGATTGGTGGTTATGATGCGCGAATGGAGGTCTATGGCGGTGAGGACATAGATTTTGCTCAACGCCTAGTTCGTTCCGGGCGGCGTCTAAATTGGGTGGATGATCCCGAGGTGAGAATCTACCACATTTGGCACCCGCCAACTCGCGACGCCGTGGCTGCGGACCCGGTACAGAAAGCCGCACAGGATAAAAATCGCGAGATCATGCTGAAAGATGTCTCGTGGATCCGCAATTTTAATATCGGCTATCACGCCGAACCCGTGGCAAGCGTCCTGATCGCTACTCGCAACCGCGCCGCGTATTTGATGGATTCGATCAATAGCACTCTCTCCCAGACTGTGCAGGATATCGAGATCGTCGTCATGGATGATGGATCGGATGACGAGACGCCCGATATTCTGGCTGAGATTGACGATCCGCGCGTGAGGACCATGCGTCAGGCTCCCTTGGGGGTTGCAGCCGCGCGCAACAAACTGGTTGATGCTGCGCGAGCACCCTTCGTCGTAGTTCAGGACGACGACGACATCATGTTGCCTTGGCGGATCAAAGCCCATTTCGAAGCAATGAGCGCCGAGCTTGCGGGCACCTATGGTGGCTGGGTCGATTTCGACAACATTACAGGCGAGACCCAGGTCGTTCAGGGTCGCGAGTATGACGCAGCGGCCTTCATGTATGCTTCGCGAGTCCTAGCGCACGGGACTTCGATGCTCCGCACTGACGTGCTACGGCGATTTAGGTATCGGGAATTCCTACTTGCTGGTGTGGACTTCAACCTTATCGCTAGGCTTTCCCACGCCGGATATCAATTCAGACATACAAAGCATCTTCACATTCTGCGTCGGATGCATGGCTTGAACCTAACCGCCGTTTCTCAGGGCAATCAGAAAAACGCCGCGACACGTACAGTCCGGATACTTCAGCAACGTGATACATCTTCTCATGCTAATAAGCTACGCAATGACGCAAAGAACCTGCCAACTACGCGGTGCCATTACGTGGATAGGCTGGTCGATGTTGTCCTGCCTTATCTGCCGGATCACCTGATGCACCGACGTGTGACGATACCTGATAGTCCCGAGGGCCAAATTGAGCGCGCCCAGGATCTGATCGACATATCCGGAGCAAAACACATAACCGGTTGGCGTGATGCACCCGACCTAGTTCTTGATGGGCTGGATCTTGCCAGTCTCGCGCGCCTGCGTCGGGCAGGGATTATGTTTTCCGTAGCCCCGGCTCCGAGCGAGACTGTAGACGGCAACGGCAACAATGAATTTCAGAGCCTCGAGGCACAAATTCTACCAGCACTACCCAGCAGCGGGCTAATCGAGGACGATGCCATCAATCTCGTTACAATATGCCGTATTCCAGGTCTCAAAGCGACTGCGTCCGATCTAGGACAAGACGAGGTCCGCAGCCGTGTCTGGTCTTGCGGATCGGATGAGCACGAGGTCCGTGTGCAAACGGTGACCTCTATAAAAGACGCCCTTTTATTTATGTCGCCAGACGACACGGCCATATCGGTCATCTTCATGCCGTCCCGAACGGCCGACATGGTTCAAACTCCTGCGGTGATCGCATGAAACTCCGTTTTCAGTTTGACTCACAAGAGAAATGCACAACGGTTCACGCTGAACCAAATATCTACGAGCCTTGCCCCCTTGCCCCAGCAATCGTGTATGGAACGCCAATGCTTCGGCACTCGGACCGACTTCATGTGGCGGGAGCGCTGATTTTCGGGGGAAGCATATCAGGCCCATTTTCCGTCGCAGACGTAGATCCTTGCTCAAGGCATGTGGCACGGCAAATTGAAAGATACTTTGCTCCGCTCGATGTGTTCGTAGAAACTCAAACCATCGCAACGCACTACCCTCCGAGTGGATCTCTGGCCGCTCGGCTAACATTCTCTCCACAGGAGCGCTTGGAGCAAGATGCGATCGACCCGCGATCCGGGAATACAATATTCCGACTTGTACCAGAAGGTGTCGGAGCCGTTTTCTCTGAACAAGAGCTAATTTTAGGCACAAATATTTCAGTGGATACAGGATCACCACAAGCCGCCTCCGCCAGTCTTTGTGCGCATCTCGGAATGATGACCCTCTACTGTGAAGACCTCCAAATCAGCGACCTGTACATCTCGCGAGGCTGGAGTGCCAACGTTCCGTCCGAGATGCTGCAACAGACTAAATCGCTTTTATCCGCAGTCTCTCTGAACCTCGTATGGTGATCTTGGCAAGGCGGGTCGGAATCAGGCTTTACATCTATATCGGATGACAATTTCATCATGAGACAAGCTCAAAGCAAATGTCGGATCCACCTTGTTGCTGGGACGCGGCCTAACATTGTGAAAGTAGCGCCACTCTTTACCTGCCTGAAGGCTCACGACTGGTGTGTACCGATGTTCGTTTGGTTCACTCAACACTTCACAGCCGAGCTTTCCGCCGACAACCTCGAAGATCTAGGCGTCAACGCTGCAGATCACATTATCGACGTCAACCAGGCTGGCTTCGGGACGCGCCTTGGCAGCATGATTGCCGGATACACGGAATGTCTTGAGGCCGAACGACCTGACGCAGTCGTAGTTGCAGGAGACGTTGATACCACTCTGGGAGCAGCGCTTGCTGCAAAGCGTTTGGGCATCCCGGTCGTACACCTCGAAGCCGGCTTGCGCAGCTACGACATCTCGATGCCCGAAGAAGTAAATCGCACCCTGATCGACGCTATTAGCGATATCTGGCTCGCGCCATCCGAAGCCGCTAGCCAGAACTTGATCCTTCATGAGGGACGCGCGCCGGAGAAAGTTCATTTTGTCGGAAACATAATGATTGACTCACTGAAAACCACACTTTCAGCCAGTATTCAGGGCGAGATGCTGGCGCGGTTCGGCCTAGCTAGGAACTCGTTCGGTCTTGCCACATTCCATCGTCCGGCCAATGTTGACAGTCCAGAGAAGCTTGCGTGGCTTCTTGACGTTCTTGAAGACGCTTCCGAGCGTCACCCTGTAGTCTTCCCGCTCCACCCACGGACCCAAAGTATGCTAGAACGGCATGCGATGATGGACCGTTTAAAGGCGATGCCCGGTCTCAGGCTGGCAGGTCCGATCCGCTACAAGAACTTCGTGAATCTCCTTGCAGCCTCTCTTTTTGTACTGACCGACTCAGGTGGCCTGCAGGAAGAAGCCGCGTATCTACGGAAATTCTGTTTCACTCTGAGGGACAATACCGAACGCCCCGTAACCCTCCATTGTGGCAGCAACCAACTAGTCAATCATGAAACGATAAAGTCGGTCATGAAGGCAGTTTTATCGGCGCCTGGCGATACAGGGCATATTCGGCGTATTCCGCTTTGGGACGGGCTGACTGCCGAGCGTTGCGCACTCATTCTGAAGAATTGGTGGAGTGTTCGCATGGCTTCCGGTTGAGAGGCCTCATTTGTTCACCTCCCTCTACGTGAGAGTTTAGTCATGTCTGTTTTAATAACTGGTGGTGCAGGCTATATCGGTAGCCACATTGCGCTTGAATTACTCCGGCATGGTAGAGCCGTTGTGATCGCCGACAATCTCGTAACTGGTCGTCGGTCCCTGGTCCCATCAGGTGCTTCGTTCGAGGTTTTGGACATTGCTGATGAAAAGGCGGTCCGCAGGCTTCTGAACACCCATAACGTAAAGTCTGTCATTCATTGCGCAGGCGCTACCATCGTTCCAGAATCGGTGGAGAACCCGCTTAAATACTATAGTAACAATACTTGTGCCTCGCTGGCTCTATTGCGCGCAATATCGGCCGAAGGAGTTAAGCACATTATCTTTTCTTCAACCGCAGCCGTATATCAAGCCACCGACGGGAAGCCGATCTCCGAGACGCATCAGATTGGCCCCAACTCCCCTTACGGTATGTCAAAATGGATGACTGAGACGATAATCCAGCACGTTGCTTCGGCACAGGGCCTAGGCCATGTCTGTTTGCGCTACTTTAACGTTGCGGGGGCAGACCCAGATCAGCGGTCTGGACAGGCTACCCCGAATGCAACACATCTGATCAAGGTCGCGGTTGAGGCAGCCCTCGGCGTGCGTGAGTCTTTAGGCATTTTCGGCTCCGACTGGCCGACACCTGACGGCACCGGTGTGCGAGATTTTATCCATGTCACCGATCTTGCACGAGCGCATTACCTAGCGCTTCGACATCTGGAAACAGGAGGTGACAATCTGACGCTCAATTGCGGTTATGGTCATGGCTACTCAGTTCGCGAGGTCATCGCGACTGTGCGGGCAATTTGCGGATGGGACTTCGCGGTCGTCGATTTGCCGCGGCGGCCGGGTGATCTGGGGTCAGTCGTGGCCGATTCAAATAAGTTGCGAGCAGTCTTGGGCTGGACTCCCGAGTTCGACAATCTTGACACCATCATCCGGCATGCCATTGAATGGGAACGGAAACTTTTGATCACAGCTAAATGTTGACCCGGAGAACATAGCTCTGCCATGTAGGTCACGCGTCATACGAACATTCTTTCAAAGGTCGACATGAATGACACCCTGAATGGAGATAACTCCGGCGAAGAAATAGTCTCGGATGGA
Organism: Stappia sp.; assembly: GCA_002722295.1. Lineage (GTDB taxonomy): Bacteria > Pseudomonadota > Alphaproteobacteria > Rhizobiales > Stappiaceae > Stappia. Next base: position 826 of record PBLF01000005.1, on the reverse strand, counting down.
ACCGCCGCACACTATTTTTTGGCAAAGGGGTACAAATATCGCGATAAAGTCGATCACTTCGACGACCGAGCGAACAAGGCGCGCTGGCAGGACTACGTCTATGCGACAGCCCATCGAGTGTTGACGCAAAATCATGGCCTCACCGTACTAGACATCGGCTGCGGTAGCGGCTTCAAGCTCATGAAATATTTTTCTGGCTTCGAGACGATTGGCATCGAACGATCAGAGACAGTGCCGATGCTACAGGCTACTTATCCCGAGCGAAAGTGGCTAACCGCCGAAGACAATGACACGCCGTTTCCACCTGCAGATATCTATATCTGCTCCGATGTGATCGAACATATCCGCCATCCAGATAGGTTCTTAGCCAGAATCGCGGCGTCTCCATTTCAGAATATTGTTATATCGACTCCTGCGCGTGAGGTACTCTTCGCTGATGGGCGGAGAGAATTCTTGAATCCACCTGAAAACAAGCACCACCATTTTGAGTGGACGATGGGTGAATTCCAAAAATTTATATGCCAATACTTTTATATACAAGATCATTTTTTTAATTATAATGGCGAATATACTCAAATCGTTATCGCTCGCCAAAAGGGATAGAGTACTTTTGACGTACTCCCCTGAAGGCTCTTCGTTTTGAAGTCAGCCTGTTCCCAGTTGAAGGAAACAGACAATGAAGCGATCCAGCTGCTCTGCGGAGCAGATCATTGGCATCTTGAAGGAACATTGACCTGCCCCCCGGTAGATCCCTCAGTCTGATGTAGAGTCTGCTCAACCGCGAAGGAGCAGACGAATGAGGAAGAGCCGTTTCACCGAGGCGCAG
>PBLF01000004.1 GCA_002722295.1 Stappia sp. | reverse complement strand
TCAAAGCCGCGCAGCCTTTCCGCCGTACTTGGACCTGCCACTTGTCTCCGCGCTTTCTAATGGTCGGCATCGTGTGTTCCCTGTGACGTGTAAGTGACAGGGCTGATCCCGAGGGATACCTAAGGTCTTATAGCTGTTGAGCTTTCGGGGAAATGCGGGACGGAATCATAATCCGCGTGTCGGGGGTTCGAGTCCCTCCTCCGCTACCAGTTCTCCCCTTGCTTTGAATGTTCTTCCAGAACGCCATGCCCTCGCTGTACCTCAGGTCTGCTGGGCCGCCCGCCTGCGCACGATGACCGCGTCTTCCCAGTCGTTCTCGATGCGGGGATAGAGGGTCACAACATCCGGATCGTGGCCTGGCAGGATCTCCGCGCCCGCGTCGATCAGTTCGTGCAGCATGCGGTAGCCCTCGACCGTCTCGAGGTAGTCGCCGAAGACCGGAAAGATCTGTCCGTCCGTCAGGTACCTCCTGAGGTGCAGGGCGTCGGACGCGATGACGAGCGGACTTTCGCCATCCACGACCAGCATCTGCAGGCCCTTGGAGTGGCCGCCCACGAGCTTTGCCCGCAGGCCGGGAAACAGGGTGTAGTCCCCCTCGTGGAACAGCACCCGGTCCCGGTAGACCATCTCGACCGCCGTCTTGACGTCCTCCACCGCGAAGGGCTTGCGCATCCGCGCGTGGCACATGCAGCGGCCCGTCGCATAGGCCATTTCCGCGTCCTGGAGGTGAAGCGTGGCATTGGGGAAATGGCGCAGGTTGCCCGCGTGGTCGTAGTGGAGGTGCGTGATGAAGACGTCGGTGATTTCTTCCGGCTCCACGCCAACCCGGCGCAGCGCATCGACGGGATGAATGCGCATGACACGCTGGCGAGAGGCGCCTTCCTCGCGGTCGAAGCCGGTATCGACGAGCACGTTCCGTTTCCCGTCCCGGCAAAGCCATACGAAGTAGTCGAGACGGGATTCGGCCTCGTGCGGATCCGGGTCCAGAAGCGCCTGCGCCGCCGGAAGTCCCTTCGTGGCATAGCGCAGGGCAAGCACCTCCCATTGTGCCGTTGCGGGGACTTCGCGACGGGTCGAACCTGTCATGGGAGAGCTCCGGGTTTTCCCCGCAAGACCCTGCGGGGGAGAGGGAATTGAGTGGTTGTCTGACAATCTGTCAGGTAAGACCTATACTCATCACGGCGTAGAGAGTCCAACCCGGGCGCGCCGCAGCCGGATGTGCTACGCAGGGAAAGCGCAACTCCCGCGAGATGTGATTGATCTGGGGACGTGGAATTCATGAATCAGCCGGGACTGAAAATCTCGAAGCAGCGGGCGACCATTCGCCATCTCGTGGAAGAAAAGCTCCGGGAGCTGATTGCGACGGGCCATTTCAAACCCGGAGACCGGCTGGTCGAGCGCGAGCTTTGCGAGGCGCTTGAGGTCGGGCGTACATCCGTGAGAGAGGCACTGCGTCAACTGGAAGCCGAAGGGCTGATCAGAACCGAGCCGCATCGCGGACCGGTCGTGACCAAGGTGTCGCCTGAGGAGGCTCGTCAGCTTTATCAGCTGCGTGCGCTTCTGGAAGGGTTCTGCGGTGCCGAGTTCGCCCTCAAGGGGCGTGACGATGAACTCGATCGCTTGAAGGACGCGTGCGAGGCCTTTGCGGCCGCGGCGTCCGGTCAGGCTCCGACCGAGCAACTCGTCGCGCGCAAGGCCGAATTCTACCGGTGCCTCATAAAGGGGGCGAGGAACATCTATGTCGAGGACATGCTGACGTCGCTCCACAACAGGGTCTCGATGTTGCGGGCGACCACCATGACCCAGCCGGATCGCCTGCCCAGGAGCGTCGAGGAAATTCGCGACATTACCGACGCGATCTGTGCGCGCGATTCAGAGCGGGCGCGCCGGGCGAGCATTCTGCACGTCGAGGAGAGCAGCAAGATCGCGCTGCAGATCCTCAGCGCGCAGGAACTGGCCTGAACCGGCGCGTCTAGTCGGAAGCACTCCCCCTCGGGACATGAAGACCGGCCGCCCTTCCGGTAACGGGCGGTCATGTCCGGCGTGTGCCGACCCGTTGCCGGTCCCGGCACCATCCCGCCCCGTTTAGCCCCCTCTCACTGCCCTCCGACCGGAGATTCCGTTGTGTTCCCGGCCCGGTGCGGTCGCGATTTCGCGGCCAGCGCAAGCCTTTTAGCGTCAATTGACAGATTGTCTGATAATCTGCTAATGCCACCCCTGTCAGTTGTGCAGAGACACGCAGTCAGGGAGACGCAGGCATGGCCACGCAGTCGGGAAACACTCCGTCAGTTGCATTCATCGGGCTTGGACGGATGGGGCTTCCCATGGCGAAGAACCTGGTCGCGGCCGGTTTCGAGGTGATCGGCTATGACCGGTCCGAGGCTGCGTGTGCGAGCTTTGCAGACGCCGGCGGAAAGACGGCCGGCAGTGCCAGGGAAGCCGCCGCCGGGGCGGGCGTCGTCATCACCATGCTGCCGACCTCGGCCATTGTCGCCTCGTGTCTGGTTGGCGAGGAGGACGCACTCGCCGAGGCGGCGCCCGGTGCCCTCGTCATCGACATGAGTTCCTCCGTGCCCGCCGACACGCTGAAGCTCGCCGAAAAGCTCTCTGCACGCGGCATGTCGCTTGTCGACGCGCCCGTCTCCGGTGGTGTCTCGAAAGCGATCGACGGAACGCTGGCGATCATGGTCGGCGGCGAGGATATCGAGCGGGCGCGTCCGGTTCTGGAAGCCATGGGCGACCGTATCTTCCCGGCCGGAAAGCTTGGAGCGGGACACGTCGTCAAGGTGCTGAACAACTACGTTTCGGCCGCGGGAGCCCTTGCTGCAGCCGAGGCGCTGATCGTCGGGCGGGACTTCGGTCTCGACGAGGCCGTGATTACGGACATCCTCAATGCCTCGACGGGGCGCAACAACACCACCGAGAACAAGGTGAAGCGCTTCATGCTTTCCGGCGCCTTCAACTCGGGCTTCGACCTGTCGCTGATGGCAAAGGACATCGGCATCGCCGCCGGTCTCGCCGAGGGTCTCGGGCTGAAGATGCAGCTTCTCGCCCAGACGGCCGAGGCGTGGCAGGCGGCGGAAAACGACCTGCAGCAGGGGGCCGACCACACCGAGATCTATCGTCACGTCGATGCGGGTGCGCATCGTGGCTGATCCGCTCCACGAGCTGGTCGCGCGTCTGCTCGCCGCGTCCGGCGACGGCGAACTTGCTCGTCTTTCCCCGGGCCTGTCTTGCAGGCTGGCACTGTGCAGCGGTGGCGAGCGTGCTGTCGTGCACCTGGAGGACGGAGCGCTCCGGCACGCGGGAGCAACTGTTGCGGCCGACCTGGAACTGGAGCTGGGGCAGGGTGTCCTGCAGCGGATGCTCGAGGTGCCGCCACCGCCGCGTCACCAGGGGTTCACCGCACTTCAGATCGCCAATGCGGATGTGAGGCTCGAGGGAGAGGATCTGGTCGTTGCCCGGGCGAGGTCCGCGCTCGAGCGGGTCTTTGAAATCGCGCTCGCCGCTCCCGAAGCGCCCGCCGCGCCCCGTCGCCGGAACCCCGGCCGCATTGCTGGGCGGAGGGTCCGGCTCGACTGCGCGGAAGGCGGGGTCGAGATCCACACCCAGGTTTCCGGTCGCCCGGGCGCAACGCCTATCGTTTTCCTGCACACCGCCGGTGCCGACGCGCGCCAGTTCGAGGCCCAGCTTGCGGACCTCGACCTCGGCGAAAATCATGAGATGCACGCTCCCGACATGCCCTTTCACGGGCTTTCGCTGCCGCCGCTTGGATGGGATGGCAGCGCCTACAACCTGACGGGCGAGCGCTACCTCGACTGGGTGAAGGCGTATCTTTCGCAGGTCGTGGGGCGGCCGGCGATCCTGGCCGGCTGTTCCATGGGGGCGGCTGTGACGCTTCTCTGTGCCGCCCGTTCGCCGGAGCTTCTGTGCGGGGTGCTTCCGTTGGAGCCGCCGTTTCGCGCCAGTGGACGTATCAACCGCGGGCAGAACGACGTTTCCGTCCACGCCGGGCTTCACAACGGAGCCTTCGTGCGCGGGCTCATGGCGCCGACCTCTCCGGAAGGATACCGGCGCCGTGCCTCCTGGATCTATTCGCAAGGCGGGCCGGGCATCTATCAGGCGGATCTCGCCTTCTATTCCCTTGAGTTCGACGGGGCGGAGATCGCGCCGCGTATCGATGCGCGGCGGCTTCCCGTCGTGCTGCTGTCCGGCGCCTACGACTATTCCGCCACTCCGGAAGACGGCGCGCGACTGCTCGCCCTCATGCCCGGAGCCCGGCAGATCGTGATGCCCGACCTCGGCCACTTTCCCATGACCGAGCACCCGGATCTTTTCGCCGTCTATCTGGACGAGGCCCTGGCGCATGTCGCGCAAGGGGGCGGCGAACAAACTTCAACTGCAAGCAACTGAAGGAAGAAGACATGAGCACGACGACCAAGCGTCCCGACGGCACTCCGGCCGGAGAGCGTTTCGAGGCCGGCCTCAAGACCCGTCGCGAGGTGCTGGGAGATGACTATGTCAACGCCTCCGTCAACAAGGCGACCGACTACAACTGGCCGATGCAGCAGCTCGTCACCGAGTATTGCTGGGGCGATGTCTGGAACCGTCCGGGCCTCGAGCGTCGCGAGCGCTCCATCCTCAACCTCGGCATGATCTCGGCGCTCGGCCGCAGCCACGAGCTTCGCCTGCACGTGCGTGGCGCGATCAACAACGGTCTCACCAAGGAAGAGATCCGCGAGATCATGCTGCAGGTCGCGATCTACTGCGGTGTTCCGGCCGGCATCGACAGCTTCCGCACGGCCCAGGAAGTCTTCGACGAAATGGGAATCTGACTTGAGCGACCGCCCGGCCGCTCGGCCGGGCACAACCCCGGGAGGAAACGATATGTCCGGTGAAAAGACCACTCCGAAACTGAGCCTGTCGCGTCGGCAGGTGCTTGCGGCAGGGACGGCGACCGCCCTCACCATGCCCTTCTATGCGCGTCGCGGGTTTGCGGCCGATACCGTCAATGTCGGCGTCATCCAGCCGCTTTCGGGCGCGAACGCCCAGTTCGGCATCAATTCGCGCAATGGCATCCAGCTCGTCGCCGACGAGATCAATGCGGCCGGTGGCATCAAGTCCATGGGCGGGGCGAAGATCAACCTCATCGTCTCCGACGCGACCTCGAACCCGACCCAGGCGGCGACGGTGGCGCAGCGCATGATGTCGCAGGACGGTGTCTGCGCGGTGCTCGGCGCCTTCGCCTCGTCGCTGACGCTTGCGATTTCCGAGGTGACCGAGCGGCGCGGCGTTCCGCTTCTCACCATGTCCTTCTCCGACCAGGTGACGGGCCGCGGCTTCCGCAACATCTTCCAGGTGGTGTCGAAGGCTTCCCAGCTCGGCGATGCCACGATCACCCATACGCTGGATCTTGCGCGCAAGGCGGGCGACGAGATCACCAAGATCGCGATCATGTACGAGGACACCGCCTACGGTACCTCGCAGGCCAAGGGACTTCGCGAGTCGGCCAAGAAGCATGGCGTGGAAGTCGTCATGGACGAGGCCTACCCGCTCGGCATCACCGACGTTTCGCCGCTCATCAACCAGCTGCGCCGCACCGATGCCCAGGCCGTCTTCCCGGTGTCCTACCTGAACGACAGCCTGCTGATCATCCGCAACATGCGCCAGCAGGGCATCAACCTGCCGACGATCGGCGGCGCCGCCGGCTACATCATCCCCGACTTCCGCAAGGGACTGGGTGAACTCGCCGACGACGTGCTGTCGATCTCGCCCGCGGCCTATGACCAGGCGCCCGAGTATACCGACCGGTTCCGCGAGCGCTTCGGCTACTTCATGGTCCACGAGGCCCAGGAGAACGCCGCCTGCATGGGTGTTCTGGCGGCCGCCCTTGAAAGCACGGGAGCCGCCGATCCACGCCAGATCCGCGATGTGATCGCGTCCGAGACCTTCGACCAGGGCTGGGCCACGGTCATGTCCGGCGGAAAGATCAAGTTCGACGAGACGGGCCTCAACACTCATGCCGTGCCGATGATGGTGCAGTGGCGCGGTGACGAGCTCGTGACCGTCGCGCCGTCGGAATATGCCAAGGCCGACGTGGTCTGGCACAGCCTCTGATCCCGACCTCCGGCCCTTGGGGCGCGCAGGCAGCCGGGAGGGGAGCACCCTCCCGGCAAACCTTGTGAGGGGATAATGGAATACCTGATCATCCTGCTTCAGACTTTGGTGGACGGGATCATGATCGGCGGCGTCTACGCGGTGCTCGCCATCGGTCTCAGTCTCGTCTTCGGCGTCATGCACATCGTGAACTTCGCGCATGCGGAATTCATGATGATCGGCATGTTCATTGGCTGGCTCTGCTGGCATTTCCTGGGCATTGATCCGCTGTTCGGCGCGTTCATCGCTCTCGCGGTCACCTTCGGTTTCGGAATGGTGGTGCAGCGCGTGCTGATCCGCCCGGTTCTCGGCGCGCCGCAGGTGGCGCAGATCTTCCTGACCGTCGGCATGCTGTTCGCGCTCGAAAACGCGGCGCTGATGATCATGGGTGCCGAGTATCGTTCGGTCACGACGCCTTACCAGACCCAGTCCCTGACGCTCTTCACCTATGGCGCGGAACGGGTGCTGATCGGGATGGACAAGCTGTATGCGTTCATCATGGCGCTGCTGTCGGGAGGGGCCGTCTGGCTGTTCCTCAACAGGACCCGTTTCGGCACGGCCATGCGTGCGACATCGCAGGATCCCATGGCCGCCAAGCTGATGGGTGTGAACACGGACCTGATGTATGCGGTCGCCTTCGGACTGGGTGTCGGCACCACCGCCTTCGGCGGATCCGTGGTGCTTCCCTACATCACGGCGTCTCCGGCCGTGGGCTCCAGCTACGCCGTGCTCCTGTTCACCGTCGTCGTGCTCGGAGGGCTCGGTTCGGTCACGGGCGCGATCATCGGCGGTATCGCGGTGGGCGTGATCCAGTCCGTTTCCGCCCTGTTCATGCCGATCCAGCTTCAGAACCTGGCGCTGTTCGTGGTCTTCATCCTCGTGCTCGCCCTGCGCCCTGAAGGCATCGTTGCCCGGAGGCGCTCATGACCCGGACAAACACTTTCTCACTCGCGGCCCTTGCGGCCGTCATCGTGCTGCTGATCGTCGCGCCGCTCGGGCTCGATCCCTTCGGCTACACGCTCCGCATCCTGTGCCTGATGTTGCTGTTCTGTGCCATGGGCCAGGCCTGGAACATCGTTGGCGGGCTCGCGAACCAGATCTCGCTCGGTCACGCGGCCTATTTCGGCATCGGCGCCTACAGTTCGACCATCCTGTTCGGCTCCTTCGGCATCTCGCCGATCCTGGGAGCGGTTGTCGGCATGGTGCTTGCCGCCCTTTTCGCCCTTGTGCTGTCCGTGCCGACGCTGCGTCTCAAGGGACATTACTTCGCGCTTGCGACACTTGCGGCCGGAGAGGTGGCGCGCGTCGTCGCCAACTCCTGGAGCAGTGTCACCGGCGGGCCGGTCGGCATTTCGGTTCCATATCGTCCCGACGCGGGCATCTGGGCACTGCAGTTCCAGACCGTTCTGCCCAACTACTACCTGTTCCTTGGAGCGGTTCTTCTCGTGTCGCTCGTCTTCTGGCTGGTGCAGACATCGGCTTTCGGCTTCAGGCTCCGGGCGATCAAGGAGAACGAGACGGCGGCGGAGGTCATCGGCGTCGACACCTACCGGGTGAAGCTCTACGCGTCGCTTCTCTCCGCCGTTCTGACGGCGGCACTGGGCACGCTCTACGCCCAGTTCCAGTTCTTCTTCGATCCCGACACGATCTTCGGTGTGGCCACGATCTCGGTGAAGATGGCGCTGATCGTGATCCTTGGCGGAGCGGGCAGGCTGTTCGGTCCCTGGGTCGGGGCATTCGTCATCATCCCGCTGGAGGAGATGGCCAACTCCTATCTCGGCAACTCGATCGCGGGCCTCTCGCAGTTCGCCTATGGTGTCCTCCTGATCGTCGTCATCCTTCTCAATCCGCGCGGCCTGATCTCGCTGTTCGAGTCCCTGCGTGACAGGTTCATCGGGAGGCAGCGCACATGACCCGACCGCTCCTTGATGTTCGAAACGTCACCCGTCGCTTTGGTGGCCTGGTGGCGAACTCCGAAATCACGTTTTCCGTCGCGCCCGGAGAGATCATCGGCCTCATCGGCCCGAATGGTGCCGGCAAGACCACGCTCTTCAACGTTCTGGTGGGCATCTATCCGCCAAGTTCGGGGGAGGTGATCTTCGACGGAAAGCCCATCGGAGGGCTGAAGCCCCACCGCATCGCGGCGGCGGGCCTCACCAAGACCTTCCAGAACGTGGCGCTCTTCGCGGAATCGACCGTGCTGGACAACGTCGTGACCGGCGGCCTCGTCAACCGGAGCCTGTCGGATGCGCGCGCGTTCGCGGTGGAAACCCTCGAACGGGTCGGCATAGGCGCCATCGCGGACAAGAAGGCGGGGGACCTTTCCTTCCCCGAACGGGCGCGCGTGGAGGTGGCCCGTGCCCTTTGCACCTCGCCAAAGCTCCTCCTGCTTGACGAGGTCATGGCCGCGCTCACGCCCGCGGAGATGGAGGAGATCATCGATCTGGTGCGGGGCCTGCGCGACGAGGGCATGACCTTTATCGTGGTGGAGCATCACATGAAGGCCGTCATGAAGCTTTGCGAGCGGCTTGTCGTGCTGAACTTCGGCGAGATGATCGCCGATGGAACTCCCGAACAGATCGCCAGCGACAGGAAGGTGCTCGACGCCTATCTGGGGGCGAATTTCTCGACCGAAGGGGAGGGGCACTGATGTCGGCATCCGCAAACGGACGCGACGCGCTTCTTGAAATCGCCGGGCTGACGGCGGGCTATGGCGCCCAGCCGGTCCTTCACGACGTGTCGCTGAAGGTTGATCGCAACGAGTTCGTGGCAGTGATCGGCGCGAACACGGCCGGCAAGAGTACGCTCCTGCGCGCCATCTCCGGGCTCCTGCCCAGATGCGAGGGCCGGATCGCCTTCGAGGGAGAGGACCTGACGCGGCTGAAGGCGCATGAGATTGCCGGCCTCGGCATCGCCCATGTGCCCGAGGGGCGACACGTGTTCCCCGAAATGACGGTCGAGGAAAACCTGAAGATGGGGGCCTATTCGCATGCGAACCCGGCCCATGCCCATCATGCGCTCGAACGGGTCTACGAGCTTTTCCCGCGGCTGAGGGAGCGCAGAACCCAGCTTGCCGGTTCGATGTCGGGCGGTGAGCAGCAGATGGTGGCCGTCGGGCGGGGCATGATGCTGGACCCCAAGCTGCTGATCCTCGATGAACCCAGCCTCGGGCTTGCTCCGCTGGTGGTGGAGGAAATGCACCAGCGCTTCCTCGACATTCACCAGTCGGGCGTTACAGTCCTGCTGGTGGAACAGAATGTTTCACTTGCTCTCCATAGCGCTGAACGCGCCTACGTCATGGCCTCGGGCGTCATCGAGATCGAGGGGGCCGCGAAGGACCTCCTCCATGACGACCGCATCCGCAAGGCCTATCTGGGAATCTGACCGCGATCGGCGGTCGCATCGAAAACGCAAACGGGAGATGGCATGGAAAACGCCCAGCTGACCCTGAAGGATCCGTCCCTGCTCGAGACACGGGCTTATGTCGACGGAGCCTGGATCGAGACCGGGAAGACCTTTCCCGTCCGCAATCCCGCAACCGGGGAACTGGTCGCCGAGGTTGCGGATCTCACACCGCAGGATACCGCCCGGGCGGTGGATGCCGCCCACGCGGCGCAGCCCGGCTGGGCGGCGCTCACCGGCAAGGAGCGTGCGGCGGTCCTGCGTCGCTGGTTCGATCTCATGATCGAGAACGCGGACGACCTTGCCACCATCCTGACCGCCGAGATGGGCAAGCCCTGGCCGGAGGCACGCGGTGAGATCCTCTATGGCGCCTCCTTCATCGAGTGGTTCTCGGAGGAGGCGAAACGCATCTACGGCGAGACGATCCCCGGTCACCAGCAGGACAAGCGCATCGTCGTGATCCGGCAGCCGGTTGGCGTCGTCGGGTCGATCACGCCCTGGAATTTTCCAAATGCAATGATCGCGCGCAAGGTTGCCCCGGCGCTCGCCGTTGGCTGTTCCTTCGTTGCCCGCCCGGCGGAGCTGACGCCCCTGTCGGCACTGGCGATGGCTGTCCTGGCAGAGCGTGCCGGTGTCCCGGCCGGGATCTTCAACGTGGTTCCCTCGTCGGATTCCGCGGGCGTCGGCGCGGAGCTCTGTGCCAATCCGAAGGTCTCCAAGATCACCTTCACCGGTTCGACCCGCGTCGGTCGTATCCTGATGCGCCAGTGTTCCGACACCATCAAGAAGATGTCGCTGGAACTCGGCGGCAACGCTCCCTTCATCGTTTTCGACGATGCGGATGTGGACGCGGCGGTCGAGGGCGCGCTGATCGCCAAATACCGCAATGGCGGCCAGACCTGCGTGTGCGCCAACCGGATCTACGTCCAGTCGGGCATCTACGATCGCTTCGCGGAGAAGCTGGCGGAGAAGGTCCGCGCCATGAAGGTCGGTGACGGCTTTGCCGAGGGCGTGACCGTCGGTCCGCTCATCAGCGACGCGGCGCTCGCGAAGGTCGAGGACCATGTGGCCGACGCGCTGGAAAAGGGTGCCCAAGTGCTTGAGGGCGGAAGCCGTTCGGATCTCGGCGGGACCTTTTATCGCCCGACGGTTCTCACCGGTGTCACCACCGAGATGAAGGTCGCCCGCGAGGAAACCTTCGGCCCCGTGGCGCCGCTCTTTCGCTTCGAGGACGAGGGCGAGGTCATCGGGCTCGCCAATGATACCGAGTTCGGTCTCGCCTCGTATTTCTACAGCCGTGACATGGCCCGCATCTGGCGGGTCGCGGAGGCGCTGGAGTCGGGAATGGTCGGCATCAACACCGGCCTGATTTCGACCGAGGTCGCGCCGTTTGGTGGGATCAAGCAGTCCGGGCTCGGCCGCGAGGGCTCCCGTCACGGCGTGGAGGACTACCTCGAGCTGAAGTACCTGTGTATCGGCGGGGTTTCCTGATCCCTGCCGGCGGCTGACCGACACGCGAGAGTGTCTGTCAGCCGCCGGTCGCCAATCCGCATCCCGGAAATCCTGTGCGGATCGCGCCTAGTCTTCCGCGCGTCTTTGCCACGACTCAAGCTGGAGACGTGCCGGTCTCGGGCCGAGCGCAAGGCGATAGAGGTCGAAGAGCCCCGGGCGGACCGTTGTCAGGAAATAGCAGAAGTGCAGCTGGAAATAGCGGAAGCGCAGGTAGCGAAAGTCCTTGGGTGACAGCCTGTCGGGCACGCGCACGCTGAATCGACGCGGCTCGGGCAGGCTTTCGCCCGCGCAGGCCGGCCAGGCATATCGTTCGACGGGAGACGTTCGGCCGCCGCACAGGAAATCATGTGGTGCGTAGAGATCCGTCCAGTCGACGCCGGACCGCGCGACGGTCTTCATCGCCCGGCCGAAGCCGCCGTCCGCTCCGAAACCGCCCAGGCAGTCAAAGGCGGGGCCGAGCGTGACGAAGGCAAATCCGCCGGGACGCCGGACGATGTCCGGATTGCGACGCAAGACGGCGGCGAGAACGTAGATCGCGACGAATGTGCCGCAGCTGTGCGACACGAAAACGAGTTCCTCGTCTTCCTCCGCCCCCGCCTCCAGGTCCACGATGCAATCGGCGAATTCCTCGATCCGCGCCTGCATCTCGGCATGCTCGCCTTTTGCGAGCCGGGCCATGAAGTGCCAGCTGTTGACGAGATAGCGGAAGTAGCTTTTCGGCTCCAGCCAGCGGACGAAGGCGTAAACGGCTGCCAGCCAGAGGCTGCCGGCACACAGAAACACTCCCCAGGCGAAGGCGCTCGAGAGGACATCGTTGGAAACGGCCGCACCTGCATGCGCAAGAATGGCAGGCGCCAGAAGGATCGGTGGCAGGACCGACGCCAGGAGATACAGAACGATCCCGATAACGGGATACAGGCAGAAGAGACCGTGCCCCCAGTTGCTCTTCAATGTGGCGGTGTAGCCACCGGCGCGCGCGTAGAGGAGCGAGGAGCGGAGCGCATCCTTCAGCGTGCGCAGCCACGGCCGGGCGAAGTCGGGCTTCATCACGTCCCGCCAGCCGAGTTGCACGAACCGGGTATCGACCGGTCCTTCGGGCCAGTCCACATGGCCCGCCCAGGTAGCGGTGGATTTGCCGGGAGCGAGGCCATCATGGAAATCGGAAAGCTGTCCGTCCAGCTTCCGGATTTTCAGAAACGTCTCGAATTCTGAAAAAACAAGCCGCACGCTCTGACTTGTCGGGCGCAGGTCATATCCCGGGCAGTATATTACAAGTCGCTTCACGTATTGCTTTCTCGTTCTTCGAGGCCGGAAGCGGTCCCGTTTGGGCCTTTCAGCTTCGGATCTTGCGATATCGGGCAAACTATCGCCGTTTCGGGAAGCGGCCAACGGCCGAGTCCGTGTCGGGCGTGCTTCAGGCGGCCGGGGTGGCGGCTGGCGCCGGCGTTACCTGTGTTGTCTTGAAGCGCTCGCGGTAGTCCCTGGGCGTCAGGGCGAAGCGCCGGCGAAACACCTTCCTCATCTGTTCGTCGGAGCTGAAGCCCGCGCGGAAGGCCACATTCTTCATGGGCAGGTCGGTGTCGAGAAGCAGGGTTTTCGCCCGCTCGCATCGCAGCTGCTCGAGATGGACCATGGGAGACACGCCAAGTTCCGCCGCGAAGGCGCGGGTGAAGCTTCTGACGCTCATTCCGGCCCTGGCGGCCATGTCTTCCAGGGTGATGCGCCGGTCGAGGTTCGCGCCCATCCATGTCTGGATGTCGCGCATGCCGACCGAGCCCGTCATCTGGGTGGTCAGGACGGTGCTGAACTGTGACTGGCCGCCGGGGCGCTTGAGATACATCACCATGTCGCGCGCCACCCGCAGCGCGATGTCGCGCCCGAAGTCATGCTCGACAAAGGCGAGCGCGAGGTCGATCGCCGCCGTCACGCCCGCGGATGTCCAGAGGTTGCCGTCCTGAACGAAGATCGCGTCCGCATCCACCTGAAGTCCGGGAAACAGTGCCTGCAGGCGCTGGGCGTAGTTCCAGTGGGTGGCCGCCCTCTTGCCATCCAGAACGCCGGCCGCGGCAAGAAAGAAGCTGCCGGTGCAAAGTGCCGCGAACCTTTCCGCCTCGAACGCACGGCGTCGGCACCAGTCCACGAGACGCGGTTCTCGGCCGAGTGCCGCCTCGATGTCCGCCGCGCCCACGATGAACACGGTGCCGAGCGCGGTCTCGTCTGAAAGCGAGGCGGAGGCTTCGAGCGACATGAGCGTGTCGGACCGCACGGGGCCGGGGGCGCTCGCCATGATGGTCACGTCATAGCCGCCGGCATGGCCGGCCGCGCGCAGGTGCTGATTGGCGTAGCTCATCACGCTCAAGGGGCCCACGGCCTCGAGCGCCTTGAAGCCCGGATAAAGCACGAGGTGGACGCGGTGGGTCCGATCCGTCGATTGCCGTGTGGCCGTCATGCTCCGCGTCATCGCTTGGTCCTTCGCAGGCCGGGTTGGTGTGTCATTTGGCCGGATCTGACCGGTCGTCCTTCTTCGGCGCCTGGGTGTTATAAGATAACTTGCCCTTCAATGTGTAGAGAAGGAGCAAGATCTTGAAAACGCGTGCTGCAATCGCTTGGGAGCCGAACCGTCCGCTGGAGATCGAGGAGATCGACCTCGAGGGGCCCAGGGACGGAGAGGTGCTGGTTCGCATCGTCACCACGAGCCTTTGCCATACGGACATGTTCACCCTGTCGGGACGCGATCCTGAAGGGCTGTTCCCGGCCGTTCTCGGGCATGAGGGCGTCGGTATCGTCGAGGAGGTCGGGCGCGGCGTGACCTCGGTTTCCGTCGGCGATCACGTGATCCCCCTTTATACGCCCGAGGATCCCGACTGCCCCTACATCAGGTCGGGAAAGACCAATCTGTGCCAGACGATCCGCAAGACGCAGGGGCAGGGCGTCATGCCCGACGGCACCTCGCGGTTCTCCTACAAGGGCAAGATGATCCATCACTACATGGGCACGAGCACCTTCAGCGAGTACACGGTGCTGCCGGAAATCGCGGTGGCCAGGATCTCGAAGGAGGCGCCGCTTGCCAAGGCCAGCGTGATGGGCTGCGCCGTTCCGACCGGGATGGGTGCGGTGCGCAACACCGCGAAGGTCGAGCCGGGCGCGACCGTCGCCGTCTTTGGCCTTGGCGCGGTCGGCATGGCCGTGATCCAAGGGGCAAGGATGGTCGGTGCCAGCCGGATCATCGGGATCGACACGAACCCGAACAAGTTCGCGCTGGCCCGGGCCCTGGGGGCAAGCGAGTGCATCAATCCCGCTGACTTCTCCCAGCCGATCCAGGAGGTCATCGTGGAGATGACCGACGGCGGCGTGGACTATTCCTTCGAATGCATCGGCAACGTCAATGTGATGCGTGCCGCCCTCGAGTGCTGTCACAAGGGATGGGGTGAGTGCACGGTGATTGGCGTGGCCGGCGCGGGCGAGGAGATCTCCACGCGGCCGTTCCAGCTCGTGACGGGCCGGGTCTGGCGCGGGTCGGCCTTCGGCGGCGTGCTGGGGCGCAGCCAGCTTCCGGGCATGGTCGACGAGTGGCTTCGCGGCGATTTTGACGTCGATCCCTACATCACGCACAACATGACCCACGAGCAGATCAACACCGCCTTCGATCTGCTGCATGCGGGCAAGTCGATCCGCTCCGTCATTCATTTCCGGCCAGATGAGACCATGCTCGCGGGCACGCTGCCCGGCACCATCGTTTCGGGCTGAGGTGACGGGAAGGGGCGGAGCCGCCGGGCTCCGCCCCTTGATGCTTCCCGGTCAATGGAAATCCCGGCTGGGAAAGAGCCTGCGGGCCTGCTCGCGAGGATGGCGGGCCGTCGGCGAGGGACGTGGAGGGCGTGGCGCCTCGTCCGCCTGTGGCAGGGTGATGCCGACCGCATCGTCCATGGGATGGCCCAGATCGGAAAGGCGGCAGGACAGGTCCTCTATGTGGTCGGCGATGACGTGAACGACGATGCCCTCGCGTTCGATTCGCCCGGAAACGCGCAGCAACCGTCCGCCCATGACGATGCGGCGGAAGCGCTCGTAGACCTTCGGCCACACGACGATGTTGGAAACGCCGGTCTCGTCCTCGAGAGTCAGGAAGATGACGCCGGACGCCGTGCCCGGGCGCTGGCGGGTGATGACCAGGCCGCAGACGCTGAGACGCCTGCAAGGGGTTTCGACCAGCCGGTCGTGGGGGGTGAGGCCCGGGATCGAAGGGCGCAGAAGTCCCATCGGATGGGTGCGCAGCGTAAGCCGCATTGCGACATAGTCCTCCACAACCTCCTCGCCGACATGCATGGCCGGCAAGCGCACCTCCGGTTCCAGGATGCCTTCGCCGTCAAGCGGATCGGAGAAGAGAGGCAGGGGGTTGGGAGCCCGGATGGCGCGGACCTGCCAGAGCGCGTCGCGCCGGGTGAGACCCATCCCCGAAAAGGCGTCCGCTTCCGCGAGCCGTTCGAGCACGGCCGGCAGGACGCCGGCCCTCAGCCAGACGCTTTCCGGATCGGGATAGCCGTTTCCGCGCGCCGCCACGATCCAGCCAGCCTCTTCCTCGCGGAAGCCCTTGATCTGCCGGAAGCCGAGCCGTAACGCCCATGTTCCGTCCGCCCGGCGTTCCAGCGTGTTGTCCCATGCGCTGCCGTTCACGCAGACGGGCCTCACCTCCACGCCATGATCGCGCACGTCGCGAACGATCTGTGCCGGAGCGTAGAAACCCATCGGCTGGGAGTTCAGGAGCGCGCAGGCGAAGATTGCCGGATGGTGGCATTTGAGCCATGAGGAAACGTAGGTGAGCATGGCGAAGGCAGCGGCGTGGCTTTCGGGAAAGCCGTAGTCGGCAAAGCCCTCGATCTGCGAGAAACACGCCTCCGCCGTTTCGCGGGTATACCCGTTCTTCAGCATCCCGTTCACGAAACGCGCCCGGTGCCGGTCGATCGTTCCCATGCGGCGGAAGGAGGCGAGCGAGCGTCGGAGTTGGTCCGCCTCCTCGGGAGAATAGCCCGCCCCGACCACGGCGATCCGCATCGCCTGTTCCTGGAACAGCGGCACGCCGAGTGTCTTGCGGGTGACTTCCTCGAGCTCGGGGCCGAAGGGCTCAGGTTTCTCCAGCTTCTGCCTCCGCCGGATGTAAGGCTTGACCATGCCGCCTTGGATCGGGCCGGGGCGGACGATGGCAACCTCGATGACGAGATCGTAGAAGGTCCTGGGTTCCATCCGGGGAAGGAAGTTCATCTGCGCCCGGCTTTCGACCTGAAACACGCCCACGGCATCCGCACGGCAGAGCATGTCATAGGTTGCCGGGTCCTCCTGCGGCACCGTGGCGAGGGTGAGATGCCTTTCCTCGTGGTCGGCCAGAAGCTGAAAGCACTTCCTGAGGCAGGTGAGCATTCCCAGGGACAGGACATCGACCTTGAGAATGCCGAGCGCGTCGATGTCGTCCTTGTCCCACTCGATGACCGTGCGCCCTTCCATCGCGGCGTTCTCGATGGGGCAGAGTTCGTCAAGCCGGTCGCGTGTGATGACGAATCCGCCCACATGCTGGCTGAGGTGGCGGGGGAACCCGATGATCTCGCCGATAAGGCGCATGGTCTGGGCAAGGCGGCGGTTTTGCGGATCGAGACCCAGCCGGCGCGCATGGTCCGGGTCCGCCCCCTTGTCCGAAATGCCCCAGATCTGGCCGGCAAGGCTTGCGGTTATGTCCTGACTGAGCCCCATCACCTTTCCCACCTCGCGGATCGCGGCACGGGTGCGGAAGTGGATCACGGTGGCGCAAAGGCCCGCCCGGTCACGACCGTATTTCTCGTAGATCCACTGGATCACCTCCTCGCGGCGTTCATGCTCGAAATCGACGTCGATGTCGGGGGGCTCCCTGCGATGCCGGGAGATGAAACGCTCGACGACCATGCCGATCATGTCCGGCGAGACGTCGGTGATCCCGAGCAGGTAACACAGGATGGAATTGGCCGCGGACCCGCGCCCCTGGCACAGGATGCCTCTCGAGCGGGCCTCCTGCACGATGTCGTGCACCGTCAGGAAATAGGCGGCGTACTCAAGCTCGGCGACGAGGGAGAGTTCCTTTTCCAGGAGATCGAGAACCTTCCGCGTCGGACCGTCCGGGTACCGGCGCTGGACGCCTGCGTGTGCGAGCCGTTCGAGACGGGCCTGCGGGGGCTCGTCGCGCGAAGCCTCGTCGGGATATTCATGGGCGAGTTCGGACAGGTCGAAACGGCACCGCGCGGCGATGTCGAGCGTGCGTCGCAAGGCGTCGGGGTGGTTGCGATAAAACCGGGCCATTTCCGCCGCGCCCTTGAGACGGCGTTCCGCATTGGGCAGCGCGCGGGTGCCGATGCGGTCGATGGTGATGCCCTCCCGCATGCAGGTCAGTACGTCGGCGAGTTGCCGGCGTCCCGCGTGATGCATGAGCACGTCGCCGACCGCCACCATGGGCACGCCTGCCTGGCGTGCAAGGGAGGCGCAGGCATCGAACCAGGGCTGATCCGAGCCGTCGTACCGCGGGGAGGCTCCCAGAAACACGTTTCCGGGAAAACGCCGCGAGAGCGCTTGCACGGGCGCGATTGCGCAGGTCGGATCGCGCGGCGGCAGTGCAATGAGGAGCAGCCCTTCCGCTCCGGCCTCAAGATCCGCGAGGTCGAGCAGGCAGTCACCTTTTCCCGCCCGCTGCTTGCCAAGGGTCAGGAGGCGCGAAAGCCGCCGGTAGGCCGGCCGGTCCGTCGGCAGGGCGAGCCATTCGACCGGGTCGTCACGCAGCATGAGACGGGTTCCCACGATGAGCCTCGGGAGCCGGACCGTTTCCGGCCTTGGCAGGTCGGAGGCCGAAGCGTTGCCCTGACGGGAGCTGTGGTCGACCCGATGCCTGGAGCGCACGCGCAACTCGTCCTGGGCTTCCTCGCGCAAGGTTTTCAGCGCGGAGTAGGCCCTCACCACGCCGGCCAGCGTGTTGCGGTCGGTGACAGCCATGGCTTCCAGCCCGAGTTCCACCGCGCGCAACACCAGTTCCTCCGGATGGGACGCGCCGGTGAGGAAGGTGAAGTTCGATGTCACGCACAGCTCGGCGTAGCCCTGCACCGGGGCGTCGGGCTCCATGGGATCCGGCAGGCTCACGGGAATTCCCCTTGCACGAACCATCCTGGATGCTGGGGGGTGTAGAAGAGCCAGAGGCGCCGTCCTTCGTGTGTGCTGATCCTCCAGTAATCGCGCAGGCCGGTGTGCCAGCTTTCGTTTTCCAGCCACCATTCCGGAGCGATGCGTTCCGGTCCGCTTGCCCTGGCCGTGGTGAAGGACATACGTCGCCAGCGGAAACTCCCGGGCGGTTGCGGTCCCGAACCGGCGATGGGCTCGGGCGAAAACATGCGTACCGGGCGCGGGCGGGGTGTCGTCCAGCCATCCCCTTCCCGGGGGGCGGAGGCGGGACGAAGGGCGAAGGCGCGCTCGGGGATATGGCTGTCGACCGGGTGGAATTTCTGCACATTGTCGATGCCGATCCGGGTTCCGATCCTGCTGATGAGGTCGTCGAGCCGGTCCGCCCGCGCGTTTGTCGTGTGGCTGGTCTGTTCGGGGGGAAGGCGCGCGACCTCGACCGCCTCGAGCCGCACGAGATCGATGCCGAAGCCCGCGTCGAAATCCCGGATACCGCGTTCGAACAGGGGCAGGATGCGCGAGGCGTCCCGCCCGGGACGGGCCAGGCGCAGTTCAATCGTGTGGGCGCCCTGGTCGACCCGGTGCAGCGTGAGGTGCAGGATGCGTGCCCCGGCCTCGTTTTCGGCCAGTCCGGCGCATATCCGATCGAGCAACCGGGCCGTGATGCCCATGACGTCGGTGACGAGGCCGATCGGTTCGGGAAGTGTCGTGCGCGCGCCGTAGTGGGGCGGGTCGCCCAAGGGAGAGACCTGCTCCGGCTGACGGCCCATGGCCTGGTCCAGGCGGCGCATGAGCGTCGGGCCGAACCTTCGCGCGAGGGGCGCACGGCTGGCGCCCTCGAGATCGCGCACCGTGCGCAGGCCGAGACGCTGCAGCGCGGTGACTGTCCCGGCCTCCAGCCGCAGGGCGGCGACCGGCAGGGGGGCGAGGGCGGCGAGCGGGTCGCCTGGCGCGGCGATCCCTTCCCCGTGACGGGCAAGAGCCCAGGCCGCGCCCCGGGTGTCGCCCAGTCCGAGACGGACGGACAGGCCCGCGCGCATGAGCCTCTGGCGCATGTCGGCAAGCATCGGCTCCTCGCCGGCGAAAAGATGCGCCGAGCCGGTGATGTCGAGCACGAGACCGTCGCGCCCCTCGATCCCGGCCCATGGGCAATAGCGCAGGGCCCAGCGGCGCAGGGCGTGGAGAAAACGCTCGTCGGCGGCCGGATCTGCGGGCGCGCTTCGCAGTTCGGGGCAGAAGACACGGGCATCGGAAAAGGACATGCCCTGGTAGAGGCCCTGCCGCTCGGCCAGGGCGTTCAGGCTGTACAGCCGGTTCGCGTTGTCGGTTTCCAGCGTGAGCGCGAAGGGGCCGTCAACCGGACGCGCCCTCAGAACCCGATCGCTTGCGAGACGGGGGAACCACATGGAGACGACGCGCTTCCGGATCCCATCGAACATTCCAGGCCTCTATTGTTCCTGTTTTGTTCTTGATAATTTCCCATCGCATGAGAGTCGAGTCCTCGCCGGAAGGATCGAAGAGCGGGGCCACGTGCCAGCGGGTTTCGGCTGCGTTCGACCCCATTCCCTGGGGGATGATGCAAAGCCCGGTCGTTCCGCCCGCCCGGGCCGCAAGCTGCAGACGGCGGCCCTCCCGCAGGTCCAGCGGCTGGCGGATCTCGATCACCACGAAGGAGAGCGCGCCGCTCCTGAGTGCCTCCTCGGCCACGCCCAGGCTGTCCCTGTGCGTTTCCGCCCGGGCCAGAAGAAGCTGTGAGGGATCGAGGAAGGGCACGAGGCCGAGAGGGTATACCGTGTCGTGGTACGTGCCCGCGCGCACCCAAAGCGCCGGCTCCCCGGCAAGGGAGGCCGCGATCGCCGCAAATGTCAGGGCCGAGGGACCACAGACCTCGTGGACCCGCGCGTGGCGCAAGGGAAAGGCTGTCAGGCGTTCTTGTGACATGGCTACAAGATGGCAGCGAAGGGTGGGCGTTTCAAATATCTTCATCCGGCCTCGCGCGGCTTGCGATCCGTTTGCGATACCCCCTGCGCCCTGGAACGTGGCCACCAGGTGTCGTTGCTGTCTGAATTCTTCTATAACGGCTCCATCCGGCGGCAGGCTGCCGGATGGAGCCGCAGCCAGAGGAGAATGCAAGGCGTGACGACCATTTATGTCGATGCGGATGCCTGTCCGGTCAAGGACGAGGTCGAACGGGTGGCGACCCGCCTCGACATTCCGGTGGTCATGGTGTGCAACGGTGGCATTCGCCCTTCACGCAACCCGCTGATCTCGCTCAGGATCGTTGCCGAGGGACCGGATGTGGCCGACAAGTGGATCGCCGAGCACTGCGGGCCGGGAGATGTCGTGATCACCGCCGACATTCCCCTGGCCGACCGGTGCCTGAAGGCCGGGGCGCTGGTCGTGCAGAACGACGGCCAGGCCCTGACATCGGCCAACATCGGCGGGCGGCTCGCGACGCGGGACCTGATGCAGGACATCCGGGCATCGGATCCGTTCTTCCAGGGCGGCGGCAAGTCCTTCTCGAAGGCCGACCGCTCCCGGTTCCTGCAGGCCCTCGACAGCACGGTGAAGCGGGCACTCCGGGCCGGGTAAGGCGTGCCACTGCGGCCGGGGCCCTCGATCCGATTATCCTTCCAGGTAGGCGGCGAGGGCGGCTTCCGTTCCCTTTTCCCAGATCAGGGTGAGCCAGCGCGCGAAGGCATCGGCGAAGCCGGCATCCTGCGCCAGGTCGCCGTAGATCCGCGACTGGGCAAGCCAGGCGGCGGGCCGTTCGCGAGCGCGTTTCGCGGCTTCCTGCAAGTCGCTCCAGCAAGGATCGTTGGGCGCGATGGAGCTGCCGTCCTCGCGGGTGCCCTCGCACATGCGCGCCCAAAGGGCCTCGGCCAGTGCCAGTCCCTCGACCGGCAGACCCGCCGCGCGCCGTTCCCGCAGTCCGGGCAGCAGGAAGCCTGTATGACGGGACGAGCCGTCGAAGGCGACGCGCCGGGTCGTGTCGACGATCGCCGGGTTGGCGAAACGGCGCTCGATGAGTTCCACATAGGCCTCCGGCGTCATGCCGGGAACCGGATGGACCTGGGGAACGATTTCCCCGGCCTGTACCCTGGAGAAGAAGGCGGAGACCAGCGGATGGGCCATGCAGTCCGCGATGGTCTCGAGGCCAAGGATCTCGCCGGGGTTGGCAAGCACCTGGTGGCCGCCGTTGAGAATGCGGATCTTCATCGCCTCGAAGGCGTGGACGTCGTCCGAGAGGGTGACGCCGACCTTCTCCCAAGCTGGCCGGCCGGCGCAGAAGTCGTCCTCGATCACCCATTGGCGGAAGTTCTCGTGAGTGACGGGCGCGTGGTCATCGATGCCGAAGGCGCGGGCGAGCGCCATCTCCTTGGCGCCCGTGGCCGGCACGATGCAGTCGACCATCGAGTTGGGGAAACTGCAGGCAGTGTCGATCCAGTCTGCCAGGTCGGGATCGGAGAGACGGGCGAGGCCGACGACGGTCCGGCGCAGGACCGCGCCATTGCCCTGGAGATTGTCGCAGCTCAGTCCGGTGAAGGGGCCTGTTCCCGCGTCGCGTCGCGCGCGCAGGGCGGCGACCATGGCGCCGAAGACGGTGCGCGGACGCTCCGGCGTTTGCGCATCATGCAGGATGTCGGAGTGTCCGGTCGCGAGGTCCCCGGTCTGCGGATCGATGTAATATCCTCCCTCCGTCACCGTCATCGCGACGATGCGGATGGCGGGATCCGCCATCTGCCGGATCAGCGCGGCGTTGTCCTCTTCCACCTCGACGAAGCCGATCATCGCGCCGGTTACCTCGGCGGAGGTCCCGGCCGGATCGAGCTCGATCAGGGTCGTCAGGCAGTCCTGCGCCAGCAACCTGTCGCGCTGAAGGGCGTCCGCGGCGCGCACACCCGCCCCGACGATCGCCCAGTCGTGATCGAGGCCCTTCTCGAAGAGCCGGTGCAGGTACCATGCCTGATGCGCGCGATGGAAGTTGCCGAGCCCCACATGGACGATGCCGGGGGTCAGGGCCGAACGGTCGTAGCGCGGAACGCGGACCGCCGCCGGCAGCCTGCCGAGCGTCGCGTTCGACAGCGGAATCAGCTCATCCATTGGCCACCGTCGACATTGTAGGTCTGTGCCAGGATGTATTGCGCCTCGTCGGAGGCGAGGAAGATCGCCATGCCTGTCAGGTCGTCGGCCGTGCCCATGCGCCCGAAGGGGACGGATGCGCCCACCTCGCGTTTCTTTTGCCCCGGTTCCTTGTTTTCGTAGCGCGCGAAGAAGGCATCCACGCCGTCCCAGTGCTCGCCGTCGACGACGCCGGGGGCGATTGCGTTGACGTTGATGCCGTGCTTGACGAGGTCGAGGGCTGCGGACTGGGTCAGGCTGATGACCGCGGCCTTGGTCGCACAGTAGACGGCGACCAGCGGTTCGCCGCGTCGTCCCGCCTGGCTTGCCATGTTGATGATGCGTCCACCCTTGCCGCGCTCGATCATGTGACGCGCCACCGCCTGCAGGGTGAAGAGCGTGCCGGACACGTTGACGTCGAAGACGCGCGCGTAGTCGGCGCGGTCGATCTCCACGATGGGCGCGGCGGTGAACAGCGCCGCGTTGTTGATCAGGATATCGATGTGCCCGAGCGCGCGGACGGTTTCCGTGACCGCCGCGTCGATGCTTTCCTGCGATGTCACGTCCATCCTGACCGCGATTGCCGCCTCGCCGAGGTCGGCGGCCGCCTTGCCGGCGCGGTCGAGGTCGATGTCCGCGATGGCCACGCGCGCGCCCTCGCGGACATAGGCCTGCGCGAAGGCCAGCCCGATGCCGCGCGCCGCACCGGTGATCAATGCGGTTTTTCCCGAAAGTCGGTTCATTCCAGTCTCAAGCCTTCCTTGTCGAACCGGTGGATCTGGTCCTGTCTTGGAACCAGGCCGATGCGGTCGCCGTGCCGCAGGCTCACCTCGCCCGGCGCGCGCACGGTGACGATGTCCGCCAGGCCCGTGTCGTGAACGTGGAAAAACGTGTCCGAGCCAAGGTGCTCGGCCACGCCGATACGCCCCTGCCAGGGACCTTCCCCAGCCTCGGCGACGTCGATGTGTTCGGGGCGGATGCCGATGGTTTCGGCACCGTGCTTCGAGGCCTCGGCTCCGGAGATGAAGTTCATCTTCGGCGAGCCGATGAAGCCCGCGACGAAGATGTTGCGAGGGGTGCGGTAAAGCTCGAGCGGCGACCCCACCTGCTCGATGTGCCCGGCTCTCAGGACCACGATCTTGTCGGCCATGGTCATGGCCTCCACCTGGTCGTGGGTGACGTAGATCATCGTGGTTTTGAGGCGCTCGTGCAGCTCGCTGATTTCCAGTCGCATTCCCACGCGCAGCGCGGCGTCCAGGTTGGACAGCGGTTCGTCGAAGAGAAAGGCCTCCGGTTCACGCACGATGGCGCGGCCGATGGCGACACGCTGGCGCTGGCCGCCGGAGAGCTGTCCGGGGCGGCGGTCGAGATAGTCGGTGAGGTTCAGCACCTCGGCCGCCTGGGTGACGCGCCGGTCCTGCTCGGCCTTGTCCATGCCGGCCATGCGCAGCGGAAAGGCGATGTTCCTGCGCACGCTCATGTGCGGATAAAGCGCGTAGGACTGGAACACCATCGCGAGACCGCGCTTTGCGGGCGGAATGTCGGTGGCGTCGGTTCCGTCGATGCGGATGGCTCCGGAGGAAACGTCCTCCAGCCCGGCGATGAGGCGCAAAAGCGTTGACTTGCCGCAGCCCGAAGGGCCGACGAAGACCGTGAATTCTCCGTCCCCGATGGTCAGGTCGAGCGGGGGGATCACCTCCACGTCGCCGAACCGTTTCGTCACCTTCTCGAGGGTGATCTGTCCCATTTCCTTCCCCCTTTACTTCACCGCGCCGAACGTCAGGCCGCGCACGAGCTGCTTCTGGCTGAACCAGCCGAGAATGAGCACGGGTGCGATGGCCATCGTCGAGGCTGCCGAAAGCTTTGCGTAGAACAGCCCCTCGGGGCTCGAGTAGCTGGCGATGAACGCGGTGAGCGGCGCGGCCTTGGCGGCCGTCAGGTTGAGCGTCCAGAACGCTTCGTTCCAGGCAAGGATGATGTTGAGAAGCACGGTCGATGCGATGCCGGGGATCGCCATCGGCGTCAGGATGTAGAGGATCTCCTCCTTCAGGCTGGCCCCGTCCATGCGCGCCGCCTCGAGGATCTCGCCCGGGATCTCGCGGAAATACGTGTAGAGCATCCAGACGATGATCGGCAGGTTGATGAGCATCAGCACGAGCGTCAGGCCGATGCGCGTGTCGAGAAGGCCGGCCTCGATGAAGATGATGTAGATCGGATAGAGCACGCCGACCGCCGGCAGCATCTTGGTGGAGAGCATCCACAAGAGGATGTCCTTGGTGCGCTTCGAGGGCACGAAGGCCATGGACCAGGCGGCGGGAACGGCCACCAGGATGCCGAGCAGCGTGGAGCCGCCGGCGATGATGACCGAGTTCCACAGGAAGCGCATGTAGTCGGAGCGCTCCTGCACCACGGCGTAGTTTTCCAGCGTCCAGTCGAAGAACAGGAACACGGGCGGATCGGCGATCGCCGTTGCCTCGGTCTTGAAGCTGGTCAGGATCGTCCAGAGGATGGGAAAGAAGATCAGCAGGCCGACGGCCCATGCGGCCAGCGTGTTGATCGTCTTGCGGCGTGTTGTCGTGCTGCGAGCCATGTCGGTTTCCTCAGGCGTCCAGGTTCTTGCCGACGATGCGCATCAGGAAGATGGCGACGATGTTGGCGAGGATGACGGCATAGATGCCGCCGGCGGAGCCCAGGCCCACGTTCTGGCTTTCCAGGACGCGCTGGTAGATCAGGTAGGTCAGCGTGCGGGTGCCGAACGAGCCCTGCGTCGTGACGAAGATCTCCGCGAAGATCGACAGTAGGAAGATCGTCTGGATCAGCACCACGACGGTGATGGCCCGCGACAGGTGCGGGAGAATGATGTGGGCGAAACGCGACAGCGGCGGGGCACCGTCCATCTCGGCCGCCTCGAGCTGCTCGCTGTCGAGCGACTGGATCGCGGTCAGCAGGATCAGCGTCGCAAAGGGCAGCCATTGCCAGGCGACGATGAGCACGATGGAAAACAGCGATGCCTGGCTCAGCCACGAGATCGGCGTCAGGCCGAAGGCTTCCCAGAGATGGGCGAAGAGGCCGTTCACCGGGTCCATGAACATGTTCTTCCACACCAGCGACGAGACCGTCGGCATGACGAAGAAGGGCGCGATCACGAGGATGCGCACGATGCCCTGGCCCCACATGGGCTGGTCCAGCAACAGGGCCAGCAGCACGCCGAGGACCACGGTGATGAGCAGCACGCCGCCAACGATGACGAGCGTCGCCTGGACGCTTGGCCAGAAGGAGCTCGAGGTGACGAAGCGGATGTAGTTGTCGAACCCGGCGGACCCCAGGTCGCCGCCGCGCATCGGAAGGTATTTCCGGAAAGAGAAATAGAGCGTCATCAACAGCGGGACGAGCATCCAGCCGAGGAGAAGAACCACGGCGGGTGCCATCATGACCCTGGCTGCCGACCGCGAATGCTGAGTAGCCATGACCGATGCCCTCCCGGGTCGCGCGACCGCCGCCATGATGCGGACAGGTGCGGAACGTGAGGAAAAAAGGAGGCCCGGAAGACGGCTGGCGTCTCCCGGGCCGGGAGGAAGGTCGTCAGTAGCCGGCGGCTTCCATCTCGTCGGTGGTCAGCGCCTGCGCCTTGGCAAGGGCCTCGTCGACGCTCTGCTGGCCGGCAAGCGCGGCCGAGAACTCCTGGCCGACCTGCGTGCCGATGCCGGCGAACTCGGGGATCGCGACGAACTGGACGCCGGTGTAGGGCACCGGATCGACCGCGGGATTGGTCGGGTCGGCCGCGTTGATCGAGTTCAGGGTCATTTCGGCGAAGGGAGCGGCCTTCAGGTACGCCTCGTTCTCATAGAGCGAGGTGCGCGTTCCCGGGGGCACGTTCGCCCAGCCTTCCTTCTCCGCCACGAGCCTGGTGTAGTCCTTGCTGGTCGCCCATGCGATGAAGGTCTTCGCCGCCTCGGTCGCATCGGAACCGGCGGGGACGGCGAGCGACCACGCCCACAGCCAGTTGCCGCGCTTGCCAAGTCCGTTGTCGGGGGCGAGCGCG
Organism: Stappia sp.; assembly: GCA_002722295.1. GTDB lineage: Bacteria > Pseudomonadota > Alphaproteobacteria > Rhizobiales > Stappiaceae > Stappia. The sequence continues at coordinate 219,205 of PBLF01000004.1, read as the reverse complement.
AAGCCGACCTTGTCGGCGACCGTGGAATCCTCGGGGTTCGTCACGAAGGACGCCGCGACGGTGGCGTCGATCCACATGCCGCACTTGCCCTGCTGGAACAACGACAGGTTCTCGTTGAAGCCGTTGGTGGAGGCGCCCGGAGGACCGTAGCTGGTCATCAGCTCCATGTAGGTGTCGAGGGTGTTCTTCCACGCCGGGGTGTCGAACTGGGCCTGCCAGTTCTCGTCGAACCAGCGCGCGCCGAAGGAGTTGGCCATGGCGGTCAGGAAGGCCATGTTCTCGCCCCAGCCGGCCTTGCCGCGCAGGCAGATGCCGTAGACCTCGTTTTCCTTGTCGGTCATTCCGGCGGCGGCCTTCTTGATGAAGTCCCAGGTCGGGGCTTCCGGCATCTCCAGACCGGCCTTCTCCATCAGGTCCTTGCGGTACATGACCATGGAGCTCTCGCCGTAGAACGGTGCGGCGTAGAGCGTGCCGTCAACGGTCAGGCCGTTGCGCATGGCGGGAAGCAGGTCGCCGGCGTCCCAGCTCTCGGGCAAGTCGTCGAGCGACACGAGCCAGCCCTGCTTGCCCCAGATCGGAACCTCGTAGGTGCCGATCGTCATCACGTCGAACTGACCGCCCTTGGTGGCGATGTCCTGGGTAACGCGCTGGCGCAGAACGTTTTCCTCCAGCGTCACCCACTCGAGCTTGATGTCCGGATGCTTGGCCGTGAAGTCGTCCGCGAGACCCTGCATGCGGATCATGTCGCCGTTGTTGACGGTCGCGATGGTGACCGTGGTCTCGGCCTGTGCGCTGGTGAAGGCGGCAAGCGTGAGCGCGCTCGCCACCAGAAGTGACGTCTTGAGATGCATCCCGTTTCCTCCCTAGGTGCACTTTTTTGCTCCCGGGCGAGCGTATCGAGAAAGGAAACGCGGAGTCAATAAAAAGTTTACGCGCGTAAAAATAACAGGATCAGGCGGAGTCGCGCATGACAAGCTCGCCCCTGAAAAGGGTCTGGGTGCGGACCTTCGGGCGGTCGCCCTCCACGAGGGAGAAGAGAGCCTCTACGCTGCGGTTGGAAATCGACTGGTAGTCCTGCGCGACGGTGGTGAGCGGCGGGCATGTGTAGCGTGAGAAGGGGTGGTCGTCGTGGCCCGCGACGCGCAACGCGCAGCCCTGTCCGCGTCCGACCCTCAGGCCGTTCTCGTAGCAGGCGGTGAGGAAGCCGATCGCCAGCCGGTCGTTGCTGCAAAGGACGGTGTCCGTGGTCAGCAGGCGCTCGGCAAGCACGCGGGTTCCTTCCGCGCGACCGATCTCCTCGAAGTCCCAGCCCTCGCCCTCGGCGCGGATGATGCGCGGCTCGAAGCCGAGGCGCTCCATGGTGAAGATGTAGGACTCGCGGCGCTTGTTGGCGTTCGGGTTGGACGGGTGGCGCATCTCGAAGAAACAGGGCGGTTCCCCGGTGCGGCACAGATATTCGACGATCATTCCAACGGACTGGAAATTGTCCAGTCCGACGAAGGCTTCCCCGATGTCGTCCATGTTGCTGTCGAACAGGATCGTGGGCACGTCGCGACAGAATTTCTCCACTGCGGCGCGGTCCGAGCCGCGTCCGAGCGGGGCGAAGAGCACGCCGGCGGGCTTCAGCGAGCGCAGGCTGTCGAGGATGTCGTTCTCCAGTGCCTGCGAGCCGTGGGCGCTGAACAGGACCGGCCAGAATCCCGCGTCGAGGCAGCGACGCTCGATGTTGCGGGCGATCTCGGCGAAAAAGGGGTCTGCGAGATAGGGGACGACGATGCCGACCGTCTTGGTCAGGCGGCGGTTCTGGTTGATGGCGTAAATGTTTGGCCGGTAGTCGTAACGCTCCAGCGCCTGCTCGATGCGCTCGCGGGTCGACTTGCGGACGCTGCCGGGATCGTTGAAGTACTTCGAGACCGTCGGGCGGGAAATGCCGCTCAGCGTCGCGAACTCCTCCATGTTTCTGACCTTGCCGTCGTCCATGTCCGGGGTCCGTCCCTGCGTGCGACCGAAAGCGGGATCCGGATATCCCGACGCGGCTCGCGTTTGTTGTTTAATTTTGCGCGCGTAAACTATTCTCAGGATAGGATTTGCATCCCATCCCGGTCAAGTCGCGGTCGCGGGCACCGCTGCGACCGGTGTGGAACGATCTTAGCCGGGCAGCCTCCAGGGTCCACCGAACACCGGTCCTACAAGGATGTTTCGCACAGGCGAACGCCGTCCGACGGGTTTGCCGCAGGGCTTCCGGGGTGTACGGGAGCTCTTCGCGGCCTGAGGCGGGCAGGGCGCGGGTCAGGCAAGTTTCGTCAAGTTCCGGCGCAAATCGACGTAAAATTGAGTCATTTTCTCATCGGGTCGATGTCGCGGGTCATGTTCGCGGTACGCCTGCGTGCGCGCCTGAGTCCGAATGCGTCCCCGGCGGCGTGGCCGGTCTTTTCCGGTGTGCGTGAGTCGATGGTTGCAAGGCGTGATCAGTACTCTTCCAGTTGAAATTTCTCTCGCCTGTTTGTTAATCATTCGTTTGCAATTCTGGAACGTCAAGGATGCTTGATCGCGCAAGAATACTTTCTGAAAGATCTATTACGTTGCGCGAATCGCAGGATGTCCTATCCCGGACAAGGGGCTGATCCGACTCGTGATTCGAGAATTCGGGACGGCTGGCCGTTCAAAGTCCGAATCCGGGGATAATGCCAATGACCGCTCGCACCGCATCGCCGCTCGCCACTCTGGCCCGCAGGCTGAGAACAGGCGCGGCGCTACCTCTCGCCGTCGCGCTCCTGGCCGGTGCGGCGGCGACGCCGGCGGAAGCCCACTGCTCCATCTCGGACAAGGTCGAGACCTGCTCCGGCGATCTGACCGGCGGTCCCATCCTTCACAACGAAGGCCAGGTCGAGAAGCTCACCATCAGTGGCCTGACGAGCGACTTCACGAACACCAGTGGTGATTCGACGCAGGCTCTGATCTCGATTGTGACCATGAACACGATCGACAGCCTCACCCAGGGAAATGGTGTCGAAGCGACCATCAGCCTCGACGACGGATACGGACTCTACAGCGCGGTCGGCATCCAGATGGGTTCCGTCGGCGACATGGGCAGCAAGGGCAATGACGTCTCGCATTTCGACAAGCATGCGACCGGTGGCACGGGCTCCAATGGCGGTGTTGCGAACAATGTCACGCTGACGTTCAAGCAGAACAGCAACAAGGGGCTCATTCGTCTCCTGGAATCGAAGGGAGGCGATGAAAACTCCTTCGGGGTCTCGGTGATCGCGACGGGCGGCACCGGCGGTACCGGCGGCCAGGCGCATTCCTCCGGCGGCCTGCGGGACGCGGAAGGCGGGGCCGGCGGCAACGGCGGAGCGGGTGGAACGGTCAACGTCACGATGACCGATGATCACCGGCTTGAATATGAGGGGGCGGGCATCGGCTTCGTCGCCGGGTCCCTTGGTGGCAACGGCGGTACGGGCGGCAAGGGCAAGCTGGACACCTGGGGCGACCAGAACAGCGCCTACGGCGGTCAGGGCGGCAACGGCGCCGATGGCGGAACCGTAAACTTCCTTGCCGATTCGACCGGAAACACCATCACAACGAGCGGCACCTATGGCGTGTTCATCGCGAGCGTTGGTGGCGATGGCGGCAAGGGTGGCGAGGCCGAGTACGGCCACACCCATCCGGGCAAGGGCGGCAATGCCGGTAATGGCGGTACGGTCAACGTGACCCTGTCGGCGGCGGTGAGCAGCACCAAGATCGGCGAGACCTACGGCGTCTACGTGAAGAGCGCGGGCGGCTTTGCCGGCGACAGCGGCGACGGCTCGGGCGGCATTACCGACCACGCGAGCAAGCCGGGTGAGCCGGGTGCCGCCGGCGATGTCACGCTCACGATGACGAACTCGTCGATCGACAATGCAATGACCGGCGGCGGTGCGAGTTCGGATGTCCAGTCCTACGGCATCCTTGTGCAATCGATCGGCGGCATGGGCGGGGCGAGCGGCAAGGCGACCGAAGGCATCGCGACCTATGGCGCCAAGGGCGGCAGCGGTGGCGCCGGGGCGAGCGCCACGGTCAACCTGACCTCCACATCCGTGACGATGCATGGCGACTACGGCACCGGCGTGCTGGTGCAGAGCGTGGGCGGCGGCGGCGGTGTCGCGGGCAAGACCGGCGGCGTTGTCGCCATGTCCGCTTCCGGCGGCGCGGGCGGTCAGGGCGGAAAGGTCGGCGGCACGCTGAAGAACCTGTCGGTAGATACCGACGGCAATCATTCCTACGGCATCCAGTTGCAGAGCGTGGGCGGCGGCGGTGGCGCGTCCGGCTCGGCGGGCGGTGTCGTGGCGGTCGGCGGCAAGTCCGGCGGCCTCGGTGGCGATGCGGACACGGTATCGATCACGGTCGACAACACCAATGTCACGACCAAGGGCGATCACTCGGTCGGCCTGTCGCTCGCCAGCATCGGTGGCGGTGGCGGCCAGGCCTCCTCGTCCTCCGGCCCGATGGCCATCGGCGCCGATGGCGGTGGCGCGGGCAATGGCGGCAACGTGACGCTGACCGGACAGGGGTTCGGCATCCAGTCCTCCACCTCCGGTCGTCATTCGGATGCGGTGTCGCTGAAGTCCGTGGGCGGCGGCGGTGGCGATGGTGCCGGAACCTTCGAGTTGTTCGGCAATTTCTCGTCGCATGTGGGCAGCAGCGGCGGGGCGGGCGGCTCCGGCGGCGATATCTCCTACACCGGCACCGACTATGACAACCTGCTGACGAGCGGGCATCATTCGCATGGTGTCTCGCTGCTCAGCATCGGCGGTGGCGGCGGCACGGGCGGCAACATCATCACGATCAGCCTCGGGGCCGAACTCAACAATGTGCAGACGGCCAATGTCGGCGGCTCGAGCAGCAACATCAATCATGGCGGCGCCATCAAGGACACGACGATCGCCGGCTACATCTCGACCAAGGGCTATTCCTCCTACGGCGTTCTGGCCGCCTCGGTGGGCGGCGGCGGCGGCTCGGTCGGCTCCAGCTATGACTTCACCGTCGGCACCAAGTTCGGCAGCAGTTCGAACCTGGGATCGTCGCTCGGCTCGGGCTACAACACCGGCGGCGACGGCGGCACGGTGACGCTGACATCAAACGCGACCATCTACACCGAAGGCGCTCATTCGAGCGGCATCCTGGCCGCGTCGATCGGTGGTGGCGGCGGTGCGATGGGCAACGTCATCGACGGCACGGTCGGCGTGGAGATGCCGAACTGGAGCAGTCTGGCGGGCGCGCAATCCGGAGGTGGCGGCAACGGCGGCGATGTGAGCGTCACCCTTGCCAACGTGGCGATGGACGGCGGAATGACGAATGGCGACATCACCACCACGGGGGACATGGCGCTCGGCGTGCTGGCGATGAGCGTCTCGGGTGGCGGCGGCCAGACGGGCACCACGGTCACCGCCGGAGTGGATACCGATATCGGCACGGTCACCTACGGCCAGACCGGAGGTGCAGCCGGAAAGGCGGGGGCCGTCAGCGTGACCTCCGCGGTCAATGTGTCGACGGAAGGCAATCTCTCCGCCGTGATCGCGGCGCTCAGCATCGGCAATTCAGGTGGCCATGGCGGCCTTGTGGTCAACGGCAACATCTCGGTCGCCGAGGTGAACTTCACGCAAGGCGGCGCCGGCGGCAACAGCGGCACGGCGGGCACGGTCGATGTGACCAACAACGGCACGCTCAGCAGCAAGGGCGACTGGGCGCCGGGCATCCTGGCGCTCAGCGTCTCCGGATCTGGCGGCGCCGGCGGCACGACGGTGGCCGGCAACCTGGCCATGGCCTCCTTCGGAGCCGCCATCGGCGGCGGTGGCGGTGACGGCGGCACCGCTTCCAAGGTGACGGTGACCAACACCGGCAAGATCGTGACGGAGGGCGAGTATTCCGCCGGCATCCTGGCGGCCTCCATCGGCGGTCATGGCGGCACGGCCGGCACCACGGTCAACGGCAACCTGACGGCCGGCGAGGCGGCGGTCAGCGGCACGGTGACCCTTGGCGGCGACGGCGGCAGCGGCGGTCAGGCCGGTGCGGTCGAGATCAGCAACAAGAAGGGCGCCGTTGTCCTGACGGCTGAAAAATACGCGACCGGTATCCTCGGGCTTTCGCTCGGCGGCAGCGGCGGCGTGGGCGGTTCCAACTATTCGCTGGCCGGCGCGGGCGGTGAATATTCGGCCAGCATCAACGCCTCGTTCGGCGGAAAAGGCGGGGGGAGCGGCAAGGCCAATACGGTCACCATCACCAATGACGGTATCGTCGGCACCCAGAAGGTCTTCGCCGACGGCATCCTTGCCCTGTCCATTGGCGGCAACGGTGGCAAGGGTGGCGACAGCTACGCGATTTCGGCCGACTACTCGACCTCAGGCAGCTTCGACGCCTCCTACACCATGGGTGGCGAGGGTGGTTCGGGCGCGACCGGCGGCAACGTCACTGTCAACAACACCGGCATCGTTGCCGCGGCCGCGTCGTCGGCCGCCGGCATCAGGGCCCTCTCGATCGGCGGCAATGGCGGTGTCGGCGGCGGCGGCGTGGCGGTCTTCGGCACGGCCGGCAACAATACCGGCGGCGACAGCAAGTCGCTTGCGGTCAAGGGCGAGGTCGGCGGCCACGGCGGGACCGGCATGAATGCCGGCACGGTGACGGTCAAAAACAGCGGCACCATAACCGCCGACATCTGCTCGGTGATCAACCTGTCCTCCTGCACGACGACGTCGGGGGGGTCAGGTTCCGGCGACGATGACGACAAGAAGTTCGACCCGAGCAAGTTCTTCACCTCGGTCGGTATCTCCGCCCAGTCGGTCGGTGGCGGCGGCGGTGCCGGCGGCGACGCGGGCTCCTATGCGGTCGGCTACACCTACACGCCGAAGAACATCGAGGAAGCCAAGAGCTTCTCGCTGGAGATCACGCTTGGCGGATCCGGCGGGGCGGGCGGCGACGGCAACACGGTCAATGTCGGCAACACCGGGACGATCCGCACGGCGGGTCTTGCCAGCTACGGCATCTTCGCCCAGTCGGTCGGCGGTGGCGGCGGCTCGGGCGGCAACGGCTCGCCCGGCCTCGAGGGCTGGCTCGCCGACATCTACGAGGACTACGAGAAGATCAACCAGGTCATCGAGAGCTACAAGACGATCATGAATACCTACCACAAGGAGTGGAAGGAGATATTCCTGGAGTCCTGGAAGTTCAACATGGGCGGCGAGGGCGGCGGCGCCGGCAAGGGCGGCAACGTCATCGTCACCAACAACGGCACGATCATCACCGACGGGGACTCGGCCACCGCGATCTACGCCCAGTCGGTCGGCGGCGGCGGCGGCGCCGGCGGTGACGGCTCGATGGGGGGTATCACCTCGATCGCCCTGTCGGGTTCGGCGGACGCCGGCAGCCATGGCGGCACCGTGACCGTCGACAACTACGGCAAGATCGTCACCAGCGGCGACGGCGCGATGGGCATCTACGCCCAGTCGGTGGGCGGCGGCGGCGGCACGGCCGGCGACGTGGAAGGCTCGATCATCGAGGAGATCGACTCGCTCGCCGAAGTGGTCGGCTACAACATCTTCGGCGGCACCGGCGCGGGAGCCGGCAAGGGCGGTGACGGCGGCGACGTGACGGTCAACCTGCATCAGGGCGGCTCGATCACCACCACCGGCGCCAACGCCCATGCGATCTGGGTGCAGTCGGTGGGCGGCGGTGGCGGCGCGGCCGGCTGGTACGGCCTTGGCGACGACAAGGCGCATGACGTCATCGGTAGCAACGGGGCGGAAGGCAAGGGCGGCCTCGCCAAGGTCACCGTCGATGGCACGATCGATGTGAGCGGTGAGGGCGCGCACGGCATTTTCGTGCAGTCAGCCGCCGGTGGCGTTTCCGATTTCGGGTCGGGCGGAGCCGAGATCAATGTGAACGGCACGATTACGGCCAGGGGCAAGCAGTCGCGCGCGATCCTCGTTCATACCGCAGACACGGCAAGTAAAGATAGTGAGATGGGCGTCGCCAACATCACCATCGGCAAGGATGGTTACGTGAGGACGACGGACGAGGAGGCCCACTCGACAATCGGCATCCTTGGCGGCCATTCCGTCTATAACGACGATCATTCGATCAACCTTTCGAACAAGCTGACCAACCACGGAAAGCTCTATTCGAACGCCTATGTGGTGCAGACCGACGGCGCGCATGCGTTCCAGCTCGAGAACGATGGCGAGCTTCATGGCCGTCTGGACTTCGGCTCCACGAGCACGGTGCGCAACGCGGTTACCAACCTGGCCGGTGGGACGATGTTCCTCGGTCACTCGAACCTCGGCACCAGCGAGTACTCGACGTTCGAGAACTCCGGCACCATGAAGGCTGGCTGGACCAACGACACGCGTCGCTCAATCATTACCTCGGGCGGCACCTTCACCCAGACCTCGACCGGCACGCTGCTGTTCGACGTCTCCAAGGACGAAACCAAGGCGGGCTCCTTCACGCTCGACTTCGACAAGGGCGGCTCGCTCGACGGACAGCTTGCCTTCAACTTCGAGGGTGCGCTTTCCAATGGCGCGAACGGCTCCTTCGACGTGGCGACGCTGAAGGCCGGTGACGGGTCCAGCTTCGACACCTCCAAGCTCGGCGTGCGGTCGGGCGGTGCGGTCGCCTACACTTGGTCGAAGGCGAACCAGTCGGACGGCGATCACCTGACGCTCGGCTACACCGTCGACTATTCGGGCGACAGCACCGGCGCGACGCTGAGCGAAAACGCGCGCGGGTTCGGCCAGTACTTCGCGGGCGTCGTGGGACAGAGCGGCGGCATGACGGCGGAACAGCGCGAGGCACTCGACTTCCTGGGCGTGCGCATCCTGAACGCGGGTGACAGCCGCGAGCTTGCCGGGGTCTACGAGGAGCAGATCCTCGAAGAGGCGGCGATGGGCGTCAGCAAGGCGCTTTCCACGACCCAGGCGGTGCATACCCTGCTGCAGAGCTGCCCGGTGCTCGACCCGACGGATCCCCAGGGCTTCTACCGCCAGCGCGATTGCGCCTGGTTCGAGGCGCTGGGCGGCAAGACGCACCAGGACGCGACGTCCACCAAGGCTTCCAGCGACGAGTCCGTCTATGGCTTCGCCGGCGCGATCCAGAAGGAAATCGCCGACGACCTCTTCCTGGAGGTCGGCGGCCAGCTCGAGATGGTCACGCTGACCGGCAACGGCTTCAAGCAGGACGGCACCCGCGTCAGCGGCGGCATGGCCCTGAAGCAGGAAGTGGGCAACCTGACCTTCGCCTCGAGCGTCGCCGGCGGCTTCTACGACCTGGACCACTCGCGCATCTACAATGGCGCCGGCGGTCTGGCGACGGCGACGGGCGACGTGAAGGGCGGCTTCGTTTCCGCCGAGGCCCGCATCGAGGCGGTGTTCGAGGCGCATGGCTTCTACGCCAAGCCCAAGGCGGCGCTGGGCATCTCCCATGTGTGGCAGAATGCCTTCACCGAGCAGGGCACCGGCGGCTTCAACTGGCACACCAATGCGATCACGCACACGGCGGTGACGGCGCGGCCCTCGTTCGAGTTCGGGCACGCCTTCCAGTGGGGATCCTCGGCGGCGGTCGCCTATCTGCGCGCGGGGCTCACGGCGGAGCTCACCAACCCGGACGTGAGCGTCACGACGCGTCTTGCCGGAGCGGGTGCGGGGCTCGGAAATCTCGACCTCAATGTCGGCAACGACCGGTTCACGGGCGACCTGGCGGCCGGGCTTTCGGTGGATGTCAGCGAAAGGTTCAACCTGTCGGTGCTCGGCCAGACGAGCTTCTCGGGGTCGTCCTACGGCTACGGCGGCTATGCGCGGGCGAGCCTGAAGTTCTGATCCGGCGGACCACGCCGGCAGGCGGCAACACGACAAAGGCCCCCGCACCGAACCGTGCGGGGGCCTTTTTCGTTTGCGCAAATGGAGAACGTTCGTCCTCAGACGGCCCAGCCGCCGTCGATCACATGGGTCTGTCCGGTGGTGAAGCCGCTCTCGTTCGAGGCGAGGTAGATCGCGAGGCTGGCGATTTCCTCCGCCTTGCCGATGCGGCCCATGGGCTGGCGGGCGATGAAGTCGCGCATGGCCGTCTCATAGTCGCCCGTGGCCCTGAGCCGGTCGTGCAGGGAGGGACTGTCGACGGTGCCGGGGCAGATCGCATTGCAGCGGATGCCGCGTGTCACGTAGTCGGCGGCGACCGACTTGGTCAGGCCGACGACGGCGGCCTTGGAGGCGCAATAGGCGAAGCGGTTCGGAACGCCCTTCACCGAGGAGGCGACCGAGGACATGTTGATGATGGAGCCGCCGCCGCGCTCCAGCATGGCGGGGAGAACGGCGCGGATCATGCGGAACATGGCCTTGGCGTTGAGCGCGAAGGCGACGTCCCAGTCCTCTTCCGTGCACTCAAGCAGCGCGCCCGCGTGCACAACGCCCGCGCAGTTGAACAGCACGTCGAGGGGACCGACATCGGCTGTCAGCGCGGCGATGGCGGCGGCGTCGGTCACGTCGAGGACGCGGGTCTCGATGCCCCGCGTGTCGGCAAGCGAGGCGAGCGCGTCGGCATTGATGTCGGTGGCGATGACCCGCGCGCCCTCGGCGGCGAAGGCGAGAGCGCTCGCCCGGCCGATGCCCTGGCCTGCGGCGGTGATGAGGCAGGTCTTGTCTGCAAGTCGCGCCATGGTGGTTCCCTCCCGGATTGGCGATGATTTTCCGTACCCTAGCGGCTCCCCGCACAAGTCGCGAAGGACAAAAGCCATTTCCCCAGGGGCAGGTTTTGCTGCATCGCGGCGATGTCAGGCGTCCGGCGCGGCGGCCGAGAGCCCCAGTTCCAGAATGGCGCATGCGCCGCCGCCGTCCGCGTTTTCCAGCGAGAAGCGGCCGCCGTGGGCCCGGGCCACCGCCGCGACGATGTTGAGCCCCAGGCCGCTGCCTGGCATCTCACCGGTGTTGGAGGCGCGGAAGTAGCGCTTGGCGAGATTGCCGGTCTCGGCCTCGGGAATGCCGATGCCGTGGTCCCGGACGCGAATGACGAGGGTGTCGTCGCGACATTCGGCGGTAAGCGTGACCGCGTCGTCCGGGCCGGAAAACTTGAGCGCATTGTCGATCAGGTTGGTGAGCGCGATGGAGACCATGTCCGTGTCGATGTCGATCAGCGTCTTCTCCGTGACGCCCGAGAGATCGAGGAGCACCTGGCGTTCCGGCGCGAGATCGGCCGCATGGCGGACGATGGTGCGCAGGGTTTCGGCGGCCGGGCGGGGGACGAGATCGGCACGTGCGCTCACGCCCTCCACCCGGCTGCGCTTCAGCGAGACGTCGAGCACCTCGACGAGGGAGCGCACGGCGGCCTTGATCTGGCCGACCCGGCGATGGTTGTCGGTGTCGGTCGCGGGCAGGGTGTGGCGGATCGCGGCGACGGAGGAGCGGATCACCGCCAGCGGCGTCTGGTACTGGTGGGTGATGACGTCGACGAAACGGACCTGTTCGGCCTGCGCGGCGCGCTCAGCCTCCAGCGCGGTTTCGGCGGCGAGCTTGGCGCTCTGCAGCTCGGCGGTGCGCACGCGCACGAGCTGGCGGGCGGCATGTTCCGCCTTGCGCGCGATGCGCAGGGACGCGGTCTGGCGCCGCCGCCGGTCGGCGACGCGGGCGCGCTGCACCAGGGAGAGCGACATCAGCGCGACGAAGGCGATGGAGCTCACCTGGTAGCCAAGCTCCGTTATCGTGTCGAAGGAGAGAACGCCGAAGAGGCGACCCACGACCAGGACGACGCCGACAAGCTGGATGCCGGTGGCGATGGTGGCCAGGAGGCTCCCGGGCCGGCGATGACGCAGCAGCAGGATCAGGTTGCCAACGAACAGAAAGCCGATGAGGGCCGCGACGACCAGCAGAACCGGCATCACGACGGCCTGGTACCAGGACGTGAAGGGTGCGATCAGCGTGAGGCACTGCAACGGAAACAGGAATGTTATCGCCCGATCCGCGAGGGGAAAGTAACGCCGGGTTTCGAGCTGGTACCGCGTGAAGATCAGGAAGGCGAGTGCGGGGAACAGCACGCCCCAGCCGGTGAGCACGTCGTCGGAATAGGTCCCCGCCACCACGATGTTGGGAGGCAGGATCGCGCCGTCGGTGAGGACCGTGAGGATGTTGGCGACGAGGAACGCGAAGAAGCTCAGGAACAGCGGGCGGCGCAATGTGGCCCAGTAGAAGAAATGGATCAGGGCGAAGGTGAACATGACCGCTATCAGGGCGCTGAGCTTCATCGCCCGTTCCTGGCTCACCCTGAGCAGTGGTGCCGCGGTCAGCACCTGACCGCTCATCGACATGCTGCTGGTGGTGTCGATGCGCAGGTAGATCTCCGCCGCCGGCGCGTCCGGCAGTGCCAGTTCCGCGAAGAGGTCGTGGATCGCGAGATCCTCGCCCGCTGGCGGGATCACGTGGTCGCCGAATGCCAGCTTCCGGAAATCGCCGCCGCGTTCCGGGGCGGCCCTCACGGGCACATGAAGAGTGACGCTGTCGAGATAGGTCGGGCGCAGGAGCAGGTACAAAGGTTCCGGCCAGCGCCTTGTGCCACGCTCCAGACGCACCCGCAGCCAGACGGTGTCGGTCGTATAGCCGAGAGCGAGATTGCCTGGCAGGGTGGTAAAACGCTGCCGCGCGGAGCCGAAGGCCACATCCTCGATATCGAGATCACCGCCGGGGTCGCGCAACATGTCCATGTGACCGATCAGATCACGTTCGACAGGTGCCATGCCCAGCAGCAACGCGGGCGCGTGATCGCCGGCGCGGGCCGTTTCCGGCTGGGTCAGTCCCGGAAACACCAAAAAAATCAAGGCGACGCATATTGTCGTCAGGACTCGTGCGGCCGTATGATAGAGGGGATGGCCGGGATCGCGCGGGGCGCGGTCGATGGTGCCCCAGGGGGCTGGGCGCCAGGAGGCCGGGCGAGTGAGAGAGGCAGGGTCGTGGCACGGGTCGTACTGGTCGAGGACAACGTCGCGCTGCGCAAGAGTCTTGCGGATTGCCTGACCGTATTCGGTCACACGGTCGCCGAAGCGGGCGACGCGGCGGAACTCTACAGGATGATCGGGGACACCACGTTCGACGTGGCCGTGGTCGACGTCAACCTGCCCCATCACAGCGGCTTTTCCATCACCCAGTACCTTTCGGAGCAGACGCCGACGGCGGTCATCATTACCACCGTGCGGCAGGCCGTGGAAGACCGGGTCCGTGCCTATCAGAGTGGCGCCGACATCTACATGGCCAAGCCCGTGGAGCCCGAGGAGCTTTCCGCCGCGATCGAGAGGCTTTCGGGCCGGCAGCCGTCTGGCGCGGGACAAGGCGAGGATGCGTCCGCCGCCTGGATCTTCGAGCGGGAGAGCGCGATGCTTGTCGCTCCGAACGGACTGAGCGTGCGCCTCAGCCCGCGTGAGGCGGCCTTTCTCGATCACATGATCCGCAGCGGGCATGACGTGGTCAGCCGGTCCGAGCTTTTTTCCGCGCTGGGCGAGGCCGACGACGAGGCGTCGCGGTCGCGGCTGGATGTCCGTCTCAGCCGGTTGCGCTCCAAGGTGCTTGCCGCGACGAAGACCAGCCTTCCGCTTCTGACGGCGCACAACACAGGCTTTTCCCTGTCAGCGGCCTTTGTCATTCGCTGATTCCGGCGCAACGGCCGCAGGGGCATGTGAAAGATATCTTTCGCGCATTCCCTTTCCGTGACGCGTGCATTTCCAAAAAGTTCGGGCTTAAGTTGAGTCTTGACCTTGAGTTCGGGAGACGTCGCGAGAGGTCGTGCGCGGTTCCGGCTTTCCTGACTCAGGGCAAACCCGCATCCTGCACGTATTGATACGGATTTCTCATGTAACAAATCTTTCATTTCGGGATTTGCTTTTCGGATTTTCTCCCTGGGTCCATGTTTTGATTCCATTTTTAAGTCGCGCTTAAAGACTTTCAGGAAACCTTGGAGCAACCCGCAGCGGGCAAGGAACGGGCGCAGGGGGCTGCTCCTTTGTCATGGGCCGGAGCGCTCGTGAAACAGGTGAAGGATCGCTTCGTGCGATGACGCTCCCGGCGGGCGCATCCGGCGGCGACGCTTCACAAGCTCCCGCCATCCGGTTCGGTCCGCTGTCAGGCTTCTTCGGGCATTTCGCCCGCATGACAGGATTCCGGCTCATGGCTCGCAGGCATTTCGTTTCCGCTTCCCGCTCCAGAATTGTGCCCATGAGCGTGCCGCTTGCCATGGCCCTGCTGTCGGCAACCGCGATCACGCCGGCTTCGGCGCAGGTCCTCACCAGCACCCAGTCAAAGACGCATGATGTGTCGAAGGAAGGCGGCTTCGTTCATGATCCTGGCGAGCTGGTCTACTCGTTCAAGACCAGCAAGGGCGACGGCGCGGATGCAGGTGGAAGCGGCACGGCCTGCCGGCATTTCGACAAGCCCTGGCCCGACGGGGCGGGTCCGCACTCGACATGCGGCTATACCGGTCATGCGGCCTCAACTCCGGATTCGATCAGTTCCGTCTTCATCGACATCGACAAAGCCCAGCCGGCGCTGAAGGGAAGCTCCGACGCCGACCATCCCTATGGCGGCCCGCTGGTTCTCGTCAGGAGCCGTGGCGGCAATGGCGGCGCGGGCAGCGAGGGCTACGATCCCGATTTTCGAGACGGCTATGGTGGTCTGGGAGGTGCCGGCGCGCGGGCCGGAACGATCGAGTTCAGCATCGGCATCAACAACAAGATCGACGTGTCGAGCTACGGGCATTCGGCCATGGTGTTCCTGGCCGTCAGCGGCAACGGCGGCGATGGCGGTGACGGATCGGCCCTGAACGGTGGCGGACACGGCGGCAATGCCGTGGGCGGCGCCAATGGCAGCGCCGTGACCGTCGAGCTTTATGGCGGCGGCAGTGTTCACGCGACCGGGACGGGCAAGAAGGTGGCCGCCATTCATGTGGCCAGCAAGGCCGGCGATGGCGGCGACGGCGGTGACGGACTTGCCTCGCTTGGAAGCGGGTCCGGCGGCAACGGCGGCTCCGGCGGCGTCGGGGGCGCGGTCTCGCTCACGATCGGAAAGGCCGACGTTGCCTCTTCGGCTCTCGATATCTCCACGACGGGGGACAAGGCCTCGGGCGTGGTGCTCCAGTCCCATGGCGGCATCGGCGGCAGCGGTGGCGAGGGGGGCGCCATATGGGGCGGCAGTGACGGCGGCGACGGCATTGGCGACGGGCATGGCGGAACGGTCAATCTTGCCTTCCATGGCGGCAGTATCACCACAAACGGCAAGGATTCCGACGGCATTCTCGCGCAAAGTGTCGGCGGGTTCGGTGGTGACGGCGGCCAGGACGACGGCATCTTTGCCGCCTATGGCGGTGACGCCGGCAAGGGTGGTAACGGCGGTCATGTCGGTCTGACCCTGGACGGGACCACGGTCACCACGCACGGCGAGCACTCCATCGGCATCCTCGCCCAGTCGGTCGGCGGCGCCGGGGGGCGTGCGGGGTCTGGTGACGGCATCGTCGGCATCGGCGGGACCGGTGGCCAGGGCGGCAACGGCGGCAGTGTCGAGCTGTCGCTGAAGAATGTGACCGTCAACACCAGCGGCGCGCATTCCGATGCGGTGTCGCTGCAGTCGGTCGGCGGCGGCGGTGGCACCGGAGGCTCCTCGGAGTCCATCGCAGCGGAGTTCGTCCATGTGGTGGGCGCTGCCGGCGGCACGGGTGGCGATGGTGGCGATGTCACCTCCCACGGCACGACGGGACTGTCTGTCGTGACGGAAGGGTTCCGGTCGCGCGGCATTCTGCTGCAGTCGGTCGGTGGCGGCGGCGGCTCGAGCGGCAACACGCTGAACGTGGCAATCGGGCTGGACTTCAATTCCTCGCTCGGCAGCATTGCCGCGGCCGGGGGCGGCAACGGCGGCAAGGTCGATGCCACCATCGACGGCCAGATCGAGACGAAGGGCGATGGGGCAGCCGGCGTACTGGCCCAGTCGGTCGGCGGTGGCGGCGGCTCGGCCGGCAATACGGTCGAGGCGTCCGTCGGCTTCACGTTCAACCACAACATCGGCACCAATGGCGGTTTTGGCGGAGACGGTGGAACGGTCACGCTCGACAATCACGCGGCCATCCAGACCGACGGCAACGATTCCGACGGCATTCTCGCCCAGTCGGTGGCCGGCGGTGGTGGCCAGTCGAGCAACGTCGTCAATGCCAGCGTCGGCGTCGACATGGGCCAGTACATCTCGACTCAGGGCGCGATCGGCGGCGTCGGGGGCGACGCGGGAACGGTGAATATCTCGTCGACCGGCGCGATCACGACCAAGGGCATTCTCTCCCACGGCATCCTGGCGCAATCGGTCGCCGGCGGCGGCGGCAAGTCCGGCTACACGGTCGACGGTGCCATCGGCATCAATGTTGCCTCCTCGCTCGGCCAGACCGGCGGTGTCGGCGGCACGGGCGGGCAGGTCAAGGTCGTCAACAAGGGCAAGATCAGGACCGGCGGCCAGCAGTCCTTCGGCATTCTGGCGCAGTCGCTCGGCGGCGGTGGCGGCAATGGCGGCGTGACCGTCAACGGAAACATCGGCGCCGAGATCAACTACACGCATGGCTCGAACGGAGGCATCGGAGGTCAGGGCGGTGACGTCAGCGTCGAGAACGACGGCGAGATCGAAACCACCGGCGACGGCGCGACCGGCATTCTGGCGCAATCGCTCGGTGGCGGCGGCGGCGCCGGCGGCGTGACGGCCAACGGCGCGCTCAGCATTTTGAACATCGCGATCGGTGTCGGCGGCAACGGCGGGTCCGGCGGAAGCTCCGGCACCGCGACGGTGACCAACATGGGCAAGGTCACCACGAAGGGCAATTTCGCGACCGGCATCTTCGTCAGTTCCGCCGGCGGGGCCGGCGGCAGCGCCGGGCTTCTGGCGCAGGGAACGGGGGCTGGCGGTCCCATCACCGGCACCATCTCCGTCGCGGTTGGCGGATCGGGCGGCACCGGTGGCACCGCGGACAAGGCAAGTGTCACCAACTCCGGTGCGATCACTACGGCCGGATATGCCGCGACCGGCATCTACGCCCAGTCCGTGGGCGGCAATGGCGGCAGCGGTGGCGCGGTCTTCGCCGGCACCATCGACGTGTCCTCGGAAGGCGCGGGCACCGTGAACGTGACCGTCGGCGGTGCCGGCGGCGACGGTGGCAAGGGCGGCAAGGTCGAGGTCGAGAACCACGGCACGATCGTTACCACCGGTCACTACGCGGATGCGATCTTCGCCCAGTCGGTGGGCGGCAACGGCGGATCCGGCGGCCTGAGCTATGGCGGCACGCTCTCGGTCGGCACGGGCGCCAACATCAGCTCCAACGTCGAGGTCGGCGGCGAGGGTGGTGGCTCGGCCGTCGGCGGCGACGTCACGGTGACCAACACCGAGATGCTTGCAACGTCGGGCGGCAACGCGCACGGCATCTTCGCCCAGTCGATCGGCGGCAATGGCGGCGACGGCGGCGCTGGCTACGCGTTCCTCGGCGACTTCGCCCGCGAGAAGGAGAACTACGTCAAGGTCACGGCCAATTCCCAGGTCGGCGGCTCTGGCGGAGAGGGGCAGCATGCCGGCAAGGTGTCCATCGACAATTCCGGCCAGATCACGACCGTGCAGGACACGTCCTACGGCATCTACGCGCAGTCGGTTGGCGGGGGCGGCGGCGACGGAGGCAACGCTGGCGCCTATTCCATCGGCTACACGATGACGCCCAAGAACGAGGAAGGCGAGGCGGCGGAAGCCAAGGGCATCAGCCTGTCCTACACCATGGGCGGCTCCGGCGAGGGCGGGGGCGATGGAAACGACGTCGTGGTGACGAGCTCCAAGGGGGGCATCAAGACCCAGGGCGTCGCCTCCTATGGCGTCTTCGCACAGTCCGTGGGTGGCGGCGGCGGCACCGGCGGCAACGGCGAGCCGGATCTCAAGGGCTGGGTCGCGGATGTCTACGACGTCTACGAAAGGCTCAACTCGGTCAAGGAAGTCTATGAGCAGGTCAAGGAGTTCCCCAAGAGCCTGATCGAGGGCTTCTCCGTCAATGTCGGCGGCAGCGCCGGCGTCGGCGGACATGGCGGCACCGTCACCGTGACCAATGATTCCTACATAGAGACCTACGGCGACTCCGCGACCGGCATCTATGCCCAGTCGGTGGGCGGCGGTGGTGGTTCCGGTGGTGACGGCAGCGGCGGTCTCCTCATGTCTGTGACCGTCGCGGGCAATGCCAAGGGCGGCGGCCATGGCGGCACGGTCAACGTGAGCAGCACGAACACGATCTACACGGAGGGAGACGGAGCGCTCGGCATCTTCGCGCAGTCGGTGGGCGGCGGCGGCGGCGCGGCCGGCGACCTCGAGACCACAATCGTGAAGTCGTTCGACGACTTGTGGGAAACACTCGGAGCGCAGGCCGTCCCGGTCGATGACGGCGGGGACGGTGGCGACGGCGGCGACGTGACCATCAAGGTTGCCGGCGGCATCATCACCTCGGGCAAGGCGGCGCACGGCATCCATGCCCAGTCGGTGGGCGGCGGTGGCGGCGCCGAAGGCGAGCTTATCGTCAATGATATCGACGATAACCCCGGCTACATCGGCAGCGAGGGGCGCAAGGGCAATGGTGGCCTGGTGTCGGTGACCGTCAACAGCGACGTTGTCAACGTGAGTGGCGAAGGCGCGGTCGGCATTTTCGCCCAGAGCGCGGCGGGCAGCGGCGACAGCTACTCCAAGGGCGTCGCTATCACCGTGAAGGGCGGGGCCAAGGTGCGGGCCGAAGGCAAGGACGGACGCGCGATCCTGGCCCAGGCGTCCAGCTACAACAAGGATCATGACCCCGAGGGCAAGAATCCGGGTGAAGGGGTGGTTGATATCGAGATCGCCAAGGATGCCCTTGTCGAGACCACGAGTGCCGACGCGCACGAGACGATCGCGATCATGGGTGGCCGGACCGTCATGACCTCCGACGGGACCGCGATCCTTCGCTCCAACCGGATCGACAACGAGGGCATGTTGAGGAGTGCCTCGCCTGACGCGGTCACCGTTCGCAATGACGATGAGGCGTCGCTGGTGATCAACACCTGGGGAGGCGGTACCTTCTCCGGTTCGACCGACCTGTCCAGCAGCCATGCCAACACATTCTGGATCGGCGACGACGGAACAGGCCTGCTCGGCACGCAGATGAACCTCGGCACCCATGCGCACACCACGTTCGAGAACTCCGGCACGGTGAACCCGGGGCTCAGGAACAAGGCCTACATCTCGACGATTACGGCGCCGACCGCCAGCTTCGAGTCGACCTCCATCTATGAGGTCGATGCCTACAAGAACGAAAGCGGTGTCGTGTATTCCGACAGCATCCACCTGAAGTCGGGATCGGGCTCGCCGGGCACCTACAGCCTGGATGGCACGGTCGACGTCAACTGGTACGGCAAGAACGATCTCGTCAGTGGCGACCACGGTTCGCTGCTGGTAATGCAGGCGGTGAACGGCGAGGACATCGACACCACCGCGACCATGGCCGACAACGGGCTGATCACATACGCGCTGCGTGGCGGCACCGGCTCGGCCACCAACAACGAGATCCATGTCGACTATGACGTTGACTATTCGGGTGCGAAGGCCTCGCTCGGCCGGAACGCTTCGAACTTCCTGAGCTTCTTCGATGCCGCGATGACGCGGATCAGGGAAGACAACCTCACCGGTGACAGCGCGGGAAGTCTTCAGGAACTGGCCTCGCACCTGCTCAACTCCGGGTCGGTCGGAGATCTCGAAAAGCGCATCCGCTCGGTCACCAGCGAGGAAAGCCTGTCCGGCGCGAGCGCCGCCGTGAACGCCTCGCAGGCGCTGCACCGGCTGCTGCAGAGCTGTCCGACGCTCGACCCGGAGACGGGTAGGGAGTTCTTCCGCCAGCGCGATTGCGTGTGGATGCAGGCCATCGGCAACCGGCATCACCAGAGTGCGACGGGGTCGACCAATGCGTTCCGCGAGGTGACGACCGGTGTCGCCGGCGCCATCCAGAAGGAAGTGTTCGACGACACCTTCATCGAGGTCGGCGGGCAGGTCGAGTTTCTCGACGTGACCTCGGCGGGCTTCGGCCAGTCGGGCACCCGCATTTCCGGCGGTGTCGCGCTCAAGCACGAGATCGGCGCCTTCACGCTCTCCACCACGCTCGGCGGCGGTACCTACGACCTCGACCAGACGCGCCGGTATGTGGTGGGGGCGACCGCTCATGCCGCGAGCGCCGACGTGAAGGGGCGCTATCTCACGGCGGAGGGACGCGTCTCGGCGGTGTTCGAGCGGCACGGCTTCTATGCCAAGCCCTCGGTCGCGCTGTCGCTCACCCAGCTCTGGCAGGACGCCTTCCGCGAGAGCGGCTCCGGGCCGATCAACTGGAACGTGGGCAGCGTGTCGAAGACCTCGGTCATCGTCACGCCCGGTCTGGAGGTCGGCCATGCCTTCGACCTCGCCGACAGGCCGACGGTGGCCTTCCTGCGCGCGGCCCTTGCAACGGAGCTGACCGATCCGAGCGTCACGACGACCCAGGTGCTTGCCGGGGCGAGCGCCTCGCTCGGCGGTCTTTCCAGCACGTCCAGCTCCGACCGCACGCGGGCGACCTTCTCCGCCGGCTTCGACATGGACGTGAGCGAGCGGTTCTCCGTCTCGCTGCTCGGTCAGGCCGGTCTCAGCGAGAACACCACCGACATCGGCGGCTATGCCCGCGCCAAGCTGCGCTTCTGAGCGCGCAAGACGACTGGAACCGAGGAAACGTCCCATGAAAAGAGCATCCACGGCAGCGCTGGCCCTTCTCGCGGCCACACTCCTGTCCTCCACACAGGTCCTTGCCGCGGAGAGGGCGGACCGGATCTGGTCCGGCGGGCCGATCCTGACCATGGACGACACCAATCCCCGCCCGGAAGCGGTGGCGGAGAAGGATGGCGAGATCATTGCCGTCGGCTCCGAGGCCGACGTGATGAAGCTCAAGAGCAAGGACACGAAGATCATCGATCTCGGCGGACGCGCGATGCTGCCGGGCTTCGTCGATGCGCATGGCCATGCCTTCATGATCGGCATCCAGGCGGCGGCGGCGAACCTGCAGCCCGCGCCCGACGGCAAGGTCAACGACCTGGACGCGCTGGAAAGCGTGCTCACCGACTGGAGCAAGGCACATCCCGACCGGCTGAAGCGCCTCGGCACGATCCTGGGCTTCGGTTATGACGATGCCCAGCTCAAGGAACAGCGCCACCCCACGCGCGAGGACCTCGACAAGGTATCGACGGACATGCCCGTCCTCATCATTCACCAGTCGGGCCACATCGGCGTGATGAACTCCAAGGCGCTGGAACTGGCCGGCATCACCGCCGACACCAAGGATCCGGAAGGCGGCAAGATCCGCCGCGAGGAGGGCTCCAACGAGCCCAACGGCGTTCTGGAGGAGGCGGCCTTCTTCGGCGCGGCGCTGAAGCAGCTTTCCGATCTCGACAAGGACGGCGCGCAGGAGCTCTTCGTTGCCGGGACCGAGCTTCTGGCGAGCTACGGCTACACCACCGGGCAGGAGGGGCGCTCGACTCCCAATGTGGTCAGGATCATGGAGGCGGCCTCGAAGGCGGGGCGCACCAAGATCGACGTGGTGACCTATCCGGACGTCCTGGTCGATCGGGACATGATCCTCAAGGGCCAGTCCCGGGAGTACAAGAACCGTTTCCGCATCGGCGGCGCCAAGCTGACCATCGACGGCTCGCCGCAGGGGTTCACCGCGCTGCGCGACCGGCCCTACTACAATCCGCCGGCCGGATACCGTGCCGACTATGCGGGCTACGCGGCGGCCAGCGCCGACCAGGTCTTCGACGCGGTCGACTGGGCCTTTGCCAATGACGTGCAGATCCTCACGCATTCCAACGGCGAGGGCGCCTCGGACATGCTGATCGCCGCGATCAAGACGGCGGAGGAGAAATACGGCAGGGCCGACCGTCGGCCGGTGCTGATCCACGGCCAGTTCCTGCGCAAGGACCAGGTCGCCGCCTTCGACGAACTGGATGTGTTTCCCTCGCTGTTCCCCATGCACACCTTCTATTGGGGCGACTGGCACCGTGACCGGACGGTGGGCCCGGAGAATGCCGACAACATCTCGCCCACGGGCTGGGTGCGCGAACGCGGCATGATGTTCTCCTCGCACCACGACGCCCCGGTGGCGTTCCCCGATTCCATGCGCATTCTCGATGCCACCGTCACGCGGCGCACGCGCTCCGGCGACATTCTGGGTCCCGACCAGCGGGTCGACGTGATGACCGCGCTCAAGGCGATGACCATCTGGCCGGCGTATCAGCACTTCGAGGAGAACCGGAAGGGCTCGATCACCCTTGGCAAGGTCGCGGACTTCGTGATCCTGTCGGGCGATCCGACGGCAATCGACCCGGAGACCCTGGACACGCTCAAGGTCCTGGAGACGGTCAAGGAGGGCGAGACCATCTTCACCCGCGCGGCGGACGGCGATGCCTCCGGCAAGCAGGGCGCGCTCCAGCCGATGCCGAACGTCGGCGGCGACACCTTCGGCAATTTCCTGCGCCATGCCTCGCATGAGGTGGAAGAGGCCGGCGGTCATGCGCATGGACCGGATGTCTATTTCACCGCGCTCGCAAGGGGCCTCGCCCGCCACGGCGAGTGACGGCGGACAAAAACCGGAGTGCGACCGCGCCCGCCGGGCCTTCCGTTCTCGCCGGGGTTGCCAATGGGCCCCGGGTCGCGGGCCTTGCGGCCCTTGCCCGGGGTGACGGCCGGGAGGGGGCCGATGTCATCCCCACGTGCCATCCCGGTTCCGGCAAAGCCGGAGACCGGGATCCAGTAGTCGCCGTCGGGTGCGAGGGGCAATGCCGGTGCGGCACAAANCCTTTCGNAGGATACTGGATCCCTGCCTTCGCAGGGATGACAAGGAGCGTGGCGCCGGCTCCCTCGTGTCCTCAGTCCCCACCGTTACACAGGACGCAATCGCTGGTCAGGGGCNCTGCCTCGCCTCCCCANAGNCGTCACCCCGGACGCAGCGAAGTGGAGATCCGGGGCCCAATCCACGTNTCNTCGCACNAGGGCGAAGCATCNAGGCCCCGCCCCCGCCGCGCCCGCCGGGGCCTTTCCGCCCTCGCCGGGGTTGCCAATGGGCCCCGGGTCGCGGGCCTTCGGCCCTTGCCCGGGGTGACGTCCAGGAGGAGGCATCCCCCGATGCAATCCCCAAGTGTCATCCCGGTTCCGGCAAAGCCGGAGACCGGGATCCAGTAGCCGCCGTCGGGTGCGAGGGGCAATGCCGGTGCGGCACAAAACCTTTCGGAGGATACTGGATCCCTGCCTTCGCAGGGATGACAAGGAGCGTGGCGTCCCCTCCATCACCCCGGACGCAATCGCTGGTCAGGGGCGCTGCCTCGCCTCCCCAAAGACGTCACCCCGGACGCAGCGAAGTGGAGATCCGGGGCCCAATCCACGTGTCCTCGCACAAGGGCGAAGCATCGAGGCCCCGCCCCCGCCGCGTCCGCCGGGGCCTTTCCGCCCTCACCGGGGTTGCCAATGGGCCCCGGGTCGTGGGCCTTGCGGCCCTTGCCCGGGGTGACGCCGGGAGGAGGGGCGGCGGCATGACACGCCGAGGCGGTGCGATCTTCCTCGGTCGTCACCCTGGACGGAGCGAAGCGGAGATCCGGGGCCCAATCCACGTCTCATCGCACGAGGGCGAAGCATCAAGGCCCGGCCCCCGCCGTGCCCGCCGGGGCCTTTCCGCCCTCGCCGGGGTTGCCAATGGGCCCCGGGTCGCGGGCCTTCGGCCCTTGCCCGGCCAACGACCATGTGAGCCGGACCGGAAAGCCTCCCGATCAGAACTCGCGCACGAGGTGCCCGTCGCCGACGGGGTACATGCGCGAGGGTGGGCGCTCCCAGCCGAGCGGTCGCACGGGGCTTCTGAGTTCATCGGTCAGAAGTCCGCCGCGTTTGCGACGTTCGGCGGGATCGGGGATCGGCACCGCGTCGATCAGCTTTTTCGTGTAGGGGTGCTGGGGATTGCGCAGCACCGCGTCGCGCGGACCGATTTCCACGATCTCGCCGAGCAGCATCACGGCGATGCGGTGGCTCACCCGCTCCACCACCGCGATATCGTGGCTGATGAAGAGATAGGCGAGGCCGAGTTCGCGCTGCAGGTCGAGCATCAGGTTGACCACCTGCGCCTTGATCGAGGCATCGAGCGCGGAAACCGACTCGTCCGCCACGATGACGCGAGGCTCGAGCGCCAGGCTGCGGGCGATGCAGATGCGCTGGCGCTGGCCGCCGGAAAACTCGTGCGGGAAGCGCAGGGCGTGTTCCTCGTCGAGGCCGACGAGGCGCAGCAGTTCGGTGACCCTGTCGGGGATGTCCTCGTCCGGCAGCAAGCCGTGCACCCGGATCGGCTCGGCGATGGCGGACCCCACCGCCTGTCGCGGATTGAGCGAGCCGCAGGGGTCCTGGAAAATCATCTGCAGACGCTGGCGGGCGAGACGCAGCCCCGCGTGGCCCTCGCTCATCAGGTTCCGCCCCTCGAAGAGGACCTCGCCGCCGGCCGGCTGCACCAGCTGAAGGATGGAGCGGCCGGTGGTGGACTTGCCGCAGCCGCTTTCCCCCACCAGCGCCAGCGTCTCGCCGGCCGCCAGTTCAAGCGATACGTCCTCCACCGCGTGGACGTTGCCCACCGGCCGGTTGAGCAGACCGCCGCGAATGGTGAAGCGGGTGGTGAGATTCTTCACCTGGAGGATGGGTTCGCCGCGCCTGTCCGGCTCGTTGCCGGGTTCCGGCCCGGCGCCCGTCTCGTCGAGCTTCGGAAACCGCCTCGGCGTCTTCGTGTCGCCGAGACCGCCGAGGCGGGGAACCGCGCCGAGCAGCATCTTCGTGTAGGAATGCCGTGGCGCCCTGAAGAGGTCGGCGACGGGGGCCTCCTCCACCTTGTCGCCGCGCAGCATGACCACGACCTTGTCGGAAATCTCCGCCACCACGCCCATGTCGTGGGTGATAAACATGACCGCCATGCCGATCTCCTGCTGGAGCTCGCGGACAAGCTCCAGGATCTGCGCCTGGATGGTCACGTCGAGGGCGGTGGTGGGCTCGTCGGCGATGAGCAGCTTCGGCTGGCAGGCAAGCGCCATGGCGATCATCGCGCGCTGGCGCATGCCGCCGGAAAACGAGTGCGGATACTCGCCGATGCGGCGTTTCGCGTCCGGTATGCGCACGAGATCGAACAGGCGCAGAACCTCGGTTTCCGCCTGCGCCTGGCTCATGCCGCGATGGCGACGCAGGGCCTCGGCGATCTGGAAGCCGATCTTGAGCACCGGATTGAGGCTGGTCATCGGCTCCTGGAAGATCATGCCGATTTCGCCGCCGCGCACGTCGCGCATGGCGGCCTCGTCGAGGGCCAGAAGTTCGGTGTCGCCAAGCTTCACCGAACCGTCGATGCGGCTGGTGCCTTCCTGCAGCAACCGCATGATCGAGAGCGCGGTGACGGACTTGCCCGAACCGCTCTCGCCGACGATGGCGACCGTCTCGCCCCTGGCGATGGTGAAGTCGAGGTCGCGCACGACCGGCTTCCACGCGCCGTCGACGCGGAAGGAGGTGGTCAGCCCCGAGACGCTGAGGATCTGGTCCATCACTGTTCCCCCTTCAGGCGCGGGTCGACCGCGTCACGCAGCCCGTCGCCGAGCAGGTTGAGCGCGAAGACGACGATGAGGATGGCGAGCGAGGGGAAGAGCGCGAGCCAGAAGCTGTCGAGAATGTTCTCGAAGCCCTCGCGGATCATTCCGCCCCAGGTCGCCGTCGGCGGGTTCACGCCTAGGCCGATGAAGGCGAGCGATGCCTCGACACGGATGGCGGTGGCCAGCCACAGGGAGCCCATCACCAGCACTTCCGGCGCGATGTTGGGCAGGATGTGACGGAACATCAGCCGCGTGTGGGAATAGCCGAGCGCGTGCCCCGCCTCGATGAACTCGCGGTTCTTGACGGCGATCGTCGGCGCGCGCGCGATGCGCGAGAACGGCGGGATCGCGGTCAGGGCGATGGCGATGACGAGATTGGCGATCGAGGGGCCGAGCATGGCGACGACGATCAGGCCCAGGATCAGCGAGGGGAAGGCGAGCAGAACATCCATCACCTGCATGATGATGAGGTCGGTGCGACCGCCGAAATAGCCGGCGATCATGCCGATCAGCGTGCCGATCACCATGGCCGACCCGATGGCGAGCAGGCCGATGGTGAGCGAGATGCGTGCGCCCCACAGGATGCGCGAAAGCGTGTCGCGGCCGTAGTAGTCGGTGCCGAACCAGTGCGCCTCCGACGGCGGCTTGAGGCGGTAGAGGATGTTCTGCTGCAGCGGGTCGTAGGGCGCGATCACCGGTGCCAGGATCGCCAGCAGCGCGACCACGAGGAAGACGGCGAGGCCGATCCAGGACGTCTTGTTGGCGTTGAAGGCCTTGTAGAGACCGCTGCCGACGGTGGCCAGCGCCAGGCGCCAGTAGGTGGCGCGGGAGGCGCGCCGGCGACCCGCGGAAATGGGGGGCGTGCTCATGAGTATTTGATCCTCGGGTCGATGAGGCCGTAGGTCAGGTCGGTGACCAGGTTCACCAGCACGACGATGAGGGTGTAGATCACCATCATGCCCTGCAGCATCGTGTAGTCGCGCTGGTTGAGCGCTCCGACGATGAGCTTGCCGAGGCCGGGACGGTTGAAGACGATCTCCGTCAGCACGGAATTGCCGATCAGGATGCCGAGATAGAGGCCGACGACGGTCACGACCGGGATCAGCGCGTTCCGCAGGCAGTGGCGCCAGACGATGATCGCGAAGGCGAGGCCCTTGGCCCTGGCCGTGCGCACATAGTCCTGGTTCAGGACCTCCAGCATGGCCGAGCGGGTCACGCGGGTGATGTAGGCCGCCATGATCAGGCCGAGATTGATGGCCGGCAGCGCCAGGTCCCGGAGCCGGTCGGCGAGGCTGGAGCCCTGCCCGGAACTGATGACGGGGAACCAGCGGAGCTGGATGGAGAAGGCGAGCAGCAGCAGCACCGCCGAGACGAAGGCGGGGAAGGAAAGCCCGAGCAGGGAGCCGATGCGGGCGATGTAGTCGAACACCCGGTTGCGGCGCACGGCCGACCAGACGCCGATGGGCACGCCGACGACGATGCCGAGCACGAGCGCGGCGAGCGTCAACTCGATGGTGGCGGGCAGGACCTTGAGGATTTCCTGGATTACCGGGCGGCCGGAGACCATGGACACGCCCCAGTCGCCGACGATCACGCCGCCGAGAAAGGCGACATACTGCTGGTAGAGGGGAACGTCGAGTCCGAGGCGCACGCGCATGGCCTCGAGGGCGGCCTCGCTCGCCTGGTCGCCGAGGATGGCGAGCGCGGGGTCGCCGGGCAGCACCCGGACGATGAAGAAGACGATGGTCAGCACGGCGAACAGCGTGATCGCCGCGAAGCCCAGTCGCTTGAGAATGAAGGCGGTCATTGGATCAGGGACCTCCGTCGCCGGCCGGAGGATCGCGCCACGCGGGCACGCCGGCGGATGAGAGCGCGGCCCGCCGGCCGGGCGGCTGCCCGGCCCGCGGTTCGCGCGTCGTCACTTGCCGGGAGGCGGTCCTGCCTCCCGGTGCGGAGCTGCCTTGTCCGATTACTCGGAGAAGGAGGCGGCCTCGGTGACCGGCGGGCTGAGGTTCAGCGAGCCGTTCACCTCGACGCCGAGGTCGAGCGTGTCCTTCCAGGCCCAGAGCTGCATGCTCTGCACGATCGGAACGGCGCAGACCTCGTCCATGATCTTGCGCTGGGCCTCGGCCCAGTACTCGAGCTGCTTCTTCGGGTCCGTCTCGGTGCGGGCCGCCTCGATCTCCGCATCGGCCACGGCGCAATGGGAGAAGTTGGTGATGGCGGTCGGCGTGCCGACGATGGCGTCCGAATGGAAGAACTGGGACAGATACACGTCCGCGACGGGGAAGCGGGCGGCCGCGTAATGCGTCACCTGGCTCATGTCCTTGCGGATCTGCTCATGGAAGGTCGCGTGTTCCACCGTCTCGATCTCGAGGTTGATGTTCGCCTCGGACAGCAGGGCCTGCAGGGCCTCCATGGTGGAGAGCATTCCCGGCAGCGTCGTGTGGATCGCCTTGATCGTCACGCCGTCGGGGTGCCCGGCCTCGGCGAGAAGCTCCTTGGCCTTCTCGATGGAATACTCGTAGGTCGGCACGTCGGCGGTGTAGCCGAGGTGACCCTCCGGCACCGGCGAAATGGCGGCGAGCGTCACGTCCGGGCCCTTGAACTGGACCATGGCGTCACGATTGACCGCATGGGCGACGGCGCGGCGCACGCGGATGTCGTCAAGCGGCGGCATGGTCATGTTGAGGTGGATGACGGACATCTCGCCCGGCTTCATCACCACGACCCTGGTGCCCGGAACGTCCTTGATGCGCTCGACCCAGGTCTGCTCCTGCTTGCCGTAGATCATGTCGATCTCGCCCGACTGGAAGGCGAGGTCGCGCGAGGCGTCGGAGGGGATGTAGCGGTAGAAGATCTCCTTGATCTTCGGTTCGCCGCGGAAATACTCCGGGTTCGCGACCAGCTTCACGTACTGCTGCGGCTGGTACTCGGCGAACATGAAGGGGCCGGTGCCGATGGGCGTGCGCTGGTATTCCTCGCCGAGCGCCTCGACCGCGTCCTGACAGACGATGTTGCCGCCATGGTAGGGGACCAGAAGACCCAGCAGGCTCGGAACCTTCTCCTTGAGCTTGATGGTGACCTCGAGCGGGCCGGTGGCCTCCACGCTGTCGAAGGCGGTGTAGTCCTTGGAGAAGGACGACACGTCCGGATTGGCGGACCGGTTGAGCGAATAGACCACGTCCTCGGCGTCGATCTTGCCGTAGTCGCCGTGACACTCCACATCGTCGCGCAACTGGAACACCCAGGTCAGGCCGTCCTCGGACGACGTCCAGCTCTTGGCGATGTCGGGCTCGATGAACTCGGGGCTCGCCTCGCCCGGCTTGATGCGCACCAGGCCGTTGAACATCCAGTGCAGCAGGCCCTTGTCCGGGGTCGAGGTGGCGACATGCGGGTCGAGCTTGCCGGCGTCGGCGCTGCCCATGCCCACGTTCAGCGTGGTGCCGGCGGCAAGCGCCGGGCTTGCGGCCATCAGGGCCGCGAGAGCAATTCCCAGTCTCGTCTTCATGGTTTCATCCTCTGGTCGTGGTCTTTCGGACCGTCTTTGCGGTCCTTGTCTTGAGCCCTAAGGAACGGCTGCTCCTCACAGCGTATCCTCAAGCCGGCAGTTCACCAGCATTTCCGCCATGGCTGCCGTGTTCGGCAGGGCCAGCGCCAAGGCGGTGATCTCGGCGAAATCGGCGGGGTCGATCATCTCTTCGCGGGTGATCTTGGTGACCCCGTCGGTCAGGTCGGTGGCGACGAAGCTCGGGCAGATGGCCGTGGCGCGCACGCCGTGGTCCCAGCCGATGCGGCGGGTGCCATGGGTCAGCGCCATCACCGCGTGCTTGGTCATGTTGTAGGCAATGTTCTCGTTGCGCACGCGTTTTCCCGAAAGCGAGGCGACATTGATGACCCGGCCCGAGCCGCACTCCTTCAGGTGCGGAAGGCAGATCCGGGTGAGAAAGAGCGGTCCCTTGACGTTGATCGCCCACAGCGCGTCGAGGTCTTCCTCCTCGCCCTCCTCGATGGAAAAGGTGTTCGAGGTGCCGGCGTTGTTGACGAGTGCGTCGAGGCGGGAAAAGCGGGCGAGCGTCGCGTCCAGCCATGTCGCGTGGGTCGCGCGGTCGGCGGCGTCGTAGCGGGCGCACACGAGACGGTCCGCCGGCGCGTCCGAAAGTGTGGAGGCGAGCGCGTTCGGATCGCGCGCGCCGGCGCTGACGCTGTAGCCCGCCTCGAGGAGCTTGCGGACAATCGCCAGGCCAATTCCCCGGCTTGCCCCCGACACCATCACGACGCGGCCATCAGGCTTCAGCATGTTGCTCTCCTCCTTCTTCGTGTGTCCTATCCGTGCAGCGTGAGTGGGGCGCTTTCGCGCGCGTCATCCCGGAAGCGGGAGAGGCGGAAGGGCGCGATATCGTGGTCGGGTGTTTCCCCACAGGCAAGACGCGCGGCGATCTCGCCGGTGACCGGGCCGATGCCGAAGCCGTGGCCGGAGAAGCCGGCGGCGACGACGAGATTCTCCAGCCCGTCGGGCCGGTCGAGAACAGGCAGGGCGTCGGGCGTGAGATCGAGCGCGCCGGCCCAGACCCCTTCAAGCTCCAGTCCGGCAAAGGCCGGTAGAACGGACGAGACCTTTTCGATCGTCTCGCGGATCGCGCGCAGGCGCGGACGGATGGCAGGCCGCCCCGCCTCCTCGACGATCTCGCCGGGCCAGTCCTCGGCGCCGCTCGTCACGCGCAGGCGTCCCGAGAGCTCCTGGCGGGCGGCCATGTCGGCATTGGCGACGCCCAGAACGGGGGTGAGAAGCGGCTCCGTCGGGGTGCTGCGCAACACGGTGACCATGGGCCGGCGCAGCGGAACCCGGTGACCGAGCGGCGCAAGAAGGTCGTTGGCGAGGATGCCGGTCGCCAGGATCACCGTGCCCGGCGCATAGCTTGCCGTATCCGTCTCGACGCCGGTCACGCGCCCTGCGTTCGCGCGAAGGCGGACAACCCTTTCACCGAAACGCAGCATGGCGCCCAGGTCCCGGGCGCGCTCCAGAAAGGCGGTGACGGTGGCGACCGGGTCGGCGTGGCCGTCGCTGTCGCAGAAGGAGGCGGCGAGCACGCGTTCGGACAGATGCGGCGCGATCTCGCGCACCTCGGTCAGCGAGCCGAGCCAGGAGATGGGAAGGCCGGCCGCCGACTGGTTCTCGACCAGTGCGCGGATGGTCGCGATCTCGTCCTCGCCGCGCGCCAGGCGCAGGTTGCCGGAGCGCCTGTATCCGGTCTCGCGACCGAGGCGCTCGTCAAGCTGTGCCCATTGGGCGACGGCGGCCCGGGCCAGCGGCAGTTCCGCCGGATGCCGGCCGGACTGGCGCACGCCCGCAAGCGTCCAGCCCGAGGCCATGGCGGCGGGGCCATAGGCGTCCACAACGGTGACACGATGTCCGGCCTCGCTCAGGACGAGGGCTGCGGCGGCCCCGGTTATCCCTGCGCCTATGACAAGGGTGTCGGTGGTCCGGGTGTCGGTGCTCATGCCACCGCCTCCGCTTTTGCGCGCTTGCCGGAAAAGCGGGACAGCGCGAAAGGCGCCATGTCCACCATCGGCGCTTCGCCGCAGATCCTGTCCAGAACCAGCCGGGCCACGCCGGGGCCGATCCCGAAACCGTGGCCCGAAAGGCCGGTGGCGATGACGAGGCCGTCCCAGCCCGGCGGCTGGTCGATGACGGGAACCTCGTCGGGCATGACGTCGATCAGCCCGCCCCAGGTCTCCGCTATTTCCAGACCCTCAAGGCGCGGATGAAGGCTCTTGGCGGAGGCAAGGACGTTTGCCAGAAGCCTGGCGTCCGGGGTCGGGTCCATGACGCGCACGGCCTCGAAGGGCGTCGTTTCGTCAGCCTTCCAGCGCTGGTGTCCGAGGGGACCGAAGAAGTCCGGCCCGACGCGCAGCTTCATGATGCGCCAGCGCTCGGCCAGCACGGGAAGGAAGGCACGGAAATGGCGGAAGGCGGCGGGCACGAGCTGGAACTCGGCCGCGCCGGACCGCGCGATCGTGTAGCCGCCGTCCTGGCGCCGCCTCAGGGAGGCACGGCCCGCGCCAAGCGCGCCGGCGGTGACCTCGGGTCCGGGCGTCGTGCGCATGACCGAGGACTTCACCGCGAGCTGGGGCAGGCTGAGGCCAAGGTTTTCAAGGAAGGTGCGCGACCACACGCCGCCGGCCAGAACCACCGTCTCGCAGGCGATCTCGCCGTGCTCGGTGACGACGGAGCGCACCTTGCCGCCGCTGCGCTCGACGCTCCTGACGGCGCAATTCTCCAGAACGCTCGCCCCCTGGCGGGCGGCGAGCCTGGCCATCGCCGGAACGGCCAGGGCGGGTTCGGCGGATGCGTCCGAGGCGGTGTGGAGCGCGCCCGCGAACTTGCGGTCGTTGCGCTTCAGAAGATCGTCGGTTTCCTGCGAGGAAAGAAGACGCGAGCCGTGCGCGAAACCCCGCGTGGATTCAAGCCACTCCTCGTGGCGGGCAAGGTCTTCATCGGTTTCGGCAAGATAGGTGATGCCGCGAATGCCGTATCCGATGTCCTCTCCAAGCCGGGCGGCGATGTCCTTCCACATCGCGGCGCTTTCGATCATCAGTTGCAATTCGCGCGGGTCGCGGCCGGCCTTGCGGATCCAGCCCCAGTTGCGCGAGGACTGCTCGCCGGCAATGCGTCCCTTCTCGCACAGCACCACGGGGATGCCCCTGTCTGCGAGAAAAAGGGCGGTCACGACACCGACGATGCCGCCACCGATGACCACGACGTTCGTGCGCTCCGGCACGCGCAAGGCTTCGACCATCTCGCCCCCTCAGTTCCACCCCGAACGGATGACCTTGCAAGAGTGCGAAGGGGTCGCATATAACGCAAATACCGTTTTCTTACTTATATATGCGGAAATATTATAGTGGCGGCATTATCCCAGCGTTCTCTTGAGGCTTTCCGGGCGGTGATGCGCACGGGACCCGTGTCCGCGGCGGCCGAGGAACTGGCGATTTCCCAACCCGCCGTGAGCCGTCTCATCCGGGATCTGGAGGATCGCCTCGATCTCTCCCTCTTCGGACGACGTGGCGGACGGGTGGTCGCGACCCGCGAGGCGCATGAGCTCTGGACGGAGGTGGAGCGCAGCTTCATCGGCCTGGGGGCGATCGAGCGGGCGGCGGCGCAGATCCGCCAGGGGTACCGGGCGACGCTCACGATTGCCGCCGCGCCGGCCATTGCCCAGTCTGCGCTGCCGGCGGTGATCGCTCAACTTCTGCGGGAAAGACCGGAGTTCCGGGCGGAGTTTCTCTCCATGACGACGCTGCCGGTGGTGCGTCAGGTGGCGCTGCGCCAGTGCCAGATCGGTTTCGGCATTCCGACCCAGCACAAATACGAGATCGACGTGGTGCGGGCGGGTGCGGTGCCGTTTCGCTTTATCGCGCCGGCGGGGCATCCTCTCGGGGCCCTGGAGAGCGTGCGGGTGGAGGACCTGTCAGGCGTCGATTTCGTCGGCTTTGTCGACAGCACGATGTCGGGACGTGCTTTCGATCGGCTGTTCGCCACCATGCGCGATCCCCCGGTGCAGAAGATGAAGTCCTACCTCTCGCACATCGTCTCGGCGCTTGTGCTGCGCGGCATCGGGGTCGGTATCGTCGACGCCTTCACGGCCGAGGATCACGCGCGCATGGGCGGCATCGTGCGACCGCTGGAGATCGCGGAGCGGTTCGAATATTCGATCATCAAGCCGCACGGGGAAAAGCTCTCCGCCGAGGCGCTGTCCCTCGTGGAGACCTTCGAGGAGCATGTCACGACCTATCGGGACGCGTGATCGCGGGCACGGGCGCGCCCTCCCACGAGAAGCACCATGTGTCGCCCTGCCTGACGTTTTGCACCAGGTGCGGACGGAAGGCGGCGAGACAGGTGCCGCCGGAGTGGCGAAGGGAGGGGTAGAGCACGCCGTTGCCACCGGCGGCGAGCAGGGCGCTGGCAAGGGCCTGTCCGGCCGGGTAGGCGGTCGCGGGATCCGGGTCGAGGGCGGCAATCCCGGCTTCCGCCGGGATCTCGTGGAAATCGGTGGTGAAGCCGGCGACGAGTTCGCGATAGAGGGTGCGATTGACGAAAACGCGGGTTGCCTCGAGCTCACGCGTCAGGTGCCAGGCGACCTCGGTCTGTGCCGTCGCGACGGCGAGCGGCCCCCAGGCGGCATACCAGGCGCCGCGCTCCGGGCCGTTGAAGCGGTTTCCTCCGGGGCGGGTGTAGCAGAAGGCGGCGTTGACCAGCGTGTGGCCATATCCGTCCGCCTCGGAAAGAAGCTCGTCGGGATCGAGCCCGGCGGGAAGCGCGACGGCGGGCGTGCGGCGCGGCGAGGTCAGTCCCTCCAGCATCTCCAGAACCTCAAGGTCCTGTGCCGTGTCGGCAAGCGGAGCCATGGCCGGCTCGTCGATATAGGCGGTGGAGATGAGGCGGATGGTGTCCGGTTCGGTGAAGGGACGCTGCCGCAGAGACCCAAGCGCGCTCACGCGCCGCCCCGCAGGGCGTCGATGTGCTGGCGCACGCGCATCATGGCGGGGATGCCTCCCTCGCGCATGAGATCGACCGGGCGCTTGCCGCCGAAATGAGCGCCCGCATTCGCCGTCGCGGGCCAGCCCGTCGCGAGCGGGCCGTTGAAGAGCAGGCGCAGGCCCTTGTAGAGGCCGACGATGAGACTCGCGCGGGTCACCTTGTCCTGGTCGAGACGGCCCTTGTAGGTCCCGGCCTTCATGCGTCCCCAGGTGGCGGAGGGGACGTCGAAAAGAGCGGTGGCCTCCGCATTGGTGAGGCTCCACGCCTCGCAGGCGCGTACCACCGCCTTGACGATCGCGGCGACGGCGCCGGGGTCGGTGACCGGCATGACGCCGGCGGAACGGTCTGGCTGAATGCGGACCACGGCGGACATGGGAAGCTCTCCACGGCAATCGTAACCAGGGAAGTCATACCATATGATACAAATAGTGTCATCATATGATTGATGCAGGGCCGCAAGAGAAAGGGCCGGCGCTGGGCCGGCCCTTTCCTGGTCTTCATGTCATGTGGCGCGGTTTCAGGCCGCGCGCGACAGCGTCGTATCCCCGGAAGCGCTGTCCGCGGCCGCGTCCTCGCAGAACCGGGCATGGAGGGCGCGGATGGCCGCATCCATCTTGTCGGCGGCGATGATGAACTGCACGTCCACGCGCCGGCCGGTGTCCTGCGACGAGATCACCTCGATGCCGGCGGAGTCGAGCGCCTGCAGGCCGTTGAGGGGCACGCGCAGGCCGCTGAGGTCACGGCCGATGACCGAGACGATGGACGCGCGGCGGCTGGTAACGCGGGCCGAGGGATAACGCGCCTTCAGGTCCTTCTCCACCCGGCGCAGGATCTTCAGCGGGGCCTCGACGTGATGAACGATGGTGTTGGCGTTCGAGGTCTTGGAGACGATGCGCACCTGGTGACGCGTCAGCACCTCCAGGATCGCGGCGTCGTAGCCCTTCACGCCGACCATGTCCTGCTCGAAAAGCTCGAGCGAGGTCACGGGCAGGCCGGTCACCAGCTCGACGCTGGAGCTTTCCGACGGCTCGGCGTCGATGAGCGTGCCCGGATCCTCCGGTTCGAAGGCATTGGTCACGCGCAGCGGCACGCCCGCCTGGCGCAGCGTCTTGGCGGCATTGGGATGGATCGCCTCCATGCCCATGTTGGAAAGCTGGTCGGCGACGTCGTAGTTCGTCCGGCCGATCTTGCGCACGCGGTCCTCGCCCACCAGGCGCGGGTCGGCGCTGGAAAGATGGAACTCCTTGTGAATGATGGCCTCGCGCGCCTGCGTCTGGGCGGCAAGCACGGCGAAGGTCACCTCGGAGTAGCCGCGGTCGTACTCGCGCATCAGGCCCTCGCGGCACTGGGCGTAGCCGGTGACGATCGGCAGCTCGCGCGTGAGATCGATATCGTCGAACGCCTCCTCGATGCGCTGCTCGAGCGTCGGCTGGTTCTCGTCGCGCCAGCCGGAAAGGTCCACCGCGCGGGCGTTGACGCCGCGACGGCGCAGCATCAACGCCAGGCAGGTGGCCGAATGGGCCTCGCCCAGGCCGGCCAGCAGCTCGCGGATCGTCTGCATGTGCTCGGACAGGTGGAAATGGCCGTAGGAGCAAAGGCGCTGCAGGTCGATCAGGCAACCGCGCGCGCCTTCGATGCGCTCGCGAACGAAGTCGTCGGCGTCCTTGCGGTCGGCCGCCTCGTCGAACATCTCGGCGTTGATCTCGCGCATCGCCCTGGCGACGCCGTCCAGCGCCTCGATCCAGCCATGGTGCTCGTCGGCATCGGCGAAGAGGGCATAGACGCCCGGCGCGCCGGACTTCTTGTCCTCGAGCAGCAGGTTGGTGACGCCTCCGAAGGCGGAGACGACGAAGGCGCGGCCGTAGAGGGTGTCTTCGTCGCGGTCACCGATCAGAATCGTGTCGATGAGCTCGCGCGCGCGGCTCATGGACGTCCCGCCGATCTTCTCGACCGTGTGTCCCATGCCGGGCGCACGCGAGGCGTCCTCGGTGTCGGTTTCAAGGGTCTTTCGGGCAGCGGTGTCGGTCATGCTGAAGCTCAAGGTCCTGTCGTGAGGGGCGAGAGGGGGACGCTTGACGTCCCCCTCTGCGTGTCGGTCATCGCGCGCCGGCGGGCGCGCGTCGAAGCTGGCCTCCTCAGGCCGCCTCGGTGTCGGCGGCGTAGGAGCCGTCCGCGCGGTGCACTTCCTTGCCGGTGACCGGCGGATTGAAGCAGCACGCCATGTGCAGCTCGGTCTTTGCCGTCAGGATGTGCTCGTCATGCTTGTCGAGCGCATACATGACACCGGGACGGATCTCGTGGGTCTCGCCGGTGGCGATGTCCGTGATCGAGCCCTCGCCGGCCATGCAGTAGACGCTCTCGAAGTGGTTCTTGTAGTGGAACCTGTGCTCGCTTCCCGCCTCCAGAATGGTGATGTGGAAGCTGAAGCCCATGTTGTCGTCCTTGAGCAGGAGGCGGACGCTGGTCCAGCGCTCGTTGCTCACTTCGCGTTCGGTGTTACGCACCTTGTTGAAGTCGCGAATGATCATGTCGTTTGTTACTCCGCTGCGATACGGGTGGATTCCATGCGCTGGTCGACAGCCTCCTCGAGGATGTCGAGCCCGCGCGTGAACAGGTCGAGATCGATGTTGAGCGGTGCGAGCACCTTGACGACCTCGTCATGGGCGCCGGAGGTCTCGATGATGAGACCTTCCGCGAAACACGCCTTGCAGATTTCCGAGGCGAGGTCGCCCGAACCGACGTCGACGCCGCGCATCATGCCGCGACCCTTGAGGCGCGAGCCGGGGATGCGCTTGGAGATGCGCGTCAGGCGCTCCTCGAGAAGCCTGGCGCGCGCCTCGGCACCCTCACGGAACGCATCGTCCGCCCAATAGGTCTCGAGCGCCGCACGGGCGGTCACGAAGGCATGGTTGTTGCCGCGGAACGTGCCGTTGTGCTCGGCCGGGCCGAGGACGTCATGCTCCGGGCGCACCAGAACGGCGGCCAGCGGCAGGCCGAAGCCCGACAGCGACTTGGCCATGGTGACCAGGTCCGGCTTCACGTCCATTCCGTCGAAGGAGAAGAAGCCGCCGGTCCGGCCGCAGCCGGCCTGGATGTCGTCGATGATCAGCAGGGCCCCATGGGCGCGGGCGATCTCGGCGATGCGCTTGACCCACTCGGGACGCGCGGCGTTGAGGCCGCCTTCGCCCTGCACCACCTCGAGGATGATCGCGGCCGGAGCCTCGATACCGCTGGAGGGATTGGAGAGCATCGTCTCGAGCATCTCGGCCGTGTCGACGTCGTCACCCAGGCTGCCGTCGTAGGGCATCCGCGTCACGCCACCGAGGCCCATGCCCGCGCCGCCGCGATGATAGCCGTTGCCGGTGGCGGCAAGCGCGCCGAGCGTCACGCCGTGAAAGCCGTTGGTGAAGGCGATCACATTGGTGCGGCCGGTGGCCTTGCGGGCGATCTTCATGGCCGCCTCGACGGCATTCGCGCCCGTCGGTCCCATGAACATCATGCGGTGGTCCATGCCGCGCGGACGCAGGATGCGCTCCTCGAAGCTCTCGAGGAACCGCGCCTTGGCGTCGGTGTGCATGTCCAGGCCGTGGGTCACGCCGTCGGCGGTGATGTAGTCCACCAGCGCCTGTTTCATGACCGGATCGTTGTGGCCGTAGTTGAGCGAGGAGCAGCCGGCGAGAAAGTCGATATACTCGCGCCCGTCCGCGCCCTTCAGGAGCGCGCCGCGCCCGCTTTCGAACACGGTGGGGAAGCTGCGGCAGTAGCTGCGTGCCTCGGATTCGCGGCGTGCGAAGATGGCACGGTCGTCGTTCACGACAGTCGTCATGATCGTCCTCATTGTCTGGAACTGGAAAGGGGAGCGGCCTGCGCGGCTGGTCGACGCGCCTCAGGCGGCGCGGCGAGCGGCCTCGGCGAAGCTGATCGTCACCATGTGCTCGGTCGCATGCTCGCCGTCGAAATGCGCCTCGCGGCGAAAGTACGGCTCGCGGTCGAGCGATGCGCCCTGGCGGCGCGCGAAGGAGGTGAAGAGACCCCAACTCGCCTCATTGTCGGCGGTGATGGTGGTCTTGAGCGCGGTGACACCGTCGCACGCGTCCCGCTCGAGCACCTCGGCGAGGAGGCACTTGGCAAGGCCCTTGCCCTTGGCGGCGTCGGAGACGGCGACCTGCCAGATGAACAGCGTCTCGGAATCATCCGGGAGCACATAGCCGGACACCCAGCCGACGACCTCGCCGGCGCGCTCGGCGACGACACAGGTATCGGCGAAGTGATCGCATTGCAGGAGGTTGCAATACATCGAGTTCTCGTCGAGCGGCGCGCAGCTGGCGATCAGCCGCCAGATGGCGGCCCCGTCCTCTGCGCGCGGGCGTCGGAGAGTGATGTCGTCGTCTTTGTTCAAGGCAGTCTTCAATGTCCCGAGCGTCATGGCTTCCTCTCGCTTGTTTGGGCGAGATAATATGGCCATCGAAGCAGTTTTCAACCCCCGTATCCCAAGATCGTTGAAAACACTATGAAAAATATTACGTTTTTCGATTCATTCGCCCGGCGAAAATTCGATTATCGAAATATGCTCGCTCTGGTAACAAGGGGTATAAGGGGGTGCCATGGAAGACCGGGTGCAAACGAGCCTCATTGCCTTGAGGCGCATCTTGCGTGCGACGGAACTCAACGCGCGGACACTGGCGCGCGCGACGGGCCTGACGACGCCGCAGTTCATTGTTCTGTCTATCGTTTCGGAGGCTGGTGAGACGACGCCGAAGGCCATCGCGGCCCGTGCCGGCGTCGGCCAGGCAACGGCCACCGCACTGCTCGACAAGCTGGAGGCGCGCGGTCTCATCACACGCGCGCGCGGGAGCACCGACAGGCGAATCGTCTGGGTGCGGGCAACCGATGCCGGACGCGAGATGCTGACCTCGGCACCCGACCCCCTGCATCAGGTCTTCGAGCAGCAGTTCGCGAAGCTGCGCGACTGGGAGCAGGCGATGATCGTCGCGTCGCTGGAGCGTATCGGCGACATGCTGAACGCCGGTGGCATCGACGCCTCGCCGTTGCTGGACGTCGGCCCGGTCGACCGAAAATAGCCGGAAGGCGACTGCCGTCCTTCGCCGCGTTTGTGGGGCCACGCCCTGGCGTCGGCGGTTCAGCCGTGCCCGGGTGCCCCCGCTGTCATGCGGGCGGCCGCGTCCGCGGCATCGGGATCCTCCAGGATATCCAGAAGGAAGGCGGCGATCGGGTCGAGCCCGGCGGGGTAGAGCGCGTGAATGACGCGCGGACGCTCGTGCCGGGCGATAACGACGCCGGCCTCCTTCAAAAGCCGCAGGTGCTCGGAGACGGTCGACTGGGCAAGCCCGATCTCGGCGACGATCTCGCCCGCCGACAAGGGGCCCTCACGCAGCAACAGACGCAGGATCCCAAGACGCGCGGGGTGGCCGAGCGCCCGTCCCACGGCGGCGATCCGCGCGTCGCCGTCCGCGTCGGGATCCGGTCGGGACTGTTCGCTTGCCATGACGCCCTCCGCTTATCGTCGAAGCACGATAAAGCTGCGATCATATGGACGCAAGGGTGTGCCCGGAGATCCGGCGTCAGAGCACCGCGCCGACCTGCCAGGGCACGAACTCGTTGTCGCCCAGTCCCAGCGCCTCGGAGCATGTGGTCTCGCCGGACGCGACCGCAAGGACGCGTGCCAGGATCTCGCGGCCCTTGGCGTCCTGATCGCTGACGCCGCTGAGGATCTCGCCGGCGTTGATGTCCATGTCGTCCGGCATCGCGCGATAAAGCGCCTCGTTGGTTGCCACCTTGATCGTCGGCGCGGGCTTGGAGCCGAACGCGGATCCGCGTCCGGTCGTGAAGACCAGCACCTGGCAGCCGCCGGCGATCTGTCCGGTTGCGGAGACGGGGTCGTAGCCGGGCGTGTCCATGAAGACGAGACCGGAGCCGGCAATTCGCTCGCCGTAGGCAAGGACGTCGGCGAGGGGGGTGCTGCCGCCCTTGGCGACGGCGCCCAGCGACTTCTCCAGAATGGTGGTCAGGCCGCCGGCCTTGTTGCCCGGGCTCGGGTTCTGGTCGAGCGAGGCGCCGTTCATCGCCGCGTATTCCTCCCACCAGCGAATGCGCGCGAGAAGCTTCTCGGCAACCTCGGGCGAGGCGGCACGGCGCAGGAGAAGCTGCTCCGCGCCGTATATCTCCGGGGTTTCGGACAGGACCGCCGTGCCGCCCTGCGCGACCAGCAGGTCGCAGGCCCGCCCCAGCGCCGGATTGGCGGTGATGCCGGAATAGCCGTCGGAGCCGCCGCACTGCAGCGCCAGGCGCAGGGCGGAGGCCGGTGCCTGCTCGCGCCGGGCCTTGCCGACCTCGGGCAGAAGGTCCTTCACCATGGCGACGATGCGCTCGATGGTGGCGCGGGTGCCGCCGCTGTCCTGGATGGTCAGTCCGTGGAAGCGTGATGTGTCGCCGCCGTAGAGCGCTTCCATGCGCGCCACCTGCATGACCTCGCAGCCGAGCCCGACGAAAACGGTCGCGCCGACGTTGGGGTGGGTCGCGTGGCCCCACAGAACGCGCTGCAGGTTTTCCCAGCCGGGGCCCTTGTCCGACATGCCGCAGCCCGTGCCGTGGGCAAAGGCGACGACGCCATCGACCGTGGGGTGGTCCTCGAAGAGGCCGGAGGCGTTGAGGATGTCGGCGGCGCGGCGGATCACGGTGGCCGAACAGTTCACCGTGGCGACCAGCGCGATGTAGTTGCGCGTACCGAAAACGCCGTTGCCACGGTGGTAGCCCATGAAATGCCGGGGCTGTTCGCCGGCGGGGATGGCCGCGCGGGCGGTTTCCAGGTCGGCGCCGATGTCATAGGTGCGTTCGTGCGCGCCGATTTCGCAATTGTGGCTGTGCACATGGGCGCCGGCGGGAATGTCCTCGACGGCGTAGCCGATGATCTGTCCGTACTTGAGGATGGGCTCGCCCCTGGAGATCGCGGCGCGCGCGATCTTGTGACCGGCGGACACGCCGCCCGAAAGCGGCGCGCCGAGGCCGAGCGGATCGGCGCCGGCGGGCTGGCGTTCGGTGAGGATGGCCACGCTGTCCCTGTCGGACAGCACGATATGGCTAGCCATGAAATGTCGTTCCCTGATGTGAAAGGGCACTCATCACGCCGCGCAGCTCCGCGAGCCCGCGCATGCGTCCGACGAGGGGATAGCCCGGATGGGTGTCGCGTCCGGCGTCGGACAGAAGCTCGTGACCGTGATCGGGGCGGAAGGGGATCTCGTGGTCGTCCCGGCCTTCGGATCGCCGCCGGCGCTCCTCGGAAAGAAGGACGCCGCACAGTGCCACCATGTCGGTGTCGCCCGCAAGGTGCGCGGCTTCCTCGAAGCTGCCGTCCGGCTCCTTCGCCACGTTGCGCAGATGGGCGAAATGGATCCGGTCCGCGAAGCGGCGTGCGATGGCGGGTACGTCGTTGGCCGGATTGGCGCCGAGCGAGCCGGAGCACAGCGTCAGCCCGTTGGCGAGTTCCTCGCGGTGGCCGAGGACGAAGGCGATGTCGTCGGCATCGGAGACGATGCGCGGCAGGCCCAGCAGGTCGCGGGGCGGGTCGTCCGGATGCACGCAGAAGCGCATTCCAAGATCCTCGGCCGCCGGGATCACCTCGTCCAGGAAGCGGGCGAAGTTCCGGCGCAGGGTGGCGGCGTCGATGCCGGTCCAGTCGGCAAGTGCCGCCCGCAGCCCCGGAATGTCATAACGGTCGTAGGCGCCGGGGAGGCCGGCCATGACGGCGGCGAGCAGCCGTTCGCGGTCCTCCCCGCTCGAGGCGTCGTACCAGTCCCGGGCCTTCAGGCGGGTTTCCGCCGGGTAGTCGTTTTCCGCCTCACCGCGCTCGAGCATGAAGAGTTCGAGGGCGCACATCTCGACCGTGTCGAAGCGCAGGCATGTGCCGCCGCGCGCGACCGGGCTGCGGAGCCGCGTGCGCGTCCAGTCGATGAGCGGCATGAAATTGTAGCAGATCGTGCGCACGCCCGCGGCGGCGAGGTTCGCCATGGACTGGCGGTAGTTGGCGAAGAGCGCGTCAAGCTTCCCGTCGCCGCGCTTGATGCGCTCATGCACGGGCAGGCTTTCCACCACGGCCCACTCAAGGCCCAGGTCCGCGTTGGCGACGAGGCGCTTGCGCGCCTCGATCGCCTCGGCGGTCCAGACCTCGCCGTAGGGGATCTCATGGAGAGCCGTCACGATGCCGCTGGCACCGGTCTGTGCGATCTCCTGAAGGCCGATCCGGTCAAGCGGGCCGTACCAGCGCCAGCTTTCACGCATGGCAGCTCTCGACCATGGCGCGCGCGCCCTTTTCGGCAAGGCCGGCGTAGGCTGTCGCGAGACGCTCGCGGAAGTCGGCGTTGTCACGCAGCTCCGCCGGGAACACCTCCGCGACGCCGAGAAGCGCCATAGCCTTGCCGCGCGGATCCGGGGCGGCGTCGCTGAGCGCCTTGAGCCTTTCGGCCATCGGGTCGCGCACGTCGATCGCGGCGCCCTTCTCGTCGGTGCCTCCGACGTAGCGCATCCATGCGGCGACCGCGAGGGTGAGGCCGGACATGGCGCGCCCGGCGGCAAGGCCCTCGGCGAGCTGGGTCAGGATGCGCTGGGGAAGCTTTTGCGAGCCGTCCATGGCGATCTGCCATGTGCGGTGGCGAATGCCGGGGTTGGCATAGCGTGCGAGCAGCGCGCGGGAGTAGTCCGTCAGCGAGACACCCGGCGGCGGCGTGAGACCGGGGATGATCTCCTCGTCCCAGACGCGGGTGACGAAGAGGGCGAAGGCCTCGTCGGCGACCGTCTCGGCGATGGTCTCGTGCCCGGCGAGATAGCCCAGATAGGCAAGCGTGGAATGGGTGCCGTTCAGGCAGCGCAGCTTCATCGCCTCGTAGGGGGCCACGTCCTCGACCAGTTCCACGCCGACGGCGCCCAGGTCGGGACGCATCCCGTCCACGAAATCATCCTCGATGACCCACTGGCGGAAAGGTTCGTGCAGTACGGGGCTCTCGTCGCGCCTGCCGGTGAGCTCCGCCACGCGGTCGAGATCCTCGTCCTTGGTGGCGGGAACGATGCGGTCGACCATGGTTGCCGGGAAGCTGCCCTCCTTTTCGATCCAGGCGGCGAGGCCCGGATCGACGAGGGCCGCGAGATCGAGCACGACGCCACGCAGCAGATGACCGTTGTCGGGCAGGTTGTCGCAGCTCATCACCGTGAACGGCGGCAGGCCGGCCGCGCGGCGTGCGGCCAGCGCGCGCACGATGAAGCCGGGCGCGGAGGAGGGGCGCTCGGGGTTGGCGAGATCGGCCTTGATGTCGGGATGGTCCCGCATCAGGCGTCCGGTCGCCGGCTCATGGCAGTAGCCCTTTTCGGTGACCGTCAGCGAGACGATCCTGACGCCCGGAGCCGCCATGGCGGCGACCACGGCCGCCGGGTCCTCCGGCGCGACGAGCACGTTCTCGATCACCTCGATGACGCGCGGGTGCTCGCCGTCGGGGCCAAGCTCGAGCGCGGTGTAGGCGCAGCCCTGCGGCGCCAGCCGGTCACGTTGGTCGGGGCGTTTGAGGGACACGCCGGTGATGCCCCAGTCGCCGCCGGAGGCGGCCATGGCCTCGGCGATGTAGATTGCGCCATGGGCGCGGAAAAAGGCGCCAAGGCCCAGGTGCACGATGCCAACGCCAGGGCGGGCGTCGTTCGAACGGGTCAGGCGGGGATAATC
Organism: Stappia sp.; assembly: GCA_002722295.1. Taxonomy (GTDB): domain Bacteria; phylum Pseudomonadota; class Alphaproteobacteria; order Rhizobiales; family Stappiaceae; genus Stappia. Next base: position 175,243 of record PBLF01000004.1, on the reverse strand, counting down.
AGCGGGCAAGCCAGCCTCCATCAACGGGAATCACGGTGCCGTGGATATAGCGCGCGGCGGGCGAGCACAGGAAGGCCGCCGTGCCGCCGATGTCTTCGGGTTCTCCCCAGCGCCCGGCGGGAATGCGCTCCAGGATGGCGCGGCTGCGCTCGGGGTCGGCGCGCAGCGCCTCGGTGTTGTTGGTGGCGATGTAGCCGGGCGCGATGGCGTTGACGTTGATGCCCTTCGCCGCCCACTCGTTGGCGAGGATCTTCGTCACGCCCGCGACGCCGTGCTTGGCGGCGGTGTAGGAGGCGACGCGAATGCCGCCCTGGAAGGACAGCAGCGAGGCGATGTTGACCACGGACCCGCCTTCCCCGCGCGCCAGCAGCGCCCTGGCGAAGGACTGGGTGGTGAAGAACAGCGCCTTCAGGTTCACGTCCATGACCGCGTCCCAGTCGTCCTCGGAAAGGTCCGTGCTGTCGGCGCGGCGGATGATGCCGGCGTTGTTGACCAGGATCGAATAATCCGCGTCGTCGAACAGCTCGCGCGCGGCCATGGGATCGGCGAAATCGAGATGAAGCTCCTGGCCCCGGCCTCCGGCCGCGACGATGGCGGCCAGCGTCTCGTCGCAGCCGCGCCGGCCCGCGCAGGTGACCTCGGCGCCGGCGGATGCCAGCGCGACGGCGATGGCCTGGCCGATGCCGGTGTTGGCGCCGGTGACAAGCGCCTTGCGGCCGCTCAGGGAGAACAGGCCGCTCATTTCATGTCTCCCATGGAGACGAAGTCCATGTCGGTGTAATCGACGTTGTCGCCGGCCATGGCCCAGATGAAGGTGTAGCCGCCCGTGCCCGCGCCGCAGTGCACCGACCAGGGTGGGGAGAGGGCGCCTTCCTCGTTGGCCAGCACCATGTGCCGCGTCTCGTCGGGCTCGCCCATGACGTGAAGGATGCGCTGGTCCGCGCCCATGTTGAAGTAGAGATACGCCTCCATGCGCCGGTCGTGGACGTGGGCTGGCATGGTGTTCCACACCGAGCCGTCCTCGAGCGTGGTGTAGCCCAGCACGAGCTGGCAGCTCTCCATGACGAGCGGATGCACGAACTGGTTGATGGTGCGCTTGTTGGAGGTCTCGACCGCGCCCAGCTTCACGGCGTTGGATTCCGCCAGCGTGATGCGGCGCGAGGGCAGGGCGCGATGCGCCGGCGCGGAGGTGATGTAGAAGCGCCCGCCACCGGAGAAGGTGACCGCGCCCGTGCCCATGCCGAGATAGAGCACGTCGCCGCGTCCGAGTTCGTAGGACGTATCGTTCGCCTCGACCGTTCCGGTATCGCCGATGTTGACCACCGCCATCTCGCGACGCTCCAGGAAGGTCGTCGTGCGGGTCTCGTCCACCTTGTCGAGGGTGAGCGTGCCGGCGCCGGGCACGGCTCCTCCGACAACCATGCGGTCATAGTGGGTGTAGACGAGGCGGATCTCCCCGTCGGCGAAGATGTCCGCGACACGGAAGTGCCGGCGCAGCGTGTCGGTGTCCATGGTCTTCGCATGGTCCTGATGCACGGCGTGGCGGGTCTCGACGGTCAGCATGGTGTGTCCTTTCGCAAGGCGGGACGCGGCGTCGGCTTCAGAGGAAGTCGTCGCGGCGCGGGGTGAAGGTGTCGATGAGGCGGCCCGCGCTCAGGCAGGCGCAGCCATGTTCGGCCCCGGAGGGGATCACGAAGCTGTCGCCCGGCCCGACCTCGAAGGTCTCGCCGGAGATCGTGAAGGCGAAGCGGCCCGCCTCGACGTAGGTCGACTGGACATGCGGATGGGAATGCAGCGTTCCCTTCGCCCCCTCCTCGAAGGTGAAGGAGACGACCATCAGGTCCGGAGCGTCGGCGAGCACCTGTCGGGTGACGCCGGGATCCGCCGGAACGGGCTTGAAGCTTCGCACGTGTGTCATGGTCCGACCTTTGCGGGATCAGTGGAACAGCGACGGCAGCCACAGGGACAGCGCCGGCACATAGGTGACGAGGATGAGCGTCGCGACGGCGGCGAAGTAGAACGGCCAGATCGTGCGAACGGCCTGCCACACGGATATGCGGCCCACCGCGCAGCCCACGAAAAGCACCGCGCCGACGGGTGGCGTGCACAGGCCGATGCCCAGGTTGAGGATCAGGATGACGCCGAAGTGCACCGGATCGACGCCGAAGGCCTGGGCGACGGGCAGGAAGATCGGCGTGGTGATGACGATCAGCGGGCTCATGTCCATGAAGGTGCCGAGAAACAGCAGCAGCACGTTGATGAGCAGCAACACGATGATCGGGTTCTCCGAGACGTGCTGCATGAGCTGAACCAGCGTGCCGGGAACCCGCAGATAAGCCAGAAGCCAGCCGAAGGAGGCCGCGCAGCCGATCACCAGCAGCACCATGGCGGTGGTTCGCACGGCCGCCGTCGTCGCGCCGACGAAGGCGTTCCAGTTCATGGTGCGATAGGCGACGACCGTCACGAACAGCGCGTAGACCACGGCCACGCAGGAGCTTTCCGAGGCGGTGAAGATGCCCGAGCGCACGCCGCCGAAGATGATGGCGATGAGCATGATGCCGGGAATGGCGTTCACGAAAAGCGTGCCCACCATGCCCCAGCCGCCGAAGGGTTCCACCGGATAGCCGCGCTTTTTCGCCATGTACCAGGCCGCCACCATGAGGCTGAGCGCCAGCATCAGGCCGGGCAGGATGCCGGCGGTGAACAGGTCGGCGATGGAGATCCGCCCGCCCGCGGAGATCGAGTAGATGATCATGTTGTGGGAGGGCGGCAGCATCAGCGCGATGATGGAGGACAGCACGGTGACGTTGACGCCGTAGTCGACGTCGTAGCCGCGCTCCTTCATCTGCGGGATCATCAGGCCGCCGATGGCCGATGCGTCGGCCGCCGCCGAGCCCGAAATACCGCCGAACAGCACCGAGGCGGTGATGTTCACCTGCCCAAGCCCGCCGCGCAAATGGCCGACGAGCGAGCCCGCCAGCGCCACCAGGCGGCGGGCGATGTCGCCGCGTACCATGAGTTCGCCGGCGTAGATGAAGAAGGGGATCGCCATCAGCGCGAAGACCGAGACGCCTGAGTTCAGACGCTGGAAGACGACGACCGGCGGCAGGCCGATGTAGACGATGGTGGCGAAGGACGCGACGCCGAGGCAGAAGGCCACGGGCGTGCCGATGAGAAGCAGGACCGAGAAGGTCCCGAACAGGACGAGAAGTTCCACGGTCTTACGTCTCCGGATCGGTTTCGCCGAAGCGGGCCGTCGGCAGACCGGCGGCGCGGCGGGCGAGACGCTCGAGCGAGAACAGGACGATGAGGATGCCGCCGGCGACCAGCGGCAGGAAATCGAAGGCGCCGGATATGCCGAGCGAGGGCAGCTTGTTGCCGGCGGTCTTTTCCGCGAGCTCGGCGCCGAACCAGATCATGCCGACGCCGAAGGCGATGACGACGGCGTCCGAGACGGAGTAGAGCGCGAGTTTCGCGCGCTGGGGCAGCACGTAGAGCAGCACGTCGAAGGAAAGGTGATAGCCCTCCCGGATGCCGACGGCGGCGCCGAGAAAGATGAACCAGCCCATGAGCATGACAGAGGCGGGTTCGGTCCACGCCTGGCTGTCGTTGAGCACGTAGCGGAAAAAGACCTGGATGGTGATGAAAGCCGTCATCAGCACCAGGCCTGCGGCGGAGGCCCAAAGCGCCACCCGCGCTGTCAGCCCGGTCGCCCTGGCGACACGGGTCATCAGGATCTGCACGTCATTGCCCTCCCGGCACGGGACGGGCCGCGGCACGCTGGTGCGCCGCGGCCCGCCGGGGCTGCTGGTCGCTTACTTCGTCGCCTGGATGCGGGCGACGAGATCCTTCAGCTTGTCGGAGGTCACGTACTTCTCGTAGACCGGCTTCATCGCCTCGATGAAGGGCGTCTTGTCGATTTCGGTGATCACCTCGACGCCGGACTCGCGCACCTTGGCCTCCGAGGCCGCTTCGCGCTCGGCCCACAGCTTGCGCATGTGGGGGACGGAGTCCTTTGCCGCCTGACGGACGATCTTCTGGTCTTCCTCGGACAGCTTGTCCCAGGTCTTCTTCGACATCACGAGCACTTCCGGCACGATCAGGTGCTGGTCGAGCGTGTAGTACTTGGCGACTTCGAAGTGGCCCGAGCTCTCGTAGGAAGGCCAGTTGTTCTCAGCGCCGTCGATGACGCCGGTCTGGATCGAGGAGTAGACCTCGCCATAGGGCATCGGAGTGGCGTTTGCGCCGAGCGCGCCGACCATGTCGACGAAGAGATCCGACTGCATCACGCGGAACTTCATGCCGGAAAGGTCGTCCATCGACTTGATGGGCTTCTCCGAATTGTAGAACGAACGCGAGCCGCCGTCGTAGAAGGCCAGGCCGATCAGGTCGTGGTCGGCGAAGGCGGCGAGGATTTCCTCACCCACGGGGCCGTCCATGACCTTGTGCATGTGTTCGGTGGAACGGAAGATGTAGGGCAGCGAGGGAACCTGGGTTTCCTCGATGATGTTGTTGAACGGGCCGAGCGAGACGCGGTTCATGTCGATGACGCCGAACTGCGTCTGCTCGATGGTGTCCTTCTCCTGGCCGAGCTGGGCGGAGTGGAACACCTCGATGCCGAGACGCCCGTCCGTCCGCTCCTCCAGGAGCTTGCCCATGTGCTTCACCGCCTCCACGGTGGGATAGCCGTCGGGGTGCGTGTCCGACGAGCGAAGGACCATGTCGGCCGCCTGGGCCGTCAGGGTCGAGGCCGCGATGAGTGCCGCCGCGGCCGTCATGTTCTTCCAGAATGCCATTGCTCAGTCTCCTCCCTAAAAAACCGAACCGGCCCGGTGATGCTCCTCAGAGCCTGTAAGCCTCCTTCACCAGGCGATACGTGAGGTCATAGGCGACCTCGTAAGCCTCGCTTTCGGCGAGCCTTCCGGTCTCGACGAGTGTTGCGAGGAAGCCGGCATCGACCCGCCGGGCCACATCGTGGCGCGCGGGGATGGAACAAAAGGCGCGGGTGTCGTCATTGAACCCGACCGTGTTGAAGAAGCCCGCGGTCTCCGTCGCCATCTCGCGGAAGCGGCGCATGCCCTCGGGGCTGTCGTGGAACCACCAGGGCGGGCCCAGGCGCAGGGTCGGATAGACACCGGCCAGCGGCGCGAGCTCGCGCGAGTAGGACGTCTCGTCCAGCGTGAAGAGAATGATGGTCAGGCCCGGCTCCATGCCGACGGCGTCGAGCAGCGGCTTGAGCGCGCGCACGTAGTCCGTGCGGGTGGGGATGTCGAAGCCCTTGTCGCGACCGAAGCGCGCCATGACCGTGCTGGAATGGTTGCGGAAGGAGCCTGGATGGATCTGCATCACCAGTCCGTCGTCGAGGCTCATGCGCGCCATCTCGGTGAGCATGTGGCCACGGAAGGCATCGGCCTCCTCGGCGGTGCAGGTGCCGGCAAGCGCCTTGCCGAAGATCCGCTCGGCCTCCGCGCGCGGAAGGTCCTCAGTACGCGCGCTCGGGGCGCCATGGTCCGAGGACGTCGCGCCGAACGCCTTGAAGCAGGCGCGGCGCGCCCGGTGGGCGGCGAGGTAGCCGGCGAATGTCGTGGTGTCCTCCCCGCTGAGTTCGCCGAGGCGCGCGACATTGTCCGCAAAGCCCTCGAACTCGGGATCGATGACGCTGTCGGGCCGATAGGCGGTGACCACGCGCCCCGTCCAGCCGCTGTCACGCAGCTTGCGGTGATGGGCGAGTTCGTCGGTCGCTGCCTCGGTGGTCGAGATGACCTCGATGTTGAAGCGCTCGAACAACGCACGTGGGCGGAACTCCGGCTTCGCGAGGCAGGCGTCGATATGGTCGTAGTAGTGGTCCGCGGTGTCGGCGGACAGCGGCACGTCGAGACCGAAGACCTCCTGGAAGGCATGGTTCAGCCACATGGAGGACGGGGTGCCGCGAAACAGGTGGAAGTGCTTCGCGAAGGTGCGCCAGATCTTGCGCGGATCCTGCTCGCTCTCGCCGCCGTCGACGCGGGGAACGCCGAGGTCCGTCAGCGCGACGCCCTGGGAGCAGAGCATCCTGAACACGTAGTGATCGGGCACGACGAACAGGCGCGCGGGATCGGGGAACCGGTCGTTTTCGGCAAACCAGGCCGGGTCGGTATGACCATGCGGGCTGACGATCGGCAGATCGCGGATCGTGCCGTAGATGGACCGTGCCAGTCCGCGTGTCCTGTCCTCGACCGGAAACAGACGGTCTTCGCTCAAAAGCGCCATTCGTGACCTCCAGATGCCCCCCCAAGGCCTGCGCTTTTGGGGTGGCGGATCGTCTAGTAAGCTAATATGTTAGTCGGCAAGCGGAGTCAATCATGCTTCTGCGTCTGCTCGTCGGTTCCCGTTTTCTTGCCGCAGCGTTCGCCTGGCGTGGCGGGCTTGCGTGAGAAGGGGGAGCGCTGGTCCTGGCGCCATCGCATGAAGGATGCCTCTCGTCTGGTCGACAACTTACCAGAATTGGTCGACCAATTCTCGCCGGACGTTGCGGTGTTCCCCGCAAATGGCGGGAGGAAGACGATTGACGGTGGAAAACGGCTCCGATCCGGGGCAGGACACCACCGGAAACGGAATGCGCGACGGCCCGCGGAAAACCCGAGGGACCGGTGGCGCGGGAGACGACACGAAGGGAACCGCCGGAAGCCGGCCGGCGGCGGGAGCGGACACGAGACATGAGTGACGAGATCAAGTTGACGGCGCCCGACCTGACGCGCGCGCCCTCGGTCACCGACCTTGTGTTCGGCGAGCTTTACCAGCGTGTGATCGGCCTGGACCTGCCGCCCGGCACCAAGCTGTCCGAGGCCGAGGTCGCCAAGCGTCTGGGGGTCAGCCGCCAGCCGGTGCGCGACGCCTTCTACCGCCTCTCACAGCAGGGCTTCCTGCTCATCCGGCCGCAGCGGGCGACGGTGGTCACGCAGATTTCCGTCGAGGCGGTGCTTCAGGCACGGTTCGTGCGCACGGCACTGGAACTGGAGATCATGCGCGCCGCGCTGCCGAACGTGACGCCCCAGGTAATCGATGAACTGGGGCGGATGATCGAGCGCCAGCGAGAGGCCGTTGCCGACGACGACCGCCACGGGTTCCATGCGCTCGACGATGCCTTTCACAACCGCATTTGCGAGATCGCGGGCCACAGCCACGTCTGGACGCTCATCCGGGACAACAAGGCGCATATGGACCGGGTGCGCTACCTGTCGCTGGAAAACGGCGCCGGCCTCGCCCTTGCCGACCACATCTCCATTCTGGAAGCCATGGCGGCGCGCGACGAGGACGAGGCCATCCGGCGGATGCGGGCTCACCTGAGCCGCATTGCCGGGATCATTTCCTCGATCCGTGCCGCGCATGGGGAGTATTTCGATCCCGACGAGCCGCGGGATGCGGTGCTGGCGGCCGCGGGCGGCTGATCCCCGCCGCCTGCCTTGCGCAGGTGCGTTGGTCTCAGGTCACCTTGCCGCGCGCGGCAACGGGCACCGTCTCGAGTGTTCCGTCCGTTCGGCGCAGAAAGATCTCGTCGAACATGTTCACCACCACGCAGATGTGGTTCGGCACGATCTCGACCCGGTCGCCGACGGCCAGGCCGTGATCCTTTGGCAGATGGATCACGCCGTGCTCCTCGCTGAGACCGACGACATCCGCCTCCGGATGGCCGATCACCGTGCCGTGGCCGGTCTGTCCGAAGAGGTCGGTCGTCAGCACCTTGGAGCCGGCGTCGACCACGAGCCGCGTCGGGGTCGGCGCGCTGACCACGGTCGCGTGAACGCGCGCGGCGCAGGCCTCCAGCGGAACCGTGCCCCGGTTCACCAGCGAGCGGTCATTGAAGATATAGGTGCCGGCCCGGTATTCGGTCACGAAGTCGTCCTCGCCGGACTTCCACATGTCCGGCGTGCCGCCGCTGGAAACCTCGCGACATGACAGGCCGCGCTCCGCGACCAGTTCAAGCGCCCGGCGCATGAAGCGGGCGACGCCGTCCAGATCGCCGACGGCGGGGAAGGTCATCAGCCCGCCGTAGGAAAGTCCCGGAGCAGCCTCGATGCGGGCGGCGAGCGCGGCGGCCTCTTCCGGACTCTGGACACCGCAGCGGCCGGCGCCCGTGTCGCATTCCACCAGCACGACGAGAGGCCGTTCGGCCGTCTCGAAGGCCGCCGACAGGCCGTCGACCGTCGCGGCACTGTCCACGGTGACCGCCAGATGGCGCAGGCGATCCGAGAGGCGGCGCAGGCGGGCGCATTTCTCCGCGCCGACGATGTTGTAGGTGATGAGGATGTCGTCCAGGCCCGCGTCGGCCATGACCTCCGCCTCGCCGATTTTCTGGCAGGTGATGCCGGCCGCGCCCGCCGCCACCTGGGCAAGGGCGAAGCGGGGGATCTTGTGCGTCTTGATATGGGGACGCAGACGCACGCCCCGGGCGTCGCAGTGGGCCTGAAGGCGGTCGATGTTGGCCTGGACGACGCTTTCGTCAAGCACGAGTGCGGGGGTCTCGGGAAGGTCGTTTCGCGCGTCGAACGGCATCGGGGTCTCCTGGAAGGCGATCGTTTGCCTCACTCGTAGCTTGTCGGACGTGTTCCCGCAATCGCCGGCAACCACGGGCACGTTCTGCATTTCTGCCAAGTTGCGGAAGGTTGTTATTGCAACTCATAACAGAGTGGGCGGCCTCGCGCCGCCTCCCGGGGAAGTTGCTTGCGGGGGGAGGAGGCAGGCGGAAACCCGAGAGCGGGAGACCGCCGCCATGTGACGATCCGGCGCGGACAACGCGCCGATTTCGGGGAGGTGCGCGCCGTCGCCCTCCCGTCTCCGAACCCGGTTCCCGGGTGTGCCGGCCTGGTCCGGCGCGGCCCGTCCGCGCGCGGATCCGGTCCATCAGCCCGTCGCCCGTGTGTGCGGCGGGCCCACGGAGAGGAGACGTTGACGTGACCCTTTACCTGCAAAGTGACATCGAAGCCGGAGCGCCCGGCATGAAGGCATGGCAGATCGAGGCCGGGCGCGCGCTGCTCGACCGGCTGAGGCCGCCGTCGGGCTTTCCTTGCGTGTTTTCCCAGGCCGCGTGCCGACGGGGCCGGATCCTGTTCGCCTTCGCGCGAGGGACGGATCCGGTCTCGCTCGACATGGCGGCGGACGACCTTCTTGCCTATCTGGCGCGGGCGCGTGACTGGGACGGGGACGTTGCCACCGCGGAGCCGCTGGTGATGCTCTTCGATCCCGCGACCGTGATCGGCGAGCATGTCGAGGACTATCATGCCCATGGCTGGCGCGCGCTGCAGTACTGGCATGACGTCGACCCCGGCCATTGGCCCGACAGCGTGTCGAGGGATCCCGAAAGCCCCTTCTGGACCATGTGCTTCGGTGGCACCCAGATCTTCGTGAACATGAGCAATCCGGCCCATGTGGTGCGGCGGAGCCGCAATCTCGGGCCGGCCTTCACCATGGTCATCAATCCGCGCGAGCGGTTCGACCGGGTCGCGGGCGATACTGTTCCGGGGCGCCTCATGCGCGCGCGCATCCGCTCGCGCGTCGAGGCCTATGACGACCTGCCGCACAGTCCTCTCCTGGGAAGCTATGAGGCGGGCGAGATCGAGTGGTGGCAGTACGGACTGAAGGAAACGAACGACCTGCCGGCCGGCGGTTGCCCGCTGCACATGCGCGTGGACGAGGCAGCCGAGTAGGCCTGCAGGGCAAGGGCGAAATGGTTTCCCGGCGGACCAGGTTCCGCCGGGAGATGTGTGCTTCAATATACCTAGCAGTGAAGGCATAAATATTCGATAGTTATGTATATTTAGACGTGAGACACACTTTATGACGCAGGGTTATTTATTTAAAGTATATGAAATTATTGAATTAATATTCTAATTAATACATTAGTATATCCGATAATAGCTTATATAGATTGATTTTTTGGTTCTTGAATATCCTTTTGATGGCGAAAATTGAATATAGCCCTTGTTATGAGGATGGTGTTGGCGTAGCGTACGCAACGTAAGCTTGCATATGCATTCAGTATTCAACCCTTTTCATATCGGGGTGACCAATGTTTGCAGCATCCTACGACCATGACCACGATCTTGTGGGCATCGGCTTCGGGCCGTCGCATCTGGCGATTGCCGTGGCAGCCCAGGAAATGGAGGCCGAAGGGGCTTACTCCGGAGCGCAGCCGGTGTTCCTGGAAAAGCGGCGGGAGGTGGTCTGGCACCCTGACATGCTGCTCCCTGATTCCAAGCTTCAGGTCAACTTTCTCAAGGACCTGGCGCTGATGCGCAATCCGCAGAGCCGGTTCACCTTCCTCAGCTACCTGTTCGAACAGAAGCGGCTGCACGAGTTCATCAACCTGCGCACCTTCTTCCCTTCGCGTCAGGAGTTCAGCGACTACTACCTGTGGGTGGCGAAGTTCTTCGGTCGCCAGGTTGCCTATGGTGTCGAGGTGGATGCCATCGAGCCGGTGGAAAGCAAGGACGGCATCGTGCGCCCCCTGCGGCTTGTCGGCCACGAGGTCGAAACCTGCAAGCCGCTGGCCTGGCGGGCGCGCAATGTCTCGGTCGGCCTTGGCGGCAAGCCCGTGATGCCGGCCGGCATCAGGGAGAGCGAGAGCGGGCGGATCGTGCATTCGGCCCGCACCAGGGGCGCGGTCGAACGCAACTGTCCCTCGACCGAGGGGCGCTACAGGATCCTGGTCGTGGGGGCCGGACAGACGGCGGGTGACGTGTTCCAGTACGCGATCAACGCCTATCCCGAGGCAGAGGTGGCCGTCGCCCATCGCGGCTTCGCCTTCAAGCCGCAGGACGACACCCATTTCGTCAACGAGATCTTCTTTCCCGAGGCGGTGGACATGTTCTACCGCGCCTCGCCGGAGATGCGCGAGACGCTGCTCAGGCATCATGCGGACGTGACCCATTCCGCGGTCGACTTCGACCTCCTGCCCGTTCTCTATGACGCGCTGTACCAGGATCGCGCGACCGGGCGGAACCGGTTGAGCGTCCAGCGATTTACCGAAGCGCTCGCGGCACGCGAAAGCGACGGGCAGGCGATCGTCACCCTGCGCGACATGCTCAGCGGAGAGACGCGCGAACACGCTTGCGACGTGGTCATCTTCGCCACCGGCTATCGCTATCCCATGCCGGAGCCGCTTCTGGAGGGCATAGCGCCCTATCTGCGCACCGACGCCGAGGGGCGCTATGTGTTCGCGCGCGACTACCATATCGAGCGGCGCGAGGACTTCCTGCCCAAGGTCTACATGCAGGGCTATTGCGAGCATACGCACGGGCTCAGCGAGATCCTGCTGTCGCTCATGCCCATACGGGCGGAGGAAATTCTGCGCGATCTCGACGGCGGTGACGCGTCCGTCGCGCTCGAGGTGGAGGCGGCGGCGCGCACGCACGGGCGTGTTTCCACCGCCGTCTGAGGTGAGGGCCCTTGCGAAGAGGCTCGGGCCGATACTCCAGGGCCAGCAATGCGAGGACGGCATCATGGCGGACGAGGACAAGAAGGCATCCTCCGGAGACACTCCGGCGAACACGAAAGCCGGGGGCCGGGCGAAGGCGTCCGGGCGCAAGGCGGCTCCGGAACGTGACGGGCTGGAGCGGGCGGGTCCGTCCGATCTGGACCTGCAACGGCTCCAGGTCGAACTGGAACAGGCCCGCTTCGCGCGCGAGCAGGACATGCGCGAACGCTGTGGCGCGGCGGGTGCCGAACTGGGCGCGCTGCACGCGGAAGTGCAGGAGCGTCTGGCGGAACGTGGCGCCGAACTGCAGCAGGAGATGATGGAACTGTGGCGGCGGGTCCAGTCCCAGCACACGGCCCTTTGGCAGGCGCAATACGGCGGCGCTGCGATGGAGGCGGAGGAGCTGCGCGAAATTTCCGCCGATATCGCCAAGGCGCAGCTTCGTATCCAGGCCCTGCAGGCAACCCTGTGCAACCTGTCGGTCCTCGATCCGGAGGCCAGCAAGATCTGGTTCGAGGGACTTACCCGGGACGCCGACATTCGCGGCATGTGCGAACGCGACATGGAAGCACTCGGCAGGAAGCACGCCGAAAACGTGTCCTCCCTGCTTTCCGGGATCGAGACGGATGACCTGCATCCGGCGGCCAGGATGCAGGTGGAGACGCTGCGCTCCTGGTACGCGAGCGGCTGACACGATGGCGTGAGGTCCGGGCTGCGGGCTTGCAAGCGAGCATCAGGAAACGGGGGCGCCGATGACCGGTCTCATGACGACTGAAAGGGGAGCCGGGAACCGGCGCGGTGCGCAGGGGCTGCTTCCCCTGTCGTTCTCGCAGGAGCGACTGTGGTTCCTGGATCGCTACAACCCGGACTCCCCGCTCTACAATCTCCCCGCCTACCTGCCGATCTCCGGGGATGCGCGACCCGACATGGTCTCCGCCGCGCTCGATCTCATCGCCGACCGCCACCAGCCGATCCGGACCCGCTTCGTGGCGGTGGGCGGAAAACCTCATGCCGAGCCGGTGCCGGATGCCGCAATCCCCTTCGAGGTCGAGGACTTCGGGCCGGACCTGTCCGACGACCGGTTCAACGCGGAACTCGCCAAGGCCTTGAAGGAGGTCGGGGACCGGACCTTCGATCTTGCGGCCGGACCGTTGATGCGCGCGCGCCTGCTCCGGCGCGGCACGCGCGATGCCTGGTTCGTCTACTGCCTGCACCACATCGTGTCCGACGGCTGGTCGATCGGTATCTTCCAGCGGGAGTTCAACGCGATCCTGGAGGCCTATCGGGCCGGGGAGCGGCCGGTTCTGCCCGCGCTGCCGATCAGTTTCGCCGACCATGCCGCGCGCCAGCACGAGGCCTTCAACGGCGAGCGGGTGGCTGTACGTCTCGCGGCCTGGAAGGAAAAGCTGGCCGGGGACGACCTTGTGCTGCCGCTGCCCGCGGACCGGCCGCGTCCGGCCCATCTGACGTTTGCCGGCGCGACCCAGAGCTTCGCGCTCGACCCGGATACGAGCAGGGCTCTGGCGGAACTGGCGCGCGGGCTGGGCGTCACGCCCTTCATGTTGTTCCTGGCTGCCTTCAAGGTGTTTCTGTTCCGCATCACCGGCAAAAGGCGGGTGATCGTCGGCTCACCGACGGCGGCACGTACCACGACCGATGTGGAACCGCTGATCGGCTTTTTCGTCAACAGTCTCGTCATGGTCAGCGATCTCGAGCCGACGATGACCTTCGCCGAGGCGCTGATGGCCGTGCGGGAGACGACCCTCGACGCGCTCGGCAACGAGGATCTTCCCTTCGAGAAGATCGTGGAAGCGGTGCAGCCCGTGCGCAGCGCCAACATCAACCCAATCTTCCAGGCCATGTTCGACTTCACGGGGACGACGATCGCACCCGATGCGCCCTATTATCCCGACCCTCCGGCCTCGGTGAACACCAGCACGTCGAAGTTCGACCTCACCCTGCAGATGCAGGCGATGGGAAACCGGTTTGCAGGAACCTTCGAGTATTCGACCGAGCTGTTCTCGCACGAGACGGTCACGCGCTGGCACGAGGGGTTTCGCGAGATGCTGGCCGCGGCGGCGCGCGACAGTGAACGCGCCATCGGCACTCTGCCGGTGATGAGCGCGGGGGATCGCGACAGGCTCGTCACGGCATTCAACGACACCGGCCGGCCCTTGCGCGAGATCTCGATTCCCGAGCGGTTTGCGGAATGTGTTGCCGCCCATGGCGATGCGCCGGCGGTGCGCTATCTCGGCCGGGACCTGAGCTACACGGAGTTTGACGCGCGTACCAATGCCTTCGCCCGGTTGCTCGACGCATCGGGCCTCGAAGAGGGGGCGGTGGTCGCGTTGTGCATGGACGGATCCGCGGAACTCGCGATTGCCATGTTCGGGATCCTCAAGTCGGGCCGTGCCTATCTCGCGCTCGACCCGCGCTATCCGGACGGACGCATCGCCTACATGCTGGAGGACGCGGGGGCCGCCATGGTCGTGACCCAGAGCGACCTCGCGCCCCGTTTCGCTGCGATGCCCGTGAGCGCGCGCGAAAAGGTCGTCGTTTTCGACCGGGGCGAGGATCCCGCCGCCGGCCTGTCCGATGCGGCCCTGGAGACGCGGGTGCATCCGCGCCAGCTTGCCTACGTCATCTACACCTCCGGTTCCACGGGGCGCCCCAAGGGGGTGATGATCGAGCATCGCAGCGTCATCAACCTGATCGCGGGCACCGTGGAGGCGCTGGGCCTGGGGCCCGGCGCCCGGATCCTGCAGTTTTCCTCCTTCGGGTTCGACGTGTCCGTGCGCGAGATCTTCGAGGCGCTGCTGTCGGGTGGCGAGATCGTGCTTGCCCCGCGCGTCGACATGCCGGCGGGCGAGGAGCTTTTCGACCTGCTCGAGCGCGAGCGGATCACCTCCATAACGCTGCCGCCGTCGCTGTGGGCGAGCCTGCGCGCCCGCCCCTTGCCGGATCTCCGGAGCGTGGTGTCAGGCGGCGCGGCGCTTCCCGAAAGCGTGGTCGGGAAATGGGGCGCGGACCGGGGGTTCTTCAACGCCTACGGGCCGACTGAAACGACGGTCGGAACGACCATGCACCGGTGCCGGCCGGGCGAGGGGAAGCCGACCATCGGCGGGCCGCTGCCCAACTACCGGCATTATGTGGTCGACGAGAATTTCGAACTCTGTCCCATCGGTGTGGCGGGGGAGCTTCTCATCGGGGGAGCAGGGGTGGGGCGTGGCTACATGGGCCGGCCGGACCTGACGGCGGAGCGGTTCCTGCCGGACTTCCTGAGTGGTGACGAGGGGGGCCGGCTTTATCGCACCGGTGATCTCGCGCGTGTCCTTCAAACCGGCGAGGTCGACTATCTCGGACGTATCGACGACCAGATCGAGTTGAGGGGCTTTCGTATCGAGCCGGCGGAAATCGAGGAGGTGCTCAAGGAGCAGGACGGCGTCGACAATGCCACGGTGCAATGCGTGACGGGCGCGAACGGGGAAAAGCGCATCGTCGCCTATGTGGCGACCCGGGACGCAGGGGCGGGTGGCGACATTCTGGCGCGTGCGCGCGGACTTCTGCCCGACTACATGGTGCCGGCCCAGGTGATCCCCATTGACGAGGTGCCGCTGACGCCTGCGGGAAAGGTGGACCGTGCGCGCCTTCCGGATGCCGAGGCCGAGCTTTCCGCGCGCATTGCGGAAGGCGCGCGCGAGGCTCCCGCCAATCGCGCGGAGGCGCTTGTCCACCGTGTGTGGGCCATGGTGCTGGGGCACGACGGCTTTGGTGTTACCGATAATTTCTTCGCACTCGGTGGGCATTCGCTTCTCGTCACCCAGGTGACCTCGAGGCTCGGCGAGCAACTCGACGCGGATGTTTCCATCCGGCTTCTGTTCGAGGCGCCGAGCGTTCGTGAGTTCACGGCCGCGCTTGCCGCGCGCATCGAGGACCTGGATGCCCGTCTGGACCGGCTCGACCTGCCGGTCGCGGGGGACGGCGACGGCCAGGCGGACCAGACGGCGGAAGGCGAGCCGCGGGCAGGCCGCGATGGCGCGGGCGAACGTGAGGAGGGCGCGCGCCGGGACGGCGGCTACGGACGCATCCGGCCGCGTGCCGCAGGCGTCGAGCCGCCCTTGTCCTTCGCCCAGGAGCGATTGTGGTTCCTCGATCGCTTTGCGCCGCACGGCAATGCCTACAACGGGCTCGTGTCGCTGGTGCTGCCTGCTCCGGTCGATCCGCGCATGGTGGAGCGGGCCATCAATGCGGTCGTCGCCCGCCACGAGGTATTGCGCACGGTTTTCGCCTTCGAGGGGGGGCAGGCGGTGCAGAAGGTGCTGCCGCGTCTGCGGCTAAAGCCGGAGATCTTCGAGTTTCCCGATGCGCCGGGCGCGGCCGACAGCCCCGCGATCAGGGATCTCATCCGCACCGAGGCGCATCGCCCCTTCGATCTCGCAGAAGGTCCGCTTCTGCGCGCGTGCCTGGCGCTTGCCGGGGACGGGTCGGCTTGCGTGATCCTGCCGATCCATCACGCGATCTGCGATGCCTGGTCGACCGGGCTCCTGCAGCGTGAGGTGCTGGAGGCGTATCGTGCGCTGGGTCTGCGCGAAAAGCCGTCTCTGCCCCCGCTCGAAGTGCAATACGGGGATTTCGCCCTGTGGCAGCGCCAGCGGCTCGCCGGGGGGGAGATCGAGGGGCTCGCCGGATTCTGGCGTGATGCGCTCGAGGGCGCGCCGAGCCTCATCGACCTGCCGCTCGACCGGCCGCGCGGCCCGGGGCGGATGCCGGAAGGCCGCGTGACGGGTTTTCGCGTGCCCGACGCGGTGCACGAGGACGTCGAGGCGCTGGCGTCCCAGACCGGTGCGACCAGCTTCATGGTCTACCTGGCCGCCTTCGCGGTGTTCCTCAACCGGCTGAGCGGTCAGGAGACGGTGGTGGTGGGAACCCCCATGTCGCATCGGGACAGACCGGAACTGGAACCGCTCATCGGCCTGTTCACCAACACATTGCCGATCCCGCTGAACTGCGGGGAGGGGGGGAGCTTCGCCGAGCTCGTGGAGAGCACCCGGGCCATGGTGCTCGACGTGTTCCAGCACAAGGACTTGCCCTTCGAGAAGCTGGTGGAGATCGTGCGCCCGCCCCGCCAGCTCAGCGTGGCGCCGATCTTCCAGGTGATGTTCTCGCACCAGAAGGGGCTGCAGGCGATCACGCTCGACGCCGAGGGCGAGGCGAATGTCGCCGTGGCGGGGGCCAAGTTCGACCTGACCCTGTTCGTCAACGAGACGCCCGAGGGCGCGAATGCGGTCTTCGAATATGCCGCCGACGTTTTCGATGATGCGACGGTACGGGCGTTCGCCCGCCAGTTCGAGACCTTGCTGTCCGGTCTTGTCGAGGACCCGGACGTGGTGTGTGATCTGGTGCCCCTCGCGGATGCGGATGCGCTCGAAGAGGTGCGCCGGGTCTGCGACGGTGGCGGCCCGGAGGTGGTTCCGGACGTCCTGGAGCTGATCGAGCGGGCGGCGGCGCGGGAGCCGGGCACCCCGGCACTCGAGGGCAGCGACGGCGTCGTCTTCGACCGGGCGGGATTTCTGGCGCGGGCGGAACGCCTGGCGCGCGGTCTGAATGCGAAAGGGGTCGGGCCTGGCGAAGTGGTTGCCCTGCATCTGGGACGTGGAAGCGATCTGGCTCTGATGCTTGCCGCGGTTCTCAGGGCGGGCGGAACCTTCCTCAACGTGGCGCCGGACCTGCCGCCGGCCCGCAAGGCGATGATCGTTGCGGATGCCGGTGCACGGCTTGTCGTGGGCATGCCGCTTGACGGTCTGGAAACGGACGACGCGGTCGTGACGACGGATGTGGCCGCTCTGGCGGAGGCTGGCCTGGACGCGGAGCTGCCCGACCTGCCGCACGGACGGGCGCACGGCTATCTGGTCTACACCTCGGGCACCACGGGAACGCCGAAGGGCGTTCTCGTGCCGCGCTCGGTGCTCGACCGGCTGGTGGCCTGGCAGGTGGCGCAACCGGACTTTGCGCCGGGACTGCGCACGCTGCAGTTCTCGCGTCCCGGCTTCGATGTCTCTCTTCAGGAGATGCTGGCGACACTGGCCTCGGGAGGGACGCTTGTCACGCTCGAGGAAACCGAACTTTCCAATCCCGGCGACTGGCCACGGCTTCTCGCCCGCCATCGCGTCGAACGGATGTTCCTGCCCTTCGTTGCCCTGCAGCAGCTTGCCGTCGGCGCGGTGAGCGAGGGCGGGGCGGAAACCCTTGGCCTGGCGCTGCGCGAGGTCATCACGGCCGGTGAGCGGCTCGTGGTCAGCCCGCCGATCCGCGCGCTGTTCAAGGGGCTGGACGAAGAGGCGGTGCTCGTCAACCAGTACGGCCCGTCGGAAACCCATGTGGTTACCTCCTGGACCCTGTCGGGCGACCCGGACCGGTGGGAGGATGCGCCGTCCATCGGCCGCCCGGTTTGGGGCGCGCGGCTCCAGGTGCTCGACGCTCACGGATATCCGGTTCCCGAAGGCGTGCCGGGCGAGCTCTGTGTCGGTGGCGAGACGCTGGCGCTTGGCTATCTCGGGGCGCCGGAGCGCACCGCCGAGCGTTTCCTGCCCGACGGGAGCATCCCCCGGGGCAGGCCCGCCGCACGGATCTATGCGACCGGCGATCGCGTGCGGATTTCACATGGTGGAGCCCTTGTCTTCCTGGGACGGGATGACGAACAGGTCAAGATCCGGGGATACCGGGTCGAGCCGTCCGAGATCGAACAGGTGCTCGCCGGGCATCCGGACGTGGCCCAGGCGGTGGTGCTGCCGCACCGCCATGCGGCCGGGCAGGACAGCGGTGGGGTCGGTCTTGTCGCCTATGTGCGTGCCGCCCCCGGTGCGGATCCCGATCCCCGGATGCTGGATGCGCATCTGCGTGCGCTCCTGCCGGAGTTCATGGTGCCCGCATCCTTTGTCGTGGTGGAGGCCTTCCCCAAGGCCGCGTCCGGCAAGATCGACAAGCACGCCTTGCCCGCCCCGGTGCGACTGGTTCGCCAGGACGGGGAGCGGGTGGCGCCGCGCACCGACCTGGAGCGACGGATCGCGGCGGTCTGGATGGAGGTGCTCGGTCTGGAGGACGTCGGGGTGGAGGACAGTTTCTTCGAGCTTGGCGGCCAGTCGCTGACGGCGACGCAGGTGGTCTCGCGCCTCAACGAGGGGCTGGGGCTCGACCTGCCGTTGCGCGGAATTTTCGAAACCCCGACCGTTGCCGGGCTCGCCGCCATTCTCCAGGACGCCGACGGGCCGGCCGCGACAGGCACACGCAGTGCTCCGGCAAATGCCGATGCCGGGCGGGTAAGCGGTGCGGCCGGTGACTGAAACGGGAGTGCGTGCCGGGGAGCGGGACAGGTGAGCGGAAGCCGGGATCTGGAATTCGCGGACAAACGGGCCGAAGGCGGCGTGGTCCCGCACGCCCATGGTCTCGTTTGCCTACCGCCGGCGGGAGCAAGCAGCGCCTATTTTCAAGGGTGGCCCGCGCTTGTCGGGCCGCATATGTCAATGTTCGCCCCGGAACTTCCCGGCCGGCTCTCGCGCTTTTCCGATCCGCCGCTCACCTCGATCCGTGCCATGGCCGATCATGTCCTGCAGGAAATGCGCGGCCATGGGTGGCCCGCGTCGTTTTCCGTCTTCGGGCACAGCATGGGTGCGCTTGTTGCCTTCGAACTCGTGCGGGCCATCGAGGAACGTGGCGATGCACGCCCTGCGATGCTGCATGTCTCGGCTCATGCCGCGCCGCATGTTCCGCGCCGGCCGGGGCCGGATCTTGCAAGCGATGCGTCCGTCATCCGGTATTTCGCCAAGCTGAACGGCCGGCCGGCATCGCGCGACCTTGTGGAACTGATGCTCCCGACGATCCGTGCCGACCTTGCCGCGTGCGCCAGCTACGAGCCGCCCGGCGATGTCGTCCTGGCAACGCCGATCACGGCGCATCACGGGACACGCGACAGCTCCGTGGGACCGATGCACCTCACCGGCTGGCGTCGGCATACGCGGGGCGGATTCCGGGTCCGGCAGCACCCCGGAGATCACCATTTTCCGCTGGGATCCGCCAAGGGTCTCGTTGCGGAGATCGTTCGGAACGCCTCTGTGGCGTGAGGAAGCCCGATGGCAGGGAAGGGAGAGGGGGTGATGTTCGAGACCACGCAGAGCTTCAAGGTCGTGGTGAACGACGAGGGTCAGTTCTCGCTGTGGCCGGCCGACCGGGTGTGTCCCGGCGGCTGGCGCGAGGAGGGGACGCGCGGTCCGCGCGAGACCTGTCTGGAGCACATCAAGTCGGCATGGCGGGACATGCGCCCCCTGAGCCTGCGCCGTACGCTGGGCGAGGAGGTCTGATGCCGTTCCGGTGTCGGTTGCCCTGTGCATTTTGAAGCATGGGGACTGGCTCAGTCGAGACTGTCGGCGATATCGGCTTCCGTTGCCTCCGGCGTCAGGCTCTGTTCGGCTTCCGCTGTCGGCTGGCGGGTAAAGCCCTTCATCCCGGCGGTTTCCTCGTAGTCGCGCGGGATCTCGACCGGGCTCACCACATAGGCGGTGATGAGTTCGGCGAGCGAGCGCAGCGCGTGCATGTGGATCCGCTCATGGCCATGCGAGCTGTCGACACCGAAGGTGATGAGCGCGGTGCGCACGTCCGCGCCTGCTTCCACCGCACTGGCTGAATCGGAGCGGTAGTAGCGAAACACGTCCTTCTGGTAGCGGATGTCGTTTTCCTCGCACAGCTCCACCAGCTTCTTGGTCAGGTGGTAGTCGAAGGGGCCGGTCTGGTCCGCCATGGAGAAGGTGACGCCGAACTCGCGCGAGTTCTGCCCGGGCGCGGTGGTGCCATTGTCCACGGCGATCATGGAGGCGACGTCCGGGGTGATGATCGAGGACGCGCCGACCCCCACCTCCTCGGCGATGGTGAAGAGCCAGTGGATGTCCACCGGTGTCTCGGCGCCTTCCTCGTTCAGCGCCTTGAGGGCGGCAAGCATGACCGCGACCCCGGCCTTGTTGTCCAGGTGACGCGAAACGATGAAGCCGTTGTCCAGAAACTCCGGGTTCGGGTCGACGGCGACGATATCGCCGATCTCGATGCCGAGCTTCTCCAAGTCCTCGTGATTGAAGGCAAGTGCGTCGACGCGCAGTTCGACATGGTCCCAGCCGATGGGGGAGGTGTCGATCTCGTCGTTGAAGGTGTGGCCGGACGATTTGAGCGGCAGGATGGTGCCACGATAGGCCCCGGAGCGCGTGAAGATGGTGACGCGCGCGCCTTCGGCGAAGCGGGCCGACCAGGTTCCGATGGGCACGAGCGAAAGGCGCCCGTTTTCCTTGAGGAACTTCACCTGTGCGCCAAGCGTGTCGAGATGGGAAACGAGTGCGCGCGCGCCGCGATGCTCGGCGCCCTTGCGCACCGCACGCATGGCGCCCCGCCGGGTCAGTTCCACCGAAAGGCCGAGACGCGTCAGCTCCGCCGAAACGTGCCGCACGATGGTGTCCGTGTAGCCCGTCGGGCTCGGAATCGCCATGAGGGCATCAAGCGTCGCGGCGAGATAGTCGGTGTCGATGGCAAGGCGTTTCATGCGTGGGCCTCCGGGTTGCCGGTCTCGGCTGCCGCCTGCCGGACGGTGGCGGGCATGGACTGGGGAAACAGAAGGTCGACGAACCGCTCGGCCGTCGGCTGGGGCTCGTGATTGGCGAGCCCGGGCCGCTCGTTCGCCTCGATGAAGCGATAGTCCGGTGCCGTCGGATTGCGGACCATGAGGTCTATCCCGGTCACGGGGATCCCGATGGCGCGCGCCGCGCGGACCGCCGCGTCGACCAGAACGGGATGCACGATGTCCGTGACGTCGTGGATGGTTCCGCCGGTATGCAGATTGGCGGTGCGACGCACCTGCAGCTCCTCGCCGGCCGGCAGAACCGTTTCCGTATCGTGGCCGCCGGCCTTCAGCGTGCGCAGGGTTTCGGCATCGAGGGGAATGCTCGATTCCCCGCCGGTTGCGGCCGCCCTGCGGCGGCTTTGGGAGGCGATGAGCTCACCCACGGTCTTGCGTCCGTCGCCGATGATGGAGGGCGGGCGGCGCACCGCGGCGGCGACAAGCCTGTAGTTGATCACGATGAGGCGGAGATCCTCGCCCTCGACGCATTCCTCCAGAAGCACCGTGTCGCAGAGGCGTCCGGCCTCCTCGATGGCGTGGTCCACTTCCTCCATGGTGGTCAGTCCCACGAAGACGCCGCGTCCCTGCTCTCTGCGAGCGGGCTTGACCACGACCCGTGCGTGGGCGGCGAGAAACGCCTCGACAGCCTCGCGTCCGGCATCGGCCGTGATCTCCGCCGGCACGTCGATGCCGGTCTTTTCCATCAGCGCCCGGGTTGCTGTCTTGTCGTCGCAGATCGACATGGCGACGGCGCTCGTCAGTTCGCTCAAGCTCTCACGGCAACGGATGGTGCGTCCGCCCTGTGAAAGGGCGAAGAAACCGCGCTCTCCGTCCGTGACCTCCACGCGGATGCCGCGACGCCTTGCCTCGCGCACGATGATGCGGGCGTAGGGGTTGAGCGTCTCGTCGTGATCGGAGCCGGTGTAGAGCGTCTCGTTGATCGGGTTCTTCCGTTTCACCGAGAAGTAGGGAACCCGGTAGAACCCGAGCTTTTCGTACAAGGTGATGGCCTGGGTGTTGTCGTGCATCACCGACAGGTCGAGATGAGCGAGGCCGCGCGCGGCGAAATACTCCGCCAGATGGCGCACAAGCGCCTCGCCGACGCCCGAGTGGCGCGCCTGCGGATCAACCGCCAGGCACCAAAGTGACGAGCCGCGTTCGGGATCGTTGAAGGCACGGGAATGATCGACGCCGGTGATCGTGCCCAGGATCTCGCCGGTGGTCTCGTCCTCGGCCAGGAAATAGCAGACGGTGCGCGCATCCCGCGTCGACCAGAAGAAGTCGGGGGGAACCGGGACCATGCCGCGTGCTGCGTAGATGCGGTTGATGGCCTCCGCGTCCGTGCGCGCGGTCAAGCGGCGCAGGAAGAAACCCGACTGGGCGCGGCGGGACGCACGGTAGGTCGAAAGCTCGAGCCGGTAGGTGTGCGAGGGATCGAGAAACACCTCCTGCGGGGCGTTGGCGAGGACCACATGCGGATCGCGCACGTAGACGGCGATGTCGCGGCGGTCGGGCAGTTCTCCCTCCAGGGCTTCCGCGATCCGGTCCGGGTCGGTGAAGGTCTGGCCGAAGATCAGCCGGCCCCAGCCGAGATCGAGCACGGAGTCGGGCGTGGGGCCCGTGTCCGTCCTGCGCGTCTCGATGGGCGGCTTCATCCCCTGGTTCCTCATGCGCTTCAGCCGGTGAGCGCCGGCGTCGCGCGGTCGTGAGTCACGACCGGAGGGCGGTGTCTTGCGGGTGGTCATGACGCGCGGCCCTCAGATGCCGTTTTCCTGCAACCACAGCTCGAGCAGTGCGACCTGCCAGAGTTCCGAGCCGCGCAGCGGGGTGATGTGATCGGCCGGGGCGGCGAAGAGTTCCTCCAGCCAGTCCTTGTCGAACAGTCCGCGTTCCCGCGCCGCCTGCGAGGTGAGCGCCTCGCGGGCCATGTCGAGATAGGGGCCGTCGAGATACTTGAGCTGCGGAACGGGGAAGTAGCCCTTCGGCCGGTCGATGACGTCGGCCGGCACCACCTTGCGTGCCACGTCCTTGAGCACGCCCTTGCCGCCCTGGGCGAGCTTCAGCTCCGGGGGAATTCGGGCGGCAAGCTCGACCAGTTCGTGGTCGAGGAAGGGGACGCGCGCTTCCAGACCCCAGGCCATGGTCATGTTGTCGACCCGTTTCACGGGGTCGTCGACCAGCATGATCTCGGAATCGAGGCGCAGGGCCCGGTCGACGGGTGTTTCCGCTCCCTGTTGCAGCAGATGGGTCTCCACGAAGGCGCGGGCCTCGTCCTCGGCGCAGGCCCAGCCCTTGCCGAGCTGTCGGCCCAGCGTTGCGTGGTCGCGGTCGAAGAAGACGCGGGCGTAGTCGGACACCACGTCCTGCGACGTGGCGAGCGGCGGATACCAGTGATAGCCCGCGAAGACCTCGTCGGCGCCCTGGCCCGACTGCACCACCTTGATGTGCTTCGACACCTCCCTGCTCAGCAGGAAGAAACCGATGTTGTCGTAGGAAACCATGGGCTCCGACATGGCGCCGATCGTATCGGGGAGCGCGGCCATGAGATCGGCCGACGGCACGAAGATCTTGTGGTGATCCGTGCCGAAGCGGTTCGCGATCAGGTCGGAGTAGACGAACTCGTCTCCCTTCTCGCCCTTGGCTTCCTCGAAGCCGATGGAAAAGGTCATCAGGCCCTTCTGGCCTTCCCCGGCGAGAAGCCCGGTAATGAGGGAACTGTCCACGCCGCCCGACAGAAGGACGCCGACCGGGACGTCCGCGACCATGCGCCGGCGCACGGCGGTGAGAAGCGCGTCATGCACCCTGTCGCGCCAGTCCTGTGCCGTGAGCCGCGCGTCGGCTTCCGAGCGGGCGTAGGTGGCGTTCCAGTAGCGGCGTTCGCTGCTGGTGCCGTCGGCCAGAACGCGCCGGATCGTCGCGGGCGGCAGCTTGTGCACGCCGGCAAGCAGGGTGCGCGGCGCGGGAACGACGGCGTGGAAGCTCATGTAGTGGGCGAGCGCGACCCGGTCGATGTCGGTCGAAACCTCGCCGCCCGCCAGGATGGCCTGCAGGGTGGAGGCGAAGCGGAGCCGGCCCGGTTGCTCGGCGAGGTACATCGGCTTGATGCCGAAGCGGTCGCGGGCAAGTGTCAGGGAGCCGTCGCGCCGGTCGAAGACGGCGAAGGCGAACATGCCGTGGAAGCGGGTCACGCAATCCGCTCCCCAGGCGTGGAATGCCTTCAGGATCACTTCGGTGTCGCTGGTGGAGAAGAAACAGTAGCCAAGCCCCTCGAGCTCCGCGCGCAGCGCGGGGTAGTTGTAGATGCAGCCGTTGAAGACAAGCGTAAGGCCAAGCCCGGGATCGCTCATGGGCTGGGCGGCCTGATCGGTGAGGTCGATGATCTTCAGCCGCCGGTGACCGAAGACGAAGGGTCCCTGTCCCGCAACACCCGCGCCATCCGGGCCGCGCGGGGCAAGCCTGTCCGTCATGCGCGCGACGGCCTTGGCGTCGGCAAGATTTCCATCGAAGCGAAATTCACCGGCGATGCCGCACATATTTCGATGCCTCTTCGTTTTTGAATCCGTCGGGATCGAACCGCGTTCCTTTCAAGTACGCACAAAACGGTCGAAAGTTGCAAACCTCGAAGCGCGAAAAGCCGTTTCCGAAGTTCCGGTTACTTCGTCCGGCGAAGCAGTTGCCGGCAGGCGAGGCCACCGGGTGGGGTGAAAAAAGGCCGCGCCGGATATCCGGCGCGGCCGATGGCGCGGGGAAGGAATTTCAGTCCCTCAGCCGAGGACCTCGGCGACAGCCGTACGCGTCGCCTCTACGATGCGCTTCGCCTCGGCCTCGGTGAGGCAGAAGGGCGGGGCAAAGCCCAGGATGTCGCCCTGGGGCATGGCGCGGCCGATCACGCCCTGGCGCAGAAGGGCGCCCGCGATCGCGGGGCCGACCTTGCCCGCGGTCTCGAAGGGCTTGCGGGTCGCCTTGTCGTCGACGAACTCGACCGCCGCCAGCAGGCCCTCGCCACGGACGTCGCCGACCTTCGCGTGACCGCCGAGCGCGTCGCGAAGCCCGTCGCGCAGCACCTTGCCCATGTGGCCGGCCCGCTCCACGAGCCCGTCGCGGTCGATGATCTCCAGATTGGCGATGCCCGCGGCCGCGCCGATGGGGTGGGCGGAATAGGTCCAGCCGTGTCCGATGGGGCCGAGCGCATCGGTGCCCTGCTCGAGAACCTCCCACATGCGCTTCGACACGATGGAACCGGAAAGGGGTGCGTAGGCGGAGGTCAGGCCCTTGGCGATGGTGATCAGGTCCGCCTCGATGCCATAGTGGTCGCAGCCGAACATGGAGCCGAGACGTCCGAAGCCTGTGACCACTTCGTCGGCGACCAGCAGGATATCGTGCCGGCGCAGGACCGCCTGGATCGCGGGCCAGTAGCCCTCGGGCGGGGGAACGATGCCTCCGGTGCCAAGCACCGGCTCTCCGATGAAGGCGGCGATCGTGTCGGCGCCCTCGCGCTCGATAAGCGCCTCGAGATCGGCGACGCAATGAGCGACGAAGTCCGCCTCGCTCATGTCCTGGTCGGGGCGGCGGTAGTAGTAGGGCGCCAGCGTGTGATGGACCTGCGGCAGCGGCAGGGCGAAGGCCTTGTGGAAGAGCTCGAGGCCGGTGAGCGAGCCGGTCATGAGGCCGGAGCCGTGGTAGCCGCGCCAGCGCGAGATGATCTTCTTCTTGTTCGGCCGGCCAAGCACGTTGTTATAGTACCAGATCAGCTTGACGTTGGTCTCGTTCGCGTCCGATCCGCCAAGGCCGAAGTAGACCTTCGACATGTTCTCGGGCGCACGCTCCATGACCATGTGCGCAAGCGTGATCGAGGCCTCCGTGCCGTGACCGACGTAGGCATGATAGTAGGCGAGTTCCTTCGCCTGGCTGGCAATGGCCTCGGCGATTTCCGGGCGTCCGTAGCCCACGTTCACGCAGTAGAGGCCGGCGAAGCCGTCGAGCAGGTCGTTGCCGTCACGGTCGGTGATGGTCGAGCCCGACGCGCCGGCGATCACGCGTGCCGGGCTTTCGCCGCGCGCGTGCTGGGCGAGATGGGTGGAGGGGTGGAAAAAGGCCTCGCGGTCCCACTTTCCGAGCTGGTCGTTGGTCAGCATGGCGTTCGGATCTCCCTGTCGTTCGAGTGTTCAAGACGTGGCGCGCCGCTCAGCTCCAGTCGCGGCACACGTATTTGACCTGCATGAATTCGCGCATTCCAAGAGCGGCCCCCTCGCGACCGAGGCCTGACTGCTTGTAGCCGCCGAAGGGAATGGGCGCGCCGGTGACCTTGGTGCGGTTGACCGCCACCATTCCGTACTCGAGCGCCCGCGTCAGGCGGTAGATGCGGCTGGGATCGCGCGTGTGCACATAGGCGACGAGACCGTAGTCGCTGTCGTTGGCGCGGGCGAGAACCTCGTCCTCCCGGTCGAAAGGCATGATCGCGGCGACCGGACCGAAGGTTTCCTCCCGCAGGATCAGTGCGTCGGCGGGAACGTCCGCCAGGACCGTGGGCTGGTAGAAATTCCGCCCGGCCGGGTGACGCGCCCCGCCCGTCAGGCATCGCGCGCCGCGCTCAAGGGCATCGGCCACCTGTTCCTCCTGCTTGGCGACGGCCGCCTCGTTGATCAGCGGACCGATGTCGGGATCGCTTTGGCCGTGACCGACGCTGAGCGCCTCGGTCGCCCGGGCGAAGCGCTGGCAGAAGGCGTCATAGACGGGCCGCTCGACGAAGATGCGGTTGGCGGCGAGGCAGTCCTGCCCGGAGGTTGCGAACTTCGCCTTGATCGCCTCCGTGACGGCGGGGTCGAGATCGGCGTCGGCAAAGACGAGAAGCGGGGCGTGACCGCCGAGTTCAAGCACGAGATGCTTCACGGTCTCCGCCGACTGGCCGTAGAGAAGCCGGCCGATGCCGGTGGACCCGGTGAAGGAGAGAACGCGCACGCGCTTGTCGGCGGTGAAAGCCCCGACGATCTCGGGAGCCGGGCCGGTCACGACGTTGAAGATGCCGGCCGGAAGGCCCGCGCGCTCAGCAAGTTCGGCGAGTGCGAGCGCCGACAGCGGCGTTTCCGCACTCGGGTGCACCACCACCGTGCAGCCGGCCGCGAGCGCGGCGGCCGCCTTGCGGGTCACCATCGCGCAAGGGAAATTCCAGGGCGTGACGAGGGCGGCGATGCCGGCCGGCTCGCGCCAGACTTCCATCTCGGCGTCGGGCAGGTGGGAGGTCACGCTGTCGATGTCGGGCCGTTTGGCTTCCTCGGCGTAGAACTCGACGAAGCTTGCGGCATAGTCGATCTCGCCACGCGCTTCGGAAAGGGGCTTGCCCTGTTCCGCCGTCATGAGAAGCGCCAGGTCCTCGCGGTTCGCCATGATCTCCGAATGCCAGCGGCGCAGGATCGCGCAACGGTCCTGCGGAAGGAGACCGGCCCAGGCGGGAAAGGCGCGTTCGGCCGCATCCACCGCTTCACGGGCGTCCGTTGCACCGAGGCGGGCAACCTCGGCAACGGGCGTGTGATCGGCGGGGTCGCTCACCGTGAAGGTCGCGCCATCGGCGGCGGCGACCCAGCGGCCGCCCACATAGGCAAAGCTGCGGAAGAGGCGCTGGTCCGAAAGCCTGCCGGCATGAAAGCCGGCCGCGGTCTCGTCGGTCAGGGATTTCGCGCGCGGCGCATGTGCCATCGGTCCGTCTCCTGGGTCTGGCGGGACAGGCGCGGGCCGCGTGGCCCGCTGACCCCCAGACTGGGACCGGATCGGCAGCAAAGGAGACTGAATTGGCGCGCGGGCGAAGACGAAACGTCTTTTTTCAGGCCGGGAAGGCGTCCGATCGGTCTTCACCGTCCTGCGGGTCGCCGGACGCGGTGTCCGCCGGCAGGCCAAGCAGCAGGTCGAGCGGGGGCGCGCCATCGGTCTTGACCGCCTTGGTGACGATATACGTGTAGTAGCGCGCGACCGCCGGCCCGCCCTCAAGAAGGTCGTCGATGAGCCGCTGGTAGCTGTCTATGTCGCTGGTGACGATGTGAAGCAGATAGTCGAAGCCGCCCCCCAGCGCCCAGCAGTTGCGGATTTCCTCGCGCCGCGCGATGCGTTGCTCGAAGGCCTGAAAGGCCGGACCTCCGTGGCTTGCAAGTTCAAGCGTGACGAAGACGGTCACATGCGGAGCGAGTTTCTTGAGCGCGATACGGGCACCGTATCCCTCTATGATCCCGGCCTTTTCGAGCCGCTTGAGCCGTTCCCAGCACGGGGTTGGGCTGAGCGCGATGCGACGCGCGAGCTCTGCCTTGGAGAGACGCCCCTCCCTGGCCAGCACCTTGAGGATGGCGATGTCGCGATCGTCGAGCCGGATCATCAGCCGGTGATAGCCGCTGCCCGTTGCCTTGTCCAACCCGGGGCGGTCCGGACCGGCCGGTTGCCGCAGGGGCTTGTGCGGCTGTCGTGAAGCCGACACCATCCGTCGCAGAGGCGACGTCAGCCGCCTCCCGCGCGCAATGGCAGTGTTCAAAGGACCGCGACGCCACCTAGAAGGGAGTCGGGGGTGCTTCGCCCCGTCACAATCCTCGAACCGCCAGAAAGGGATAGCGATGCCGGGGTCCGACCTTCCGTTCACGCAAGCCGAATTCGACCGCCGTCTTGAGCGGGTGCGCGCGGAGATGCGGGCACGCGACATCGATGTGCTGTTCGTCGAGGATCCGTCCAACATGGCCTGGCTGACGGGTTATGACGGCTGGTCCTTCTACGTCCATCAGGGCGTGGTGGTGTTCCACGACGACGAACCGATCTGGTGGGGGCGCCGGCAGGATGCCAACGGTGCGGTGCGCACGGTGTGGATGGCCGACGAGCGGGTGGTCGCCTACCCGGACTATTTCGTCCAGTCGAGTGCCTGCCACCCGATGGAGACGCTCGCGGCCCTGCTGGTGCAGAACGGCTACGGCGAAGCGCGCGTCGGCGTCGAAATGGAAAACTACTACTTCACGGCCAAGGCTTTCGCCGTGCTGCAGACGGAAATGCCGGAGGCTCATTTCGTCGATGCCACGGCGCTGGTGAACTGGCAGCGCGCGGTCAAGTCGGACGAGGAACTGGTGTTCATGCGTCGGGCGGCGCGGATCTCGGAAAAGATCATCGATGGCGTCTGGAACCGGATCCGCCCGGGAATGCGAAAGACCGATCTCGTTGCCGATATCTACGCGGATGCGATCCGGGGCACGGACGATGCGTGGGGCGACTATCCGGCCATCGTGCCGCTTCTGCCCAGCGGATCGGACGCGGCCGCGCCGCATCTGACCTGGGACGGGCGCCTTATCGAGAAGGAAACGGCGACATTCTTCGAGATCGCCGGCTGTTACCGCCGCTATCACGTTCCCTTCTGCCGCACGATCTTCCTCGGCAAGCCGCCGCAATACCTGCTCGATGCGGAGAAGGCGCTGGTCGAGGGGCTTGAGGCGGGGCTCGATGCGGCACGCGCGGGCAACGTCGCGGCCGATGTGGCGCGCGCGCTCGGCGAACCGCTGGAGCGGGCGGGCATCGACAGGGCGGCGCGCTGCGGCTATCCCATCGGCATTTCCTATCCGCCCGACTGGGGCGAGCGGACGATCTCGCTGCGTATCGAGGACGACACGGTGCTCGAACCCGGCATGACGTTCCACTTCATGCCGGGCCTCTGGATGGATACCTGGGGGCTCGAGATCACCGAGAGCATCGTCATTCGCGAGAGCGGTCCGGCGGAAACCCTGTGCAAGCGCCCGCGCGAGCTCTACGTCAAGGACTGAAGCCGCACGGACGGTTCGAACGCGAGGCCCGGGAACGCGCGGGCCTTCGAGGAGGAGGCGGGGCCATGGCGCTCATCGACGACACGCGCGCAATCCTGGGCGACCTGATCGCCTTTCCAACGGTTTCGCGCGACAGCAACCTCGAACTCATCGCCTATGCCGCCGACAGGCTGGGCGCGGCCGGCGCCAGGGTGCACATCCAGACGGACGAGACCGGCCACAAGGCAAACCTGGTGGCAAGCCTTGGTCCGGAGACGGGCGGCGGGGTGGTGCTGTCGGGGCATTCGGATGTGGTTCCGGTCGAGGACCAGGACTGGTCCTCGGATCCCTTCGAGCTGCGCGAGGAGAAAGGCCAGCTCTTCGGTCGCGGGACCTGCGACATGAAGGGCTTCATCGCGGCGACCATGGCGATGGCGCCGCACCTTGGCGACCTGGACCTGTCCCGGCCGGTTCACATCTGCCTTACCCACGACGAGGAGGTGGGGTGTCTCGGAGCGCGCCGTCTGGTGGAGGAGATAGCGGGATGGGACGAGAAACCGTCTCTTGCCATCATCGGCGAGCCGACGGAAATGCGCATTGTCGAAGGTCACAAGGGATGCTGTGAGTACACCACGGTCTTTACCGGCCTCGAGGGGCACGGCTCCCGCCCCGAACTGGGGGTCAACGCCGTCGAATATGCGGTGCGCTACGTCACACGGCTGATGGAATTGCGCGAGATGCTGAAGGGACGCGCCCCGGCGCAAAGCCGGTTCGAACCGCCCTGGTCGACGCTTCAGGTGGGGCGGCTTGCAGGCGGCGTTGCCCACAACGTCATTCCGGGTCATGCGAGCGTCGACTGGGAACTGCGCCCGGTGAGCGATGCCGATCACCGTTTCGTCTGCGAGGCGATTGCCGCGTATGCGCGCGACGACCTGTTGCCGGCCATGCGCGAGATTTCGGCTGATGCGGACATCGTGACTCATGTCATCGGAGAGGTGAGCGGTCTGGAGCCGGTCGATGACAACGAGGCGCGGCGGATCGTTTCCGCGCTGACAGGTGCCAATGGCGCCGATGTGGTCGCCTTCGGGACCGAGGCGGGATTGTTCCAGAAGCTTGGCATGTCCGTCGTGGTCTGCGGCCCGGGCTCGATTGCCCAGGCGCACAAGCCGGACGAGTTCATCGAGATCTCCCAGCTTTCCGCCTGTCTCGACATGCTGCAAGGCCTGGCCGGGAAGCTCTCTACCGCTCGCTGACCTCTGTCCGGCAGGCCTTGCAGAAACGGGCGAAGGCCTGGAGGAAGTCCTCCACCGCCCGACGCTTCTCGGGTTCGGCCAGCACTTCGCCGATTTCCCGGGGCGTGCGCTTCATCAGGTCGAAGCGAAGGAAAAGCTCCGGGTGGAAGTTGCGCGTGACCGTCGACAGCACGAGGCGTAGCTGCTCCAGCATGTCGTTGCCACGGTGCGAGGCGTGAACCAGAACGACGGGCTTGAAGACGATCTCGTCGCGCGAGACGAGCCAGTCGATCGCGTTCTTCAGCCCGCCGGGCAGGGCCCGAACGTATTCAGGGCTTGAGATGATCAGCCCGTCGCAGCGTTCCACACGCGCGACGAAGTCGGCGACCGGCGCGGGCAGCGGATATTCTTCCGCATCTGGGGAGAAGACCGGAAGCCCGGCGAGCCGGTCGTAGACCTCCACCCGGCACCCGGAAGGCGCCGCATCGGCGATGGCGTTGAGGAGCGCCGTGTTCGTGGAGGCCTGCCGTGCGCTTCCGGACACGGCGAGGAAGATTTCGTCACGATGTGTCACCGGTCCTGCCCCGCACCGTCCGTATCGGTATTGCCCGTGTCCGCATCGTCGGGGTCCGCGCTGACCGAAAGGCTTACCCGGTCTGCGGGAAAGCGCGAAAGGCTGAACTGGATCGGCGAACCGTCGCCGGTGACATTGAGCGCCCGCGTGCGCAGAACCACCGCGCCGGGCTGTAGGGCGAGATCGGCGCGGTCGGCGCGGCTCGCGGAGGCGGCGGAGATTTCCGTCTGTGCGCGGCGATAGTCGGCGACACCGCATTCCCTGAGTGCCGCGGTCATGGATCCAAGGCGCGCCAGGGCGTCCGGCAGCGCCTCGAAGCGGCGGGCGTCGAACCAGTGCGTCGAACGTGACAGCGGCGTGCCGTCCGCTTCTCCGACGAGTTCGACCCGGATCACGGGATCCCCTTCGCTCAGATGGAGCGCGGTGGCGACCGCTTCGCCGGCCGGTTCATTCTGGGCGGAGAGCATACGGGCGGTCGCGCTCGAGACCTGGCCGCCGAGGCCGGCGGAAAACCGGGTGCGTGACCCGATGGGATAGGAAAACCGCGTGCGGCGCACGACCGTCGTGCCGCGTCCTTGCACGGTCTCGACGATTCCCTCTCGGGCCAGGGCACCAAGCGCCTGGCGCACGGTGTGCCGGTTGACCTCGAACTGGGCCGCAAGGGCCGCCTCGGTCGGAAGCTTTGTGCTGTCGTCATAGACGCCGTTGCCGATCGCGGCGCGAATGTCGTCGGCAATCTGGCGCCAGAGGGCAACGCCGGTCTGCCGGTCGAGAGAGGATGCGGCGGCATTTCCCCCGGCAGGCCCGCGATCGGAGACCATGCCGTCTTTCGCCTCGCCGGTGCCCTCGTCGCCCCTTTTTCCTGCCATGCCCGCTCCGTGCCTGTCTTTCGCGGCTTTGGGCCGC
Organism: Stappia sp.; assembly: GCA_002722295.1. GTDB lineage: Bacteria > Pseudomonadota > Alphaproteobacteria > Rhizobiales > Stappiaceae > Stappia. The sequence continues at coordinate 142,671 of PBLF01000004.1, read as the reverse complement.
GCGATCCCGTTCGTGTGCCCTATCGGAAACGGCATCGCAAGCCGGACGAGGTTCATCGCAGCGTCATGCAGGCGAGGTAGTGTGATTTCAAGTTGGTTGTCTATAAGACTAGACAAATATGAGAGCCGGGTGTAATACGGCCTCACGATGAATGGCGTGTCTGGAGCTCCGAAGCGGGTTCGCACTCCAGGCCATGCACGGAGCGATGAGATGGATGTTTCGCAAGCGGCGTCCCGGGAACGTGGGGACACGAGCGCCGGTGATGCCGGGCTCAAGGCACTGATGGATGTGCTGGCAGCCTCGCCCCGGTCGGAAATCGAGGCTTGTGCCGAGGTGTTGGGCCCGCTGCCGCAGGCGCAGCCGGTGCGCGGACCCGAGACCGGGCTTGTCATGCTGCGCGGCCGGATCGGCGGCGATGGCGGCCCGTTCAATCTCGGCGAGGCGGTCGTGACGCGGGCGACCGTGCGTCTTGCCTGCGGCAGCGTCGGTCACGCCTACGCACTTGGCCAGGACAAGGCCAAGGCACGGCTTTCCGCGCTGCTTGCCGCGCTGTGGAGCGAGGGGGGCAGGCGGGCGGAGGGCGAGGAGGCCATCGTCGCGCCGCTTGCCCGGGCCCGTGCCGAGGAAAACGCAAGGGTGGCGCGCGAGGCAGCGGCCACGCGGGTTGATTTCTTCACCATGGTTCGCGGGGACGACTGATGAGCGCCACCGATCTTTCCGCCATCGCCGTTGCCGGCGGTTTCGACAATCCGGTCTTCGCCGCGCAGGGTGTGTTCCGTGCGGTCATGGATGCGACCGCACGGCCCGGAACGGTTCACCGGCTTCCGGTGGACGTGGCTCCGCCGGCACCTCTCGCGGCCGGCCCGGCCGCGCTCGCGCTTGCCCTTTGCGACGCCGACACGCGACTCTGGCTCGCCCCGTCCTGGAGCACTGCGGAGACGGCTGCATGGATCGCCTTCCAGTGCGGCGCACCGCTGACACGGGACACGGAGCGCGCCGATTTCGCGCTCGCGCCGGCCGGGGAGGCGCCCGACCTGAAGACCCTTTCGCAGGGCAGCCAGGAGTACCCCGACCGGTCCACCACGCTGGTCGTCGAGGTCGCGGCCCTCGAGGGGGGCGACGAGATCGCGCTTTCCGGGCCGGGCATCGAGGGAACCCGCGTGATCGCTCCCAAGGGGCTGCCGGACGGTTTCCTGGCGATGCGTGCGGCGAACCGTCTGCTCTTTCCGCGCGGCGTTGACGTGATCCTCGCCGCCGGCGCCGACATTCTCGCCCTGCCGCGAACGACCGTTCCCTGTCCCAAGACACCGGAGGCCCGCTGACATGTATGTGGCCGTGAAGGGCGGCGAGGCCGCCATCGACAACGCGCACAAGATGCTTGCCGACCGCAGGCGCGGAAACCGCGACCTGCCGGCGATCACCGTGTCCCAACTCGTGGAGCAGCTCGCGCTCGGGGTGGACAGGGTGATGGCGGAAGCCTCGCTCTATGCTCCCGAACTCGCGGCGCTTGCCGTGAAGCAGGCGCGGGGCGACATGATCGAGGCGATCTTCCTGCTGCGCGCCTATCGCACGACGCTGCCGCGCTTCGGTGCCTCGCGTCCGCTGGAAACCGGACAGATGGTCGCGGAGCGGCGTATCTCCGCGACTTACAAGGATCTGCCCGGCGGGCAGGTTCTCGGGCCGACCTTCGATTACACGCATCGTCTGCTCGATCCGGATCTCGTCGAGGATGGAGAGGTGCCGGCCGCGCCGGCACGCGAGCGGGAGGGCGAGCCGCTGATGCGGGTCGCCGACATCCTGGCGGGCGAAGACCTGATCGAGGGCGCGGCAGAGGGCTATGCGGACAAGAGCGAGCCGTCCGGCGACCTGACCCGCGAGCCGACGGAGTTTCCCATGCCGCGCGACATGCGCCTGCAGGCCCTGGCCCGCGGCGACGAGGGATTTCTGCTCGCGCTCGGCTACTCCACCCAGCGCGGCTACGGGCGCACGCATCCCTTCGCGGGCGAGATCCGCATGGGGCTCGTCGAGGTCGAGATGGATGTGCCGGAGCTGGGCTTTGCCGTTTCGCTGGGTCAGGTCCGGGTGACCGAGTGCCAGATGGTCAACCAGTTCCAGGGATCGGCCAAGGCGCCGCCGCAGTTCACGCGCGGATACGGCCTGATCTTCGGCCAGTCCGAGCGCAAGGCCATGTCCATGGCGCTGGTCGACCGCTCTCTTCGCGCCGGCGAGTTCGGCGAGGACCGAGTCGCGCCCGCCCAGGACGAGGAATTCGTCATCTCCCATTGCGACAACGTGCAGGCGACCGGCTTCGTCGAGCACCTGAAGCTTCCCCACTATGTCGACTTCCAGGCCGAACTCGATCTGGTGCGCCGCATGCGCGCCGAGTTCGAGGCCGCGCAGGGCCGCGAGGACGACACGCAAACCCCGTCATCGGAGGCTGCGGAATGACCGTGAACGCGACACAGCAGGGCAGTGGTCTTGCCGGCGAGATCGCCAGCTACAACTTCGCCTACCTCGACGAGCAGACGAAGCGGATGATCCGCCGTGCGATCCTCAAGGCCATCGCCATCCCCGGGTACCAGGTTCCCTTCGCTAGCCGCGAGATGCCCATGCCCTATGGCTGGGGAACGGGGGGCGTGCAGGTGACGGCGGCGGTGATCGGGCCCGACGACACGTTGAAGGTCATCGACCAGGGCGCGGACGACACCACCAACGCGGTCTCGATCCGCGCCTTCTTCCAGAAGGTGGCGAATGTGGCGGTAACGACCCGCACGCGCGAGGCATCGATCATCCAGACCCGTCACCGCATTCCCGAGGCGCCGCTCGCGGAGGGGCAGGTGCTTGTCTACCAGGTGCCGATCCCGGAGCCGCTCCGGTTTCTCGAGCCGCGCGAGACGGAGACGCGCAAGATGCACGCGCTCGAGGAATACGGGCTCATGCACGTCAAGCTCTACGAGGACATCGCCCGTCACGGTCACATCGCGACCACCTATGCCTATCCGGTTCTGGTTGCGGATCGGTACGTGATGGACCCCTCGCCGACGCCCAAGTTCGACAATCCGAAGATGGACAATTCGCCGGCGCTTCAGCTTTTCGGCGCGGGTCGCGAAAAGCGCATCTACGCGATCCCGCCCCACACGAAGGTCGTGAGCCTCGATTTCGAGGATCATCCCTTCGAGATCCAGTCCTTCGAGGAGCCCTGTGCACTGTGCGGCGCCCATGGCGTCTATCTCGACGAGGTGATCCTCGATGACCGGGGCGGGCGCATGTTCGTCTGCTCCGACACCGACAATTGCGAGGAGCGCAGGGACGCGGGGCACCGCGGCCATCTGGCGCCCGATGAGGCCTATGGCGCCCGGGAGACCACGGCATGACCCCTGATCGTGACGACGACCTTCCCCTCCTCAGTGTCGAGGGGCTGACCAAGAGCTATGGCGGCCGCATTGGCTGCCGGGACGTGTCCTTCGAGGTCTATCCCGGCGAAGTGCTTGCCATCGTTGGAGAGAGCGGATCGGGCAAGACGACGCTGCTCAACTGCATATCGACCCGGCTGGAGCCGACCAGGGGCAGCGTCTCCTACCGGATGCGCGATGGCGAGACCCGTGACCTCTACGCGCTGTCCGAGGCAGAACGCCGGCTCCTGATGCGCACGGACTGGGGCTTCGTGCACCAGAACCCGGCGGACGGGCTGCGCATGACGGTGTCTGCCGGCGCCAATGTGGGAGAGCGGCTGATGGCGGTGGGGCAACGCCACTACGGACGCATCCGCGAGACCGCGACGCACTGGCTGGAGCGCGTCGAGATCGAGGAAGACCGCATCGACGATCAGCCGCGCGCGTTTTCCGGCGGCATGCGCCAGCGTCTCCAGATCGCGCGCAACCTGGTCACCGGTCCGCGTCTCGTGTTCATGGACGAGCCGACCGGCGGTCTCGACGTGTCCGTGCAGGCGCGGCTTCTCGACCTGCTGCGCGGGCTGGTCTCGGACCTGGGGCTTGCCGCCATCGTGGTGACCCATGACCTCGCGGTCGCTCGGCTCCTCTCTCACCGCATCATGGTGATGAAGGGGGGCGAGGTGGTCGAGGCGGGCCTGACGGACCGCGTTCTCGACGACCCGCAGGCGCCCTACAGCCAGCTTCTCGTTTCCTCGATCCTCCAGGTGTGACCATGACCACGAGCCGCAAGGGCCTGGCGCCCGATCTTGCCCTTCATGTCGAGGGGCTCTCGAAGGATTTCACCATGCATCTGCAGGGCGGCATCGTGCTGCCGGTGGTGCGCGGTGCGGGATTTGATGTCGCGGCCGGCGAATGCGTCGTCCTTGGCGGACCTTCGGGAGCGGGCAAAAGCTCCATTCTCAAGATGCTTTACGGTAACTACGCCGCGAACGCTGGCGAGATCCTCGTCGCGCATGGTGGCGAAACGGTCGACCTCGTGACGGCGAGCCCGCGCAAGGTGATCGCGGTGCGCCGTGACACGATCGGCTACGTGAGCCAGTTCCTGCGTACGGTGCCGCGCGTGGGGGCGCTCGATGTCGTGGCGGAGCCGCTCGTGGCGCGTGGTGTCGCCACGGACGTTGCGCGCGAGCGGGCGGCTGCTCTGCTTGACCGGCTGAACCTGCCCGAGCGGCTGTGGAAGCTCCCGCCCGCGACCTTTTCCGGTGGCGAACAACAGCGCGTGAACATCGCGCGAGGCTTCATCACAGACCATCCGGTGCTGCTTCTCGACGAGCCGACGGCCTCGCTTGATGCGCTCAACCGGCGCATCGTGATCGGGATGATCGGAGAGAAAAAGGCGGCCGGAGTGGCCCAGGTCGGCATCTTCCATGATGAGGAAGTGCGCGAGGCGGTCGCCGACCGCATCATCGACGTGACGGCCTTCGCGCCGGCACGCGCGGCCTGAGCGGGCAATGCCATGACGAAACTCTCCGAAACGCCACTCGTGCATGAGACGGCCATCGTCGAGGCGAGCCGCCTCGGCCGGTACACGGAAGTGACCGAGCGCTGCCGCGTCAGCGAGACGGACCTCGGCGACTACTCCTACATCATGCAGGACGGCATCGTGTGGTGCGCGGAGATCGGCAAGTTCGCGAACATTGCGGCGGCCGTGCGCATCAATGCCACGAACCACCCGACATGGCGGGCGACTCTGCATCACTTCACCTATCGCGCCAACGACTACTGGGACGATGCGGAACCAGAAGCCGCCTTCTTCGACTGGCGGCGGGAGGGGCGCGTGCGGATCGGTCACGACGTGTGGATCGGCCACGGCGCGACCGTGCTTCCCGGCGTGACCATCGGCGACGGAGCGGTGATCGGCGCGGGGGCCGTGGTCTCCCGCGATGTCGCGCCCTTCACGATTGTCGGCGGTGTGCCGGCAAAGCTCATCCGCGAGCGTCTTTCACCGGAACTCGCGGCCAGGATGCAGCGGCTGGCGTGGTGGGACTGGGATCATGCCCGCCTTCGGGACACGCTGGAGGATTTTCGAGCGCTGGATGCGCCCGCATTCCTCGAGAAATACGCTGATGCGGAGTGATTTATAATATTTCTCAGAGGCTTGGATTGTCATTCAAGCTTCAACAAACCGCAGACTGAGTGTCATGTTCGCACGCTACGCAGGCTCCTATTCGAACGATAGGGGCGATCATGTTCAAACTCGAGGGCGTCACCCGCACATTCGGGACCTTCACGGCGGTGAAGTCCGTGACGCTGGATATTCCCAACGGCCAGATGGTCGGTGTCATCGGACGGTCGGGCGCGGGCAAGTCGACGCTCTTGCGCATGATCAACCGGCTGATCGATCCCAGCGGCGGCCGGCTCGTGTTCGACGGTCGCGAGGTATCGTCGCTCAGGGGGCGCGAGTTGCGCAACTGGCAGCGCGACTGCGCCATGATATTCCAGCAGTTCAACCTGGTTCCGCGCCTCGACGTCCTGACCAACGTGCTGCTCGGGCGCCTCAATCACCGCTCGACCTCGCGCAATCTTCTCGGCCTGTTCACGCGCGCCGAGCGCGCCGCGGCGATCTCCGCGCTGGAGCGTCTTGGCATCGCGCAGACGGCGCTGCAGCCCGCCGGAACCCTCTCGGGTGGCCAGCAGCAGCGCGTGGCGATTGCACGTGCCCTGATGCAGGAGCCGCGCATGGTGCTCGCCGACGAGCCTATCGCCTCGCTCGACCCCCTCAATGCCCAGAAGGTGATGGACGCGCTGCGCGACATCAATCGGCGCGAGGGCATCACCGTCATCACCAATCTGCACACGCTGGATACCGCGCGCACCTATTGCGAGCGTGTGATCGGCATGTCGGAGGGGGCCGTCGTGTTCGACGGTCCGCCGGAGGAACTGACAACGGAAATGGCCCGGCGCATCTATGGCGCGGAATCGGAGGAACTTTCCGAGGCCATCACGTCCACATCCCTTTCCGTCGCCCGGGCGGCGACGCCGAAATCCGCAACCGTCCTGCAGTCGGCCATCGCCGGCTAGGGACGCGGATCGGCCGCCCGCCCTTCGCGTCGCGGCCAGCGCATCAAAGCGTGAGACACGAAGAGACCGGGCAATCCGGATCACCCATGGAGACGTCAATGCTCAAGAACATCCTTCTTGGCGCCGTTGCTGCTGCCACGATGCTGACGGCTGCGGCTGGACTCGCCCCGGCCCAGGCCCAGGGCGCAAAGGAATTCCGTATCGGTATCCTCGGCGGCGAGAACGAGGCCGACCGCCTGCGCAACTTCCAGTGCATGACCGAGAAGCTCCCGGCCGTGCTGGGCGTGGAAAAGGTTTCCCTGTTCCCGGCCGCCGACTACGACGGCGTGATCCAGGGCCTTCTGGGCGGCACGCTGGACTACGCCGAGCTCGGCGCGTCCGGTTATGCCAAGATCTATCTGGAGAACAAGGACGCGGTCGAGCCGATCCTGACCACCGTCCAGACCGACGGTTCCACCGGCTATCATTCGGTGATGGTCGCGCGTGCCGACAGCGGCATCAAGTCGCTTGAGGACATGAAGGGCAAGAAGCTCGGCTTCGCCGATCCCGACAGCACCTCCGGCTTCCTCGTTCCGTCCGTGACGCTGCCGGACGCGACCGGTGCGCCGATCGACGAGTACTTCGCGTCCACCGGTTTCGGTGGCGGCCACGAGAACCTGGTTCTCGAAGTCGTGAAGGGCACCTTCGACGCCGGCACCACCTGGGCCTCCGGCGTGGGTGACTTCAAGGACGGCTACACCTCCGGCAACCTGCGCAAGATGGTCGACAAGGGCATCCTGGACATGGACGACCTGGTCGAGCTGTGGAAGTCGCCGCTCATCCCGAACGGTCCGATCGTCATCCGCACCTCGCTCGATGCCGACACCAAGACCAAGTTCAAGGAGTTCATGGTGGCGCTGCCGGAGAGCGATCCGGAGTGCTTCTCCGCCATCCAGGGCGGTGACTTCAAGGGCTACACCGAAGTGAACGCCGACTTCTACAAGGCGATCGTCGCCGCCCGCAAGGCGAAGATCGGCTCGTAAGGGCTTCCTCACGCGGGCGCCGGCCGGAGTGTCCGGCCGGCGCCCGTTCTCGTTTCTTCCTGACCGGTGATTTCCGACCATGGCGTTCGCCACGCTTTCCAACGGTCCCGACGGACCTTCCCAGGACAACGGCCTTTCGGCCGCCGGAGCCATGGTGGAGCGCCACTGGCGCGAGCAGACCATGCGCCGCCGTCTCTACACGGTGGCCGGCCTCGTCGCGCTCCTCGTCACGCTCGGCGGTTCGCTGTGGTTCGCGAACGAGACCAATGCGGGCAAGTTCTTCGATCGTCTGCCCTATTTTTTCGATTTCTTCATCGATCTGGCGCCGCGCGATCCGCTTGAGGTCTGGCGCGCGCTCTTCGATCTTCCCTCGCCCTATTACGACGGCAGCCTCAAGTACAATTACCCGGAAGGGAGCATCCCGTTGTGGGGGAGCTTCTACATCCCGGAATACTTCTACAAGATGCTGGAGACGCTCAACATCGCGATCCTGTCGACGTTGATCGGTTTCGTGTTCGGCTTCCTGTTCTGCTTCATTGCCGCGAAGAACATGGTCCGCAATCCGTGGCTGCGCGGTTCGGTGCGCCGCCTGATGGAGTTCCTGCGCGCCTTTCCCGAGATCGTGATCGCCGGTTTCATGGTCGCGATCCTGACCATCGGTCCGATCCCGGCGATCTTCGCCGTCTCGATCCACACCATCGGCGCGCTCGGCAAGATGTTCTTCGAAGTGGTCGAAAACGCCGACATGCGCCCGGACGAGGGGCTGCGCGCGGCCGGCGGAAACTGGGTGGAGCGGGTCTGGTACGGCATCGTTCCCCAGGTCATGCCGAACTTCACCAGCTATGCGCTGCTCAGACTTGAGATCAACGTGCGCGCCTCCACCATCATCGGCGCGGTGGGCGGCGGCGGCATCGGCGAGGCGCTGCGCCTGTCGATCAGCCGTGGTCACGAAGCCAAGACGCTGGCCATCGTTCTCCTGCTGTTCCTGACCATCGTGGCGGTCGACCAGTTGTCCGCCTACCTGCGCAAGCGCCTTGTCGGCAATCAGGCCTTCGAGTTCGGAGCCTGAGGAAAGAGCCATGTCCGCGACCACCGTTTCCTCCCTCTCCGCCGCCGATATCGACGACATCGCAAGGCGCAACCCCCAGGTCTTCGCGCCGTCGTTCTGGAGGCGGGCGCGACCGGTCCTGATCGTCTCGGCCGCTGTCCTCTATGCGCTGTACTGCTGGTGGTTCTTCGCCATCGGCAAGGTGCTGGGCGAAGCCAACTGGGACATTGCCGGCAACTATCTCGCCGACTGGATTTCCTACGAGGTCCGGCCCGACTTCGAAATCGCGGGCGATGGTGCGATCATCCTCTCCTTCCCGCGGTTCTCGCCGCTCGGCTCCAATCCGGACCCCGACTGGATCACGGTGACCAAGACGCGGATGATGCGTGGTGGTGAGCCCGAAAAGGCGGCCGCTGCCCAGGCATCCTCCTCCACATCGTCTGGTTCCTCCGGGTTCGGTTTCATGGTGCCGGACGCCAAGGGCACCTCGACCGGGGAGGGACCAGCCTCGGGCGGTTCATCCTTCGGGTTCATGGTCCCCGATGCGCAGGGAACCTCGACGGGAAGTGGCCCGCAGGGCCGGAACGGCGAGGCGGACGCGGCCGCGCCGCAGGCGGTGGAGGAAGAGGTGATCGCTTCCGCCGTCGTGACCATGGGGTCGGGCGAGCGCATCGAGATCGCGCCGCGCGAGGTGCGGGTGCTGCGCGGCGACGAAACGCTGGTTCTGAAGCTGGACCATGCCAACGAACGGGTGGAAGCCGAAGGTGCGCTTCCGGAGTGGGCATCGCAAAAGCTCGAGGGCGGCAAGGTCATCGCCCGCTTCGGGTTCTCCGGGCGCGTCGAGGTTCGTCATGACGACGTGAAGGTGCGCCACCGTTTCCTCGGCTGGGAAAACTTCGTCTTCGATGCCAACTCGCCGTTCTGGGGCAAGAGCTTCGGCGAGATCGCGTCGATGATCATGTCGGACGAGCGTATCGATCCCGATCGCTCCAACCTGTCGCTTGCCTGGAACAATATCCTCTACAATGCCGACTGGCAGCACCTTGATGTGTGGACCAAGCTTCTGCAGACCATCGTCATGGCTTTCGTTGGCACGCTCTTCGCCGCGATCATCGCCTTTCCGCTGGCCTTCATCGCCGCGCGCAACATCACCCGCTCCCGGGTGATGAACCAGATCATCAAGCGGTTCTTCGACTTCCAGCGGTCGGTGGACATGTTCATCTGGGCGCTGTTCTTCACCCGTGCCTTCGGGCCGGGGCCACTGGCGGGCATTTCCGCGATCTTCTTCACCGATACGGGCACGCTCGGAAAGCTCTATTCGGAATCCCTGGAGAACATCGACGACAAGCAGCGCGAGGGCGTCAAGTCGGTCGGCGCCTCGCCCATGGCGGTGCAGCGTTACGGCGTGCTGCCGCAGGTGCTGCCGCTGTTTGCCAGCCAGGCGCTCTACTTCTGGGAGTCCAACACCCGCTCCGCGACGATCATCGGCGCGGTGGGGGCGGGCGGCATCGGCCTCAAGCTCTGGGAGGCGATGCGCACCAACCAGGACTGGGAGAACGTGGCCTACATGGTGCTCCTGATCCTTCTTGTCGTCTTTGTGTTCGACAATATCTCCAATGCCCTGCGTTCGCGTCTGATGGGCAAGACCAGGGCGTGACGCGGATTCACCGCGCACGCGAAACATGCGACAAGGGCGTTCCCCCGCCCGGACCGGATTTCGGAGACCCATGCGTCACGCTCTCTATTTCACGCCACCAGCCGATCATCCGCTTGTCCTTGCCGCCGAGCGCTGGCTCGGCCGCAGTGTCTTTCCGCGGGATGTTCCGGCGGAGACGATTGGCGGGGGGACGCCGGACGAGCGCGAAACGCTGACTGCCGATCCGCGCCGATACGGTTTCCACGGCACGCTCAAGGCCCCGTTCAGGCTCGTTCCGCAGGCGATGCCCGCGGACCTGCATGCGGCGCTCGAGGCTTTTGGTGCCGAGCGGGCGGCGGCTCCCGCCGTGCGGCTGAGGGTCTCGAGCCTTGGAGGCTTTCTGGCGCTGACACCGGCCGCGCCCGCACCCGGCCTTGATGCGCTGGCAGGCGATGTGGTGCGCCGCTTCGAACCCTTTCGCGCCGCTCTGAGCGATGAGGAGATTGCCCGGCGCAATCCGGAAAGCCTCACGGACGCGCAGCGCGAGAACCTTGAGAAATGGGGCTATCCATACGTCTTTGCCGCGTTCCGCTTCCACATGACGCTCACGGGCCGGCTCGATGATGCCGAGGCCGCGCGCCTTCTTCCGATACTCGAGGCGCATTTTGCCGAAGCGCTCGCGGAACCCGTCGAGCTGGACCGTGTCGCTCTCTTCGAGGAGCCGGAGCGTGGACGGCCCTTTACCTGCATACGCCTGGAGCGGCTGACCGGCGCCGCGCCCGATAACCAGTGAAAGACTGCAAGATGGACATGATCCTCACCAATGCCCGCATCGTGCTCGCCGACGAGGTGATCGAGGGAAGCCTTGAGGTCCGCGACGGGCGGATCGCCTCGGTCTCGACCGGAGGATCGGGCGTTCCCGGCGCGATCGACATGGAGGGCGACTTCGTCATCCCCGGGCTGGTGGAACTTCACACGGACCATCTGGAAAGCCACTACAACCCGCGTCCCAAGGTGCACTGGAACCCGGTTGCTGCCGTCTGCGCCCACGATGCGCAGATCGCGACATCCGGCATCACCACCGTGTTCGATGCCTTGCGTGTCGGCGTCGACGAGGATGGCGATCTGGCTACCGACGACATGCGTCGGCTGGCCGATGCCATCGAGGCCGGTGTTGCGGCGGGTCGCTTGCGTGCCGACCATTTCATCCACCTGCGTTGCGAGGTGTCGGCTCCCAACTGCCTGGAGGCATTCGACCGTTTCGAGGGGGACCCGCGCGTCCGCCTGGCCTCTCTCATGGATCACGCCCCCGGCCAGCGCCAGTTCGCGAGCCTCGAGGCCTATGCGATCTACTACAAGGGCAAGATGAAGATGACGGACGCGGAGTTCAACGCGTTCTGCGAGACCCGCATCGCCCAGTCGCGGACCTATTCGGACAAGCACCGCAAGGCGATCGCCGAGAAGGCGCGGGACCGGGGCATCGTGCTTGCAAGCCATGACGACGCGACCCGTGAACATGTGGACGAGGGTCGTGATTTCGGCATTCGTGTCGCCGAATTTCCAACGACCATGGAAGCGGCCAAGGCGTCGAGCGAGGCGGGCCTCGCGGTCCTGATGGGGGGGCCGAACGTCGTGCGTGGCGGGTCGCATTCAGGCAATGTCTCGGCGCGTGACCTGGCTGCCGCCGGTTACCTCGACATTCTGTCGTCGGACTACATCCCTTTCAGCCTGATCCAGTCCGCCTTCTTCCTCGGCGAGGTGGTGGACGAAGTGGACCTTCCGGCGGCTGTCGCCATGGTTTCCCGCACGCCGGCGCTGGCTTCCGGTCTTGAGGACCGGGGCGAGATCATCGCCGGCAAGCGCGCTGATCTCGTACGGGTCCGCGTCGAGGAGCACATTCCCATCGTGCGCACCGTGTGGCGCGAGGGCAATCGCGTTGCCTGAGCAAGAGGACGCAGGAAAGGCGGCTCTCCCGGGACGGCTGGTCGTCGTTGTCGGGCCGAGCGGCGTGGGCAAGGACAGCCTGCTCTCTGCGGCGCGTGCGACACTTGCGACCGTGCCTGACCTCCTGTTCGTGCGGCGTGCGATCACCCGGCCCGCGTCCGGTGACGCCGAGGATCACGAACCCATGAGCGACGAGGCGTTTGCCGCCGCCGAGCAGGACGGCGCGTTCTGCTTCACCTGGCGTGCGCACGGCCTGTGCTATGGATTGCGGACCGACCTGGAGGCCCATCTTGGGGCGGAACGTCCGGCGATCGTCAACGGCTCCCGCAAGGTCCTGGCCGATATGGCCAGGCGTTTCCCGGGTCTCGCCATCGTGCGCGTGACGGCGGATCCGCAGGTGATCGCGGCCCGTCTTGCCTCGCGCGGCCGTGAGAGTGACGAGGAAATCGCGGCGCGCCTCGCCCGCGCGGCGGAGATCCCGGACGTTGCGCCGGTTGCCGTTGTCGACAACAGCGGGACGCTGGACGACGCCGCGAGGAGCTTCGTCGACGCCGTAACCGGGTTTTTGCGGTAGAGCCGGGTTTCGAGCTTTTCCGCAAGAAATGGTTTACGAAAAATATTATTATAAATCATGTACTTGTGTGATTTTTTTCGGACCCGTCAAAACTGTCAGGATTGGCAAGGCCCGCCGCACGTGGTTAGCCGAAATATGCAAGGCGCAGGTTTGTCGACGCAAATGCGGCCCGTAGCGAGCCGGATGTTTCGGCGCGGCTGAACAACAACATGTGGGCATCGCAACTTCGGGCAGCACCCGGCGCTGCGGCGAGACAGGGAGAGGGCGATGACGAGCAAGGCGAGCGGCCACCAGGTGTCCGAAGCGGTTGCCGCGCGACCGGAGGGATTCGACGCTGATCCTGCGGATGTCGCGGGAGAGGTCGTTACCCACGGAACGAGTGGCCTGAAGCTCAGTCTCGACCGGGTAGTCGCCAATGACCGCATTGTCGAGGAGATTGAAGCCGGCCGCTACGAGGCCGAGGAGCTCTCGATTTCCTGCGACTACGTGCGCCCAGAAGACAGGGTTCTGGAACTTGGCGCGGGTGTCGGCTTCATCTCCGCCGGCGTGATGCGCCGCGTCGGGCCGACCTTCTACGCCGCGGTGGAGGCGGATGCACGGCTGATCCCCCACATCCGGTGGACCCACGCGCTCAATGACATTGTCGGAGCGAAGGTGCTCAACGCCGCCTTTGCAAGTGACCCGGATGTACTTGCGAGGGGATCAGTTTCCTTCACGCTGCACCGCGAGTTCTGGCGCTCGGGCATCGGCCAGGATCAACCGGGCATCACCGAGACGGTCGCCGTGCCGGCGGTGGATGCGTCCGCATTCCTCGCCGAGAACCGGATCAATGTTCTCATCGCGGATATCGAGGGGGCGGAACTCGACCTTCTGCGCCATCTGGACACTGCCGGCGTGGAGCGGGTCGTACTCGAGCTGCATCCCCAGCGGTTCGGACTGCAGGGGGTCGCGGAGGTCTTTGCGCTGCTTGGCGCGCGAGGCTTTGCCTATGACGCCGGTCCGTCCCGGGGACCCGTGGTCTGCTTCCGCAAGATCGGAACGGACTGAAGCGCCCTCGGCGGCTGGCTGTCGCACCCATGGGGTTCGGGCGGCAGGGGCATTAAGCGATGGTTCGCCATTCGGTGTCATCGTAAAATGTGCAACCGGTCCGTGCTGGCCATGGCAGGTCTTTCGCGAGACGGTTCGGCGGACATTCCCGTGGTGTTGGCACCAGAGGGGCAAACGGAGCGATGAACATGCGATTTCGCGAGCTCATCCTGGGTCTTGCCGCAGTGCTGCTGGCGGTTCTGCCGCATCCGGCGCTGGCATCCAAGCTGCCTGCGGAGACGGTGGTCCTGACCGTCGACGGCGCCATCGACGGCGATGCGCCGCGTGATTTCACGATTGCCGATCTCGAGGCTCTGGGGCTGGTGGAACTGCGGACCACGACGCCCTGGCATGACAACGAGATGCTGTTCGAGGGCGTGCCGATGGCCCGCCTGATGGAGGCGGTGGGCGCAAGGGGCGACACAGTGGTTGGCGCCGCGCTCAACAACTATCTGATCGACATTCCGATCGCCGACTTCGAAACCTTTGGCGTGCTTCTCGCGTTCAAGGCAAATGGCGAGTACATGGGCGTCCGTGACAAGGGCCCACTCTTCGTCATCTACCCGTTTGACCGTTTTCCCGATATTCGCAACGAACTCTACTATTCCCGTTCCATCTGGCAATTGCGCCGGTTGACCGTGAAGTAAACCCTTGCGAGCCATCGAAGTCCTGAGCCGCCTTGCCAGGGTGGCGGATCATTTCAGATATGTTGCCTTCGCCCTGCTGGGCGTGCTGGTGCTTGTCATCCTGGTGCAGGCGGATTCGGTCATCACGAGCGGCGAGGCCGTTGGCCGCTCCATGCGCTACGACATGGCACTGACCGGCCTCAACAGCCGGCTCGACGCGACCAATGCGCGCGAGAGAATGGCGCGCTATGTCGTGACCGGTGACAGCGAGGACCGGGACGCCGCCTATCTGTTCTACGACATTCTGGTCGGTCGGCTCGAGATGATGCAAAGCGGGGCTTTCGGCGCTTTCGTGAAGGCGTCTCCGCGACGCCAGAAGGTGCTCGACGAGGCCACGAGAGCGGTGATCGCCGTCGAGCCGATGCTCGACCTGCTGCCCGACCCGGCGGCTTTCGAGCAGGTCAACAAGGCGCTTGGAGAGGCGGGAACGGCGATCGACCGGCTTGGCGGCGAGGCCATGTCCGCCAACCTGAGCGAGGCGGCGGAGTTCAGGGCCGAGCTTTCCGAACGCCAGAGAGTCCAGAACCTACTGCTTCAGCTTCTGATCGGCTTTGGTGCGGGTCTTCTGCTGATGATGACGGTGCAGGCGTGGTCGTTGCGCCGGGCCCGCACGGATGCGGAACGTGCCGCGCGCCGGTTCGAGTTCGTCGCCCGGCACGATCCGCTGACACGGCTGCCCAACCGGTCGGCATTTCATTCCATGCTTCAGGCGGAGATCGGACGCCTCAACCACAGGGGACGCGGCGCGGGCGAGGATGTTGCCGTGCTCGCGCTCGATCTCGACGACTTCAAGGCCGTGAACGACATTCTCGGTCATGCCGCTGGCGACGATCTTCTCGTGGCGGTGGCGAGCCGTCTGAGCTGGGTGGTGGCCCAGTGGGGGGAGGGGAACGTTGCCTCGCGGCTTGGCGGTGACGAATTCACCGTTCTGTTGCGCATACACGGCGGCGAAGCGGAAGCGCTTGAGCGGGCGTATGAGGTGAGCCGTGCGCTGCACGAGGCACATTCCGTGTCCGGAGGCAGCGTGGTGGTGAACGCGACCGTCGGCCTGGCGCTTGCCGGGCCGAACGGTCGCCGGGGGGCCGACCTCTTGCAGAATGCCGATCTGGCACTCAGCCACGCCAAGGCGGCGGGCAAGGGCCAGGTCCAGATCTACGACGACAGCATGCGTATCGATGCGACCCGCCGTCGCCGCATCGAGGCCGACTTCGACGACGGTCTCGCCCGGTCGAGGATCGTTCCGCATTTCCAGCCCCAGGTCGACATGCAGACGGGCCGCATCGTCGGCCTGGAAGCGCTTGCACGCTGGCAGCATCCGACACTCGGGTGGATCTCGCCGGCGGAGTTCATTCCCATCGCCGAGAGCTCGGGCCGGATCGTGGAAATCGGAGAGCGCATTCTGGAAGCCGCATGTCGCGAGATCCAGCGCATGCCGGACAGTTGCAAGGTGTCGGTCAACCTGTCGGTTGCCCAGTTGGCGCGTGACGATCTTGCCGACACGGTGCGCGACATCCTCTTCCGCACGGGACTGCCGCCAAGACGCCTCACGCTGGAGGTGACGGAAACGGTCGTCATGCGCGACACGCATCGGGCGCGCAACATGCTGGCCCGGCTGAAGCGGCTGGGGATCGGCATCGCGCTGGACGATTTCGGAACGGGCTATTCGGCCCTGTCGTACCTGCGGGATTTCGACTGGGACGAACTCAAGATCGATCGCAGCTTCGTCAATTCAATCACCACGGACGAACACAGCCTTTCGATCATCGCCTCGATCGTCAATCTGGCCGAGCGCCTGTCCATCTCCGTTACGGTGGAGGGCGTGGAGACACGGGCGCAGGTCGATATGCTCAAGGGTATCGGCTGCCATGTGGCGCAAGGATTTCTCTACGGTGCGGCGTCGCCGATCGAGGAACTGGTGAGCCGGGCGGAGAACTTCGAGCAGGCCATGCGCCAGGCCAACGGGTGAGGCGACCTGTCTTCGTGAGCTGCCAGCTTGCCGCTTTCGCCGGCTCCCGCATCCGTGCCATCCACGCCTCCTGATGGGCGACCAATAGGGTATTGGTTCACTGTTGGGCTGGATTTGCCCGGCTGATAGGCAGTTTGCCCAGTTTTTGGGTTGAAAATTTCATCAGACCCGGATCATTCGCAAGAATCTTTGCGTCCGTGCCGCTTGCGGTCTTGCCTCGTCCCTCGCTCTGAGTCAGTAGTGGAACCAATAGGAAATAGGTTCGGATGGGTTCGGGTGGCGGAAGACGAGGCACAAACCGGTCGAAACTCAAGCCTTGCTCTGGAGCGGCTGAGGGTGATCGTCGATCACCTGGAGCGCGCTGAACGGGACCAATTGCCCACGGAGCGGGAACTGGTTGAGGAAATCGGCGTCGGCAGGCGCGCCGTCCGCCGCGCGCTCGACGTTCTGGAGGCGGAGGGGCGGGTCTGGCGCCGACAGGGTGCGGGTACCTTCATTTCCGGTACAAGGGCCGCTTCCGCCGGTGACGTCACCCGCCTGCCCGAAATGACCAACATGTTCGAAGTGATGGAGGTCCGCCTGCTGGTGGAGCCGGCGCTCGCCCGCCTTGCCGCGCCCCGGGCCTCGGCCGCCGAGATCGCGCGCATGGACGAGATCGCGCGAAAGGTCGCCTCGGCCGACGATCTGGACAGTCGTGAGCTGTGGGACGGGGCGTTGCATCGCGCGATCGCGACGGCGGCCGGCAACACGCTGCTGCTCGCCATGTTCGATGTGGTGGACCGGGTCCGGCAGGACGACACCTGGCGTCATGTTCGCGAGGCGCTTCGCACGCGTGGATCCATGTCGCTCTATGTGTCCCAGCATTCGGAGCTGGTGGACGCAATCGGGCGCAGGGATCCGGTCGTGGCGGAGCGTGTGATGCGCAAGCACCTGCTCAGCCTGCAGGAGCGGTTGATGTTGCAGACGACGGAGGGGCACGCCGATGCCGGCTGACGCGACAGCGCCGCTTCTGGCGGTGAACGATCTTTCCCTGCGGTTTCGCGGCATGGACGCCAATGTGGTCGATGGCGTGTCATTCGACGTGTCCCCCGGCGAGACACTGGCCATCGTCGGTGAGAGCGGCTGCGGCAAGTCCGTTACCGCGCTCGCGCTGATGGGGCTGCTGCCGATGCCGCCGGGCGAGATCGTCTCGGGCGAGGCGCTGTTCGAGGGGCGTGACCTGTTCTCGCTTGCCCCGCGCGAGCGTGCGCGGTTGCGCGGTGACCGGATGGCGATGATCTTTCAGGAGCCGATGACCTCGCTCAATCCGGTTTTCACGATCGGGGAACAGATCGCGGAAAGTGTCCGCCGCCATCGCAACGTCAGCCGGGCCCAGGCCCGGGCACGGGCGCTGGAAATGCTGGAAAAGGTGAAGGTGCCGGCCGCGGCGCGGCGGCTCGACGACTATCCGCACCAGCTTTCGGGCGGCATGCGCCAGCGTGTCATGATCGCCATGGCGCTTGCCAACGATCCGCGCCTGCTGATCGCCGACGAGCCGACGACCGCACTCGACGTCACCATTCAGGCCCAGATCCTCGACCTGATCGGCGACCTGCAGGAAGAGACCGGCACCGCGCTCATCATGATCACCCACGATCTCGGCGTCGTGGCGGAAACCGCCGACAAGGTGGCGGTCATGTACGCCGGGCGTGTCGTCGAGGCCGGGCCGGTGTCCGCGCTTTTCGACGATCCCCAGCACCCCTACACGCTTGGCCTCATCAGCTCGGTGCCCTCGCTCGGCGAGCGCGCCGACCGGCTGGCGACGATTCCCGGCATGGTCCCCGCGATCGATGCGATGCCGCCGGGGTGCCGTTTCGCGCCACGTTGCCCCTTCGCCGACGAGGGATGTGCCGCCGGGGTTCCGGCCCTGACGCGTGTTGCCGAGGGGCATTCGGTCGCCTGCCGCTACGCGCCGCTCGAAAGCCGTTTCGGAGATGCCGCATGAGCGTGACCGACGCCGTTTCCGCCACCGGCGACACGCCGGATGTCGTCCTGGAGGCCCGTGGTCTTGCCAAGCATTTCCGGGCAGGCTCCAAAATGGGTGGCTCCCTGCTCGGCGAGCAGCCGGTGGTGCGTGCCGTCGATGGCGTGTCGCTGTCGGTGAGACGGGGCGAGACGCTGGCTGTCGTCGGCGAAAGCGGTTGCGGCAAGTCGACGCTCGCACGTCTTCTGCTGCGCCTGATCGACCCCACCGCCGGTGAGGTTTTCTACGGCGGGCGTGACATCGCCCGACTTCCGGCGGCCGAGATGCGCCGCTTGCGCCGTGACCTGCAGTTCGTCTTCCAGGATCCGTTCTCTTCGCTCAATCCGCGCATGACGGTGGGCGCCATTGTCGAGGAACCCATGCGGGTGCATGGCACGGTGCCGGCACGTGAGCGGCGGACCGAGGTGCAAAAGCTGCTGGCACGCGTCGGCATCCGTCCCGCCTATGCCTCGCGCTATCCGCACGAGTTTTCCGGCGGCCAGCGCCAGCGCATCGGCATTGCCCGCGCGCTCGCGTCGGGTCCCAGGGTCCTGATCGGCGACGAGCCCGTTTCCGCGCTCGATGTCTCGGTGCAGGCGCAGGTCATCAATCTTCTGGAGGACCTGAAGGACGAGTTCGACCTGACGCTGGTGCTGATCGCACACGACCTTGCCGTGATCCGCCACATGAGCGATCGGGTGGCGGTGATGTATCTCGGCGAGGTGGTCGAGCTTGCCGGGACCGACGAGCTCTATGCACGCCCCTTGCATCCTTACACGCGCGTCCTCATGCGCGCGATCCCGATCCCGAGCCCCCGCGCGCGCAAGGCCGAGGCGCGGCTGACAGGCGATGTGCCCTCGCCCCTCAATCCCCCGGCGGGCTGCCGTTTCCATACGCGTTGTCCGCTTGCCAGCGAGATCTGCGCCATCGAGCGGCCCGTGTTGAGCGAGGTCGAGCCGGGTCGGCAGGTCGCCTGCCATCACTGGCAGTCCGTGGAAAGCGATGCAGAGGCGCTCGAGCCGGAACCCTCGCCCGCGGCCCGCCGCCGTCTCGTGCTTTACCGGGCCAGAAGCACGGCTCCCAAGTCGGGGGCGGAGAGCCCGAAATCCGGAAAACAATCATCATCACCAGAGGAGATTTGAAAATGCGAAACAGTCTCTACGCCGCACTTCTGCTGGGAGCCGGCGCACTCGTCGCGCTGCCGGCAGCCGCCGCCGATCTGCGCATCGGCCTGCAGGACGACCCGGACATGCTCGATCCCGATCAGTCCCGTTCGTTCGTCGGCCGTATCGTCTACACCTCGCTGTGCGACAAGCTCGTCGACATCACGCCGGGCCTGGAGATCATCCCGCAGCTCGCCACGTCCTGGACCTGGTCCGAGGACGGCACGGAACTAATGATGGACCTTCGCGAAGGTGTCACCTTCCATGACGGTACGGCCTTCGACGCCGAGGCGGTCAAGGCGAACCTGGAGCGCTCGAAGACCCTTCCCGAGAGCCGCCGCAAGAGCGAGGTGAAATCGATCGAGAGCGTCGAGGTCACCGGTCCCCTGCAGGTGAAGATCACGCTCGCCCAGCCCGACGCGACGCTGCTTGCCCAGCTTGCCGACCGCGCGGGCATGATGGTTTCGCCCAAGGCGGCGGCGGAAGCCGGTGCCGACTTCGCCTCCAATCCGGTCTGCTCGGGTCCGTTCAAGTTCGTCGAGCGCGTGCAGCAGGACCGTATCGTGCTTGAGCGTTTCGCCGACTACTGGAACGCGGACAAGATCCACTTCGACAAGGTCACCTTCCTGCCGATTCCGGACACGACCGTGCGTCTTGCAAACCTGCGCGCGGGCGATCTCGACATGCTGGAGCGCCTGGCGGCGACGGACGCGGCTTCGGTGAAGTCTGATGCCGAACTGACCTATGCGGATGCGGTTTCGCTCGGCTACCAGGGCATCACGGTGAACGTGGGGAACGGTGAGCGCGCCGACACGCCGATCGGCCGGCAGGCCAAGCTGCGCCAGGCGTTCGAGCTGACGCTCGACCGCGACGCGATCAACCAGGTCGTCTTCGAGGGCGTGTTCGCGCCCGGCAACCAGCCGTTCCCGCCGACGAGCCCGTGGTATGACAAGAACGTGCCGATCCCGGCGCGCGACGTCGCGAAGGCCAAGGAGCTCATGAAGGAAGCGGGCGTCGAGAGCTTCGACGTCGAGGTGCAGGTGGCCAACAACCCGGTCCAGATGCAGATGATGCAGGTGGTCCAGGCCATGGCCGCCGAAGCCGGCATCAACGTCAAGCTGAAGTCGACCGAGTTCGCGAGCCTGCTCGCCGACCAGTCTTCGGGCAACTTCGAAATGAGCCAGGTGGGCTGGTCGGGCCGTATCGATCCGGATGGCAACATCCACGGCTTCCTGACGACGAAGGGCGGCCTCAACGACGGCAAGTACTCCAACCCGGAGGTCGACAAGCTGCTCGACAAGGCCCGTACGAGCAACGATCTGGCGACGCGCAAGGCAAGCTATGACGCGGCGACCGAGATCCTCGCCAAGGACCTGCCGATCATCTACCTCTACCATGTGACGTGGATCTGGGCGCTCGACAACAAGATCGAGGGCTTTGTTCCCTATCCGGACGGCATGATCCGTCTCGAGAACGTCCGCTTCTCGGACCAGTGACGCCAGGGCTTGCGGGTTCCGGTCCGGCCGGAACCCGCAAGCCAGACCGCCGAGGCATGTGCCTCGTCCGAAACGGGTTGCCATGACACGTTTGCCGATCCTGCTCATCAACCTTGACCGTGCACCGGAGCGGCTAGCGCGCATCAAGGAGCGTCTCGACGCCCGGGGGCTCGCCTTCGAGCGCGTCGCGGGTGTGGACGCGCGGGCGCTGTCGCGAGCGGAGATCGAGCGCCATGTGGAGGGCATCGGCCACTGGGGCTGGATGACAGAAGGTGAGGTCGCCTGCTTTCTCAGTCATCGCAAGTGCTGGAGGCTGATCGTCGAACGCGAGATGCCTCATGCTGTCGTGCTCGAGGATGATGTCGTGCCGGGGCGCTTCGCGGGCGAGATCCTCCAGCGGGACGACTGGATCCCGGCCGCGGCGGATCTGGTCAAGCTCGAGACGGACCTGAAGCCGGTTCGCCTCTCTGCCAGGGCATCCGGGCGCGGGGAAACCTTCGAGGTGGCGCGCCTTCATTCCTCGCACTACTGCGCGGCGGCCTATCTCGTCACGCGGCATACGGCACAGCGACTGCTCAAGGCGACGGAGCGATTCCGCGACGCGGTCGACGAGATGTTGTTCGTCGAGCGGTCGGCGCTTTGCCGCAGCCTCAGGATCTTCCAGATGCTTCCCGCGCCTTTCGTCCAGGAACACAAGCACGCCGATCCCGTGTCGCGGTTCGACCCTTCCGGGTTCATCGAGGGGCGCGAGTGCAAGGACCTGCCGCGTCGTGCGAGTCACGTCGAGGCTCTTGCCGATCTCGCCCAGATGCGGCGCGACCTTCTCCACAAACTGGCGGAACTGACCGGTCGCCGTCGAACCGTGGTTGTGAACTTCCAATGACCCGAACGCCCAATCCCTTCTTCTCCGTCACGGGAGCCGCGTGATGCTCACCTTCATCGGCCGGCGTCTGCTGGTGGCCATTCCGACGCTGCTGATCGTGTCGGTGTTCGTGTTCACCCTGCAAAAGCTCCTGCCCGGAGATCCGGCGCTGGTGCTGGCGGGCGAGGAGCGCGATCCGCAGGTGATCGAGTTCATCCGCGAGAAGTACCGGCTCAACGATCCGATCATCGTCCAGTACGGCTACTGGATGGGGGGCGTGCTGACCGGTGACCTCGGCGTGTCTCTGCGCACGAACCAACCGGTGACGCAGCTCATCGCCGACAAGTTGCCCGTCACAATCCAGCTGGCGGTGATGGCGATGCTGGTTGCCATGCTGATCGGCATTCCCGCCGGCATCCTGTCAGCGGTCAAGAAGGGCGGTCCGGTCGACTACATTGCAAATTTCGTGGCGCTGTCGGGCCTGTCCATCCCCAATTTCTGGCTCGGGATCATGCTGATCCTGCTGGTTTCGGTCGAGCTGGGCTGGATGCCCGCCTCGGGGTACGAGTCCATATTCGTCGATCCGGTAAGATCGCTCGAGACGATGATCATGCCGGCCTTCGTCCTTGGCACGGCGCTCGCCGCGACCCTGATGCGTCACACCCGTTCGGCGATGCTCGGCGTTTTGAAGGCTGACTATGTGCGCACCGCGCGCGCCAAGGGGCTCGACGAAGGCGTCGTGGTGGTCAAGCACGCCTTTCGCAATGCGCTTCTGCCCATCGTGACCCTAGGAGCGCTGCTGTTCGGCGAGCTTCTGGCCGGTGCCGTCCTGACGGAGCAGATCTTCACCATTCCCGGCTTCGGCAAGCTGATCGTGGATGCGGTGTTTACCCGGGACTATGCGGTGGTGCAGGGCGTGGTCCTGTGCACGGCGGCCGGGTTCCTGCTGATGAACCTCATTGCCGACCTGCTTTATTTCCTGCTCAATCCGCGCATGAGGAGTGCCCTATGAGTGCGGCAAGCCCCTCGGCCGTCCCGGAGGCGGATCCGGACGTCCTGCCGGCGCGCGGCGAAAGCCGTGCCTGGAAGAAGCTGAAGCGCAACAAGAGCGCGCTGTTCGGTTTCGCGCTGGTTCTCTTCTTCGTGGCGGTCGCCATTCTGGCGCCGGTTCTGCCCATCGCCGATCCGGCCGCGACAAGCTGGTCCGCGGTGCGCAAGGCGCCGTCGCTGGCCCATTGGCTCGGCACCGACGAGATCGGACGCGACATCCTTTCGCGCATGATCTGGGGTGCGCAGGCCTCGCTGCTGGCCGGCGTCGTTTCGGTCGTGATCGCGGTCGTCATCGGTGTTCCGTTCGGGCTCGTGTCCGGCTATTTCGGCGGCTGGGTCGACCAGGTGATCTCGCGCGTGACCGATGCGCTTCTGGCCACGCCCTTTCTCATCCTCGCCATCGCGCTTGCCGCCTTTCTGGGCCCGAGCCTGACGAACGCCATGATCGCGATCGGCCTGTCGGCGACGCCGATCTTCGTGCGTCTGACGCGCGGGCAGGTGCTCTCGGTGAAGACCGAGGACTACGTGGAGGGCGCGCGCGCCATCGGCCTGCGCGACGCGGCGATCATCACCCGCTACATTCTGCCCAATGTTTTCGCGCCGGTTCTCGTTCAGGCGACACTGACGGTCGCCACTGCGATCATCGCGGAGGCGAGCCTGTCGTTCCTCGGGCTCGGCCAGCAGCCGCCGGACCCGAGCTGGGGCTCCATGCTCAATACGGCCAAGAACTTCATGACCCAGGCTCCGTGGATGTCCTGGTGGCCGGGGGCGGCGATCTTTCTCGTCGTGCTCGGCTTCAACCTGCTGGGAGACGGCCTGCGCGACGCGCTCGACCCGCGCGAGGGCTGACGCCCCGCGCCGCCATATCTCTCCAGAACACTAGCTTGCAAGGGAATACGGATGACCCGCTTCACCACCCGCCCGGAGATCCTCGGAACCTTCGGCGTCGTTACCTCGACCCACTGGATTGCCAGTGCCGTCGGCATGAGCATCCTGGAAAAGGGCGGCAACGCCTATGATGCGGCGGCAGCGACCGGGTTCGTCCTGCAGGCGGTTGAGCCGCACCTGAACGGCCCCGGAGGCGATCTTCCGGTGATCCACTACAGTTCCGCCACGGACCGCGTCGAGGTGGTTTGCGGCCAGGGGCCGGCGCCGGCGGGCGCAACGATCGAGCGCTACAAGGCCGAGGGCCTGTCGCTCATTCCCGGCGACGGAATGCTCTCCACCGTCATCCCGGGTGCCTTCGACGGCTGGATGCTGATGCTGCGCGACCACGGTCGCCTGCCGATACGCGAGGTTCTGGCACCCGCGATCCACTACGCCCGCGAGGGACATCCGATGCTGCCGCGCGTTTCGGCGACGATCGCGGGGCTTGCGCCCTTCTTCGAGAAGGAGTGGCCCACGTCCCACGCGACCTGGTTGCCCGGAGGCGAGGCGCCCGCGCCCCATGCCCTTTTCCGCAATCCGGTGCTTGCGGACACCTGGGAGCGCCTGCTTGACGAAGCGGAGACGAAGTCGGGCCGCGAGGCGCAGATCGAGGCCGCGCGCGACTGTTTCTATCGGGGCTTCATCGCGGAGGCGATCGCCCGTTTCGTGGAACGGACCGAGGTCGTCGACGGAAGCGGGGAGCGCCACAAGGGCGTTCTCTCGGCGCAGGATCTCGCCTCCTACTCGGCCACCGTCGAGCCCCCGCTTCTGGGTGACTACCATGGCTGGACGGTCGCCAAGACCGGCCCCTGGGGGCAGGGGCCCGTGCTGCTTCAGGCGCTCGCCCTGCTTGACGGTTCCGGCATCGAGCACGTGGACCCGGTGGGAGCGGACTTCGTGCATCTGGTCGCTGAGGCGATGAAGCTCGCCTACGCCGATCGCGAGGTCTACTACGGCGATCCCGCATTCGTGGACGTGCCGCTCGAGACCCTGCTGTCGCGCGACTACAACGACGAACGGCGCAAGCTGATGGGCTCCACCGCGTCATTCGACCTGCGCCCCGGCACGGTGCCCGGACACGAGGAGCAGGTGGCGCGGATGATGAAGATCATCGACGGGCTCGGGGTGTCAGAGACCGGCGTCTACGAGCCGACCATGGCGCATCTGTCGGAAAAGCGCGGCGACACGGTCCACATCGATGTGATCGATCGTTGGGGCAACATGGTCTCGGCGACGCCGTCGGGCGGCTGGCTGCAGTCCTCGCCGATCATTCCCGAGCTCGGGTTCTGCCTCAACTCGCGTGCGCAGATGTTTCTGCTCGACGAGGGATTGCCGACCTCGCTTGCGCCAGGCAAGCGGCCGCGCACCACGCTCACACCGTCCATCGCGTTGCGCGACGGGAGGGCGGAGCTTGCCTTCGGCACGCCGGGTGGCGACCAGCAGGACCAGTGGCAGCTGTCGCTTTTCCTGCGCCTCGTCCACTCGGAGGCCAATCTGCAGGAAGCCATCGACCAGCCGCTCTTCCATACGACGCATTTTCCAGCGTCCTTCTATCCGCGCCAGCGCCAGCCCGGCCACATCATGGTCGAGGAAAGCTTCGGCGACGGTGTGATCGAGGAGCTGCGCCGGCGCGGTCACTCGGTCGAGGTGGCGCCGGAATGGTCCATCGGGCGGCTGACGGCGGCGCGGCACGGCGCGGACGGCCTGTTGCGGGCGGCGGCGACGCCGCGCCTCATGCAGGCCTATGCCATCGGTCGCTGAGCCGGAGCAGTCTGTCAGGGAGGCGGAATGACCTATTCCATCGTTGCGCGTGATCGCGAGACCGGCCAGTTCGGGGTCGCGGTCGCAAGTCGCTTCTTCGCCGTCGGGGCGGTGGTGCCGCATATGGCCGGCGGTATCGGTGCGATTGCCACGCAGGCGTTCATCTCGCCGCTCTACGGCACCGACGGGCTGGAGATGCTGAAGCGCGGCGCCAGCGCCCGCGAGGTGGTGGATGCCGTGACCGGTCGCGATGCGGGCGCCCATTCGCGCCAGCTTCACGTCATGGATGTCCGGGGCGGTATCGCGGCCTTCACGGGGGAAAAATGCGTCGACTGGGCGGGGCACGTCCAGGGCGAGGGCGTCTCCGTCGCCGGGAACATGCTGGCCGGACCGCAGGTCGTACGCGAGACGCTTGCGGCCTACGAAGCGGGTGAGGGGATGCCCTTCGCCGAGCGGTTGCTCGCGGCGATGGAGGCCGGCGAGCGAGCCGGCGGGGACAAGCGAGGCCGGCAATCGGCGGCGCTCAGGATCCATCGCGGCGAGGCCTATCCGTGGATCGACATTCGTACCGACGATCATGCGGACCCGCTTGCCGAATTGCGACGCCTGCTTGCCGTCGCGGGCGAGCGCTATCTCCACGTGGCGGAAACCCTGCCGACCTCGGACAATGTGTCGGGAATGCTCGACCGGAGCGTCATCGATCTGCGTATCGCCGAGCTGGAGGACCGCCGCAAGGCGGAAGGACGTGCCTCAGCCTCCCACGCGTCGCCGCCCAGGTGACGCTAGGTCAAAAGTTGGCTGACGGCGCTTCCTCTTTCCGCTCGATCAGACTAGCTTCTGCCGTTCGGCCATGCGGGGAAGCTGATGAAGAACGGATCGGTTGAAGGGACGGTTGAGGCGCGTGCGCCGGACAAGGCCGATGTTCCGCGCTTCGTCACCCTTGCATCCGATGACGGGCCGGGACTGCAGCGCTACCGTGCCTCGCTTGCCCGCCACGGCATCGAGCCGGACATCGTCTGGACGGGGTCGCCCTATCCCGGACACGCCCGGGCCATGCAGCTTCTCGCGGCGCACCTGCGGACACTCGATCCTCGCGAGAGTGTCGTCTACACGGACGGCTACGATGTGGTCCTGATCCGGGATCCGGCAGAGTTGGCGGCGGAAATCGCGCGCTTTCGGGCTCCGGTCGTGATTTCCACGGAACCGGGCTTCACGTGGAAACTTCCCGGGCGCTTCGCGGCGTCGCGGCGCTATCCGAAGCGTCACGGGCGTGGCGGCATGTACCGCTTCCTCAATTCCGGGGCCTATGCGGGGTGCGCCGGTGCCATCGCGGACATGCTCGAGGAGCTTGATTTCGACAGCGGTGTCGATTGTGACCAGACGCTGTTCAACAAGTGGTATCTGGATGACCCGTCCCGAGCCGCGCTCGACCACGATCAGGCTCTTTTCGCCAGTTCGGCCTGTCAGGTGGGGCTGGAACGGGTGCTTTATCGTTACGACGGTTCGCACCTGGTGAACCGTCGAACGGGTGGAAAGCCCTTTTTCTTCCACTTTCCGGCCGAGAACCGCCTGTCATCGGGGATCATTCTCGACATGCTGCCGTTCCGCCTGCCGCGCCTGCCGGTGCTCCTGGAAGACAGGACCGGATATGTCGCCAACCTGGTCGAGAGCCGGCCGACGTGGCTTCTCGACCGTCCCGCCTATCCTCTTGAAGACGTGACCCGGATGGTGGTCTTCCGCTTGTTGCCCCTACTGGTGCTTGTCGCGCTTGCGATGTGGTGGCTATAGGCGGACCCTGGATGACGCGCCCGGAACCGCCAAGCGGAGCTCACTGAAAATGTCCGACATGCTGCCTGCCGCCACTTCGGTTCTCGCGCTTCACGTTGGCCGTGCGCGCGAGCGGTGGGAGGGCAAGCCGCCCTCGGCAATCGCGAAGGAGCCGGTCCCGGAGGCCCTGGACCTCGGTTATGAGGGGTTTTCCGCCGACGAGCAGGCCGACCGCAAGGTTCACGGCGGCCCGGAAAAGGCTGTTCATCACTATCCCGCTGCCCACTATGCCTGGTGGCGGGAGCGCTTCCCCGATCATGAAGATGTTCTTCGGTCCGGAGGTTTTGGCGAGAACATTGTCGCGGACGGACTCGACGAGGAGAGCGTGTGCCTGGGCGACCGGTTCCGGCTGGGCCGTGCCCTTGTCGAGATATGCCAGGGGCGGCAGCCGTGCTGGAAGCTTGCCGCCCATACCGGCATCGCGGCAATGGCGGGCGCGATGCAGAAGAGCGGGCGCACCGGCTGGTACTACAGGGTTCTGGAGCCGGGAAGCGTCGCGGCCGGCGACGAGATCGCGATCCAGGAAAGGCCGCTTCCCGACTGGCCGCTGGCACGCATCATCGCCGCGCGGTTCGATCCGCGTATCGACCCGCGCCTTGCCGCGGAGATCGTGGGCCTGGCACCCTTGTCGCAGAGCTGGCGGGCGTCATTCGTGAAGAAGTCGGATGCGTCCTACGCCGAGGACACAAGGGCGCGACTCTCGGGTCCCGGCGCGTGACACGCCTTCGCACCGGTCGGTGCGCGCGTGTTGGAAACTGTTGATTTTTACCATTGTCCTGTCCAATGCTCCCGCAGTTGGCCGCGAGGAGGAGCGAGGCTGGAGATGGGGCAGATTACGAAACCGGGAACGGGCGAGACGGGCAGGCGGGTTCCCTGCAGCCGGTTCTCGCTCGAGGGGGTCGCGCCGCGGGATCGCTTTGCCCTGTGGCGTGACAGCATCAACTGCCTGTTCGAGGTGGAGGCGGAGCGCGAGGAGCGGGAGACCGGGTTCCTCGGGGAGATTGAAGCCTACATCCTGGGTGACATGGCCCTTGCCCACACGCGCACGCAGGCGCAGTCCTGGGCGCGGACGCCCGAGATCATCGCCCGCGACGGCATGGATCACTTCATGATCCAGATCTACGAGAAAGGGTCCATGTCCTTTCGTCATCGCGGACAGGACAGGGTCTTTGCCCAGAACGGACTTATCGTCTTCGACCTGGCGCAGGACATGCGGTCGGTTTCCAGCGACATGGCCAACCTGTCGCTGCTGTTGCCGCGCGGATTGATAGAGCCGCATCTGAAATCCGCTGCCGACCGTCATCTCCAGATCCTGCCGAACGACGAGAACCCGATGGCCCGGCTTCTCTTCGATCACATGAAGACGCTCAAGGCGGTGGCCGGAGACATGACGCTCGCCCAGGCGGGGGAGGCAAGCGCCTCGACGGCGGCACTTGTAACAGCATGTCTCAATGGCAGCGAACCTGAGCCGGGGGCGGGCGAGCGGGGGATCGCGTTTGCACTTCTGGTGCGTGCAAGGCAGCGCATCGAGGAAAACCTTGCGGATCCGAACCTGACGCCGGCCCGTGTCGCGCGCCTGTCGGGGGTCTCGCGGACGCGGCTCTACGAGATGTTCGAGCCCTTCGGCGGCGTGCAGGCGTATATCCGCGAACGCCGGTTGCGGCTCGCGATGCGGATGGTCGTCGATCAGCGCTTTGCCCTGCGCCCGATCTCGTCGATTGCCGAAGCTTGCGGGTTCAGCAACGACAGTGCGTTCTCACGCGCCTTTCGGAACCGGTTCGGCACGACGGCGCGCGACATGCGCGCAAACCCCAATCAGGCACGTCTCATCGAACCGGACATGGCCCGGTTCGTCGATCGTCGATATGAGAACTGGATCCGCACGCTCAGCGTCTGAGCGTGATGCGTCAACGCCAGGCGATCACGGGAGCCGCGTTTTCCGTGTCGCCGTCCATGCGATCGGGTCCGGTCAGGTCCAGGATGGCGACGCGCTTGTCGAACATGCCGGTCAGATAGACCTCGTCGCCGCGCAGCGACCACTTGCGGATGTTCTGCAGTTCGGTGTTGAAGCAGCCGAAAGCCGACGCGAAGCCGGACGCTCCGCCCACGGGTGGGCGCAGCGTCATGCGGCATTGCTTTCCATCTACCTCCACCCTCCAGTTCCCGGCGACCTCGGCGGTCGAGATCCGACGCATGGGCGCGCGATGATTGCTGTTGGCCGCGCCGAGCAGCATGGCCACGGTGTTGCCCACTGCGTTCGGATCGACGGAGACGGAGGCGCTTGTTCGCGACGACTTCGTGTGCCGGGTGCCGTTCGCGTCGACCCATGACCTGGAGGAGGAGGAGAGCGTCGTTTCGCGTTTGAACGGCTTGGCGTTGAAGCGGGGGCCGTAGCGATTGCCGAGGGAATTGGCCGGATACATGGGGGCCATGGGCGGGCGGACGCCGGGCGAGGTCGTGCCTGGTCCCGACTGACAGGCGCCAAGCATCAGGGCCGTGGCGGTGAGTGCCGGCAGTAGAAGGGCACGATTGCGCAAGGGGGCGGGGCGGGACGCTCGGGCGGTCATCTCTTGTCGCTCTTTTTTGCAGGAGGGGAGGAGGCGGACGTGATTGCCTCCACGTAAGGACTGCATTGTTCCTCCGCAAAAGCGGAGGAGGCGGCAAGGTCGGCGGGCAATCCGTGGACGCAAGGTGCAGAACTATGGACGCTGGGAAAGAAGCCGCCGGGGCGCCGGCCGATCCGCCATCCGCTGGAACGTGCACGTGAAAACGGGCTTTCGCCGGTATCGGGAAGAAAAGAGGCGCGCGGACCGAGCGGCCCGCACCCCTTCGTCTGGTGCTTCCTACACGGAGAACACGTCCGCCCATTCCGGATGCCGCTTGCGCTGGGCATTCACGAAGGGGCACAGGGGCATGATCTTGAAGCCCTGTTCGCGCGCGTCGGCCACGAGGCGCTCGACAAGTGCAAGCCCCACCCCCATGCCGCGGAAAACGTCCGGCACGCCGGTATGATCGGCGATCACCAGCGTCGCGCTGCTGATCGAGAACGTCAGTTTGCCCGTCTCGTCATGGCCTGTGACCCGCGCGATGTAACGACCGCGCGTTTCACTGGTCTCACGGGTTATGGTGATGTCGGCTGCGCTCATGAAACCCTCCTGTCGCTGCCGTCTCCTGACGGCCGGTCTCCGACATTTGGGGCGTTTGACGTTTAAAACAATCCGCACTTCATCGAAGGGATTGTTCCGTATTTCTGAACGATCAATGGATGGGAGGGCAGTGAGAAAGAGGGCGCGCCGGAGTGCCGGCGCGCCCGTTTCGCGGGGAAGTTATGGTCGTGGAGGTCAGCCGATGACGGCGTTGTCCGACCGCTTGACGGCGATGACCGAGGATCGTCCGAGCGTGCCCTCGCCGTCGGGGAAGGGCGCGTCCGGATGCTGGATACCCACGAACATGGTCCGCAGGTCCGCCGACCAGCACAGGCCCGTCACCTCGGACCCGATCGGCGCGGTGAGGAACCGCTCGATGCGGCCCGACACCGGGTCGCCGACGAGCATCTGGTTGTTACCCATGCCGGCGTAGTCGCCCTTGTTGCTGTCGGAGCCGTCGGTCTGGATCCACAGCAGGCCGGTTGTGTCGAAGGCCATTCCATCGGGCGAGTTGAAGAGGTTGCCCTCGTTGATGTTGTCGGACCCGGCGTAGGCGCCGTCATGAACGGTCGGGTTGCCGGCCATCACGTAGAGGTCCCAGGTGAAACCCGGCGCGGCGTGGTCCTGGCCTTCGGGATACCAGCGCACGATCTGGCCGTAGTTGTTCTTCTCGCGCGGGTTCGGGCCGCCGACCGGAGTTGCGTCGCCGCCGGCGTTGGGCTTCACGCCACGGTTCTTGTTGTTGGTGAGGGCGCAATAGGCCTCGGCGGCGATCGGGTTGGCAGCGACCCACTCGGGCCGGTCCATCGTCGTCGCGCCGACCTTCGAGGCGGCGAGGCGTGTCCTGATCGCGATCTCGGGAGCACTCATGCCGGTCGTCTCGGGCGTCAGGGCCATCCATTCGCCGGATCCGTCCTCGTTGAACTTCGCGACGAAGAGAGTGCCCTCGTCGAGCAGCGTCGAGGTGTCGCCGCCCGGCACGTAGCTGGCGCTGGAGACGAACTTGTAGAGAAACTCGCCGCGTTCATCGTCGCCGAGATAGACCACCACGCGGCCGTCGGGCGCGATGACCACCTCGGCGTTCTCGTGCTTGAAGCGGCCGAGCGCGGTGCGTTTCACCGGCGTCGAGGACGGAGCGGCGGGGGCGATTTCGACAATGTAGCCGGCCCGGTAGGGCTCGTTCAGGTTCTTCGCCAGATCGAAGCGGGGGTCGAACTTCTCGTAGGAATAGACGCTGCCGGTCTTGATGCCGTAGCGCTTGAAATCCTCGGGCAGGCTCACGGCTTCGTCGGTGGAGCCGAAGTAGCCGTTGAAGTTCTCCTCGCAGGTCAGATAGGTGCCCCAGGGCGTCTTGCCGGCACCGCAATTGTTGTAGGTGCCAAGCGACTTCGTGCCGCTCGGGTCGGCCTCGGTCTTCAGCAGGTCGTGGCCGGCGGCTGGCCCCGAGATCGTCATCGGCGTCAGGTGGTTGATGCGGCGGTTCAGCGGGCTGTCGACGACGATCTTCCAGCCATCGTCCCCTTCCGCGACCTCCATCACCGTGACGCCCTGGAGCTTCTGCAGCTTGGCGACGTCCTCGGCCGAGGCGGGAATGCCGCCCTCGTTCTTGGGCAGGTTCAGCTTCGGGTTCACGTATTCGTGGTTCACCGCGATCACGTTGCGATCGCCGATGACGAAGAATTCCATGCCGTCGGTGTTTTCGCCGAACACGCGATCCGCCGTGGCGGCGTCGCCGCCGGTCGTGTGGTCGAAACCGCCCGCGTCGGAGAAGAGCTTGTCACCCCAGCGCGCGAGGATCTGCCAGGAGTAGCCCTCCGGAACGTGGACGGTCGCGTCGGTCGCGATGCCCACCGGCTTGAAGCCGAACCGCGCCGTCGCGGCTTCGGCGGAGGTGGAGCTCATGAGCGAGCCGAGACCCGTGACGCCCAGACCCATCGCGGCCGCGCCCGAACCGATGGCCAGAACGCCGAGCAGGCCACGCCGGGAAATCGCGGTCTCGACGACCCGGTCGAAGTCCGTTGTCTGCGGGCGCGGATCACGCGCCTCGTCGAAGGCATCGAAGGAAAAATCCTCAAAATCAATCCGATCGGTATCTTTGCGATCCATGCTGGCTCTCGCGATTGCTGGCTGGACGGGGATGGCGACCACTGGTCGGCGGAAGCCGGAAGCACTTTTTAAGCGGTCCAGGTCTCACCAGTATGACGGCGATGACTGTCGGGGGCTGCACGGCCCTCGCGGCGCTTGCCGGTGGAAGGCCGCCGCCTTAGGTTGCCTTCCGAAGCAAGACGAACATGAAGGCCTCGGGGCTTTCCGAGCGAGGGACCAATGGCGAAATCGAAGCCGTTCGACTGGTCGGCGCCTCATGACGATGAGGAGATCGTCCCGCGCGACGTGCGCTTCGGCATCGGCGACAATCCGCAGCTCGACTGGTTCGGCGGCGATCCGGTCAAGACGGCGATGGTCAATTCGTTCTCGATCTTCCTGCCCGAGGGGGAGCGTTTCTTCATCCGCTCGCTGAAGCACTATGCCGCCCGTCTCGACGACCCCGAGCTTGCGGCCGAGATAAACGGCTATGCCGTCCAGGAAGCTTTCCACACGCGCGAGCACGAGGACTACAATCGAGGGCTTGCCGACCTCGGGCATGACGTGGAGGCGATGGAACAGCCGGTTGCGACACTTCTGGCCAACGTGCAGGTGCCGTTGATCCGTCTGGCGGTTACATGCGCCATCGAACACCTGACGGCGAATTTCTCGACCGTCACCCTGCGCCATCACCATCTCTTCGACGGAGCGCATTCCGCCTACCGCCGGCTGTGGATGTGGCACGCGCTGGAGGAACTGGAGCACAAGGCCGTCGCGCTCGACGTGTACCGGCAGGCGGCTGCGGGAATGCCGGCGTGGAAACGCTACGGTCTCAGGATCGGGGCCATGAACACGACCGCCTTTCATTTCCTGAGGGTGCTCTTGCGCAACATGCGCAAGATGCTGCGCGAGCAGGGGCACGACACGGGGCTGCGTTTCTGGCTCCGCGTGTTTCAGTTGTTCTTCATTTCGCCTGGATACATGCGCCTGAGCATGGGGCCTTTCCTGCGCTACTATCTGCCCGGCTTCGATCCACGCAACATCGACGATACGGACCTGATCCGCTCCGGTCGGGCGTGGCTTGCGGCCGAGTTTGCCGCCGACGGACCGCGCGCGGAACCCGCCGAATGAGCGGCGGACTCTTTTCTCACGTGCTGCGCGCGGTCGAGCGCGGGGCTTTTCCGCGCACGCGCAAATGGGCGTGGCGAGGGCTCTACAACATGCTGTCGCGTGTCTGGCGCGACGACGACTGGCGTTTCATGAATTATGGCTATGTGGCTGAGGGCGAGGCGTTTGCTCTCGATCCCGACGAAGAGCCGGAGCGTCCGTTCATCGGTCTCTATCACCAGGCCGTGAACGGCCTCGATCTCGAGGGGCGCGACGTGCTTGAGGTCGGATCGGGGCGCGGCGGTGGCGCGCGCTACATCGCCCGCACCTTTTCCCCGCGCTCGGTCACCGGCCTCGATTACTCTCCGGGCACCGTGCGGCGGGCCCGGGCGCTTTGCGCCGACACGCCGGACCTTGCCTTCAAGGTCGGCGATGCGGAGGCGCTGCCCTTCGCCGACGCCAGCTTCGATGTGGTGGTCAACATCGAGTCCTCCCATTGCTACGCCAATGTGGCGGGTTTCGCGGAAGAGGTCGCGCGGGTGCTGCGCCCGGGCGGGATCTTCACCTTCGCCGACATGCGGGGCCGCTCCATGCTCGAGGCGCTTGACCGGGACCTTTCCATCCCCGGGCTGGAACTCTTGCAGGAGAGGGACCTGACGGAGGGCGTGCTCGCCGCGCTCGACGCTGCGGAGGCGCGCAAGCAGGCGCGCATCGCGCGTAACCGGCTGTCGCGTCGCTTCATGAAGGAGTTCGCCGGCACGCGTGGCTCGCTTCTCTACAAGGGGCTGCAGTCCGGCTCGGTCGTCTATCTCGCCCGTCGATATCGCAAGGGCGGATGAGCCGCCTTGCGGCTGTCAACCGGGTGTCATAGAGCCTGCCTACCACTGCCGGATCATATTCACGCCCGATCACGGTTTCTCCTGGGGGTCTTTCATGAAGTTTTCCGTTCTCGGCGCCCTTGCCGCCGCGCTTCTCGGCTCGACGCTCGCCGCGCAGGCCGAACCCGTCTTCAACCGCATCGCGTCCTTTCCGGTGGCCTCGAACCTGCCGTCAGAGATGGCGCCGGAGACGGAAACGTCTTCCGAGATCATCACCTCGACCGAAGACGGCCAGATGCTGATCTATTCGGACAGCCCGCTTGGCGCGATCGGCTTCATCGACCTGACGGACCCGGCCAATCCGAAGCCGCATGGCGTGGTCAAGATCGACGGCGAGCCGACGTCGGTGACCTCTGTGGGCGACAAGGTCTTCGCCGGCATCAACACCTCGAAGAGCTTCACCGACCCCTCGGGCGTGCTGGTGACCATCGACATCGCGACGCAGGCGATCTCGGCCACCTGCGATCTCGGCGGCCAGCCGGACTCCGTTGCCCTGTCGCCGTCCGGGGACCTGCTTGCGGTGGCGATCGAGAACGAGCGCGACGAGGACCTGAACGATGGTGCCATGCCGCAGATGCCGGCCGGATGGCTCAGCCTGTTCAAGATCGTGGACGGTGCCCTCGATTGCGGGAGCCGCAAGGATGTGGACCTGACCGGACTGGGCGGCATTGCGGCCGATGATCCCGAGCCCGAGTTCGTCGACATCAACTCGAAGAACGAGGTCGTGGTCACGCTGCAGGAGAACAACCATCTGGTTGTTGTCGACGGCAACACCGGCGAGATCGTGAACCATTTCTCCGCCGGCGAAGTGGACCTCGAGGGCGTTGACACGCGCCGCGACGGCGCGATCACGCTCAACGGGTCGCTTAAGGGCGTCGCGCGCGAGCCCGACGCGGTGCAGTGGCTTGATGACGATCGTTTCGTGATCGCCAACGAGGGCGACTACAAGGGCGGTTCACGCGGTTTCTCGCTCTTCTCCAAGTCCGGTGAGCTGCTGTTCGATTCCGGTACCGACTTCGAGCACCGTATCGTCATGGCCGGCCATTTCCCCGAGAAGCGGGCCAACAAGAAGGGCGTCGAGCCGGAGGGGCTCGAGGTCAAGACCTTTGGCGGCAACACGTACATCTTCGTCCTGTCCGAGCGTGGCTCGGTCGTTGGTGTCTACCGCGACACGGGCGGAATGCCGGAGTTCGTCCAGCTTCTGCCGACGGGCATCGCGCCTGAAGGCGCCATCGCGATCCCGGGCCGCGACATCCTGGCCGTGTCCAACGAAGCCGACCTGGTCGCCGACGGGGGCGCGCGCTCGCATGTCACGATCTATCGCCTTGGCGAGGGCACGTCCTCCTATCCGATGATCGAGTCGAAGGTGACCGAAGGCGGCCTGCCGGTCGGCTTCGGTGCGCTGTCCGGCCTTGCGGCAGATCCCGAGGTCGCGGGGCGGCTCTATGCGGTCAACGACAGCTTCTATTCCATGCAGCCGACGATCTTCGAGATCGACGCCACCAAGGCGCCGGCCGAGATCACCGGCGTGATCCGCGTGACGCGGGGCGGTCAGCCGGCCCAGCTTCTGGATCTTGAAGGCATTGCCACCGATGGCAAGGGCGGTTTCTGGCTGGCCTCGGAAGGCAACGCCGGGAAGCTCGTGCCGCATGCGCTCTACCATGTGAACGGCAAGGGCGAGATCAAGGAGTCGGTTGCCTTCCCGGAAGAGCTTCTGGTTCATCAGCGCCGCTTCGGTGCCGAGGGCATCACCATGGTTGGCGACACGCTGTGGGTCGCGATCCAGCGCCCCTGGAAGGATGATCCCAAGGACGCGGTGAAGCTTCTCGCCTACAACACCTCCACCAAGGAGTGGGGCGCGGTGCACTATCCGCTCGACGCGACCGAAAAGGGCTGGGTGGGGCTGTCCGAGATCACGGCGCACGGCGACCATGTCTACATCGTGGAGCGCGACAACCAGATCGGTGAGGCGGCGAAGATCAAGAAGCTCTACCGGGTTCCCCTGTCCCAGCTCATGCCCGCGCCGCTGGGCGGCGAACTGCCGATGGTCACCAAGGAAGAGGTTCGCGACTTCATCCCTGACCTCAAGGCGACTGGCGGATATGTTGTCGACAAGATCGAAGGCTTCACCATCGATGCCGCGGGCAACGGCTATGCCGTGACCGACAATGACGGTGTCGACGACAGCAACGGCGAGACCCTGTTCTTCTCGACCGGCAGGATGTGAGGAGGGGCGGGCCGGGCATTCCGGCCCGCCTCCAACTTTCGTCCGGCAACGGACAAAAAAGCCCCGACACCTGATGGTGCCGGGGTCTTGTCATTTCCAGGAAGGATCGGATTCGCGAGCGGCGCTGCTCAGCGGCGGAAGACCATCATGGAAAACAGGCCGAAGGGGCCATGCCGGCTTTCGCTGACAAGCTCCATGGACGTGGCCTCGAGTATGGTCTCGCGCGGAAAAAGCGGGTCCCAGCCGAGTTTCTCGGAAAACCGGGCCAGCAGACGCTCGGCGGCTGCAAGAATGCCGCTCGCTGAGGCGAAGTGGTTGACGATGATGACCGTGCCTCCCGGTTTCACGACGCGTTCCACTTCCGCCATCACGGCGGCGGGGTCCGGGACCACCGAGACCACATACATCACGGTCGCGACGTCGAAGCTTGCCGCCTCGAAGCTCATGTCGGTCGCGTCCATGGCGTGAAGCCCGTCGACATTGCCGAGGGTCTCGCGCCGCACTCTCTCGCGGGCGCGGCGCAGCATGGGCTCCGAGAGATCGATGCCTGTCACCCTCAGATTGCGTCCGTAGAGCGGCAGCGACAGGCCCGTTCCCACGCCGACCTCGACGAGACGTCCGCCGAGGTCGTTGGCGACTGCGGCAGCGGCCTTCTGGCCGGGCACGAGCGGGATGGTGAAAACCCAGTCGTAGATCGGGGCCCAGCGAGCATAGGCGCTTTCCACGGCGGAGCTTCCGTCGGTTCCGGTCAGGACGGCAACCGCGCGGCGCAGGGCGCGGCGGCGGCGGTCGACCCAGCGCCCGAGGGACGTCTGGGTGAGAAAGTCACCGTCCATCACAGCGCGGCCGCGGCAGGCTTGCGGTCGCCGCGTGTCGCGTCCGTCGCCGTCATGGCGGCTCCTGCCGGAACGGTGCGGTCTATCCAGCCGCCGCCCAGAACGCGTGCGCCTTCGCCGTCGTCGGAGAAGAAGACACAGGCCTGGCCGGGGGCGACGCCGGTCTCCCCGTCGATGAGCTCGACCACGGGCTCTCCATCGATGACGCGCAGCACCGCCGGACGCGGCGGCCGGGTGGAGCGGACCTTCGCGGCAAGCTCGATACCGGTCGCGGGAATGTCCTCGAGACGCCCCTCGCCGAGCCAGTTGACGTCACGCAGAACGATGCGCCGGGTCCCCAGCGCCTCGCGCGGGCCGACGATCACGCGTCGGCCTTCCGCGTCCAGCTTCACCACATAAAGCGGCTCTCCGGTGGCGACACCGATTCCGCGCCGCTGGCCGATGGTGAAGTGGATGATGCCGTTGTGCGTGCCGAGCACGCGGCCGTCGAGGTGGACGATCTCGCCGGGCTCCGCCGCATTCGGCTTCAGTCGTTCGATGACGTCGGCATATTTGCCCTGGGGCACGAAGCAGATGTCCTGGCTGTCCTGCTTGTCGGCAATCGCCAGACCGAACTCGCGGGCAAGCTCGCGCGTTTCGGGCTTGGTCATGCCGCCGAGCGGAAAGCGCAGGAAGTCGAGCTGCTCCTGCGTGGTCGCGAAGAGGAAGTAGCTCTGGTCGCGGTCCAGGTCGATCGGGCGGTAGAGCGCGCGATGGCCGTTCGCGGCCTGCGCGGTGCGCACGTAGTGGCCGGTCGCCAGAACGTCGGCGCCGAGCGTGCGGGCGGTTTCCAGAAGGTCGGAGAACTTGACCGTCTGGTTGCAGGCGACACAGGGGATCGGCGTCTCGCCGGCGATGTAGCTCTCGGCGAAGCGCTCGATGACCT
The DNA here is from genome assembly GCA_002722295.1 of Stappia sp. Classification (GTDB taxonomy): domain Bacteria; phylum Pseudomonadota; class Alphaproteobacteria; order Rhizobiales; family Stappiaceae; genus Stappia. The sequence continues at coordinate 103,947 of PBLF01000004.1, read as the reverse complement.
TCTCGCGGAAGCGGTCCTCGTAGTCGAGAACGTAGTGGGGAATGCCCAGCCGTTCCGCGACGCGGCGCGCGTCCTGGATGTCCTGGCCCGCGCAGCAGGCACCGGCCCGGTGCACCGCCTCCCCGTGATCGTAGAGCTGCAGCGTGACGCCGATGACGTCGTAGCCCTCGCGCTGCATCAGCCCCGCGACGACGGACGAATCGACGCCGCCCGACATGGCAACGACGACCCGCGTGTCCTCCGGGCGCTTGGGGATGTCGAGACTGTTCATCATGCCTGTCATCCTGGTGCGGACCTGTTCTTGAGCGCCCGCGAGCGGGAGCCGGTCCTCGTGAATGTCGCCCGGCCGGTGCGGGCCTCGAGCAGCGGCGCTCCCGTCTGGCTTCTCCGGCCGCGCCGGCGCGGCGTCCGCCCCGCGAAAACGCGCAAATCCGGCGCGGGTTCCCTGTCGTTTGAAACCGGGCCGGAGGGCAGTGGCTGGATGGGTGCGGGTCGCGGCATTTCGCCGGGCCGCGTGTTTGCGCGCGACTATAGCGGATCGGCCCTGCAAACGCCAAGACCGGCGCAAGGGGGGAACGCCATCCTTTCTCGTCCTGTCCGGCCGTCACAACCCGGCAAAGCTTGCCTGTCCTGGGCAAGCCTTGCCCGCCGCGCATGTGTGATCCGGGAGTTCAAAGGGCAAGGGCAGCTGGCGAAAAGCCCGTGTTTCAGCCGTCCCGGGCAGTTGGCCCGCCCCTTGCTATCCCCAGAGCGAGACCATGCGTGCGCCGTTGGACAGACGGACGCCGGATGATGCAAGGAAGATGCGCGTGACCATCGCCCAGACAGTGTCGCAACCCGTTCCGGGATCCGTGCCCACAGCTTCCGCCGCCGCGCGCGCCGTCGCCGGTGCGGGGAACGCTGGAGGTTCCGGACAGGCGGTTCCGTCAATGTTCGCCGATGTGCTTGCCGGCACGTTCGGGCCGGAGGTCGCGGCTGGAAACAGCGCGGTGGCAGGAGCTACCGCCGTTTCCCAGCAGGCGCAGGCGGGCGGGCGCTCCCGGGGCGGCTCCATCCCTGGTGGGGACCTTGCGGCGCTCGAAGGGACCGGCCCCAGGACACCGGAGGCGGCGGACGTCGCCGGACAGGCTGCTGCCTCGGGCCTTGCCGGGGCCGCGGCTGTCGAGGCGCCCCGTGCGACCGTTTGGAATTTCGCCGGCTTCAACGATGTGGCCTCCGGCTCCGCGACCGTTTCACCTTCGGGCGCATCCACTGCCCCCCTGACACCGGATGGCGGAATGCCCGTGGCGGGCGGAAGCGGGACGGTGCCTTCGGACGCATCGGGCGCGGTTGCAGGTATGCCGTCGATGTCCGCTGCCGACGCGGAACAGTCGGCCGGGAGCGCCGCACCGACGGCCGGTGGTCAGACCGGCGGGCAGGCGGCCCCGACAGCAAATGTCTCCGGTGATGTCGCCGCCAATGCGCGCATGAGCGAAATCTGGGGAGCCTCGCTCGATGGCGAGGCCCAATCGACAAACGCCACGGCGGCACGCGGGGCGCAGTCTCCGTCTGCGGCGATCTCCTCCGGGACCGGATTGAATGGCGACGTGAAAGGGGCCCTTCCGTCCGCGATGACCGAGGGCGGCACTCGACAGGCCCCCGCGCAGACAGGTGCTGGAATGGCCCGGGACGGTGGCTCGCTTGCCGGTGAAAGCGAAGCCGCCGCACGCGCCAGAAGCGTCAACGCCCGGATTCCCGAAACGCCTGCCGTGACGGGCACCCCGGCGACGGAGCAGGCATCCGGCAATCAGGTTGCTGCAAGCCAGATCGCTTCCGGGACGCGGGAGCGTGGCGGGGTGGCCGGCGCCGCGATGGCAGACGTCGCGACGGGTGGAGCGGGCGATACCCGGGCGGAGGGAGCTTTGTCCGCCGTCGGGGCAGCGGGAGCGAAGGCTTCAAGCCGCACGCCGTCCAGTTCCGGAACGCGTGCCGCGTCCGTCCCTGCTGGCTCCGGCACGTCCACAGCCTCGGCGATCGCGTCCGGCCTCGCGGCCCCCGCGCAGGGTGACGCATCTGGAGACGCAATGGCCGCCACGGTTCGTGAGGGGATGCCCGATGGCGACCGTGCCACTGGCGAGGCCGTGAAAGCGGAAGCCGCCGGCAGCCCCCGCACACAGGAGGCCGTGCGGGCGGTCTCGGCGGGGACGCCCGAGGCGCAGGTGAACGCGAGTGTAGCGGTGAAGCGGGTGAATGCCCCGGCCGCCGACAGCCTCACTGGCGAGACGAGTGAGACGGGCACCGTGTCCATGGGCGCGGATGATGTCGCAAGCGACGACGGCGCCGGGATGAAGTCTCGCGATACCGTGCGTGCCGATGCCGCCGCGGTCGACGCGCGCACCGCATCGCAGCCGCAGGTGCAGCGCGCCGCGCAATTCTCCCTTTCCGGCACACCCGCCGGCAGCGGAACGATTGCGGGCGAGGGGGCAGCCGCCGCTGAGGCTCGCGATCTTCTCTACGGGTATGACGGGTCCGGCGCGGATGGCGCAACGGCGAAGGACAACATCTCCGCCGGTCGTTCGGCGGATGGCGCGTCGGCTTCGGCAGGTGCCCGGCCCGAGGCGGCACAGCCGACCCGCAGCGGCGTGAGTGCTCCGGCCATGGCCTTCGCGGCCGCGATGGCGGAAGCCTCCGGCGATGTCTCGCTGAGCGACGATCCGGCGCTTTTGAGTGGAACGTCGGCGCTTGAGGGTGGTGGGCGTGGCGATGCTCTCGCCCAGGCCCACGCGCAGCTGTCGCAGGCGGCACGTGGCGGTCAGAACCCGGCGCCGCACATGGCGGCGCTGGCAACCGGCCACCTGGCGGCCGAAGTGGCGCGCTTCGCCGGAAAGGGGCAGACGCGCTTCCAGATCCGGATGGATCCGCCCGAACTTGGGCGCGTCGATGTGGAGCTGAAGTTCTCCAAGGACGGCAAGGTGAAGGCTCATCTCACCGTGGATCGTAGCGAAACGCTGGACATGTTCATGCGCGACCAGCGCGGACTTGAGCGGGCGCTCGATGCCGCCGGCCTGAAGCTCGATCCGGGATCGGTCGAACTGTCGCTGAGGGATCAGGGGGGCGGCAGTTTCGCCCAGCAGCAGGGAATGGCCGACGGTTCCGGACAGGATGGTAACAACGGTACGTCCGGCGGGCCGGCGCATGGCGGCGAGGCGGGAGAGGCCGACCGCGAGGCCGTCTCCTTTTCACGGGTTCAGGTGGCGGGCTCGACGGGCTCGCTCGACATTCATATCTGACGAGAGGCCGCTCCCGGCCGGTGTGATACCGGCCCGGGATGCGGGCAAACGGAAACCGAGGGACGAGTGACATGGTGACGACAAGCGGAGTCGGATCTGCCGGGGGCACCACCGGAGTCGACACGCCGTCCACGCTGACGGGCCTGTCGAACAACTACGAGCTGTTCCTGTCCATCCTGACGACGCAGATCAAGAACCAGGATCCGCTCGAGCCGATGGACGCGTCCCAGTACACCGACCAGCTCGTTCAGTATTCCTCCGTTGAACAGCAGATCAAGACGAACGATCAGCTTTCCGATGTTTTGAAAGTGATGGCCGCGTCCACCGCCTCGAGCTACGTGAGCTATATTGGAACCAAGATCGTGGCGTATGGCGATACGGCGGAAAACAGCGGCAACGGCGCCGAATGGACCTACAATTCACCCGACAGCGGCAAGGCAAAGGTCGAGATCCGCAACTCGCTCGGCGCGAAGGTCTATGCCGGGGAGATCGATCTTTCGCAGGGGCGCCACAGCTATGCATGGGATGGCCGCACGACGGCAGGTTCCCTGGCCCCGGCGGGGACCTATTCGGTGTCCATCGCACGCCTCGATGACAAGGGAAATCCTGCCGTGGCCGTGCCCACGGAAACGACCGGCGAAGTCACGGGGCTGGATTTCTCGTCGGGTGGGCCGGTCCTGAAGATTGGACCAATCAGCATTCCGGCGAGCAACGTCATTTCGGTCAACAGGCTCTGATGACGTAGCCGCGAATCCGGCGGAAAGTCCGCTGTAGTCCGGTCTGCCCGGCCTGCCAGTCTTCTTCTCTTTCAGGTTTGTTTTGAGGCCGCGTGACGCCCGAGGCGTTCGCGGTTGTTTCATTTTGCAAGGAGAGGTGTCGGAGCCAGTGCTCGCAAGGCATTTACCCGGCACAAAACGGCGGATTCTAGGGTGTCGCTGAGTCGTTCAAATTATTACTGAATTCTTGCCTCGCGTTTAGTCAATTTTTAAAGCTGAAGGGCTACATTCAACCTCAACGTGGTCATGTTGAGTGTGAGTGTACAATGACCGACCGAGCAAGTGCGCGTGTCAAATATGTGATCGGACCCGATGGGTCTCCGCTTACGATTGCCGATCTTCCTCCCGCCTCGACCCGCAGATGGGTCATCCGCCGGAAGGCGGAAGTGGTGGCCGCCGTCCGAGGGGGGCTTCTGTCCCTGGACGAGGCCTGCAAGCGGTATACGCTGACGGTGGAAGAGTTCCTGTCCTGGCAGAGTTCCATCGACCGGCACGGGCTGGCCGGTCTGAGGGCGACCCGCGTACAGCAGTACCGGAACTGATCTTGCCTCGCCGCTCCGGCGGGCAGTTGACCTGATCCCTTGATTCCGTCTCGAAACGGCCGGCGTCGGACGCCGGCCGTTTTCGTTCGTGCGCCCTCCCGATCATCGTGTCGTGAGCCTTGCGCCGCCTGAAACGGCCTGCCGGTCGGTGGCTGTAGGCTGAATGCCGCGCTGAGTCGCGGCATGGTAAGCGAAGCGTTAACGGGTATGGTCGAAATTGCCGGGGCGAGGTCGCAAATCGCCAATCGAGAATGGCGGAAATCAGCCGGTTTCCGGGTTTGTTAAGACGCGTTAACCACTCGTTTACCATCTGCGCGGCAAGTTTTGCCTACCGGCCATCCGGGGAGGCGATCACCATCCCCAATCCCCAGCCTTTCCGGATGGTCCGGTCTGACCCGACACCTCGGTTTCAGCGGATGGGTGGCACGTGAACGGTATCGCGGATTTCGTCAAGGCAATCGGACCTGCTCGCCTCGCCGCCATGGGTGCGGTGGCGGCGATCCTGGTGGGTGCGTTCGCCTTCCTGATGCTGCGTGTCACCGCGCCGCAGATGACCCCCCTCTACAGCGACCTGACGTTCGAGGATTCCTCGGCGATCGTCTCCCAGCTCGAGAGCCTCGCGGTTCCCTTCGAGTTGCGCAACGACGGCTCGACGATCCTCGTGCCCCAGGATGACGTTTTCCGTACGCGGATGCGTCTTGCGGAGCAGGGCCTGCCGCTTGGCGGGTCGGTCGGTTACGAGATCTTCGACAAGGCCGACACGCTCGGCTCCACCAGCTTCGTTCAGAACATCAACCGCACCCGCGCGCTCGAGGGCGAGCTGGCGCGCACGATTCGCGCCATCAACAAGATCCAGTCGGCGCGCGTGCACCTGGTGCTGCCGGAGCGCAAGCTCTTCCAGCGCGACCAGACCCCGCCGTCCGCTTCCATCGTGCTGTCCGTGCGTGGCGCGCTCGATCCCGGCCAGATCCGTGCGATCCAGCACATCGTCGCGACCGCCGTCGAGGGTCTGCAGCCGCATTTCGTCTCGATCGTCGACGAGACCGGCCGCCTGCTCGCCTCCGGCGCGGGCGAGGAAGGCGCCGAGTTCCTGGCCTCCTCCCTGCAGGAGCGCAGCCAGTCCATGGAAGGCCGCCTGCGCGCCCAGGTCGAGGAGATCCTGAACTCGGTGGTCGGTGTCGGCCGGGCCCGTGTCCGTGTCGCGCTCGAGCTCGATCACAACCGCGTCACGGAGACCCAGGAGACCTTCGATCCCGAAGGTCAGGTGGTGCGCTCGACCCAGACGCGGGAGGAAAACTCGTCCTCGCTCAGCCGTCAGGGTCAGGTCACCAACGCCAACCAGGTTCCCGCGGCGGGGCAGCAGCAGCAGGGCGACAACGCCAACGAGCGCGACATCGCCAACCAGAGCGAGGAGATCGTCAACTACGAGATCTCCAAATCGGTGAAGACCGAGGTGGTCGAGGCCGGCGGCATCAAGAAGCTCTCCGTCGCCGTCCTGGTCGATGGAACCTATGCCCCGGATGCCAATGGCGACATGGCCTATGCGCCGCGCACCGAGGAAGAACTGACCCGCATCGCCGCGCTGGTTCGCTCGGCGGTCGGCTTCGACGAGGCGCGCGGCGACACGGTCGAGGTGGTCAACCTGCGGTTCGCCCAGGCTCCCACCCAGGTTCTCGCGGACGACGTGAGCGGCATGTTCGACTTCACCCGGGCCGACATGATGCGCCTGATCGAACTCGGCGTGCTGTTCCTGATCGCGGTGCTTCTCGCTCTCTTCGCGGTGCGTCCGCTGGTCAAGCGCATCCTGACCGTCGACGAGCCGGCCCAGCCCGCTCTGGCCGGTCCCGACGGCATGGTCGCCGAGGGTGGCGGGGCGTTGACCGACCAGTCCGGCGGTGCGCTGGGCACGGGCGGCAGCGGCGGCATCGAAATCGGCGAGGACGGCGAGCCGCGCATCGAGTGGCTGGAAGAGGCCCAGGCGGCCGGCGCGGTCCAGGTCGCGACCATCGCCAAGGTCGGCGACCTGATCAACGAGTATCCGAATGAGGCCGTGGGCATCATTCGCGGGTGGATGAACGAGGCGGCATGAGCATCGCAAACAGCATCGAGGCCTCGAACAAGGGCCAGTTGACGATCGCTGCGGGCGGTGCCGAGCGGGAGCTCAAGGGCGTCGAGCGCGTGGCGGTTCTCCTGCTCGCCCTCGGCGAGAAGCACGGTCGCAAGATCTGGGAGCAGCTCGACGAGATGGAGGTCCGCGAGGTTTCCTCCGCCATGTCGCGTCTCGGCCCGGTGACGCCGAACATGCTCGAGGAGCTCTTCGTCGACTTCGTGAAGAAGATCTCCTCGCGCGGTTCGCTGACGGGCAACGTGGACGTGACCGAGCGGTTGCTGTCGAGCTTCCTGCCGCATGACCGGGTCTCCGTCATCATGGAGGAGATCCGCGGACCGGCGGGCCGGAACATGTGGGAGAAGCTCTCCAACGTGCAGGAGAACGTTCTCGCCAACTACCTGAAGAACGAGTACCCGCAGACGGTGGCCGTGGTCCTGTCGAAGATCGATTCCGAGCACGCGGCGAAGGTCCTGGGCATCCTGCCCGAGGAACTCGCCCTCGAGGTCATCTCGCGGATGCTCAAGATGGAAGCGATCCAGAAGGAGGTTCTGGAGAAGGTCGAGCAGACGCTGCGGGTCGAGTTCATGTCGAACCTGACCAACACCCAGCGTCGCGACAGCCACGAGATGATGGCGGACATCTTCAACAACTTCGACCGGCAGACGGAGGCCCGCTTCCTCGCCGCGCTGGAGGAGGAGAACCGCGACTCCGCCGAGCGCATCAAGACGCTGATGTTCACCTTCGACGACCTGATGAAGCTGGACGCGGCCTCCTGCCAGACGCTCCTGCGCCACGTGGAGAAGGATCGGCTGGCCATCGCGCTCAAGGGCGCGTCGGAATCGGTTCGCGAGTTCTTCTTCGGCAACATGTCGAGCCGCGCGGCCAAGATGCTGCAGGACGACATGGAAGCGCTCGGGCCGATCCGCCTGCGTGACGTGGACGAGGCCCAGTCGGGCATGGTTGCCGCCGCGAAGGACCTGGCTGCCAAGGGCGAGCTCATGCTCTCGAAGAGCAAGGGCGACGACGAAATCATCTATTGAGCGGTGTGACCGGGAATGGCGACACGACTTGCGAGCACTGAAATGAAGGTCAACCGGTTCCTGTTCGACCGCACCTTCTCCGAGATCGAGCTCCCCGAGCCCGAGAGCGAGGACGCGGGCGAACCCGAGATCCCGATGATGCCGGTTGCCGACCACGAGGCTCTCGTGGCGGCGGCGGAACAGGCCGCCTATGCGCGCGGTCGGGCCGAGGCCGTCGGAGAGCGCGAGCAGAGCGAGGAGCAGCGGCTGGCGGCGGAGGCCGCACGTCTGGCCGAGGAAGTTGCCCTTCTGGTCGAGCGCCTCGATACCGAACAGGCGCGGGTGGAGAAGGACGCGGTCGCGCTGTCGTTCCTCGTCGCGCGGCGGCTGTGCGCGCATCTGGTGGCGCGCGAGCCGCTGGGCGAGGTGGTGGCGCTCATCGCCGAATGCCTCGGTCCGCTTCGCAAGGCCCCGCATGTGGTCATTCGCGTGCGGGAGAGCGACGTGGAAGCCCTGAAGGAGCGCGTCGATCCGATCGTCGCCGAAAAGGGCTTCGAGGGACGTCTCGTGTTTCTCGGCGAGGCCGATATCGCCGCCGGTGACTGCCGGATCGAATGGGCGGACGGCGGCATCGTCAGGGATCGCAAGGCGATCGAGAAGCAGGTCGACCAGGCCGCAAGGCGTTACTTCGAGGCCCGCCGCACCGGCAAGGCCGAAGGGCGCACGACCATCACGGAAGCCGCCGAGGAGCGGGAAGCACAATGAGCGACATCAACGACTTCGGAGCCGAGGCTGAGGCCGCGGCGGCTCAGGCCGGGGGAGAGATGGAGACCCTTGGCGATCGCGACCAGGGCCAGCCGCGCACGGCGGCCGACCTGGAGGCGGTCTTCGACGTTCCGGTCCAGATCTCGGCAGTGCTCGGCCATTCGCGGATGCATGTTTCCGAGCTGCTGCGGCTTGCGCCGGGCACCCTGCTGAAGCTCGACCGCAAGGTCGGCGAGGCCATCGACATCTACGTCAATGATCGCCTGGTGGCGCGTGGCGAGGTCGTCCTGGTGGAGGACAAGCTCGGCGTCACCATGACCGAAATCATCAAGTCCGATCGCTGACGGGAAAGGACAGTCTCATGCGACTTTTGATCGTCGGCACCCTTGAGGGCCAACTCATCACGGCATCCAAGATCGCCATGGATCGTGGTGCCTCGGTGACACATGCCTCGACCGTGGAGGAGGCACTCAAGGTGCTGCGCTCCGGGCGCGGCGCGGATCTCGTCATGGTGGACGTCGGCCTGGACATCGCCGACCTGATCGTCCGGCTCGAGGCGGAGCGCATTCACCTGCCGATCGTCGCCTGTGGCGTCAAGACCGACGCGGGTGCCGCCGTCAAGGCGATCCGGGCCGGTGCCAAGGAATACATTCCGCTGCCGCCGGACCCCGAGCTTATCGCGGCGGTTCTGGCCGCGGTTGCGCGCGACCAGAGCAACCTGATCTACCGCGACACCTCCATGGCGGCCGTGGTGCGGCTCGCCGAGCAGGTGGCGGGGTCCGATGCCTCGATCCTCGTCACCGGCGAGAGCGGCTCGGGCAAGGAGGTGATCTCGCGCTACGTGCACACGCGCTCGAACCGCTCCTCGAAGCCGTTCATCTCGATCAATTGTGCCGCGATCCCCGAGCACCTGCTGGAGTCCGAGCTGTTCGGTCACGAGAAGGGAGCCTTCACCGGCGCCGTCGCGCGGCGCATCGGAAAGTTCGAGGAGGCCGACGGGGGCACGCTGCTGCTCGACGAGATCTCCGAGATGGACGTGCGCCTGCAGGCCAAGCTCCTGCGCGCCATCCAGGAGCGCGTGATCGACCGTGTGGGCGGCACCAAGCCGGTTCCCGTCGACATCCGCATCATCGCCACATCCAACCGGGATCTGGCCGAGAGCGTGCGCTCCGGCACCTTCCGCGAGGATCTTCTGTACCGGCTGAACGTCGTCAACCTCAAGCTTCCCCCATTGCGCGAGCGGCCGGGCGACATTCTCGAACTCGCCACCCATTTCGTCGAGCGCTATGCGCGCGAGAACGGGGTGAGCAAGCGTCCGATCTCGGAGGACGCGAAGCGGATGCTCACGTCCAATCCGTGGCCGGGCAACGTGCGCGAGCTTGAGAACACCATGCACCGGGCGGTGCTTCTGGCCAGCGGGCCGGAGATCACCGAGGACGCCATCCGCATGCCGGACGGTTCGCCGATCGCGCAGACGGTGGCGGCGGACGCGCGGGTCGCGGCGAGTGCCGCGCAGACGGCGGAGGTCGTCAGCCGGTCGCTCGTGGGCCGCACGGTCTCCGACGTGGAGCGCGACCTCATTCTCGACACGCTGGATCACTGTCTTGGCAACCGCACCCATGCGGCACGGATCCTGGGCATCTCGATCCGCACGCTGCGCAACAAGCTCAACCAGTACTCCGACGAGGGCGTCGAGGTTCCGGGTCCGGGCGAGGCGCGCATAGCGGTCGCGTGACCGCCAGAATCAGGGCATCACGGTTTTATCGGACAGGACGTCCGTTGCGAGGGTGAGCGATGAGCGATGTGACGGCAGCGAGCGAGGCGCAGGCGCCGGTCAAGACGACCGGCGCTTCGGCGCGTTCGGGGGGCGGACTTCCCGGTCTGGACCTTGCCGCGATCTGGGACACGATCCGGCGCGGCGACATCGCGCTCGCGCTCGGCGTCATGGTCATCCTGGTTGTGCTCATCCTGCCGATGCCGGCGATGATGCTCGACCTGTTCCTGGCCGTGTCGATCATCTTTTCCGTGCTCATTCTCATGACCGGCCTCTTCATCCAGAAGCCGCTCGAGTTTTCCTCGTTTCCCACGGTGCTGCTCATCGCGACGATGATGCGCCTGGCGCTGAACCTCGCCTCCACGCGCCTGATCCTGGCCAACGGCCACGAGGGCACGGATGCCGCCGGACAGGTCATCCAGGCCTTCGGCAACTTCGTGATGGGCGGCAATTTCGTCATCGGCATCATCGTGTTCTCGATCCTGGTGATCGTGAACTTCGTCGTCATCACCAAGGGTTCGGGGCGTATCGCGGAAGTCGCGGCGCGCTTCACCCTGGATGCGATGCCCGGCAAGCAGATGGCCATCGACGCCGATCTGTCCGCCGGCCTGATCGACGAAACCGTCGCCCGCCAGCGCCGCAAGGACCTGGAGGACGAGAGTTCCTTCTTCGGCGCCATGGACGGTGCGTCGAAGTTCGTGCGCGGCGACGCCATCGCGGGCCTGCTCATCACCTTCATCAACATCGTCGCGGGCATCATCATCGGCGTGGCGCAGATGGAGCTGACCTTCTCGCAGGCCGCGACGACCTACACGCTGCTGACCATCGGTGACGGTCTGGTGTCGCAGATCCCGGCGCTGGTGGTCTCCACCGCCGCCGGCCTGCTCGTCTCCAAGGCCGGCGTCTCGGGCGCGGCCGACAAGGCGCTGGGACGTCAGCTCTCGGGCTATCCCAAGGCGCTCGGCATGTCGTCCTTCGTGATGGTGGTCCTGGCCATGTTGCCGGGCATTCCGCTGCTGCCGTTCCTCGGGATGGCAGGACTTGCCGGCTATCTCGCCTATACCTCGAGCCGCAAGCAGACCCAGGCGGTGCAGGAGGCCGAGGTCGCGGCGATCGAGGCGGCGGCGGCGGAGCCGCCGGCGCCGACGGAGCCGCCGATCACCGAGTCGCTCAAGATGGACGAACTGCGCATCGAGCTGGGCTATGCGCTGCTGCCGCTCATCAATGGCCAGGGCGCGGAGAGCGACCAGCTTACCGAACAGATCAAGGCGCTGCGCCGTCAGCTCGCCTCGGATCTCGGCATCCTCATGCCGCCGGTGCGCATCCTGGACAACATCCAGCTCGGCGCCAACGACTACGTCATCAAGGTCAAGGAAGTCGCGGCCGGCAACGGTCAGCTCTTCCCGGGCCACTTCATGGTCATGGATCCGGCGGGCGGCCAGGTCAAGCTGCCGGGCACGCATACCACGGAGCCGACGTTCGGCCTTCCCGCGACCTGGGTCGAGGGCCAGTACCGCGAGGATGCGGCGCTGCGCGGCTACACGGTCGTCGACCCGGCGACGGTGCTTGCCACCCATCTCACGGAGACCATCCGCGCGAACGTGTCCGAACTCATCACCTACGCGGACGTGCAGAAGCTGCTCAAGGAGATCACCGGCGAGCAGGCCAAGCTGGTGGAGGACCTCGTTCCCGGCCAGATCACCGTTTCCGGCATTCAGCGGGTGCTCCAGGCGCTGCTTGCGGAGCGTGTCTCGGTGCGGGATCTGGGCACCATCCTGGAAGGCATTGCCGAGGCGGTCGGCTTCTCCCGCAACCCGGCGACCATCGCCGAACACGTGCGGACGCGCCTTGCGCGCCAGATCTCGGCGGCCAACACGGCGCCCGGCGGTTACCTGCCGCTCATCGCCCTGTCGCCGCAGTGGGAGCAGGCGTTCATCGAGTCGCTTTCGGGCGAGGGCGACGACCGTTCGCTCGCGATGGCGCCGTCCAGGCTGCAGGAGTTCGTCCGCCTCGTGCGCGACGCCTTCGAGCAGGCGGCCCAGGCCGGCGAGGTCCCCGTGCTGCTGACCTCGCCGCAGACAAGGCCCTTCGTGCGCTCCATCGTCGAGCGGTTCCGCGCCCACACCACGGTGATGAGCCAGAACGAGGTCCACTCGCGGGCCCGGCTGAAGACGGTCGGCACGATCTAGCCACAAACGGGACAGGTCCGTCCGGACAAGGAATTTCTGTGGAACTCCTTGGAAAGACTTGAGTTCAACGATCCAGACCGTAGGTATTGCCGGTCAAATCGTTGAGGTGACCAAATGAAAATCGGATTTATCGGCCTTCTTGCATCCGTGGCTGTGCTGACCGCCTCCGGAGCTGTGGCTCAGGATGGCCTGGTTGATGGTGCAGTAGGCCTCTGCCAGCAGGCGCTGAGCGGCGCGACCGGCGAGGGCCATGACCTGGCGGCAGTCGAGGGCAAGCCTGCCAACCCCTTCGCCGAGAGGGGCTACAAGGGGAGCCTCAATGGTGTGCCGGTTCTGGTCGGCGTTGGCGAGAAGTTTGGTAACGACCTGTGCGATGTGCAGTTTCCCGAAGCCGGTGCCGAGGCCTATGAAGTCGTCAACGCCGACTTGAAGCAGCGGTTCGGCGAAGAAGGAACGATCTACGACAAGCCCGATGGCGCCTATGGATACCGCGGTGAGATATGGGCCGATTCCGATGCGGTCGAAAATGGCGCGGTTGATGACCTGAAGCTGGGAGGCATTCCGTTCTCGACCGTCATGGTGCAATACGCGGATGAGCCTTTCCGGCAGACCGGGAACCGAACCGGCCTCTTGCTGGAATTGACCGGTCGCTGATTTTCAATTGACCCGTACACGCCTTTTACCAGGGCCCGCCATGCTGGCGTGCCCTTTGCGTGTCCGCAAGGGGGCACCGGGCACGTCCACGTCCGGCGGGTGTCGCCATAAATGACCGGGAGTGTCTCAGGCAACATGCGCTTGAGAATGGGGAGGGTGCATGACTGCGAGCAGGCGCGACGCCCGTCCGTTTTCCCGTTGGAAGAACGTGATCGACTTGTTTTCGGGAAGAAGCCGGCTCAGACCTTGATGTCGAGGCTTTCGATGGCCTTGTCGATCGCGCCGTTCTGTTCGGCGATCTTGGTCTTGGCCTCGTTCTGAACGCGCTGGGCAACCTTCTGGAACAGCAGTTCGGTCGCGCTCTGGGCCGAGGAAACGCCGACGGCGAACAGGTTCGACGCGGCGGCCTGCTGGTTCATGAATCGCTCGTTATGCTCCTTCTGCTTCGCACGCCACGCCTTGTTGCGCTCGTAGAAGGAGAAGTTCTGCGACGACGATTTGATCCCGAGGAGGCCCATCTGCCCTTGCGATCCTGGCGGCCACGATGACCGTCCTGTTCGAGTTGCAAGTTCTCTCAGCCTCGCAGGAAAGGGTAAACAGGCCCTTAACGGGCGTTGCCGTTTGCACCGCCCGTCCCGTTTCCCGAGACGGGAACCTGCTGTGTGATGCAGTGGATGTTGCCGCCGCCCAGCAGGATCTCGCGTCCTGGAACACCGACGATCTCGCGGCCTGGAAACAGTTTCGTCAGCAGACCGCGGGCCGTCCCGTCGTGCGCCGGGTCGAGCAGCGGGAAGACGACCCGCGTATTGCCTATGTAGAAGTTGCAGTAGCTTGCCGCGAGCCGCTCGCCTGCCTGGCGTGACATTCCACTGTCCGCCGCCTCGATGCCGGCCGCTTCGTCCGCGCTCATGAAGAGGGGCCCCGGCATGGGCATCTTCACGATCTCAAAGGCGCGTCCGCGGGCGTCGCGGGCGGCCTGCAGGCAGGCCAGCGCCTCGGCGGAGCGCTCGTATTGCGGGTCCTCACGGTCGTCGGTCCAGCTCAGGGCGACGACGCCGGGCGCGCAGACATGCAGCAGATTGTCGACATGCCCGCTCGTCTCGTCACGGAAAACGCCGCGCGGAACCCACACGATGGTGCTGACGCCGAGATAGGCCCGCAAGAGTTCCTCGATCCGGGTTCTGGTCAGGTCCGGATTGCGGCCGTCGCTGAGCAGGCATTCCTCGGTGGTGATCAGCGTTCCCTCGCCGTCGACATGGATCGCGCCGCCCTCCAGCACGAAAGGCGCGCGATATCGCTCCACGCCTTCCACCCGCGCCACCTCTCCGGCGACCGCATCGTCCCTGTCCCAGGGCCAGTAGAGACCGTCGAGGCTGCCGCCCCAGGCGTTGAAGCGCCAGTCCACGGCCCGGCTGTGCCCGCTGTCGTCGACCACGAAGGTGGGTCCGGTGTCGCGCATCCAGGCGTCGTCGCTCTCGATCTCGACGACACGGATACCGGGCGCGAGCAGGGTACGCGCCTCGTCGTAACACTCCGGCGCCACCGCCATGGTGACCGGATCGGAAGCATGGATGGCGGCGGCCACGGCTGCAAAGGCCGCCTGCGCGGGCCTTGCGTTCTCACGCCAGTTGTCCGGCCGCTTCGGCCACAGCATCCAGCAACCGCGATGGGGTTCGAATTCGCCGGGCATCCTGAAGCCGTCGGCCGCGGGCATGGAGGAGAGAGCCTCGGGGGGAAGGGGCTTAATCGCGCTCGTCCCCAGGTGTCGAACGCTCCCGCGCGATCGAGGCGTTCGACCCTTTCGGGAGCGCAGGGCATCTGCGGTGCGGTGAAGATCGTGGAACGCATGATGCCTCCGGCTTCCGGGGGCACACCCTAGCCGATGCCGCGATCCCGACCAACGACGGATTGCGCAGGGTCGTGTGAGCGGGGCTGTGTGAGGGAGGCCGTGTGCGCGGTGGCTTGCAAAGCGGGGGCAGAGGCCGTACCCGACTTGTGTCGGGACATCCTGTTGCAGTGGGAGCTGAGTACGTCATGTCGAGGATTTCGGTCGATCTTTCCGGCTACACGGACCTGCCCGCCGGCAAGGTCGCTTCCATCGTCACCTATCTGGAGATGCGGGCCCGGCCGCTGGCGAGGCCGGTATCGCGGCCGGACCTCTCCCTGACGCGGATCACCGATCCGGATCCGGCGCAATACCGCTCGCTTTTCCGAAGGATCGGCGACGAATGGCTGTGGTTCGGCCGTCTTGCCGAGAGCGACGCGGATCTGGCCGCGCTGCTGACGCGTCCCGGCTACGAGCTGTGGTTCTGCCACAGGCGGGGTGTCGCCGAGCCGGTCGGCCTGCTGGAACTGGACTTCACGACCGAGGGCGAGGCGGAGCTTGCCTATTTCGGTCTCGTGGCGGAGGAGATCGGCAACGGGGCCGGACGCTGGCTGATGAACGAGGCGCTCGCCCGCGTGTGGTCGCGCCCAGGCATGTCGCGGTTCTTCGTGCACACCTGCACCGCCGACAGCCCGCAGGCGCTTGGCTTCTACCGCTCGAGCGGCTTCACCCCCTACAAGCGCGCCATCGAGATCGCCGACGATCCGCGTCTTGCCGGCGTGCTGCCGCTTGAGGCGGCCGGCCATGTTCCGGTGATCGGGGAAGAGTGACGCGCCGCCGCGCGCCGGAGTGATGGCACGCGGCGACGGATACGTGAGACTCAGGCGGTCATTTTCAGCCGGATGGCGCCGGTGGCGCGCAGGAGATCGTCAGGAGTTGTGCGAAACACGCTGTTGGGTGTTCCGGCGGCGGCCCACACGGTCTCGAATCGGCTAAGGTCCTCATCGATAAAGATTCTGGTTTCGGGCTTGTGTCCGAGCGGGGAGACGCCGCCGATGGCGAAGCCCGTGCGTTCGCGCACGAGGCGGCCGTTCGGGCGGACAAGGGGCTCGCCGATGCGTGCGGCCACCGCTTCCTCGTCGACGCGGTTGTCGCCCGCGACCAGCAGGAGCAGGACATCGTCGCTGGTCGCGCCGAGGAAGACGAGCGACTTGACGATTTCCGCGACCGAGCAGCCACAGGCGGCCGCCGCGTCGGCCGCGCTGCGGGTTGAGGCGGGCATCTCCACGATCTCGATCGAGAGACCGGCGGCGGATGCGGCCTCGCGGACGCGGTCGGTGCTGGACACTGTTGCCATGAATAAGTCCTGATTGTTGTTAACCATGTTGAACGGTTTGTTGGTGGATGACCCCCTTCGAACGGGGGTTGCAAGATGCGACAGCCGGTACTTTATGGTAATCATCTTTGTTAAGGCTTCGTTTACCTGCCGAAGATTCGACGAGTAGCCTGGAACGGACGGACGAATGAGCAGAACCCGCGACAATGTCGTACCCCACGCCAAGGTGCGCAGCCTCCGGGAGGCTATCCGGAAGGTGAAGTTCGCCGAGGTGGAGCGAACCGACGTCGTGATCGAGCTTCAGGAATCGGAGCGCGCACGGCTGGAATTGCTGTGCGAGGAGCTCACGGACGTCTTCAAGGAAGTTCCCGAGGACGACGACCAGTTCTCCTTCCAGATCGTGCCGGGCAACATTCCCCGCCTGTGGATCGACATCACCAGCCATGTGGCCATGGGACGCGACAAGCGTGTCTATCGCTTTGTCAAGGACACGCGTCTCGGCCGTACGGTGATTCTCGAGACCGCGGACCTCGAGGACATGGCCGACTGCATCACCGAGTACATCGCCGAGCGCGTGCTCGAGCGCGAGCGGACGGTGGAGGGCGACTGGCTGAGCAAGCGCCTGCGCGAGGCGCCTCGCGAGGATCAGGCGGCGGCGACGCCGGGTGCCGGCGCCGAGGCGGCTCCGGTTCCGCATGTGCGCGGCCTGTGGGCGCCGTTTGCCGCCTTCGCCATCGGGCTTCTGGTCGGCGTCGTCGGCCTGATCGGCTATGCGTGGTTCGCCAACCCGATCTGACGTGCCCGTTCGCACGAGACATTCCCCGTTCGCACGAGACACTCAAGGGCCCGCCTCCCGGAGGACGCGGGCCTTTTTCTTGCAAGCACCACCCCGTAAACCGGGACGTGGCGCGTCCGCCTCAGCCAGGGATTTCCAGCGTGTGCCGCGCGAGCGTGGTGACTTCCGCCGCCGGGGCGGTTTCGGTCTCGGGTACCAGTTCGATCAGGTAGTTGTCGCCTCTCGCCTGCCTGTCGCGTCTTGCCGTGCGGCGTGAGCGCTTCTCGCGCTCGACCGGCGCATAGCCGCGTTCCTCCATCTCGCAGTGCCAGTTTCCGGGCGCGCCGTCGATGGTGAAGAGATTGAAGCGGGCGGGCGGGCGGCGTTGGCCGGGGCCATTGGAGGCGGAGGGCACGCCGATCACGGGCACGGGGCCATGCGGCCCCTCGATCGTCTCCCGCGTCGCAAGGTGGGTGTGGCCGTGCAGGACGAGTTCCGCGCCCGCGCGCTTGACGGCGGCGCGCACCCGCGAGGCATCGGTGAGGCGCTTGTTCCAGGCGGTCGCGGCGGACTGGGGCGGGTGATGGATCATGACGACGCGAAACAGTCCCTCGCGGCCGAGGTCGGTGAGCGTGTCGCGCAGATGGCGGGCCTGTCGGCTGCCAAGTCGCCCGGTGGCGAACCACGGCCCGCTGGCCCGTGCGCTGGACACGCCGACCAGGGCGAGGGGGCCGCGTCGCCGCACATAGGGAAAGCCCGGCTCGTCCTCGCCGTCCCCGGTCATGTAGGGACCCCAGGCCTTCTTCGCACGCTTGAGCGCCCCCTGGACGTAGGCGTCGTGATTGCCGGGGACGAGCGAGACGTCGGCGGGCGGTCCGAGGGTTTCCAGCCAGTCGGCGGCGGCGGCGATTTCGCGGTCGAGCGCGATGTTGACCAGGTCACCTGTCAGGGCGATGTGATCCGGCGCGCAGGCGTCCAGATCGGCCAGGAGACCGTCGAGCCAGGCGCCCGTCATGGCGCGGGCGCGAGAGCGGTGCCAGTTCACGTAGCCGATGACGCGCTTGGAGAGGAGATCGCGCAAGCGCGCGGCCGGCAGCGGACCCAAGTGAGGATCGGAAAGGTGGGCAAGTCGGATCATGTGCCCACATCGGAAGCTTGCAGGGCTCCGGTCAAGCAAAAAGCGCCTCGGACGGGGCCCGGGCGCTTTTGAAGCTTGTCGTCCTGGTCGTGCCGGGCGCCGTTCCGTTCCATCTGTCGATGGATCTCTCCATCAGGAAAGGGGAGGCGGAAAGGCGCCGCGCGGCACGGGCCTCAACGGACCTTTCGACGGGGGATCCCGTCTCAGTTGCCCGTGAAGGTCGTCAGCACCGCCGCAATGCGCGGGTTGGTGAGATCGACCGCCGGACGCCAGACGAAACGACGCGGGGAGCGGCGTGCAAACAGGGCGGTCAACATCGTAGTCTCCTGGGGTGTGGCAGGCTGGGCGAGACGGTTTTCCGCATCGCGGTTCATCGCCCTTCTTGCTGCACGCGGAATATCGTTATCCTGCCTGTGAGTCACAAGCGCGTTGACCGAGGGTCACCCATGCGTCCGGCGCATGATGAATTAGCAATTGCGCAACCATCGCATGCCGCGCTCCGGGCGCGGGCAGGGCCTGTCGTGAAGGGAAGACCATGAAGCCTGGACTGAAGGTCGTGGCGTTCGCGCGCCGCATCGCGATGGCGCTCACCTTTCATCGTCGCGCCGTGACGCTGGGTGTTCGCATCGCGGTCTTCGACGCGAACGGTCATGTGCTTCTCGTGCGCCATCGCTACATGCCGGGCTGGTACCTTCCGGGTGGCGCGGTGGATCCGGGCGAGAGCGCGCCCGAAGCGGCCCTGCGCGAGCTTTCGGAGGAAGCCGGCCTTGCGGGCACGCAGCCGCCCCGGCTCGTCGGTCTTTATCGAAACCTGCGCGAAGGCGGGCGCGATCACGTCGCGTTCTACCGGCTCGACCGCTTCGAGGCGCAACACAACGCGCTTGCGCCCAACAGGGAGATCGCCGAAGCGGGTTTCTTCGCGTTCGGCTCCCTTCCCGAGGGCACCACGCCGGCGACCCTGCGCCGGCTCACGGAGCTGTCGGACGGCACCCCGCCGCCCGCCGACTGGTAAGCTGGACGATGGGCGGCACGGGAGGTTCTCGTGCTCAGGCCGCCGCCTTCAGCCGGTCGCGTCCGTGCGGGGCGTCGAGATCCTGCAAGGGGCCGAGCGGGATCACGCCGGTCGGGTTCAGCGACTTGTGCGAGCCGTAGTAGTGCTGCTTGATCGTGGCGATGTCGCAGGTTTCCGCCACGCCCGGCACCTGGTAGAGCTCGCGCAGATAGGCAAAGAGGTTGGGATAGTCGGCGATGCGCCGGATGTTGCACTTGAAGTGGCCATGGTAGACTGGATCGAAGCGCAGCAGCGTCGTGAAGAGCCGCCAGTCCGCCTCGGTCAGCCGGTCCCCGACCAGATAGCGATGTCGTGACAGGCGCTCCTCCAGCCAGTCCAGGCTGTCGAAGAGCGCGGTCACCGCTTCCTCGTAGGGCTCCTGCTGCGTGGCGAAGCCGGCCTTGTAGACGCCGTTGTTGACCGTGTCGTAGACGCGGGCATTGACCTCCTCGATCCCGGACATCAGTTCGCCCGGCGACACGTCGAGTTCCGCATTCACGCCGGGCAGCGCGTCGAAGGCGGAGTTGAACATGCGCAGGATCTCGGACGACTCGTTGGAGACGATCGTCTCGCGTTTGCGGTCCCACAGGATCGGCACCGTCGCGCGGTCGGAGCAGTCGGGCTTCGCCTTCACGTAGACCTGCCAGGCGGTTTCGGCGCCGGTCACCGGATCGGGCGTTGCGAAGGTCCAGCCGTCGTCAAGCATCAGCGGCTCGACCGCGTTGAGGGTGATGATCTCCTCCAGCCCCTTCAGCTTGCGCAGGATCAGCGTCCTGTGCGCCCAGGGGCAGGCGTAGGAAACGATCAGGTGATAGCGGCCGGCCTCCGCCGCGAAGCCGCCTTCGCCGCTTGGACCTGCGCTGCCATCCGGCGTGACCCAGTTGCGGAACCCGGCCGTGTCGCGCACGAAGCGGCCTCCGGTCTTCTTCGTGTCATACCAGTCGGTGTGCCATTTTCCCTCGACGAGAACGCCCATCGGTCATCTCCCTGGTTGCCTGCGGCTTCCGTCCGTGGCGGTGCCGGCGCATGTTGCCCTCAGTGTTTCGCAAATGGGCACGGCGTGTCTTTCCTCAACGCACTGGAAGGTGTGTTCGTTCCAGGTGAACGGTACCAGCGGCTTGCGTCCGCTCGTTCGCTCGTCAAGAATACGCTTTACGGGGCAGGGGCTTCATGCTACCGACACGCCCCGTTCCGGCCTGTTTCACACGCCGTGAACCATCCCGCGAGAATCGCGGACCCGGACAAGGCGCCCGGACGACAAGCGCCCGAGGATTGAGCGAGCCGATGATGCGCGTCGACCGCCAGCGACGAAGGACCCTGCGACGAGGCTTCGCCTCGCGCTTTGTCACGCACGCGCCCTAGAGGATCGCTCCAGGCGGATCACCATGATCCGCGGTTACGAGATCCGGGCGACGTGTCCGGGTTCTTGTTCCGCTCTCGAGGTTTCCGCCATGCTCGCCTCTTCCTGGCTCATCCGCACCGAAGTTCCCTCCGACCTTCCCCAGATCGAAGCTCTCCAGGCCGATGCCTTCGGCCCCGGTCGCTTTGCCAAGACCGCCTTTCGCCTGCGCGAGGGCGTCGAACGCGATCACCGGCTGTGTTTCGTCGGCATGAGCGATGACGTGTTCGCGGGCTCGGTGTGGCTGACCCCGATCATGATCGGCGACGCCCCGTCCCAGCTTCTCGGCCCGCTGGCGGTCTCGCCCGCGTTCAAGAACCGGGGGCTTGGCCGGTTGCTCGTCAACCAGTCGCTCAAGGCGGCGCAGGCGCTGGGCGAGAAAAGCGTGCTGCTCGTGGGAGACGCGCCCTACTACGGGCCGCTCGGTTTCGAGCCCGTGCCGCTCGGACGCATTCAGCTCCCCGGTCCCGTCGATCCCGCGCGGCTGCTCGTCGCCAATCTCCAGCCCGGCAGCGAGATGCCGTCGGGCATGGTGCGCGGCGGGCGCTGAGCGCGCCTGCCGACAGGGCAAGGCGTCAGCGGCCCTCGCGGTACCACATGGCGGTGACGGCCCCCAGAAGCAGCGCCAGACCCAGCAGGCCGGCGAAGAGCGGATAGCGGTCGATCCCCTTGAGAACGCTTGCATCGCTCGTGCGGAAGCCGATCCAGCCGTCGCCGGCGAAATTGTCGGCCCGGCGCATGGGGACGATCCGTGGCACGCGGATCTCGTCGCCCGCGTCGGTGACGCGCATGACGCCGCCGCCTGTTTCCGCGACGATCGGTGCGAGCTTTTCCGGCGTCGAGAGGACGTCGGTGAACTCGCGCGGGTTCGGCGGCCCGACATGCACCAGCGCCTTGCGCGTGCCGTCCTCCACCGCATACAGACCGAGGTCGGGAGCGGGCGAGGATGCACGCCACAGCCCCGGAGCCACTTCGCTCGGCGTCAGGGTGCGGGTGGATCCGTCGGGCAGCGTCAGCGTCATGTCGCCGACGCTTTCGCCGATTGTCTGGCGTTCCGCGATCACCTCCGCGCCCCGGGAGGTCAGGCGCAGCGCCTCTTCCTCGAGATCCGGTTCCTTCATCAGCCAGTGCGCCAGCCGGCGCAGCAGGGCCACATGCGGTCCGCCGCCCTCGTACCCCCGCGCCCAAAGCCATACGTGGTCGGACAGGAGCACGGCCACGCGACCCTCGCCCTCGCGACCGAGCACCAGAAGTGGCTTGTCGTCCGGACCCGTCATCAGCGTTTCGCCCGTGGTGACGGAGGCGTCGACCAGCCGGAACCAGCGGCTCCAGGCCGGGGGCTCGCTTTCGGCACCGGGAAGGCGGCGTGTCACCGGATGGCGCTCGCCGGTGGTCGAGATCGCGGCGCGGAAGGGTTCCTCGTAGAGCATGCCGCTCGGTTCCGCCGGCAGGACGGGCGCGAGCGGCGTGCGAAACAGGCTGCCGGCGTCGGCATAGTCCGGCCCGCCGGCTACGAGCACCGCACCGCCGCCCTGCACATACCGGGCGATGTTGTCGAAATAGAGCAGTGGCAGCACGCCGCGCCGCTCGTAGCGGTCGAAGATGATGAGGTCGAACTCGTCGATCTTTTCCGAAAACAGTTCGCGGGTCGGGAAGGCGATCAGCGAAAGCTGGTTGATCGGCGTGCCGTCCTGCTTGTCGGGCGGACGCAGGATGGTGAAATGCACGAGGTCGACGGAGGCGTCGGACTTCAGCAGGTTCCGCCAGGTGCGCTCGCCGGCATGCGGGCTGCCGGAGACCAGCAGCACGCGCAGGTTCTCGCGGATGCCGTCGATGGTCACGACGACGCGGTTGTTGAGGTCGGTAAGCTCGCCTTCGAGCGGGTCGACCGCGAACTCGAAGATGTTCTGCCCGCCGTGGGCGATCTCGACGGGAACGTCCACGGTCGCGCCGGGGGTGACCTGCAGGGTCGCCACCGTGTCTCCGTCGCGGCGCACGACGAGGCGCACGCGGTCACCGCCGCCGGTGCCCGTTCCCCGGTCCTGGAGCTGCAGCGTCACGGTCTGGGTCGACCCGACGAGGCCGAACTTCGGTGCCCGGTCGATGGCGAGACGCCGGTCGGTCTCGTCCGGACGGCCGGTGATCAGCGCGTGCAGGGGAGCGGTGAACCCGAGATCCGCTGCGCGTTCGGGAATGTCGTGCACCTGACCGTCGGTCAGCAGGAGAGCGCCGCCGATGCGCTCCGGGGGCACATCCGACAGGCTGTCGGCGAGGGCCGAAAACAGCGCGGTTCCGTCGGCGGTCGCGGCTTCCCCGCGTCCGGCGCGCACCACGCGCAACTCGTAGCCGGGCAGCGCCGCGAAGCGCTGCCGCAGACCCTCCAGCGCCTCGGCTGTCTGGTCGGCACGGTCGGACAGGCGCTGGCTCTGGCTGTCGTCGACGATGAGCGAGACGACGCTGGCGAGCGGTTCGCGGTCCTCGCGCTCGATGGCGGGACCGGAAAGTGCCAGGACCAGCAGCGCCATGGCGAGACCGCGCAGCGGCCAGCCGGGAACCCGCATGAGCGCGGTGGCCAGCGCGAGGGCGACGGCGATCGCGCCGGCGGCGACGAGCGCCCAGTCCGGCACGAGGGGGGAGAAGGACAGCGACCAGATCACGCGGCGGGTTCCTCCCTATTGTCCGAGCCGTTCGAGAAGGGCGGGAATGTGCACCTGGTCGGCCTTGTAGTTGCCGGTCAGGACATACATGACGATGTTGACGCCGGAGCGGAAGGCGTACTCGCGCTGCAGCGGGTCGGCCGGCACGGTCTGGAATGCATAGCCGCCGGCGTCGTCCACCGCCCAGGCGCCGGCGAGGTCGTTGCCGGTGATGAGGATCGGGGAAATGCCGTCGCCGCCGCGCACGGGCCGGCGCACGGGATCGTCCTGGGTGCCCGGCTCGCTCGCCTCCACCCACAGCGGCCCGCCGGCGTAGCGCCCGGGAAAGCTGTCGAGAATGTAGAACGCCTTGGTGAGCACGTGGTCCACGGGAACCGGCTCGAGCGGGGGAATGTCCAGCGTCTCGAGGATACGGCGCGGGCGCAGGACCGCCGGCGACGTGCCGAGCCCCGTCAGTCCGGTGGCGAGCTGGTCGCCGGTGTCGAAGAGGATGGTGCCGCCATTGCGCATGTAGGTGTCGATGGCCGACAGAGCCTCCGGGCCGGGAATGGGCGTTTCGGCCCGCACGGGCCAGTAGAGCAGCGGGTAGAAGGCCAGTTCGTCGCGCGCGGGGTCGACGCCCATGGGCGCCTCGGGCTCCAGGGCGGTGCGGCTCGCCAGATAGCGCGACAGGCCGAAAAGCCCCATGCGGCTGGTCTCGTCGAGGGCCGGGTCTCCGGTGAGCACATAGGCAAGGCGCGTGTCGAGCGTCGCTTCCAGGGCCGTGATGTCGGCGGAACTCTCCTGGGCGTTGGCCTCGCGCGGGGCCGACAGCGTGAGTGCCAGGGCAATTGCCATCACCACCGCGCCGAAGCCCGGCATCCCGCGCCCTCGGCGCAGGCCGCGCCGCTCGCCGCGCATGACCAGCATGGCGAGGGCATCGGCGAACAGCAGCAGCAGTGCCAGCACGAAGAGCGATGGGCGCAGGTCCACACTCGTCTCGCGCGGGTAGTCCGCGATGCGTGCCCCTTCAAGCGGGGAGAGATCGAGCGCTTCGATGGTGGTCGCCTGGGGGAAGAGGTTCAGCGCGCGGAAGGCGTCCGACGCGCCGTAAAGGCCCGGCGGATTCCGACGGCTCGCGGCGATGTCGCCGTTTGCGGGAAGCGGCACGGCGGAGGCGGGCGGCGGCCCGAGGCGGCCCGATCCGTCCAGCACGCGGACCGGCGGAAGCTGGACGGCGGCCTCGTTCGCGCCGGCAACGGCGGCCGTGCCGGCGGTGTCCCGGCCCGCAGCCCCGGCGTCCGGGGCGACGGTCGCCGACAGGGCGGTGATCCGGCGCAGCATTTCCACGAAGGTGCCCGACAGCGGCAGGTTCGACCAGCCTGCATCGGCGGTGACATGGAAGAGGATCAGCGTCCCGCGTCCGAGCGTGCTGGCGGTGACCAGCGGCGTTCCGTCGGCAAGCAGCGCCCAGCTCCGGTCGGTGAGGTCCGGGCCGGGTTCGGCAAGAACCTGCCGCGACACGGTGACGTCCGAGGGAACGGGAAGGGTCGCGAAGGGTGAGCCTTCGGCGAAGCTTGCAAGCGGCTGGGGTTCTTCCCAGGACAGGGCGCCGCCGAGCGCGCGGTCGCCAGAGCGCAGGCGCGTGGGCACCAGATCGTCGCTGCCGCCGGCAAGCCGGGGACCGGCGAAGCGCACCAGCACGCCGCCCTGTTCGATCCAGCGCCGCAGCGCGGCCTCGGCCGGTTCGCTCAACCGTCCCACGTCGGCCATGACCAGGACGGAGACGCCCTGCGCGATCAGCGCGGTGGCGGCATCCGCCACATCCGCCTCGCGGGCGTGGCGAAGTTCCGCGAAGGGCGAGAGCGCCCGCTCCAGATAGTAGAGCGGCGAAAGCAGCGGCTGGGCCTGGTCGGCCGAGGCGCCGGACACGAGGCCGACCGTGCGCCGCTGCCAGCGATCGTCGAGAAGCTGCACGGCGGCGGCAGAACGCGCGCCGTCGATCTCCAGCCGCGCCACGTCGTTGCGAAGCTCGACGGGCAGCTCGAGCCGCATGTCCAGAAGGCCTTCCCGCTCGCCGGCGGTCGCTTGCGTCTCGCCGAGCACGAGGCCCTTTTCGTCATAGGCGCGCACGCTTGGCAGGGCGGCGTCCCCCGGCGTTCCAGGCGCGGGAATGATGCTTGCCGTCAGCGCTTCGGGATCGTTGCGCGCGCCTGCAAGAACCGGCGGATGGCCAAGGCCTGTGTAGACGGTGAGGTCGGCCGTGCCCGCGATGGCGCGAAGGTCTTCCACGAAGCGGGCGGAGGTGGCGCGCGCGACGCCGTCGGAATACCAAACGATCGCGCCGGGCGCCCTGGTCGCCGCGGCCTTGCGCAAGGCGATGGTCAGTTCGCCGCGCGTCGTGGGCCAGGGGCGCGGTTCCATCGCGCGCAGGCGCTCCAGTACGCTGCGCGCGTCCTGGGTCACAAGCGGCTGGTCCGGGCCTTCCGCCGTGGCGGCGAGCAGAACCGGGCGGCCTTCTTCGGCGGCGCTTGCGACAAGGCGTTCGGCGGCGCCACGCCTTGTTTCCCAGTCGGCGGACGCGGCCCAGCCGTTGTCGAGCACGATCCACAGCGGCCCGTCACCGGCGGGCGTGTCGGTCCCCGGGCGCCACTGCGGGCCCGCCAGCGCCAGGATGAGGGCGGCGGCCAGAAGCAGGCGCAGGATGGTCAGCCACAACGGGCTGGTGTCGGGCGTCTCGTCGCGCTTCTCGATCCCCTCCAGCAGGCGCGCGGGCGGGAAGGCGATGCGGCGCGGGCTCGGCGGCAGAAGGCGCAGGAGCCACCAGATCACCGGCAGAAGCAGAAGGCCGACCAGCGCCAGAGGCGCGGCGAAACCCAGGGGCAAAAGACCGCTCATCGGCCCGCCCCGCCGGTGTCGTTCAGCAGCACGCCGCTCAGGCGCGAGTGCAGCACCAGCATGGCTTCTGCCGCCGGTCGGTCGGTGTGGTGCACCAGGAAAGTCCAGCCCGCGCGGCGGGCCACCTCGCCGATGGCCGCGCGATGGGCCTCGAGCCGGTCGCGATAGGCCGTGCGCCAGGTCTCGGCCTTGCCGCTGGTCAGGCGGAAGCCGGTCTCGGGATCACGAAACTCGGTGCGCCCGGAAAAGGGGAAGGTCTCCTCCACGGGGTCGAGCACCATGACGAGATGCCCGCGCGCGCCGGAGCCCGCGACCTTCTGCATCCAGGCGAGCGTTTCGTCGAGCGGGTCGAGCAGGTCGCCGATCAGCACCACATCGGAGAAGCGGCGGATGTCGCGTCCCTCGGGCAGGCTGACGGGATCGCTCACATGGGCAAGCGTGGCGGCGATGCGCTCGGCCGCGTGCCGGTCGGCGACCGCACGGCGAAGCCCCGGCAAGCCGACGCGCTCGCCGGTCTCGGCCAGCAGGTCGGCCAGCGCCAGAAGAAGCACAAGCGCGCGGTCGCGCTTCACCGTGTCGGAGAGATGCGAGCGAAACAGCATCGAGGGAGAGAGATCGGCCCAGAGCCACACGGTGTGGGCGGCCTCCCATTCGCGCTCGCGAACGTAGAGGTGGTTGTCGCGGGCCGAGCGCCGCCAGTCGATGCGCTTGACCGGCTCGCCGGCGATGAAGGGACGAAACTGCCAGAAGTTCTCGCCGGCGCCCGCCCGCCTGCGGCCGTGCCAGCCGGCGCTGGTGGTCATGGCGACCTGTCGGGCTTCCACGAGAAGGTCGGGCAGGGCATCGGCAAGAGTGCGTCCGCCGGCGACGATCTGCGGCCAGTCCCGGCCGTCCGTCTCGCCGGAGCCCGCGCGCGCCAGCCGCGAGGCTGCGAGGCGTCCCAGTCCCTCCATTGGCCCTCCTATCCGATGCGGTTCTTGAGCCGGGAGATCAGTCCGCGGATCGTCTCGCCGTCGGCCCGCGCGGCGAATGTCAGCGCCATGCGGTGCTGGAGCACGGGTTCGGCAAGCGCCACGACGTCATCCACGGACGGCGCGAGACGTCCGTCGACGAGCGCGCGCGCCCGAACGGCCAGCATGAGCGCCTGGCTGGCGCGGGGGCCCGGCCCCCATGCGATGGCGCGGGTGATATCGTCCTTTCCGGCGGACGAACCGGCGTCCAGCGTGGGATCGGCGGGGCGGGCGGAGCGCACCAGTTCCAGGATCGCCTCGACCACGCTTTCGCCCACCGGCATCCGGCGCACGAGCTGCTGGAAGGCGGTGAGTTCATCGGCGCTCATGACGGCGCGGGCGGCGGTTTCCTCGGCCCCTGTCGTCTCGAGCAGGATGCGCCGCTCCGCCTCCATGTCGGGATAGTGCACGTCGATCTGCATCAGGAAGCGGTCGAGCTGGGCCTCGGGAAGCGGATAGGTGCCTTCCTGCTCCAGCGGGTTCTGGGTGGCGAGAACGTGGAACGGGCGCGGCAGGTCGTAACTCTGGCCGGCGATGGTGACATGATATTCCTGCATCGCCTGCAGCAGGGCCGACTGGGTGCGCTGGCTGGCACGGTTGATCTCGTCCGCCATGAGAAGCTGGGAGAAGATCGGCCCCTTGATGAAGCGGAAGGCGCGGCTTCCGTCGGCGGCCTGGTCCATGACCTCGGCGCCGAGAATGTCGGAGGGCATCAGGTCCGGCGTGAACTGGATGCGCCGGGCATCGAGCCCGAGCACCGTGCCCAGCGTTTCCACCAGCTTCGTCTTGGCAAGGCCGGGAACGCCGACGAGCAGGCCGTGGCCGCCTGCGAGAAGGGTCACGAGACTGCGTTCCACGACGCTTTCCTGGCCGAAAATGACGCGGGCGATCTCGCCGCGGGCGGCGGAGATCTTCTCCATCGCCGCTTCGGTGTCGCGCAGGATGCGGTCCGCCTCGGCCGGATCCCTGTCGCCTTCGCCCGGAGTGATCGCGCTCATGCCAGTCCTGCCTCCTCTTGACCGGGCGCGGTGCCCGGGACCCGTCTCGCGGCATTCCGGCGAGGGAACATCCGCTTCTCGTTGCTACGCCTGGTCGACGACACCGGTTTGAAAGCGTTTCGTCAAACCCCATATTCGCTGGCAGGGTCCGCCAGCGCCCGCCGGCTTGCCGTGTGGCCCGTGATCATTCCGGCCCGTGATCACTCCGGGAAGCCGTCCTGGCCTCTCGGCGCGGCCCGGTTTCCATGATAGCTCATGACATGACACGGTATGGGCCAAATAATGGCGACGACAAGCGTTCCGGGAACGGCGAGTGTGGCGTCGACAGTCGCGCCATGCAAATTTCCGGCAGATGCAAGGCGCCGGACCAGGTCGGACGGACGAGCGTGGCCAGGGCTGATGAGGAACGAACGGGAGTGGTGATGTCCAACGCGAACGCGGGAGCGAAGGAAACCCTGCCCGAGGGGCTGGCCGCGCTCATGGCGCGGGCCGGCTCCGCGCGCGGACCGGCGCCGGTCGAGCGCTGGGACCCGCCCTACTGCGGCGAGATCGACATGCGGATCGCGGCCGACGGACGCTGGTTCTACGAAGGCGGGCCGATCGGGCGCGAGCGGCTCGTGCGCCTCTTTTCCACCGTTCTTCGGCGCGACGAGGATGGTCATCACTATCTCGTGACCCCGGTCGAGCGGGTGCGAATCACGGTGGAGGACGCCCCCTTCCTCGCCGTCGAGCTTCATGCGCAAGGCGAGGGCCGCGACCAGCGGCTGACGCTGCGCACCAATGTGGGCGATGTGGTCGAGGTCGGTCCCGACACGCCGCTGCGGTTCGAGGACGAGGCGCAAACCGGCGGGCTGAAGCCCTACGTGCGGGTGCGCGGACGGCTCGACGCGCTGCTGTCGCGGCCGCTGCTCTACCAGCTTGCCGAGCACTTCCGCGAGGAGGAGATTGGCGGCGAAGCCGTGCTCGGTGCCTGGAGCAACGGTGTTTTCTTTCCCGCAAGCGCAGGGGGCGGCATGATCGCACGGGACGCGTTTTCAGCCGTCGGGGAGGGCGCGCGATGACACTCGCCGGCGAGCATCCGGGCCTGATGTCCGACACGGGCCGCGATCCGCTCGCCTCGGCGGAGGATTTCGTCAACCTGGCCCAGGCGCGCATCGCCGGGGCCGTGCGCGGTGAGGTCGGCGACCACATCCTCAATCCGGACATGGGACCCTTTGCCCATGCACGTCGCGCCCCTCGAGATGCGGCGGTTCTCATCCCGGTGATCGATCGCTCGAACGGTCCGGCGGTGGTGCTCACCCAACGCACCGATCATCTCGCCAGCCATGCGGGACAGATCTCGTTGCCGGGCGGCAAGATCGACGAGGGCGATGGCGGTCCCGTCGCCGCCGCGCTGCGCGAGGCGGAGGAGGAGATCGGCCTTTCACCCTCCCTAGTGATGCCGGCCGGCGTGCTTCCCACCTATCTGACGGGGTCGGGCTACCGGGTCGCTCCGGTGGTCGGCCTTGTCGATACCTCGGCGCGGTTCGTCGCCAATCCCGACGAGGTGGCGGATGTCTTCGAGGTGCCTCTCGCCTTTCTCATGAACGACGCCAATCACCAGCGCAGTTCGCGCATGCTCGACGGAAAGCCCAGATACTTCTATGCCATGCCCTTCGGGGAACGCTATATCTGGGGCGTCACCGCCGGAATCCTGAGGCTCCTCTACGATACGGTCTATCGCTGATGCTGCGTGTCATTCTTGTCCAGCTTCTCCTGTTCTCCCTGCCGTTCATCGGCTTTGCGATCTGGCTGTATCTGACGAAAAAGGCCCAGACCTCGGAGAACTGGCGCAAGGGCCCGATGCCGTGGCTCGTGATGGCCGGTCTCGCGCTGGCGATCGGTGGGCTCGTGATGCTCGCCCAGGAGGAAGGCCTGCCCGAGGGCAAGGTCTACAAGCCGGCGGAACTGCGCGACGGCGTGCTGATCCCCGGGCACTACGAATAGGCCGGCCATGACCTCCAAGCTCGATGCCGACTGGCTGGACGCTCCGGCCCTTGTTGCCGTGTTCGACGCGCTCGAGCGCGATGGCGACACCGTGCGCGCGGTCGGCGGGGCCGTGCGCAACACGCTGCTGGGCCTGCCCGTGTCCGATATCGACCTCGCGACCACCGCCCTGCCGGAACAGGTTGTCGAGCGTGCCCGGGCGGCGGGACTGAAGCCCGTGCCCACCGGCATCGACCACGGCACGGTGACCGTGGTGAGCCACGGCCAGCCCTTCGAGGTGACGACCCTGCGCGAGGACGTGGAAACCCACGGGCGCGCGGCAACGGTGCGTTTCGGGCGAAGCTGGACGCATGACGCCGCGCGGCGGGACTTCACCATGAACGCGCTTTATGTCGACCGGCACGGGGGGCTGCACGACCCGCTTGGCGGTCTCGGCGACCTCCAGGCGCGGCGTGTGCGTTTCATCGGCGACCCGCACCAGCGCATCCGCGAGGATTACCTGCGCATCCTGCGGTTCTTCCGTTTCCATGCCCAGTACGGCGAGGGATCGCCCGATGTCGAGGGGCTCGCCGCCGCTGCCGCCGAGGTGGAAGGCCTGTCGCTGCTGTCGGCGGAACGGGTGGGCCAGGAGATGCGCAAGCTGGTTGTCGCGCCCGGCGCGCTTGCCACGCTTCAGGTCATGGCCAGGTGCGGCATCCTGGAGGCGGTTCTTGGCGAAACGGCGGATCTGGCCACCTTCGCCGCGCTGCGCGGGTTCGATGCGCTTGCCGAGGAAACGCGGGCGCCGGCGCTTTGCCTGGCGGCCCTCGCGGGGCGGCGCGACCTTGAGGGCATTGCCGGGCGGCTGCGGCTGTCCAATGCGGAACGCGAACGCATGTTCTCCGCCGCAAGGGTGGCCGAGGATCCCGTTGCCCGGATGATCGTGACCATGACGGCCACGCAGGAGGAAGTTGCCATCCTGCTCGAGGCTCATGGCCGGGACGCGGCGTTCGACGGCGTGCTTCTTGCCTCCGCGCGCTGGCTGTCCGTGCCCGAGCGCCGGACGCTGACGCTTCTGCGCGAGACGCCGGTGCCCGAGTTTCCGCTCAAGGGGCGGGATCTGCTGGAGGCGGGGCTTTCCGCCGGCCCCGACGTGGGCGTGCGGCTGGAGCGGGCGCGTTCGGCGTGGCGCGACAGCGGGTTCTCGCTCGGACGCGACGCTCTTCTGGCGGAGGCGCTGGCACCGGCCTCCTGAGTGCCGGACCGGATCTCTAGTCGTCGAGAAACTGCCCGGTCACGCTCAGGCCCTCGATGTGCGTCTCGCCGCGCTCCTTGACGATCCGGCGCGGCACGCCGCCGGCTTCGCGCTCCAGCGCATCGGCGAAGCGCTCGGAATGCGTGACGATCCAGACCTGGGTGCGTTCGCAGGCGCGCGCGACCACGCGAGCGAGCGGCTCCAGCAGGTCCGGATGCAGGCTTGCCTCCGGTTCGTTGAGCGCCACGAAGGCGGGCAGGCGATAGGCCAGCAGCGCGCCCATCAGCGCCAGGTAATTGAGGGTGCCGTCCGACAGTTCGTGCGCGGCGAACGCGCGCGGCAGGTCGGGGTAGCGCAGGGCGAAGTGCGCGTTGGCGCCCTCCACGGAGATTTCGAGCCGTGTTCCGGGGAAGGCGTCCTCGATGGCGGCGTCGAGCGCGTGGGTGTCGCCGCGTACTGCGCTCAAGGTCGCGAAGACGGCGGCGAGATCGGACCCGTCGGCGGCAAGCGTCGGGGTCGTCAGGGCAAGCGCGGGACGGCGCAGGGGCGCTTCTCGGTCGGTGCGGAAGCCGTGATGGAAGCGCCAGTCGGCAAGTGCGCGGCGGATGATGTCGAGCTCGGGAAAGCGGGCGCCGTCGCGAAAGGCGAACAGCGCGGTTTCGGACCCCAGAAGCTCATTGGCATAGGTGATGCGTCTGCCGTCTGCGGCGCGCAGGGTCGCCGTCGGTCCGGCACGTTCCATCAGCACCACGTCGCGCCTGCCGCCGGTCAGCGCCAGCCGCTCTTCCTTGACCAGCGGTTCCAGCGGCAGCGCCGCGTCGGATCCGAGCTTGGGCAGGCCGACGGCAATCGAATAGGACAGGTCGCCGAGCCTTGCGGAAAGGTCCAGGCGCACGGGCCGGCCCTTGCGCCGTTCTCCCGCCCACAGCACGCTTGCCACTCCGCCATCTTCCGCGATCGCCCGCGTGATGCGCCCTTGCGCTGCCTCGCGCAGGAGCGCAAGGGCACTGTAGAGGTTTGTCTTTCCGGTGCCGTTCAGCCCGACGAAGACATTGAGCGCGCCGACGGGCAGATGCAGGCTGCGGATCGAGCGATAGTTGCCGATCCCGACGGAGACAAGCGGCGGCAGGCTCATGGCGTGTCAGCTCACGGCCATTTCACGACCGGCGGCATGGACGACAGGATCGAGGCGACGTTGCCGCCCGTCTTCAGCCCGAAGATCGTGCCGCGATCGTAGAGCAGGTTGTATTCGACGTAGCGGCCGCGCCGCACGAGCTGTTCCTCGCGCTCGGCCTCGCCCCACGGGGTCGCGTAGTTGGCGCGAACCAGTCGGGGGTAGATGTCGAGGAAGGAAAGCCCCACGTCGCGGGTGAAGGCGAAGTCCTTCTCCCAGTCGCCGGAGTTGAGATAGTCGTAGAAGATGCCGCCGACGCCGCGCGCCTCGTTGCGGTGCTTCAGGAAGAAATAGTCGTCGCACCACGCCTTGTAGCGCGGGTAGTCCGCGACCGCGTGGGGCGCGCAGGCCGCCTCCATCGCCTTGTGGAAGGCGACCGTGTCGGCATCCTCCTGGGTGCGCCGGGCGTCGAGCACCGGTGTCAGGTCCGCGCCGCCTCCGAACCACTGGCGTGTCGTCACGACCATGCGCGTGTTCATGTGCACCGCCGGGACATGCGGATTGTGCATGTGCGCGATGAGCGAGATGCCGGAGGCCCAGAAGCGCGGATCTTCCGAGGCGCCGGGGATCTGGCCACGAAACTCGGGCGAGAACTCGCCGTGCACGGTGGAGACATGCACGCCGACCTTCTCGAAGACCCGGCCCTTCATGATCGACATCACGCCGCCGCCGCCCTTGGCGCCGGAGGAATCCGTGCGCTCCCAGGGTGAGCGTTCGAAGCGGCCCGCCGGTGCGGCGGCAAGCTCTCCGGGCAGGGCCGCGTGCTCGCGCGCCTCGTCCTCGATCTGTTCGAAGGCCGCGCAGATCCGGTCGCGCAGGCTCTCGAACCACGCCCGGGCCTCGGCCTTCTTTGCCTCGATACCGTCGGGAATCGCCCCGCCGCGCTGGTCCTTCGGCGTCTGCTCGCTCATCGTCCTGCCGTCCTTGCTGATCGCATCGTCGCTTGGCTCATGCGCTTCATGGCAGATGCGCGCCGCCTGGAAAAGGGGCGAGGAGGGTGCGGTCTCAGGCGGGCAGGGGAAAGGCGCCGGTCTGGCGCAGCGCTTCTCCAAGCACCATGGCACCGGCGACCGCCACGTTGAGCGAGCGCATTCCCTCCATCATCGGCACGGTGACGCGCTCGTCGGCAAGCGCATGAACGCTGTCCGGCACGCCGGAGGATTCGCGCCCGAGCATCAGGATGTCGTGCCCCGAGAAGGCGTGCTCCGTGTAGGGGCGGCTCGAGCCGGTCGTGAGAAGCACCAGGTTCCGGCCCTCCGCGCGCCGCCAGGTCTCGAAGGCCTCGAAGGTGACATGCCGCACGAGGGCGGCGCGTTCCAGGTAGTCCATTCCCGCGCGGCGCAAGGCGTGGTCGGACAGGGGAAATCCGGCCGGTTCGATCAGGTGCACCGCGACGCCGAGGCAGGCGGACAGTCGCAGGATCGTGCCGGTGTTCTGCGGGATGTCGGGCTGGTAGAGGGCGAGATCGGGCATGGGGCGAAATCCGGACACGGGAGGAGTTTCTCCGTCATAGCCGGAGATCGCGCGCCCGTCGCCCGCCGTCTGCCGCAAGCGCCTTCCCGCGGTCCTGTTCAGCTCTCGTGCGCGGCGCGGCTCGCAAGCGTCGCGAAGGCGCGCGTGGCCGCGAGCGTTTCGGCAAGTTCGCTCCAGTGGCGCGGATTCAGTTCGATGTTGAACACGGCGTCCTTCGGGAAGGCGCAGGTCCGCGCGAGACGGTCGAACGGCAGGTCGCCCCAGCCGAGAGGCATGTGCAGGTCGCCGATGCCGAAGGCCATCTGCTCGCTGGGGTGCATGGTCCAGAAATCGAACGGCAGCGCGAAGCTGTCATGCACGTGCAGATGCCGGGCGAAGGGGGCGAGCGCGGCGGCTTCCTCCAGGAAGTCGGCGCCGGCAATGGCCGATTGCAACGCGCCGTGGCTGATGTCGAAGGTGGCGCGCACCGCCGGGTGATCGAGGCGGTCGAGCTCCTCGGCCAGGCGAGCGGGCGTCGCCGTGTGCAGGCCGCCGAGCGAGAAGACGTTCTCCACGCAGATCACCACGCCGCGCGCGCCGGCCACGTCGCCGAGCCTGGCCAGGTGGTCGCGCTGGCGGGCGTAGCGCTCGGTGATCGCCGGGGCACCGTCGTCCGGACATAGCCCCGCGTGAAGAACAAGGTGGCGCGCCCCGAGCCGTGCCGCGATCTCGATGTTGGCCCGTGCGACCCGGTCGTGCAGGTGCAGCCGGTCGGCCGCGTCCATGAAGTTGACGCCCAGAACGCCGTGCACCGAATAGCCGAAGGGGCGGTCGACGAGGTCCTCGGCAAGCGCTTCGACGCGCGCCTCAAGCAGGCGTCCGCCTACAACCAGATCCCAGCCGAAGGCGGGAAGCTCGACACTGTCCGCCCGATGGGCCGCGGCCTCGTCGAGCGCGCGCGGAAGATCCTCGCGGGCGGAAAGCGGCAGGCTGTAGCCGACGGCGTGGGACATGGGAGGCTCCGTATCGTGCGGATTGCGGGACGGACGGGCGGAAAGGCCTGACCGGCGACCCATATCCACGGCGTGTCTCCGTTTCATGACGGGGCGGGTGCAGGAGGCGGCGCGGTTCCGAAAGCGCTGGAAAGGCGGGCGATGGTGTCGCGGGGGGCTGGCAGGAGGCGCCGTCCACGCTACCCTTGTCGGCGTGCGCGCCGCGCCGTGGTCCGGTCCGCCCGTCCGTCCCCCCGGATCCGCCGCGGGTCCTCCAGCCCCAGCCGAAAGGTCTTCAGGCGGTGTTCGATCGCGTCTTTTCCTGGTTCGAGCGCCGGATCGATCCGCTTGCGCCGCTTCCCTTGCAGGGCCCTCCACGCGGGGCCTTCGGCTATCTGTGGTTCTTCGTCTCGCAGGCGCGCCTGACGTTTCTTGCCATGCTGGTGCTTGGCGGCATCACGGCGCTGGTGGAAGCGGTGCTCTATGTCTTCGTCGGCGATCTGGTCGACCGGATGCAGGCGGGCGAGCGCGTGTCCTTCATCGCCGACAACGCCTGGCCGCTCGCCCTGATGGGCCTGACGGTGCTGGTCATCCGCCCGCTCGTCGCGGCCCTCAGCGCGCTCGTCGAGGAACAGGTGGTGGTGCCGGGGTTCTTCAATCTGGTGCGCTTTCAGGGGCACCGGCAGGTGATGGCCAAGTCCCTGGCCTATTTTCAGGACGAGTTCGCAGGGCGGATCTCGCAGAAGGTGTGGCAGTCGGGGCAGGCGGCCGGCGACTTCATGGTCAGCCTGTTGCAGATCATCTGGTACATCCTGGTCTTCGCGCTGACGACGCTCGGCGTGCTGCTGACACTCGATCCGGCGGTCGGGGCCGTGGTGGCCTTGTGGCTGGCGCTGTTCACTGTCGTTGCCGTCCGTTTCGTGCCGCGCGTGCGCGGGCAGGCGAAGGCGAGCGCGAACGCGGCGTCGGGCGTCACGGGGCGTTTCGTCGATACCTACGGCAACATCCAGACGATCAAGCTCTTCACCGACACGGCGCGCGAGACCGAGGAGCTTGCCCACGTCTACCGGCGCTTCCTTGTCGCGATCCGCGGCTTCACGCGCACGCTGACCACGGTGCGCACGCTCATGAGCGTCATTTCGGGCGTGATGATCCTGGCGATCGCCGTGCTTGTGGTGATGGCCTGGCGCGCGGCGACGATCACCGCCGGCGACGTGGCGCTGGTGCTCGGGCTGGTGCTGCGGCTCAACGTGCTGCTCGGGCGGCTGCTCGGGCAGCTCAACGGGCTGTTCCGCGCGCTGGGCACGCTTGCCGACAGCGCGGAGACCATCACCCGCGAGGCGTTCGTCTCGGACCGGCCCCGGGCGCGGCCGCTCGAGGTGCGCGACGGCGCG
The DNA here is from genome assembly GCA_002722295.1 of Stappia sp. Lineage (GTDB taxonomy): Bacteria > Pseudomonadota > Alphaproteobacteria > Rhizobiales > Stappiaceae > Stappia. Next base: position 67,551 of record PBLF01000004.1, on the reverse strand, counting down.
ATTTCCTTCTCCCGGGTGCGCTTTCACTACGGCAAAAAGGGCGGGGTGATCGAGGATCTGTCCCTGGAGATCCGCCCGGGCGAGCGTGTGGGGCTCGTGGGCCGTTCGGGAGCGGGCAAGTCGACGCTGGTCAACCTGCTGCTGCGGTTCCACGATCTGGAGGGTGGGCGCATCTCCATCGACGGGCAGGACGTTTCCTCCGTCACCCAGGCCAGTCTTCGCGCGGCTGTCGGCCTCGTCACGCAGGACACCTCGCTGCTGCACCGTTCGATCCGCGAGAACATCGCGCTGGGCCGTTCGGGGGCGGACGAGGAGGCGGTGCGGCTGGCCGCGCGGCGTGCCCATGCGGACGGCTTCATCTCGGAACTGACCGACAGCGCAGGGCGGCGGGGCCTCGAGGCGCGGGTCGGCGAACGCGGGGTGAAGCTCTCGGGCGGGCAGCGGCAGCGCATCGCCATTGCGCGCGTCCTGCTCAAGAACGCGCCGATCCTGGTGCTCGACGAGGCGACGTCGGCGCTCGATTCCGAGATCGAGGCGGCGATCCAGGACAGTCTGACGGAACTGATGGAAGGCAAGACCGTGATCGCCATCGCGCACCGGCTGTCCACCATCGCCGCCATGGACCGCCTCATCGTCATGGACGGAGGCCGCATCGTGGAAGACGGCAGCCACGATGAACTGCTGGCGCGCGGCGGGCTTTATGCGGATCTGTGGGCGCGCCAGTCGGGCGGATTTCTGGCCGGGGACACGTTTGAGGAGGACGACACGCTCGCATGACGGCGGCGCGGGTTAAGCGATGTTAACCGTTAAGACTTTTTTAAGGGATCGGGTTCGATATGGGATGCGCCTTCAGGTTGTGCCCCGCTGCCCTTGCGTCAGTGAAATGGAGCTGTAGGCAGCGAAACGGAGGAAGTCGCGGTGTCGGTGCTTTCCATGCTCAAGACCGTCTCGGGGTTCGCCGGTCTTGCCGGGCGTTCCGCGCAGGACCGGAATGACCGTGCCCTCGGCCTCTTCGCGCAGCAGACGAATTCGGCCCTCGACAAGCTGTCCGGCAGCGGCATCGCGCTGGACGAGGACACCGTCAAGGAGATCAAGGACAGCGTCGAGATCAGCCAGAGCATGCAGCGCATGGCGGAGTCGATGAAGGACGATGCGCGCTCGAGCAGGGTGTCGGAGATCAAGCAGAAGATCGCCGAGCTCAAGCAGCGTCTGCAGTTCGCGACACCCAAGCAGGCCAAGGCCCTGCTGAAGGAGCTCAAGCAGCTCGCCCAGGACTTCAAGGGCGCGGCGTCGCAGCTCGGGTCCGATGCGTCGGGGCTTTCCACCAGCGGAGCCGGGGTTGCCGGAGCGCAGGCCATGGCCGGCGCCGGCGAGACGTCTGGCGCGGTTGCAGCCGGTGCCGAGGGACAGGCGGGCGATGGCGGCGCGAACACAGGCGCGGGAGGCGAGACCGCCACGCCGTTTGCCGCGACCCCGCCGGAAACCGGGAAGATCCCGCAGGGGGACGGTGCCGGAAGCGAGGCCTCTGGTGACGAGGCCGCTGGTGATGAGGGCTCGGGCGAGGGTGTCGCCGCGTCCGGCGAGGAAACGGGTCCGAGCCAGGAAGAGCTCAAGACCGCCCTTCAGGCTTACATCGGCGAGCAGGAGGCGGAGGAACACGCGGTCACCCGGTCTCGCGCCGAGCGAATGAAGGGCGAGCGCGAAACGCTGAAGGAAATCGGCGAGGACCTCAAGCAACTCGCCGAGAAGATCGAGAAGCTCGCCAGCCGTGACCGGTCCGACGAGGCGAGCAAGCAGAACGACGCGCGTGCCATCGACCGCGCCATCGACGAGGGACGTCGGGCGCTCGACAGTCCCGAGCTCTTGCAGGCGCTCTCCGGGCCGTCCCCGGAACCCGCAAGCGCGTCTTCACCATCGGTCGCGGCACCCGCCCCCTCGGTGGCGCCGGGGCAGGCGAGCCTGGCCTATACCGCCAGCGCGCCGGTCCAGGTCGCGATGCCCGGAGCGGTCCGCCCCGTGGCCGCGCTCGTGGTGTAAGCGTCGCATCCCGACAACGGCTCGGTCCTTCAGCATCCCGTCACGGCAAGCCGGCAACATATCTGTTGCGGCGGTGCCACACATGCGCGCAATGCGGCTGGCTGTGCAATTCACGGGCTGCAAAGGCGGTGCGGGCGGGCTATTGTCCCGGTCCGACGTGAGGTGACACCATTTGTCGCGACGTCGCACCGCAGGCTCGCCCGGGCCGACCGCTTCGTGTCCCGGCGCGAGGCGAATGAACGAAGACCGAACCACGAACGCAAGAGGAGGGGTCGCATGATGGAAGTCCGTACCGACATGATCCGCATCGCGACCGGCGATCTCACGTTCGTTGCAGGATGTGGTCACCCGCCACCCGCTTGGGTCGGTTGTTCGATGCGGCTCATGGCCTAGCCACTCGGCAACGGTCGAAGCGCCGGTTCCTCGAGCGCTTCCTTTCCCGCTTTCCCGTTTGATCATCACCGTGTCCGCTCACGCGCGGGCCGGTTCAGCCTTCCCGTCACGGATCAATCCGCCGTCATGCGGATGCGCGCAGACCGTCTGTGCGTCGGGCCCGTGGCACTCCCGTTTTCGTTCATGCAGGAGAGCCTTGCCATGAACACCCTGTTGTCTTCCTCCGGGGCGTCCTTCGCCCGGCCGGCGGACCCGTCCGCGCGGGACGGGATCCCCGCCGCGATCCTGCGGCTCGTCCGGCTGGCTGCCGTCGTCGCCCTTCTCACCGTCGCGCTGGCGACGGTCCTGTTCGTGCCCGTCGCCATCGGTGAACTGTCCGGTGTCGAGGCGGTTGTGCGCGCCGGTCTCAGCGAGCCGGCGGACGCGCTTGCCGCGCGGCTTGGAACGCAGTTCCTGGGCCTCGTCGTCCTGTCGTTCGGCCTGGTCGCCTTCGTTCTGTCGGTGCTGCTGACGCCGCCGGCCGCGACGCCGGTCTTTCGTGCCGCCCGGTTCCGGGGCCGGCGCGGAAGGTCCGTGACGTCCGCCGGCGTGCACGGCGCCTCCGTCTCCCTGAAAGGATTGCCCAATGTTCGCCCGCTTTGAGAAGCTGATCGACCCCTTCCGAGATCAACCCGTCGAGGCGCCGCCCGCCGGGCTCGTCGCCTTCTGCTGGTATTACACGCGTCCGCACTGGCGCGCGATGGCGACCGTCTCCGTGCTCGGTGCGCTGATCGCGATCTTCGAGGTGATGGTGTTCTCTTTCCTCGGCGATCTGGTCACGTGGCTCACGGAGGCGGACCGCGCCACGTTCTTCACCGACAACGCCTGGCACCTGGCGTGGATGGCGCTGGTCATCCTCGTCGTCCTGCCCGTGCTCGCGATCTTGTGGGAACTGATTTTCCATCAGACGATGATGGGCAACTATCCCATGGCGATCCGCTGGCAGGTGCACCGCTACCTGCTGCGCCAGAGCGTCGGCTTCTACCAGGACGACTTCGCGGGGCGCATCGCCACCAAGGTCATGCAGACGGCCCTGGCCGTGCGCGAGGTGGTGCAACGCATCCTCGACGTGTTCGTTTACGTGGTGGTCTATTTCACCGCGGCGCTCGTGCTCGTCGCCGAGGCGGACCTTCTGCTGGCGATCCCCCTGCTGGTATGGCTGGTCGCCTATCTGGGCGTGCTGTTCTTCTTCGTGCCGCGCCTCAAGGGCGTGTCGCAGATGCAGGCGGACGCGCGCTCGACCATGACCGGGCGGGTGGTGGATGCCTACACCAACATCGCCACGGTGAAGCTCTTCTCCCACACGGAGCGGGAGGAGGCCTACGCCAGGAACGCCATGCAGGAGTTCCTGCAGACGGTCTACCGGCAGATGCGTCTGGTGACCGTGCTCAACACGGCGCTGCACACGATCAACCTGCTGCTTCTGTTCGCCATCGGCGCGCTGTCGATCTTCCTGTGGCAGCAACAGGCGGTGGCGACCGGCGCCATCGCCGTGGCCGTGGCGCTGGTGCTGCGCCTGCACGGCATGTCCCAGTGGATCCTGTGGGAGGTCTCGGGCCTGTTCGAGAACATCGGCACGGTCCAGGACGGAATCCCCACGATCGCCCGCGACCGGGAGGTGCGTGACCGCGAGGACGCGCGGCCGCTCGCCGTCAGGCAGGGGGAGATCTCCTTCGACAAGGCCACGTTCCACTACGGCAAGACGACCTCGGTGATCGAGCAGCTCGACCTGCGCATCGCGCCGGGCGAGAAGCTCGGCGTCGTCGGACGCTCGGGAGCGGGCAAGTCGACGCTGGTCAACCTGCTGCTGCGCTTTCACGATCTGGAGGGCGGGCGCATCGCCATCGACGGGCAGGACATTTCCGCCGTCACCCAGGCGAGCCTGCGCGCCGCCATCGGCGTGGTGACCCAGGACACCTCCCTGCTGCACCGTTCGGTCCTGGACAACATCGTCTACGGCCGGCCGGAGGCGAGCGAGGAGGAGGCCTGGGAGGCGGCGCGGCGCGCCCATGCGGACGGCTTCATCCGCGATCTGGTGGATGGCGCCGGCCGGCGCGGGATGGAGGCGCATGTGGGCGAGCGTGGCGTGAAGCTTTCCGGTGGCCAGCGGCAGCGCATCGCCATCGCGCGCGTGCTGCTCAAGAACGCGCCGATCCTGGTGCTCGACGAGGCGACATCGGCGCTCGATTCGGAGGTCGAGGCAGCGATCCAGGACAGCCTGACGGAGCTGATGGAAGGAAAGACCGTGATCGCCATCGCGCACCGGCTGTCCACCATCGCCGCCATGGACCGTCTCATCGTCATGGACAAGGGGCGGATCGTGGAAGACGGCCGTCACGAGCAACTGCTTGCGCGCGGCGGACTTTACGCGGATCTGTGGGCGCGCCAGTCCGGCGGGTTCATCGACAGCACGCAGACGGGCGGGTGAACCCCGCCCGTTCGTGGCGAAAAAAGCGCGACAAAGCGTCATCGCCGTGACGCAACATCTGGACAAGCGGTGGCAAGGGTGCCAAAAACGCCACCGCTTGGAAAGGTGCGGACACCCGCACTTGCCGCCCGAAGGACGCGCGCCGACCGCCTTGCCGTTTCGATCTCCGGAACGGACGGTGACGGCGCATGTCGTCGTCGGGCACAGGTTAAAAGAGGACGCGACCTTGGCACAGCAGGATACGGTCGAACCCACCCGCCGCGATTTCCTCTATATCGCGACCGGCGCGATGGGTGCGGTTGGCGCGGGCGCGCTCGCCTGGCCCTTTATCAATCAGATGAACCCGGACGCCTCGGCTCTGGCGCTCGCCTCGATCGAGGTGGACGTCTCCCCGATCGAGGAGGGCCAGTCCATCAAGGTGATGTGGCGTGGCAAGCCGCTGTTCATTCGTAACCGCACGGCGAAGGAAATCGACGAGGCGAACGCCGTTCCGGTGTCCGACCTGCCGGATCCGCTCGCGCGGAACTTGAACCTCCCCGGCGATGCCGAAGCGACCGACGTCAATCGCGGCATGCCGGATCGCGAGGCGCTGCTCCTGATGGTCGGCGTGTGCACCCATCTGGGGTGCATCCCGCTCGGCGAGGCGGGCGACTTTGGCGGCTGGTTCTGCCCCTGCCACGGCTCGCACTACGACACCGCCGGCCGCATCCGAAAGGGTCCGGCTCCGCAGAATCTCCTGATCCCGCCCTACGAGTTCATCTCGGACAACGTCGTCCGGGTCGGTTGAGACGCGGCCTTCCAGAGGAGACAGCCATGGCTGGACATTCCAACTACGTGCCGCAGAGCGCGGCGGCGAAGTGGCTCGAGAGCCGCCTGCCGGTCATTTCGCTCGTTCGCGGTTCCTTCGTCGATTTCCCGACCCCGAAGAACCTCAACTACTGGTGGACCTTCGGCGGCATCCTGTTCTTCGTCCTGATCGCGCAGATCATCACCGGCATCGTGCTCGTCATGCACTACGCCCCGAACGAGGCCATCGCCTTCGCCTCGGTCGAGCACATCATGCGCGACGTGAACTTCGGCTGGCTGCTGCGCTACATGCATGCCAACGGGGCGTCGATGTTCTTCATCGCCGTCTACATCCACATGTTCCGCGGCATGTACTACGGGTCCTACAAGGCCCCGCGCGAGATCTCGTGGATCCTGGGCGTCATCATCTTCCTGATCATGATGGCCACCGCCTTCATGGGCTACGTGCTGCCCTGGGGCCAGATGTCCTTCTGGGGCGCCACGGTGATCACCAACCTGTTCTCGGCCATCCCGGTCGTCGGCGAGCCGATCGTGAACTGGCTGTGGGGCGGCTTCTCCGTCGGCAATCCGACCCTGAACCGCTTCTTCTCGCTGCACTACCTGCTGCCGTTCATGATCTTCGGCGTCGTTCTGCTGCACGTGTGGGCCTTCCACACCACCGGCAACAACAACCCGACGGGCATCCAGCCGAAGTCGAAGCAGGACACGGTTCCCTTCCATCCGTACTACACGATGAAGGACCTGTTCGCGATCGTGGTCTTCATGATCCTCTTCGCGTACTTCGTGTTCTACGTGCCGAACTACATGGGCCACGCCGACAACTACATCGAGGCGAATCCGCTGGTCACCCCGGCGCACATCGTTCCGGAGTGGTACTTCCTGCCGTTCTACGCGATCCTGCGTGCCGTGCCGGACAAGCTCGGCGGCGTCATCCTGATGTTCGGTGCCATCGCGGTCATGTTCGTGCTGCCGTGGCTCGACACGTCGAAGGTCCGTTCGGGCACCTATCGCCCGCTGTTCAAGCAGTTCTTCTGGATCTTCGCCGCGGTCTGCGTGGGCCTCGGCTACCTCGGCGCCATGCCGCCGGAGGGGCTCTACGTGGTCTTCGCGCGGATCTTCACCGCCTACTACTTCGCCCACTTCCTCATCATCCTGCCGCTGCTTGGCTTCCTCGAGAAGCCGCGGCCGACGCCGAACTCGATCTCCGAGGCGGTGCTCGCGTCGGGAAGCGGGAAGCCGGCCGGTGCGGTTGCCGCGCCGGAGACGAAGTGACCACGGATCGGACTGGGAGTTCGCACTCATGAAAACGAAGATCGCATCCGTCCGTGGTGCCGCCCTGGTGGTTGCCGGCCTCGTGCTGGCCACCCCGGCGTTTGCCGCGGGCGCCGCGCCGCACATCGAGCGCCAGCAATGGTCCTTCTCGGGTCCCTTCGGCACCTATGACAAGGCCCAGCTCCAGCGTGGCTTCAAGGTGTTCAAGGAGGTCTGCGCCTCCTGTCACGGCGCCAAGTTCCTCGCGTTCCGCAATCTGGCGCAGGAAGGCGGTCCGGGCTTCACCGAGGACCAGGCCAAGGCCGTCGCGGCCGAGTACACCGTGTCCAAGGGCGTCGACGACGCCGGCGAGCCGGTCGAGGGCCCGGCAACCCTGGCCGACCACTGGCCGTCGCCGTTCCCCAACGAGCAGGCGGCGCGCGCCTCCAACGGCGGCGCCTATCCGCCGGACTTCTCGACGCTGGCCAAGGCCCGCGCCGGGCACCGGGGTTTCCCGAACTTCGTGTTCGACGCCTTCACGCAGTACCAGGAGCAGGGGCCGGATTACATCTATGCCCTGCTCACCGGGTATGAGGATCCGCCGTCCTGTTTCCCCGAGGACTTCGTTGGCAACTACAACACGAAGTTCCTCGGCGGCTCGATCACCTTCGAGGACTGCAAGGGCGAGGCGCATCTGACCGGTGGCCCGATCGGTATGGCTCCGCCGCTGTACGCGGAGTCGGTGGAATACACCGACGGCACGCCGATGACGGTCGATCAGTACGCGCATGATGTTGCTGCCTTCATGATGTGGGTGGCCGAGCCGAAGCTCGAGCAGCGCAAGCAGATGGGCTTCCGCGTGATGATCTTCCTGGTGGTCTTCGCATCGCTTCTGTACTTCGTGAAGCGGGCCATCTGGCGCGACGTCGATCACTGATCGATCCGACGTTTCGACATATCAAGGGGCCGCCGCGGCAGACGCGGCGGCCCCTTTTTCTTGGGACCGGCCGGTTTATTGGCCTGCCCGGGCGAATGTGGCATGACAGCGCATCCGGGACCTGACGAGGATGAGGGAAACATGAGCGAGGCTGTGCTCGGCATCATCGGCGGATCGGGGCTCTACGACCTGCCCGATCTGGAGAACGCACGCTGGGAGAGCGTCGAAACGCCCTGGGGCGAGCCGTCGGACCAGGTGCGCATCGGCACCGTCGACGGTCTCAGGGTCGTCTTTCTGCCGCGTCACGGGCGCGGCCATCGCTTCGCGCCCTCCGACATCAACTACCGCGCCAACATCGACGTCATGAAGCGTTGCGGCGTGACCTCGCTGGTCTCCGTCTCGGCGGTCGGCTCGCTGAAGGAGGAGATGGCGCCCGGACACTTCGTGCTCGTCGACCAGTTCATCGACCGCACCATCGCGCGCGAAAAGAGCTTCTTCGGCAAGGGCTGCGTGGCGCATGTGTCCATGGCCGATCCGGTGTCGCCGCGTCTCGTGGACCACATCGCGGAGGCCGCGATCGCGGAAGGGCTCACCTATCATCGCGGCGGCACCTACCTCGCCATGGAGGGGCCGCAGTTCTCGTCGCTGGCGGAAAGCAAGCTCTACCGGCAGTGGGGCTGCGACGTGATCGGCATGACCAACATGCCGGAGGCCAAGCTCGCCCGCGAGGCCGAGATCTGTTACGCGACCGTGGCCATGGTCACCGACTACGACAGCTGGCACCCCGACCACGGCTCGGTGGACATCCAGTCGATCATCAAGGTGCTGCACGCCAATGCCGACAATGCGCGCCGGCTGGTGGCGCGGCTGGCGCGGGAACTGCCGCGCACGCCGCAGCCGTGCCCGGTGGGCTCGGACACGGCGCTGGAATACGCGCTCATGACCGCGCCCGAGGCGCGCGATCCCGAGCTTCTGGCGAAGCTCGATGCCGTGGCGGGGCGGGTGCTTTCGCGCTGAGACGCGGCACTTGCGACTTCTCCCGATCTTGAAGACGGGCACAAATAGGCGAAGATGCCGGACGCACGTTCCGGCACGCAAAGGGGCAGGACACGAAGAATGACCGACACCAGCGTAGCCGAGGACCTTCTCGCGGCGATCCGGACCATCCCCGACTATCCCAAGGAAGGGATCCTGTTTCGCGACATCACCACGCTGCTGGGGGATGCCCGGGCCTTTCGCCGCGCGGTGGACGCGCTGGTGCAGCCCTGGGCCGGCTCGAAGGTCGACAAGGTCGCGGGCATCGAGGCGCGCGGGTTCATTCTGGGCGGTGCGGTCGCGCATCAGCTTTCCGCCGGCTTCGTGCCGATCCGCAAGAAGGGCAAGCTGCCCTACGAGACGGTACGCATCGCCTACTCGCTGGAGTACGGGCTGGACGAGATGGAGATGCACAAGGACGCGATCGTGGCGGGCGAGAAGGTCATTCTCGTGGACGACCTGATCGCCACCGGAGGCACGGCGGAAGCCGCGACGAAGCTGCTGCAGCAGATGGGAGCCGAGGTCGTTGCCGCCTGTTTCATCGTCGACCTGCCGGACCTCGGCGGACGCAAGCGGATCGAGGCGCTCGGCGTGCCGGTGCGCACGCTGGTCGCCTACCCGGGCCATTGAGCGGGCGGGAGGGCCCGACCGGCGCCAGGGCGGACACGGCGCAGGCGGACGAGCGGCGGGACGAAATGCCCGCCGGCACCTTCGATGCGACGTTTCGCGACCGGTTCGCCGAGCTTGTCGCCTGGCGGCGCGACGTGCGCCGCTTCCGTCCCGATCCGCTGTCCGACGGGCTTGTCGAGAAATTGCTCGCCATTGCCCATCAGGCGCCCTCGGTCGGCAACAGCCAGCCCTGGCGGTTCGTGCTGGTGGAGGGGACCGACGCCCGTGCAGGCGTTCGCGCGTCATTCCTGACGGCGAATGCGGAGGCGCTTTCGGACTACACCGGCGACAGGGCGGGCACCTATGCGCGTCTCAAGCTCGCCGGGCTCGACGACGCGCCCGTGCAGCTTGCCGTCTTCTGCGACGAGGTGACGGGCCAGGGACACGGGCTCGGGCGGCGGACCATGCCGGAGATGCTGGCCTATTCCTGCGTCTGCGCCATAAACACACTGTGGCTTGCGGCGCGCGCCGAAGGAATCGGTGTCGGCTGGGTGTCGATCCTCGATCCGCGCGAGGTGACCGGCCTGCTCGATGTGCCGGACGGCTGGCGGCTCGTCGCCTATCTCTGCCTCGGGCGCCCGCTCGAGGAACATCTGGACCCGGAACTGGAACGCGCGGGCTGGCAGGATCGCGAGGGGCTTGAGACGCGTATCCTGCACCGCTGACGGGGCTTGACCCTGACCCGTATTGCCGGCCGGCCTGAGCCGGCGGCGCATCCGGCCTTGGCCGGCAAGGACATCAACGAGAGCCGTGCAGCGGTCCCGCGCCGTGCACGCACAGGGAGCACAAGATGGGCGTGACAATTCGCGAAAAGAGCGAGGCCGATCACGCGGCCGTGGTCGAGCTTCTGACCCGCCGCTGGACGAGTCCGGAAATCCTCATTGAAGGCGAACTGATCGACGGCTCGCTGCTGCCGGGCTTCCTCGCCGAGGATACCGAGGGCGAGACCGCGGGCCTGGTGACCCTCATCAAGCGCGAGCGCGAATGGGAGATCCTGACGCTCGACTCGCTGACCCGCTGGAGCGGGGTCGGAACGCTTCTTCTGAACGCGGTGATCGGCTCGGCGCTCGAACAGGGCATCCGCCGGCTCATGGTGCGCACGTCCAACGACAACCTCGACGCCTTCCGCTTCTACCAGCGGCGCGGTTTCCGGATCGAGAAGATCGTGACCGGGGCCATCGACGAGGAACGCAGGCTTCGTCCGGAGATCCCGCTGCTTGGCGAATACGGCATCCCGATCCACGACGAGGTTGTCTTCGCCAGATCGCTGTAACTCCGCGCGTCAGGGGGGCGCCCGCAAGCGAGACGGGGCCGCCTCCCTAGGCCGGCTCGGAGGCTCCGGTCGCGGCGTCGTCCGTCTGCGGGCGGGTCGCGATCAGCACCTTGCCGACGAAGGAGAACACCAGCTCTCCGTCCTGGTTCACGCCCTCGTTCAGATTGGTCGCCATGCCCCAGCCCGGGCGGGTCCTGAGCGGCTTCTTTTCCAGCAGGGTCGACCTGTAGGAGATGGTGTCGCCCGCAAAGACGGGGCGGATCCACTTCAGGTCCGTGAACCCGGGCGAGGGGCCTGCCTGCACGCGGCGGCCGGTCTTGGCCAGCTCGCGCTCCTGGGAGGCGACCACCAGCTTCATCCAGACGGAGGCCGTGTGCCAGCCCGAGGCGCACAGGCGACCGAAATGGGTCGCCGCCGCGCCTTCCTCGCTGAGGTGAAACGGCTGCGGGTCGAAGGCGCGGGCGAAGCGGACGATTTCCTCGGCGGTGAAGGTGTGGGAGCCGAGCTCGCGCCGACTTCCGATCTCCAGGTCTTCCAGGTAGATCATGCCGCGATGTCCTTCTTCGCGAAGAGGATGGCGTTGCGCGAGGTCATCACCGGCAGGCCGTCCTGGTTCCGCACGGTGGCGACCAGGGTGACCATTCCAAGGCCCGGGCGCGAGCGAAGCGGGCGCGCGGCCTGCACCTCGGCCGTGGCTGACAGGCGGTCACCGGGAAACACCGGCCGCATCCAGCGCACTTCCTCGACGCCCGGAGAGCCGTTGCAGCTCGAGGCGAGCAGCAGGTTGTCGCACAGCAGGCGCATCAACATCGAGCAGGTGTGCCATCCGGAGGCGGCGAGCCCGCCGAGGACGGAGGCGCGCCCCGCCTCGTCGTCGAGGTGGAAGGGCTGCGGGTCGAACTCGCGCGCGAAGGAGAGAACCTCCTCGCGGGTCACCGTGGTCGACCCGAGATCGATGGTCTCGCCGACCGTGAAATCCTCGAAATGACGGAATGTGCTCATGAAAAGCGTCTATACGACGCGAGCCGCATGACTGTCGAGCGGCCTTGTCGCGAAGCCGGGGCGCGAACGGGCGCGAAAGGCGCCCGTTCGCTCGATCGGGTGACCCCTCGTCGGGGCCTCGCGGTTACTTCACCGACATGAACTCGAACGGCTTGGCCTCGACGAAATGGCCGGCCGCGTTGCCCGCGTAGTACTTGCCACCGGCGATCGGCAGCTTCTTCGGGCTCGCGCCCTCGGAGAAATCGAGATCCGAGAAATCGACCCAGAAGGTGTTCGGCGTGGTGGCGGAATCGAAGTAGTAGACCAGATTGGTCTGATCGGCCGCCGTGCGCCACAGCGTGGAGGCGATGTTCGGCTTGTCCGGCGTCGAGATGCCGAGCGGCACGCTCACGCCGCGCATCAGCGACAGGGTCTGGCCGACGGCCTGGTTGGCGTAGCTCTGGTCCGGGACCGCGGCGATGATGTTCTTGTCGGTTTCCTTTTTCATGGCGCCGAGCAGGAAGCTGGTGCGCACGAAGCGGTCGGCCGCCGTCACGGTGCCCGGCAGGAAGGCGTTGCCGCCGATATTGTCCCAATAGGCGGTCAGCGCGAGCTGCTTGTCGTAGGTCGGCGAGTTGGTCATGACCGTGTAGTCCTTGCCGTGATGGACCACGAGTTCGCCGTTGAGGTACTCGAAGATGGCGGAGTCGCCGCTGGGGTCGGACACCGACAGATGCAGGGTCGCCGCCGAACCGTTGGGCAGCTTCGGCGCGACGATGTGCAGCGGCATGGTCTCCATCGCCTCGACGGTCTCCGCCACTGTCGCGAAGTTGTCGAGCACGTACTGGGCCCAGGTTCCCACGGTCATCGGCGGCTCGTCGCTGTCGTTGCCGTAGTCGGCCTCGGCCAGATAGAGCAGGTTGGTCACCAGCCCCTTCTCGTTCATGCCGTCTGCGGAGGCGATGTTGTAGCCCGAGGCGATGACGCTGCCGTATTTCGCGGTCCAGGTCGGTGAGTTCGGGCCGGCGTTGCCCGAACGCTCCATCCCGCGCGGGAAGACCCACAGGTCCGTCTGCATGTCCTCGACCCAGTCCATGTTGCGGCCCGTGATGACGGTCCCGTCCTTGCCGACATAGACGGCACGCGTGCAGGCGGAGGCGACGGAGGGCAGCAGGCTGCCTCCGGTCATCATCAGGGCGGCAAGGGCGGCGACGAGCTTTTTGCGGGTCATGTGGGGTCGGCCTCGTTGACTTCGGTGCGGGCGCGGGTCGCGCGCCGCTCGCAGGGCCGAGTCCTATCGGCTCCGTGTTAAGGCCGGGCAAAGGAAGAGGGAAAACGAAACCTTGTTCCCGCCGGACGAGGCGGAGCGCGGGGCGGGGATTTCCGCCGGTCGCGGTCGTGGTGTTCGAAAACGAAGACGGCGGCCTCTCCTTTGAAGGGCCGCCGTCGTGCTCGGGCAATCCGACTCGATTTTCGCGCAATTCTTCGCAAAAAATTGCGCGAGCTTGCGCCGGATTGTCAGGTGTTGAACTTGAACAGCAGCACGTCGCCGTCCTTGACGACATACTCCTTGCCTTCGTCGCGGGCCTTGCCCGCTTCCTTGGCGCCGCTTTCTCCGCCGAGCCCGACGTAGTCGTCATAGGCGATCGTCTGGGCGCGAATGAAGCCGCGCTCGAAGTCCGAGTGGATCACGCCGGCCGCCTGCGGGGCCTTGGTGCCCTGGCGGATCGTCCAGGCGCGGGTCTCCTTCGGACCGGCCGTGAAATAGGTGATGAGGCCCAGAAGGTCGTAGCCGGCCCGGATCAGCCGGTCGAGGCCGGGCTCCTCGAGCCCCATGGACTCAAGATACTCGGCCTGTTCGGCGTCCTCGAGCTGCGCGATCTCGGACTCGATCGCGGCCGAGATCACGACGCAGGCGGCCCCTTCCGCTTCCGCCATCTCGCGAACGCGTTCGGACTGGGCGTTGCCCGTGCCGGCGGAACCTTCCTCCACGTTGCAGACATAGAGAATCGGCTTCGTCGTCAGAAGGTTGAGGCCATCGAGGATCTTCTTTTCCTCCGGCGTCGAGGTCTCGAGCAGGCGGGCGGGCTTGCCGTCGCGCAGCAGCTCCAGCGCCCCTTCCATGACCGGAACCGCGGCCTTGGCCTCCTTGTCGCCCACCGTTGCCTTCTTCTTCAGCGGGGCGAGGCGGCGCTCCAGGCTCTCCATGTCGGCGATCATCAGTTCGGTCTCGACCGTCTGCGCGTCGGCGATGGGGTCGATGCGGCCGTCGACATGGGTGATGTCGTCGTCCTCGAAGCAGCGCAGGACGTGGGCGATCGCGTCGACCTCGCGGATGTTGGCGAGGAACTGGTTGCCAAGGCCCTCGCCCTTCGAGGCGCCGCGCACCAGGCCGGCGATGTCGACGAACGTCAGTCGCGTCGGCAGGATGTTGGCTGACTTGGCGATTTCCGCCACCTTCTTCATGCGCGGATCGGGAACCGCGACCTCACCGGTGTTCGGCTCGATGGTGCAGAAGGGATAGTTGGCCGCCTGAGCGGCAGCCGTGCGCGTGAGCGCGTTGAAGAGCGTGGACTTGCCGACATTGGGCAGACCGACGATGCCGCACTGGAAACCCATGGAAACGCTGCTTTCGTGCTGGTCGAGAAGGTTGCCGCTTCTTGCCCGAGGGGCGCGCGAAGGTCAAGCATCGCGCCGGAAGGCGGCGGTGATACAAGGGGCTGAAGGCGGGCTTCAGGCCTTGCCGTCGTCGTTGCCCAGGAGCTTCCTGAGCATGTCGGCCATCGGCCCCTTGGATGGCATCCGGGGTGCCTGCTGCGGACGCGCCTGGCGGATATGGCTCTGGCCCTTCGCACCAGCCGCGGGCCGTGCGGGCCCCGGCGTGCCGGCGGGCTTCTTCGGCTTGTCGGGGCGCTGTGCCTTCTCCGGCTGGAGCTGGAGCGTCAGCTTGTTGGCGAACTGGTTGTCCTGTCCGGCGGCCAGCAGGGCGGCATGGTCCGCGATGCCGGAAAGCAGCGGCTCCAGCCACTCGTCATCCACCTTGGCGAAATCGCCGAGCACGTGTCCCGTCACGCGCGACTTGTCGCCGGGGTGGCCGATGCCGAGGCGCAGGCGGCGATAGGCGTCGCCGATATGGGCGGTGATCGACCGCAGGCCGTTGTGTCCGCCGTGTCCGCCACCGGCCTTCATGCGGAAGCGCGCGGGCGGCAGGTCCAGTTCGTCGTAGATGACGAGAACGTCGGCCGGCTCGCCCTTGTAGAAGCGCAGCGCCTCGCCGACGGAGCGGCCGGATTCGTTCATGAAGGTCTGGGGCTTGACGAGAAGCACCTTCTCGCCGCCCAGCGTGCCCTCGCTCACCTCGGCCTGGAAGCGGTTGCGCCAGGGTCCGAAACCGGGATGGGCACGATGGATCTCGTCCACGGCCAGAAAGCCGATGTTGTGCCGGTTGCGAGCGTATCGGGCTCCCGGATTGCCGAGGCCGACAATGAGCCGCATCGCGAAATCTCCGTCACGCTGGAAGCTGGAGGGGCAGGTCGCCCGGCCGGTCGTAGCGACCGGCCGGGCGGGCCGTGGACCTTAGTCCTCGGACTCTTCCTCGTCCGCCGTCTCTTCTTCGTCCTCGCCGGCGCCGCCGCCCGGGGCGGCGATGGTGGCGACGGTGAAGTCACGGTCGGTGATGGTCGGCGTGCAGCCGGCCGGAACGTCGATGGCCGAAATATGGATCGAGTCGCCGGCTTTCACGGTGGAGAGATCCACGATGAGGGCCTCGGGGATCGAATCCGCCGGGACGGTCATCTCGACCGTGTGACGCACGACGTTGAGCACGCCACCCTGCTTGATGCCCGGGCACTTCTCTTCGTTGATGAAGTGGACCGGAACGTCGACGGTGAGCTCGGAGCCCTTGGCGACGCGCAGGAAGTCGACGTGGATCAGGTCGTCACGAACCGGGTCGAGCTGGTAGTCCTTCGCGATCACCGTGTGGGTGGTGCCGTCGATGTCGATCTTGCCCAGATGGGTCATGAAGCCGCCGCGATGCAGCGCCAGCGTCGACTCCTTCATCGGGATCGCGATCGGAAGGGCGGGCTTCTTGTCGCCGTAGATCACGGCGGGAACGAGGCCTTCGCGACGCAGTGCCCGAGCGGCCCCCTTGCCAACCCGATCACGCGCCGAAGCCTTCAGCACATAGCCTTCAGCCATGGCAATTCTCCTTGAGTTTCATGAAACAAAGGACCGCTCCGCTCCCGATCACGCCGTTTCGGGCGTCGTTTCGAACAGCGGGACGATCCGGGTGCGCCGCCTCCAGGGGTGCAGGTGCGCGCGCGTCTCATAGCCGAAGCCGGTCGAAAGGGCAAGCGGAAGGCCGATTTTCCGCCGTATGCGCGCCGATTGTGCGGCGCGGGCGGCTTCCGTAAGATCCCGCTTGTATTGCGCATGTTATTTCGAGGGGCACATGAGACCGTCGCTGCTGCCATTGGCCGCCGTACTGATGCTTGTCGCCTGCGTCGGCTCGGGGCTGGCCAACGGTTTCAGGGAAGACCTCAGGGCGCTGGCGACCGGGCGGATCGCGGAGATCGTGTCGTCGCCGCAGGTTGTGGAGGCCGTGCGGGCCCAGAACACGGAGACCGCGGCGTTCGGGCAGGAGCGCATCGACGAACTCGACCGCACGTGGCGTGCCGAGGCGGAGTCGGCCGAACAGCCCATGATCGATGCCGTCATGGAGCGGCCTCTCTCCCTGTATCTGGCCGGGGTGCAGGATGCGAGCCAGGGGCTCTTCACGGAGATCTTCGTGACCGATGCGCGCGGGCTGAACGTCGGCCAGAGCAGGGTCACGTCCGACTACTGGCAGGGGGACGAGGCGATGTGGCAGGACACGATCTCGGGCGGTCCGGGAGCGATCGACATCGGCGCGCTCGTCGAGGACGACTCCACGCTCACCGTCCAGAGCCAGGTCAGCGTGCCCGTGATCGATCCGGAAAGCGGACAGGTCATCGGCGCGGCGACTTTCGGCGTCAATGTGGAGCGGCTGTAAGCCCGCCAAATGCGCTGACCCGGCGAACGCCCTGTTCGGATTGACAATCCCTGCCGGCTGCGCTCACTTGCCGGTCGCGGCCTGCCTGGGGCCGTCCCGGGAGGGCGAGCCGCCCGGACAGGGGTGACACACGACAAGGACGCCGGCACGTGAGGTCGGGCGGCACGGGAGGAACATCATGACGACACGGACGGGACGCGGAACCCGCGCGAGCCTTTCGATGGGCCGGATCGCGGCGGCTGTAACGCTGGTCGCGGGACTGGCGGCGGGCATTTCGCCGGCGCTTGCCAACGACGCGGTCAAGCTGGGCGCGCTGCGCTTCACCTCCCATGCGCCGAGCTTCGTCGCCTTCGAGCGCGGCTATTTCGCCGAAGAGGGCATCGACGTCACCTTCGAGTTCTTCCAGGCGGCGCAGCCGATGGCCGTGGCGATCGCTTCGGGCGATGTCGATTTCGGCCTGACGGCCATTTCCGGCGGCCTCATCAACCTGGCCGAAAAGGGGGCGATCAAGGTCGTCGGCGGCGCGCTGCAGGAAGAGCCGGGCATCGACGGCCAGATGATCCTGGCCTCGAAGGCGGCCTATGACGCGGGTCTGACGACCCCGGCGGAACTCAAGGGCAGGAGCTTCGGCATCACCCAGACGGGGTCTTCCTTCCACTACATGGCCCACAAGATCGCCGACAAGGAGGGCTTCGCGCGCTCCGAGATCACGCTTCGCCCGCTGCAGAAGGTGGGGGCCGTGATCGGCGCGCTGAAGAGCGGGCAGATCGATTCCTGGGCAATCGTGCCGCATATCGCCAAGGCGATTTCGGCCGGCCCCGAGATCGAGGCCATCGGCATGGTCGCCGACTACATTCCCGACTATCAGGTGACCACGGTCTTCACCTCGACCGCCAACACGGTCGACAATCCGGAACTGGTGAAGCGTTTCCTCAGGGCCTTTGCCAAGGGAGCGGCCGATTTCAACGCGGCGCTGGTCGACAAGACCGCCGGGGAGGAAGAGGCCGACGCGATGATCGAGCTTCTGCACAAGTACGTCTATGCCGACCGTCCGCTGGAAAAGGCCGCGCCGTCGATCCGCAACGGTGCCATGCGCATCAATGAAGGCGCCCGGCTCAACGTGACGTCGGTCAAGGATCAGCTCGACTGGTTCAAGTCCGAGAAGCTCGTCGCCGATACCATCACCCTCGAGATGCTGGTCGACGACCGGTTCGTCGAGACGCAGTAAGACGGCGCGCCCAGCCCGCCCGGTCAAGGACCCCGCACGCATGGATCTCCTTCTCAAAGGGATCTCCCACCGCTACGGCGAGACCGATGTCCTGAGCGGCATCGACCTTGCCGTGCGCGAGGGCGAGATCGTGTGCATCATCGGGCCGTCGGGCTGCGGCAAGTCCACGCTGCTGCGCTTCATCGGCGGGCTGGAGCGACCGGATGCGGGCGAGGTGCTCGTGGCGGGCGAGGCGCCGCAAGGGTCCCTCAATCCGCTGACCTATGTGTTCCAGGATTTCGCCCTGCTGCCCTGGCGCAGCGTGGAGGGGAACATTTCGCTGGTGCTCGAGGACCATCCGCTCGATGCGCGCCAGCGCGAGGAGATCATTGCCGACGTGCTTGCCCGCACGGGGCTTTCCGATTTCCGCAAGGCGGTGCCGCGCCAGCTTTCCGGCGGCATGCGCCAGCGCGTGGCGATTGCCCGGGCTCTGGCCGTGAAGCCGGCGGTCATGCTCATGGACGAGCCGCTCTCGGCCCTGGACAGCCAGACCCGGGAGCTGCTGATGGACGATCTCGTCGGTCTGTGGCAGCGCGAGCGGTTCACGGCCTGCTACGTCACTCACAACCTTGCCGAGGCGGTGCGCCTCGGTCACCGGATCGTGCTCCTGTCGCGTCGCCCGGGGCGCATCCGCGAGATCGTCGAGATCGACCGAGATCTCGATGCGCGGGTTGCCGGGGATGCCGAGCTGGAACGCGTCCAGCAGAAACTGTGGACCCTCCTGCGCGACGAGGCACGCGCTGCCGACCGGGAGCTTGCAGATGTCGAAGGCTGAGGCCGGGTCGCGAAACGACGCGTCGCAGGGAACGGCGGAACAGGAACTGCGCCCGGTGCCCTATCGCGGCGGTGGGTTCCGTCCGAAGCGGGTGCCCTTTGCCGGAGTGATCGTGTTCATCGTTCTGATCGGCCTCTGGGAGCTCGGTTCGCAGACGGGGGTCATCAGCGATCTTGTCGTGCCGGCGCCGAGCGAGGCGTTCGCGGCCCTTGCCTATCTGGTCGAGAGCGGGCAGATCTGGCTGCATCTTGGCGCCTCGCTCCAGCGTCTGGTGATCGGGTGGACGCTTGGAACCGCGCTCGGCATCGCCGTCGGACTGATGATCGGCCTGTTTTCACTGGCGCGGGCCGGCCTGCTGCCGCTCGTTTCGGCGCTGTTTCCCATCCCCAAGATCGCCCTTCTGCCGCTTTTCGTGATCTGGTTCGGTATTGGTGAAGGTTCGAAGGTGGCGACGATCCTGTTCGGGTCCTTCTTCCCCACGGTGATCGCCACCTATGGCGGTGTCGACAACGTCGATCGCACGCTGATCCGCATGGGCCAGTCGTTCGGTCTGTCGTGGAGTTCGATCGTGCGCAAGATCGTGCTGCCGGGCGCGATGCCGGCGATCCTGTCGGGCGCGCGCATCTCCGCGTCCATTGCCATCATACTGCTTGTCGCGGCCGAGATGATCGGCGCGGAACACGGCATCGGCGCCTATGTGCTGATGGCCGGCAGCCTGTTCGCCACCGACCAGCTTCTGGCCGGTGTCGCGCTTCTGTCCGTGCTCGGACTGAGTGTCGCCTTCATCATCGGACGGGTCGAGCGGTGGGTCCTGCGTTGGCGCGGGTAACGCGTCGGCGCGATCGTTCGGGCGCGGCGAGATCCTGGTCCGCTGCCTGCTCGGGCGGACGGCGTCAGGAAGACCGTGGCCTGGTTCCGTGACCGCGAAGCCTTGACAGGTGCCGCTCCCGGCCGGCAATGACAGGTTGCAAGGCTCACAAGACGGCGTGCGAACGTGTATTCCTTCCTCATTGACATGGCCGATCGCGCGTTCGCGATCGACGCCCGGAAGCGCTCCGGCTTCCGCCCCGCGCCGGACAGGCTGCAGGAGATCATGCCGACCCCCGCGACCTGGGATGCCGTCGGGCCGGATGTGGCTCCGCTCGTGTGGAACCGGGAGGACCTGGCGCTGGCCGGTGGCGGGCCGGCCGGCGTTCTGGTGGAGTACGGACTGCGGATCTCGTCTCTTCCGCATGTGAACCCGGACAAGGACGAACATGCCCGCTGGCTCCGGCTGTCGGACGCGCGGATGCGCACCGTCCGGTTCGGGCACTGGAAGCTGGGGCTGGGAGCCACCCTCAAGCGGCGGCGCGACAAGGCCATGAGCGTCACGAGGCTCGACGGCGACGCGGTGGTGCTCGGTGCCTATTATTCCGACTGCAGGAACTATTTTCACTTCTGGGCCGATGCGATGTGCGACGCCTGGTTCCTCGGGCAGTGCGGCGTCGACCTTGCCTCCGTCCGCCATTTCCTGATGCCGTGGAACGGTGCCGGCTGGCAGGAGGAGATCGTGCGGCTATGCGGGATCCCGCGCGAGCGCATCGTGCCCCTGTCTTCCGCCGACGGTTTCGAGGTGGAGCGGGCGCATGTTCCGGTGCGGATCAAGGGCGGAAACCGCAGCCACGACTGGATCGTCAGGGCTCTGCACGAAATCAGTGGCTGGCGGCAGCCGGTGCGCACGCTTCCCGGGCGGCGGCTCTACATCACGCGCGGGGGCGCCCTGCGCAGGCCCTTTCTCAATGAGGCCGAGGTCCTTGAGGTACTCGCTCCGTACGGATTCGAGGTGGTCGACTGCGCGACCCTTTCGGTCGCGGACCAGAGGACCCTGTTCGCCCAGGCGGAGATGGTGGTTGCGCCCCATGGCGCAGGCCTCACCAACATCGTGTGGGCGGCTCCGGGAACGGTGCTGCTCGAGTTCATGCCAAGGCGTCACGCCAATCCGTGCTTCATGGATCTCGCCGCGCAGGCGGGTCTCGTCTACCGGAACATCCCTTCGCTGAGCGAGGAGGACGACGTGGAGCCGCTTTTCGCGGGCTTTTCCGTCGATGCCGGTGAGGTCGCGGCCATGCTTCGGGACGTGGCGGGGACGGGCGCGTCCGCCGCCGGACTGGCGTCCGACGGCGGATAGGCGCTCAGCGCGCGCCGACGCTTTCGTAGATCGCTGCCTTGCCCGATCCGTCGACCGAGAGCACGTCGTAGCGTGCGCTCGCATCCTCACCCATGCCGGGCGAGCCGGATGGCATGCCTGGAACGGCGATCCCGGCAATTTGCGGGCGCTCGGACAGCATCCGCCTGACCGACGCTACGGGGACATGGCCTTCCACGAAATAGCCGTCGACCATGGCCGTGTGGCAGCCTTCCATCGCCTGCGGAACGCCGGCCTGCCGCTTCACGGGATCAAGGTCCTCGCGATTCTCGATCGTGACGGTGAAGCCGGCATCTTCCATGATTTTTGCCCAGGCTTCACAGCAACCGCACCAGGGCGACTTGAAGACCGTCATGGCGGGACCGCCCGCGGCGAGAGCGGGCGTTGCAAGGGCACTTGCGACAAGCAGGGCGGCAAGGGACAGGCGTTTCATCGGGGGCTCCAGCTTGGTGGGCTGATGTTGGAACGGGGACAGTCTGGAGCTTCCAGCAAGTGGAGGGTCAAGTGCTCCCTTGTCGCAGGCCGCAACGCGCCCCAACTCACCAGGAGTTGGGGGCACGAAACAAAGGAGACGTCCCATGTCCAGAACCAAAGGTGCCGGCCGGCTCGCCGGAGTGCTTGCCCTGCCGCTGCTCCTGCTTCCCGTCCCGGCATTCGCCGACGAACACCGCACGGCGGCTCCGGACGGGGCCGAGGTCTATTTCATCACGCCGCAGGACGGCGACACGGTGTCGAGCCCGGTGACGGTGCGTTTCGGTCTCAAGGGGATGGGCGTCGCGCCCGCGGGCGTCGAAAAGGAAAACACCGGTCACCACCACCTGCTCATCGACCAGAAGCTCGAGGATTACGACAGCGCGATTCCCTCCGACGAGACCCACCGGCACTTCGGTGGCGGGCAGACGGAAACCTCGCTGGAATTGGCGCCCGGCGAACACACGCTTCAGCTCATTCTGGCGGACCAGAATCACGTGCCGCATGACCCACCGGTCGAATCCAGGGTCATCACGGTGACGGTGGAATAGGCGCAATCGAGCCCTGGAAACGCAAAACGGCGGGGATTGCCCCCGCCGTCTTCGTCTTCGACGTCCAGTGACGCAGATCAGTTGAACAGGCTCGACACCGACTGTTCGAGCGCCGTGCGCGACACCGCCTCGCCGATGAGCGGCGCGATCGAGATCGTGCGGATGTTCGGCGCGGCAAGCACGGCTGCCGTCGGCTCGATGGAGTTGGTGATGACCAGCTCCTTGAGCTTGGACGAGGTCACGCGGGCCACCGCGCCGCCCGACAGAACGCCGTGGGTGATGTAGGCGGTCACCGAATTGGCGCCCTTGTCCAGCAGGGCCTCGGCGGCGTTGCACAGCGTGCCACCCGAATCGACGATGTCGTCGACCAGGATGCAGTCACGGCCGACCGGGTCGCCGATGATATTCATGACCTCGGACTCGCCGGGCTTGTCGCGGCGCTTGTCGACGATCGCCAGCGGTGCGTCGATGCGCTTGGCAAGCGCACGGGCACGCACCACGCCGCCGACGTCGGGCGATACCACCAGCACGTTGCCGGTCGTGTAGCGCTCCTTGATGTCGCGGGTCATGACCGGCGCGGCAAACAGGTTGTCGGTGGGGATGTCGAAGAAGCCCTGGATCTGGCCCGCGTGAAGGTCGAGGGTCAGGACGCGATGCGCGCCGGCATGGGCAATGAGGTTGGCGACCAGCTTGGCGGAGATCGGCGTGCGGCCCGTGGCGCGCCGGTCCTGGCGGGCATAGCCGAAGTAGGGCAGCACCGCGGTGATCCGCTTGGCCGAGGAGCGGCGCAGCGCATCGATGATGATGAGCAGCTCCATCAGGTGGTCATTGGCCGGGAAACTGGTCGATTGCAGGATGAACACGTCCTCGCCACGGACGTTCTCCTGGATCTCGACGAAAATTTCCTGGTCGGCAAAGCGGCGCACCGAGCATTTGGCAAGAGGTGCGTCGAGATATTTGGACACTTCCTCGGCAAGCGCGCGATTGGAATTGCCCGCGACGATCTTCATGGCCCGCAAGTCCTTGTTCTGGGTCCGCTGCCGCAGGACGCGCGGCATCGGCGCGACAGGGTCACACGTGGTCTGTCAGAATATTCGTTCTTGGCCATGCTCGGATGCGATGAGGACACCATCAGCGGCGTCTCCTCCGCCGTTCCTCCAACAGGCGGCGGCGTTGTATCAACCGCACCGCCGTTTCACAACCGGCCTGTGCCCCCTTCTTGCCGTTTTTGGTGAAGACGGGGGACAAGGACATGGCAGGTCAGCGCCGGATCCAGGCGACGAGTTCGGTCACGGCACGCCGCGCGGCGCGCTCCAGCGTGTCGCTGTTCGGGCCCGACCAGGGGTCGCCGGAGGAGCCGGGAGCCGATTCCTGGCCGACGATGCGATGCACGCGGGTGTCGGAGGCATCGACCACGTCGAAAACATAGAACATGGTGGTGGAGGACTGGTCGCCCGAGGCGGCCAGATAGCCCTTCACGCGGTAGGTGGCCGGCGCGCCGACCCGGCGCACGAGCTTGAGGTTCTGGACCCGTGCCTCGCTGCCGATCTTGCGGGCCAGGTCGTCGGCGATGTTGCCGGGCGCACCGGTGAAGGGCTCGAAGGCGACCGTCACCTTGTCCGGCGACGTCGGGGCGGGGGCGGTTGCGCGCGTGGTCGCGCGGTTGTCCACCGCGGCCGGGGGCACGGGACCGCCCGCGCAGGCGGTCAGAAGGGCGAGGGCCGTCGCCAGGACGGTCATGCGCAAAACGGTCGGGCGGCTTGCTCGGATGACGCTCATCGGCTTCTTGTCGATCTTCTGTCCGTCTCGTGATGGAAGGCCCCGCATCCGGGAACCTGTCGGGCCCTTCCCGTTTAGCCCGCCTTGACCGGAAGGTCGAGGGGAAGCTTGGACAGGCACTCCGGCGCGCCTTGCGTGGTGAGGTAGGTCTGCCCCAGTGACATGGCAGCGCCGCTGTCGGAATCCATCAGGATCATGTGCATGAAAATCACCATGTCCGGCTCGATGACGGCGGGATTGTCACGATACGCCATGGGCCAGTCCATCCAGCTCGGCGCGAAGCGCGCGCCAAGCGAGTAGCCGCAGGCATTGAGCCTGTGGGCGCTCTCTCCGCGCGCGTCGACGGCCGCCGCATGGGCGGCGAACACGTCGCCGAAGGTCCTGCCCGGAACGAGTGTTTCCTCGACCGCTTCAAGGGCGTCGCGGGCGGCGGCATGGAGTGCGACGTGGCGGGGGGCCGGCTTCCCGACGATCACGGTGCGCATGGCCGCCACATGGTAGCGCCGGACGGCGCCCGCCCATTCGAGCGTGAGCTGGTCGTTTTCCCCAAGCACCCGGCGTCCGGTCTGGTAACGGCACAAGAGGGCCTCGCGCCCGGAGCCGATGATGAACTCGTTGCCGGGATAATCTCCGTCGCCGGCAAAGACCGCGCCCTGCATGGCGGCCAGGATTTCGCCCTCGCGGGCACCTGGTTCCACCAATGGAAGGGCGGCCTCGTAGGCCGCATCGGTCAGCGCGGCCGCCTTGCGGACAAGGGCGATTTCGGCGGGGGATTTCACCGCGCGCAGGCGTTCCACCAGACGCGAGTGATCATGAAGGCTGGCGAACGCGGACAGGTGCGCGGCCATGTCGAGCGCGATGCGCCCGGTCATGCCGTGGGTATCGTATTCGACGCCGAGCCGCGTGCCCTTGAGCCCCATTCCCTCAAGAAGGTCGCGAAGCTGCAGCACCGGGGATGCGCCGTCCCGGTCCTCCCACACGCGAATGTCCTCGACGATGGAGGTGATCTGCGCCTGCCGCAGGTCCGCGGAGCGGGTCAGCAGCACGATGTCCCGGTCGCGGGTGACCACCATCGACTGGAAGAAGCAGAACCCGAAGGTGTCGTAGCCCGTCAGCCAATACATGCTCTCCTGGGCGAAGAGCAGCATCGCGTCGAGGTCCTCCTCGGCCATGCGCACGACGAGGCGGTCGAGGCGGGCGGCGTATTCCGCGCGGGAAAAGGCAAGGGACATGAACGGCTCCGGTCGATGGGGCAGGGCCGGGCGGCGTCCGGGATCCATGTCCCGGTTCGCGCCGCGAGGCGGCAGGAATTGGGGAGGTTACTGGCCGGGCAGGGCGATCGCGGACATGAGGCGGCCGTAGTCCGGCTCTCCGCGATGGGTGGCGCGCCGGTAGGAGAAGAACAGGTCCTCCTCCGCATAGGTGCAGCGGCCGAGATCCGCCGCGCGGCCCACGCCGGCGCTGCTCAGGCGGAACAGGATGTAGGCGGGCAGGTCGAAGAACGACTTGTCCGGGCCCGCGCCGGGGCTGAAGAAGCGCGCGTTTTCCGGGTCTGCGTCGATGAAGCGGTCCACGAACTCGGAGCCGACCTCGTAGTTGGCGCTTGAGATGGTCGGGCCGAGAACGGCGGTGATGCGGTCGCGGCGCGCACCGAGCGTCTCCATGGCGGAAAGCGTTGCCTCCAGAACACCGGTGACCGCTCCGCGCCAGCCGGAGTGGGCGGCGCCGATCACGCGCGCCGTCTCGTCGGCGAAAAGCACGGGGCCGCAGTCGGCGGTGGAGATGCCGAGCGCGATGCCCGGCCGGTCGGTTACGAGCGCGTCGCCCTTCGGCTGGTTGTCAGGCGTCCAGGGCTCGGTGACGACGATGGCGGTCGCCGAGTGGTGCTGGTGGGGCGAGACGAGCGCGCCGTTCGGCAGTCCGAGCAGGCTCTTGATGCGGGTGCGGTTCTCGCGGACCGCCTCCTGGTCGTCGTCCGAGCCGTGTCCCACGTTGAGCGAGGCGTAGATGCCCTGGGACACGCCGCCCGCACGGGTGAAGAAACCGTGAGTGATGCCGTCGAGCGCGGCGAGGTCGGGCGATGTCAGCATGGGGGCGGGGACTCCGTGGAAGTGCCGGAAGCGGATCGCCGGGATGGTGGGTGCACCCGGCGGTCCTGTCAAACGTTGAAAGGGGCCGGTCAGTCGTTGAAAGGGGGAAGTGCCAGCCCTTGCGGCGCGACGGCCAGAACCTTGAACAGCTCACCCATCTCGGCCGGCGCGGCAAGACGCTCCACGTCGTTGCGGATCTGCTCCTGGATCCTGGCGGGCTTGCCGGCGCCAAGCCTTCCGGCACGCTCGAGAAGGCCGAGGCCGAGCAGGAAGTCGCCCTGGGTCATGAGCGGCCGCGCGGGGGCGCCGCCGCGCATGAACGCGCGTGCAAGGGCCTCGAAGTTGACGTGGGCCGTGAGATCGGCGCGGCCGGGCTCGTCAAGCACGGGCACATGGGCATGGGCGCGCATGGCCTGCAGCGTGTCGCCGGGAGCCGTCCGGGGGTAGCCGTAGTCGATGACCAGGCCGGCACCGCCTTGGGCGGCGAGGCGCGCGCCAAGCTCCTCCGCGATGGCATTGGCGACGGGCTGGGTCTCGATCACGGCGCCGTCGGCGACCCGCGACAGGTCCCCGGGCAGATCGGCGGGTGCCAGCGTTCCAGGACCAAGGGCGAAGGCAAGTGCGCCGGCGTCATCGATCCCGATGCAGCGTTCGCGCCACTGTCCGGCATTCAGCACATGCTGCCGGATCGGCAGGGCGTCGAAGAACTCGTTGGCGACCACCAGCAGTGGCGCGTCTTCGGGAAGGCCGTTTGCGCTGTCATGCCAGCATGGGGCGTTGACGGGCGCGGGCGCGCGGGCGGCAAGGGTTTCGCGCTGGACCTCGCGCAGGCGGGCGCTCGTTTCCACCAGATGCGGCGTGACGCCGGCAAGGGCTGCAGGCCGCAGCGCCAGAACCCGCAGCACGTCGGCCATGAGCGTGCCGCGTCCGGGGCCGAACTCCACCAGATGGAAGCGCTCCGGCTCGCCCATGCGTTGCCAGGCGGTGAGCAGGAAGATGCCGACCATCTCGCCGAAGAGCTGGCTGACCTCGGGGGCGGTGATGAAATCGCCCGCGGCGCCGAAGGGCTCGGCCTGCATGTAGTAGCCATGCACCGGATCGCCCAGGCAAAGCGCCATGAAGTCGGCGACCGGCATGGGGCCGTTGTGGGTGACGATCTCGCGGAGGCGGGCCGCGAGCGGGGTGTCTTCAGGCATCGCCGGCCGGCTCCGTTTCCGTGGCGGGCGGGCGCGACAGGGCCCGGGCGATGGCGAAAAGGCCGGCGGCGATCATCGGCAGCGACAGGATGATGCCCATGGTCAGGCCGAACTGGAAGTAGCCGATGTGCGCATCGGGCACGCGGTAAAGCTCCGAGACGGAACGGGCGATGCCGTAGCCGAGCGCGAAGACGCCGGCCACGAGGCCGGGGCGCCGGTAGCCGCCGGCGCGCACCACGAGCGCCGTGACGACGAAGAGCAGGACACCTTCCAGCGCGGCCTCGTAAAGCTGGCTGGGATGACGCGGTTCGGGCCCCGCCCCCGGGAACACCATGGCCCACGGCACGTCGCTCGGGCGGCCCCACAGCTCGCCATTGATGAAGTTGGCGATGCGGCCGAAGAAAAGGCCGATGGGCGCGACGGTGCCGGCCAGGTCGAACAGCGTCCAGAGCGACAGCTTGTGCCGCCACGCGAAGACGATCATGGCCGCGACCACGCCAAGGAAGCCGCCGTGAAAGGACATGCCCCCGGTCCACACCTGCAGGATCTCGGCCGGATTGGAGAGATAATAGTCCGGCGAATAGAACAGGACGTAGCCGATACGCCCGCCCAGGATGGTGCCGAGCGTCGCGTAGACAACGAAGTCATCGACCTGCAGGAGCGAGGGATGCGGCGTTCCCCGCCACAACCCGTCCGCGCTGACCAGACGGCGCATGTAGTACCAGCCGAGCAGCAGCCCGGCGACATAGGCGAGCGCGTACCAGCGAATCGCGAAGGGGCCGAATTCGATCAGGACGGGATCGATGGCGGGAAAGGGCAGGACCAGTGTCGGCATCGGGTCTCCAGGAGGCTCTGACGGGCGGCGCGACGTTGCAGGGCGCGAGTGTGGCCGTCAAGCGCGGCCACACTGCGACACTTTCCACCGACAGGGGTGTTTCGCCGCGCGCCAAAGCGCATTAGGTAAGGGGGCGCGGCCCGGAAGCAGGGTGCGCGTCAGCCTCTTTGCGGAAGGATTGCCGGAATGACACAGGGCCCCAATCGCGTTCTCGATGATCTGGCGAAGCTGATGACGGACGCCGCCGGTGTCGCGCAGGGCGCGCGGCGCGAGGTCGAAGGCGTGTTCCGTTCCCAGGCGGAGCGTTTCCTGGCCGACATGGACCTCGTCAAGCGCGAGGAATACGATGTCGTCAAGGACATGGCCGCCAAGGCGCTCGACATGGTCGAGGCGCTGGAAGCGCGCGTCGCCGAACTCGAGGCAGCCGCCGGCAAGGGCGCTTCCGGGGCGGGCGCCAGGAAAGACGACGCCTGACGCG
Source organism: Stappia sp. (assembly GCA_002722295.1). GTDB lineage: Bacteria > Pseudomonadota > Alphaproteobacteria > Rhizobiales > Stappiaceae > Stappia. The sequence goes on along the minus strand of PBLF01000004.1, from coordinate 39,045 downwards.
CAAGCGGTTTATCGTAATTTTTTACAATCCAAGGGGCGAGCCGCGCGCATTCCGGATCGCGCGGTTTTCCTCGGGCGGGCGCGGTTTGCGCGCCTGATGCGGGCGCGTGCCGTCCACAGTTACAAAACCGTAAATGAAGAGTGAACATATCTTTGACGCCGAGTGTGCCTATATACTCGGATGGAAGCGCAGATTCGCGGCGATCCGGTCCGGTTGAGGGGACCTGCCGTTGCGGCGGCTCGCGGACCTTCGCTTGCGGCAGGCCACCAACCTGCGGACCGACATGACGGACACGCGCCCCGGGGACGGGCGGACTGTCCCGCAAGCCGAGAGGAACCTTCATGAGCCTCATCGACATCGACTTCGAACGGCCCGCGAATCCGGTTGACACGATCGAGCACATCGCCGCCATCAACGACTGGACATTCGAACGCTCCTGCGACGAGGAAATCACCATTTCCGTCGCCGGAAGCTGGTGCGACTACCACGTTTCCTTTTCCTGGATGGAAGACATCGAGGCGCTGCATCTTGCCTGCGCGTTCGACCTCAAGGTGCCCGAGCCGCGCCGCACGGAGGTCGTGCGGCTTCTGGCGCTGGTCAACGAGCAGCTCTGGATGGGGCACTTCGACCTGTGGAACCGGGAAGGCGTGGTGATCTTCCGCCAGTCCCTGCTGCTTGCGGGGGGCGCCGAGGCCACCTCGCGGCAGATCGAGGGACTTCTCACCAACGCGCTCGATTCCTGCGAGCGCTACTACCAGGCATTCCAGTTCGTGGTCTGGGCGGGCAAGAGCGCGTCCGAGGCCATCGATACCGCGCTTTTCGAGACGGCAGGCGAAGCATGAGTTTCACGTTTTCCAAGGAGCGTCCGCTGGTTCTCGTCGGGGCCGGCAAGATGGGTGGCGCGATGCTCGCGGGCTGGATCGCCTCCGGCGTCGAGCCGCAGTCGGTCCTCGTGATCGATCCCAATCCGTCGGATGAGCTTCTCGCGCTTTCGAAAACGCGCGGGGTGGCCCATGCACCGACCCTTCCCGACGGGCTGGTCGCCGGCGTGCTTCTGCTGGCACTGAAGCCGCAGGTCATGGCCGCCGCCCTTCCCGCGTTCGCGGCAGGCGTCGCGCCCGACACGCTGGTGATCTCGGTTGCCGCGGGCACGCCGGTCGCCACCTTCGAGGCGGCTTTCGGCGATGTGCCGGTGGTCCGCGTCATGCCGAACACGCCCTCGCAGGTCGGGCGCGGCATGAGCGTGGGTTTCGCCAACGCCCGCACGGATGCGGCGCAGCGCGAAACGGTCGATGCGCTCATGGCGGCGATCGGCGCCACGGCGTGGGTGGAGCGCGAGGAAGACATCAACGCGGTGACCGCCGTCAGCGGTTCCGGACCGGCCTATGTGTTCCATCTTGTCGAGGCGATGGCCGAGGCGGGCCGCAAAGCGGGACTTGATGCGGAGCTTGCCATGAAGCTCGCACGCCAGACCGTGTGCGGGGCGGGCGAGCTTCTGTACCAGTCCGACCTTCCGGCCGAGCAGCTTCGCCGCAACGTCACGTCGCCCAATGGCACCACCGCCGCCGCGCTTGAGGTCCTCATGGCCGATGACGGCATCCAGCCGGTGATGGACAAGGCGGTTGCCGCGGCCAAGCGCCGCTCCGAGGAGCTGGCCGGCTGACAGGCGAGGCTGCCATCCTGGGCGCAATCCGGCGTGCAGGACTCGCAAGCGGACTGTTTCGGACCTAGATCATGTCATGAGCCGGGCGTCGTGCCCGGCCACTGACTGCTGACAGGGAGACGTGCGATGGCGACCCAGAAGACCCGGCGCAAGATCCTCGATACCTTTCTGGAGCTTCTCGGCGAACACGGCTGGTCCGGCTTCGAGATGGCCGAACTCGCGGGTGCCGCCGACGTGAAGCTCTCGGTGCTCAGGGCCGAGTTTCCCGACAAGACGGCCTGCGTGCGGGCCTTCCTGTCGGAGGTCGACCAGAAAGTGCTCGACCGTGTCGATCCCGACATGGCGGACGAACCGGCGCGCGATCGCCTCTTCGACGTCCTGATGACGCGTCTCGACATCATGTCCGCCTACAAGCCGGCGATCCGCGCGATCGGTGTCGCGGCGCGTCGCGATCCCGCCCTTGCGCTCCGACTCAACCGGGAACTTGCGACCTCCGCGCGCTGGATGCTGACGGCGGCGGGCATTCCGGCCTCGGGGCTGCGTGCCGGCATGATGGCGCAGGGACTGGTCGTCGCCTTCTCCCGGGTCATCGATGTCTGGCTCGAAGACGAGGACCCGGGGCTGGCCCGGACCATGGCGGCGCTCGACCGGCAGCTCGACGAGGGAGAGAGCTGGATGGGGCGGATCGACAAGGTCGAACGAATGGTCTCGCCGCTTTTCAGGCGTGCCTTCGGAGCACGCTCCCCGAAAGGGACGCGCGCGCAGGAGAGCGACACCCCGGAGGCCGGAGAGCCGGCCGCTCCCGCAGCGTAAAGGCCCTCGTGGCCGACCGGCGTTTGCTCAGGTCGGGATGCGCACCCGCGCCATGAGCCCGCCGAGGTCGGAGCTTTCGCCGAGAACCAGGTCGCCGCCATGGGCGCGCACGACGTCGCGCGCGATGGCGAGGCCCAGCCCGCTGCCGCCGGCATCCCGGTTGCGCGCCTGGTCGAGCTGGTAGAAGGGGCGGAAGACGTTCTCCCGCTCCTCTTCTGGAATGCCCGGGCCGTCATCCTCGATCACGATGGTGAGCCAGCCGTCCGCGTTGCGCCCCTCGATGCGCACGTGCTTGCCGAAGCGTGCCGCGTTGGTGGCGAGATTCGTGAGTGCGCGCTTGAAGGCGAGTGCCTTGAGCGTGACCACCGGTGCGCCGGTGAAGCTCGAGGAGGCTTCCGCGCCCACGATCTCCGCCTCCGCTTCCAGATCTTCCAGCACGAGCGCCACGTCTGTCGGGGTGGGCTGCTCATCGCCCTCGCCACGGGCGAAGGCGAGATAGTCCTCCAGCATGGTCTTCATCTCGTCCACGTCGCGCTGAAGGGCGCGCACTTCCTCGCTGTCGGGAAAGAGCGCGAGCTGAAGCCGGAAGCGCGTGAGAATGGTGCGCAGGTCGTGGCTGACGCCGGCGAGCATTGCCGTGCGCTGCTCGATCTGGCGCTCGATGCGCCGCCGCATCTCGATGAAGGCCTGGGCGGCGCGGCGCACCTCGCGTGCGCCCGACGGGCGGAAACTGTCGATGGGGCGTCCCTTGCCGAAGCTCTCGGCGGCGGTTGCGAGCTTCTCGACGGGCCTTGTCTGGTTGCGCAGGAACAGCAGCGCGATGATCATCAACACCAGGGAGGTCGAGACCATCCACACGATGAAGAAATGCGAATTGGACGCGTAGGTCTGGCTGCGGCGCGCGATGACGCGCAGCGTGTGCCGCTCGAGCTGGATACGGATCTCGACGAAACTGGACCGCCCGACCGTGTCGATCCAGAAGGGCCGGCCGATGCGCTGGCTGATCTGCTGCGACAGGTAGCGATCGACGATGTCGAAGAAGGGCTTGGGTCGAGGTGGCGGCAGGGGCTCCAGCGGCAGGATGGTGACGGTGAGATCGAGATTGGCGCGGGCGAGGGTCGTCAGCCGCTCCAGATCCTCCTCCTCGGGATAATCGCGGATGAGTTCGGCCAGCATGGCGATGTCGCGGACGACCGAGTCGGACAGGCGCTGAGTGACCAGATTGTAGTGGCGCTCCATGAACACGAAGGCGAGCACGGCCTGCATGATGACGAGCGGCACCACGAGGATGAGCAGCGTGCGCGGAAACAGGCCCTTGGGACTGTGCCGGTAGAGCGTGCGCGCCATCCAGCGATAGGGTACCGCAAGAAGGGCAAGCAGGCGCGCGAGCGGGGCGGGAAGGGGAAGACGGACCGCGCGGATCCGCTCGCCCAGCCGCCGGAGCGCGGCCGTCAGTCGCATACGAGCCGGTAGCCGATCCCGCGCACCGTCTGCAGGTAGAGCGGATTGCCCGGATCGGTCTCGATCTTGCGGCGCAGGCGGTTGATCTGCACGTCGACGGTGCGCTCGCCAAGGCCGCTGTCATCACCGACGATTTCCGTGCGCGGCACGGTCTCGTTCGGCTTGTCGGCGAAGATCGCCAGGATTTCCTTCTCCCGGTCGGTGAGACGCACGGACTCCTCCCCCTTGCGCAATTCGCGTCGGGTGGCGTCGAAGACGAAGGGGCCGAAACGGATGTCGGCCGGAACCGGGGCGTCCGCTGTGGTGTGTCGGCGCAGGATGGCGCGGATGCGCAGCAGGAGTTCGCGCGGTTCGAACGGCTTGACCAGATAATCGTCGGCGCCGGCCTCCAGCCCCGCGATACGGTCGGACGCATCGGAGCGGGCGGTCAGCATCAGGATCGGCACCTCGCTGGTTGCGCGAAGGCTTGCGGCGAGGTCGAGCCCGCTTTCGCCCGGCATCATCACGTCCACCACCAGAAGGTCGAAGGCAAGGCCCTCGAGTTGGCGCCGGGCCTCGGCGGCGGTCGCGGCGGCGGTGATCCGGAAGCCGTTCTCGCTCAGGAAGCGGCGCAGCAGGGTGCGGATGCGGGTGTCGTCATCCACGAGCAGAAGGTGCGGCGCGTCGTCTTCCGGCGGCCTGGATACGGTTGCGCGTGGCTCTTGCATGTCACCGGTCGTCGGCATTGGGTCCTCAGCCGTGATCGATCAGGGAGGCGACGCCGGCGCGCTGGTCGGCATCGATCATGTGGAACAGGAACTGACGCGCCACGTCGCGAGCGTCCTCCGGCATGGCTTCCAGCGCCCGTCGGATACGCAGCGCCTGAAGGTCGGTCAGCCGGCCCGCGAGTTCGCGGCCGCGCTCCGTGGGATAGAGCAACCGTTCGCGCCGATCCTGCGGGCCGGGCCGCTGGACGATGAAATCCTCCTCGACAAGCTGTTTGAGCACGCGGGCCAGCGACTGTTTGGTGATGCGCAGGATGGACAGGAGATCGCTCACCCTGAGGCCGGGATTCCTGGTGACGAAATGCAGCACCCTGTGATGCGCCCTCCCGAAACCGTATTCGGCCAGAACCGCGTCCGGATCGCCGGTGAAATCGCGATAGGCGAAGAACAGGAGTTCGATGAGATCCACGGCGGAATCGCGGGATTCCGCGCCCTCGTCGACCATGCGTGCAGCCTCCGACTCCGGTTGTGAGAAATTTAAGTCAGCCATATTGACTTATATCCGACCGATTGTTACACGTTGGAGGTCTTCTGCGAAACGATCGTACGTCATCGCCCGCCAGGCATGGTAGATGTTGTCCTTTGGCTTTGCAGAGCATGATCCTCCCGGTCGCGATATCGCCCTTGGGGCCGTGCCGCCCCGCGGGTCCGTCACCATACAAAGTCCTGACGGAACGCGCAAAAGGCTGATGTGGCGCTCAAGGGAGGCGAACCGGGAAAGCGACGATGCGGCAAGACCCGCATCGCGAAGGCAAACGCAGGCGGGATGGAGCCCGCCCCAGGATCGGGAGTTAAGACGAGATGGCGATCCCATTCGATCAACATGAAGGCCAGATCTGGTACGACGGCGCGTTCGTGCCCTGGGCGGATGCGAAGCTGCATGTGCTGAGCCACGGCCTGCACTACGCCAGCGCCGTGTTCGAGGGTGAGCGGGCCTATGGTGGCGAGGTGTTCAAGCTCGGCGAGCATACCGACCGCCTGCACGAATCCGCTCGTCTGCTCGGCTTCGAGATCCCCTATTCGGCCGAAACGATCAACGACGCGACCCGCGAGCTCCTGAAGCGCGGCAACCTCGTCGACGCCTATGTGCGTCCGATCGCCTGGCGTGGCAGCGAGATGATGGGCGTGTCGGCCCAGCACAACACGATCCATCTCGCGATTGCCGCATGGGAGTGGCCGAGCTACTTCGATCCGGAGCAGCGTCTCAAGGGCATCCGCCTCGACATGGCGCCCTACCGTCGTCCGGATCCGGCGACCGCGCCGAGCCGGTCCAAGGCGGCCGGTCTCTACATGATCTGCACGATCTCCAAGCACGAGGCCGAGCGCAAGGGCTATGCCGACGCGCTGATGCTCGACTGGCGCGGCCATGTGGCCGAGGCGACCGGCGCCAACGTGTTCTTCACCAAGGAAGGCCGAATCCACACGCCGACGCCGGATTGTTTCCTCGACGGCATCACGCGACGCACGGTCATCGACCTTGCCAGGCGTCGTGGCATCGAGGTCGTCGAGCGCACGATCCTGCCGGAGGAGCTGTCGGGCTTCGAGGCCTGCTTCCTTACCGGAACGGCGGCGGAAGTGACGCCGGTGTCGGAGATCGCCGACTTCTCGTTCCAGGTGGACGACATCACGCGCACGCTGATGACCGACTACACGGCCGAGGTGACGCCGAGCAGCGAGGCGCGTCTGGCCGCCGCAGGCTGATACGCGGACGCTTTCGGAGACACGACTTCGGGTCGTGAGTTCCGCGCCATCAAAATGCCGTCGCGATGTCCGACATCGCGACGGCATTTGTTTTTGGGGCGCGACACGACCTTAGGGCCGCCCTCGTCCCGCCGCCTCCCCTTGGAGTGAATGACGCGGATGGTCTCTTTCTCAGGACGCTTTCCTTCCTCACGCCGCTTCCGGAGCGTGGCCTGCGTGACGCTCGCCCTCGTGCTCGCCGCCCTGGGCCTGGCAGCCTGGCGCGCGCCTCAGCTCTTCGTTCTCGCCGGTGAGGGCTTTCCGGGACCGGTCTGGCCGGCCGCGGGCGCCTATGACCTGGTCGAGGGAGCCTCGGGGATGGCCGATCCGCCTCCCGCCGAGGCCCCGCCCGAGGCGGCACGGGTGCGCCTTGCGGAAAGCGAGGGGCGCGCGCTTCTCATGGAGCGTGGAGGCGTTCTTCGGCGTGAGGTCTATCTTGGCGGCGTTGACCGCGATACACGGCTGAATTCCTATTCCCTGGTCAAGAGCCTGGTGGGGGCGCTGGTTCTGCGGGCGGTCGCGGACGGGAAGATCGATGGCCTCGAAACGCGGCTGAGGGCGGTTCTCGGAGCCCGCGCGCCGGATGTCTCCGTCGGTGATGTGCTCACCATGTCCAGCGGCTTGGCAATGTCACCCGAGCCGCCGAAAACCGGCATGGCCTCCGCCGATGATCACGCGTTTTCGCCCTTCGGTCCGCTGGCGAGGATCCATGCCTACGGTATCGAGGCGGTGATGGCCGACCTGCGGGTCGATCCGGAGATGGCGGGCGAGTTCCACTATCAAAGCGCCAACACCGCGCTGCTCGGCCTGATGCTGGAACGTGTCTATGACATGCCCCTGCCGGAACTGCTGTCGTCGCTGATCTGGAAACCCGCGGGGGCGGCCGATGCATGGTGGCGCAGATATCCCGCGGGCGAGGGCGTGTCCGCCTATTGCTGCCTCTATGCGCGGCCTCTGGACTGGGTCCGGGTAGGGCGCTTCCTGCTGGACAACGGCACGCCGGGGAGCCCGTTCCTGCCCGAAGCCTTGTGGCGGGACCTTCTGTTGCCCGACCTGGCCCCGCAGGCGCGCCGGCAAGGCGTTTATGGAGATCAGGTCCGCCATGACGTGCTGGACCGCCCGGACGCGGCACTTCACGGAGCCTTTGCCTATTTCTCCGGCCTCGATGGCCAGACGGTCTATTTCCTGCCCGCACAGGACGCGGTCGTCGTGCGCTTCGGTGCCCGGATGCAGCTTCTGCATTCCACGCTCTATGAACTCTTTCCCGACGGGTGAAACGCAAACGGGGCCGCCACCGGCGGCCCCGTTTGCGTTCTTGCCGCAGTGGTTTCGCAGGGCCTGTTCAGGGCTTGAACATGCGCCCGCGCTCGGTGACCGCCACGATGACCAGGGCGCTGATCGAGAACAGGGCGAAGCCTGCCGTCAGAGGCAGGACCGTTCCGTCATAATGGCTGGACACCAGATAGCCGAGCAGCGCGCCACCGCTCGTGGTAACGAAACCGATGATGGCCGCGCCCGTTCCCGCGACCCGGCCGAGGGGCTCCATGGCAATGGCGTTGAAGTTCGGGCCGATCATGCCGAAGGCGAAGATGCCGAGAATCAGCAGGCCCGCGAAGGCGACGAGGCTGGTGCCCCAGGTGGCGGCGACGACAACCTGCGTCAGGCTGACCAGAACGTAGAACACCAGCGCCACATGGGAGAGCGGACGCAGGCCGATGCGTTCGACCACGGAAGCGCTGAAGAAGGACGAGATCGCCAGCGCGATACCGGTCATCGCGAACATCACCGGGAACAGCGACCCCAGCCCGAAGGTTTCCACGAAGACCTGCTGGGCGGAGGCGATGAAGGCGAACAGCGCTCCGATGATGAAGGTCAGTGCCAGCATGTAGCCGACGCTGGCGCGCGTCCTCAAGACGGTGGCGAAGGCGCCGGTCATCTCGCGGACGGAGAAGGGGCTGCGTTCCTCGGCGGGCAGGGTTTCGCCCAGGCGCGCTCCGCTCCAGGCAAAGAGGATGAAGCCGCAGATCGCCAACACCAGGAAGATCGAGCGCCATTCGCCGAAGAGCAGGATCGCCTGGCCCACGGAGGGCGCCAGAACCGGCACGGTCATGAACACCATCATGACGAGCGACATGACCTTGCCCATGCGGGCGCCGGAGTAGCTGTCCCGCACCATGGCGACCGCGACGATGCGCGGCGCGGCGCAGCCGATGCCCTGCAACAGCCGGCTGAGCAGCAACTGGTCCATTGTCTGGGCGAAGGTGGAGAGCACGGCGGCGGCCGTGTAGAGCACGAGCCCGGTGAGCAGGACCGTGCGCCGACCGTACAGGTCCGACAGGGTGCCGCAGACAAGCTGCGCACAGCCGAACCCGAGCAGATAGACGATGACGACCTTCTGCCTCTCGTTGGGATCGGAGACCATGAGATCGCGGGCGATGTCGCCGAGAGCGGGTAGCATGATGTCCGTCGCGAGCGCGTTCAGCGCCATCAGCGCGGCGGCAATCGCGACGAATTCGCGAAAAGAAAGTCCGTGACGCGGTCTTTGGCCGCCGGTTGTCGCGGTCATGTCGGCGCCGGCAATTGCGGCGGAGGAGGAACTGGGTGGCATGTCGTATCCAGACTGGCGTCACGCCGCTGCGCTGCGGGACAGGCCGCGAGCGCGCGATGCGACACGAAGGCGTACCGTGGGGGCGAATGAAATCGACCGGACGGGAGAGGGGCCGCAGCGAAAGGCGCGAAAAGCGGCGCGGCGACCGAGGTTGCTTCAGTCTTCGGCCGGTTTTCGCTCCGGGTCAAGGCACGGTTTTCTGACAGGCCCCTTCGCGAGGCCTGTCCGGGTGCGCTTGCTACCCCTTGTCCGGGGGAGAAACCGACCAGCGGTCCGCGTCGGCCAGGTCGGCTTCGCGCGCATCCACCCAGGTGCCGCTGCTGCCATCCTTCATGTGGGTTTTCTTCCAGAAGGGCGCGCGGGTCTTGAGGAAGTCCATGAGGAATTCAGCCGCCTCGAAGGCCGCGCGACGGTGGCGCGAGGTGGCGGCGACGAAGACGATGTTGGCGCCCGGCGCAATACGGCCGTGGCGGTGGATCGCGGTCAGTCCGTCGAGCGGCCAGCGCCCCGCGGCCTCCTCGGCGATACGGCGGATTTCGGCTTCCGCCATGCCCGGATAGTGTTCAAGCTCCAGCGCGTCGAGCGTGCCGTCCTCGTCGCGGCACAGGCCCGTGAAGGTCACGACCGCGCCGATGTTGGCATGGCCGGCCGTCATGCGCGCGACTTCCGCGGCCGGATCGAAATCCTCCGCCTGGATGCGTACGACAATGTCGGCAACAGGTCCGCTCACGACGTGCTCCGCTCAGCCGCCGGTCATGGGCGGAAACAGGGCCGCCTCGCGCGCTCCGGCAAGCGGCGCGTCATGCTCCACATGCTCCTGGTCGAGCGCGACACGGATGGTATCGCGGTCCTCGAGGGCATGGGCATGCGACTCGTCGCGTGCCGCCAGCCAGTCGATCAGACCGGCGACGGTCGTTACCGTGTCGGGCAGGTCGATCGTCTCGGCATCGACGCCGACGCGTTCGCGCACCCAGGCGAAGTAACGGATCTGCATGGCGTTTCCTCAAGCGTGCTCTGCGCGCCGACAGGAGCTCCAGGGAGGATGCCCTAGTCGCTCATCAGGTGGCCGATGCCGGCGCGGAAATAGTCGTAGCCGGTATATAGGGTCAGCACGGCGGCGACCCAAAGGGCGGTCAGGCCGATCAGTTCGGTGCCCGGCAGGACCGCCTCGCCGGCGGGACCGGCAAGCAGGAACGCCATGGCGACGAGTTGCACCGTGGTCTTCCACTTCGCAAGCTTGGTTACCGGGACGCTGACGCGCAGGTCGGCCAGGAACTCGCGCAGGCCCGAGACCAGGATCTCGCGGCACAGGATGATGGCGGCCGCGATCATCGACCAGCCGCCGATGTCTCCCTTGCCGACCAGCAGGAGCAGGCAGACGGCGACGAGCAGCTTGTCGGCGATCGGGTCGAGCATCTGCCCGAGGCGGGACTGCTGCTGCCACGCGCGCGCCAGATAGCCGTCGAAGAAGTCGGTGATCGCCGCGATGACGAAGATCGCCAGCGCGCTCCAGCGGGCGCCATGACCCTGGAAGTCGGGCGTCAGACACACCATGACCGCCGGTACGGCGAGAATTCGCCCGTAGGTCAGGATGTTGGGAAGGCTCCAGACGTGGGATCGCGACATCGTGTGAACAGGCTCGCGGGTTGCCGGGAAGGACGGTCCGTTGCGAACCTTCAACCATGTGCGGCGGGTCCCGTCAATCTGCCTGCGGCCCGCGCGAGGAATTGGATGGGACCAGCCCGGCCTTCCTTTTGCCGGCAAGCGGTACTGGAACCCGCGTCTCCCCGAGGGCAAGGATCGTATCGGAAGAAACCAACCATGAAGCAGGGAACGGATCACGGCATGGCGGAAAGAAAGAACGCTCTGGGACAGCCGATCGGGGAGGAACTGGCGGGCTGGAGCGCGCGGCCACGGCCGCCCCGCACGCCCATGGAGGGTCGGCTTTGCCGCCTCGAGGCTTTCGATGCCAAACGTCATGCGGACGATCTCTTCACGGCCTACCGGATCGACACGGAAGGACGCAACTGGACCTATCTCGCCTATGGGCCGTTCGAGACGCTGGAGGCGTTCACGGCCTTCGCCGAGAAGACCTACACCGGCGAGGATCCTCACTTCCACGTGATCGTCGACAAGAAGACCGGCAAGGCCGTGGGGGTTGCCAGCTACCTGCGCATCGATCCGGCCTGCGGCGTGGTCGAGGTCGGCCACATCCACTTTTCGCCGCTGATGCAGGGCAAGCCAATCGCGACCGAGGCCATGTACCTGATGATGGCGCGTGTTTTCGACGAGCTTGGCTATCGGCGCTACGAGTGGAAATGCGACGCGCTCAACGCGCCTTCGCAGGCGGCGGCCCGGCGCCTCGGTTTCACGTTCGAGGGCGTGTTCCGTCAGGCGACGATCTACAAGGGGCGCAACCGCGACACGGCCTGGTACTCGATCCTCGACAGCGAGTGGCCGGCACTCAGGCAGGCTTTCGAGGCGTGGCTCGACCCGGAGAACTTCGATGCCGGGGGACAGCAGCGCCGGCGCCTGGCGGATCTGCGGCCAAAGACCTGAAGCGGCTTGGCAAATCAGGCGGGCAGGGGATCAGTCGAACAGGCGTTCGCCCTGCTCGTCGACGATCTGGCGCCCCTTGCGCATGGCGAACTCGGCGGCCTGGTCGGCGCTCGGTAGGAGGTCGGCCCGGATGAAGGCGTGTTCCTGGCGGGTGCCGTCGGCGCCCTCGCGGGAGATCGTGCCGGCCACCTGCCACTGGCCGTCACGCTGTGTCGGTGCCGGAGTGATGAGGAATCCCTTGTGCTCTTCGGCCTTGAAGCGGGTCTTGCCGCCGGAGCCGGTGTTTGAACCGCCGCCGAACAGTCCGCCAAGCCACTTGCCAAGCCCCATGGGTCGTCTCCCGCCGTTTTGTGTGTACCTTTAAGGGTATAACGGTCCCGCTCGCGGGACACCAGCCACGCCGGTCCCGTGCCTATTCGTGGAAGTGGTCGTAGATCGTGCGGGCGACGGACTCCGACACGCCGTCCACGGCCATGAGGTCGGAGATGCCGGCCTTGGAGACGGCCTTTGCGGTGCCGAAATGGCGCAGCAGCGCGCGCTTGCGGGCCGGGCCGATGCCGGCGATCTCGTCGAGCGGGCTCTTCGCGATGTCCTTCTTGCGCCGCGCCCTGTGGGAGCCGATGGCGAAGCGGTGCGCCTCGTCGCGCAGGCGCTGGACGAAATAGAGCACCGGGTCGCGCTCGGGCAGCATGAAGGCGTCGCGGCCGGGGATGAAGAACTTCTCCCGTCCCGCGTCCCGGTCGGGGCCCTTGGCGATGCCGACGAGAGGGACGTCGTCGATCCCAAGGCTCTCAAGCGTCTCGCGCGCCGCATTGAGCTGGCCGAGACCGCCGTCGATGAAGACGAGATCCGGCCAGGCGGGCATGGTCGCCGTGTCGGCGGCCGCATCGGGCTCGCTTTCCGTCACGGGCGCATCCACCGTCGCTGCAAGTGAAAGCGGTGCTCCCGGCTTTTCCGCTTCCGCCGCCTCGCTCGCGCGCGCCGCCTCGCGTGCATGGCGCAGCGACGGGCGGTCCTCGGCGTGTTCCTTCAGCAGTCGCGAGAAGCGCCGGGTCAGGACCTCACGCATCATGCCGTAGTCGTCGCCGGGAACGAGGTCTTCCGACTTGATGTTGAACTTGCGGTACTGGCCCTTGGCAAATCCTTCGGCCCCGGCGACGATCATGCCGCCGACCGCGTTTGTGCCCATGATGTGGGAGTTGTCGTAGACCTCGATGCGATCCGGCGTGCGCTCCAGCCCGAAGAGCTCCGCGACGCCCTTGAGAAGGCGAGCCTGGCTGCTCGTCTCGGCCAGCCTGCGGCCGAGCGCCTCGCGGGCGTTGCGGATGGCATGTTCGACCAGTTCGCGTTTCTCGCCACGCTGCGGCACCGCGACCTCGACCCGGTGACCTGCCCGCTCGGCGAGGGCGGTGGCCAGAAGCTCACGCTCCTCCACGTCATGGGACAGCAGGATCAGGCGGGGGGCCGGCTTGTCGTCATAGAACTGGGCAAGGAAGCTCTCCAGAACCTCCGCCTCGTTCATGGATCGGTCGGCACGGGGAAACTGGGCATGATTGCCCCAGTTCTGCCCCGTGCGGAAGAAGAACACCTGCACGCAGGTCTGTCCGCCTTCCTGATGGACGGCGAAGACGTCGGCCTCGACAACGGTCTGCGGGTTGATGCCCTGGTGCGACTGGACGTGGGAGAGGGCGGCCAGCCGGTCGCGGTAGATGGCCGCGCTCTCGAAGTCGAGATTGGCCGAGGCCTGTTCCATCTGCGCGGCCAGCTCCTTTTTGATGATCTGGCTGCGGCCGGACAGGAACGCCTTCGCCTCGGCGACAAGCCCGGCATAGTCCTCCAGCGAGATCTCGCCGGTGCAGGGGGCCGCGCACCGCTTGATCTGGTGCAGCAGGCAGGGCCGTGATCGATTGGCGTAGTAGCTGTCGGTGCAGTTGCGCACCAGAAACGCCTTCTGCAGCGCGTTGATCGTGCCGTTGACCGCGCCGGCGGAGGCGAAGGGGCCGAAATAGCTGCCCTTGCGCCGGCGCGCGCCACGATGTTTGACGAGCGCGGGGGCCTCGTGATCGCCGGTCAGGAGGATGTAGGGAAAGGACTTGTCGTCGCGCAGCAGCACGTTGAAGCGCGGCCGGAGACGCTTGATGAGGTTTGCCTCGAGCAGTAGCGCTTCCGTCTCCGTGCGGGTGGTCACGAACTCCATCGAGGCGGTGGAGAGAATCATCCGCATGATGCGGTTGGACTGCCCCTGAAGGCGCGTGTAGCTGGTCACGCGTTTCTTGAGCGAGCGGGCCTTGCCGACGTAGAGCACGTTGCCCTCGCCATCGAGCATCCGGTAGACGCCGGGCGCGAACGGCAGGCGGCGCACGAAATGCGCGATGACCTCGACGCCGCGCGCGTCAGGCCCGAGCGGTGTCGGCGAGGCGTCGGGTGCGTCGGGCGTTTCGTCCTGCGGATGTTCCGGTTTCATTCCACCATGCCTACGACGTCGGGCGTCTCCCAGGCAAGATGCTGACCACCGTCAAGGGCGATCATCTGTCCCGTGATCGAGGGGGTTTCCCACAGGAAGCGGATGGTGCGGGCGAATTCGTCGAGCCCGGGGCCACGGCGAAGGGGCACCGCCGCGACCTGCTTGGCGAAATCCTCCGGCTGCTGGCGGATGTTCGCGAGCGTCGGGCCGGGGCCGATGGCGTTGACCCGGATGCGCGGGGCAAGGCCCTGGGCCATGGTCTGCGTCGCGCTCCACAGTGCCGCCTTGGACAGCGTGTAGGAGAAAAACTGGGGCGTGGGCTTCCAGACGCGCTGGTCGATCACGTTGACGATGAGGCCGTCGAGGCCGGCGGGCAGGGCGTTTGCCATCTCCTGGGCAAGGAAGACCGGAGTGCGCGTGTGGATCGCCTGATGCGCCTCGTAGCGCTCGAGCGTGAGCGAACCGATCTCGTCGGGCTCGAACAGTGAGGCACTGTTGACCAGGAGACGGACGGGGCCAAGTGCCTTCGCGGCGTCATGCGCGACACGCGCGGGGGCGTCGGCCCGGGTAAGGTCAGCCTGCACGACAGCGGCCTTGCCGCCACCTTCGCGAATGTCGCGGGCGAGAGCCTCGCCCTCCTCGCGCGATGTGTTGACGTGGATCGCCACGGCGAAGCCGCTTGCGGCCAGGTCCTTGACGATCGCGCGCCCGATCCGTCGCGCGCCGCCGGTCACCAGCGCGACGGGCATTGAGGCGGCCCCGCCGGAGCCGTCTGTGTCGTGGCGGTCCATGTCGCTTCTCCTCCCGGGATGGCGCCGGCGAGATCACGCCGATCGTGCCGTTGTCCTACGCGGTGTTGGTCACGACGGATCGTGAGGTCACCGACTTCTCGCTCAGATGGATTTTCCGAGCTGGAACACGGCAAGGATGTAGGAAGCGTAGAGAGCGCACAAGACCAGTCCGAGAGGCCAGCGGATCGTGGTGCGGAACCACGCGAAGGCGAGAACCAGAACTCCGGCGGCCAGCATGACCCAGACGTCGAGTGCCAGCACCTCCTGGGGAATGTCGATGGGCACGACGACCGCCGTGATGCCCATGATTGCCACGAGATTGAAGATGTTGGACCCGATGACGTTGCCGAGCGCAACGGCCGCATGGCCGCGAACGGCGGCCATCAGCGAGGTCATCAGCTCTGGCAGCGAGGTGCCGAGCGCGACCACGGTCAGTCCGATCACGGCATCGGACACGCCCCAGCTTCGGGCCAGGGCCGAGGCCCCCTCGATGGTGAAATGCGCGCCGAGAGGCAGGCCGATCAGGCCGAGCACGACGAAAAGAATGGCGAGCATCGGGCTTTCCGGCACGCCTTCGACTTCCTCGAACGGGGTCTCTCCGCCGCAGCAGGCGTCGTCATCGTCGGTTGCGTTTTCCGGGGAACCGCTGCCGGTGCTTACGCCTGCGTCGGCGAATGCCGCCGCGCCATTGGCGGCACGGTGCTTGCGGGTCGCACGCACGGATTCATAGAGAAACAGGGCAAGCAGGACGAGCAGAAGCACGCCGTCGAGGCGCGAGATCGGCGACATGAAGCACATCGCCACGAAGACGATGCTGATGCCGACCATGATGAGCGCGTTGCGGGTGGCGCCGTCCTCGCGACAGTTGGTGGCCGCGAACAGGGCCGGCAGACCGAGAACGGCGAGCACATTGGCGATGTTGGAGCCAACCACGTTGCCGACCGCGATGCCGGGCAACCCGTCCAGGGCGGCGTTGAGCGAGATGACAAGCTCGGGGGCGCTCGTGCCGAAGGCGACGATGGTCAGGCCGATGACGAGGGTGGGAATGCCGAGTTTCTCGGCGATACCAACGGCACCGCGCACCAGCACGTCGCCCGCGACGATGAGAACAACGAGACCGCCAAGCAGGCTGACATAGTCGATTATCATGAACCCTGGACTACCCGGACGGTGCAAGATGAGGGCGGCGGGACCGAACGGGTCGACACCCGCGCGATANGCCTCCGGTGCCCCCCGGGCACGCCCCGCCCCTATATATGCATTCACCCCTTGATGAAAAGACCGAGCGTGGCCGCCGGGATGCAGGGCTGCAGGCGGCGCATGGTAACCGACTGGTTACCATGACAGGCAAGAAAGTCGCGATTGCCCGCATTTCTCCTCATTTCCTGACTGCCATTGCCACATTCAATCGCCATATCAGATGGGCTGGGGGCGCGGATGGTTTGTGCCATTCGACTGAGATCCACGTTGTAACGGAGTATTCGCATGAAGCGTCTAGCAGCTGCCGGCATGACCTTTGCCGTCGCCATCGCCGCGGCCGCGACGGCTCAGGCGGCCGACCTTCCGCAGCCGGCCGAGACCTACACCTACACCGATCCGGTTCCGGCCGAGCGATTCGACTGGTCGGGGTTCTATTTCGGTGGTCATCTGGGCTGGAACTGGTCTGAATTCGAGACGTCCAACGGCGTCACCGGGCGCTTTACCAATCGTGACAGCGGTGTCATGGGCGGTGTGCACGCCGGTTACAACTACATGCTGTCGCCGAACTTCCTGCTCGGTGCCGAGGCCGACTTCAGCCTGAGCGACATCGACAAGACCCGTAATGTCGCCGGTGTGAACTACAACACCTCGAGCGACTGGAACGGCACCGTGCGCGCACGCGCCGGCTGGGCCTTCGACCGCTTCATGGTGTTCGGTACCGGTGGTCTTGCCATCGCGGACATCGAGGCTAAGGCAAACGGCATTTCGGACAGCAAGACCAAGGTCGGCTGGGCCGCCGGTGCCGGTATCGAAGGTGCCGTGACCCAGAACGTCACCGCGCGTCTGGAATACATGTACCAGGACTACGGCAGCGAGACCTTCTCGCTCGGCGGTCAGGCCTACAAGACGGACCTCAACAACAATCAGGTCCGCTTCGGCATGAGCTACAAGTTCTGATGCATTGTCCGGGCTCGCCCCGGACAGGCGCTCCGGCGCCGAACGACGATACCAAGGGGACCGGCATGCCGGTCCCCTTTTTCGTGTCCGCTTGCCTGCTGCCATCGCCGCCCCTAACCTTCGCGGCCAGGAGCGACATGAAGGGGCGGAGCAGGGTGTGAGCAGCGGCAATACGGTCGGAACGGCGTCAGCCGCGCATGGCGCGCCGGTGGCCGGGCTTCCCATGTATGACTGGCCGGAGCTTCGGGACCTGAACGACCGCTGGTGGTCCGTGCTGCGCGACGCGTTGCGCGAGGAGGGCTTCGCCGCGCCGGCTGCGCTTGCCCGCGCGCTTTCGCTCGAGGATCTCTGGCTGCATCCGGGGCTGCTTGTCGGGCAGACCTGCGGTCTTCCCTATGTGCGTCATCTGCAAGGTCGTGTGGACCTTCTCGGCGCGCCGGCCTATCGCCTGTCCGGCTGCCGCCCCGGCCACTATTGCAGCGTTGTGGTGGTGCGCGCCGACGACGATGTCGGGGAGCTTTGCGGCCTGCGCGGACGCCGGCTCGCGTTCAATCATCCAGGATCGCAGTCCGGCGAGGGCGCCTTGCGCCACATGGTTGCGCCCCTGGCCGGGGGAGCCCCGTTCTTCTCGCAGGTGCTCGCCACGGGCTCGCACCGCGCCGCCCTTCGGGCGGTGGCGGACGGGGCCGCCGATGCGGCTGCCATCGATGCGGTGAGCTTCGAGCTTGCGCGCCTGCATGAACCGGCGACTGGCAAGCTTCGGGTGCTTGTGAGGACGCCGGAAACCCCGGGCCTGCCTCTGATCACGGCCTCGCGTCCACCTCGCGAGGTCGAGAAGTTGCGCAACGCGGTTGCCCTGTCCATCGGGCAACTCGACGCGGGAACTCGCGCCGGGCTGCTTCTCGAGGGCTTCGTGCCCTTCACGCCGGACGACTACCGGGTGATCTCCGGGCGCGACGCGGGAGCGGCCGCGCTCGGCTATCCGGATCTGGCGTGAGCTTTGTCGATCAGGGCTTGAAGCGGGTCTGATCGTAAGAGGGCACCGCCGCCTCGAAGGCCGCCAGCCAGGCGACAAGCCGGGGATGCTCGGTCCGCCAGGTGCCCTCGAAGCGCAGGTCCAGGTACCCGAGTGCGCAGGCGAGGGCGATCTGTCCCGCATCTGGGATTTCTCCGTCCGCCATCGTCGCGGGCGGTGTCGCCTCGAGCGCTGCAAGACCCCGGCGTACCTTGTCCGCCTGGTAGGCGAGCCAGTCCAGATCGCGACGCTCCTCCGGACGATACCGGGCCTCATAGACCTGCAGGATGGAGGCATCCATGATGCCGTTGGCCAGTGCCTGCAGGGTCAGCACGTCGAAGCGCGACGGTCCCTGCGGCAGCACCTTCCCTCCGCCCGCGAGATGGTCGAGATATTCCACGATCACGCGGCTGTCGTAGAGCACCTTGCCGTCGTCGAGCACCAGCGCGGGGATCTTCCCGAGCGGATTCTGCTTGCGGATGGTGTCGTTTGGATCGTTCAGATCCGTCATCTCGACCGTGATCCGGTCGCTCAGGCCGAGCACGGCTGCGGCGATCTTGGCCTTGCGGCCAAAGGGTGAGGCGGGCGAGGAACGAAGAACGGGCATGACGAAGTGGTCCTGACTTGTGCGGCCTGGAGGTCCCTGAACCTGGCAGGCATGTCGGGTGGCGGGAACAGCGCGGTTTCACTGCAGGCCGGCGCCGTCTCGTGTGGTGGGGGCGAAGAAAACGCCGCCGCGGTTCGCGCTGGTTAACGCGAGATTGCATTGAAACCCAAGCAATTGAAAATCTGCAAGGCTTTCAGCGCGTTCTTGAGAAAAATTGACAGCGGTCGGGTAAGATCCCGTTAAGGGGCTGTTTCTAGCGTCGTTCCGTCGCCCGTGGCGAGTGAACGAAGGACCGGGACATGCGCCTCTCTCTTGCCTTCCCACTGTCGGCGCTGATGAAATCGGCGGTTCTGATGGCCGTTTTCTATGCGCTGTCGGTCCCCGCGCTCGCTCCGCTGCGCCCGGAGGCGATCGATATTCCCATGTCGCGCTATCATGACGCCGTGAACGCGGTCTTCCGCGACACGAGCCCCAGTTTTGCGGCCGTGACGGATCCGCTGCGGATGGCGCCGCGGCAGTTGCGCAGCCGGTTCGACGGGGCATTGCGCAAGTAGTCGCCTGCGGCCGGTCCGATAAGCTCAGGGGCGCGCGTAGCGGATTTCCCACCGCGACGGCGTGCCGGCATCGGCGCAGGAGCGCGGGCTTTTCATTTCCTCCAGCCTGAAGGCGTAGTCCTGCCACACCCAGCGGCCGGAGAAGCCGCAGTGGCGGTCCGAGCGGCCGGTGAAACTTGCCGAAAGCTCGAGGGCTTCGCCGTCGAAGTCCGGTTGCGGCAGCAGGTCGGTTCCCACCCAGCCGAAGCGCGGGTCGTGCACGGCGAAGACCAGATCCTCCNCCCCGCCGATTTCTCCCGAATCACGCACATAGAGCCGCCAGGTGGCCGTGTTGCCGGCCCCCGCTCCTGCCGTGCAGGGCAGGGCGTAAAGGGTCGCGACCTGCGAGAGGACGCCGATCAGGGTCTTAGCGCCGGCGAGGCCCGGGCTGTCGGGAGCCTCGCAATCGGAGGCACGCACATGGCGCTCGACCACGGCCAGGGGGACGCCAAGGGCGGCAACGGCCTCGGCCCGAGACGGCGGGTCGAGCCAGGGCTTTGCCGTCGGCGGACCGACGCCCGGCAGCGCGGCGCCGGCGGACGGTGCGTCCGTGCCCGCAATCCGTGAGATCGTGGCCCGCGTGCCGGCAAGCTCGAAGGAAATCTCATGGGCGTTTGCAAGCGCGTCGAGGAAGGAGATCCGCAGTCGGTTTCCCCCGGCGAGCCCCTGAAGGATACGTCCGCCCGTCGCGGGATCGCTCACATAGAGGTGCGACAGCGACCCGAAGGGGGCGAAGGCGTCGGGCGCAAGCACCACGAGCGGGCGGCCGTCCACGTCCCATTGCATGGCCCGTGCATCGTCGGGGCGGGGAAAGGGCGCCTCGAAGGCAAGAGCCAGCCCCGAAGGCGTGCGCTCCAGAACCAGAGCAAAGGCTGGGCCGCCCTCGGGCGGATTTTCCTCCGCAAGCCGGGCAGAACAGGGCTGCTGCGGCGCGGCGGGACAGGTGACGGACCAGCCGGCCGTATCGGTCTCGCTCGCCTTCACCGGGGCGCAAGGCACCAGTGCGGCGAGAGCGGCAAGGGAGAGGAGCGTGCGAAGGTCCATCATCGGCCTGGCGCCGGCACGGAGATGCTCTTTTGCCGGCATCCGCGCCGATCGACGGCCCGGCAGGTCCGGAAATCCAGGTCCCTGGTCAGGCACAGGCGCACCTCGGACAGTCTCCCGTCCTGGCAGGCGACGGCCATGGCCGCATCACGCAGACCCGGATTGGCAAGGCGGAAGGCCTTCTCCACGGCATCGGGAGAGACCCGTCCGCCACTGCTCAGCGTGTTGAACGCGGGAGGGATGCGGATCTTGTCGAAGGCGCGCTGGGTAAGGTCGAAATAGGCGGCGGGTGAAAGTCCGGAGCAGGAGCCGTGCTTGCGCCACTGGTGCCGGACGAGGCCCCGGCTCGGCATGATGTCCAGCATCGCGTTCACCGTTGCGCGGTCGGGTTCGCGCGGACCGGCGTCGCAGAAGTCCGGGTAGCCGCGATCGTACTGCGGCCACAGGCCATGCACGATGAAGCGGAAGGGGCGGGCCGCCTTGCACTGCGTCGGGTCGGCCTTGCGCCCGGCGCGGGCGCAATAGCTCGGTGACCACGACAGGGCCAGGACGTAGTAGTCGAACCGCCCGGGTGCTTTGGCCCGGGCCTGCGCCGGTGCAAGGGTGGTGAGCGCGGCCAGCAGGACAAATGCCGCCGCGCCCAGTGCCAGGCGTGTTTGCGTGAGGCTTACCACGGACGGGTGGTTCGGCAGCGCGCGTCATAGACCCGCCAGGGGTCGACACCGGCAACGCAAGCCTCAAGACCCCAGCCCAGACCCAGGAAACCCGCATGCTCGGAGATCGCGTAGTAGACGCGGCGGGTGCGTCCGTCGCTCATNTGCGCGCGTGCCTCGCAGAACCGGCGGGCATAGGGGCTCGGCCTGTCGACCTGGTAGGAGGTTTCCACCACGCGCTCCATGCCGGTAATGGTCAGGCCTCGGCCGTAGTCGGGATCGGCCCGCGCGACACGTCCGGCAACCGCTCCGGTCACCGAAGAATCGGTGCAGGCGGGCAGCCGCGGCTCACCGTTGAACGACATGTAGGGCCGCTCACCGGCATCGGCGGTGGAGGGAGCGAAAGGCGCGGCAAGGGCGAGAACGAGCGCGAGTCCGGCTGCGAACTTGCCGGACGAGGCGAGGCTTGCCATGGAAATCTCCTCATGAGGGAAATGCCGGTGGCACCGTGCCTCCGGGTCGTTCGGAACCGCACGATGCGGCAGCCTCACGCAGGGGTCAAGTCGAAGAGGCAATGCACCTCCCCGGCGAGGCTCAACCTTCCTTGATCTCGCCGGTGAGATCGAAGAAGCGCCAGTCGGCGCCTGCTCCCTGCGCCACCACCTTGGTGAGCCAGGGGAGCAGGGTCTGAAGCTCGGCCTTGAGCGTCCAGGGCGCGTTGATCATCAGCAGGCCGCTGCCCGTCATGGGGCCCCCGGCGCGGGGCTTCGCGGCCATCAGTTCCGTGATCTGGATGCGAGGGATGCCGGCCTGGCTCATGGCATCATAGAAGCGATTGACCGTCTTTCGGTCCTTGATCGGATACCAGGCGATGTAGCAACCGGTTCCGAAACGGCGCCAGGCCTTGTAGATGCCGGTCGCCAGCGTCTGGAAATCGTTGGTTTCCTCGAATGCCGGATCGACCAGGACCACGCCGCGCGATTCCTTTGGCGGCACGAAACCGCGCAGCGCGTTCCAGCCGTCGAGTTCGATGGCCTTGACGTGAACGTCCCCGGCGAAGAGTTCCGCCAGCCGCTTGTAGTCGTCGGGATGCAGTTCGGTCACCGAGAGCCGGTCCTGGGGCCGCATCAGCCGACGGGCCAGAACCGGAGACCCCGGGTAGACCTTCAGCCCGTCCGCGTTTTCCGGCATGTCGCGCACGACGTCGAGCCAGGGGGCGAGAAGCTCGGCGATCTGTTTCGGCGGGTTGGCCTCCAGTATCTTGCCGATGCCCTGACGCCATTCCCCGGTTTTCAGCGCGTCGCCCTTGGTCAGGTCGTAGAGCCCGATGCCGGCGTGGGTGTCGATGATGCGGATGCCGCCGGGCTTTGCCTGGAGATAGGTGATGACGCGGGCGAGGACAGCATGCTTGAGCACGTCGCCGATGTTGCCGGCGTGAAAAGCGTGACGATAGTTCACGGGTCAGGATCCTTGTGCGGGCGTTCCGGCGAGCGGGCGGGCGAGATAAACCACCGCCTTGTCGCCGTGATCGGCCGTGCCGATCTCGCGAAAACCGAGACGGGCGTGGAAGCGCAGGGAGCCGGGGTTGGCCGGGCGGGTGTTGACCTCGCAGGCAAGCGGCAATCCGGCATATTCGGAGTTTCGGGCGAACAGGTCGATCAGATGCCCGTACAGCGCCTGGCCAAGTGCGCGACCGCGCGCCTCGGGGGCGAGAGCGATGCGATCCACATAGAGGAATTCGCCCAGGTTTTCCTTGAGCCAGGCGAAATTGCGGCTGTCGTAACGTGCCGTCTGGTCCAGACAGATCAGTACGCCGAGCAAGGTATCCTTCTCGACCGCGACCAGGGTCGCCACGGACTGGCGGGCGAGGTCGTCGAGTTCGCTCGTGTCGATGCTGTTGACCGCCGGCAGGCTCGCCTCGTTCACGGCAAGCACCGCCCGGGCATCTTCCGGAACATAGGGACGGATGATCGCGCTCATTCGGAGCAGTCCTTGGCTGGTGACGATGAAGGGCTGTCCTAGGGTGTGGCCCCATAAACGAGGCATGTCCGGCGTGAAAACGGCAAGGAGATGCAAGGAGAAGCGCGCCGGGCGGGCCTTCCACCCGGCCAAGGGCTTCGACGCCGCAGATCGAAGCCGTTTTCACGTCCTGTCGGGATTTGCCCGGCCCTGGCCGGGCAACAGCGTTGCCAGCCTTTGAAAACCGGACGGTTTCCTGCAGGCTTGCGCCTCGTATCCGACCCTGGCGAACAAACCGGACCCGCCTCGTTTATGGGGCCGCACCCTAAGCCAGGCGCGCCCGCCGCGCAAACCCGAAACGCAAGGTGCCTGGAAACGCAATGCGGCGGCCCCGGGAAGGGGCCGCCGCACATGTCGAAAAGAAAGAAGGTCGTCGGAAGGTCTGGCTTACGCTTCCGCGTCGCCGCCTTCCCCGTCCTCGATCTTCAGCTCAACGGCCTTCGGTCCCTTGCCGTGACGATCCGGCTCGGTCTCGAAGGTGACGCGCTGATCGCTTTCCAGAGTGGTCAGGCCCGAGCGCTCGACAGCCGAGATATGCACGAAGACATCGGCCTCGCCATTGTCCGGCATGATGAAGCCGAAGCCCTTGTCGGCCTTGAAGAACTTAACCGTTCCCGCCTGGCGCGGGCCGCGCTCGACCGGAGGGCGCGGACGCCGGGGGCCACCGCGGAACCCGCCTTCGCCCTCGCCGCCGCCGAAACGGTCGCCGCCACGCTCGCCACCGCCGAAGCGGTCGCCGCCACGATTGCCGCCGCCGAAACGGTCGCCACCACGGTCACCACCGCCACCGAAACGGTCGCCACCGCCGAAACGGGTGTCGGGAACGAAACCGGGCTCATCGCCCGGAGCACCGGCCCAGCCGGGCTCGCCAAAACTCTCGCGCTTGCGGCCACGCTCGGGCTTGTTGCGCTTGCCGTGGTCGGGGCCGCCAAACTCTTCCTGGTCGCCGCCAAATCCCTTCGAACCACCGCGCCGTCTGCCTTGCCGACGGTTGTCCGAACCCCAGTCATCCATGTCCAATTCACCCGGTTTTGAGCCTGCTGATCCGATAGGCTCGCTGGTCACCATGCTGGTGTCGTCCGGCCAAGGCGCGATCCCGCCCGGCGACGCCCCGTTTCCAAAGCACGTTTGTCAGGGAATGCTGTGCCTCGTTCGGGTGCCGCCGAATTCCGGACCTTCCGGTCCGATCCGTCGATCCGCGCCCGTGTCGAGAATGTTCTGGCAACGGCGCCGTCTTTCCGTTCCTCCGCTCGCGTGGAGTCCCCTGGACCCTCAGTGCGAACCGTCCGGATTTTCGCGCCGGTGGGGGATCGCGCTCCCCGTGCTCATGCCCGACGCAAGTGCTGCCGGACACAACCTCCATTCCATTCAGGACCCGTTTGCCGCCACATCCTTGCCAACCGCGCGCGCATCATACGGTCTTGAACGGCTTTCGAGCAAGGAAAACCCAACGAAACGGTCGGTCCTGCAACTTCTCCAGACACTTTCGCGAGACGCTCCCGCGCGTTCCTGCCGAAAATGACAGGTCGGATGCGGCCGGCGCGCGTGGTTGTCAAATCGGGGGCGGAAGGGGTACGTCAGGAGGCACTGCAATCCGACCCCGCGAGGCGCGCCAGATGAACGACCAGTCCGACACCCCGCAGGAAGCCGCCGCCACCGCCGAACCGCCGATCCAGATCATCGTCGTCCCGGTCACCGGTTTTCAGCAGAACTGCTCCATCGTCTTCGACAAGGCAACGCGCAAGGGGGCGGTGATCGATCCGGGCGGCGACGTGGAGGTGATCCTCGACGCGATCGCAAAGAATGGGGTGGATGTCGAACTGGTGGCGCTCACCCACGGGCATCTGGACCATGTGGGCGGTGCGGCGGAACTCTCCGAGCGGCTCGGTGTCCAGGTCATCGGCCCGCATCGCGATGACCAGATGCTGCTCGACCGGGTCGAGGAGCAGGCGCGACAATTCGGCGTCGACGGTCTCCGTTCCGTTTCTCCCGACCGCTGGCTCGAGGAAGGGGACACCCTGGAGATGGCCGGTCGCAGCTTCGAGGTGCTGCACTGCCCGGGCCATGCGCCGGGTCACGTGGTGTTCTTCGATCGCGGCTTGCGTTTCGCGATCTCGGGCGATGTGCTGTTCGCCGGGTCAGTCGGGCGCACCGATCTTCCCGGAGGCGATCACGAAACCCTGATCGCCTCCATCCGCGACAAGATGCTTCCGCTTGGCGATGATGTGAGCTTCCTGCCGGGCCACGGTCCGGCGTCAACAATCGGCCACGAGCGCAAGACCAACCCGTTCCTGCGCTGAGGCGGGATCCGGAGACGAAGCAGGGTGACGATCATGAGCGGATATCGCACAGGACGGTTTCCGGTGCTGCGAGCGGGGCTTCTGCTCGGCGTGCTTGCCCTTGCGCTACCCGGCATCGCGAGCGCCGAGGACTTCCTCGACCGGACCATGAAACTCGACCGGCTCGAGCGGGACGAGGCGCGCGGCGGTCCCTACATTCGCGGCGGTCGTTCGCCGCTTCAAAGCCGCGTGAAGGTTTGCAATGTCATGCCCACCCCGGTTCGCGATCCGAAGACCGGCGAACTCGTCAAGGTGCGGAAGGAAGTCTGCTGGTGGGAGTGAGCCGGGGCCGGCACCCTGACCCTACCCTATAGCAGGGAGCGTAGCTCCTCGATCTTTTCGTTGACCAGCCAGCCGTAGTAGTTCTCCTCCGGCCAGCGTGCGGCTCCGGAAGCGCGGCGGCGGCGGAAGGCTGACGCCCTGTCCCAGGGATTGCCCAGATTGTAGAGCGTCGCCGTCAGGCCGGGATTGCCGGAAATATCCATGTTCGCCACCTGCTTGTAGGCGTCGATGGAATCGCGCAGCACGGCGGCCATGTAGTGGAGGGATTTTCCCGGGTCCATGGTGGCGCGATAGATCTCCTGCTCGTTGCGCACGTCGAGCTTGGGAAACCCGCTGGTCTTGGCCACCTTGTCGCTCATCTTCAGGACTGTAAGCGGCGAGAGCTGGCCAAGTCCGAAGCTCTGGCCGGAGAACAGGGGCTGGAAGAACGCCTCGTTGAAGTTCTTTTGCGGATAGCGGGTCCCGTCGACCTTCTTGCCGCGAAAGCGGGAATTCCAGATCCGCTCGTAGCAGGTCCACAGCCGACTGGTCTCCTTGGAGCCGGCATTGCAGCGCTTGAACTCCGGCCGCTGGACGAAATCGGCGACATGGGTGCCGTCATAGGCGAATTCCATGCGGATGCCGGCGTAGCTCAACGCCTTCACATAGTAGGATTGGGCGCTGTCCAGACTGTCATAGTTGTAGGTGTGTTCGCCGACGATCGCGCCGATCATGTGGATCGGATCGATGCCGTAGAGACCCGCCACGCGCTTGATGTCGCGCATCAGCCGGCTGTCGCGTCGCAGCACGTTGAGAATGCGCTCGAACTTGCTGTCATAGGCGCTGCGGCTCGCCGAGGTCCGACGCGCCGAGGCGAAGGGAATGCGCGGCTGGCTGGCGTTGCGGTTGCCCTCGGGCACCTTCGTTGCCGCCATGGCCACGCCCGTGCCAAGGCCGAGGGAGCCCGCTGCGGGCGTCAGTGGCAGCAGGAACGCCGCCAGGGCTACGGCGTGCGGCAGGTGGCGCAGGGCAGGCCGCGCGCGGCCAAGGAATTTTCGGACGCGGGACATATGCGACCTTGTCTTGCAGGACTTCGAACCGCCCTCTCCATACACGGTTTGGCTGCGTGCGGGAACGGGCGCAAGCCCGTCGCGACAGGGATTTTCTGACTTTAGGGAAATCAAGGCGGCTTTCATGACTTGGAAGGGTCCTGGCTCGAAACGGGACGCGGCGCTGAGTGCCGGGGATCGGGGGCGGGCCGGGCAAGGGAGGCCGGCCCCATGAGAATGCGGACCGAGCGCGGTACGCGCTCGCTGTCGAGAAAGGCGTCGTGACGGCGCAGGCCGCACAATTCGCGCTGGATGATCACGTTCCAAAGCGCCTCGCAGGCGATCCGGTGGCGATGCTGCCATCGCTCGACGAGACCGGCTGCGTCATCGCCGTCCTCTCCCGCCGCAAGCAGGCGATCGCGAGCGCCTTCCAGCCGCGCGAGCGCCGTGACCAGCTCCGTGTTGAGCCGGCCAAGCGTCGCGGCCATCTCGCCAAGCGTCTCGTGACGGATCGCCTCTCCGAGCGGGTCTTCTCCGGCGGGAGGCTTTCGGGTGGGGCCTGTCAGGGGAGCCATGGCGTGTCGTCAGCTCCGTGCGGCGGAGGCGGCGGCCGGATGATGGATCTCGCCGCCGGTCGCCGGCTCGGGCACGCCCGTGGTCAGGGGAAAGCCGATGGGCAACCCCTCCAGCGTACGCCGGGCGAGGAACGCGAAGCATTCCGCCTCGATGGCGTCGCCGCGCCAACCGACCGTTTCGGCGCTTGTCGCCTCCACTCCGGCCTCGCGCGCGATTGCTTCCAGCATCCCCGGATTGCGCCGGCCGCCACCGCATACGATGAGCCGTCGCGGGCGTCGGGGCAGGCGGTCCAGCGCCTTGCCGACCGCGCCGCCGGTGAAGGCGGTGAGCGTCGCCGCGCCATCTTCAAGGCCGAGGCCGTCGGCCATTCGGGCGGTGAAGGAGTTGCGGTCGAGTGACTTGGGATAGGGCGCACTCAGGTAGGGGTGATCGAGAAGCTGCCCGAGACGTTGCCGGTCGACGGTGCCGCGCGCCGCGATCAGTCCGTCGCGGTCCATCTCGCCGCGCCCGTGGGCATGAATCCAGTCGTTGAGCGGAGCG
The DNA here is from genome assembly GCA_002722295.1 of Stappia sp. GTDB lineage: Bacteria > Pseudomonadota > Alphaproteobacteria > Rhizobiales > Stappiaceae > Stappia. Next base: position 11,329 of record PBLF01000004.1, on the reverse strand, counting down.
TTGGCGGGGCCGGTGTCGAAGGCGTGGGGCGTGCCCGTCTCGTCGACCCAGGTGATGTTGGCCACACCACCCAGATTGAGCACCGCCGTTTCGGGACCGGCGTCGATGGAGGCGAGCAGCCCCTGGTGATAGATCGCCGAAAGGGGGGCGCCCTGGCCGCCAAGCCGCATGTCGCGGCTGCGGAAGTCGTTGACCACCGTGATGCCCAGCCGATCCGCCATGACACGTCCGTCGCCAAGCTGGCGGGTCTCGCCATGGCGCCCGGGGACCGGCGCACGGTGCAGCACCGTCTGGCCATGAAAGCCGATTGCCGAGATGTCGGAAGCGGCAAGTCCTTCTTCGGCCAGGAAGTCCGCGACCGCCTGCGTCTGGGCCATGGTCACGGCCTCTTCCGCCTCACGGAAGATCGCGGGCTCCGGCCCCGTGAAGGCCCAGTCCGCCGCTGCGGCGAGGGTCTCGCGCAGGAGCGATTGCAGTCCGTGCGGATAGGGGGCGAGTCGCCAGGCGCCGAATTCGGACACGGTTTCTCCGTCCGTGCGAATAAGCGCGATGTCGATGTTTCCGTCCAGAACGGTGCCGGTCATCAGGCCGATGGCCCAGGACTGGGGGCGGGGGGAGGCAATGCGTGTCATCGTGATCCGTCGTCGGGTCGATCCGGTGGCGCGGGTAAGGGGCGTTCAGGTTTCAGCAGCGATGGCTGTAGGTGAAGACCAGCGTGTCGGTGGTGGTGCGGCCGGTCGGCTGACAGCGGTCCTGGACCTCGCGGGTGCCCGACAGCGTCACCTGGAGCTGGTCGGGACGCACCGGCCCCTCGACCGCATAGGGCAGTTCGTCCTCCGCGCAGAACCGCGAGAACACCCTGGATGTGCCCGAGTACCAGTTGCCCTGTTTCACGCCGTCGAACAGGAGCGTGCCCGGCACGACACCGGCACGGCGAAGGGTTTCGCGGGGCTCTTCATAGAAGAACCAGCGCCGGTTTCCCTCCGCCTTCAGCCGCATGAGAGAGCCGTTGTGGACCCAGCAGCTGTCCGCTCTTGCCTGTCCGGGCATCGTGGCAAGGCCCCCCGCACCCAGGGCGAGGGTGACGGCGAGCGCAACGGTCCTGCGCGCAATCGGGCGGGCGTCAGGCGGGCGCATCGGTGTCCTCCTCGGTGACGGCTTGGGCGAGCGGCAGACACCGGGAGGCTGCGGCCTCCGGAGTTTGCGACCTGCGCGAACATGATAGCACGAGGCTCGCCGATCCGCGCGATCGCGACTGTGACGCCGGTCACTTTGCCGTCAGGGAAGCTTCGGGTCCTGCCCTCAGGAGCCGGGGAGACCGGCTTCGCGCCGGCACTGGCCGAAAATCACGTTCATGTCGGCTTCCTGCTTGTCCCTCGCGAGAAGCGCGTCCAGCGTGCATTCGCAGGCGGAGGCACAGGCCGCCTCCTGACCCGGCGTGGCGGCGACACACGCCATGCGGCACTGGTCCAGAAAGGCCTCGTGCGCGGGGTCGGCCACAAGTCCCAGTTCGACGATGGCCCAGACCGTGCCGAAGAGGATCGGCTGGTGGAGCAGGTAGACGGCCAGCGAATGGCGGCCGGCGAAGGCGAACGCCCGGCTGCCACGCCCCCCCGCGCGCCAGGCGGCGAAGCGTTTCCAGGGGCGCGATCCGATCACCAGACGGGCGAGGGCGACGCCTGCAAGGATGGCTCCGAACCATGGTGCGAGCGGCACGTGGTCGACCGAAGGCGGCGCATAGCCGACCAGGCCGGTCCAGGTGAACCAGCTGTCACCCGCGAAGCTCAGCGTCACCAGATGCGGCAGCGCGACGACGATTGCGGCGAGAGCCAGCGTGATGAGGGATGGCAGGAAAACCGCCGGAAGCGCGAGTAGCGAGCCGAGCGCGATCTCGTGCAGGATGCCGAAGCGGACGTATTGCCCGTCGAGGGCGAGCCATGTCCCAAGGCTTATGGCGGCGGCGGCGAGCGCGATCCTGCCCGCGCGCACAAGCGCCTTGCGCCAGCGGATGCCGCGTCCGTGGGCAAGCACGAGGCCGACGCCCACGAGGACGAGGAACGAGCCCGCGATCAGGCCGGCGAAAATCCGCCAGCCACGGGAGCTGTCGACGGGCCAGTCGACGAGACCGAACCAGCGCAGGTCCCACGAGAGGTGGTAGACCGCCATGGCAAGCAGGGCGAGGCCACGGGCCACGTCGAGCGCGTCCATCCGCCCCCTGGGTGTCGCTGGCGTCGCGGCGCCGGTGTCGTCGGGATGCCGCGTGGCGGGATCGGGGGTCGGCGCGCCGCTCATCATCTAGATCCCTTCGGTGCGGACCCGGCGCAAGCGGATCATGGGTGCGAGTTGCACGGCGAGGATCGCCGCGAAGATCAGCAGGCACCCCGTCAGGCCGGCCGGCGTGAGCCGCTCGCCCAGCAGAAGGGCTGCAAAGATCGCCGCGAAGAGCGCCTCGGAGGACAACAGGATTGCAGCGTCGGCGGAGCGCGTCCAGCGCTGGCCGACGGCCTGGAGCGTAAAGCCGATGCCGCCGGAGATGATGCCGGTGTAGAGCAGTTCCGGCGCCGCGCCGGCAAGGGTTGCAAGCGAGACCGGCTCAAGATAGAGGCCCGGCAGAAGCCCGATCACGCCGACCACGGCGAACTGGCAGGACGAGAGCGCGAAGGGCCGCCCGCTTGCCGCCGCGAAGCGTCCGATCAGGCACACGTGCATGGCCCAGAAGACGGCGCAGACGACCATGAGCAGGTCGCCGGCACCCAGGCTTGCAATCGATCCGCCGCCAAGCAGCCATATGCCGCCGAGCGTGGTCAGGGAGGCAGGCCAGACAATCGGGTGGGGGCGTTCGGCGAAGACGAGGTATGCGATGATAGGCGTCATCACCACGTAGATGGCGGTGAGAAAGCCGGCGTTGGTCACGCTCGTGGACAGCAGGCCGTACTGCTGCACGGTGATGCCGAAGAAGAAGACGATGCCGAGCAGCACGAAGCGCGCGTAGTGGTTCCGCGTGAGGTGCCCGCCGGGCGTACCGCGTGCCCTGGCGCGCCGCCCCTCCGCCAGGGCGAAGGGAAGAACCACGGCCGCGGCGATCAGGAAGCGCAGCCCGGTGAAGGTCAGCGGTCCCAGGTGATCCATGGCGGTGGCCTGCGCGACCAGCGCGGATCCCCAGACGAGAGCTGCGAGAAGAAGGAGTGAATTTGCTGCGAAACGGCTCATGGCGACCGGCTATCCCAAAGCCGGCGGGGCCGCAAGCGCGATCGCGCGGGGCTCAGCCGTTGGGGAAGGCGAAGCAGACGACCAGGGTCAGCGCGAGTGCCGCCGTCGTCACCCAGAGGGCGGTCGGCCAGGGAGAGACGGGTCGCGCGGTGAACCCGTCGCGGGACAGGGAATCCACGTCGGACCGATTGGAGTAGTTCATGCGTTGTCTCCGCCACGCGTTGTCGCACGCAAGACATTTGGCCGGTATGGTTAACAAAGTGTAAAGCGCCGGCTGACGTGAACGGCAGGTTATCCAGAGATCTTGCAGGGACGCAGGGGAAAACACCCCTCGCCGGATGGCCGGCACGGGGTGTTGGAGAGCAGCAGATTCGAAGGAGAGCCTGAAAAATGCCCGGGTCGCTGGGCCTGGAGCGAGAAGTGAGTCGCCCCGGTACGATGGCCTTACAGCTCCAGTGCGTCCAGACCGGCTTCGAGGTGGTCGGCGAGCAGGGGCATCCCGGTGAGATATTTCGCGGTGGAGCCGACCGCACGTTCGCGCGCATCCTCCACCGCCTGCGGGAAGTCGGCGGCGTCGTAGTCGCCGCGTCCGACCCACAGGAGGGCGACGAGCTCGGCTGCCTCGTCGACGTTCAGGTCGTCGATCAGCTCGCGCAGTTCCTCGCTGCTGAGGTCCTCGACCTCTTCCTCCGCCAGCCCGTCGTGGGCATGCGTGTCCTCGAGCATGTCCGCGTCGAACTCGACCTCGTGGTCGCGTCCGTCCTCGAAACCGTCTTCCACGGCGCCCGAGGCGGCGCGCGCTTTCTGGATGAACATCCGGATCGTGTCAGGGGACAGATTGAGGTCGGTCGCCATTGTCTAAGCCCTTCTCGTGGCGCGGGCGCGCCTTGGGGCGCGCCCGCAAGTCATGCCACGATGTTTGGCGCGTTTTGTCGCCCTCTGCAATGGCGCGCGGGAAGATGCGGCACCCGGTCGCCTGGCGGACGGCGGTCACTGCCGCAAGGGCAGCTCCTGGGAGGTCGAGACCTGCTCGGCCTGCAGGCCCTTGAGGGAATGGGCGATCGGGCCGCCGAAAAGCGTCAGCGAAACGGCGAAGAGCAGCCCGAGCGCGACGGCCGCGGCCAGGCGGGCGGCGGCGTTCTGCTCGCTGTCGCCTCCAAAGAGGCCGGAGAGGGACAGGCGGACGGGCATGGGCAGGGCGCGGCGCATCAGCGGAACTCCCCGGCGTCGCGATGTCCGTCGCGGGCGGCGATGCCCTGACGCAGCCCCTTGCTCAGCCGGGTGCCCATCAGGGCCAGAACCAGAAGCATGGAGGCAAAGGCGAGGGCAAGCAGGCCCATGGTCCAGTCGTCGGCCGGCGTGGAGCCGGCGGCGCGGGCGCTGGAGGCGATCACCAGCGCGGGAATGGCGCCGAGCATTGCCGCGAGCCCGGCACGCAGGGGGACGGCAAAGCGGATTCGCGAACGGCCCCGGGGGGCGGGGGCCGTTTTCGCGGTCGTGTGTCTGTCTCGAGACGGAAACCTGTTACGCATCACTCTCAACTCCGCGAGATCTTGTTCCTCGACACTGGCGAAGGTGAGGGGGGAAGCGGGCGGCGAGAGGTTCCCAATCTGGCGCTTCCTGTGTCATTTCGCGGCGGTTTCGTGGCAGCCGGGGACCGCGCGTTCCGGCTCTGGAAAACCGCCGATCAGGTGCGGATTGTCATCCCGTTTTTACCGATTGGCAGGAGCTTTCGCCCAAGATGGGCATTCAACACGTCGTCTATGGAGACGGTCCGCGCCAGGGGCGCGGGTGTGCCGAAACGGAAGAACTGCGATGGAAGCCTTGGAGAAAGCGGAGCCTCAGCCCGAGAGCGAGCAGAAGACGGAGGAGAGTTCCCGTCCGCCCGCGGGAAGCACCGCCGTCGAAGGGGCGCTGTCTCTTGCCGGGCTTTCGTTCTTCCTGGTCGACATCCAGGCCAAGCGCATCGTCTGGCTCGAGTCCCAGGCCCTCGACTTCGCGCAGCGTGCCGGGCTCAATGAGGCGCCGCTTTCGACGGCGCTGAGGCTCCTTTCGCAGACCGATCAGAAGCAGGTGCTGGGGCTCATCCAGAATGCGGTGAAGTTCGGTCAGGCCGGTCCGGTCGAACTCGGCGGCGGCGACATGGGGTCGGGACTGACGCTGACCGCATCGCGCTACCAGGTCGAGGGCGGACGCACCTTCGTCGTGGCTGTGGCCGACGAGGATCAGGAGGACGAGGCCAGCGGTTCGGCCGTGCGTGGCGTGGCGCCGCTCATCCGGCACCTGGTCGAATCGAGCGAAAAGGCGGTTCTCGTCGTCGACAGCTTCGGTTACCTGCGCTACGCCAACGATGCGCTGGTGTCGCTGTTTCACATCGCCGACGCCTCGCTGTGCATCGGGCGCAATGTCGCGCATATCCCCAACCGTGTCGGCAAGACCCTGACCTCGGTGATTCTCACCACCCTGGCGCGGCGCGCGCCGGTGGAGGGCAACAAGCGGTTCTTCCTGGCCTCCGGTGACTCGCTCACGCTGACGTTCTCGATCATGCCGTTCCGGGTGTCCTCGGGGCTTGGCGGCGTCGTTTTCTCGGCGGAGAAGGTCGCCTCCAACGGCATCGACTTTTTCCATGTCTTCAACGCCGTGCATGCACCCATGCTGGTGATCGACGTGAAGACGCGCATGATCGTCGCCATCAATGCGGCGGCGCGAAAGACCTTCGCGATCACGGAGCAACTGATGGAGTCGGCTCCGATCACCGAGACCATGCTGCATCCCAAGACCTTCATGTCGCTGCTGACCCATGCCCGCAAGGGAGGAGGAACCCCCATGCAGGCGACCGTGAGCGGCTTCGACGGTGTGTCACGGTCCAAGCGGCTGCGGGTCAATCTCGTCGACAGCGGTGGCGCGCAGTACCTGATGATCGAGAGCAAGCACTAGCCGCCACCGGACGTTCGGGGCGCCGGGTGCGAGGGACGCCGGGTCAGGGGAAATAGCTTTCGAGGAAACGGCGGTAGATCGCGGCGAGCCGGTCGAGATCGGCAACGGGAACCTGTTCGTCCACCTTGTGCATCGTCTGGCCGACGAGCCCGAACTCCACCACCGGGCAATAGTTCTTGATGAAGCGCGCGTCCGAGGTCCCTCCGCCGGTGGAAAGCTCGGGACGTCTGCCCGTCTCGGCCTCGACGGCCTTGCCCAGTGCATCGATCAGCACGGCGTCGTTGGTGAGAAAGCTCTCGCTCGCATCCCTGGAGAACTCGAGCGTCCAGTCGCACGTGAGCCCTGCGACGGCCTCCAGCGCCTCGCGCACCCTGACGCGCAGCGTCTCTATGCTCCAGATGTCGTTGAAACGGATATTGAACCGGGCCACGGCCTGACGGGGGATCACGTTGGTCGCGGCATTGCCCACGTCGATGGTGGTCATTTCCAGGTTCGAGGGCTGGAACCGCTCGTTTCCCGCATCCAGTTCAAGAGTGTTGAGGGCCTCGGCCAAGCGCACCAGATCCGGCAGCGGGTTGCGCGCCAGATGCGGGTAGGCAACGTGCCCCTGAACGCCGGTGACGGTGAGCGTGCCGGTCAGCGATCCGCGCCGGCCGACCTTGATCGCGTCGCCGAGCCTGTCGGGGTTCGTGGGTTCGCCGACGATGCAGGCATCGAAGCGGTGCCCCGCCTCTTCGGCCCACTTCAGCAGTTTCACCGTGCCGTTGACCGCGGGGCCTTCCTCGTCGCCGGTGATGAGGAAGGAAATACGACCGCCGAAGTCAGCGCCGCGCTCCTTCAGAAAGGCAAGGGCCGCCGCCGCGAAGGAGGCAATGCCGCCTTTCATGTCCACCGCGCCGCGTCCGTAAAGGATGCCGTCGGCGATGGTGCCGCCGAAGGGCTCATGGCTCCACGCGGCCACGTCGCCCGCCGGCACCACGTCGGTATGCCCGGCGAAGACGAAATGAGGGCCTTCCGTGCCGATCGTGGCGAAAAGGTTCTCCACGTCCGGGGTGTCCCGGTCGGAGAACACCGGCCGCTCGACGGTGAAGCCGGCGGCCTCCAGACGCTGCTGAAGCAATGCAAGCGCACCGCCCTCGGCCGGGGTCACGGAGGGGCAGCGCAGCAGGTCCCGGGCGAGTTCGACGGCGGGAGAAAGCGTGGAGGCGGTCATGCGGCGATCTTTCGGGACGAGTCTTGAGGGGGCGAGCTTTCCGGGTGGCGGCTTGCTCAGCCCGGACGCTTCCAGCGGCTGTTGGGATGCGGGCCGTAGACGTTGGCGCCGCTGTCTCCCGGCATCACGCACAGGCCAAGCAGCAGCACGATGTTGATGAAGGGCACGAAGAGAAGGACGGCCAGGAACCCGGTCAGCGCCTTGTCCTGTAGCCGCTTGATCACCAGCGCGATCTCCACCCACTGGAAGGCGAGCAGCATCAGCGGCAGCGAGGGGTGCTCGCCGACCAGTTGCGACATCGCCGTTTCCATGTCCGTTTCGCTCGTCAGCGCCAGATCCTGGATCCAGATCGACATGGGGATGGCGAACAGGCACCAGGCGAGCGCCAGCCCCAGGCAGAAGGGCTCGCGCGAAACGCGCCCGATCGGGCTGAACATGAGCCACGCGAGACCGAGCGGGCCGGTATGGGGCGTAGGAAGGGTCATGGGTGCCTTGGGTGCAGGAAAACTGCCCCGGACTTAGGCTGCCTGCGGAAGACAATCAAGTCGGGTGGCTTCCTCCCGAAGGCCGTCGGGCTTTTTGAGCGCGTTAATCCGCGGTTATGTCAAAGGTGGTAGAGCAGGTCCGTCGTCCCGCCTGACTTGCGGGAGGGGGATCTGTCCAGTCAGCCGGGAGCCACGCGTGTTCAGTCTTTCGCCCGTGTCAAAGAACAACGTGTTTCGCAAGCGTCGCGTTGAACGTCTCAACGCGATGATCGCCGATCATGTCGCCAGAAAGGGTCATTGCCGGCTGCTCGACATGGGCGGCACGCGATCGTTCTGGCAGGTGTGGCGCGACGAGATCGATTTCTCCAACCTGCAGGTCACCTGCGTCAATCTCGCGCTCGATCAGGGCGAGGGCGCCGACGACGGCCTGCCGGTGGAAGACCGCATCGGCAATGCCTGCGCGATGCCGGAATATGATGACAATTCCTTCGACGTGATCTTCTCGAACTCGGTGATCGAGCATGTCGGCCTGTGGCCGAACAAGGTCGCCTTCGCCCGCGAGGCGCGCCGTCTCGCGCCGAGTTTCCTGATCCAGACGCCGAACTTCTGGTTTCCGATCGAGCCGCACGCCCGCTTCCCCATGTTGCACTGGCTACCGCGTCCGGTGGCCTACCGCATTCACATGATGATGCGCACGGGGTTCTATCCCAAGGCGTCGACGCTCGACGAGGCGATGACCTCGGCGGAGGACGCCGCCATGCTCGACCGGCGGCAGATGCGCCATCTGTTTCCCGACGCGGACATCGAGATGGAGCGTTTCATGCTGCTTGGTAAGTCGCTTCTGGCCGTACGCCACAGCGTGCCTTGATCGCAAAGCTATCCGCTTCAACGAAAAGGGGCGCCGCGAGGCGCCCCTTTGCATGTTCGGCAGCCCGTTCGCGCGAGGCGAAATCAGGTGCGCAGCAACTCGTTGATCGAGGTCTTGGAGCGCGTCTTCTCGTCGACCCGCTTCACGATCACGGCGCAATAGAGGTTCGGACCCGGCTCGCCGTTCGGCAGCGGCTTGCCCGGCATGGCTCCGGCCACGACCACGGAGTAGGGCGGCACCTCGCCGTAGAAGACCTCGCCGGTGGTCCGGTCGACGATCTTCGTGGACTTGCCGATGTAGACGCCCATGCCGAGCACCGAGCCCTCGCGCACGATGCAGCCCTCGACGACCTCGGAACGGGCGCCGATGAAGCAGTTGTCCTCGATGATGACGGGGCCGGCCTGCAGCGGCTCAAGCACGCCGCCGATGCCGACGCCGCCGGACAGGTGGACGTTCTTGCCGATCTGCGCGCAGGATCCCACCGTCGCCCAGGTGTCGACCATGGTGCCCTCGTCGACGAAGGCGCCGAGATTGACGAAGGACGGCATCAGGACGACGGTCTTCGCGATATGGGCCGAGCGGCGCACGATGGTGCCCGGAACGGCACGGAAGCCCGCTTCCTCGAAATCGACGCCGCGCCAGCCGTCGAACTTGGAGGGAACCTTGTCCCACCAGGTCGCGTCGCCCGGGCCGCCCTTGATGATCTCCATCGGGTTCAGGCGGAAGGAAAGCAGCACGGCCTTCTTCAGCCACGCGTTCACCACCCACTCGCCGTCGCGCTTCTCGGCAACGCGGGCCAGTCCCTTGTCGAGCAGGTCGAGGGCGGCTTCCACCGCCTCGCGGACCTCGCCGGTCGTGTGGGTGCCGATGGAGGCGGCATCCTCGAAGGCGGCGTCGATGGTCTGGGCGAGCTTCGCCTGGTCGGTGTGGGCGTGGTTCATCGGCGGAACTCCTGCACGGAAGGACATCGGTCAACGTGAAAAATCTGGCGCGACCTAAGCCGCCCCTCAATCCGGTGTCAAGCGCGGGAAGGCGCGGGCGATCCGTGAGGTGATGACCGCGCCGCCGCAAATGCGATCCCCGACAAGAAATCCTGTCGGTTTCCCGGGTGTTGGGGTATTGCAGACGGATGGACCTGTGGATTCCCGTCACCATTTTCGCCGCCTTCTGCCAGAACGCCCGCTCCGCCCTCCAGCGTCATCTCGCCGGACGGCTCGGCACGACGGGCGCGACCTTCGTGCGCTTCGGCTATGGCGTTCCCTTCGCGCTGGTCTATCTGGCCGGATTGCACTGGCTCGGCGGCCACTCGCTGCCCGAGCCCAACGCGCCCTTCGCCTTCTACGGCATGGTCGGCGGCATCGCGCAGATCCTGGCGACCTTCCTGCTCGTCTATCTCTTCTCGCTGAGAAATTTCGTTGCCGGCACGGCCTACTCCAAGACCGAGCCGGTCCAGGCGGCGATCTTCGGTCTCGTGCTGCTCGGCGAGACGGTGACGCCGCTCGCGGGGCTTGCGATCGCCGTTGGCGTGGTCGGCGTGATTTTCGTCTCGCTCGCCGGCAAGCCGGTCGGGTTCGGATCCCTCGTCACCGCACTTGCCGGGCGCCCCGCGCAGATCGGTCTCGCCTCGGCGGCGATGTTCGGCCTGTCGGCCGTCTGCTACCGCGCCGCGTCGCTGTCGCTGGGCGGACCGGGTTTCCTGATGCAGGCGGCCTTCACGCTCGCCTTCGTCACGACCTTCCAGACCATTGCCATGATCGCCTGGATGGCGTGGCGCGAGCCGGACCAGCTCCGCGCCAGTGCGGTCAACTGGCGCGGCGCGGTGTGGGTGGGGCTGGTCGGCGTCGCCGGATCGGCCGGCTGGTTCACCGCGATGACGCTGGAGAAGGTGGCCTATGTGCGCGCGCTCGGCCAGATCGAGCTGATCTTCACCTTCATCGTTTCCTGGCGGATCTTCCGCGAGACCCTGCATCCGGCCGAACTGATCGGCACGGCGCTGATCGCGGGTGGCATCGTGCTGCTGCTTCTGGGCACCTGAACGGGCAGCCTGAAACGGCAGCACCGACCGCCGGTTCAGGCCTTTTTCACGAACTCGCAGAGAATGACGATCCGCTGGCCCTCGACCTTGCCTTCCAGGTGGCGGGGGTTGTCTTCCACCAGCGAGATCTTGCGCACGGCCGTGCCGCGCTTGGCGGTGAAGCCGGCGCCCTTGACGGGGAGGTCCTTGATGAGGGTCACCGTGTCGCCGGAGGCGAGAACGGTTCCGTTGCTGTCCACGTGAACGATCTTGTCGCCCGTTTCGAGGCCGGCTTCCGCCCAGCTCAGCGTGTCCTCGTCGAGATAGGCGATGTCGAGCACGTCGCGTGCCCAGGGGGCCTCGGAAAGCCCTTTGAGCAGCCGCCACGCGAGAACCTGCACCGCCGGCTCCGTGCTCCAGATGGCCTCGTTCAGGCACTGCCAGTGCGGCGCGTCCTGCGGGCCGTGCTCAAGTCCCTCGCGGCAGGTGTCGCAAACGGGCACGCTCACATCGCGGGGGGCGACCTCGAAAGCGGTCGCATCGGGGGAGGAACACAGGGCGCACTGGGTCATGAAGGCTCCGGACTGGCTTTTGGGGCGGGC
>PBLF01000003.1 GCA_002722295.1 Stappia sp. | reverse complement strand
GAGGCGCGTTCCGAGCAGCTCATCGCGGCCATGTCGGCGGACGAGATCCGCATCCAGTCCAATTTCACCGGAACGACCATCGTCGTCTTCGGCGAGATCGCCCGTGACGCCGTCACCGTGTCGCGGCCCGAGCCATACGATCTCGCGGTGGTCGTGTCCGGTCCCGAGCAGGTGGTGCGCACCCGCCGGAAGGGCCGTTTTCTCGGCATCTGGGTGAACCGCGAGGCGGAGACCTTCGCCGAGGTGCCGAGCTTTCTCGCCGTGCACACGACCCGCGCCTCGCATGAACTGGCCGCGCGCTCGATCCTGGAGCGCTACCGCATCGGACTGCGCAACCTCAACCTGCCGATCGTGGCGGCGTCCGAGGCGCCCATGTCCGACCGCAACAATTTTCGCGAGGCCTTCCTGCGTCTTCGAGTGCAAGCGGGACTGTACGCCGAGCGCCCGGGGTCCATCGATTTCCTGAGCGGATCGCTGTTCCGCACCGCCGTGCAACTGCCGGCGAACATCCCGGTGGGCGAATATACCGTCTCCACCTACCTGCTGCGCGGCGGCGTGCTGCTGGCCTCCGCCGAGCAGAAGCTGACGATCGCCAAGACCGGCTTCGAGCAGTTCACTCATTCGCTCGCCTACGCGTATTCGGCGGTCTACGGCATCATCGCCATCGCGCTGGCGCTGTTCACCGGATGGCTGGCGGGAGTGATCTTCCGCAAGGACTGACGCGTAGACCCTGACCGGACACAGGATGCCGGAACGAAAAGGGGCCGAACGTCATGTCCGACGTCACCGCAAAAGACACGCCACCCCCGCGCGGCCAGCCTTCGGCGGCGGCATGGCTCGGGCTGGCCGGGCTCGTGCCCTTCGTCGCGGGCGCGGCCTATCTGACGGTTGCCGCCTTCGAGGTCGTGAGCCCGGCGGCAACGGGACATGCCGCGCTCGCGGTGATGCTCTACGGCGCGGTGATCCTGTCGTTCCTGGGGGGCGCACGCTGGGGAGCGGCCATGCAGGCCGGTGAGCGCGGAGCCGCCGGCTATGCGTTTTCCGTGCTTCCCTCGCTCGTTGCCTGGATCGCGACCATGCTGCCGCCCGTTCAGGGCCTGCTCATGCTCGCCGCCGGACTTTTGCTGCAGGGCATGGCCGACACGCGGGCCGCGAGCGCCGGCCTGTTGCCCGCATGGTATGGCGGCCTGCGTGCGAGGCTTACCATGGTGGCGGTGGTGTCGCTGTTGATCGCCACCGGCTCCCTGCTTCTCGTGCTGCGCGAAGGGCTGATCTAGGGTGTGGACCCATAAACGAGGCGGATCCGGTTTGTTCGCTAGGGTTGGATACGAGGCGCAAGTCTGCAGGAAACCGTCCGGTTTTCAAAGGCTGGCAACGCTGTTGCCCGGCCCTGGCCGGGCAAATCCCGAAGGGACGTGAAAACGGCTTCGATCTGCGGCGTCGAAGCCCTTGGCCGGGCGGAAGGCCCGCCCGGCGTGCTTCTCCTTGCACCTCCTTGCCGTTTTCACGCCGGACATGTCTCGTTTATGGGTCCACACCCTAGACGGCATCTGCGCGCGACTTGCCAATTTCATCTGGTTGCAGTGCCGGGCGCATGGCACCATCGCGTTGTCGTTGAGGGACAGCGGGAGGGTGTTCGAATGCAGGGGCGGGGGATTTTCCGGTCGGGAGCCCTGGCGCTCGCGGCAATGGTGCTTCTGTGCGCACCGGCGCGGGCGGAGGACATTCCGGAGGCGGTGCTGGCGCTGGAACGGGCGGAAAACGCCGACACCTGCCGGGAGCAGATGGATTTTCTCGACGGCTATATCGTGCCCGTGGAGGCCAACGGCGACGGCCTTGCCGACTATCTGGTCAACACCGGTCACCTGATGTGCGATGGCACCCAGATGATGTGGTGCGGAACGCTCGGCTGCGTGCACCGGATCTGGCTGCAAAGGCCGGACGGCACCTTCGAAAAGGCGTTCGAGAGCTATGCCTACGAGATCGTCTTCGACCGTCCGGGCGATCCGTCCTTCACGGTGGCGACCCGGCAGGGCCGGGAACGCTCGAGCCTCGTGGAGGCAGACGGGACGGGTGGTGACACGGCGGCGTCGGCGGACGGAGGCACGGTCTTCTCCGCGCCCGCGGACCGTTGGGTCTACCGGAAGGATCCGGCTCCCGTGGCGGCGATCGGGCCGGCGGATGCGCATCTGTCGCTGACCTGCGAGGACGACGGCCTGCGGCTGCGCTACTCGGCCTGGTGGCTCTACGACGGCAATGAGATCAGCGACCATGCCCGCGCGTGGGAGACCGAAGGGCGGGGCATCCTGCCGACCTTCGCGGTCGGGCGTGACGAGACGGACATTCCGGTGGGCATTTCCGAAGGGGAGAAGGTTCTCGTGGCGGACGCGCTGCTGCCGCCGGACGCGGGGCTCGTGGATGCACTGGCGCGGGGGCGCCATGTGACGGTGCACCATGGCGGCTCGCTGGAGCACATGCTGCAGTATCCGCTGAAGGGATCGTCCGCCGCCCTGCGTTCGCTGCGCGCGGCGTGCCGGCCGTGACTACTGGTCGCCGACGAGCCGGGAGCCGGTGAAGGGGTAGAGGCGGCCCTCGCCGAGCATGAAGACGGAGAATTCGCGCGCCTGGAAATAGGGCTGCCACGCGGCGTCGAGCACGTTGAGGCCGCCGGTAAGGACGCCGAAGGCGGGCAGCACGAGCCGGTTTCCGTCGGTTGCGAAGCACGGGCGGCGGACCGAGCGGCCATAGCGCCGGATGCGCGCGCAAGGGTGAAGGTGGCCGGAGATCTCGCCGGGCGCCGCGTTCGCGTCGGGCTCGTGCCGGAAGACGAGGTTGCCGATGGCGATCTCGGCATGGGTCTCGCCACACAGGAGAACCGGCGCGACCGGATCGTGGTTGCCGGTGATCCAGACCCACTCGCGCCCGAGTTGCAGCGTGGTGAGCATGGCGCGATAGGCGGCTGGAAGGCGGTCGGAGCCGTCGGCGTCATGGAAGCTGTCGCCGAGCGCCACGACACGCGAGGGCTGGAAGGCGTCGATCACCTCGGCGAGCTTTTCCAGCGTCGCGGCGGTGTCGTAGGGCGGCAGCATGACGCCGCGCCGGGCGTAGCTCGAGGCTTTCTCGAAATGCAGGTCCGAAACGATGAGCGTGTTCTCGTCCGGCCACCAGAGCGCCCCGCTGTCGTGCAGGCCGACAAGCTCCCCGGCGATGGCGATGTCGTGACAGACCGGCGCGAAGCGCCGCGTCTCGATTTCGGCCGTGAAAGGTCTCACCCCATTGCCTCCCTGACCAGATCCTCCGCTGCATCGGCCAGCAGCGCTTCCTGCGCCGCGCCGAAGACGGGTTCCTTGCCGATCTCCAGCATCACCGGGACGGCGAGCGGAGAGATTCGCGCCAAACGAGTATGCGCGATTCGACCGCGTATTCGGGCAAGAAGTTGCCCCAGGCGCGAGATATCCAGAAGTCCTGACGCGGCGTCCGCCCAGGTTGCCTCCAGAAGGATGTGACCGGGCTCGTGCCGCCGCAGCACGTCGTAGATGAGATCCGAGGAGACGGTCACCTGCCGCCCGGTCTTCTCCTTGCCCGGATGGCGGCGCTCGATCAGTCCGGCGATCACGGCACAACTCCTGAACGTGCGCTTCATGAGGCTCGATTCGGCAAGCCATGCGTCGAGGTCGTCCCCCAGCATGTCCTCGTCGAACAGCGCGTCGAGCGAGAGCCGCCCGCTTTCCGCCTCGGCTCCCAGGTCGCTCAGCCCCCACACGGCGAGCGCATAGTCGTTGGCGACGAACCCGAGCGGATGCAGCCCGGCGCGCTCGAGCCGGCGGGTCAGCAGCATTCCCAGCGTCTGATGGGCAAGCCGACCGTCGAAGGGATAGCAGACCAGATAGTGTTTTCCCGAGCGGGGGAAAGTCTCCACCAGCAGTCCGTCGCGGTCGGGCAGGCGCGAGTTGAGGCGTTGCAGCTCGAGCCAGTCGCGGACCTGGCCGGGCAGGGCGGACCAGCCGGCGGGATCGGCGAGCATCGCCCGCACCCCTTCCGCCAGATAGGTGGAAAGCGGAAACTTGCCGCCCTGGTAGGAGGGGATCTTGGGTGCCTCGGCGCGGGCGCGCGAGACGATGGCCTCGTTCTCCGCCAGGCCCTCGAAGCGCAGGATCTCGCCCGAGAACAGGAAGGTGTCGCCGGGGGCGAGTTGCTCGACGAACCATTCCTCGATCTGGCCGAGCACCCGTCCGCCACGTCCAACCGCAGCCCGCCGCCCGTCGGCGCGGGCCCGCTGCAGCCGCACCCTGAGCATGGGCGCCTCGACGATGGTGCCCACGTTCAGCCGGTACTGCTGGGCGATCCTGGGATGCGACAGGCGCAGGAGACCGTCGCCGGCCGGCTTCAGGCGGGCATAGCGTTCGTAGGTGGACAGGGCATATCCCCCGGTCGCGACGAAATCGACCACCCGGTCGAACTGGTGCCGGGTGAGGCTCCGATAGGCTTCCGAGGACCGGACCTCGCCAAAGAGCGCGTCCGGCGAAAACGGCCCCGCGCAGGCAACGCCCAGCACGTGCTGGGCGAGAACGTCCAGCGCGCCCTCGCGCAAGGGGGGCGTGTCCTGCGCGCCGACGCGCGAGGCCGCGAGCGCCGCCTGGCACTCCAGGACCTCGAACCGGTTCGCCGGCACCAGAACGGCGCGCGAGGGATCGTCCATGCGGTGGTTGGACCGGCCGATGCGCTGGGCGAGGCGGCTTGCGCCCTTCGGCGCCCCGACCTGGATGACGAGATCCACGTCGCCCCAGTCGATGCCGAGATCGAGCGAGGAGGTGCAGACGATCGCCTTGAGCCGGCCCTCGGCCATGGCCGCCTCGACCTTGCGCCGCTGGCCGACGTCGAGCGAGCCGTGATGCAGGGCGATGGGCAGGTTGTCCTCGTTCGCGTGCCACAGGTTCTGGAACAGCATCTCGGCCTGGGAGCGGGTGTTCACGAAGACAAGGCTCATGCGGTTCGCCTTGATGAGCTCGTAGACGTCGCCGACCGCATGGCGCGCGGAATGTCCCGACCACGGCAGGCGTTCGGCCGTGTCGAGAATGGAAATGTCGGGCGTTGCCCCGCCCGCGACCCGGACGAGTTCCGCAAGCTGCCTGTCCCCGTCCCCCTGTGACACGAGCCAGGCGCGCAGGTCGTCGGGATTGGCCACCGTCGCCGACAGTCCGATGGCACGAAGGTCGGGCGAGAGCCGGCGCAGTGCGGCGAGCCCGAGCGCCAGAAGGTCGCCGCGCTTGGAGGTGACCAGAGCGTGCAACTCGTCGAGGATCACCGTGTCGACACCCGACAGCATCTCGCGGCCCTGGGGATCGGAGAGAAGCAGGGCGATCTGCTCCGGCGTCGTCAGGAGAATGTCGGGCGGCGCCTGTTTCTGGCGCTGGCGCTTGTGGGTCGGCGTGTCGCCGGTGCGGGTCTCGATTGTGACGGGAAGCCCCATTTCGGCGACCGGGCGTTCCAGGTTGCGGGCGATGTCGACCGCCAGCGCCTTCAGCGGCGAGATGTAGAGCGTGTGCACATGGCGTCGCGCCGGCGTTCCCGGCTTGCGCCTGCCGCGCGCGGCGAGCGCGATCAGGCTGGGCAGGAAGCCCGCCAGCGTCTTGCCGGCACCCGTGGGAGCGATGAGGAGCGCAGAAGCACGCGCCTGCGCCAGCCGCACGAGGTCGAGCTGATGCTGGCGCGGGGCCCAGCCTCGTGCGGCGAACCAGCTCGAGAAGGTCTCCGGCAGAAGTGGGTCTTGTGCGGCGTCCATCGGGATCGAGACATAGGCCGATCTCGCGGCGACGTCGAGGCGCCGCCATGACGGGAACGGGGCCTGCGACACCTTGTATCTTCACATCCCCACGGGGCGCCCTTTGATGCAATGGCGAGGAGAACCATGTAAGGCTTTGAGGGAGCGGGCTTGGCCGCTCCATGACAGGGCAGGAAAAGCGTTCATGCAGGAACCGCAGAGCGGCGGGGCGCAAAAGCCCGTGGTCGCCGTGACCGGCGCCAGCCGCGGCATCGGCCATGCGATTGTGCGCCTGTTCTACCGGGAGGGCTGGGACGTCATCACGCTCGCCCGGACACCGTTTTCAAGCGTGTGCCCCTGGGCCGAGGGCATCGTCCATCACATCACCACGGACCTCGCCGATCCGGCCTCCGTGCAGGAGGCCGCCGACGAGCTCAAGGCGATGCTCGCCGGCCGCCCGCTGACCGCGCTGGTCAACAATGCCGGCATCTCCCCCAAGGGCGAGGACGGCGCGCGGCTCGGCGCCATGGAAACGTCCCTTCAGACGCTGCAGACCGTGCAGCAGGTCAATCTGATCGCGCCGCTTCTCCTGTGCCAGCAGCTTCTCGACGAGCTGAAGGCGGCGAAGGGCTCGGTGGTCAATGTCACCTCGATCGCCGGCTTTCGCGTGCATCCCTTTGCCGGTGCGGCCTATGCGGTGTCGAAGGCGGCCCTATCGGCGCTCACCCGCGAGCTTGCCCACGAACTGGCCGAGTTCGACGTGCGTGTGAACGCGGTCGCGCCCGGCGAGATCGAAACGGCGATCCTTTCGGCCGGCACCGAGCATGTCGTGGAGACGCAGGTTCCGATGAAGCGGCTCGGGCGACCGGAGGAAGTGGCGGAGGTGGTGCATTTCCTGGCAAGCCGACACGCATCCTATGTGACCGGTAGCGAGATCCACATCAATGGCGGCCAGCACATCTGACGCGGCAGAAGGGGGCGCCGCGAAGCCGCGCTCCATCCTCTCCGGAAGCGATATCCTCACGCTGACGGAGGCCGGTCTGTACTGCCCCGCCGGCGGGTTTCATATCGACCCGCTGCGGCCGGTGCCGCGCGCGCTCGTCACCCATGGTCATGCCGACCACGCACGCGCCGGCCACGGCGCGGTTCTGGCCTCGCGCGAGACGCTTGCCATCATGGCGATCCGCTACGGCGCGGAGTTCGCCGCCGCGACGCAGGAGGCGCGTCCCGGCGAGACCTTGCGGATCGGCGAGGTGGACGTATCCTTCCATCCCGCCGGCCATGTGCTCGGCTCCATGCAGATCGCCATCCGGCAGGGCGGAATCCGGGTGGTCATCTCCGGCGACTACAAGCGTCAGGCGGACCCCACCTGCGCGCCTTTC
This sequence comes from Stappia sp., assembly GCA_002722295.1. Classification (GTDB taxonomy): domain Bacteria; phylum Pseudomonadota; class Alphaproteobacteria; order Rhizobiales; family Stappiaceae; genus Stappia. The sequence continues at coordinate 44,057 of PBLF01000003.1, read as the reverse complement.
GAGCCCGTGCCCTGCGATGTCTTCATAACCGAGGCGACCTTCGGCCTGCCGGTGTTCCGTCATCCGCCCGCCGGGGAGGAATGCGCGAAGCTTCTCGCCTCGCGGGCCCTGTTTCCCGACCGCACCCACCTCGTGGGAACCTACGCGCTGGGCAAGGCGCAACGGGTCATCGCGGAACTGCGCCGGGCGGGCTACGACCGGCCTGTCTACCTGCATGGCGCACTGGAGCGCCTTTGTGCGTTCTATCAGGAGGAAGGGATCGACCTCGGCCCGCTGGAAGCCGTCGGACGGCGGGGGAAGGAGCTTGCCGGGGAGATCGTTCTGTGTCCGCCTGGCCAGCTTGCCGACCGCTGGGCCCGCAGGTTCGGCGATCCGGTGACGGCGATCGCCAGCGGCTGGGTGAGGGTGCGCGCCCGCGCCCGCCAGCGCGGCGCGGAGTTGCCGCTCGTCATTTCCGACCACTGCGACTGGGACGATCTCTGCGGAAGCGTGACGGAAACGGGCGCCGGTGAAATCTGGGTGACCCACGGCGCGGAAGAGGCGCTGGTGCACTGGTGCCGGACGCAGGGGCTTTCCGCGCGACCGCTGAACCTCATCGGATATGGCGAGGGGGAGGGCGAGGCCGGCGAAGCCGGACCGCCGGCGGAACAGGGACCGGGCGGAGGCGGGCAACTCACCGGTGACAAAGCCGGATGACCTCTGGACAGGGACAGGGCGCGGTGATCCTCTGGGAGGTGTGACGGCGCTGCCGTAACGGTCCGGCACATGGCTGGACGATGTTGCAGGGAGAAGTGCAATGGCTGACTTCGGCTCCGACGACCGCAACGGCTCCTTCCGGGAGAACGGGGCACAATCGCAGGCCGGCGAGACGGCGTCGGTGGAAGCCCTCGAGGACGCGGTGCTCCAGCTTTTCGACGACTATCGCACCGCCTTCGACGATTTCGACGCGGAGGCCATTGCCGACTGCTTCTCCTATCCGGCGGTGATTTGGCAGTTCGGCAAGGGTAACGTCTTCGTCGACGAGGAAGAACTCCTGGAGAACATCGACAAGCTGCTCTCGGCGCTCGACCAGGAAGGCGTGGTCAACTCCGACTACGAGGTGGTCTCCGGCCATGTGGAAGGGGATGCGGGGCTGGTGACGCTGGCCTGGACCCAGAGCACGGCGGATGGCGAGCCTGTGTTCGAGTTCACCTGCCACTATCACCTGATCTACGCGGGAACCGATTGGTCCATCGCGATGATCGTCAACGAGCCCTGAGCGGCCGCAAGGTCCATGCAGCGTTTCGCAAGTCTCCTCGACCGGCTGTCGCACGAGCCGCGACGGGGCGCGAAGCTGACGCTTCTGGCCGATCACTTCGCCCGGGTGCCGGACCCCGACAGGGGGCTGGCGCTCGCGGCGCTGACGGGTGGCCTCAGGTTTCGCAACGCCAAACCCGCCATGCTGCGCGCGCTGGTCGCCGAGCGCGTGGATCCGTATCTGTTCGAGCTTTCCTATGACTTCGTCGGCGACCTTTCCGAGACCATCGCGCTGATCTGGCCGATCCCGGAGGATGCACCGCCGGGCGAGGCGGGCGATCTCTCCCTGTCGATGGTGGTGGAGCGTCTGGAGACGGCGGGGCGGAACGAGGCGCCCGGGCTGGTCGCGGGCTGGCTCGACCGTCTCGACGAGACCGGGCGCTGGGCACTGCTCAAGCTCGTGACCGGGGGCTTGCGCGTCGGGGTCTCGGCGCGTCTTGCAAAGACCGCCGTCGCGGCACTCGGCCCCAGGGACCCCGACGAGATCGAGGAGGTGTGGCACGCGCTCAAGCCACCGTACGAGGCCCTGTTCGCCTGGGCGGAGGGAACCGGGCCGAGGCCCGAAACAGACGATCCCGCTCCCTTTCGCCCGGCCATGCTCGCTCATCCACTGGAAGAGCGCGACCGCGAGGCCCTGGCGCTTCCCGATTTCGCCGCCGAATGGAAATGGGACGGCATCCGGGTGCAGGCCGTCTCGGGGCAGGACCGCGCGGGACGACGGGTCGCGCGGCTGTTCTCGCGCACGGGAGAGGACATCTCCCCCGCCTTTCCGGACCTGATGGAAGCCCTCGACTTCGACGCGGCCATCGACGGGGAGCTTCTCGTCATCGAGGACGGCCAGGTGCGCTCCTTCAACGCGCTGCAGCAGCGCCTCAACCGCAAGAGCGTCACGGCGAAGCTGATGCGCGCCCATCCGGTCGCGATTCGTGCCTACGACCTGCTGGCGATCGAGGGCGAGGACCTGCGCGGCGAGCCCTTCCGCGTGCGTCGCGCGCGTCTCGAAGCCTTCGTCGAACGGCAGGCGAGCCCGCGTCTCGACCTGTCGCCGCTCCTCGACCTGGAGAGCTGGGACGCGGCCGAACGGGCGCGCAACGATCCGCGACAGCTCTATTCGGGCGCGGATGTCGCGGCCATCGAGGGCGTGATGCTGAAACGGTGGGAGGCACGCTATGTGCCCGGCCGCCCGCGTGGCGAATGGTTCAAGTGGAAGCGCGATCCCCACCGGGTCGATGCCGTGCTGATGTACGCCCAGCGCGGACACGGGAAGCGCTCCTCATTCTACTCCGACTACACGTTCGGCGTCTGGCGCGAAGGCGACGAGGGGCGCGAACTCGTGCCGGTGGGAAAGGCCTACTTCGGCTTCACCGACGAGGAACTGCGGGAGATCGACCGCTTCGTGCGCGCCAACACCGTGAACCGCTTCGGTCCCGTGCGGGAGGTGCGTCACGACGCCGATGCCGCGCTCGTTCTCGAGGTGGCGTTCGAGGGGCTTGCCCGCTCTCCGCGCCACAAGTCGGGGCTCGCCATGCGCTTTCCCCGGATTTCTCGCCTGCGATGGGACAAGCCGGCCGCTGAGGCGGATACCATCGACACGCTGACGGCGCTGCTGGAGGCGGTCGAGAAGGCTTGATCGTGACCGCGTCCCGTCGCAGGGTACGCCACCTGTCCCGGAAGATCGTGAGCCTTCATGCAGCGCGTCATCGACTATTTCTACACCCATGCCTCGCCCTGGGCCTATCTCGGCCACCGCGCCTTCGTGGAACTGGCCGACCGCCGCGAGTACGCGGTGCGGTTCCGTCCGGTCTCGCTGACGACGGTTTTCGCGGAGACCGGCGGCCTGCCGCTGGCCAAGCGCCACCCGGTGCGTCAGGCCTACCGCCTGATCGAGCTTCAGCGCTGGAGGGCGCACCGCAACCTGCCGCTGACGCTGCAGCCGGCCTATTTCCCCGTCAATCCGGACCTGGCCGACCGCATCGCGGTGCTTCTGGCCATGGATGGCGGCCCGGTCGTGGACTACAGCCAGGCCGTCTTCGAGGCGACATGGGTCGAGGAGCGCGACATCGCCTCCGAGGCCGTGCAGGCCGCGATTCTCGATGGGCTCGGCCTTGCCGGCACGGACGTGATTGCCCGGGCGGCTGAAAAATCCGTCGTGGCGCGCTATATGGAAAACCAGGCCGACGCCATCGGGGGCGGCGTCTTCGGTTCGCCGAGCTATGTGCTCAATGGCGAGGTCTTCTGGGGGCAGGACCGGCTGGCCCTGCTGGACGAGGCGCTCGAAAGTGGCCGCGCGCCCTACGAGCAACCGTAGGCCGCAAGGGTCACGCGCGGGCCATACGGCAGGGGCGCCCGGCGCCCGGCACGTGGAAGGAGCAAGACATGCGCATGAGTGCCAGGGTCTTCGGGCTCGCCGTCGGCGGGGCCGTCATGCTTGCCGGCGCGGGCCACGCTGCCGGTCTGGACGACCGCCCGCAGGTCGACCGGGACCGCTATGTGCTGGCTCCGGCGGGCGACATCTTCCTGCGGCTCGATCGCGAGACGGGGCGGGTCGCGGAATGCAGCAAGGTCAACGCCACATGGCGCTGCGTTGCCGTGCCCGACGCCCAGCTCGCGCTGGAGGCGGAGATCGAGCGTCTCGGCAAACAGGTTACGGCGCTGCGCGCGGAAAACGCCGAATTGCGCCGCAAGGCGGGCCTGGCGCGCCCCGGCGAGAGCGTGCCCAAGACCGACGCCCTGCCGCGGGTCGACGGCGACGACGAGCCGACCTTCACCCCCGAGGAGGAGAAGGAACTTGGTCGCGCGCTCGATTTCACGGAAAAGGCGATGCGCCGCTTCTTCGGCATGATGAAGTCGTTGCGCGAGGAATACGACGATCTGGGGAACTGACGCCAGGGTCCTGGGAGCCTGATCGTCGGCGCCTCATGATCTCGACGCCTCGTGACCGTCAGCGCCTGAGTGCCGCTTTCAGGATCTCCTGACGCACGTCGTCGGCAAGGGGTGGGGCCTTGCGCGTTTCAAGGTCGAGCGCGAGGCACACCACGTCGGCCGCCGCGACGAAGCGCTGGGTGCGCGCCTCGAACATGTGGTGACGGATCGTGAAGGTGGTCGTACCCGCACCGGTGACCCCGCTCAGCGTCACCACCGGTTCACCCACCTTGAGCGGCCCCGCCCAGCACAGCTTCAGCTCCGCGACCACCCGGCCGAGATTGCGCTCGGCTAGCCAGGCCTCGTCCATGGGCGTCATGTTCCAGGTGTGCGGGGCCGCTTCCACGAAACATCCGGCCGCGAAACAGTCGTCGGCGCGTCCGTCGGGGCCCGTGTGACGCGGCAGCACGGTGGCCCTGTTGGTCACCCGCGCGCCGGCGGCCTCGAGCTGGGCCGGCGTCACGCCGTTCATCTCGCCGGTGGCGGAGGTGCCGCGCGGCTGCGCGGCATCGGGCATGGCGTCGGACGCCTCGGCGAAGCGCCGGCGCAACTCGCGCGCCATGCTGTCGGCGGGGGCGTAACCATCGATCGCCGTCGCGGCCAGCGAGCCGTCGGCGGTGCGCCGCAACTCGTGCACCACGGTCAGCATGTAGGGACCGTCGAAGGCCACATGGCTGGTCATGTGCAGCGTGTCGCCGGCAAAGAGTTCGTTGTGAAACCGAACGTGCCGCGCGCGGCGCGGACCGGCGACGGCGTCGCTCAGCCCGCCGAGAAGGCGGAACTGCCGGTCGGCCTCGTCGAAGCGGCTGAGGTAGAACTGGACGTTGAGGTGATCATTTTCGTCGCATTCCCAACAATTTACAAAGGAAAACAGGGTTTCGAACGCAGGCATTCAAGAAGGCTCCGAGGCTGGAGACGCCGGTGGAAGGATTATCCGGAAGGGATCAGGTGGGCGAGGAAACGGTCGATCGCCTGGTTGCTTTCGCGGGCGATCCGCAGGTCAAAGCGCTGGAAGACGTGGCAGCCGCCGGGATAGACGGCAAGCTCCGTCACGTTGCCCGCCGCGCGCCAGCGTTCGGCCATGAACAACGTGTCGTCGAGCAGGGGATCGCGCGTTCCGACCGAGAAATGGGCGGGCACCATCCCCTCGAGACGGGCAAGGAGCGGCGAGATGTCGGGATCGTAGGGCGAATGGCCGTCGGCGAGGTAGTGGCGGGCGAACATGGAAATGTCGCGGGTGTTCAGCACCAGCTTTTCCTCGCCCCAGTTGCGCGCGCTTGGCGTCAGGCGAAGGTCGAAGCAGCCGCAGGAGAAGACCGCTCCGGCAAACAGGTCGCTCAGGCCGTGCCGGTCGCGCAGGCGCAGCAGGGTCGTGGCGGCGAGATTGGCGCCGGCGGATTCCCCACCGATGGCATGGATGCCGGGACCAAACACATCCGCGCCGTTCAGGTGCAGCCAGAGCGCGGCCGCCTCGCAGTCGTCGGGCGCCTGCGGATAGGGATGCTCGGGCGCGAGCCGGTATTCGACCGAAACGGCGGCGAGGCCGGTGCGTTCGGCGATCTCCGCAAGGCGCGGGTCCTGCTCGCTCGCCCCGCCCAGGGTCCACCCGCCACCGTGCAGATGCAGGAAGACGCCCTGGCAGGGGCGCGTCTGCGGTCTCAGGATGCGCAAGGGAATGTCGCCGTGCGGGCCAGGGATGATCAGGGTTTCCGCATGGTCGAGCTTCGGCGGGGCGGGGAAGGGGCCAAGTCCCTCGGCCCGCCTTTCGCGGATCACGGACGGGGGAAACGACCATTGGTCGGGAAACAGTGACAGCCGCCGTGCAAGGTCGCGGTTGAAGTCCCGCGTTTCCTCGTATTCCTCGCCGCCCAAAGCGGCCCTGCGATCGCCTGAAGCCATTCCGCCGCCGCCCCGTCCCGTATCTTCCGCAGTCCGAATTATTGCGCACAGGCTAAAGGTTACCGGTGTTTCTGCCAAGCCCTGCGCGAACCGTTCGGGCGTGGTTTCCGGCCGTTTTGGACAGCATGAGGAATTGTCATGCGAAGGAGAGGGCGCCCCCGCGCTTGCGCGCGCGCCGTGGCCTTCGCATACTCGCTGCCCGGTCAGCGGATTGGAGGGCAGGATGACCCGCACGAAGAGCGGCGAATCGTTCGAGGTCTGGACATTCGAGGATGACGGGCTCGACCTGCGCCAGCGCATGGGGCGGCTGATGGTGGCGACCCGGGGGCGCGGTGCCTATGGGCTCGGACGGGTGCTGGATGCCTGGCTCGAGGAGCAGGGAATGCGCGATGGCGAGCTTTCCGTGTTCCTGCGCCACACCACCGCATCGCTGACCATCCAGGAAAACGCCGATCCGGATGTTCAGGCCGACCTGGTCGACGCGCTGTCCCGGCTCGCGCCGGAGGACGCGCCCTGGCGCCACACCGTCGAGGGCCCGGACGACATGCCCTCGCATGTGAAATCCGTGCTCACGGGCGTGAGCCTCATCGTGCCGGTCGTCGCGGGCCGGCTGGACCTCGGCACCTGGCAGGAGGTCTACCTGCTGGAACACCGCGACACGCCGCACCAGCGCAGCCTGACGCTTCGGTATCTGGGTACCTGAACACCCCCGGCCGCGTGCCGATTGTTTCCGTTCGTGGACACACTGTTTCCGCATTTTGTTCTGGCGGCAGGGGCGGAGCTCCCGATATCTAGGGGCAGAGTCTCGGCGCCGTCTCTTCCCGCGGCGCCTTCAACAATCGACGCAATTCTCGACCTTCGCCTGGCCATCCGGCTGGCGGAAGCCGTCTCGCGTCGGCAAATCAGGGGCATTTTGCCATGACGATCCAGTTTATCGACGCGCTTGCAAAGCGCCGGACCCAGTATGCACTCGGCAAGACGCTGCCGCGTTCGAAGGACGAGGTTGCCGCTCTCATCCAGTCGGCGGTGAAGCATGCGCCGTCGTCCTTCAACTCCCAGAGCTCGCGTGTCGTGACGCTGTTCGGCGCCGAGAGCGACAAGCTGTGGAACATCGCCAAGGAAGAGCTGCGCAAGATCGTGCCGGCCGAGAACTTCGCGCAGACCGAAGCCAAGCTCGACGGCTTCGCCGCCGGCGCGGGCACCGTGCTCTTCTTCGAGGACCAGGACGTGGTGAAGGGTCTGCAGGAGCAGTTCGCGCTCTACGCGGACAACTTCCCCGTCTGGTCCGAGCAGGCCAGCGGCATGGCCCAGCTCGCCGTCTGGACCGCCCTGTCGGAGATCGGCATCGGCGCCAGCCTGCAGCACTACAACCCGGTGATCGACGCCGGTGTCGCGTCGGCCTGGAACATTCCCGCCACCTGGAAGCTGCGGGCCCAGATGCCCTTCGGCTCGCATGAGGCGGACATCGGCGAGAAGGTCTTCATGGACGACGCCGAACGCTTCAGGGTCTTCGGCTGAAGCCCTTCGCTACAGCGGAACGGAAACGAAAAGGCGGCCGGGGATCCCCGGCCGCCTTCTTTTTTGCTGAGCGGATTTGTGGGGGCGCCGGCGGGCTCAGGTCCCGGACGCGAAGCGTTGGGTGGCCGCGACGAGCTCCGCCGCAATGCCGGGCTCGCCGGCGGCGTGCCCCGCATCCTCGACGATGCGCAGATCCGCCTCCGGCCATGCGGCGGCCAGATCGTAGGCGTTTTTCATCGGCGTCACGGTGTCGTGGCGGCCATGGACCAGAACGCCGGGAATATGGCGGATGCGGTCGATGTCCCGCAGGAGCTGGCCGTCCTCCCGGAAGAAGCCGCCGTTTGCGAAATAATGCGCCTCGAGCCGGGCAAAGGCGAGTGCGTAGCGGGCGTCGGAGAAGGCCGCCTCGCGCTCGGGATTGCGCAGCACGCTCAGGGTCGAGGCCTCCCACACGGCCCAGCGGCGCGCCGCCTCCAGGCGCACGGCCTCGTCCTCGCCGGTGAGCCGGCGATGATAGGCGCCGATCATGTCATGCTGTTCCTCGGGCGGGATGAAATCGCGGTAGTGGGCGAAGAGGTCCGGATAGAGCCAGCTCGCGCCTTCCTGGTAGAACCACAGCAGTTCCGCCCGCCGCAGCAGGAAGATGCCGCGCAGGATCAGGCCGGTGACCCGCTCGGGATGGCTCTGGGCGTAGGCGAGTGCCAGCGTCGAGCCCCAGGATCCGCCAAAGACCTGCCAGGCGTCGATGCCCAGGTGTTCGCGAAGGCGTTCGATGTCGGCGACCAGGTCCCATGTGGTGTTCTCGCGCAGGTCCGCATGGGGCGTGGAGCGGCCGCATCCGCGCTGGTCGAACAGGACGATGCGATACCGGGCCGGATCGTGGAAGCGGCGCATGATCTCGCCCGCGCCTCCGCCGGGGCCGCCGTGCAGCATGACCACGGGCTGGCCTTCGGGATTGCCGCAGACCTCGTAGTAGAGGCGATGCAGGCCGCCGGTCTCCAGCATTCCGGAGGCGTGAGGCGTGGTCGGGGGGAAAAGCGCGTCGGTCATGCGGGTGCCTTCGGGAAGCGACGTGAAACGGGGTGGAGCGACACCCTAACCGACCGTGCCGCCGGTGAAAATCCCGACAGGCGTGTGCCGTGCCCGCCTGAAAGGCGCGGGGTCGGTAGTTCTGCAACTTTCAGGAGGTGGCAAATTGTGAAAGACATGGGAAGGATCGACGCAGCGTCACCCTGCCTCGCACCTTCGGGGGACTGTGCAAGGATGCACGGCGAGGTTGCGGCGGGGCTTGATGCGATGGGGCGCGAAGCCGATAATGCGACTAGATGACCGATAAGCCGGGCGACACCGGCGGTCGAGGGAGGACTGGGGCGTGGCGGAAAGCGAAAGCTACCATTTTCTGATTGCGGACGATCATCCACTTTTTCGCGGCGCCTTGCGCCAGACCATCGACAATCTGTTTCCCGGTGCCGGCATCACCGAGGTGGGATCGCTTGAGGACGCGGTCTCGGCCATCGAGGGCGAGCGCGACATCGATCTGGTGCTTCTCGATCTTTCCATGCCGGGAATGCGCGGCTTTGCGGGGCTGATCTATCTGCGTGCCCAGTACCAGGGTGTTCCGGTGGTGATCGTCTCGGCGACCGAGGATCCGCCGACCATCCGCCGCTGCATGGAACTCGGCGCGTCCGGCTTCATCCCCAAGTCGCGGGGCATCGAGGTCATTCGCGAGGCGGTGACGGCGGTGATGAACGGTGGCGTGTGGTCTCCGCCCGACGTCGATCTGGGCGACGAGGAGGACGACGTCGCGGCCATGGTGCAGCGCATGTCCACGCTCACGCCGCAGCAGGTGCGGGTGCTGATGATGCTGTCGGAAGGGCTGCTCAACAAGCAGATCGCCTATGAGCTCAGCGTCTCGGAGGCGACCGTGAAGGCCCATGTCTCCGCGATCCTGCAAAAGCTTGGCGTTGAAAGCCGCACCCAGGCGGTGATCGCGGCCGCGCGGATCGAACAGGGCAACTGGCAGGTGGCGGCGGCCTCCGGTTGAGGCCCCCAGGGTGTAGCCCCCTAAACGAGACGGGTCAGGGTTTCGCGCGCGCTTCCGGCTTCGGATAGCCCATGCCGTCGCGCTTGCCGAAGCTGGCCTGGTGACAGGCGCTGCAGGCGGTGATGACGTCCATCGCCATCGGCTCGCCCGTCGGCGCGACGGCCATGTAGTACCAGTCGCCGGTCACCGGCGACGTACCCTCGGCCACCTTCTGCATGATGAACAGCGGCCCCTTGGCGACGTGGCCCTTTTCGTCGACCGTGTAGGACTCCTTCGCCAGAACGCTGCCTTCGGGCATTTTCACGCCCTCTTCCGCGAACTGCATGTACGCCTTCTCGCCGACCGGATTGACGAAGGTCACCAGAAAGCGGCCTCCGTGCACGCTGGATGCGGCGGGAAAGTCGCTCGCGGCCTTCCAGGAGCGGTAGTCGTTGATGAACTCCTCGGGGATCCAGCGCTTGTCGCCTGTCCGGTAGCCGGCGACGAGATCCTCGTTGAGGCAGTGCCAGAGCTTCGCCGCGTCCATCAGGCTCAGCTCAGAGCCTGGCTTGTCCACGTCGCAGGCAGCCTCGGCACGGGCGGGGGAAACGTCCGCCGCCGAAACGCAGGCAAGGGTGATGGCGAACGCCACCGGAGCGATCGCGCTGGAAACCGTCTTCATCCGTCTCTCCCTCGAGGGTGACCCGCATGGCCGGCGGGTCTGGGCTCTCCGGCGACTTTCCCCGCCCCCCGAGGCGCTTTCAAGGCGGTTGACTACAAATCCAGTTGATCACAGTGGCTTGCGCTCTCACGCGAGACGAGGCGCGACCTACTCCGCCGCCACGAGCGCCTGGACACGGGCGAGGTGGGCGCGCAGCGCGGCGGGTTTCACCGGCTTGTTGAGCAGGTCTATTCCCTTGTCGGCGGCCTCGGAGCGTACCGCCTGCGAGCGGTCGGCGGTGATCAGGATCGCCGGGGTCTCGGAGCCGAACAGCCAGCGCAATTGCACCACGGCCTCGATGCCGGTGCCCTCGTCGAGATGGTAGTCGACGAGAAGCACGTCCGGACGGAACCCGCCCTCTGTCGCCTTGCGCGCCGCCTCGCGCGGGTCGAGCGCGGTCTCCACCCGGCAGCCCCAGCCGCTGAGCAGCACCTGCATCCCGTCGAGGATCTGGGGCTCGTTGTCGATCGCCATGACCTTGAGCCCGGTCAACGCGCCCGGTGATGCCGGGGCGGGTGCTGCCCTGGGGGCATCGGGCAGGCTGGCGGCGGCGGGCACCTCGATCGCGAAACGCGAGCCGTGGCCAGGCTTCGACGAGAGCGTCACCGGATGGCCGAGCACCCGCGAGATCCGCTCCACGATGGACAGGCCGAGCCCCAGCCCGCGCGCTTCCCGCGCGCCGTCGTCAAGACGATGGAACTCGAGGAAAATGATCTTCTGCTTGGTCTCCGCGATGCCGATGCCGGTGTCCAGCACCTCGATCACCGCCTTGCCGCCGCGCCGGCGCACGCCGACGAGCACCCGGCCTTCGCGGGTGTATTTGATCGCGTTGGAAACAAGGTTCTGCAGCAGCCGGCGCAGCAACCTTCGGTCCGAACGCACGCTGAGGCCCGATTCGAGGATGCGCAGGTCGAGGGCCTTTTCGCGTGCCACGGGTTCGAATTCGAGCCGCAGCGGGCCGAGCACCTCCTCGATGCGGAAGACGCTCAGCTCGGGCTTGAGCGCTCCGGTGTCGAGACGCGAGATGTCGAGCACGGCGCCGATGATCTCCTCCACCGATTCCAGCGAGGCGTCGACGTTCCGCACCAGGTGCTTCAGCTCCCCTTCGGCGAAGCGCTCGTTCAAGGTGGAGGAGTAGAGACGTGCGGCGTTGAGCGGCTGGAGGATGTCGTGGCCGGCGGCGGCGAGGAAGCGGGTCTTGCCCAGATTGGCCTCCTCGGCGAGCCGCTTGGCCTGGCTCAGTTCCTCGTTGACGCGGGTCAGTTCCAGCGTGCGTTCGCGCACCCGGCGCTCCAGGGTCTCGTTGGCCCGCGCCAGCGCCTCCTCGCCGAGCACGCGTTCGGTGATGTCGGTGTAGGTGGTGACGATGCCGCCGTCTGGCATGGGGCTGGTGCGGACCTCCAGCACCAGGCCGGAGGTCGCAAGGTGCTCCTGAAAGGTCTCCTGGCGCACGGCGAGCTTGGCGATGCGCTCGCCCACCAGCGCCTCGACGGAATCGGAGCCGAAGGCGCCGCGCTTGGCGTTGAAGCGTATGATCGCGTCGAGCGGCGTGCCGACCTGCCCGTATTCAGCCGGCAGGCCGAGCAATTCGCGGAACTGGCGGTTCCAGCAGATCAGGCGGAGGTCCCGGTCATAGACCGAGATGCCCTGGCGCACCTGGTCGAGGGCGGTCTGCAGCAGGTCGCGATTGTACTGGATCGCGACCGTCGCGTCGTCCAGCAGCTTCATCGCACCCTTGCCGCTCGGGTCGCGCCGCTTGACCAGAAGCGACAGCACCAGCCGTGACGAGGCCGCCCCGATGGCGCTGGCCAGAAGCTGCTCGGAAAAGCGCAGGATCTGCGCGTCCGCCGTGGCGGTGAGGTCGTAGTCCCGCCCGCGTTCGCGCGCGAAGCGCTGGAAGGACCGCTCGGTGCGCTCCTCGCCAAGGTAGCGGGCGATGGTCGCCTTGAGGTCGCCGACGGTGACCGAGGTGCGCCACAGCCTGAGACCCGGCGCCGGCGAAAGCTCGGACGGCACGAAGATGTTGGCCTGCAACCGCTCGATGGGCTCGGGTGCTCGTGACAGCGACACGAGCACATAGGTGGCCAGATTGACCGCAAGGCTCCAGAACACGCCGTGGGTGAGCGGATCGAAGGCAAGCGAAAACAACGCCTGGGGCCTGAGCAGCCACAGGCCGAAGGGGCCGTTTTCCAGAAAATGGAGCGGGATCAGGCCGGACTGGGCGAAGGTCGGCAGAAGCAGCGTGTAGACCCACAGCGCGAAGCCGGCGAGCATTCCGGCGATCGCGCCGCGCGCCGTGCCGCGCCGCCACAAAAGGCCGCCGAAGAAGGCGGGCGCGAACTGCGCCACGGCCGCGAACGAGAGCAGGCCGATGGAGGTCAGCGCGGCGGTGTCGCCGGCGGCGCGGAAATAGGCGTAGGCCAGCAGCAGCGTGAGGAAGATCGAGACGCGGCGGATGAGCAGCAGCAGGCGGCTCATGTCCTCGCCCTTGGAGGCGATCACGGTGTCCTCGCTGGAGCGGCGCAACACCAGCGGCATGACCAGGTCGTTGGAGATCATGATCGCCAGGGCGACGGTGGCCACGATCACCATCGCCGTGGCGGCGGACAGGCCGCCGATGAAGGCGAAGAGCGCAAGCCACGGAGACTCGAAGGCGATCGGCAGCGCCAGCACATAGGTGTCCGGGTTGACCGAGGGCGAGAGCAGCAGCATTCCCGCCGCCGCGATGGGGACCACGAACAGGTTGATGGCCACCAGATACAGCGGGAAGAGCCAGGTGGCGCGCCTGAGTTCCGCCCCGGAATTGTTCTCCGTCACCGTGACGTGGAACTGGCGTGGCAGCAGGATCACCGCGAAGAACGACAGCAGGGTCATCACGACCCAGTTGCCGCCGGCAAGCTCGCCCGTCATCACCTCCATGACCTGCGGATCCGCGGCCATCTTCGAGACCATCTCGCCGGGACCGTCGTAGACCCAGTAGGTCACCCAGATGCCGATGGTGAGGAAGGCGACGAGCTTGACCACCGCCTCGGCGGCGATGGCAAGCATCAGTCCCTCCTGATGCTCGGTCGCGTCGATGTGCCGGGTGCCGAACAGGGCCGCGAAGATCGCCATGCCGATGGCGATCACCAGCGTGATGTCGTTGAGCCACGGCAGATGGGCCGCGCTGGCCGGAAGGTCGAACCGCGCGACCATGGTGGTCACCGAAAGCGACACGGCCTTGAGCTGCAGGGCGATGTAGGGGATCACGCCGATCACGGCGATGATGGCCACAACGGCCGCCACCGGCTGGCTCTTGCCGTAACGGGCGGCGATGAAATCGGCAATCGAGGTGATGCGCTCGCTCTTGGCAAGCCGGATCACCCGGCGCAGCAGCGGGTAGCCGAGCGAGAACAGCAGCACCGGACCGATGTAGATGGTCAGGAACTCCAGCCCCGCATGGGAGGCGGTGCCGACGGAACCGAAGAAGGTCCACGACGTGCAGTAGACGGAGATCGACAGCGCGTAGATAAGAGGCCGGCCCTCGCCGGAACGGATCAGGCGCGTCGTGCGATCGCCGAAACTTGCGATCGCGAAGAGCAGCAGCACGTAGCCGACCGCCGCCACGAGCACGACCCAGCCCTCGATCATCTCCGCTGCATCCTCCCTTCGGCCCGGCATGCCGGCCTTGCCGCCTGTTTTGGAGCCGGGATGCGAGCATGTTTGCCGGCCCTTGTCCATTGCCACAAGGGTGAAGCCGGCCGCCCGCGCAAGGGGGAGGGGACGCGCGAACTTCTGCGATACCGGTCCGTCGCGGGGCGTGCTAAAGCAAAAACGACGGTTGCAGCGGACGGTTGCCTGCGGCCGGGTTGAAAAGGGGGTGCGCGATGCTTGCGGAATTCAAGAAATTCGCCCTGAAGGGCAACATGCTGGACATGGCGGTCGGCATCATCATCGGCGCGGCCTTCAGCGCCATCGTGTCGTCGCTCGTCGATGACATCCTCATGCCGCCGATCGGGCTTCTGCTTGGCGGCGTCGACTTCTCCGATCTCTTCGTGGTGCTGAAATCCGGCACGCCGGCGGGTCCCTATGCCACCGTGGCCGCCGCCACCGAGGCGGGAGCCGTGACCTGGAACGTCGGTCTTTTCGTCAATGCGATCATCAAGTTCGCCATCGTCGCCTTCGCGCTGTTCATGGTGGTGCGCGGCATCAACCGGCTGCGCCAGGAAAAGGAAGCGGCACCGGCGACCCCGCCCGCGCCCAGCAAGGAAGAAGTGCTGCTGACCGAGATCCGCGATCTTCTGAAGGATCGGCCCGCCGCCTGACGCGGCACAAAGGCCGACGCGCCGGGAGGGTTGTCTGTTGAGAAATGTGAACGACACAATGCCGGGTGCGGCGGCGGATGGCCTTCGCGACGTGACACCGGCCGCGCTGGAGTCGCTTCGCCGGGAGGCGCGCTGCGCTCCCGAAAGCGGCATCGTCGAGGTGGTGAACTTCGCCCGCGACCGCTCCGACCTGATCCCGCTGTGGGTGGGCGAGGGCGACCTGCCGACCCCCGAGTTCATCAACCGGGCCGCGATGGCCTCCCTGGCGCGCGGGGAAACCTTCTACACCTACCAGCGCGGCATTCCGCCGCTGCGCGAAGCGCTGTCGCGCTATCACCTGGAGCATTTCGGACGGGACTGGGGCGCGGAGCGCCACTTCGTCACCGGCTCGGGGATGCAGGCGATCCAGATCGCCGTCTGCGCCATCGCGGGCGCGGGCGACGAGGTGGTCTATCCATCCCCCGCCTGGCCGAATTTCGCCGCCGCGCTGGAGCTTGGCGGTGCGCGGGCGGTTCCCGTCGCACTCGACTTCGCGCCCGAGGGCTGGAGCCTCGACCTGGAGCGGCTCGAACGGGCGATCACGCCGCGTACCCGCGCCATCTACCTGAATTCGCCCTCCAACCCGACCGGCTGGGTGGCCGACAGGCAGACGCTGGCCAGCCTGCTGGAACTGGCACGCCGTCGCGGCCTGTGGATCATCGCCGACGAGGTCTACGCCCGCTTCGTGCCGGAAGGCATGTCCCGCGCCCCCTCGTTCATGGATGTGGCCGACCCGGAAGACCTGGTGCTCTATGTGAACACCTTCTCCAAGAACTGGGCCATGACGGGCTGGCGCATCGGCTGGCTGTCCGGTCCTCCGGTGATCGGGCAGACGGTCGAGAATCTCATCCAGTACGCGACCTCGGGCGTCGCGCAGTTCATGCAGGCGGCGGCGCTTGCGGCGATCGAGGAGGGCGAGCCCTTCCTGGCCGAACAGCGCGCGCGCGCCGACGCCGGCCGGCGGATCGTCACCGAGGCGCTGGCCGCGAGCGGCCGCGTGCGCATGGCCGAGCCCAAGGGCGCCTTCTACCTCTTCTTCGGCATCGAGGGGTATCCGGACAGTCGGGCGCTGGCCAAGCGCATCGTCGCCGAGACCGGCGTCGGCCTGGCCCCCGGGATTGCCTTCGGCGATGCCGGCGAAGGCTTTCTCCGGCTGTGCTTCGCCCGCTCGCCACGGCACCTTGAAGAGGCGGGAGAGCGGCTTTTCAACTGGATAACGCGTTGACCGACTCGCGGCTCCTGGGCTACCCCTTTCTCAGTAGGAACCCGTAGACCGCAGGATCATGCGGCGCGAAAGGCTGGGTCAGGCATGAGCGAAAACGCCGAGCGCGCAGGGGGCGCGCCGCCGACCGTGTCGGAAGCCCAGCTTCTGAGTGTGCTCGACACGGCGGTGGACGGCATCGTCGTGATGGACGATCGCGGACGTATCATCCTTTACAACAAGGCGTGCGAAACGCTCTTCGGCTACACCGCCGACGAGGTGCGCGGCAAGAACGTGAAGGTGCTGATGCCGGCGGACTACGCCCGTGCCCACGACGGCTATGTCTCCAACTATCTGTCCACTGGCGAGAAGAAGATCATCGGCATCGGGCGCGAGGTGCGTGCGCGCCACCGTGACGGGACCGAATTTCCCATCGAGCTGTCGGTCGGCGAGGCAAAGACGCCGGACGGACGGCAGTTCATCGGCATCATGCGCGATATCCGTTCCCGCAAGCAGGTGGAACGGCGGGTGGCCGAGCTCCAGTCCCAGCTTGTCAGCGCGACACGCATTTCCGCGCTCGACGAGATGGGCGCGGCGATTGCCCATGAACTCAACCAGCCGCTGACGGCCATCATGCTCTATCTGCAGGCCGCAAAGCGCAAGGTCGCGGCCGAGAGCAACGACGGAAAGCTCGTCGAGATCGTCGACAAGGGGGTTCGCGAGGCGGAACGCGCGAGCCAGATCATCCAGCGCATGCGCCGTTTCGTGGAAAAGCGCGAGCCGGAGCGGCGCCAGGTCTTCGTACCGCGCCTCATCGAGGAATCGCTGGAACTGGTACAGCTCGGCACCGCCGTCGACGGCCTGAGTGTCGAGATCGACGTTCCGGAAGAGCTTCCCGAGATCAGCATCGATCCGGTCCAGATCCAGCAGGTGCTCATCAATCTGCTGCGCAATGCCGTGCAGGCGGTGCGCGAGGCATCGATTCGCCGGATCGGGGTTTCGGCCGCCGCGCAGGACCACGACATCGTCATTCGCATCACGGATTCCGGCGGGGGCGTGCCGGCGGAGGTCGTTCCGACACTTTTCAAGGCCTTTTCGGGCCAGAGGAAGGGTGGGCTCGGCCTGGGGCTGGCGATCTCCCGCTCAATCGCGCAAAATCACGGTGGGGATCTGTCGGTCGAACCGAAGGGATCGGAGCTGGGGGCGGCCTTCGTGCTGCGCCTGCCCATCGACACGACGGAACAGTCGAGCCAGGACGAAGAGGGAACCTCGTCATGAACGCCAAGCCGCATGTCATCCATATTGTCGACGATGATCCGGCGATCCGTGACGCGCTGACGGTGGTGTTCGAACTCGAGGGCTTTGCCGTCCGGGAGTTCGACGACGGCGAATCCTTCCTCGGCGTGGTCGACGGAGAGCGGCCCCACTGCGTCATCATGGACGTGCACATGCCCGGCCAGTCCGGCATCGAGATCCTGCGCCGCCTTCATGCCACGGGCTTCGACGTTCCAGTCTTCGTCATCTCCGGCCAGGGCGACATCCCCATGGCCGTGGAGGCGATCAAGCACGGCGCGCATGACTTCATCGAGAAGCCCTTCGATGCGGACACGGTCGTGGGGCGCGTGCGCGATGCCATCGCTGCGGCCGAGAAGTCCGGCAACGGCAAGGGGCTCGCCGCCGACTTCCCCGGATCGGACAGCCTGACGCCGCGCGAACGCGAGGTTCTGGCCGAGATAACGGGCGGGGCCTCCAACAAGGAGGCGGGGCGCACGCTCGGCATCAGCCCGCGCACGATCGAGGTCCATCGCGCCCGCATCATGGAAAAGCTTGGCGCGCGCAATGCCGCCGACCTGGTGCGTATCGTGCTTTCGCGCGAGGGCACGGCTCAATAAGACGCAGCCACGAGCGCGGCGCCGGAGCATCGCGCGCCTGTTTCCCGGGAGCGGAGATGCGTTCCGGCGTGGCCGCGACTGCGTGTTCCTCCCAAGTTCGCGTTTTCCCCAAAAGGCCTATATTCGCCGCGTGCTGTCCAATGGACGGCCTGCCGCAATGACTTGCGGTCCGGCGACGTGTTTCCCGCATGCCGGATACCGCAAGGGCCTTCCGTATGGGGAAAACAGGTGTTCGTTCACATCGTCGAGGATGATCCGGGCGTAGGCGACTCGCTGGCTTTGCTGCTGGCGCAGATCGGCCATGAGTCGCGTGTCTATCCCGACGCCGAATCCTTTTTCGAGTGCCATCCGCCCGACCCCGAGGACACGGTGATCGTCGACCTCGGCCTGCCCGGTCTGTCCGGAATGCAGGTCGTGCGCTGGCTGTCGGGCCTCAAGACCCCGCCGAAGGTCATCGCCATCACGGGGCAGCCGAGCCGCGCCATCGCCGAGGTCGTGGACGGTCACCTGCCCGCGATCCTGCTGCGCAAGCCCCTTACCGAGGAATCCCTCGTCTCTCACCTGTGAGCCGGGCGAGCGGGCCCTTCGCCGACCGGTTTTTGCACCGCGGTAGGTAGATGGTCGTACGAAAACGACCGAATTTCTCTTCCTCCCCGGGAGGCATAGGGTCGGGATAGGTCGATGGACAGTTTCGCACCGGACGGGGTGCGGGCTGAGGCGCGACGGATGGACGGTCCGTACGCGCCGGAAAAATCCTCCAGCCGACCACTTGCAGCCTAGGAGGGGACATCATGGCCTATCTCGAGCATTCGGTCGCGCATTCCGAGAGCGCCGCAAGCGGCGCCGATCGCGGCCTTGCCGCTCTGGCCGCGGACACGGCACGCCAGAGCCGTACCCAGCGGCTCGGCCAGCACAGCATCATCTTCTACGAGGGCGACACGGCGGATCGGGTCTACGAACTCAGCGCCGGCACCGTGATGCTCTACAAGCTTCTGCCCGATGGCCGTCGGCAGGTGGTGGAGGTTCTTACCCCCGGCATGGTGTTCGGCGTGTCCGCCGGCGAGACCTACGACTGCTCGGCCGAAACCCTGACGCCCTCGGCGGTCCTGTCGCACGAGCGGCGGGAGGTCGAGGAGACCGCTTCCCTGCAGCGCCATGTGTCCCGTTGCCTGATGGCGCAGATGGAACGCATGCACGACCATGCGGTTCTGCTGGGGCGGAAGTCGGCGCTGGAGCGTGTCTCCACCTTCTTCATCCGCATGGTGCCCAACCGGGGCGGCGAGGGATGCATCGGCCCGGCCGACGCGGATATCGACACCCATGACATCGTGCTGGCCATGACCCGCCAGGAGATCGCCGATTACCTCGGTCTCACCATCGAGACCGTGAGCCGCGTGATCTCCGAACTCAAGCGGCGCGGGCTCGTGCGGGTCGAGCGCCAGGACAGCATTCACATTACCCGCGTCTGCGGCATCTGCCAGCTTTCCGGGATGCACTGACCGGTCATCCCGCTCGCCCAAAAGGCCTGTTTCCCGCCCCCCCGGACGGTTCGACGTCCGGGGGTTTTTCGTTGTCGGACCGTCAGGTCACACCGCCACCGAGTGGCGGGCGGTGCCGCGTTCCAGATAGGCATCGAAGGCGGCTGCGGCGACACGCGCGTAGCGCTGGCCCGCCTCGCTCACCTCCACGAGGCCGCCCCTGCGGCGCACCAGCCCGTCGGCAACCATCTCCTCGAGCTGCGCGAAGGCCGTTGCGAACTGGGAGAGCGGGAAGCCGTGGCGGGCCGCGATCTCGGCGACGTCGGCGCGATGGTCCGTCATGAGCCGCTCGATGATCTCGGCACGGCAGCGGTCGTCGGCGTCGAGCGCGATGCCGCGCGCGACCGGCAGTTCGCCCGCATCCACCGCACGGCCCCAGCCGCCGATGTCCGGCATGTTCTGGACGAAGCCCTGCGGGAGGCGGCCGATGGAGGAACAGCCCATGCCGATCAGCGCATCCGCCGTGTCGGTGGTGTAGCCCTGGAAATTGCGCCGCAAGGTGCCGTCGGCATAGGCAATGGCCATGCTGTCATCGGGAAGCGCGAAATGGTCGAGCCCGATGGCCGTGTATCCGGCCTCCGCGAGGCGCGCGCGTGCGAAGTCGGCGGCCGCGATGCGGGCGTCGGCGTCCGGCAGGCTTTTCTCGTCGATGAGGCGCTGGTGCTTCTTGAACCAGGGCACATGGGCATAGCCGAACAGGGCGATGCGGCCCGGGCGCAACTCGCGGGTCAGGCGGATCGTCTCGGCGATCGTGTCGAGTGTCTGGTGCGGCAGCCCGTACATCAGGTCGAAATTGATGGCGTCGATCCCGACCGCCCGCAACGCGCCGACGGCGGAAGCCACCTGCTCGAAGGGCTGGATCCGGCCGATGGCCTTCTGCACGGTATGATCGAAGTCCTGAACGCCCAGGCTCGCGCGGGTGATGCCCGCCTCGCGCAGGGTCCCGGCCAGCTCCGGCGTGACCGTGCGCGGGTCCAGCTCGATGGCGTGCTCGTGACCTTCGGTGAAATCGAAGCGCTCGCGCAGGACCCGCACGATGTCGAGGAAACTCTCGCGCGGCAGCAGGCTCGGTGTGCCGCCGCCCCAGTGGATGTGGCTGACGGAGCGCCTGTCGCCGAGCCTGTCGGCGACCAGGGCCACCTCGCGCGCCAGTTTCAGGGCGTAGGCGATCACCGGATCGTCGCGTCGCGCGCCCTTGGTGTGGCAGCCGCAGTAGTTGCAGATGGACCGGCAGTAGGGGACGTGCAGGTAGAGCGAAAGCTCCATGTCCCGGGGCAGGTCGGAAAGCCAGCCGCCGAGCGTCTCCGCGTTCACGCCCGCATGGAAATGCGGCGCGGTGGGATAGCTCGTGTAGCGCGGTACGGCGCGGGTGGCGTAGCGGTCATCGATCGTGCTCATGGGGCGACTTAACCCCATTTGCAGGCCCACGACGTTGATCTGGCTCAAGCTTCGCGGGCTTTTGAGCTCGCCCCTTCGCGGCGCGCCGGCGGCGCATATTTCTGCCGTTCGGGACGATGAGAAAGATGCGCCCGGGCGTCAAGGCGCGTAGGATCGCCGTGCTCGCCATGCAACCGACTCGCCCCCGACGATCCTCCTCATGACCCTGTTTCCCCAGGTTTCCGCCGTTCTTCTCGTGACCCTGAGAACTCTCGCGATCGGCGCTGCCGGAGGCTATGCCTTTCACGCGCTGGGCTTTCCCGCCGCCTGGCTCGCGGGGCCGATGATCGTCGTCGCCGCGGCCGTTCTCTCCGGGATGTCCGCGAATGTTCCCGCCCGCCTGCGCGACCTGCTCTTCGTCGTCCTGGGCCTGACCATGGGCAGTGGCGTGACGCCCGAAACGGTGGAGCGGGTCGGGGAGTGGCCGGTGACCATGGCCTTCATCATCGTGGCCGTGGTGGCGATCCTGCTGGCGACCTACGTCTACCAGCGGCGTATCGCCGGCTGGGACCGGGAAACCGCCTATTTCGCCGCGATTCCCGGCGCGCTTTCCTATGTCATGGCGCTGACGCTCGACTATCCGCGCGCCAACGTGCTGCGCGTCGCGGCATCGCAGAGCCTGCGCGTGTTCCTGCTCGTGGCGGTGCTGCCCATGGTGGTCACCGGCAGCGAGGGCGGGCTGCACGAGGTCGTGCGGACAAGCGTGCCCATGGCGCCGCTCGCTCTCGCCCTGCTCCTGGCGGCGGGGCTGGCGGCGGGGGCTGCGACCCAGCGCCTGGGCGTTCCGGCCGGCTGGCTGACCGGCCCGTTCGTCCTGAGCGCCGTGCTCAACGCCAGCGGCCTCGTGGCCGTCAGCCTGCCGGACTGGCTGAGCATTCCCGCGCTGATCGGGCTCGGCAGCGTCATCGGTTGCCGCTTCTCCGGCGTCACGCCCATGGAACTGGTGCGGATGCTCGGCGTGTGCCTGGGGGCCTTCGCCGTGGGCATGAGCATCTCGGTGGTGGTCTGCGTGGTGATCTGGGCAACGCTCGGACTGCCCTTCGGACAGCTTCTGCTGGCCTATGCCCCCGGCGGTCTGGAGGCGATGACGCTGCTTGCCTATCTGCTCGACCTGGATCCGGCCTTCGTCGCCGCGCATCAGCTCGCCCGCTACATGGGCATGGTCCTGATTCTGCCGCTGGTCACCCGTCGCGTTCTCGGCCCGCCGTCGCGGAACCCCGCTTCGCGCTCCTGAGCGCGGACACCTCTGCCCGGACATCGCTGCCTGCTAGGGAATAATACGGGGGGCTTTGACTTCCCTGCGTTATTCATGGACCTTTCGTCGCAGGGAACCTGCGTCGCAGCGACGTTGTCATGGGCATATCGTAACGTCGCTTGACCTGGATCAAGGTGGGTTTCGCTGCATGCGTCATACCCGACCAGGAACCCATTGGGGTTTGGATCGCCGACCCGTCCGCCTTCCTCGGGATGTGGGCGCAAGCGTCGGCAAATGCAAGCGATCGGTTTCGTGCGGTGGGCATCCTGATGCCGCGCGGATCGGTCTGAGAGAATTTGGGGCGCTGACATGGCTCACGCAAAAGCCAAATACCTGTCGATCGAGGAGGGGCTCTTTGCCGCATTCCTCGTTCTTCTAGCCTTCGTCTGCCTGATCATCGCGGGAAAGACCTACGATCAGGTGATGGCGTTTCACACCGCTATTGGCTCTCTGTTTGCGGCCATCGGTGCGTTCATCATCTTCAAGAACTATTTTGACGATGGTGGCGTGGTCGTGCCGCAGGAGATCGACGGCAAGCCGAACTACAATCTGGGGCCGATCAAGTTCGGTGCCTGGGCGGCCGTCTTCTGGGGCATCGCCGGCTTCACGGTCGGTCTCATCATCGCCCTTCAGCTCGCCTACCCGGTGCTGAACTTCGACCTTCCCTGGACAAACTGGGGCAGGCTGCGCCCGTTGCACACCTCCGCCGTGATCTTCGCCTTCGGCGGCAACGTGCTGCTTTCCACGTCCTTCTACGTGGTGCAGCGCACGTGTCGCGCCCGGATGCCCGGCAAGATCGCGCCCTGGTTCGTGATTCTCGGCTACAACGCCTTCATCGTCATCGCCGGCACGGGCTACCTGCTCGGCGCGACCCAGTCGAAGGAATACGCCGAGCCGGAGTGGTACGCCGACCTGTGGCTGACCATCGTCTGGGTGGCCTACCTGCTGGTCTTCCTCGGCACGCTGTGGAAGCGCAAGGAAGCCCACATCTACGTGGCGAACTGGTTCTACCTCGCCTTCATCGTGACGATCGCGATGCTGCACATCGTCAACAACCTGACGGTTCCGGTGAGCGTGTTCGGCACCAAGTCCTACATCGTCTGGTCTGGCGTGCAGGATGCCATGGTGCAGTGGTGGTACGGCCATAACGCGGTGGGCTTCTTCCTGACCGCTGGCTTCCTGGCGATCATGTACTACTTCGTGCCCAAGCGCGCCGAGCGGCCGGTCTATTCCTACCGCCTGTCGATCGTGCACTTCTGGGCGCTGATCTTCCTGTACATCTGGGCCGGTCCGCACCACCTGCACTACACCGCCCTGCCGCAGTGGGCCTCGACCCTCGGCGCCACCTTCTCCATCATGCTGTGGATGCCCTCCTGGGGCGGCATGATCAACGGCCTGATGACCCTGTCGGGGGCCTGGGACAAGCTGCGCACCGATCCGGTCCTGCGCATGATGGTGGTGTCGGTCGCCTTCTACGGCATGTCGACCTTCGAAGGCCCGCTGATGTCGCTGCGTGCGGTGAACTCGCTGTCGCACTACACCGACTGGACCATCGGTCACGTGCACTCCGGTGCGCTCGGCTGGGTCGGCTACATCTCCTTCGGTGCCCTCTACTGCCTGATCCCCTGGCTGTGGAACAAGAAGCAGGTCTATTCGCTCAAGCTGGTGAACTGGCACTTCTGGATCTCCACCATCGGCATCGTGCTCTACATCTGCGCGATGTGGGTGTCCGGCATCATGCAGGGCCTGATGTGGCGCGCCTACGATCAGCTCGGCTTCCTCGAGTACTCGTTCATCGAGACCGTCGAGGCGATGCACCCCTTCTACGTGATCCGTGCTCTCGGCGGCGCCCTGTTCGTCATCGGCGCCCTGATCATGGCCTACAATCTTTGGATGACCGTTCGCTACGGCGAGGCCGATGAGGCCGAGACCGTTGGCGCCGGCGCCATGGCCCCTGCCGAATAAGGGGGGAGAGGCGACTATGTCGATCTGGAACAAACACGAAATCTTCGAAAAGCACTCCCTGGTGCTGACAATCGGCATCCTCGTGGTCGTCGCCATCGGCGGCCTCGTGGAAATCGCCCCGCTCTTCTACCTGAAGAGCACCATCGAGAAGGTGGAGGGCATGCGTCCCTACCCCCCTCTCGAGCTGGCGGGCCGCAACGTCTACATCCGCGAGGGCTGCTATCTCTGCCACTCGCAGATGATCCGCCCGATGCGTGACGAACTGGAACGCTACGGCCACTTCTCGCTGGCGGCGGAGTCGATGTACGACCACCCCTTCCAGTGGGGCTCCAAGCGGACCGGTCCGGATCTGGCGCGTGTCGGCGGCAAGTACTCCGACGAATGGCATCGCGAGCATCTGACCGATCCCCGCTCGGTCGTGCCGGAGTCGATCATGCCCGGCTATCCGTTCCTTGCGGAGGCGAAGGTCGAGACGCGTGACATCGCCGATCACCTGAGGACCAACACCGTCGTCGGTGTGCCCTACACGGAAGAGCAGATCGAGGGCGCCGCCCGGGACCTGGTCGCACAGGCCTCGCCGGACAGCGACAATGTCGATGCCTTCCTGGAGCGGTATCCCAATGCGGTCGTGCGTGACTTCGACGGCGATCCGTCGAAGGTCACGGAGATGGACGCGCTTGTCGCCTATCTGCAGATGCTCGGCACGCTTGTCGACTTCTCGGTCTACGACAACAAGGCCAACCTCAGGTAACGGGAGAGACACATGTCGGAAGGTTACACGACCGTCGCGAGCTTCGCCCAGACCTGGGGTCTGATCTACTTCGTGGTTCTTTTCCTCGGCGTCCTTTTCTACGCGCTGCGGCCCAAGAACCGCCGCCGCTTCGAAGACGCGGCCAATATCCCCTTGCGGGAGGATTGAACGATGGCTGACACGCATAAAAAGGAAATCGACCGGGTCACCGGCGTCGAGACCACCGGCCACGAGTGGGACGGTCTCAAGGAGCTCAACAATCCCCTGCCGAAGTGGTGGCTGTACATCTTCTACGCCTCCATCGTCTGGGCGATCGGCTACTGGGTGGTCTACCCGTCCTGGCCGCTGATCTCGAGCTACTCTGCCGGCGTCCTCGGCGACAGCCAGCGCGAAAACGCCCTTGCCGCCTATGATGCCGGCATGAGCGAGCGCGCCCAGATCGGCGAGAAGCTGATCGATGCCTCGCTGAGCGACATCGAGGGCACCCAGTCGCTGCTGGAATTCGCCATGGCCAACGGCCGGGCGGCATTCGGCGACAACTGCGCCGCCTGTCACGGCACGGGTGCGACCGGCTCGAACGGCTACCCCAACCTCCAGGACGACAACTGGATCTGGGGCGGTTCACTCGACGCCATCCACCAGACGCTGCAGTACGGCATCCGCTCGACGCATGATGAGACCCGCTTCGGCGAAATGCCGGCCTTCGGCCGCGACGGCATGCTCGACAAGGAGCAGATCACCCAGGTTGCCAACTACGTGGCGAGCAAGGTTGGTCTGGACACCGAGTCGGGTGTGGATCTGGCCGCCGGCGAGCAGGTCTACGTCGACAACTGCGCCGCCTGTCATGGCGAGGACCTGAAGGGCATGCAGGAGGTCGGCGCGCCGAACCTCACCGCCCGGAACTGGCTCTACGACCGCTCGCTCGCGGGCATCGAGGCCCAGGTCAACAACCCGCGCAACTCGGTGATGCCGGCATGGACCGACCGCCTCGATCCGGCGACCGTCAAGTCGCTCGCGGTCTACGTCCATTCGCTGGGCGGTGGCGAGTAACGACGCGGTGCCCGAAAGGGCCAGACTGATGGAAAGGGCGCCTCTCGGGGCGCCCTTTTTGTTTTGGTCACTGGCGTCGGAAGAGTGGGCGCCGGAAGAGTGGGCGTCAGGCAAGTGCGCGTCAGCGGGGCGAGAGAGTTTCGGCGGTCCGTTTCACGCCTTCGGAAGCTCCCGGCGTGCGCCTGACGGCGAGATGCCGGCCTGGCGGCGGAAGGCCCGTGCGAAGGCGCCCTGGTCGTCGTAGCCGAGCCGCCAGGCGATTTCCGCGACAGGAAGATGCGTCTCGCGCAGGGCCCACAGCGCATAGGACAGCCTGGCATCCTCGATCACCCCGCGAAACGACAGCCCAGCCAGCGAAAGCCGGCGCCGCAGGCTGCGCCGCGACAGGCCGCAGTCGGCGGCGATGGTCGACTGGTCGAGCGGCCCCTGACCGAGACGGGCGTAGACCGCCTCGACAATATCTCCCGCCACCGAGGTCCCGCCGTTCCCTTCGGGGTTCTTCATTGTCTGCCCGCCGTGCAGGAGGGCGGGGGCGCGAAGGCCGGCTGGAACCGGTTCCTCGAGCAGGGCCGCGGGAAACGCGAGAAGGTTGGTCGGTTGGCCATGCAGTGGCTCGCTGCGGCTTTCCCCGGCAAGGTCCGCGCCGCTGTCGCGCTCGTGTTCGAAGGCGAGCGTCACCGTGCCGGGAGGAAGCGAGCCGCTGCAGCGCGTGACGATCCCGTGCAGGAAACCCAGCGTGAACTCGGCATCGCGCGAGCGCGGCCAGATCGAAGGATCGATGATGCGATAGGACACCAGGCACAGGCCGTCCTCGACGTCGAGGCGCATGCTGGTGCCCGCCTGCAGCTGTTGCAGGTCCGAAAGGACGCCGGTGATCAGCTCGCCGAGCGAGCGGCATGTGGCGCCGGCTGGAAAGAGCCCCCTGAGCGCCGGTTCCACGATCTCGCGTCCGCAGCGCCACAGCGCCGGGTGAGCGGGCAACTGGGTGCCTGCCCGCTGCAGCAGGGCGGTGAAGACGGAAAGCGGAATGCTGTTCAGAGCCGCATCGCGCGCGAAGGCGAGGTGGGCGGGCAGACCGACGGCGGCAAAGGCCGCTGGGGCATCGAGCCCGCTTGCCGCCATGGCGCCGGCAATGAGGGGAAGGGCCGCGCCGCCGATGGTCGGCGCGGGGATGCGTGCGACCGGCCTTGCGTCCCCCTGCATGCCCGTTCTCTCCCTCACGAGAACAAGGAGCCTGAGGCGCGCGACCTTCCACGTCAAGGCTCCGGGGGAATCCCCCCCCCGGAGCCGGATGCGTCAGTCGTCCAGGCGCAGGGTCAGGGCCGGGTTGTGCGGGAAGAAGTTGAAGGGGCGCAGCATGAAGCCCTTCCACATGGTCGACATGACCGGCCAGTCCTCGGTGTGGGGCACGTGATGGAAGCCCATCGTGTACCAGGTCACCACGTCGGTGTCGGCGATGGGGCGGTCCTGCGCCGCCCAGGTCGCCAGCGTGTCGGACCCGTCGCTTTCGAAGGCGAACTGGCCGCCCGCATACCGCTCGTCCGCCTTGTAGGGCGTGTTCCAGAGCGTGTACTCGACATAGGCGTTCCGCTTCATCGGCATGTCGTTGACATAGTCGAAGGGCGAGTAGGCGACCGAGTTGTTGGGCACGATCATGTAGCCCGGCCGATGTCCGAGCGGACCTTCCGCACTCATGTTCATCACATGGTACATGGCCGGGGTCATCGGGTTGACCTTGTAGCGACCCTCGAGCTCGCTCGTCGCGGGCTTCGTCTCGGTCACCCAGAACGAGCGGCGCGGGGCGTCGTCCTCCGGCGTTCCCGGCACCAGTCCGGTGCGCATGAAGGTGTTCTTCTGTCCGTCGATGTCGAAGTCGAGACGGAAGTTGAAGAAGTGGTCATGGTTGGGCGCGATGAGGTTTGGCGCGATCAGCGTGCCGTGGCGGGTTTCCTCCGCCGCCCCCGCGTCGTTCATGGACTTCGCCGCGGCCCCTTTCACCGCGTCCAGGCCGGTCGAGCCCACCATCACGTCGATGCGACCGTCCTGATGGAAGACGTAGTCGACGAGATAGTCGTAGTTGCCCACCTCGGAGGCCGAGCGCACGACGAGCTGCGTCGCCGGGCGACCTTCCGCCGGCACCTGCTGGTCCTCGCTCTGGGCGAAGATCTCGTGGTGACGCCAGGCCGGATCGCCGATGTTGCGCTCGAACAGGCAGATCGCGTCGGGGATCGTCAGCGGTTCGCCGTTGTCCTGGTGAACCACCGCCGGCAGGAAGGTGGCGTAGTCCGGGCAGTCCACGTTGCGCCGCAGCGGTGTGAGGAAAATGCCGAAGCCGTATTCGCCGCTGTCCATGTAGGTGCGCCAGTACCAGCCCGCGTCGGGGTCCATGTAGGGCACGAAGACCTCGGACAGATGCGCCTGGTAGAGCACCGACCGCCAGCGCTCACCGTCCTTCACGTCGATGTTGGACAGCACCACTCCCGGACGCTTGTCGACACGGGCGCGGAAGCGCCAGATGTCCCAGGAAATCAGCCCGTCCTCGATGGTGATGTTGCTGCCGCCGGGCTGGGACAGTTTCGCCGGCGACATTTCCGGGCGCAGGGAGCCGGTACGCGCGGCGACCTCCTCTTCCGTATAGCCCCAGGCATCTTCCGAGATCGGCACAACTCCGCTGTCGAGCACCTCGACCACGTTGCGGGCGTTGAGGTCGACGACGGCGTAGAGCCCCTCGATCGGCTTGGCGTAGAAGTTCGATCCTGTCGGAAGCACGTAGCAGGGCACCTTCATCAGGCGCCGGCCCTCTTCCTCGGGCAGGCCGAACTGGCCCGCCGTCAGCGGCAGGCAGAAGACATCCTCGGGCTTGAGATCGCGTTTCGCCAGCCCTTCGACAAAGGCCGGATCGCCGGTCGCAAGCTCCATGGCCGTCAGGAATTCAGCCAGAAGGATCATGGTCTCGCCGTCGGCGGGCTCGACGGATGCGACACTGTCGGCGGTGAGATCCACCTCGGCGACGAAGGCGCCGTCGCCGGAGCGGTAGTGCACCTCGACGACGCGCGGGCCCGGGGTTCCGGGCTCCCAGGCGAGAACCTCCGACTTCTCCGGCTCCTTCAGCGAAATATAGGGAAACAACGTGGCGTCGTCGACGCGCCCTGCCTCGCGGAGCAGGGCAACGGCCTCGGTGATCTCGTCCGCCGTAAGCGCGTCGAGCGGATGGGCCGAGGCCGTGTGGGAAAGGCCCGAAAGGGCGGTGATGCCAAGGGCCGCGGCAAGCGCGGTGGCCCCCGGGCGCAAGCGTCCGGTCAGCATGAGTGAAATCCTCCTCGTGAGGGCCCCGCATGGGGGCTGTCCGTCTCTGGTCGGGGCCGACCTTGTCGCGGTCGTGTCACCCTCGAGAGGCAGTGTAGCGGGGACGAAGGCGGCGCGTTGTGCAGGAGAGGCCAGAATGTCGCAGGCAGCCCGACGGATTTTGCATCTCGCGGAAGTGTCTGGCTCCGTGACGGGTAGAGATGGCGGCGATGGGCCCGTTCGGGCGTCGCGGTCCGGCCTTTCTCCGGTCTCCCGGGCGTGTGGCCCTCTCCGGGAAACACGGTGCGCGGGAAACTGGCCGTTTGCCGGCGGCAAGCTCCGGTTTCCTTGCGCGCCGGATCATGACTTTCGCCCCGGAGTTTTTTCATGCGACGCGACGTGTTCCCTGTCCTTCGCCTTCTTCTGACGTGTGCCGTGGGGCCCGCCATGGCTGAAAGCGGGATCCCCTGCCACCGGTCGTCGCCTGCACCGGCTTGATGCGGATCAAGGCGGTTCGCCGGCCGCTTGTGGTAGGATGTCTGCAGGATGGGAACTTTCTCCTCCCGGCACGTGGTCCGGCAGGGGAAAGACTTCCGGACGCGAGGCGGAGCCGCCGTCACGGTCCCCGTGATTTCACGAAGGTGACCGATTGTCGCGGAGTTGACGTGTCGCAATCCCGTACGCCGGTCCAGCCGCTAGGTTGCGGGCGTTGCGAGCCGGATCCCGTCCGCGCGACGGCCCCCAGGGGCCGGCAAGGGCCGCGGGGAACCGGCGGTCGGTCTCCCATGGGGCGGGAGCCGGCCACGAGGGGCCCCGGCAACGGCCGACGAGACAAGGAATGGACGGAACGATGCGTGCAGAAACGGATCCTGCCGGCGCCGGTGGTCAACCGGAGGAATGGTTCGCCTCGGCGAAGAAGATCTATCCGATGGCGGTGCACGGCACCTTTCGGAAGATCAAGTGGGCTGTGCTCTTCATCACGCTGGGCATCTACTACTTCCTGCCCTTCATCCGCTGGGATCGCGGCCCCGATGCCCCCGATCAGGCGGTTCTGGTCGATCTGGCGGGACGGCGCGCCTATTTCTTCTTCATCGAGATCTGGCCCCAGGAGGTCTATTACCTCACCGGTCTCCTGATCCTCGCCGCCATGGGGCTTTTCCTCATGAACGCGGTCGCGGGGCGGGTGTGGTGCGGCTATCTCTGTCCGCAGACCGTCTGGACCGACCTTTTCCTCTTCGTTGAACGCAAGGTCGAGGGAGACCGGCGCGAGCGGATGCGTCTGGACCACGAGCCGTGGACGGCCGAGAAGGTGGCGCGCAAGGGTGCCAAGCACTTCCTCTGGCTGATGATCGCCTGGTGGACCGGCGGTGCCTGGGTGCTCTATTTCTCCGATGCCCCGACGCTGGTGTGGGATCTGGCCACCGGCCAGGCGCCGTTTACCGCCTATCTGTGGATCGGCATCCTGACCTTCACCACCTATTCGCTCGCCGGCCACATGCGCGAGCAGGTGTGCATTTTCCTCTGCCCCTGGCCGCGCATTCAGGCGGCGCTGACGGACGAGGACGCCCTCAACGTCACGTACCGCTACGATCGCGGCGAGCCGCGCGGGTCGCTGAAGCAGAACAAGAAGCGCGAGGCCGAAGGGCTGCCGGCGGGTGATTGCGTCGACTGCCACCAGTGTTTCCATGCCTGCCCGACCGGCGTCGACATCCGCGACGGAACGCAGCTCGGCTGCATCCAGTGCGGCCTGTGCATCGACGCCTGCGACGCGGTGATGGACAAGGTGGGCAAGCCGCGCGGCCTGATCGCCTATGACACCGACGAGAACATCAAGCGTCGCACCGAGGGACGCGAGACCCAGGTCCGCATCCTGCGTCCGCGCACGCTGATCTATGTGGCGATCATCCTGCTCGTCTCGGGCATCATGGCCTACGCGCTTGCCACGCGGCAGTACGAGGACCTGAACGTGCTGCATGACCGCAATCCGATCTATGTCGAGCTGCAGGACGGCGCGGTGCGCAACGGTTACACCATCCGCTTGCTGAACAAGCGCACGCTCGAGCGCAACTTCATCCTTTCGGTCGAGGGCATGCCCGCAGGCACCCGCATCGAGGCGGTGGGCATCACGGAGAACGTGCTCGGCAAGCCGGTCATCCCGGTCGGTCCCGATACGACCCGCGAGATCCGGGTGCTCGTCTTCTCGCCGGCGGACGCCACCCTGCCGACCACGACCCCGATCACCTTCCGCATCACGGAAACGGTGATGGGCAAGGTCGCGACGGCGGGCGACTTCTTCAAGGCGCCCTGACGGTGCCTGCATGAGCGACTTCCGGCGGCGGGCACGGGCTTGTGTTCGCCGCCGGAGGATGCGACATCCTTTCCGGAGTTCCCCCCAATGACAGCAGCGACCGATCCCATGTCCCAGACCCCCAAGGGAAAGCCGATCACGGGCCGTACCGTTCTCTTCTGGCTCATCGGCTTCTTCACGGTGGTCTTTGTCGCCAACGCCATCTTCATTCAGCTTGCGCTGGATTCCTTTCCCGGCGTGACTTCCGACAGTGCCTATGAGGACGGCCTCGCGTACAACAGCACGCTTGCCGCCGCGCGCGATCAGGCGGCGCTGGGCTGGGAAGTCGCGGGTGAGGTCAGCCGGGTCGAGGGCACGCCCGATGCGATGATCTCTGTTAACGCGCGCGACGCGGACAACGCCCCGATCGCCGGGCTTCTCGTGACCGCGAAGCTTCAGCGCGCAGCCTCGCCCGAGGCGCCGCGCACGCTGGTGCTGCAGGAGGGAGAGGTCGGGCGCTACACGGTCGATGTCGCGGGTCTGGAAAGCGGCAACTGGCTGCTCGAGCTTGTGGCGGCACGCGGCGAGGGCGATGCGCGCCAGGAGTTCCGCTCCGAGAACCGCATCTTCCTGCGCTAACCGCGCCCGGACCGACCCTGGCAAGGAGAGAGCCCATGAGCGCGCACGAGCGCGACTGGGATGCCTTCGTGACGCTGTCGCCCGAGGGCGTCGCCCACATGGACCTGGCGGTGGAGGGGGTGACCTGTGCCGCCTGCATGGTGGAGATCGAGCGCGGCCTGTCCGCGCGCGAGGGCGTGGAGCGCGCGCGTCTCAACCTGACCAGCCATCGCCTCGCGGTGGACTGGAAAGCCGGTGAAACGTCCGCCGAAACCATCGTCGAGACGCTGTCCAGGCTCGGCTATCGCGCCCATCCCTTCGACCCGGCGACAGTGCGCGCGCAAGCCGATGCCTCCGGCAAGGAACTGCTGCGCTCTCTCGCGGTCGCCGGCTTCGCCATGATGAACGTCATGCTTCTGTCGGTGTCCGTGTGGTCCGGCAATGCGTCGGGCATTTCGGCCGAGACACGCGACTTCTTCCACTGGTTGTCCGCGCTCATCGCCCTGCCTGCGGCCGCCTACGCGGGCCGCCCCTTCGTGCGCTCGGCGTTCTCGGCCCTTGCCGCGCGCCGGCTCAACATGGACGTGCCGATCGTCATCGGCGTGACGCTGGCGCTGTTCCTGTCGGTCATGCAGACGCTGCAATCCGCGCATCACGCCTATTTCGAATCCGCCGTGATGCTGCTCTTCTTCCTGCTGATCGGCCGTTACCTCGACCACATGATGCGCCGGCGCACACGCGACTTCGCCGAGAACATCGCCGCGCTGAAGGCCGAGACGGCGGTCGTCATGCGCCCCGACGGATCCTTGCGCGAAGTGCCGCTGTCGAAGGTCGAGCCGGGGCAGGAGATCTTAGTGCGCGCCGGCGAGCGCATCGCCCTCGACGGCGTGGTGGAAAGCGGAACCTCCGAGATCGACCAGAGCCTGGTGACCGGCGAAACGGCGCTGGCGGGTGTCTCGCCCGGAGCCCGTGTCTACGCCGGCACGCTCAACGCGTCCGCCAATCTGGTCGTGCGCGTGACGCTCGCCTCGGGTGCCACGCTGCTCGACGAGGTCACACGGCTGCTCGAGACGGCAAGCCAGGCCAAGTCGCGCTACGTGCGTCTCGCCGACCGGGCCGCATCCCTCTATTCGCCCTTCGTGCATCTTGCGGCCCTGCTCACCTTCCTCGGCTGGCTGGCCGCCGGGGCTGGCTGGCAGCAGGCGTTGGTCGTCGCCATTTCCGTGCTCATCATCACGTGTCCCTGTGCGCTGGGCCTTGCCATTCCGGCCGTGCAGGTGGTGATCTCCGGGCTCCTTTTCCGCTCCGGCGTGTTGCTGCATTCCGGCGACGCGCTCGAGAGGCTGGCCGAGGTCGACACCATCGTCTTCGACAAGACCGGAACCCTGACGCTCGCGGTCCCCGAACTCGTCGAGACGGAGGAGGCCGAGGTCGATGCGGGCATTCGCGCGCTTGCCGGCCGGCTGGCCCTGTCGAGCCGGCATCCGCTTGCCGCCGCCCTTGCCCGCGCCACCGATGCGCAGCAACCGCTCGACGATGTGAGCGAGGAACCGGGCGCGGGAGTGAAGGCCGTCCTGGAGGGGCGCGAGTTGCGTCTTGGCAGCGCGGCCTTTTGCGGCCTCTCCGAGGACGATGCCGAAGACGTGCTTGCCCGCTGCCCCGGCGCGACGCTCATCGTCTTCCGGGACGGGGAGGGGGCGCCCGTTCCCTTCCTGGTGGCGCAGCGCCTGCGTCCGGATGCACGCGCCACCATCGAGCGCCTGCGGACTGCCGGCTACGGTCTCGAGATCCTGTCGGGAGACCGCGAGGCGCCGGTGGCGGAGGCTGCCACGGCGCTTGGCATCGATGCCTGGTCCGCATCTCTGAAGCCCGCCGACAAGATCGCTCGGCTCGAGGCATTGAAAGCGCAGGGGCACAAGGTCCTGATGGTCGGTGACGGGCTCAATGACGCGCCCGCACTTGCCGCTGCCAACGTGTCCCTGTCGCCGGTCACGGCGGTGCATGTGGCGCAGGCGGCGGCGGACGCGGTGTTCCTGGGCGACCGGCTGGCGCCGGTGGCCGAGGCGCTTCGCCTCGCGCGGCGGGCCCGCGGCGCCATGATGCAGAACCTTTGGTTCTCCACCCTCTACAATCTCGTGGCCGTGCCCTTCGCCGTGGCCGGTTTCGTGACACCGCTGCTGGCCGCGCTCGCCATGTCGCTGTCATCCGTGGTGGTGACGCTCAATGCCCTGCGCCTGCGGCTCGGGGCCAGTGACAGGTCCGTCTGATGGATGTTCTGATCTATCTCATTCCCGTCGCCCTTCTGCTCGGCCTGTTCGGCCTTGCCGGTTTCCTGTGGTCGCTCAAGACGGGCCAGTACGACGACCTGGAGGGCGCGAAATATCGCATTCTCTACGATGACGACCTGCCGGAGAGGCACGATGGCGGCACGCAGGGCAAAGAAAGTCGCGACAACTAACCGTTGCTTCAGATTTTTCGTGCCATAAGGGAGACGCTCTGGAGGTTTTTCGTGTCTCTCGATCTGGCATCGCTGACGTTTCTTCTCGTCGAGGACAGCGCTTACATGCGCACGATCCTGCGCACCATGCTGCAGGGATTCGGCGCACGGCGCATCGTCGAGGCCGAGGACGGGGCCTCGGGCCTCGAGGCGATGGAGCGTGCCAATCCCGATATCCTGATTCTCGACTGGGTGATGCCGATCCTCGACGGCGCCGACATGGTGCGCATGATCCGCAACCCGCACAATCCCTTCGCCTATATTCCGATCATCATGGTGACAGGTCACACCGAGCGTAGCCGTATCATCGAGGCCCGCCGTCTCGGCGTGCATGAACTGCTGTCCAAGCCGATCTCGGCCAAGGCACTCTATCAGCGGGTCAGCTCGGTCATCATGCACCCGCGCGATTTCGTGAAGACGCCGAGCTACTTCGGCCCTGCACCGCGCGAGATCCGCAATCGTCAGAAGATCTGGCAGGGTGCGGACGGTGGCGGGCAGGCCGCCTGAGGCCCTGCTTACCCAAGGCCCTGCCTGATTTCCCCCGACAAACGAAGCCGGACCGGTCCCGGCAACACGCTCATGCGAGACTGCGAAAGGCTCACTCCTCGTCGAGCAGCGACCGCTTTGTGCTCCCGGCCTGTTTCGGGGCGCCCTTGCGCCGGCGCAGGTTTGCACGCAGGGCGGAGGCGAGACGGTCCTCGCGGGTGCCGGGGGCATCAGCCGCCCGCCCGGCCTTGCTTGCGGGCCCGTCGCCGGCGACGGGCTTTTCCGACGGTGTCTTCGGCGTGTCGCTCATCTGGACCTCCATGACGGGTGGCTGCAGGCAGTACGCGCGCGTTCGGGCGGACGCGCACTGCCTCGCGGGCAAGAACAGGGAGGCGATAGCAGTTGGCCGAGGAAATGCCAACAAGCCCGCCCTTGGCCATGGCCTGTCTTGACGGGCTGGCGTCCGTGCTGCGATCGATCCCGTGGTTTGCGTCGCGTCCGAGGTGACGCTCCGACCGGTCAGAATGGCCGCTCCCGCACGCGGGACGGGAGCCTCGAAGCTGCGTGTGTTGCATGGCATTTGACGAAGGGAAACGCCTGCAGGTTCAGGGGGCTCACAAATTGCACCCCTGGACTAATCGTACTAAGGTTCGCGCTCTGCGTGCGGCCTCGCGCTCGGCTATCTGCCTGAAGAACAGTGATCTGATGTGACGACATCGCCTGCCCTTACCAGTCTGGCTCCCTCGATTCCGCTCTTCGGGAGCTACTTTCCGGCGTGGCTGCTTTGCCTGTTCGCGGCCATCGTTCTGACGCTCGTGGCGCGGGCCCTGCTCGTTGCGACGGGGATCGACGACATCTTGCGCTGGAGGGTTCCCGTCTACATGAGCATGAGCCTCGCGTTCACCTATCTGTCCCTGACAGTGTTCTTTGGCCGCTGAACCATGCCCCTAGCTATAAAGTCAGGACGGCTCGCCGCCATTTCCGGTGCAACGATCAGTCTCCTGATCATCGCGGCAACAGCGGGTCTGGCCTATCGCAGCCATCTGATTTCGCAGGCCAATCCTCTGTCGGACGATGCTTCCGTGTTTGCCGATGTCACCCGGATGGCGACCAGCGTCGGCGGGCGGGTGAAGGCTGTTCACGTCCAGGAAAATTCCTTCGTTCGAAAAGGCACCCTTCTTCTGGAGCTTGAGGACACGGCCTATCGTTTGGCGGTCGAACAGACCCGCGCGGACCTCGAGATCGCGGAGGCTGCGGTCAGCGACAGGTCCCGCAATATTCAGGCCGAACTCGCCAATGCAGATATTGCCGCGGAGCAGGTTGAACGGGCCCGCTCAAACCTGGATCTGGCAACGCAGTCGCTCGAGCGGCTGCAGCCCATGGCCGAAAAGGGATATGTCTCCGCCCAGCAACTGGACGATGCCCGCACGCTCAAGCGGGACGCCGAGGTCAGCCTCAGGGAAGCCCTTCGACAGCAGGATGCCGCACAGGCACTGGTGGGGGACGACCTCGCGGCGGAGGCACTGGTGCGTGCAAGGCGTGCCGCGGTTGCGATCGCCGAGCACGAGCTTGCCGGAACCAGACTCTATGCCCCGCATGACGGCCACGTCGTGGGCGTGACGACCTCCGCCGGCGACTACACCTTGCCGGCGCAGTCCCTCTTCACCCTCATCCAGAGCGACGTCTGGTACGTCAACGCCAACTATACCGAGACCGTCATTCCCGGGATCGCCGCCGGCGATTGTGCCTCCGTTCATGTGCTTGCCGACCGCGATCGGGTGATCAGGGGAGTGGTCGAGAGTGTCGGCTGGGGCATTGGATCCAAGGACCTGATCAACCTTCCCGTCTCCTTGCCGATCGTGCCGAAGTCGCTCGAATGGGTTCGGGTCCAGCAGCGTTTCCCCGTGCGGATTCGCCTTTTCGATCCACCTGCCGACCTGATGCGCGTCGGCGCGTCCGCCGTGACGACCGTTCATCGCGACAATGCCTGCTGAAGGGCCGGTCTCCAGCATGGTCGCGCAGGCCTGGCGCGATCTTCAACCTTTCGAGGGGAGGTTCGGTCAGGCCTGGCGGGTTGCCCTTCTGTGTGCGCTGGTGACCGGCGTCGCCATGGCCTACCGGATCCCGGAGCCGGCGATAAGCTGCTACCTGGTCATTTTCCTGATGAAACGCGATGCAGTCATGAACTGCCTGCTCGGTGCCGGTCTGATCGCCCTGGCTTCCCTGGTGGTTCTGGCCATGATTCCGGTCATCAACCTGAGCATCGACAGTCCTGCCCTCCGGTTGGCGATCATGTTCTTCACGTCCTACGTCTTTCTGTTTCTCAGTTCGACGACCCCTCTGGGGGAGCAGGCGGCGATCGTGGGGTTGATTGTCGCCTTCATCATGACGCTTGTGACCGACGTTCCGGTCGGGCAGATCGGGGATCAGGGCCTTCTCGCGGCGTGGAAGATGGCCTGCATGCCGATGGCGCTCATGATCCTGTTCAATCTCGTTTTGGGAACGCCGTCGCAGGTTCTCGTGCGCGAGCGGATCGTCGATCGCTTGCGGTCGTCTGCCGACGCACTGGAAAACGATGGCGAGAGCGCAAAGCTCACCGAGCTTCTGGCCGAGGGCAACGACGAGTCGCTGAAGCAGATGCTGCTCGTGAAGCTTCTTCACCTCGTTCCGCGCGACGAAGCACGCTGGCTGAACGGTGCGGTCGAGACCAGCTACAGGATCGCGCTTGCGGCTCAGGCCCCAGGCGAGGCTATCCTTGCGGACAGGCGCGGGATGCTGGCTGCCCGGTTGCGGGATGTCGCGGATCTGGTCTCGAAACGGACGTTTCCGGTTTTCGCTTTCGCGCAGGAAGCCGAACAGCAGCCGTCAACTTCCGTCGAAGGTGCCCTGCATTCGGCGCTGAACAGCCTCGCCCGCCCCGATGCCGGCGCCAGTCCCAAGCCGGAGCCCGAGCCGCTGCTTGCCGCTGACGCCTTTTCAGCGCCGCGGCATCAGCTCTATGCGCTCAAGACCTCGATCGCTGCCGTTGTCTGCTATCTCATCTATACCGGCATAGACTGGAACGGCATCCATACCGCGATGATTACCTGCTACGTCGCTGCGCTTGGCACGACCGGAGAGACCGTCCGCAAGCTGACCCTCCGGATTGCCGGGTGTCTTGTCGGAGCCGCCATGGGTGCCGCCGCGCTTCTGTTCGTGATGCCGAACCTCACGGATGTGGGAGGGCTGATGGTCCTCGTCTTCTGCGCCGTTCTCGTTGCGGGATGGGTTTCGTCCGGCAGCGAGCGCATTTCCTACGCCGGTGTCCAGGTCGCGCTGGCTTTCCTGCTCACGACATTGAACGGGTTCGGCCCCAGTTTCGAATTTTCGCAGGCGGGAAACCGGATTGTCGGTATTTTCCTGGGAATTTTCGTGATCTTCGTGATCTTCACCCAGTTCTGGCCGGTGAGCATCGTCAACAGGTTGCGCTTGCGGCTCCTGGCGAGCGCGAACGCACTTGTCGATCTTGCCAGACAGTCCCCGGATGCCCGTATGGCCGACATCGCGGCCTCCTCGAAGATCCTCTCAAGCCTCGAGGAGGCCCCCAACCTCCTGAGCATGGCGTATTTCGAGCCGCGCCGGCAACGGGCGAGCGACGGGCAACTTGCCCGGCTCGCGACGCTTCGCTGGGACCTTGAAGCGGTCTATCGTCACATACGCTTCCAGGAGAGGGTTTCCGAAGACGTCGCGGCAAGGCTGGATGAGATCCGCCGCGAGCTTCAAGAACAGTCCATTGGTGCTCCCAGGCCCGTTCTGCTCGCCCAACGAACATAGTCTTCAAGGGAGCCCTGGCATCCGGCCCGGGCTACCTCCTAGCGCAGGGCCTCTTCCGGGGCGGAGCTGGACGTCATGTTGCCCAGCATGAACGCGAGGGACGATGCGGCAAGAAGGGAGGCCGCATGTGCATCTGCCTGTGCCTCCCGGGCATCGAGAAGGGAACTGTCGGCGGCGGTGACATCCGTGAGCGTTCCAAGACCGTTCTGGTACGCTTCGAAAGCCGCATTGTAGGTGACGGTCGAGGCCCTGCGCAGTTCCGATGCCGCTTCATAGGAGGCAAGCGCGGATCTGAGCGAGTTGGACGCGAGAAGGATCTCCCGGATGGAGGCCTCCCTGGTTTGCCGATGAAGTGCGGCGGCAGCCCGCGTCGCGGATGCAGCCTGACGTTGGCGGTTCTTGCGGATCTGACCATCGAATATGGGAACGGTAACGCCAAGCATCACGCCGCTTGCCGTATTCTGCAGGCCGACGCCCGGCAAGCCGCCTGCCTGCACGCTCCCCTGATTGGCGGCCGCGACGGCGCCCAGATAGACCTTCGGCAAAAAGGCTGCGGCGGCCGCGCGTTCATTCGCCTGGCTCGCCTTCAGGGCAGCATAGCTCGCCAGAACGTCGGGACGTCGCGACAGGGCCTGCCGGATGACCTTGTCCGTGGGTTCCACGCGCGTGCCCGGCAATCGGCGGTTCGTGGACGAGGCCACCTTAATTCGCACATTCGGTGCCAGGCCAACGGCACCGGTCAGACCCTGATACGCATCGTCGAGACCGTCTTGCGCCTGTACGAGCCTGAAACGGGATTGCGCAACCAGCTGTTTTGCCTGGGCAACCTCTATGCTGGTCCCGATGCCGCTGGAATACCGTCCCTGTGCGGCCGCCAGTATCTTGCGGCTGTTGCGAAGTGAGTATTCGGCAATTCCGCTTTTTTGTCTGGCAACGCCATAAAGGTAGTAGGCTCTTGTGATGTTGTGAATGAGGGCCTGATGCGTTCCGTTGAAAGCAACATTCGCGGCGAAGGCGGTTTCTTTGGCGGCGTCCAGAAGTGTCTGCCGCTCACCGAAATCGAAGAGCAGCCATTGCAGGGCGATGCTTGGAACGACGCCACTCGCCTTGGTCGATACATAGTCGGTGCCCCCGAAGGGCGTGGGGAGCGGGGTCGTGACGTCCTGGTATCCGGCGATCACATTGGCCGAAATCATGGGAAGGAATGTGCCTTCCGCGATACCAACGGCGGCAGCGGCCTGGCGAGCCTGCTCCCAGGCTACACGCGTCGAGGGGTGAGATCGCTGACCGAGATCGATCAACTCCGAAAGCGTGTAGACCTTGCCACCCTGGATCCGGATCCGGGGAGCGGCCGATGTTCTCGTGAGCGTGTCGTCGACGGGGCCTTGAACGGCGAAGCTTCCACTGTCGCCGGCTGGTCCCCACGGTTTGTCGGGTGCGGAAGAGGTCAACTCGGACGGGTTGCCCAGGCACCCGCTCAACAGCACACAACCGAACAGAAGAACCGCATGCCTCGCATGTGTCGATTTCATGAAACTCACGCTAAATTCATGTTTCTGTCCGCCGACTTGCAATGAACCACAGGATCAATCTGTTGCACAACCCGTTGAGGTTTTTCAGTCGCCCTGGGTCATGAGAGGCCCCGCGTCCGGCGCCAGAGGCATGTCAACACACGGTCTCGCGAACGTCGGAGAGGGGCAAGGCATCGCCCGGACCTCTTCGGGGCTCTCCCATGAAGGTGCATTGCTCATTGGCGGACCTCGGTTGCTAGTTTTCCCTTTTGGCGAATTAACTTAGAGAAAAAAAGCATATATTTGCATAATATTTATTGAGCTTAGGAAGCCATATAGCGCGCAAAATATTGGAAGAATAAGAGGGCTA
The DNA here is from genome assembly GCA_002722295.1 of Stappia sp. Classification (GTDB taxonomy): domain Bacteria; phylum Pseudomonadota; class Alphaproteobacteria; order Rhizobiales; family Stappiaceae; genus Stappia. The sequence goes on along the minus strand of PBLF01000003.1, from coordinate 3,379 downwards.
TTAAAACCTCTTGCTAGATGAGAGGTATTTTTTACAATTCTCTCATCAGACGTAAAAAGAACAGATCCAAATATAAAAGTAATGAAGATGGCATATAGGATATAGTATAGCGAAAATATGTTAACAGGCCTGTATGCGGAAGGGGTACTAGCCATCTCAATCCTGTATTTTTGAGAAAAGGTTATTGATTGAAATAATATAAGAATTGGAGTTAATGTTATTGCTGTTGTATAATATATTGCATGAGTAGTGCCGATGGTCATTATTTGACCGTATCGTATTTCTAATATTGGTGCGAATTGTATTATGTGGCGCGATATTTCTTTCATATCATTTTCTGTGAGAAAATTTTTCATTAATAGGTATGCTATATGTACAGCTGCGACGTATGCCGTGATTGGTGTAAAGATCCTGAGGGGGGTGAAATAGAGATCGAAGCCTGGGTAGTCGCCGTCCCTGATGGGGGCATTTTTTGCTAACTTTTCAAAAAAGTATTTGATTTTATGAAGCATAAATACTGCCGATCTCCGTGAGTTTATTGGGGGAACTCGTCCGGTCCTTCCATAAGTGCCTACGCCATTTCTCAGCCCGGTTACAGGCTATGGTCATTGCCACATCGTACTGCGTCGGCAGCCATCCTGGAGAATTCCAAACTCGCAGCAACCTTACCCGCCCGTCGATTCCGACAGCTCCGTCACTTCGTAAGGAGCATTTCCGTCTTTGTTGCCGAGTGCAATCCGTACGTGCAAGTTTTCGCAGGCGATGGTGCTTTGCGTTGATTGCTTGTGAAGCTTTTTGATGGGGATGGGCTTTTCGTGGGCAGGCAGCAAAAAGACAAATCGCGGGGAGGGGCTACATGACGGCCAACGTTCCAACGCACAAGATGGCGCTGCCGAGTGTCCGCCACCGCCTCCCGAGGTTTGAAAATCATTTCCCGTTCGTGTCGAAAGGCCCGGTGTAGGCCATTACCTTTCAAAATCTCTGTGGAACACTGATCGTGTTGGCTGCAAAGTTTGCCTGTTTGAACAAGGTGGCCATAGCAGAATCGTGGACGAAAACGACGCTGCTCAGCCCCACGGGCATTCCGACTTCCGCAATTCGAACGCCGCAAGATCGCCGCTTGAACACCTCCCGCGGACGGGGTCTGCACTCCGCTGATCTATACCGCGAGGTGTGCCAAAGGCTCTGACTAAGGATAAAGATTGTAGGGACATTGTGTGAACAAAACTGTTCGAGTTTTGTACGAGATGGCCGCCCAGATCCCCGCGCGCTCATGAAAAGTCCGGTTGGATGGCGACCGGCGAGGGGATGAAAATTTCCCACAAGGAGAACCCCGAACCGGCTTGACGGCTTGGGTTTTACACCTTACACCCGCGCTCATCGCTGCCGTAGCTCAGGGGTAGAGCACTCCCTTGGTAAGGGAGAGGCCGAGAGTTCAAATCTCTCCGGCAGCACCATTTTGTTCCCATCAAATCCTGTTTTGTATATGTGCTCGGACGCATGCATGCGTGCCGAGGCGTGCAATGGCATGTGCAGAACAGCATGTGCTGCCGCGCAGGATCCGGCAGTTCCACCCGGGCCAGCCACAGGCCACAAGTCGTCAGGAAAAGTGCGGGGACGCCAGCGGGGCGGTGTGCGCCTCGTCGGTCGGTCGGCTGGTGTTTCTGAACATGCCTATGTTATCTCACAAGGAAAGGTTCCACTCTTCGTTGCGCTGAACGCATGTGCCGCGACGAAACGCGGGACCGTGCAAGCGTGACAGGCGCAAGGTGGCCTGCGCGCAACGGGAAGCGAGCCGCGACCGGGCGGGGAGAGGCATTCGATGGATCAAGACGCGCATATCGCCTGGCTTCGTGCCGCCAGCGAGCGGTGTACCCGGTGGTTGTCTGACGATGCGATGCCGCAATGGACCAGCTTGGGCATCGACCCCGCAGACGGGGGATTTCTGGAGGCCATCGATCCCGACGGGCCGCATGCCATTGTCGCTCCGCGCCGCGGGCGGGTTCAACCCCGGCAGATCTATGCGGTGATCGAGGCCGGGCGGCTTGGCTGGGCCGGTGACTGGGCCGCGATCGCGGGCCGCGCGCTGGACTGGTATCTCGCGCATTTCAGACTTCCCGACGGAACGTTCGCGGACCTCGTTGCCCCCGACGGTGCAATGCTGGACACGCGGTTCGACCTGTACAATCAGGCCTTTGCCCTGTTCTCACTGGCCCATGCATCCGCCGCGCTGCCGTCCCGTCGCGGAGAGTTCGAACCGATCGCCCGCTCGTTGCTCGAAAGACTGAAGGCGCACTATCGGCATCCGCAGGCGGGCTTCGAGGAGAGCCGCCCGCCGAGCCTGCCACTGCGCGCCAACCCGCACATGCATCTTCTGGAGGCGACCCTCGCCTGGGAAGACATATCCGGCGACACCGAGTGGAGCAGGGTCACCGACGAAATCATGGAACTGGCGCTGGCCCGGTTCGTTGATCCGCTGACGGGAGCCTTGAAGGAGTTCTTTGCGTCCGACTGGCGTCCCATGCCCGACGACAGCGGACGCCAGATCGAGCCGGGCCATCAGTTCGAGTGGGCCTGGCTTGCGCTTGTCTGGTCACGGCGGCGCGGGCGTGCCGACGCCGCGATCGCCGCTCGCCGGTTGTTCGCGATCGGCGAAACCTGGGGCATCTGTCCCCGGCGGAAGGTCGCGGTTCTGGAGTTGAACGACGACTTCTCCGCGCGGGCTCCCATTGCCCGGCTGTGGGGGCAGACGGAATGGATCAAGGCGGCGCTGGCGCTGGCGCGTGTCTCCCAGGGGGCGGAGCGTGCGCACTATCTGGCTTCCGCGTGCAGGGCGGTTGAGGCACTGGAAATGTTCTTCATGGAGAGCCCGGCCGGCTTGTGGCGCGACAAGCTGCAAGAGGATGCCCGCTTCGTCGAGGAGCCGTCGCCGGCGAGTTCGCTCTATCATATTGTCTGTGCGATATCCGAACTGAACGGAGCTTTTGCGCCGGGTGGCTTTCTCTCAAAGCCCTCCTTGACAGTATAAAGTTTGTGGAGCGGTGCACGCGCCGCTACCGACCTCCCTGATTTCGCCGGAAAATGATGCCCAAAACCATCCCGTGACCGGAAGGCGAAGGACGTCCGCCATGCGGCGGCGTCGGCACATGGCTGGATGCGGTCGTTCCAATGTCGCGGAAGACGAGATGAGGTTGTGGAGCGCGGGGTTTTCCACTGTGTGTGGAGCGGTTGTTGCCGTGCGGAAACGAAGTCTGTCTGATCGCAGCAAATGCGATAGGGTTTGACCTGCCCCCCGATCGTCCCTCGTTCATAATGAGAGTCTGTGGGTTTGAGATTGGTATTCTGGCCGGTCCTTCTGGGCAAGCGCGCCGGGCGTGGA
>PBLF01000002.1 GCA_002722295.1 Stappia sp. | reverse complement strand
GTAGGAGTCTGGGCCGTGTCTCAGTCCCAGTGTGGCTGATCATCCTCTCAGACCAGCTATGGATCGTCGCCTTGGTAGGCCATTACCCCACCAACTAGCTAATCCAACGCGGGCCAATCTCTCGGCGATAAATCTTTCCCCCGAAGGGCGTATACGGTATTAGCAGTCGTTTCCAACTGTTGTTCCGTACCGAAAGGTATGTTCCCACGCGTTACTCACCCGTCTGCCACTGCCTCCGAAGAGACCGTTCGACTTGCATGTGTTAAGCCTGCCGCCAGCGTTCGTTCTGAGCCAGGATCAAACTCTCAGGTTGAACCAAAAGTCATCGATCCGGCTTACTTGGTCACGCTCAAAGTCAATGCGCATCGCTGCGCATCGCTTGACAGAGAACCAATCATCCAGAACCCGAAGGCCCCGAAGATCGGTTTCTCGAAACGTGTCCGCCGGAAAACTCTTGCTTCACCGACAGCCCCGAAGGACCATCCGCAAGACATCCGCCGCCCACGTTTCTCTTTCTTCCATATTCACTTGTCAAAGAGCGGAGAGCCTGAGCTCTCAACCTAAACCCGAAGACCACAAAACCCTGAGCCCCGAAAGGGCCCGCTGAGCTTCATCAGCCTGACCAGGTGAAGGAGACGGTGAAGGGCGCCGGGAAGTTCGTTCCGGCGCCGCCGTCGTTGTGGGGCTCTTATAGCCACCCCCCTCGCAAACCGTCAAGCGCCTTCTCAAAAAAAATCGCAGCCCGCAAAAAAATCACCCAAATCCAACACAAACACCTGTGAACAAACATACCCAAAACCAAACAAAATCAAACAAAATCAATAAGATAAAATATGCACAGGGGAAGGAACCGAGAACCGGCGGGATAGCGTCCGAGCGCTCACACGGGAGCTTCCGAGGCCGGAAGCGGCGGATTTCCGTCATCTCATCGTCAGACTCGGGTGGGAACCTGAAGGGATGCGGCTGCCTCGGGCGAGGCTCCGGCATCCCTCTCCCCACATGCCCAAGCCTTGAGCCCTTGAAACCGCCCGCACCGCGTCAGCCGGCATCCGGGCGGAGCCCCATCGTATGCGAGAGCACGGCGTGTCCCTCGTCTCTTGCCTCCAATGCGGGCGCGTTCCGCTGCGGGCCGCAATCGCGTCCGTTGGAGTGGCCCCGCGCTGCATTCGGCTTGAAAGCTGCCGCGCACGTCACCACCTCATTCGGTGTTCCTGGCACATGAGAGGATTGTCATGACCACAACCACCACCTTCGACAGCGGTGCGGAGCACGCCGGTCGGAAACGGTCCTGCGGCCTGCGCCCGGGCTGGTCTCCGCTTACCATCGGCCTGATGGTGCTCGGCTTCATCTTCGCCTGGCCGCTCGGCCTGGCCATGCTGGCCTACATTCTTTGGGGCGACCGCCTGCGGGGATCTTTCAGCGAGATGCGCGAACAGATGCGTACATCGCCCATGGGTCGCGGCCTCGCCGGCGGATTGCGGGGCGAAACCGGAAACAGCGCCTTCGACTCCTATCGTGACCGCGAGTTGCGCCGCCTGGAGGAGGAACGCCGCCGGATCGATGCCATGCGCGCCGATTTCGACGATTTCATTCAGGAGCTGCGCCGCAAGAAGGATCAGGAGGAGTTCGACCGCTTCATGGCCGAACGCGGACACGCCCGTCCGCCGTATCCCGACGCCTGACACACACACGGGCGACTTGCGAAACGAAAAAAGCCGCGGATCTCTCCGCGGCTTTTTCGTATCCGGCTCTCAAAACCGGAGATATCAGTTCGGACGCGAAGGGTCCTGCTGCGCAGCCTGCTCCGCGTTCTGGCGATAGAGAGCCGCGAAGTCGATCGGGTCGAGCATGAGCGGCGGGAAGCCACCGTTGCGCGACGCCTCGGCGAGAATGTTGCGCGCGAAGGGGAAAAGCATCCGCGGGCACTCGATGAGCACGAAGGGATGCAGGTGCTCCTGCGGCACGCCCACGACACGGAACACGCCAGCATAGACCAGCTCGATCGCGAAGACGGTCATGGTTGGCGTCTTGGCGTTCGCCGTGAGGGTCAGGACAACCTCGAACTGGTCGTCGCTCATCGGCTGCGCGCCGACATTGACGTTGATGTCGAGCTTGGGCTGCTCGCTGGGCTGCAGCGACTGCGGCGCGTTGGGATTCTCGAAGGACAGGTCCTTGATGTACTGGGCGATGATGCTCATGCCCGGCGCGCCACCGGCCTGGTTCACCTGGCCTTCGGCCGCGTCATTGGTATCGCTCATGCTGGTTTCCTGTCCTGACGGTGCAATGTCCTGCAAATTCCCCGCCGCGCGCCCGGGCGGAGCGCTGCGGCAACTCGTGAGGCTGGCTAGCACGGGCCAGACTGGCAAGACAAGGTCTGATTGACGTCCGGGCGCACGAACGGCACAACCGGGCTGCCGGTTGCCAAGCGCCGCGGGCCGGCGACTTTCCTTTCCCTTGCGGAGACGCCTTTCATGTCAGAGACGACCATTGCCGAAAGCGGATCCGCGCACCGGCGCCTCAAGCTCGACACGCTCGTGCGGTTGCGCTGGATGGCGGTCGCGGGCCAGACGGCGGCATTGCTTGTCGTCCAGTTCGTCCTCGCCTACCCGTTCGCCTTCGGCGCATGCATCGCCCTTGTCGCCGCCTCGGCCTGGCTGAACATCCTGCTCAAGATCCGCTCGCCCCAGACACGGCGTCTCTCGGAACGCATGGCGACGGTACAGCTTGCCTATGACCTGGCGCAGATGGGCGGCCTGCTTCTGCTGACCGGCGGCCTCGGCAATCCCTTCGCCTTCCTGCTTCTGGCCCCCGTCATGGTGTCGGCCACCGGACTCTCTGCGCGCAAGACACTCTACCTCGGCCTGTTTGCCGGGGCGATCGCCACGCTTCTCGCCTATGTCCACCTGCCGCTCCCATGGCCGGAGGGGCAGACGTTCGCACTGCCGCGCCTCTATGCCCTCGGAGTCTGGACCGCTCTGATCTGCTCTCTCGGGTTCATGGGCGTCTATGCGTTCCGGGTGGCGGAAGAAGCACGCCAGCTTTCAGACGCCCTTACCGCGACCGAGCTGGTTCTTGCCCGCGAGCAGCATATTCACGCGCTCGACGGACTGGCGGCGGCAGCCGCCCACGAACTCGGCACACCGCTTGCCACCGTTTATCTGACGGCCAAGGAACTCGCCAACGACCTGCGCGGACGCGGCGATGTTCCAACGGCCGAACCCGAGACCCTGCGCGAGGACATCGAGCTGATCCTGTCCCAGGCCGAACGCTGCCGCGAGATCCTCTCGAAACTGTCTTCTCTCTCCGACGATCGCGACCGGCATTTCCGGGGAGAGCCGCTCTCCCATCTCCTCGATCAGGTGGTCGAGCCCTGCCGGGCGTTCGGCGTGGACATTGTCATCGACAGTCGCGGCGAGGGCGCGGAGCCGACCGGGCTGCACAATCCGGCGATCCACTACGGCCTCGGCAACATCCTAGAAAACGCCATAGACTTCGCAAGCTCCAGGGTCACCATCACGGCTCGGTGGACCCGCACGCATCTCACCATAGAGGTGGCGGACGATGGCCGTGGTTTTGCCGCTGACGTCATCACCAGGCTCGGCGAGCCCTATGTGACGCGTCGGGCCTCGCGCGACGGTCGCGAGACACGGGACGAGCGCCCGGGCCAAGGCGCGCGAGGCGGCGGGCTGGGTCTCGGCTTCTTCATTGCCAAAACGCTTCTGGAGCGCACGGGCGCGACACTTCGCCTGCGCAACAGGACACCGCCCGCCCACGGCGCCGTGGTAAGCGTCTCGTGGACCAGGGGTGGGGCCGGCGAACCCGCGACATGGCCAGGCGAGGGCGGCGTGTTTCCTGACCGGAGCGCCCAGGGGAACAGTGAACGACCGGCCGCGGATTTGCCTGAACGAAAATCCCCCATATAACGAAGGCAACACAGAGCGACAGGTGCGGACGACAGGAATGACAGAGGAAGTTGACAGTGAGACGGGCGCCACGCGCAACCTGCTGATCGTCGATGACGACCGGCCGTTCCAGCAGCGCCTCGCGCGAGCCATGGAAAAGCGGGGTTTCGTCACCGAGACCGCCGACAGCGTGCGTGAAGCCCTCGACAAGCTGCGCATCGTCGCGCCCGAGTTCGCGGTGGTGGACATGCGCCTGGAAGACGGCAGCGGCCTCGACGTGGTCGAAGCGATCCGCAGCCGTCGTCCGGAAGCCCGTGTCGTCGTGCTCACGGGATACGGCAACATCGCAACGGCGGTGACGGCGGTCAAACTCGGCGCGGTCGACTATCTCGCGAAGCCGGCGGACGCGGACGACGTGCTTGCCGCACTGACAAGTTCGGACGAGGAGAAGGCAAGCCCGCCGGAAAACCCGATGTCCGCCGACCGGGTGCGTTGGGAGCATATCCAGCGGATCTACGAACTCTGCGACCGCAATGTTTCCGAGACAGCCCGCAGGCTCAATATGCACCGGCGCACGCTTCAGCGCATCCTGGCCAAGCGCGCGCCCCGCTAGGGTGTGCCAGCAACGGCGTGGCCGTAGAAACGCACCCTCACGCCAGCAAGGCCGATCGCGATTCCCAGCGCGGTCGCAAGGTCCATCCCGGCCTTGCGCGCGCGCCAGGGGGCGCAAGGCGACCAAAAAAGGTGGTTGAGCGCATACCCGAGCTTCGCGCCCGCCTTGCGAAGGCAAACACCAGTTCTACGGACAAGCGATGCATGTTCCTGACGAGCCCATAGCCCGAAATAGACGCCGTCACGCAACCCCCTGCGTAGAATAAAGCGCAGAGTCAACCGCTCGGCCGGAAGCATGTCGATCACCCGGGCCGTCCTGGCAAACCGCATTCTGGCGCCACCGCGGGCGAGCCGGTTCAGAAACTCGTGATCCTCGCCACCCGTCACGGCGTAGGCCGGCGAAAACCATTCCGCTTCGTTATCCGGCAGCACAGCCACTCGCAGAAGCAGGTTGGCGGTGGTCGCGATATCCATGTCCACGACAAAGAACTCGCCGGACACGATCCAGTCCGGCGGATCGCCCAGATATCGCGGTTCGACAAATCCCGTCTGGATATCGGCGCCAAAGCGCTCCGCCTCCTCGACATGGCACCGAAGCCAGTCGCGATCAGCGATCTCGTCATCATCGATGCAGGCGACGAAGCGTGCGCCGCTGGAACGCGCGAGGAATAGGGAGCGATTGCGCACCGCCGTGAGGCCCGGCTCGGGCACCCGCTCGTAGACGAGGTCAAGCCTGCCGCGAAACTCCTCCACCACGTGTCCGGCCGGGTCGCGGCCATTGTCCGCGACAATGACCTGAAAGCCGGTGCCCGCGCTCTGGCACAAAAGAGAGGTCAGGGTGTCACGCAGCGATCCGTGCCGATCACAGGTGCAGATCGCAACACAGACGAGCGCACGCAAACCCGTCCCGTCCGACGCCTGCAATTCGGGGAAGGTCACAAGGGTGTCCGCGCTCATCGCCTCCCTTCCCCGCCTTCCCACATCGACACGTCTCCCGCACAATCGTGCCTTGCGACCATGTCACCGTCATGGCTCTCGCCGTCGCGACCGGAAGCCGTTCCGGTTCGGTTAGCGCCCCTGCTCCATCCCGGCAAGCCCCGGGTCATGCAGCAGGTGCAAGCGATTGGCCGCAGCCTGCGCGAAGCGCAAGGTCACGGCCTTGCGCGTGGCCGCGGTCAACCGGTGTTCGGGGGCATCGCGTAGAATCTCGGCGAAATAGCCGTCCGAAAGGATCAACCCGGCCTCGGCAGGGAAGATATCGGCCGGAACATCTGGATGGGTTGCGAAAAACAACCGATCGCAATGGACCCTGTACTCAGGCCATTTTCCGTCGGCGCGCAGGTCAGCAACCGAGGATTTCACCTCCACGATCCAGATCTCACCCTTCGCGGACATGCCGACCAGATCCGCGCGGCGCCCGGACGCCAGGGGCAGCTCCCCAAGACATGAAAACCCTGCCTGACGAAGCATCCGTGCCGCCCCGCGCCACACCCGCATTGCCGTTTCCGACTGCCGGCCATCACTCAGCGGATCATCAAGTCTAACCCTGTTGTCGGTCATGAGGCCACAAGTTCGGTATTTGTTCCAGCAGCACACTAAACCTGCGCTTGCGACGGGCGCAACAACCCACCTGCAAAAAAGGGTCGCGCCGTTTGCACGGCACGACCCCCTGGCGATCTTCTTCCAGAGACGCGGAAGCGTCCCGGCCCTGCTCTCAACGTCCCTCGAGGAACCCCATGATCCGACGCACGTCGCGCAGCACCGGAGCGGCGATTTCCGAGGCTCGCCCCGCACCCTCGCGCAAAATGCCGTCGATATGGGTCTCGTCGGCGAGAAGCCGGTTCATTTCGTCCGTCATCGGCGCCAACTTGTCGACTGCGAGATCCGCCAGCGCCGGCTTGAACACGGAGAAGGGCTGCCCGCCGTATTCCGACAGCACCTCTTCCTTCGTTCGGCCCGAAAGCGCGGCATAGATGCCCACCAGGTTGAGCGCCTCGGGACGTTCGGAGAGCCCGTCCAGCTCACTCGAAAGCGGCTCGGGGTCGGTCTTGGCCTTGCGGATCTTCTTGGCGATCTCATCCGCTGAATCCCGCAGGTTGATACGCGACAGGTCCGAGGCGTCCGACTTCGACATCTTCTTGGTGCCGTCACGGAGAGACATGATGCGGGTCGCGGGACCGGCGATCATGGGCTCGGTGAGCGGGAAGAACAGCTCGTCGGGCAGTTCCGGGCTCGGCGCCGGGTTTGCGACACCAAGTCCGAGTTCCTTGACCCGGTCGGCGAAGTCGTTGTTGAACTTCTGCGCGATGTCGCGGGTGAGCTCCAGATGCTGCTTCTGGTCGTCGCCAACCGGCACATGGGTCGCGCGGTACGCCAGGATGTCGGCCGCCATCAGCGTCGGGTAGGCAAACAGGCCAACCGAGGCATTCTCGCGGTTCTTGCCGGCCTTCTCCTTGAACTGCGTCATGCGGCTGAGCCAGCCCATGCGTGCGATGCAGTTGAAGATCCAGGCAAGCTCCGCATGTTCGCGGACCTGGCTCTGGTTGAAGATGATCGCTTTCCCGGGATCGATACCCGCCGCGAGATAGGCGGCGGTCACCTCACGTGTGTTCGCCGTCAGGACGGCGGGGTCGTGCTTCACCGTAATCGCATGCAAATCGACGACGCAGTAGATCGTCGGCATCTCGTCCTGCAGCGGCACGAACCGCGAGATGGCCCCGAGATAGTTGCCGAGATGCAGGTTGCCGGTGGGCTGGACGCCCGAGAACACGCGCGGCTGGAACTGGCTCAACGTTCCATCTCCCGAATTTGACCATGAATGGCGGGCGGTTCACTCTGCCCGTTGCGGACTTATGGACAAGCAGCCCCTGCAACGCAAGGAAGAAGGCTGAAACAACAAGGGCCGAGTGCGTCGAAATGCCCCCTCAGGCATATTCCCAATTCACTCGCCCTTGCTCCCTGGTCTATAAACTGGAATGAAACTAATTTGCGGATGACTGAAACTTCCCCCGGCGCCGACGGTTGGCCCGGCGAGAAGGCCAATGTCCCGGAGGCCCCGATGGATTACGAAAGCTTCTTTCGAAGCAAGATCGATGGACTGCACAAGGAAGGCCGCTACCGGGTTTTCGCCGATCTCGAGCGCCAGGCGGGACAGTTTCCGCGCGCCACGCGCCACACGAGCGAAGGTACCCAGGACGTCACCGTCTGGTGTTCGAACGACTATCTGGGCATGGGACAGCATCCGGTCGTAACCGGCGCGATGCATGAGGCGATCGAGCGATGCGGCGCCGGCGCGGGCGGAACACGCAACATTTCAGGCACCAATCACTACCACGTTCTGCTTGAGAACGAGCTCGCGGACCTGCACGGCAAGGAAGCCGCCCTTCTCTTTACGTCCGGCTACGTCTCGAACTGGGCGGCGCTCGGCACCATCGCCGGGATGCTGCCCGGATGCGTCGTGCTGTCCGACGCGCTGAATCACGCGTCGATGATCGAGGGCATCCGCCACTCCCGTGCCGAGAAGCGTATCTGGAAGCACAACGACATCGAGGATCTAGAACGCCAACTCGCCGAAATCGAGCCGGGTCGGCCCAAGCTCATCGCGTTCGAATCCGTCTATTCGATGGATGGCGACATCGCTCCGATCAAGGAAATCTGCGATATCGCCGACAAGTACGGCGCGATGACCTATCTCGACGAGGTTCATGCGGTCGGCCTCTACGGCCCGCGCGGCGGCGGTGTCGCCGAGCGCGAAGGGCTGATGGACCGGCTTACCGTGATCGAAGGCACGTTGGGCAAGGCGTTCGGCGTGATGGGCGGCTACATCGCCGCCTCCGAGGCGCTTTGCGACTTCGTGCGCTCCTATGCCTCGGGCTTCATCTTCACGACCTCGCTGCCGCCCACTCTCGCCGCCGGCGCACAGGCCTCCATCGCCTTCCTCAAGTCGGACGGGGGCGAGCAGTTGCGCCAGCGTCAGCGCGACCGCGTCGAGGCGGTGCGGCGCAGCCTCGACCGTGTCGGCATCCCGCATCTGGAGAACCCGAGCCACATCGTTCCGGTGATGGTGAAGGACCCGGTGAAGTGCAAGATGATCTCGGACATCCTGCTCGATACCTTCGGCATCTACATTCAGCCGATCAACTATCCGACAGTGCCCAAGGGCCTGGAGCGCCTGCGCATCACCCCTTCGCCGCTGCACACGGACGGTGACATCGATCATCTGGTGCGGTCGCTGGAATCGCTGTGGAGCCAGTGCGCGCTTGCCCGCGCGGTAGCCTGAACCCTTTCCAGGGCTGGATTCAGTCTCAAAGGCGCGTCGGACAGGCTCCGGCGCGCCTTTTTGCTGTCGGGGGCATTCCCCTCAGCGACCGAGCCCGGGCATGTGGGCACACGACGGCCAAGTCTCACGGAAGGCGTCATAGACGAGAAGCGGCCCCCGGGTTTTCCCGGCCCGGTCCGGATGCCGGCGCACATGCTCCAGAACCGCCGCGCGCAGACCGTTGGCATCGATATCCTCCGGAATGCAGTTGGCGCGGCCAAGCAGGAAGGCGTCGAGCGCGCCCTGCAGGTAGCCGAGGCAGAAGGTAAGCGCGATGGCATTGCGCTCCGGTTCCACGCTGCAGACCGCCTCGATCTGCGAGCCGGTCTGCCAGCCCTTCCCGCCCACATCTTCGCCCCCCTCGGACAACGCGGGACCGGTTGCAAGAAGCCCCAGGGCCAGAACCGCGCGACCAGCGTTCAGAAGAAGGCGCACGGTGCGCTCACGCCCACCCGAAAGACCATCGCGTATCCAAGCCTGCCGCATCCCCGCATCCTCGCCTTGCACGTCGTGGCGCAGCGCGAAGCTTCGCCCGAGTCGGCAGGCTCAACAAGGCGTTGGCCGGGAACGCCGGGAACCTCAGACCCAGCGGAAGACCGCGAAGGCGTAAAGAACCGCGACACCCAACGGCGCCCACAGGAAGGGGCCGGAAAGACCCAGCGCGCCAAGCACTGGCGGACCGACAAACCCGAGCCACGCCAGGAAGATGAACGCGCTGCCGAGCAGCGAGATGAACAATCGGTCGCCGCGCGTCGTGTCGAGCCCGAGAATCCCGTGGCGGGGTCCGCCGCCGGGTTGCCTGTATTCCCAGACCGACATGACCACGAAGCAGCCCGCGATAAAGAGAAAAAAGGCGGCTGTTGGTCCGGTCCACGCCATCCAGCTCAGGCCCATGGCAGAACTCCCTTGTCTTGTGTGCTCACACGCGACCGAGCGCGAAGCCCTTGGCGATGTAGTTGCGCACGAAATAGATGACGAAGGCGCCGGGAATGATTGTCAGCGTCCCGGCCGCCGCCAGCAGCCCGAGTTCGTAACCGGATGTGCTGGCCGTTCGCGTCATGACCGCCGCGATGGGTTTAGCATCCACGGAGGTCAGCGTCTTGGCGAGCAGCAATTCCACCCAGGAGAACATGAAGCAGAAAAAGGCGGCAACGCCGATGCCGGCGGCAATCGTCGGCACGAAGATCTTCACGAAGAAGGACCAGAACGAATGGCCGTCCACATAGGCGGTCTCGTCCAGTTCCTTGGGCACGCCGGACATGAAGCCTTCCAGGATCCATACGGCGAGCGGAATGTTGAACAGCGTGTGCGCCAGCGCCACGGCAATCGGCGTATCGAACAGGCCGACGGCGGAATAGAGCTGGAAGAAGGGCAGCGCGAAGACCGCGGGCGGCGCCATGCGATTGGTCAGCAGCCAGAAGAACAGGTGCTTGTCGCCCAGGAAGCGGTAGCGCGAGAAGGCATAGGCCGCCGGCAGGGCGACCAGCACCGAGATAACCGTGTTGATCGCCACATAGGTGAGCGAATTCACATAGCCCATGTACCACGTCGGATCCGTGAAGATCTTGACGTAATTCTCCACCGTGAACTCGTTTGGGAACAGGGTGAAGGTGCCCAGGATCTCGTTGGTTGTCTTGAACGACATGTTCACGAGCCAGTAGATCGGCAGAAGCAGAAACAGGATGTAGAGGGCCGGAACGAAACGGCTGGCACGGGTCATGGAAAGACCTTTCGTCACTGCTGCTCGCTGCGCATCATCAGGGTGTAGAACACCCAGCTCAGCGCAAGGATGATGAGGAAGTAGATCAGCGACATGGCTGCCGCCGGCCCAAGGTCGAACTGGCCAAGCGCGATCTTGACGAGATCGATGGACAGAAGCGTCGTGGAGTTGCCGGGACCGCCGCCGGTGAGCACCGAAAGTTCGGTGTAGATCATGAAGCTGTCCATGAAACGCAACAGCACGGCGATGGTGAGCACCCGTTTCATCTTCGGAAGCTGGATGTAGCGGAAGATGGCAACCGGGCTGGCGCCATCGATCTTGGCCGCCTGGTAGTAGGCGTCGGGGATCGACACCAGTCCGGCATAGGACAGGAGGACCACGAGCGACGTCCAGTGCCACACGTCCATCAGGATCAGGGTGAACCAGGCATCTCCCGGCTGGCGGGTGAAATTGTAGTCGATGCCGATGGCATTGAGCGTGCGCCCAAGAAGACCGATGTCGGGCAGCGCGAAGATGTTCCACATCGCTCCCACGACGTTCCAGGGGATGAGCAGCGGCAGTGCCATCAACACGAGGCAGACCGGTACCCAGGGTCCCTTGCGCGGCATGGTCAGCGCGATGGCGATGCCCAGCGGAATCTCGATCAGGAGGATCGTGAAGGTGAAGGCGAGCTGGCGGAAAAGCGCGTCATGAAACCGCTCCGAGGTGAGCACCTGCTCGAACCACATCACGCCGGCCCAGAAGAAGACGTTGTCTCCGAATGTCTCCTGAACAGAATAGTTGACCACCGTCATCAGCGGGATGATGGCATTGAAGGCGACGAGCGCCACGACGGGCAGGACAAAGAGCCAGGCGCGATTGTCGAAGGTCTTGTTCATGGGTCTCCCCCCGCCTCAGCCGGTGATCCAGCCGTCGCGATAGACGGCCGTGTGCTCGGGGTCGAAGGACAGCCAGGCTCCTTCGCCCGGGATTTCGACGCCCTCGGCGACGAGCAGCTTGACGCCGAGCCCCTCGACATCCGCCTCGACCACGTTGTAGCGCCCTGCATCCGAGACCTTGACGATGCGGGCCGGCAGGCGCCCCTCGCCCTCCCCGTCCGCAAGCGACACGAACTCCGGGCGGACGCCGACTTCCAGGCGCCCTCCCGCCTCCGGGGCTCCGGAGGTACCCAGATCGAGTGCCCTGCCCGCCACATGCACCCGTCCCGAGGACACCTCGCACGGCAGGACATTCATGCCCGGCGAGCCAATGAAGTGGCCGACGAACGTGTGGTTCGGACGCTCGAAGAGATCCACCGGCGTTCCGATCTGCACCACCTGGCCCTGGTTCATCACCACAACCTTGTCTGCAAAGGTGAGGGCTTCAGTCTGGTCGTGGGTGACGTAGATCATCGTCGTGCGCACCCGCTGGTGAAGCTCCTTGAGCTTTGAGCGAAGCTGCCACTTGAGGTGCGGATCGATGACGGTCAGCGGTTCGTCGAACATGATCGCGTTCACATCGGAACGCACGAGACCGCGCCCGAGCGAGATCTTCTGCTTGCCGTCCGCGGTCAGCCCCGACGCGCGCCGGTCGAGCATGTGCGTGAGATCGATCATGCCGGCGATCTCGCGCACGCGGGCATCGACCTCACGTTCGGCAACACCGCGATTGCGCAGCGGAAAAGCCAGATTGTCGTAGACCGACATCGTGTCGTAGACGACGGGGAACTGGAACACCTGCGCGATGTGCCGGCGGTCCGGCGGCAGCGCGGTGACATCCTCACCATCAAAGAGCACCCGGCCTGCGGTCGGGCGCAGAAGACCCGAGATGATCGAGAGGAGCGTGGTCTTGCCGCAGCCCGAAGGACCGAGCAGCGCATAGGCCCCGCCGTCCTCCCATTCCAGATCGAGCCGCTTCAGCGCCCAGTCATCGTCCGTCTGCGGATCGGGCCGATAGGCGTGTCCGAGACCCTCGAGAAGGATTCTTGCCATGATCGTTTCCTCGGCTCAGGTCGCGATGCGCGTGCCGTCGGGAGCGAAGACAAGCGCCCTGGACACGTCGGCATAGAGGCGCTGGCGCGTGCCGACCTCGAAGGGGTGAATACCGTGCGACTGGCTGACCCAGGTCTCGCCGTGCAGGGTGAAATGAATGATGCTTTCGGAGCCCGACAGTTCGGTCACCAGAACATCCCCCTCCACCGCGACCGGCGTCGTGCCGGCGGGGACCGGTGACACGTGATGCGGCCTCAGTCCGAGGACGTAGTCGCCGTCCGCAAGCCCCCCGAAACCTCCCACCGCCTCGAAGGCTTCGCCACCAGGCAACCTGACGTGGCCGCCTTCCTTGCGCGCAGCGACAACATTGATCGGAGGGTCGGAGAAGACCTGCGCACTGGTGAGATCCGTCGGCGCGCGATAGATGCCGCCGGTCGGGCCGAACTGGGTGACGCGCCCCTCGAAGAGACAGGCGGTATGTCCGCCGAAAAGCAGGGCCTCCACCGGCTCTGTCGTCGCATAGACCACGATGCAGTCCCTGTCGGCGAAGAGGCGGGGAAGCTCGTCCCGCAACTCCTCGCGCAGCTTGAAATCCAGGTTGGCCAGCGGCTCGTCGAGGAGCACGAGGTCCGCGTCCTTGACCAGCGCGCGCGCCATCGCGGTACGCTGCTGCTGACCACCAGACAGTTCCGCCGGCCTGCGGTCGAGCATGGCCGACAGCTTGAGAAGCTCGGCCATGGTTCCGACCCGGTGCTTGATCTCCGCCTCGTCCATCCGCGCCACCCGCAGCGGCGAGGCAATGTTCTCGTAGACGCTCATGTTGGGGTAGTTGATGAACTGCTGGTAGACCATCGACACGTTGCGATGGCGCACCGAGACGCCGGTCACGTCCTGCCCCTGAAAGTGCACCCGGCCGGAGGTCGGGCGCTCGAGCCCGGCCATCAGCTTCATCAGCGTGGTCTTTCCGGCAAGCGTGGTGCCAAGCAGGATGTTGAAGCTGCCGGGCTCGCAGACCAGATCCGTCGGGTGGATATGGGTCTCGGCGCCGACGCGCAAGGCGACCTGCCTCAGTTCTAGCGACATGTGACGCTGCCCTGTCTCGTGGGTTCGTGGTGGCACAGGCGGCGTCTCATCCGGAGCATGATACCCGGACTACGGTGGCGCCGCCGCGCACGGCACGGCCGGGGCGCGAAGCCCCGGGCCGGCCTTGTCACGCGGGAGGGATCAGTTCTCCGCCCAGCGCTGAACGAGATCGTCGTAGTTGATCGTCTCGCCCTGAGGCTTCTCGTTGTCGAGCTTGGCCTTGGCACCGCCCTTGCCCAGCCACTCGGACGGGTCCTTGGGCTCGTTCAGGCGCGGGCCGCACCCGCCGTAGGTGTTGTTGGCCTCGTCGGCACGCTGCATGCGGGCCATGATGGTGTCCATCTCGCTGGCGAGACGGTCCATGGCCTCCTGCGGCGTGAAGGTGCCGGAGTTCACGTCACCGATCTGCTGCCACCAGAGCTGCGCCAGCTTGGGGTAGTCGGGCACGTTGATGCCCGTCGGCGACCAGCGCACCCGGTCGGGCGAGCGGTAGAACTCGACCACGCCGCCGAGCTTCGGCGCACGCTCGGTGAAGCTCTCGTGACGCACGGAACTGTCGCGGATGAAGGTGAGGCCGACATGGCTCTTCTTCACGTCGACGGTCTTGGAGGTCACGAACTGGGCGTAGAGCCATGCGGCCTTGGCCCGGTCGGTCGGAGTGGACTTGAGGATCGTCCAGGATCCCACGTCCTGGTAGCCGACCTTCTGGCCTTCCTCCCAGTAGGGACCATGCGGGCTCGGCGCGGCGCGCCACAGCGGCGTCCCTTCCTCGTCAACCGTGTTGTTGCCTTCCGAACGCGGCTTGACCATGTCGGCCAGGAACGCGGTGTACCAGAAGATCTGCTGGGCGACATTGCCCTGGCTGAGCGCCGGGAGCGACTGGTAGAAGTCGTAGTCGGCAGCACCCGGAGGCGCATACTTGCGCAGCCACTCATCCCACTTGCGGATGGCGTAGACGGCGGCCGGGCCGTTCGTCGCGCCGCCACGGGACACGGACGCGCCCGACGGGTTGCACGACCCCTCTTCCATGCGGATGCCCCATTCGTCGATGGGACGGCCGTTCGGTTCGCCCGGCGATCCGGCGCCGGCCATGGACAGCCACGCATCGGTCATGCGCCAGCCGAGATCGGGCGCGCGCTTGCCGTAGTCCATGTGACCATAGACGCGCACGCCGTCGACCTCCTTCACGTCCTCGGTGAAGAACTCGGCGATGTCCTCGTAGGCCGACCAGTTGACCGGAACGCCCAGGTCGTAGCCGTACTTCTCCTTGAACTGCGCCTTGAGGTCCTCCCGGTCGAACCAGTCCTTGCGGAACCAGTAGAGGTTCGCGAACTGCTGGTCGGGAAGCTGATAGAGATCCCCGTCCGGGCCCGTGGTGAAGGAACTGCCCATGAAGTCGGCGAGATCCAGCGTCGGGGACGTCACGTCCTTCGCCTCGCCCTCCATCCACTTGCTCAGGTTGACCGCCTGCTGAAGGCGCGAGTGCGTTCCGATCAGGTCGGAATCGTTCACATAGGCGTCATAGAGGTTGCGGTTCGTCTGCATCTGCGTCTGCACCGCCTGGACGACCTCGCCCTCGCCCAGGATCTGGTGGTTGACCTTGATGCCCGTGATGTCCTCGAACGCCTTGGTGAGTGTACGGGACTCGTACTCGTGGGTCGGAATGCCTTCCGACAGCACGTTGATTTCCATGCCCTGGAAGGGCTCCGCCGCCTTGATGAACCACTCCATCTCGGCGAGCTGCTCCTCCTTGGTAAGGGCAGACGGCTGGAATTCCTCGTCAATCCACTTCTTCGCCTCTTCCGTTCCGGCAAACGCCGAAGGGGAAGCGACAAGAAGCGCAACGACCGCTACGGCCGCTCGCATATCCTTGCGCATGAATATCTCCTCCCTGAAGTAAGCTCCCTAGCAAACTTGCCCTTTGACTATCAAACGAAAAAAAACGAACGTCAACTCGAAAACGAACTTGCCATTCCTTGCGCAAGATGGGCAAAATCCGAGCAGTTTCGCGCCTTCATCACCTCATGATTTGGTGACGCGCGCGAACTGGCAAAAATACGAAAGAAAACGAAATATCTCCAGGAGAGGCCGCGCAATGGATCCGGTTTCGCCCAGGCAGGCCGAGATACTCGACAGGGCACGCCGAACGGGGCGCGTGGACGTGGACTCGCTCGCCGACGAGTTCAGCGTCACCCCACAGACAATCCGCAAGGATCTGAACGACCTGTGCGAGCGCGGCATGCTGCAGCGCGTACACGGCGGCGCCGTCCTGCCCTCGGGCATCGCGAACTATGCCTATGACGCGAGACGCCAGATCGCCTCCGACGAGAAGCGCCTGATCGGCGACCGCACCGCGGCCCTGGTTCCGGACAACGCCTCGATCATGCTCAACATCGGCACCACCACCGAGCAGGTGGCGCGCGCGTTGCGCCAGCATGACGGCATCATGGCGATCACAAACAACATCAACGTGGCCAACATCCTGCGCACGGCGCCGGCGGTGGAGGTCATCATCGCCGGCGGTCAGGTGCGCGCCTCCGACGGCGGCATCGTCGGCGAGGCGACGGTCGATTTCATCCGCCAGTTCAAGGTGGACTATGCGGTCATAGGCGCCTCGGCGATCGACACGGACGGCACGATCTTCGACTACGACTTCCGGGAGGTCCGGGTCTCCCGCGAGATCCTGTCCCATGCCCGGCAGGTGCTGCTCGTCGCCGACTCCATGAAATTCCAGCGCAGTGCGCCCGTGCGCATCGCCCACATTTCCGAGATCGACATCTTCGTGACGGACAAGGCGCCGCCCGCGTCCGTGGTGGAGATCTGCCGCGAGCACGGCGTGCGCATCGAAATCGCCGGCCAGGACGAGGAGGACGCCCCGGCCGAAACGAACCTGAATGGAGACCTGGCGCAATGACGGCGCAAGACGAAGCCCCCCCCTTCGACATCCTCATCATCGGCGGCGGCATAAACGGCTGCGGCATCGCCCGCGACGCGGCCGGGCGCGGTTATTCCGTGTGCCTTGCGGAAATGAACGACCTCGCCAGCGGCACCTCGTCCTGGTCGACCAAGCTCATCCATGGCGGGTTGCGCTATCTCGAGTACTACGAGTTTCGTCTCGTGCGCGAAGCACTGAGCGAGCGCGAACTCCTGTGGTCCATCGCTCCGCACATCATCCGCCCACTGCGCTTCGTGTTGCCGCACCAGAAGGGGCTGCGGCCGCGCTGGATGCTGCGGCTCGGCCTGTTCCTCTACGATCATCTCGGCGGGCGCAAGCTGCTTCCGGCGACGAAGACGCTGGACCTCCGCCAGAACCCGGCCGGCACCCCGCTGAAGGAGGGCTTCTCGACCGCCTTCGAATATTCCGACTGCTGGGTGGACGACGCCCGTCTCGTCGCTCTCAACGCCCGGGATGCCGCCGACCGGGGCGCGATGATCCTCACCCGCACGCAGGTCACTGCAGCCGAGCGCAAGGACGGACTGTGGCATGTCGGCCTGACCGATACCGAAAGCGGCGAGGTCCGACATGTCCGCGCAAGAATGCTGGTCAACGCGGCCGGCCCATGGGTCGACAACGTGCTTCATACGGCCATGAAGCGCAACGACGTGCGCAACGTGCGCCTTGTTCAGGGCAGCCACATCGTCGTGCGCAAGCTCTTCGATCATGACCGCGCCTACATCTTCCAGAACGGCGACGGACGTATCGTCTTCGCCATCCCCTACGAAGGCGACCACACGCTGATCGGCACCACCGATCGCGACTACACCGGCGATCCGGCGAAGGTTCGGGCCAGCGAGGACGAGATTGCCTATCTCATCTCCGCCGCTGGCGAGTACTTCAAGGCACCGATCACCCGTGACGACGTGGTCTGGACCTACTCCGGCGTGCGTCCGCTCTTTGACGACGGCGCCTCAAAGGCTCAGGAGGCGACCCGCGATTACGTCCTGAAGCTCGACCAGGACACCGGCGAGGATCCTGCGCTGGTCAATATCTTCGGCGGCAAGATCACCACCTATCGCAGGCTGGCGCTTTCCGTGATGGAGCTCGTGGAGAAGGCCATCGGGACGAAAGGCGCTGCCTGGACAAGCAAGCCGGCGCTGCCTGGCGGCGATTTTCCGACAACCGGATTTGACGACCTCGTTGAGGACCTGGCCCGCGCCCATCCGGCGCTCGATCGCAAGCTGATCACCCGCATGGCTCATGCCTATGGAACACGGGCCCGGACCATTCTCGAGGGCGTGAACGCACCTGAGGATCTCGGCGAGACGTTCGGCGCCGAACTGAGCGCCCGCGAAGTCGCGTATCTGATGGACAACGAGTGGGCCCGCACCGCCGAGGACGTGCTGTGGCGGCGCTCCAAGCTCGGCCTTGCCGTCGATGAAGCCGGAGCGGCGCGACTGGCGCATTTCATGACCGAGCGGCTGGCGAAGGTCGCCTGAGACGGGCCGTCGCCTCGTATTCAAGACAAGACAGGGGGCGCGTTCACGAGAACGCGCCCCCTGTTCATGTGCACACCGCGATGCCGGGGCCGGGCGGCTCAGCTCGCCTCGCGAATGTCGCTCAGGAAGCTTTCCACGCTCTTGCGCAGCCGCTCTTCCTCGTTTTGCAGGACCTCTGCGTCGGAGCGGATGCGCACCGCGACGTTCCCGGTCAGCTGAGCTGCCCTGGAAACACCGGCAATGTTGCGTGACACGTCCTGTGTTCCGCTCGTCGCCTCCTGCACGTTCATGGCAATCTCGTTGGTCGCGGCGCCCTGCTGCTCGACGCTGGCGGCAATATCGCCGGAGATCTTGTTGATCTCCTCGATGGTCCGCGAGATTTCGCGGATCGCCTCCACGGCGCCGTCGGTCTCGCCCTGGACCTGCTGGATCTGCGCGACGATCTCCTCGGTGGCCCTGGAGGTCTGTGTCGCGAGTTCCTTCACTTCCGCCGCCACGACCGCGAAGCCCTTGCCCGCCTCGCCGGCGCGGGCGGCCTCGATGGTCGCATTGAGCGCCAGCAGATTGGTCTGCTCGGCAATGTCGTTGATCAGCTTGACGACCTGTCCGATCCGGCTGGCCGCACTCGACAACCCCTCGATCCTGGCATTCGTCTGCTGTGCCTGCGCCACCGCGCTTTCGGCAATATCGGCCGAAGAGCGCACCTGACGCGAGATTTCGGACACCGAGGCGGAGAGCTCCTCGGCCGCCGCCGCCACCGTCCCGACGTTGGAGGACGCTTCCTCGGAGGCCGCAGCCACCGCCGTGCTCTGGTGGCTGGTGTCCTCGGCCGCCCCCGTCAGCTCTCCCGCAGCCGTATTGAGGTTCACGACAGAATCGGAAACCGACTGGAGAAGCTGCGCCACGGAGGCGTCGAAGTCCGCGGTCAGCCTGGCCACCGCCTCGGCGCGCGCAAGACGACGACGCTGCTCCTTTTCCTGCTCCGCGGACAGTTCCTCGGCACGCGCCGCCTGATCCCGGAAGACCTCGAGGGCCTTGCCGATGCGCCCGATCTCGTCGGCGCGACGGGCCGTATCGATCTCGACCGAGTAGTTCCCGTCGATAAGTGACTGAATGTGCCCGAGCGTGTGCTCGACGGGCCTGCGGATGACGCGCTGGCCAACGATGTAGAGCGCGGCGGAGACCATGACGAGCAGGACCAGACCGACACCCACGATCCAGGCCACGATGGTGTTCGAGGCGACCAGAAGGCTCGACATGGGAACGGTGACGAGTACCGACCAGGTCTGGCCGGTTTCACCGATCCGGACCGGAATGATCATCCGCTGAACGTCCTCGCCCAGTCCCGACGACCAGCCCGCATAGTCGAGGTTCCGGCCTTCGCGAACGGCCTCCAAGGCCGAAGCGAGACCGGTTTCGCGCTCTGCGTCAAAGGCCTCCGCGAAGGGCTTGCCGATCAGGTCCGTGTCGGGATGAGCTACCCAGGTTCCCTGCTGCGACACGAGAGAAACCTGTCCGGTTCCTAGCGGGCGGATGGTGGCGAGCTGCTCGGAAAACCCGGTGGCGAAGACATCGATACCGGCCACGCCCAGGATTCTGCCATCGTTCATGATGGGAGCGGACATGGAGACGCCGATGGCGGTGGTGTCGCCAACGGGCCACGTGTAGGGCTCCGTCGCGAACATCTTGCCGGTCCGGTAGGTGTGCGAAAACCACTCCTTGTCGGCGGCATCGCTGACCTCGCCTGACGCATCGGCAAGTTCTCCCGTGGGACGTTCACCGAAGCTGCCGTCAGGATTGCGGAACACATAGGGGCGCCACTGGCCGGTGGCGTCATGCATGCTGTCCGTGCCCGCGAACTCGGCGTTGCGCCCGTCGAGGTCATCCGTGACGACGACACCCCAGGCGCCCGAGAGGTTCTTCTCGCCCTTCATCGTCTCCCGAATGATGGCGGTCCAGGCATTCCTGTCGACGTCTCCGGACGCCTTGAGCGCGGTCATGCTCGCAGCCATGCCCTTGGTGATCGTCAGGCCTGCCTCAAGCTGCCGCCGGATCGACTGCGCCTCGCGCTCGCCGACCGCCCTCGCCTCGCCAACGGCGATATCGCGCGCAACACGCGACGACTGCCACGCGATAATGGCGATTCCGCAAAAGAGGGTAACAACCAGAACTATGCTGCTCGTGACGACGAGCTTCGCCGTGATACTTGCGTTCTTCAGCATGGGCACCACCAGGTCTGCACGGACGCCCAGCCGATCGCTCGCGCCCCTGTCAAAAGTGATAATCCGAGATTTGATACCGCTAGGTAAACAAAGCAATCAAATCTGAATATTCACTCAGAAGCGGCCTCCCGGCATGTAATTATCCAATTTTATCAATACAAAAACACGAAAGCCGGCGAATGTTCCGCCGGCCTTCGCATCTGGTCCCGTCTCGCGACGTCACATCTTGTCGGTAACAACCGTCGTCGTCGCGCCCTCGGGACGCCGGGTGATGACCGGATCCGAACCGCCACTCAGCAGCGTCTCGACCGTGCGCTCATAGTCGGCCATGTCGAGCGTCCCGTCGCTGCCCTCGGTGAGCTTGTTGATCTCGCGAACCATCCGCTTCTGGTGCTTTTCGGTCTGGGCACCCGTCGCGTCGTTCTCCAGAACGATATCGGCGGCCTCGTCCGGATTCTCGCGAGCGTATTCCCACCCCTTCATCGAAGCGCGCACGAAGCGGGCCATCTTGTCGACGAACGCGGGATCGGACAGGTTCTCCTCGAGAACGTAAAGGCCGTCCTCAAGCGTCGCGACGCCCTGGTCCTCATACTTGAAAACGATCAGTTCGCTTTCCGGAATGCCGGCGTCGATCACCTGCCAGTACTCGTTGTAGGTCATGGTGGAGATGCAGTCCGCCTGCTTCTGCAGCAGGGGATCGACGTTGAAGCCCTGCTTGAGGACCGTCACCCCCTTCTCGCCACCTTCCGTCGGGATCTCCAGCTTGCTCATCCAGGCCAGGAAGGGATATTCGTTTCCGAAGAACCAGACACCCAGCGTGCGACCGGGAAAATCGTCCGGCGAGGTCACGCCCGTCTCCTTCAGGCATGTCAGCATCATGCCCGACTTCTTGAACGGCTGGGCAATGTTGACAAGCGGCACGCCACGCTCGCGGCTGGCGAGCGCGGAGGGCATCCAGTCGACGATGACGTCGGCGCCACCTCCGGCGATCACCTGCGGCGGCGCGATGTCCGGCCCGCCGGGCTTGATCGTGACGTCGAGGTCTTCCTCATCGTAGAAGCCCTTGTCCTTCGCCACGTAGTAACCGGCGAACTGACCCTGGGTAACCCATTTGAGCTGAAGGGTCACCTCGTCGGCAGCGTGTGCTCCGCCAAGGCCGAACGCGAGCGCCACAGCGGCGCCAAGCACTGTCTTTCTCATCACAAGCTCCCTCTGGTGTCGGCCCCGCCGCCCGTTATCCCCGGACTGACGGATGCCAGAACGTGACGGCCCGTTCGACGAGCGCCACCAATCCATAGAACAGCGATCCGGCCAGGGCTGCGACGGCAATCGACGCCCAGACCATGTCGACGTTCATGCGTCCCATCTCCGATGAGATGCGAAAGCCCATGCCGACGATCGGCGTTCCGAAGAATTCCGCAACGATGGCGCCGATCAGCGCCAGCGTCGAGTTGATCTTCAAGGCATTGAAAACGAAGGGCATGGCAAGCGGCAGGCGCATCTTGACGAGCGTCTGGGCATGGCTTGCCGCATAGGTGTGCATGAGGTCGCGCTCGATCCGGCCTGCGGCCGCCAGTCCCGCCACCGTATTCACCAGCATCGGGAAGAAGGTCATGACCACCACGACGGCGGCCTTCGAAGGCCAGTCGAAGCCGAACCACATGACCATGATCGGCGCGATGCCGATGATCGGCAGGGCGGATACGAGATTGCCAACCGGAAGAAGGCCACGCCGCAGGAAGTCGACCCTGTCCGCAAGGAGCGCCACCAGAAAGCCCGAACCGCAGCCGATGGCATAGCCGATCAGCACGCCCTTCAGGAAGGTCTGGCGGAAATCGGCCCAGAGCTGCGGCAGGGACGCCATGCCCCTCGCCCAGATGTCGGACGGCGGCGGCAGAAGCACCTTGGGCACGGCGAAGCCTGTCACGAGAAGCTGCCACAGGATCAGCAGCCAGACACCGAATGCCAGCGGGACCGCGAGGTCGAGCGCGCGCCGCGCCACCTCGCCGCGCGGCGACAGGGCCGCCATTTCCTCCACCTGCAACCACGCGATGGCCCACGCCATGACGACAAGAAGCCAGAACCCCGGACCCGCGTCGCCCGGATGGTCCGAAATCACCCGGACAAGCATCTGCGCAAGCCCGAGCGAGGCCGCCGCCAGAACCAGCGCCGCATATTGGCCGAAGCCCTGGCGCGAGAAGCGGTGCAGCGCCAGGATCGCCAGAGCGGAAAACGCAAGACCGGCCAGCATCGGCTGAGACAGGAGCCCTGCACTGCCCGCGTCCCCCGACAGCAGGGGCAGCAGCCAGACGACGAGGCCGCACAGCAGTCCGAGCCAGGCAAGGGCGGAGGACACGGGCGAAAACCGCCGCATCCCAAGCTGCACACGCGCGCTCATCGTGCCATCCCCATGCGTTTCAGGACAAGCTTCTCGGCCCACCCGATCACGGCGACGAGCAGGGCGGCCAGTGTCGCGGCGACGATCAGCGCCGACCAGATCTGCACGGTCTGGCCGTAGTAGCTGCCTGTCAGCAGGCGCGCGCCGAGCCCCTCGACCGCGCCCGTCGGCAGTTCGCCGACGATTGCACCCACGAGGCTCGCGGCCACGCCGACCTTCATCGAGGCGAAGAGATAGGGCATGGCCGAGGGCAGGCGGAGCTTCCAGAGTGTCTCCACGGCCGAGGCTGAATAGGTCTTCATCAGGTCCAGCTCGATCCTCTCGGGCGAGCGCAGTCCCTTCACCATGCCGACAGTGACCGGGAAGAAGGAGAGGTAGGTGGAGATCAGCGCCTTGGGCAGCAGGCCCGAGATGCCGATCGCGTTGAGCACCACGATGATCATCGGAGCGATGGCGAGGATGGGGATCGTCTGCGAGGCGATCACCCAGGGCATCAGCGACTTGTCGAGCACCCGGCTGTGGATCACGCCGACGGCAAGGAGAATGCCGAGCAGTGTACCGAAAACGAAGCCGAGCAGGGTCGAGGAGAGCGTCACCTGCGCGTGATAGACGAGGCTGCGCTTGGACGTGATCTTCTTTTCGACCGTGGTGTTCCAGATCTCCACGGCCACCTGATGCGGCGCCGGCATCACGGGCCGCTCCTGCGCCAGCGTGTCGGCAACGAGTTGCGCCAGGGAGACGTTCTCCTGGCCGCCGCGCTTGTACATGTCACGCTGGAACGGCGTGTTGAGCAGCACCGCCGCGAGATACCAGACCGCAATGATCGTCGCGACGACAACGATCACCGGACCGGTCGTGCCGCGCACGAGGCCGGCAAAGGGCGAACGAACCGGAGCCGTGAGGGCTGTATCGCTCATGCCGCCGCCTCCCTGCGCCCGAGGCCACTGTTGAGCGCCTCGATGATCAGCCTTGCCTCTGCATCGTCAATCGACGTGCCGAAGGTCACGGTCTTGTGGCCGTAGTCGAATGCGACGCCTCCATTCGCGCCAAGGGGGTTTTCGAAGGCCCTTGGGCTGAATACCTGCTGCTCAGTCTGATGCCTGCGAACATGGGCTACATGCGCGGGATTGTAGTGCCATGATCGCGACAGGATCGGAATGGAAACGGTCTTGGTTATGCCTGCGCGGCTGACGACAAGCGTTTCCCGACCGGCAAACATCCAAAACAGGGTCGCAGCGGCATAGAGCCAGCCAAGCGCCCAGGCTCCCAGCCAGACAAGGAGAAATAGAGAGGCCTTACCATCCGCTCCTCCGGAGACAAGCGCTCCTGCGGCGGCAAAACCGCCAATGGTCCAGCCGCAAAGCCAGAACAGAAGAAAGGCCATGAGAAAAGTGCGCCGTTTGGCCCGAACAGTGATGTTCGTCCCCTCGGGAACCCGGTCAACGCTCACTCTGGACGACGTCGGGACCTCAAACTGCATCACGTTTTTCCAGCTGTCGAGCGCCTGGGAAAGTGTTCTGATCAATCGTCATAGCTGTGCCCCGCGCGCAGGCCCTCGCGAACGCGATGGGCGATCTCGAGGAATTCCGGCGTCTCGCGGATGTCGAGCGTACGCTCGCGCGGCAGGGTCGAGTGGATCACGTCATGGACACGGCCCGGGCGCGGGCAGAGCACGACGATCTTGGTCGACAGGAACACCGCCTCCGGGATCGAGTGGGTGACGAAGACCACGGTCTTGTTCGTCTTTGCCCAGAGTTTCAGCAGCTGCTCGTTGAGGTGATCGCGCACGATCTCGTCGAGCGCACCAAAGGGCTCGTCCATCAGCAGAAGGTCGGGATCGAAGGATAGCGCGCGCGCGATGGAGGCGCGCTGTTGCATGCCGCCCGAGAGCTGCCACGGGTATTTCTTCTCGAAGCCGGCGAGATTGACCAGCTCCATGTTGCGGCGGGTGCGCTCCTCCCGCTCGGCCCTGGAAAAACCCATGATCTCCAGCGGCAGGGCGATGTTGTCGGCGATCGTGCGCCAGGGGTAGAGCGCGGCCGCCTGGAAGACGTAGCCATAGGCACGGGCAAGGCGCGCCTCGTGCGGGCTCATGCCATTGACCGTGATTGATCCACCGGTCGGGGCCTCAAGGTCGGCGATCACCCGCAGGAGCGTGGTCTTGCCGCAGCCCGACGGCCCGATGAAGGAGACGAAATCGCCCGGCGCGATCTCCAGGTCGATGTCGGAAAGGGCATGGACCGGACCGTCATTGGTCTCGAAGGTCAGCGACAGGTTGTCGATGTCGATGACGGGCGCGATCGCCTCTTCCGCTGGCCGTGCTTGCAT
The DNA here is from genome assembly GCA_002722295.1 of Stappia sp. GTDB lineage: Bacteria > Pseudomonadota > Alphaproteobacteria > Rhizobiales > Stappiaceae > Stappia. Next base: position 185,293 of record PBLF01000002.1, on the reverse strand, counting down.
CCTTACCCCGTCTCCCTCTCGCGTCCCGGTCAAGGCGGCTCATGCCGCGCACATGACGCCCTCTCGACAAAGCAAGAGGCGGGCCAAATGAGCCCGCCTCGTCTCTTCACACGCCGCTTTGCGGAATGCCCTTGCGCTCCACCTTGCGTGGCGCGGTCAGTTCCTTCCAGGTCGACAGCGCCTTGTTGACCGCCTGGAACGGCTCACGGGCGACAAAGCGGCCATGACCTTCCTCGGGCTTGAGGGTGCCGTCGTCGACGGCGACACGCCCGCGCGTCAGGGTGAAGCGCGGCAGGCCGGTCACCTCCTTGCCCTCGAAGACGTTGTAGTCGATGGACGACTGCTGGGTCGCCGCCGAAATGGTCTTCCGCCTGTTCGGATCCCAGACGACGAGGTCCGCGTCCGCACCGACCAGAACCGCGCCCTTTCTCGGGTAGACATTCAGGATCTTGGCGATGTTGGTCGAGGTGACGGCCACGAATTCATTCATGGTGAGCCGGCCGGTCGCGACCCCGTGCGTCCAGAGCATCGGCATTCGGTCCTCAAGCCCGCCGGTGCCATTGGGGATCTTGGTGAAATCACCGATACCCGTGCGCTTCTGCTCGGTGGAGAAGGCGCAATGGTCGGTCGCGACCACCTGCAGCGATCCCGACTGGAGCCCGGCCCAGAGGCTGTCCTGATGCTTCTTGTCGCGGAACGGAGGCGACATCACCCGCCGCGCGGCGTGATCCCAGTCCGGATGACGGTACTCGCTGTCATCCAGCGTCAGATGCTGGATCAGCGGCTCGCCGTAGACGCGCTTGCCCTGTTGTCGTGCCCGGCGGATCGCCTCGTGGCTCTCCTCGCACGATGTGTGCACCACATAGAGCGGCACGCCGGCCATGTCCGCGATCATGATGGCGCGGTTTGTGGCCTCGCCCTCCACCTGCGGTGGACGGGAATAGGCATGGGCCTCGGGGCCATTGTTCCCTTCCGCGAGCAGGCGGGCGGAGAGGTCGGCGACCACATCGCCGTTCTCGGCGTGGACGAGAGGCATCGCGCCAAGTTCCGCGCAGCGCTGGAAAGAGGCGAACATCTCGTCGTCCTCCACCATCAGCGCGCCCTTGTAGGCCATGAAATGCTTGAAGGTGTTGATACCCTTCTCGCGCACGACGGTCTCCATCTCGTTGAAGACCTGCTCGTCCCACCAGGTGACCGCCATGTGGAAGGAATAGTCGCAATGGGCACGGGTGGACTTGTTGTCCCAGCGCGTTAGGGCCTCGAGCAGCGACTGCCCCGGCGAGGGGAGACAGAAATCGACCACCATCGTCGTGCCGCCGGCAAGGGCGGCGCGAGTGCCGCTCTCGAAATCATCGGAGGAATAAGTGCCCATGAAAGGCATCTCGAGATGCACATGCGGGTCGATGCCTCCGGGCATGACATAGCAGCCGCTCGCGTCCAGCACCTCGTCTCCCGAGAGATCGGGGCCGATCTCGACGATGATGCCACCGTCGATCTTCACGTCGGCCCTGTAGGTGAGATCGGCCGTGACGACCGTTCCGCCCTTGATCACCTTCGTTGCCATTGCCGTTCCCCTCTCTCGTTTTGCTTTCAGGCCGTCAGGCCATCGTGATCTCGTCCCTGCGTCCCGGTCTCCAGCGGCACGTCATCGTGCCCGGACGTTCTCGCCCCCGGGCGCCTCGACTTATTCCGCCACCTCAGCCGCCTCGAGCACCGCGTGAAGGAGCACATCCGCACCGGCCCTGGCCCAGTCCTTCGTGATCTCCTCCGCCTCGTTGTGGGACAGGCCGTCGACGCAGGGGCACATGATCATTGCCGTCGGCGCGACCTTGTTGACCCAGCACGCGTCGTGGCCCGCTCCCGAGACGATGTCCATGTGGCTGTAGCCGAGCTTTTCGGCCGCGTTTCGCACCGCCTTGACGCAGCCCTCGTCGAACGTCACCGGGTCGAAATGCCCGGCCACCTCGATCGCGACCGAAAGCCCCAGGTCCTTGGCGATCTTCGGCGCACGCTCCTCGAATTCCGCCTTCATGGCGTCGAGCGTCTCCTGATCAGGCGAGCGGAAATCGATGGTGAAGACCACCTTGCCCGGAATGACGTTGCGCGAATTGGGATGAACGTCGCAATGACCGATGGCCCCGACGGCACGCGGCTGGTGCTTCATGGCGATCTCGTGCACCAATTCCGTCATGCGCGCCATGCCGAGGCCGGCGTTTCGGCGCATGGGCATGGGCGTCGATCCGGTGTGGCTGTCCTTGCCGGTGACGGTGACCTCGAGCCACCACAGTCCCTGGCCATGGGTGACGACGCCGATGTCCTTGCCCTCGGCCTCGAGGATCGGTCCCTGTTCGATGTGAAGCTCGAACATGGCGTGGATCGCATCCTTGCGCGCTCCGACCTCCTCGTCGCCGACCCAGCCGATGCGCTCCAGTTCCTCGCCGACCGTCTTTCCCTCCGCGTCGGTACGACCGTAGGCCCAGTCGAGGTCATGCACGCCGGCGAAGACGCCCGAAGCGAGCATGGCGGGCGCGAAACGCGTGCCTTCCTCGTTGGTCCAGTTGGTCAGCACGATGGGACGGCGGGTCCTGATGTCGAGATCATTGAGCGCGCGCATGACCTCGAGGCCGCCAAGAACCCCGAGAACCCCGTCGTACTTGCCGCCCGTCGGCTGGGTGTCGAGGTGGGACCCCATGTAGACGGGCGTGGCATCGGGATCGGTCCCGGCACGCGTCATGAACATGTTGCCAAGCTTGTCCACGCCCATGGTGAGGCCGGCATCCCCGCACCACGCCTGAAACAGCTTTCGCCCCTCCGCATCCGCGTCGGTCAGCGTCTGGCGATTGTTTCCGCCGGCGACGCCGGGACCGATCTTCGCCATCTCCATCAGGGAATCCCAGAGACGCTCGGGATCGATGCGGAGGTTCTGGCCCGGTGCTGCTGCCATGATGCGCGCTCCTATTTCAGTTCGGTTTCGATGAAGGACATCGTCGCCGTGCCCTCGTTGACGACATTGTGCTCGACGCCCTCGTCACGGCGGTAGACCGTACCGGAAGGCATGGTGACCGACCGGGTCGCCCCGCCGGGCTCCTCGAGCAGCATGTTGCACTCGCTCAGCGTCGTGATGACGTAGTCCATGGCATGACGATGCCAGCCTGTTTCCGCGCCCGGCGCGAAGTCGAAGCGGGTGACGCGAACCTTCTCGTCGTCGATCAGCGTGGTGGCCTGCGCCTGCGGGCGGCCCTGTCCGTCTCCACTCATGCTCTCACTCCATGTTCGGGAAGGTGTAGACGGCCCCGTCCTTGATGCCGGCGGGCCAGCGCGTGGTGATGGTCTTCAACCTCGTGTTGAAGCGCACCCCCTCCATTCCGTAGATCGAGTGATCGCCGAAGAGCGAGCGTTTCCAGCCGCCGAAGGAGAAATAGGCGACCGGCACCGGGATCGGCACGTTGATGCCGACCATGCCCACCTCGATGCGGTCGGCGAAGGCCCGGGCCGCATCGCCGTCGCGGGTGAAGATCGCGGTGCCGTTGCCGTATTCATGGGTGTTGATGAGGTCGAGCGCCTCGTCGTAGTCGCCGGCGCGCACCACGGAGAGGACCGGGCCGAAGATCTCCTCGCGGTAGATCGTCATGTCCTTCGTCACCCGGTCGAACAGCGTCCCGCCGACGAAATACCCGTTCTCGTAGCCCTGGAGGCTGAACCCGCGCCCGTCCACCCGCAGGTCCGCGCCTTCCTTCTCGCCCTGGTCGATGTAGGACAAGACCTTGCGCATGTGCTGTTCGGTGACGACCGGCCCCATTTCGGCGTCCTTGTCGGTGGCAGGGCCGATCTTCAGCGCCTGCACGCGGGGCACCAGCTTCTCGACCAGCGCATCGGCGGTCTTCTCGCCGATGGGAACCGCCACGGAGACCGCCATGCAGCGTTCGCCGGCGGATCCGTAGCCGGCTCCCATCAGGGCATCCGCCGCCTGGTCCATGTCCGCATCCGGCATCACGATCATGTGGTTCTTGGCACCGCCCAGCGCCTGCACGCGTTTCCCGTTGGCCGTGCCGGTCGAATAGACGTATTCGGCGATCGGCGTCGATCCGACGAAGGAAACCGCCTTCACGTCCGGGTGGGTCAGGAGAACGTCGACCGCCTCCTTGTCGCCATGCACCACGTTCAGCACGCCATCGGGAAAACCCGCCTGCTGGAACAGGTCGTAGACGACCATCACCGCGGATGGGTCGCGCTCCGAGGGCTTGAGAACGAAGGTGTTCCCGCAGGCGACAGAGATCGGATACATCCACAGCGGCACCATGGCCGGGAAGTTGAACGGCGTGATGCCGGCGACGACGCCGAGCGGCTGGCGGTCGGAGTGGCTGTCGATGGCCGGGCCCACATTGCGGGCGAACTCGCCCTTCAGCAGGTGCGGAATGCCGCAGGCGAACTCCACCACCTCGATGCCGCGTGCGACCTCGCCCAGCGCATCGTCATGGGTCTTGCCGTGCTCGGCCGAGATCGCGCGGGCGATGTCGTCGGCATGGGCGGACAGAAGCTCCTTGAAGCGGAACATCATGCGCGCGCGCTTCAGCGGCGGCGTGTCGCGCCAGGCCGGGAAGGCCGCCTTCGCGGCGGCGATCGCCTCGCCGACCTCCTCGGTGGTCGAGAGCGGCAGGGTCGCTGTCTGCTCCCCCGTGGCCGGGTTGAACACACCCTGGGTGCGGGACGAGCGGGAGGTCTTGCGGCTTCCGCCGATGGCATTCTCGATGGTGGTCATGACCCTCAGTCCAGATTGGTCAGCACGTCGCGGATCGTTCCGACCAGGCGGTCGATCTCGCTCTTCTCGATGATGAGAGGCGGCGACAGTGCGATGATGTCGCCCGTGGTGCGGATGAGACAGCCGGCCTCGTAGGCGGCGAGGAAGGCGGAGAAGGCACGTTTCGTCGGTTCGCCGGCGATCGGTTCAAGCTCAATGGCCCCGATCAGGCCGATGTTGCGAATGTCGATGACGTGGCGGGGGTCCTTCAGCGAGTGAAGCGCGTCTTCCCAATAGGGCCCGAGTTCCGCCGCGCGGGTTAGAAGCCCCTCTTCCTCGTAGGTGTCGAGCGTGCCGACCGCGGCCGCGCAGGCCACCGGATGACCGGAATAGGTGTAGCCGTGGAAGAACTCGATCAGGTGCTCCGGCCCGTTCATGAAGGCATCGTGCACATGCGAGGCAGCGAAGACGGCGCCCATCGGGATCACGCCGTTGGTGATGCCCTTGGCGGTGGTCACGAGATCGGGCACGACGCCGAAATGGTCGACCGCAAAGGGCGAGCCCAGCCGCCCGAAGCCGGTGATGACCTCGTCGAAGATCAGCAGGATGCCGTTCTGGTCGCAGATCTGGCGCAGCCGTTCCAGATACCCCTTCGGCGGGATGAGAACGCCCGTTGAACCGGCCACCGGCTCCACGATCACGGCGGCGATGGTCGACGCGTCGTGCAACTGCACAAGGCGGATCAGTTCCTCCGCATACTCCGCCCCCGTTTCGGGCTGGCCGCGCGAGAAGGCGTTGCGCTCCAGATCGTGGGTGTGGCGAATGTGATCGACCCCGCCGAGCAGCGTGCCGAACATCTTCCGGTTGGCGACGATGCCACCCACCGAAATACCGCCGAAGTTGACGCCATGATAGCCGCGCTCGCGCCCGATCAGCCGCGTGCGGGCGCCGTCGCCGCGCGCCCTGTGGTAGGCAAGCGCCATCTTCAGAGCCGTTTCGACGGACTCCGAGCCGGAATTGGTGAAGAAGACATGGTCGAGGGGCTTCGGCATCATCGCCACGAGGCGGGCAGCAAGCTCGAAGGCCGCCGGATGGCCCATCTGGAAGGCCGGCGCATAGTCGAGTTCGGCGATCTGGCGCTGCACCGCCTCGGTGATGCGCGGCCTCGCGTGGCCGGCATTGCAGCACCACAGGCCGGCGGTGCCGTCGAGCACATCCCGACCCTCGGCGGTCTTGTAGTACATGCCTTCCGCACCGACGAACATGCGCGGGGCCTTCTTGAACTGCCGGTTCGCGGTGAACGGCATCCAGAACGCTTCGAGATTGTTGGTGAGAGCCGGCTGCGACATGGAACCTCCCTGCGGCCGCACCGGAGATGACGGACGGCCGTTCTGCCTGACAGTTCCGGGCCGGCGCGTACACGCGTCGATACCCCGCCACGAGAACAGGATCCGCGCACGTCAGGGATCACGCTTCCCCTGTCGGGAGGCATGTCCGCTGGTGCCACATGCACGCGGTTCCTGTCCGGCGGGGCCGGCCCGATGTTCCCTTTTGCCGGTGTTCGGGACCTTGTCCCGTGTCCGGCCGGCCGCCGCTTTCACACGACGACCTCAGTCTGGAAGTCGCGGCCCCGATCGTTTTTCCGGGCGGCGGCCTGTCGCCGCCGGACCCGTGTGCCGGTGGTCCGCATCGTCTTGAGCGTTGCGTCAGGTCGCAAAACCTGACCAAATGGTCAAGGCGAGCGTAGGAAGCCCCGCACAACCGGTCAAGACCAATTTTGCGGCGTGCCTGCCGCTTCATCGGGCGGCGGAGGGAAAGCGGGCGAAACGAAGGGTGGCTGCCGGGCATGAGCGAGGCGCGGGGCACGGATGAAACAGGCGAACCGGCGCGGGGGCAGGGATCCGAACGCCCCGGAAACAGGGGCGCCATCCGCGCCGAGAACGAACGGCTGATCCTGAAGGCCGCCGAGGAGGTCTTCGCGGAGAGCGGCTTTCGCGGCGCGACGACGGGCATGATCGCCGAGCGTGCCGGCATCCCGAAGGCCAACCTTCACTATTATTTCCCGACCAAGGAAGCCCTCTACCGACGCGTGGTCGAACACATCTTCAACATCTGGCTCGACGCGGCCAACTCCTTCGACGAGAACGACGATCCGGTTGACGCGCTGACCTCCTACATCTCCAAGAAGATGGACATTTCGCGCGAGCATCCCACCGGCTCCAAGGTCTGGGCCAACGAGATCCTTCATCGCGCGCCGGTGATCCAGGACTATCTGGAAACCACGCTGCGCGACTGGACGGCATCGCGCGTTGCGGTCATCCGGCGCTGGATCGCGGACGGACGGATCGCGCCCGTGGATCCGCATCACCTGCTCTACATGATCTGGGCGACGACCCAGCACTATGCGGACTTCAATCACCAGATCGCGACGCTCAACGGTGGGCATCCCCTTGACGAGGAGCAGTTCGCCAGCGCAAAGCGGACCGTGACGGAGATCATCCTGACGGGCATCGGCGCGCGCGCGGACCGGTCCGCCGACAAAACGGACACATGAACATGGACGCGAGCCCGGAGCGTGACGGCAAGACACCGCCGAAGACGGCGGCGGCGCCGCGTACGCGCATTCAGGAGAAGAACCGCGCCCGCATTCTCGACGCGGCGCTGGCGACGTTCTCGCGCTACGGCTATCGCGGCGCGCGGGTGGAGCAGATCGCCGAGGACGCAGGCATGTCCAAGTCCAACCTGCTCTACTACTTCGGCTCCAAGTCGTCGATCTACAAGGCCGTGCTGGCCGATCTCCTGGACCGATGGCTGGCCCCGCTGCGCACGCTCGACCCCGACGGCGACCCGCGCCAGGAACTGACCGCCTATATCGAGGCGAAGCTCCGCTTCTCGGCCGAGTGCCCCGAAGCCTCCCGTCTGTTCGCAAACGAGGTGATGCAGGGCGCGCCGATGATCCGGGACGTTCTTGAGGGGCCGCTCAAAAGCCTTGTCGCGGAGAAGTCGGACGTCCTTCGCCACTGGGCCGCGCGCGGATTGATCCGCGACATCGACCCGCCGCATCTCATCTTCCTGATCTGGGCGACGACACAGCACTATTCCGACTTCGCCACGCAGATCGCGGCGATCACCGGGACGGGCATCGGGGACGAGAGCTTCCGCAAGGCGGCTCTCGACACACTGACCGGACTGGTCTTCGAGGGGCTGATGCCCCGCCGGTGACGCCGACACGCACCCCAACACCCGCTTGATCCTGCTCCCGTCGCCCGTATTCTGGAGGCGATGCCGCAGGCGCGCGGGTGCGCCATGGCCGGATCGGGGAGATCCCATGCGCAAGTCCGTCGTCGTCGCTGCCTCAGCCCTCTTTCTCGCCCTGGCCCCGAGCGGACCGGCACAGGCCGCAAGATGCGGCAACAACGCCGCCGGCTTTCCCGCGTGGCTGGAAAGCTTCAAGCGTGAAGCGGTGGCCGCCGGCATCTCGCGCGCGACCGTGGAGAGCGCGCTTGGCGGGATGACCTACAACAGGAAGGTGATCCGCCTCGACCGGAACCAGAAGTCCTTCAAGCTCTCCTTCGAGAAGTTCCTCGCCCGGCGCGCACCGCCCTCGACGATCGCGATCGGCAAGCGCAGGCTGAAGCAGCACTGGGTGATCCTCGACCGGGTCGAGCGCAAGTTCGGCGTGCAGAAGGAGGTGATCGTCTCGATCTGGGGGCTGGAATCGGGGTTCGGATCCTTCACGGGAAACATCCCGATCTTTTCCTCACTCTCCGCGCTTGCCTACGACTGCCGGCGTTCGGCGTTCTTCACCAACGAACTGATGAGCGCCCTTAAGATCGCCGACAAGGGCTACATGCGCGTCCGGGACATGAAGGGCGCCTGGGCCGGCGAGATCGGCCAGACCCAGTTCCTGGCGTCGAGCTATCTGCGCTTCGCGGTCGACTATGACGGTGACGGGCGTCCGAACCTCATTCGCAGCCCGGCCGACGTCTTCGCATCCACGGCCAACTTCCTGCGCCAGCATGGCTGGCAGAAGGGTGGCGACTGGTCGCCCGGCTCGCGCAATTACGCGGTGCTGCGCGACTGGAACCGGGCCGAGGTCTACCGCAAGACGATCGCCTATTTCGCAAGCCAGCTCCGCCAGTAGGCCAAACCATCACACTCGCGCGCGCGACCCGCGCATCTGGAGGAGCACGGTCGCGACGGTCGTCACGCCGACACCGGCAAGGCTCCAGATGCCGGGCGCCGGCGCCCCCAGAAAAAGCGTTTCGACGAGGACGAAGGACGGCAGCAGGTAGGTGTAGGCCATGACGGGCCCGGCCGGCAGTCGCAGGCTCGCATAGGTGGCGCAGAAGAAGCTCGTGGCGGTCGGAAACACCGCCAGATAGACGATGCCTGCGAACACGCCCGGAGACAGATCCGACCAGTCGGTTTCGACCAGCGGGCCGCGCGCATGGACCAGAAGCAATGCCGCGCCCGTGACGAGGATCCAGAAGTTGAAGGTCTCCAGCGCCTCGCCGCGATTGAGCAGCCGCATCAGCGGCGCATAGAAGGCATAGGCCGCCACGCCCACCAGATAGATCCGCTCACCGGGCCCGAACTCCAGCCGCAGGAGACGGGAGAGGTCATCACCGAACAGCACGAGCAGCGCGCCCGCGGCTCCCACGCCGAGGCACACGACCTGCGGACGCGAAATGCGTTGCCCCAGGATCGCGAGCCCCGCAAGGGCGGTGAAGGCGGGAAGCAGGGTGAACACGGCACCCGCGTTGAGCGCACTGGTGAGACGCAACGCCTCGAACATCGTGACGAAGAAGACGTCCAGAAAGACCGCGATCACGAGATAGACCGGCAGACGCACCAGCGGCGGCCAGTGCCAGCGACCGCGCCACACGGCGATCGCCGCGAAGATCGCCGCCGCGAGCAGGAAGCGCACGGCGGTCAGCAACGCCGGGTCGAGTGCATGGGTGATCGCGTGGCCGACCGGAAAGGAGGTCGAGACGAGAAACGCGAAACCGAGCATCGCCAGATGGGCGCGCCCGGTCTCGCCTGAAGCGGCGGTCGCGGTATCGCTCACCGCGTCCCGCCTGTCGTCACATGCCTCATTCGGCGGCTTCCATCACCCGGTTGGGGTTGTTGGGATGGGTCGTCCAGTTCGCGTAGGTCCGGTCGATCGGCTTGCCCGTGCGCGGGTCGGTGCCTTCCGTCATCTCAACCATGGAGATGCAATCCTCGACCGGGCACACGGAGACGCAGAGATTGCAGCCCACGCACTCCTCGTCAATCACCTCGAAATGACGCAGCCCGTCCTTCATGGCCGTGATCGCCTGATGCGACGTGTCCTCGCAGGCGATGTGGCAGCGGCCGCACTTGATGCAGGCATCCTGGTCGATCTTCGCCTTGACGATGTAGTTCAGGTTGAGCTGCTGCCAGTCGGAAACGGCCGGCACGGCCTTGCCGACGAACTGGTCGACACTGGTGTAGCCCTTTTCGTCCATCCAGTCCGAAAGGCCGGAGATCATCTCCTCGACCACACGGAAGCCGTAGGTCATCGCGGCCGTGCAGACCTGCACCGTGCCCGCGCCGAGCGCCATGAACTCGGCTGCGTCGCGCCAGGTGGTCACGCCGCCGATGCCGGAAATCGGCAGGCCGCGCGTCTGGGCATCGCGGGCGATCTCCGCCACCATGTTGAGCGCGATGGGCTTGACCGCCGGCCCGCAATAGCCGCCGTGAGCGCCGCGCCCGTCGATCACCGGCGCCGGCGACATCTGGTCGAGATCGACCGACACGATGGAGTTGATGGTGTTGATCAGCGACACCGCGTCGGCACCGCCCGCATGGGCGGCCCGCGCGGGCTGGCGAATGTCGGTGATGTTGGGCGTAAGCTTGACGATCACGGGCATCCGCGTGTGTTGCTTGCACCAGCGCGTGACCATCTCGATGTATTCCGGCACCTGACCGACGGCCGAGCCCATGCCGCGCTCCGACATGCCGTGTGGACAGCCGAAGTTGAGCTCGATTCCGTCGGCCTCGGTCTCCTCCACACGTTTCAGGATGTCGATCCAGTTCTGCTCCTCGCAGGGCACCATGAGCGACACGACGAGGGCGCGGTCCTTCCAGTCGCGCTTCACCTGCTTGATCTCACGCAGGTTCGTCTCGAGTGGCCGGTCGGTGATGAGCTCGATGTTGTTGAAACCCGTCAGCGTGCGATCGTGGCCGTGGGTGGCGCCATAGCGCGGACCGTTGACGTTGACGACCGGCGGGTCCTCACCGAGCGTCTTCCACACGACGCCGCCCCAGCCCGCCTTGAAGGCGCGCACGACGTTGTATTCCTTGTCGGTCGGCGGCGCGGAGGCCAGCCAGAACGGGTTTGGCGACTTGATGCCGAGAAAGTCGCTGCGAAGGTCTGCCATTGCGTTTTCCCCCTGTTGCGTTCGGGGACACGGGATGGCGGCAGGCGCGGCAGTCTCCAATGATACTGCCGGCTGGCCCGCCGCACGGTGTCGGTGGCGGGCCGCTCAGGCGGCTGCGGAAACGGCGGAAAGGCGCTCGTGGATGCTGCGCGCGGCACGCTTGCCGTCCTCGACGGCGGCGACCGTCAGGTCTTCGCCTCCGACGATACAGTCACCACCCGCCCACACATCGTCGAGAGACGTGCGCCGGGTCTCGTCGACCCGGATGCGTCCGCCCTCGAGTTCGGGAACCGTGCCCTCGAGCGGATCGGCAACGAAGCCCTGGCCGATGGCCTTGAACACCTGGTCGGCGGGAAGACGCAAGATCTCGTCCGTTGCGACAAGACCGCCGTCCGCGCCGACACAGGTGCGCGCGAGTTCGATTGCCTGGACCTGGCCGTCCGCACCCAGGAGCCGGACCGGCTGCAGCCATTCGCGGATCACGACGCCATTGGTCAGCGCCACTTCCTGCTCATAGGGGCTCGCCTTCATGGCGTCGCGGTCGCGGCGGTAGGCGATCGTCACCTCCTCCGCGCCGAGCCTGCGGGCCTGGACGGCGATGTCGATCGCGGTCATGCCGCCACCGATGACGACCACCCGCCGGCCGATGGGAAGGCTGGCGAGATCCTCCGCCTGGCGCAGCCCGGCGATGTAGTCGACCGCGTCGAGTACCCCGGAGAGCTCCTCGCCCTCCGCCTTCAGCGCATTGACACCGGCAAGGCCCATGCCGAGGAAGACCGCGTCGAAGTCGGCGCGCAGGCCCGCAAGCGTCATGTCGCGGCCCAGCGCCTTGCCACAGCGGATTTCGATGCCACCGATGGAGGTGACGAAGGACACTTCCCGCTGGGCGAAATCATTGGTCGTCTTGTAGGCGGCAATTCCGTATTCGCTCAGCCCGCCCGGCTTCTCACGGGCCTCGAAGATCGTCACCTCGTGACCGAGGCGCGCAAGCGCGTGCGCACACGACAGTCCGGCCGGTCCGGCGCCGACGACGGCGACCCGCCGCCCGGTCGGAGCCCCGCGCGTGAAGGGATGGCGCTGCGGATCATCCAGATAGGTGTCGGTGGCATGCCTCTGGAGCAGCCCGATCTGCACCGGCCTGTCCTCGGAGAGGTTCCTGACACAGGCCTCCTCGCACAGCGTCTCGGTCGGGCAGACCCTTGCGCACATTCCGCCCAGGATGTTCTCCGCGAAGATCGTCTTCGCGGCACCGATCTCGTTGCCCGTCGAGATCTGGCGGATGAAGCCCGGAATGTCGATCGAGGTCGGACAGGCGATCGTGCAGGGCGCGTCATAGCAGTAATAACAGCGGTCTGCTTCCACACGCGCCTCGCGGGCACCGAGCGGCGGATGAAGATCGTCGAAATTCTCGAGATAGTCGTCAGCGGTCAGGCGGGCACCGCGAATGTCGGCGCCTGCGAGTACGTCAGCCATGGCTGCACCTCCGCAACGGCCGGCGGCGCGTCCTCACGGAAAGCGGCCGGCCCGTGTTTCCCTCTGGAGCGCGGGCCCTGCGCAACACGAAAAAGGCCCGGCGCCGGTTCTGGCTCTGGCGATCGGTGCGGCGCCTCCTCTCTTGCCGGGAGATCTTCCGCAGAGGTCATTGGGCCGAATTTTGACCAATTAGTCAAATTTTTTGTGCGCCGCGACGCCCGCCCGCCGCTGCGTGAGGTCCCGCGCGGACTTGGCCAGTGGCCCGCAGCCGTGTAGAGCCGGACGGACCGCAATCCTGCGGGCTCCGATGAGCGGACCGGCCGCTTCGTCTGCCCGCGACCGGGAGGACCTGATGACGACACCCGTGCTTTACGACTATTGGCGCTCCTCGGCGGCCTACCGGCTGCGCATCGCGCTCGGACTCCTCGGCATCGAGCACGAAAGCGTTTCGGTGAACCTGCTCAAGGGCGAGCACCGTGCGCAAGCCCATCTGGCGCGCAATCCGCAAGGGCTCGTTCCCGCGCTCGAGATCGACGGTGCCATGCTCACCCAGTCGGTCGCGATCCTCGAGTATCTTCATGACACGAGAGAAAACAGCACGCTGCTCCCCGCGGACGCGCTCGGCCGTCACCGGGTGCGCGCGCTCTCGCACCTGATCGCCATGGAGATCCATCCGATCTGCAACCTGTCCATCACCGCGCGGGTGGTCGAACTCGCCGGGGGCGGGGACGAACTGCGTGTCGCATGGATGAAGGAGAATATCGGTCGCGGCCTCGCCGCCCTGGAGACGATGCTCGGCGACAGCCGTACCGGCACCTTCTGTCACGGCGACACGCCGACGATGGCCGACATCTGCCTCGTGCCGCAGATCTACAACGCCCGGCGCTGGGGCGTCGACCTGGATGCCGTGCCCCGGATCGTCGAGATCGACGCGGCGTGCAACGCGCTGGACGCTTTCGCCCTCGCCCATCCCGACAAGGTGGGCGCACCGGCCGCGTGATCCGGCTTCCCGGCCCGCACGGACCGGGATAGGCTCGCATCATGACGACGAGCGACGCTCCCGGTCCGGCACTGCCGGAACCCGCCGACAGCACCTCACGAAGCGCCCGCACCGCCGGACAACCGGCGGTGCCCTTTGCCTTTCTTCTGGCGGCGCAATTCGTGATCGCCGCCGCCGGCCTCGTGGTGGAGATCGTGGCCGGGCGGATGCTCGCCCCCTATGTCGGCATGTCGCTCTACACCTGGACGGCGGTGATCGCGGTGGTTTTCGCCGGCTTTTCCGCCGGTCACTGGGCCGGGGGGTTGCTGGCCGACCGGCCGCTTCGCACCGGGCTGCTGGCGCTCGCCGCCTCCGGTGTCCTTGGAGCCCTGACCACGCTCGCGGCGCTGCCGCTCATCGCCGTGCTGTCCGGCCCGTTGCTTTCGGCCCTTTCCGACCCTGTCTCGGGGATCGTCGCGCTCGCCACGGCGCTCTTCTTTCTACCCTCCTTCGCCGCCGGCATTCCCTCGCCGATCCTGGCACGCATCGCCATCCAGAACCGCGACCGCAGCGGGCGAGCGCTCGGCGCGCTCCACGCCGTCTCCGCGATCGGCGCCATCGCCGGGACACTGGCCGCGGGATATGTCTTCATTTCCTGGCTCGGCACGGCCCGCACGCTCATCGCCGTTGCCGGCTGCTACGTGGCTTTCGCGCTCGCCTGTCTCTGGATGGTTCGGCGGGCAACGCGCGGCACGGGAAGCGGACACCGCACGGTCCTCCCGGTCGCCATCCTTACCGTTCTGGCCGGCGGCGCGCTTCTTGCCGCGCCCGCCACGGTGACAGGCGCCTGCGACACGGAAAGCCGTTATTACTGCATTCGCTCGCTGGACATCTCCGACGAGATCGGCGCTATCGCCCGCGTGATGGTCATCGACCACCTCGGCCACGGCATCAACGTGATCGGCGCGCCGCTGCGCCTGGAAATGCCCTATGCGGCGATCATCGACGCGGTGGCGCGCGAACGGCTTGCAGGCGTACCGTCTTCCGCCTTCTTCGTCGGCGGCGGCGCGCTCACCCTGCCGCGCGCCTGGAGCGTGGACGCCCCCGCCCCCGGTCTCGTTGTCGCCGAGATCGATCCGCAGGTGACACGCATCGCGGCGCGTGACTTCGACGTCGATCCGGCACGCTTCACGATGCGCCACGGCGACGCCCGCCGCCTGCTGCGCGAGGAGGGCGCGTTCCAGGTCGTTGTCGGCGACGCGTTCACGGACATTGCAGTGCCCGCCCATCTCGTCACGCGGGAATTCTACGGCGAGATCCGCGCCCGTCTCGCGCCCGGCGGCTTCTATGCCATGAACCTGATCGACCACATGACCCGGCTGCAGGCCCTGGCCGCCACCGTGAAGACGCTCGGGAGCGTGTTTCCCGTGGTGGAGGTCTGGGTGGAAGCGGACGATTTTACCGCCGGGGGCCGCACGACCTTCGTGCTCGTGGCGGGCGACACGCCGACGGCGCACGGACGGATGGTGCTTGCCCCCACGGCAGCCGGCAGCGCCTCGCGCATCATCGCAAGGATGCCGGAAAAGCGGGTTGCCGGGCTGGTCGAGCGACTCGATCCGCCACTTCTCACCGACGACTATGCGCCCATCGACCGGCTCATGGGACCGGAAAGCTGACACCGGCGCGCCGGGCTTGATACGGCGCCCCGGGGCAACCACCTGACAATCGGCGCAAGCGGCCGCCTGCGCGACACCGATCAGGAGACACCGGATGCTCGTCACCACAACCAGCACGCTCCAGAACCGCGAGATCGCCGACTACCACGGCGTCGTCACCGGCGAAGCCATCCTGGGCGCCAACATCTTCAAGGATCTCTTCGCCGGCATTCGCGACATCGTCGGCGGCCGCTCGGCCGCCTATGAGGAGGAGCTGATGCGCGCCCGCGAGATCGCCATGGAAGAGATGCAGGCCCGCGCCGAACGGCTTGGCGCAAATGCGGTGATCGGTGTCGACATCGACTATGAAACCGTTGGCCAGAACGGCTCCATGCTGATGGTGAGCGCGACCGGAACCGCCGTCAGCGTGCGCTGAGAGCCGACCTTCCGGATATGAAAACGGCGGAGCCCGGGGCCCCGCCGTTTCCTGTTTCCCTGCATCACGGACGCCGGCTTACTCGAGACCCTCGAAGAGGGCCGTGGAGAGGTAGCGCTCGGCGAAGGAGGGGATGATGACGACGATGCGCTTGCCGGCCATCTCGCCACGCGCGCCGACCTTCAGCGCCGCCACGAGAGCCGCACCCGAGGAAATGCCGACCGGAAGCCCCTCGAGGCGGGCGACCTTGCGCGCCATCTCGAACGCAGCGTCATTGCTGACCGTGACGACCTCGTCATAGACCTTCGTGTCGAGCACGCCGGGCACGAAGCCCGCGCCGATGCCCTGGATCTTGTGCGGCCCCGGATTGCCGCCGGACAGGATCGGGCTGTCCTCGGGCTCCACCGCGACCACATGCAGGTCCGGCTTCTTTTCCTTCAGCACCTGGCTGACACCGGTGATCGTGCCACCCGTGCCGATGCCGGACACGAAGACATCCACATTGCCGCCGGTGTCGTTCCAGATTTCCTGCGCCGTCGTGGCGCGGTGGATCGCCGGATTGGCCGGGTTTTCGAACTGCTGCGGCATGACCGCGCCGTCGATCTCGCCGACGAGCTCCTCGGCGCGCGCCACCGCGCCCTTCATGCCCTTCGGCCCCTCGGTGAGCACCAGTTCGGCACCGAGCAGCTTGAGCATCTTGCGGCGCTCGATGGACATCGTCTCGGGCATCACCAGGATGAGACGGTATCCCTTGGCCGCGGCCACGAAAGCCAGCGCGATACCGGTGTTGCCGGAGGTCGGCTCGACGAGCGTGGTCTTTCCCGGGGTGATCTTGCCCTCGGCCTCGAGCGCCTCGATCATCGACACGCCGATGCGGTCCTTGACGCTTGAAATCGGGTTGAAGAACTCGAGCTTCGCCAGAATCTCGGCCTCGACGCCAGCATCCTTCGCCAGGCGGTCGAGCCGCACGATCGGCGTGTCGCCGATGGTTTCGGTGATGGAGGCATAGATCCGGCCGCGGCCGGGCGTCTTGTCGCTCATGTCGGTCTCCCTGTCTGGCGCGGACACCCTCGTTCGCCCGCGCGTCGTGTAGGGCAATGTAGGAGGCCGAACCGCCCGTGACGAGGGGCGCCGTCAGGCCGGCCGGATCGCTTCACGCAAACCGGTTCCACTTAAACGCCGTTTCGTGGAATTTCGTTCCGGGATCGGCAGTTTACCCGTCAGTGCCGACCGGTCGAGCCGAAGCCGCCCTCTCCCCGTCCGGTGTCGTCCAGGTCGCCGACCTCGAGCAGTTCGGCGCGCGAGACCGGCGCCACCACCATCTGGGCGATGCGGTCGCCACGCTCGACGACGAAGGTCTCGTGGCCGAGATTGACCAGGATGACCTTGATCTCGCCGCGATAATCGGCGTCGATCGTGCCGGGCGTGTTGAGCACCGTCACGCCGAAGCGGGCGGCCAGTCCCGAGCGGGGGCGCACCTGCGCTTCCGTGTGCGGCGGCAGGGCAATGGCGATGCCCGTCGGAACAAGCGCACGCGCTCCGGCAATGATCTTGACCGGTGCCTCAACGGCCGCCAGCAGGTCGAGGCCGGCGGCCTCGTCACTCTGGTAGGAGGGCAGCGGCAGGTCGGCGCCATGCGGCAGGCGGCGCACGCGAACGGGAACGGTCATGAAGGGTTTCCTCGTCTGAAGACCGGCTCGGATGCCGGCCAGGGGGATCTGCGAAGCGGAAGGAAAGCCGCGCTCCTCGTCAGGAGGCGGCGAGACGACGGGCGATTTCCCGGACCAGACGGCGGGCCACCTCGTCCTTGGCAAGGGTCGGCCATGCTGAGACGCCGGCCTCCTCGACCAGGCGAACCGTGTTGGCGTCGCCGCCCATGACGCCATGCTCCGGCGAGACGTCATTTGCGACAATCATGTCCGCGCCCTTGCGCCGGAGTTTGGCGGTCGCATTGTCCAGCAGCGCATCGGTCTCGGCGGCGAAGCCGACCACGAGGCGCGGACGCAGGGTCGAATGGCGTCCGACGGTGGCAAGGATGTCCGGGTTCTCGGCAAGTTCCAGCGCCGGAATGCTGCCGCTGCCGTCCTTCTTGATCTTGCTGCCGCTTTCCGACACGGCGCGCCAGTCGGCGACAGCCGCCGCCATCACCGCCACGTCGGCGGGAAGCGCCTCCTCGACCGCGGAAAGCATCTGGCGGGCGGTCTCGACGCGCACCACGTCGACGCCTTCCGGATCCGCAAGCCCGACGGGGCCGGACACGAGGGTGACCCGCGCACCGGCCCTTGCGAGCCAGCCGGCGATGGCAAATCCCTGTTTTCCCGACGAGCGGTTGGCGATGTAGCGGACCGGGTCGATGGGCTCATGCGTGGGGCCGGCGGTGACCAGAACATGCCGCCCCGCCAGGATTCCGCGTATCCCGTCATCGTCGTCGCGCGCGGCAAGCATCGAACGAAGCGCCTCGACGATCTCGAGCGGCTCCGCCATGCGGCCCACGCCCGCCTCGCCCCGCTCTGCCATCTCACCGGCATTCGGTCCGACGACATGCGCCCCGTCGCCGGAAAGCGTCGCCACGTTGCGCCGGGTGGCCGGATGCGACCACATGGCCGGGTTCATCGCCGGTGCGACGAGCAGCGGCCGGTCGGAGGCAAGAAGAACCGCCGTCGCGAGGTCGTCGGCCAGACCGTTCGCCATCCTGGCCATGAGGTTGGCGGTTGCCGGAGCGACCACGATCGCATCCGCCTCTCGGGCCAGGCGAATGTGACCGACATCATGCTCGTCGTCGCGGTCGAACAGCTCGGTGAACACCTTGTCGCCGGTCAGTGCGCCGACCGACAGCGGTGTGACGAAGCGCGTCGCCCCCTCGGTCATCACGCAGCGCACGCGCGCCCCGCGCTCGCGCAGCCGGCGAATGAGATCGAGGCTCTTGTAGGCGGCGATGCCGCCACCGATGACGAGCAGGATACGGGTGTCGGTCAGGCTCACGGCCGGAATCTCCGCAAGGAAACCGCCCGGCGCGCGGCGTGGGCGGTCATGTCAGCATCCGGCGCCCGTCGCGGCGCCCCTCTTTCCGGCCCGACGCCTCCCGCCGGCCTCAGCCGCCGAAGGACCTCGGTGCCGGCGAAATGACACGCGACCCCTGCCCCGTGACCTCGTAGATCGCGAGACCGCGCTGGTTCGTGCCGTCACGCTCGAAACGGAACACGCCGTCGATGCCGAGGAAGCCGTCCCGGTTGGTCAGCACCCGCTCCGAGAACCGCGCCTGACCGGCGGACCGCACGAGCCCCGCCGCAAGGATCGTCCCGTCATAGGCAAGTGTCGCGTTGCGCGGAGGACGGCTGCCGAACTTCGCCTGATAGCGCTCGGCGAAGGCGTTGAAGCCGGAGGCGTCCGGACCCGGGTACCAGGCGCCCGTCAGCGGCGCGGCGTTGAGCACCTGCTGGTTTTCCCACTGTCCCGAACCAAGCAGCTTCACGTTGCCGAGGTTCACGCCGCTGGAGGACAGCGTCTGGGCGACGAAGGGAGCCACGTTGCCGGCGGGCACGAAGATCGCATCCACCTGGGACCCGATCTGCGCGATCTTGGCGAGGCGCGCGGTCAGGTCCGTCGTATCGTTGCCCGCAAGCTTGTAGCGCTCGATGGCGACGATGCGCCCGCCCGCGCGGCCGACCTCCTGCCGGAACGCCGCCTCGGCGACCGCGCCATAGGTGTCGTCGGGCAGGATCGCGGCGAAGGAACGCTTGCCTTCGCGGGCGGCATAGGAAACGACGCGGCTCACGTCGCTGCGGGGCAGGAAGCTCAGCAGGTATACGCCGCGCGAGGCAACGGATTCATCGCTGGAAAAGGCAACGACCGGCACGCCCGACGAGCGGGCCACGCTGGCCGCCCCACCGACCGCCGGCGCGAAGACCGGGCCGAGGATCAGTTCGGCGCCTTCCGTGATGGCCGCCTGGGCGGCGACGCGCGCGCCTTCGGCCGTACCGCCGGTATCCTTCACCAGGATCTGGATGTCGGCGCCCTGGAAGTCGGACAACGCCAGTTCGGCCGTGTTGCGGAACACGCTGGCGATGGAGGTGGCGCTGCCGCCGCCGGTCATCGGAAGCAACATGGCGACGCGCACGGAGCCCGTGCCGACGGTCTCGCCGCGCACCGCAGGCTGCGTCGGCGTGGACGGATATCCCGGGTATTCACCCAGTGTCGATCCGGTACAGGCGGCGAGAAGCAGGCCCGCCGCGACGGCGAACCCCGCACGCAGCCCGGTACGCCGTGAAGGGGCCCAGCCCCGGCCCGAAAGGCTCTTGCCCATGAAACCTTGCACCTCGTCCGCTCTCCCGTCGCCGAAAGGCGTGTGTCGAAATCCCTGCCCGGGCCCGATTGTCCCGTTCAACGCGATGATTACCAGCCCCTTTCGCAGGCTGCAAATGCCAAGCGGCGCGCCCGGCCTTGGCCTGCCCCGCGTTTCCTGTCACAACGGGCCGACCGCCCGCCGCATCCGTTCGGCCGGCGCCCCGTCAAGACGCCCGCGCCAGCCGGCCGCCGGGCCAGCCGCAAGGACCTTCCGCGAAGATGAGCGCCCGTCCGCCAGAGCCGAGCGAACCCGACGAGGAAACGGAGGCCGACGCGTTCGCGGAAGCGACCGGATCCGCCTCGCGCGACTTCTTTCTCGCCGGCCAGCGCATTCCCGCACGCAGGCCGGCGCCAGGGCTCTACATCGTCGCGACCCCGATCGGCAACCTCGGCGACATCACCCTGCGCGCGCTCGAAACACTGGCGACGGCGGACCTCGTCGCCTGCGAGGACACGCGCGTGACGTCCAAGCTGATGCACCGCTACGGCCTGAAGACCCCGCTGACCGCCTATCACGAACACAACGCCGAGCGCGCCCGGCCCCGGCTGCTTTCAGCCCTTGGCGAAGGCGGGGTGGTCGCCCTCGTATCGGACGCGGGCACGCCCCTCGTTTCCGACCCCGGTTACCGGCTGGTGCGCGACGTTCTGGCCGAAGGACACCAGGTCATCCCGCTGCCGGGGGCAAGCGCCCCGCTCGCCGCGCTCGTCGGCGCGGGCCTGGCGACGGACACATTCTGCTTTGCCGGCTTTCTTCCGGTAAAGCAGGGACAGCGGCGCAGCCGGCTTGCCGAACTCGGCGGCATTCCCGCGACGCTGGTCTTCTTCGAAAGTCCGAGACGGGTCGCCGCGACCCTCGCCGACATGGCCACGACACTTGGCGCGGAGCGGGAGGCGGTCGTGGCGCGCGAGCTCACAAAGGCGTTCGAGACCTTCGAGCGCGGAACACTCGCCGAGCTTCACGACCGTTTCGCGGACGAGAACGTGCGCGGCGAGATCGTCATAGTCGTCGGACCGCCCGAGGCCGGGCACGATGCCGATCCGGAGGACGCGGACGCGTTGCTTGCCGCCGCTCTCGCGACCATGAAACCGGCGGGCGCGGCCAAGGAGGTGGCGCGGGCAACCGGCCTCGACCGCAAGGTGCTCTATGCCCGTGCCATGGAGCTGAAATCCGCGGACCGGAAGGACGAAACGCCATGACAAAGATCATCATGGTCTTCTTCGCGCTCGTCGCGGCGATCCAGGTCATCAAGCCGCTGGGCTGGCCGGGTCTCAGGCATCGCCGGGACGCGTGGAAGCTGGCGCTCGGCGGATTCGTCGTCGCGGTGGCGGCGATCGTCTTTACCGCGATGTTCCAGCCCGTCGGCTGAGGGCGCGGCAGTGGCGGGGCGGACGACAGGCGGCGACGGAGAAAAGGGACCGGCGCGTCGCAGGCCGAGGCCCGCAGCCTATCGCCTCGGCCTGCGCGCTGAAGCGCTCGCCGCGCTTTTCTTGCGGCTGAAAGGCTGGCGCATCCTGGCGCGGCGCTACAAGGCCGGCACCGGCGAGATCGACATCATCGCCCGACGGGCGAAGACCGTGATCTTCGTGGAGGTGAAGGCGCGCGCGACCCGGGACGCCGCCCTTGCCGCCATCACGCCCCACGCCGCACGGCGCATCTCGGCCGCCGCCCGCCAGTGGCAGTCCGGACGCGGGGACCTTCAAGACGCCACGCTGCGCTTCGACGCGGTTCTGGTCGTGCCCCTGCGCCTTCCCGAACATGTCTCCAACATCTTCGAGGGGCAGTAGCACCGGCTGTTTGCCGGGTGAAACATCGTGACGTCTGGACAAGAGGTGTCCGCGTCCGCATATGCTTCTACAACGCCGCGCTCCGGGTGTCCCGTCTCCGGACCGCCTTCCCTATCGCCTCCGCTCCCGGAGAACGCCATGTCCAGCACCACGTCTTCCGCACAACCCGGCCCTGCCGGGTCCGGCACCAGCCGCACGGGCCGTTCTCTCAGGGTCGCCGTGCAGATGGATCATATCCGCAGCATCAACATTGCCGGCGACAGCGCCTTCGCGCTGCTGCTCGAGGCGCAGGCGCGCGGGCACGAGCTCTTCCACTACACGCCCGACCGGCTCGCCATGATCGGCAACACGGTCACGGCCGGCCTGGAGCCGGTGGAGGTTCGTGACGAACCGGGCAATCACTTCAGCCTGGGCGAGAGCGTCGTCACCGACCTTTCCGAAGTGGACGTGGTGCTCATGCGTCAGGACCCGCCCTTTGACATGGCCTATGTCGCGGCCACCCACATGCTGGAGAAGATCCACCCGAAGACGCTGGTGGTGAACGATCCGGCTTCCGTGCGAAACGCGCCGGAAAAGCTGTTCGTCACCGAGTTCCCCGACCTGATGCCGGAGACGCTCATCACCCGCGACAGGGGCGCGATCGACGCCTTCCGCGCAAGGCATGGCGACATCGTCATGAAGCCGCTCTTCGGACATGGCGGCGCGGCCGTCTTCCGTATCACGGCGGACGATCTCAACTACGGCTCGCTCTACGACTTCTTCGCCGCCACATTCCGCGAGCCCTGGGTGATCCAGCGCTTCCTGCCGAATGTCTCAAAGGGCGACAAGCGCATCCTGCTCGTCGACGGCGAGTTCGCCGGAGCCGTGAACCGGGTGCCTCAGGAAGGAGACCTGCGCTCCAACATGGTGCGCGGCGGCGCCGCCCGCGAGGCGGACCTGAGCGAGCGCGAGCGCGAGATCTGTGCCCGCCTCGGCCCCTCGCTGCGCGAGAAAGGCCTGATCCTGGTCGGCATCGACGTGATCGACGGCTTCCTCACCGAGATCAACGTCACCGCACCAACGGGTATCCGCGCCGTCGCAAGGCTCGGCGGACCGGACATCGCGGCAAGGCTCTGGGACACGGTCGAGGCGAAGCGCGCCTCTGCCTGACGCCTGCCGCCGCACGGCGAGGCGGCACGCACACCGCGAGACGCGACCGGGCCCTCCCCCTCCGGTTGCCTGCACGCCATGCTTGCGCTAGGTTGCAGGCATTGACAGTGCAGTCATTGCGCGTGCCGCCCCTCGGGGCCTGGCGGATCCGGAGGGCGGGGGATGGTGTCACGGGTGACGACGGTCGCCTTCCAGGGGATCGAGGCCAAGCCCGTCGACGTCCAGGTACAGATCGGTCCGGGACAGGTCGCCTTCACCATCGTCGGCCTGCCGGACAAGGCGGTGGGCGAGAGCCGCGAGCGCGTGCGCGCCGCCCTTCTCGCCTCGGGCCTGGCGCTTCCCGCGAAACGCGTCACCGTCAATCTCGCGCCCGCGGATCTTCCCAAGGAAGGCTCCCACTTCGACCTGCCCATCGCGCTGGCGCTCATGGCCGCGATGGGCGCGCTTCCCTCCGCCGACCTCGAAGGCTACGTGGTGCTCGGCGAACTCGCGCTCGACGGCACGGTATCGCCGGTCGCGGGCGTGCTGCCGGCGGCCATCGGCGCCAACGCTCTCGGCAAGGGCCTGATCTGTCCGGCCGCCTGCGGCGCGGAAGCCGCATGGGCCGATCCGGACATGGCGCTCATCGCCCCCGGCTCCCTGATCCAGCTCGCGAATCACTTCAAGGGAACACAGATGCTGTCGCGGCCCGCGCCAAGGCTTGGCGGCGCTCCGGGAGCCCTTCCCGATCTCGCCGAGGTGCGCGGCCAGGAAACCGCCAAGCGGGCGCTGGAGATCGCGGCGGCCGGCGGGCACAACCTGCTCATGATCGGCCCTCCGGGAGCCGGCAAGTCGATGCTTGCAAGCCGGCTTCCCTCCATCCTGCCGCCGCTGTCGCCGAAGGAGCTTCTCGAGGTGTCGATGGTCGCCTCGATCGCAGGGGAACTGGCCGACGGCAGGCTGTCGGACCGCCGACCGTTCCGCGCGCCGCATCATTCGGCCTCCATGGCGGCACTGGTGGGCGGTGGCATCAAGGCCCGGCCCGGCGAGGTATCGCTCGCCCACAACGGCATTCTCTTTCTCGACGAGTTGCCCGAGTTCCAGCCGCAGGTGCTCGACGGGTTGCGCCAGCCGCTCGAAAGCGGCGAGACGGTGATCGTCCGGGCGAACCACCGAACCAGCTATCCCTCGCGGGTCCAGCTCATCGCGGCGATGAACCCGTGCCGCTGCGGACACGCGGGCGAGCCCGGCCACGTGTGCCGGCGGGGCGAACGCTGCGCCAGCGAGTATCAGGCCCGCCTCTCCGGCCCGCTGCTCGATCGCATCGACCTGCGCATCGAGGTGCCGGCGGTCTCGGCGGCCGATCTCATGGGCGGTAGCGGCACGGGAGAAAGCTCGGCGACGGTCGCCGCCCGCGTGTCCGCCGCACGCCGGCTCCAGGCAAGCCGCTATGCCGCGCTCGGGGCGGCGGCACGCACCAATGCGCAGGCCGACAGCCGCCTCATCGAGGAGGTGGCCCGGCCGGATGCGGCCGGCCTCGACCTGCTGCAGGGGGCTGCGGAGCGGCTGCACCTGTCGGCGCGCGGCTATCATCGGGTCCTCAAGGTCGCCCGCACGCTCGCCGATCTGGACGCTGCGGAAAACGTTTCGCGGGTGCATCTCGCAGAGGCCCTGTCCTATCGCGGCGCGGCCCTGGAGCGCAGTCCCGCCTGAACGCGATTCCGGCCCCCGCCCTTGGCGCCCCTGTGCGGGTTTCCTAAATGAGGGAACAACGGAGATCCCTCATGCAACATTATTCCCTTCTCGACCTGTCCCCGGTTCCCGAAGGCAGGACCACAGGCGACGCGCTCGCCAACACCATCGACCTGGCCCGCGCGGCCGAGGCGGCCGGGTACCATCGCTACTGGCTCGCCGAGCACCACAACATGCCCGGCATCGCCAGCGCCGCGACGTCCCTGGTGATCGGCCAGGTGGCCGCCGCCACCAGCACGATGCGCGTCGGGGCGGGCGGCATCATGCTTCCGAATCACTCGCCGCTCGTCATCGCGGAGCAGTTCGGCACGCTGGCGACCTTCTTTCCCGGACGCATCGACCTCGGTCTCGGGCGGGCCCCCGGCACGGACATGGCGACGGCGCGCGCCCTGCGCCGTCACTTCGGGGGCGAGGACAATTTCCCCCAGGACGTGGCGGACCTGATGGCGCTTCTGGACGATCCGTCCGAGGCCGGGCGCGTGCGCGCCATTCCCGGCGAAGGCACGCATGTGCCGGTGTGGATCCTCGGCTCCAGCCTCTACGGCGCCCAGCTCGCGGCGGCCTTCGGCCTGCCCTATGCCTTTGCCTCGCATTTCGCGCCGGCGATGCTGGACGAGGCGCTGGATGTCTACCGCCGCACGTTCCGGCCATCGGAACATCTCGACAAGCCCCACGCCATGGTCGCGGCCGGTGTCTTCGTCGCCGATACCGACGAGGAAGCCCGGTATCTGCGCTCCTCGCAGATGCTGTCCTTCGCGCGGCTCAGGACCGGACGTCCCGGCAAGCTCCCGCTGCCGGTCGAGAACCTGGAGGACGAGATCCCGCCACACGTGCTTGCCCAGGTCAACGAGGCGCTCTCGGTCTCCGCAACCGGCGCGCCGGACACCGTTCGCGGCGAGCTTGCGGCACTCGTGGAGCGGTACAAGCCGGACGAACTGATCGTCACCGGCATGATTCACGATCATGCGGCGCGTGTGCGGTCCTTCCAGCTCGCCGCCGACATCCTGAAGGATCTGGTGACCCCGGCGCGACAGGCGGAAGCCGCCACCTGCTGATGCGGGCGACCGGCGTGCCGCGCTTGGCGGCGCGCCGGAAAGGCAACGTTTTTTCAAGGTCTCCCTGCGACACTTCGTCGATGAAGGGTGGCGCTCGCGCCGCCCCGTCGGACGATTTGCCGCCAAGGAGTTCCGGTGCCCGCCACGACCCGCAAGACCAGCCCGGCCCCTCCGGTTGCGCAACCGGAAGGGCGCGATCCTGCCATGGCACGGACGACAACCGGCGCGCCCTTTTCAAAGGCATCGACGTCCGTGGACGCCGGTGGAGAGGGCCATGCACGCCCCACGCTTCTGTCGCGCATCGCCGCGGGCCTGCGGGCATTCGGCATCGCACTCCTCTCCTTCTTCGCCTTCATCGGCGGCGCGACCCTGTTCCTCGTGCTGGTGCCCGCCGATTCGCGTCTGGTCGCCTCCGGTGTTCTGCTCATCATCGCGGGCGTGGCGCTGGCACTGTCCAACGCGTCCCGGGCGGAGACCTCCGCGCGCGCGGCCGTGGCCGCCGATCTTGCGGAGCGGGATGCCGAGATCTCGCTTCTCAGGGCCGAAAACGAGAAGCTGCAGGACGACATCTGGCGCCTGCGCGAAAGCGACGAGCGGCACCGCGACGTGCTCGACACACTTGG
Organism: Stappia sp.; assembly: GCA_002722295.1. Taxonomy (GTDB): domain Bacteria; phylum Pseudomonadota; class Alphaproteobacteria; order Rhizobiales; family Stappiaceae; genus Stappia. The sequence goes on along the minus strand of PBLF01000002.1, from coordinate 158,918 downwards.
CGACGTGGTGACGCGCTGGCGCGAGGGTGGCGAGAGCGTCTACGCCAACGACACCGCGCGCGCGCTGTTTCCGGACGGGCGGATCGCGGGCCTTCATGGCGAGCGGGAAGACCCGACCGGCGAGGCGCGTGAGGACATTCTCGTCGAAACCGTCCACGGACCGCGCTGGTTTGCCCGGCGCGATGTTGCTGTGCGCGACGTGAAGACCGGCGAACCGCTGATCCAGACCATCCTGCGCGACGTGACCGACCGTCGCCGCATCGAGGATGCCCTGGTGGCCGCGCGCAACCAGGCCGAAACCGCGAGCGCCGCGAAAAGCCGTTTCCTTGCGACGGTGAGCCACGAGATCCGCACGCCGCTCAACGGCATCCTCGGAATGACGGATCTGCTCGCCGACACCCGTCTGACCGCCGAACAGCGCAGCTACATCGAAGCGGTGAAAAGCTCGGGCGAGATCCTGCTGCTGCTGATCAGCGAGGTTCTCGACATGTCGCGGATCGAGGCAGGCAGGCTCGAGCTTGCGCCCGCCCCGACCGACGTGGCGCTTCTGGCGGAAGGCGTTGCGGAGTTGCTGAGCCCGCGCGCCTTCGCCAAGGGACTGGAGGTTGGCTGCCTCGTCGATCCGGCCATGCCGGCGCGCATCGAGGTCGATGCGACGCGACTGCGGCAGATCCTCTACAACCTCGCCGGAAACGGGCTGAAGTTCACCGAGCAGGGTGGCGTGGAAATCCGGGTCGAGCGCGAGAGCGCCGATCGTTTTGCGATTTTCGTCCGCGACACGGGGATCGGCTTTGCAGCCGGGGACGCCGAACGCCTGTTCGAGGAGTTCGAGCAGGTCGATCACGGTCCGGCACGCCGGTTCGACGGGGCCGGGCTCGGCCTCGCGATTTCCCGTCGTCTCGCCCGGCTCATGGGCGGCGAGATCACCGCCGGCGCGGCGCCCGGCCGGGGCGCGTGCTTCCGGGTGGAACTGCCGCTCCGCCCCGCCACCGCCAACGGACAGGCCGGCGAACCGGCGCCCTCGCCCGACACCTGGCTTGCGGGGAAGTCCGTGGTGATCCTGAGCGAAAGCCGCATCGAGGCCCCCCTGGTCGCCCGTCGGCTGGCCGCTCATGGCGCAAGGGTCACCGAAATGTCTCCCTGTGGCGGCCAGGACGAGGATCACCGCGACCAGGCGCTTGGCGAGGCGGACCTGATCCTGCTCGACCCCACCGGGCTGCGCGATGCCGGTGCATGGCTCGCGGGCGCGCGTGCCGCCGGCGTCGAAGCCCCGGCGATCGCGATCATCGCCCCCACGGACCGCACCAGCCTGCCGCGCCTCAAGGCTGCGGGCTTTGGGGCCTATCTCATTCGCCCGATCCGTTCGGCGACCCTTTCGCAGGTCACCCGCGTCATGCTGGACCCGGATTCCGGACCGCGCGGATGGGAGGTCGCCGGCCAAAGCCGCGCCCGCCCCCTCGACGGCCCGGGCGGCACCGCGCCCGTGCGTCCGCTCAAGGTTCTCGTCGCCGATGACAACGACATCAACCGCCTGCTCAGCGAGGCGATGGTGCGCAAGCTCGGGCACGAGGCCGTTGTCGCGGCGGACGGATCCGAGGCGCTGGCGGCGGCGGCCGACGGCAGTTTCGACCTGATCCTGATGGACCTTCACATGCCCGGCATTGACGGCGTGACCGCCATCCGCCGCTTTCGCACGCTCGAGGAAGACCGGGGCTGGAGCCGGATTCCGGTGCTGGCCGTGACCGCCGACGTAACGGCGGCGGCCGAGGATGCCGCCCTTGCCGCGGGCGCCGACGGCGTGATCACCAAGCCCATCGACCCGGACCTGATGCGCCAGAGGCTGTCGGCCGCCGTCACCTGACCTTCCGCCGCGACACGGGCTCTCGAAAGTTTCCCTAGCCATCCGCACCGGCACCGTTCCGGGCATACGCCAGCGCTTGCGTGCTGGTGTCCATCCGCCCCTGCCAGCCTTTTGTCATGGAAGTGTCGGAGACTTGTGGTTCAAGTCACGGCTAACGATCCGGGCGGAGGGCCCCGCGAGGCCGTTTGCCGGACCTGTTTCACCTTCGCGTCAGGCGGGTTGTGAGGCGGCTGCGACTTCTACGGGTGTGTTACGATCGCACGAGCCACTATATAATGCGCGCGGGACGTCGAATACGTCCGGCGGGGGAAACGAGAAAAGGGCGTCGGGACGATGGAACGACTGGACAGCAACGAACATCGCGCGAAGGCAGGCCGCCTGTCACCGCGCAACCTGGTCCGCAAGTTCGTGCCGGCCTCCGGCCTGAAGCCGGCTTGGTTGCCGCTTCCCGGCACCCTGCCGGCCGGTCGCAACACGCCAAGCCTTGGCCGCATCGGGCCGCTGGAAGTGCGTCTGGCGCGCACGCCCAAGGAAGTACGCAAGGCGCAGGAGCTGCGTTACCACGTCTTCTACGAGGAAATGTCCGCGATCGCCGACGCCGAGACCCAGGCCACGCGCCGCGACATCGACGCCTATGACGCGATCTGCGATCATCTCCTGGTTCTCGACCACGAGACGCCGCAGCGCAACGCGCTCGGCCGCCGCAAGCCGCGCATCGTCGGAACCTACCGCCTGTTGCGCCAGGACGTCGCCGAACGGCACGGCGGCTTCTACACCTCGAGCGAGTTCGAGATCCAGTCGCTGGTCGACGCCCATCCCCGCCTTCAGTTCCTCGAGCTCGGACGCTCCTGCGTCCTCAAGCCCTACCGCACCAAGCGTACGGTGGAACTGCTGTGGCACGGCATCTGGGCCTATGTGCTCATGCACCGCATCGACGTCATGGTCGGCTGCGCGTCCATCGAGGGCACGGACCCGGACCGCATGGCCTCGCAGCTTTCCTTCCTGCATCACAACGCCCGCGCGCCGGAAGACTGGCGCGTGCGCGCCCTGCCCGAGCGCTACGTGGAGATGAACCGCATGCCGCGCGGCGAGGTGACCGAGCGCCAGGCCCTGCGCGAGTTGCCGCCGCTCGTGAAGGGATACCTGAGGCTTGGCGCCTATATCGGCGACGGTGCCGTGGTGGACCATCAGTTCGGCACCACGGACGTGCTGATCGTGATGCCGGTGGAAGCCCTCAACAGCCGTTACGTCAACCACTATGGCGCCGACGCGGGCCGCTACGCGAACCAGTAGCACCACCGCGCCGGAACGAAACACGCCCGGGCCGCTCACGCGACCCGGGCGTTTTCATGTTCGCACGGCGCGCGGGCCTTGCCGGCGGTCAGGCGTCACCGGGCTGCGGCCCGTCGTAGCCCTGGATGACGATGATGTCGGCGACCGAGGCATGCTCCCGAAGCGACTTGGCGTGCTTGTAGCCATCCGACCTGTAGCAGGCGAGGGCCTGTTCGTAGCTGTCGAACTCGATCACAACGTTGCGGGCACGCGCGGCGCCTTCCATGCACTCGAAGTCCCCGCCACGCACGAGGAAACGCGCGCCATAGGCGCGAAACGGCTCCGCATTGGCCGCCACATAAGCCTTGTAGCCCTCCAAGTCGGTCACATCGACGCGACCGATCCAGTATCCCTTGGCCATGCCCTCTCCCCTTTTCATGATGCCGCACCGGTCGGCCGACGGGTGCGTTTGTCCTCTTCAGGCGTATCCGCCACGCTCCACGGTGTAAAGCGCACGCCGGTGGACGGGGGCATCGGCTCCGCCCGCTCATGCTTAACCCCCCCTTAAATTGCCGCATTTAGGCTGGAGGGAGGGGATACGAAAGGGGAACGCGGGCCGCGCCCGCACCAATACCGGAAACACGAAAACGATGGCCAGAGGATCGTCCAGCGGCGGACGGCGGGAGCCGCGCCTCGACGGGGGCGGCGCGACGCTGGACATGCGTCTGACGCGCGCCGACCGTCCCGGGGAGACGGGCAGCGGGGCGCGCGAGAAGCAGCGCAAGCCTTCTCGCCGCAAGTCCGAGGCCGAGACAGGCACGCCCAAGCAACCACGCAAGACCAGGGGCACCCGCCGCAAGGCCGGCCCGGCCCGGCGAGGCAAGGGACGTTCACGCTCCGGGCGCGGCGGGGGAAGCGGTCGTCGCGGCGGCATCGTCGGTGGTCTGCGCCGGCTGCTCTACTGGGGCTTCGTGCTGTGCATCTGGGGCGGCATCGGCCTCGTGGGCGTGCTGGCCTACTACGCCGCCTGGCTGCCCCCCACATCCGAATGGAAGGTGCCCCAGCGCCCGCCCAACGTGCGCATCGTCGCCGCCGACGGCTCGCTGATGGCCAATCGCGGCGACACCGGCGGCGAGGCTGTGAGGCTCGAACAGCTCCCGCCCTATCTGCCGCAGGCGGTGATCGCCATCGAGGACCGGCGCTTCCGCTCCCACTTCGGGCTCGACCCGCTCGGCCTGGGACGCGCCGTTCTCACCAACCTCACCAGCGGGCGGCTGGTTCAGGGTGGCTCGACGCTCACGCAGCAGCTTGCCAAGAACCTGTTCCTGGAACCCGAACGCACGCTGCGGCGCAAGGTGCAGGAAGCGGTCCTGGCGCTGTGGCTCGAGGCCACCTATTCCAAGAACGAGATCATCGAGCTCTATCTCAACCGGGTCTACTTCGGGGCGGGCGCCTATGGTGTCGATGCCGCCGCGCGGCGCTATTTCGGCAAGTCCGCGCGCATGGTCTCGCTCGCCGAGGCGGCGACCCTCGCCGCCCTCCTGAAGGCACCGTCGCGCTACGCGCCGACGCGCAACCCGGATCTCGCCGCCGAGCGCGCCGCCCTCGTCCTGGGCGCCATGGCAGAGGAAGGCTACATCACGGAGGCCGAAGCGCGCGATGCCATCGCCGCGCCGATGAACGTCGTCTCGCACCACACCAGCGCCAGCGAGAACTACGTCGCGGACTGGGTGATGGAACTCCTGCCGAGCTACGTGGGCGCCATCGACTCCGACATTATCGTCGACACGACCATCGACCTGGGCATGCAGATCGTGGCCGAGGATTCGCTGCGCCGCTCCCTTGAAGAGGAAGGCGCCAAGCTCGGCGTGCGCCAGGGCGCGATCGTGACGCTCGACGCCGGCGGCGCGGTCAAGGCGCTGGTGGGCGGGCGCGACTACGGCACCAGCCAGTTCAACCGGGCCGTCAATGCCCACCGCCAGCCAGGTTCGGCGTTCAAGCCGTTCGTCTATCTCGCCGCGCTCGAACGGGGGCTGACGCCCGACACGGTGCGCGTCGACGAGCCGGTGCGCTTCGGCAAATGGGCGCCGAAGAACTACTCCAAGTCCTATCGCGGCGCGGTGACGCTCACCCAGGCCCTCTCGCTGTCGCTCAACACGGTGGCGGCGAAACTCGCCGACGAGGTCGGGCCGAAGTCGATCATCCGCACCGCCCGCAAGCTCGGCATCTCCTCGCCGATCAAGGCGAACCTGTCGATCGCGCTCGGCACCTCGGAGGTCACGCCGCTTGAGATCGCGGGGGCCTTCGTCCCCTTCTCCAACGGCGGCTACGGTGTCGTTCCCCACGTCATCCGCCAGATCCGCAAGGCCGACGGCACGGTGCTCTATGCGCGCCAGGGAGGCGGGCCGGGCCGCGTCATCGACCACGCGACCCTTGCCGACATGAACTTCATGATGGCCGAGACGCTGACCACCGGCACCGGGCGCAAGGCAAACCTGCCCGACCGTCCCGCGGGCGGAAAGACTGGCACCAGCCAGGATTTCCGCGACGGCTGGTTCATCGGCTACACGGGAACGCTGACCACGGCGGTCTGGCTCGGCAATGACGACGATTCGCCGACGAAACGCGCGACCGGCGGCTCGTTGCCGGCCCGCATCTGGAAGGAGGTCATGGCGGCAGACCATCAGGGCCTGCCCGTGGCCGGGCTTCCCGGCGTCTCCGATCGCCCGGTCAGGGTTGCCGAGCCGCACGGCAATCCGCTCGACATGCCGATGCGCGACGTTCCCGCCGAGGGCGATCCGGACCGCCACCAGCCGCCGCCGGGGCGTGGCGACGGCGGCAGCCCGCTCGACCTCCTGAACCGCATCTTCGGAGGCTGAGACAGGCGGCCGCCTCAGTCGTCGCGACGCGCCTCCCGGCTTGCCCGGAAGGAAATCGCTGCGACAAGGCCAAGCACGGCGATGATGAGCGCCAGCGACACGCCGGTGCCGCCAAGCGTCGCGCTGACGCCGATACCCACGGCCGCGGCCGACCCCATCTGCCCGATGCCCATCAGCGACGACGCCGTGCCGGCACGCTCGGGAAACGGCATCATGGCCGCCGCCTGGGCCTGGGGCAGGGTCAGGCCGACGCCGATCATGTAGAGCATCATCGGGCCTATCACCGACCACGCGGACGGCGCGCCAAGAAGCGCCAGAACCATGACGCAACCACCGGCGGCGAGCATTCCGGTGCCGAGCGTGATCGTCACTTCCGCACCGAAACGCGGCGCCACGCGCTGGCCGATGAGCGTGCCCAGAACATAGGCCCCGGCGCAGACGCCGAAGGCGATGCCATAGACGGACGGTGTCAGGCCGTAGATGTCCTGGAGCACGAAGGACGAGCCCGAAATGAAGGCGAACAGGCCGCAATAGGTCGCCGCGACCACCGTCAGATAGGCGCGAAACACGGGGTGGGCCAGAAGGCGGGCGAAATCGCCGAAAAGCGCGCGCGCGGAAAAAGGCGCGACCTCGCGGGCCTTCAGCGTCTCCGGCAGGCCACGCCAGACCGAGACGAGAATGGCCGCGGCCGCCGCACAGGAAACGAGGAACACCAGCCGCCAGCCGCCCGAAGCCGAGATCAGACCGCCGAAGAAGGGCGCGACGGCGGGTGCCAGCCCCATGATCGACCCCATGCGGGCAAGCTCCTGCCCCGCACGCGGCCCGTCATAGAGATCGCGCACCACGGCCCGGGCGAGGACGATCGGCCCGGCAGCGCCGAAAGCTTGCGCGAAGCGGGCCACGATCAGCAGTTCCACGCTGGGCGCCAGCGTGCAGGCGAGGCTCGCGACCGCATAGATGCCCAGCCCGGCGGCGAGCACCGGCTTGCGGCCGAGCCGGTCCGCGAGGGGGCCGTAGAAGATCTGTCCCACCGCGAAGCCGACCAGAAACATGGACAGCGTAAGCTGGACGGCGGCGTGACCGGTGTCGAGATCGCGAAGGATGCCGGGCAGTGCCGGCAGATACATGTCGGTCGAAATGGGGCCCAGCGCCGTCAGCGAGGCGAGCAGGATGGTCAGCGCCCAGGTGTCGGGCTTCAGCATGGAAACGGCCTTCCGGAACGGCGGGCGGGCCGAAGCGCCTCACCCGTAGAGATGCAGGCGCCCACCCTCGCGGCGCAGCCAGGCCCGGGCCTCTTCCGTATGGGGCGCAAGCCGGCGGCACACGGCCCAGAAGCGGGGACCGTGGTTCATTTCCGCGAGATGGGCAACCTCGTGTGCTGCGACGTAATCGAGGATTGCAGGCGGCGCAAGCACAAGCCGCCAGGAGAAGTTCAGCCTGCCGGTCGAGGAACACGAGCCCCAGCGGCTGCGCGTGTCGCGCAGGGTGATGCCCGACGGCATCCTGCCCAGTGCCTCCGCATGGCGGGCAACGGCGTCCTCGAGGTCGCGGCGGGCCTCTCCACGCAGGAAATCGGTAAGGCGTCTTGCAAGGTGTTCGGGCGCGCCCGGCACGCGCAGTTCCGGCCCGTCGTCGCCATCGCCCGCCTGCACGAGCCCGCGCAAGCGGCCCGTCGTCGCGATCACATGCTCCACACCGCGAAACGGGATCACACCGCCCTCTTCGAAGGCAACCGGATCCGACCGGCGGGCAAGCTGCGCCGCGAGCCATCCCGCCTGGTCGCGGGCGAACCGTTCGGCGGTGGCCAGCGTGCCCTTCGCGGGAACCGTGAGCACCGGATCCCCGCCGGGCGGAAGACGCAGGATATAGCGGCCGGCGCGCGGATTGCGCCGCAGGACAATCCGGCACGGGGCGCCGTTGACCGTGACGCTCAGCGCCTCGGGCAGCGGTTCGACCGCGCGGCGTCGCAGGAACGTGCCTACCGGCATCCGCCGATGCTCCGCCTCATTGCCCCACGACCTCCTCATAGCGCTTCGGCGTCTCGCCGTTCAGCGGGTTCCTTGCGGACCAGCGGTAGCGGATCGTCTCGAAGCGCATTCCGCGCGTGTCCACGAGAAGGAGCCGGCCAAGAAGTCCCTCGCCGAAACCGACGATCTCCTTGATCGCCTCCATGGCCTGCAGCGTCCCCACGATGCCGGTCAGCGCGCCGAGCACGCCCGCCTCCGCGCAGGTGGGCAGGGCGCCGGGCGCCGGTTTCTCGGGGAACAGGCAGCGATAGGTCGGGTTCGGCGTTCCGTCCTGGGCGCTCTCGTAAGGCTTCAGCAGCGTCAAGGAGCCGTCGAAACGCCCCACGGCGCCGGTCACGAGCGGTTTTTTCGCGAAGAAACAGGCATCGGAGACAAGATACCGGGTGTCGAAATTGTCGGATCCGTCGATGACAAGGTCGTAGGCGGACACCAGCGCCATGGCGTTCATGGGCTCGATCCGGCGCGGGTGCGGTTCCACCTTCACATGCGGGTTGAGCCGGGCAATGGCCTCCGCGGCGCTCGCCACCTTGGGTTCGCCGAGCTGGTCGGTGTCATGGATCACCTGGCGCTGAAGGTTGGACAGCGACACGGTGTCGTCGTCGACGACACCCAGCGTGCCGACGCCCGCGGCCGCCAGATACTGCAGCACCGGCGCACCCAGACCGCCTGCGCCGATGACGAGCACACGCGCCGCCTTCAGCTTCTGCTGACCGGGGCCGCCCACGTCCTGCAACACGATGTGGCGGGCGTAGCGTTCGAGTTCTGCCGGAGAAAGTGTCATCGGGATCCTTGCCGGGAAAAAGTGTCAGCGCAACAGCCGCCCGACCAGGCGGGCGGTGTAGTCGACCATGGGGATGATGCGGGCATAGTTCAGCCGCGTCGGACCGATGACGCCCAGAACGCCGATAATGCGTTCGTCCTGGTCGCGGAAGGGCGAGACCACGATGGAGGAGCCGGAGAGCGAGAACAGCTTGTTCTCCGAGCCGATGAAGATCCGCACGCCCTCCCCTCCCTCGGCGGCGGCCAGGAGCTGGATCAGGTCGCGCTTGCTTTCCAGGTCGTCGAAGAGCAGCCGGATACGTTCTAGGTCGCGTTCGGCCTCCAGATGCGAAAGCAGGTTGGAGCGGCCGCGCACGATCAGCGACCCCGCATCGGAGGTGTCGCCGGCACGTGTCGCAATGCCCGCCTCCACCAGCTTGGCGGTGAGCTCGTCCAGCTCCTTCTGGTGCCGGTCACGCTGGATTTCCAGCTCGGCGCGCGCCTCGGCGAGCGTACGCCCGCGAATGAGACTGGTGAGATAGTTCGACGCCTCGATGAGTGCCGACTGCGGCAGGCCGGCGGGAAGGTCCACCACCCGGTTCTCCACCGACCCGTCGTCGGCGACCAGAACCACCAGCGCCTTGCGCGGCTCGATGCGCACGAATTCCACGTGACGCAGGCGCGCGTCCATCTTGTGCGTGAAGACGACACCGGCACCGCGCGACAGGCCGGACAGCATCTGGCTCGCCTCGGTCAGAAGCTGCTCGGACGTGCGCTCGCTGCGCGCCGCCTTGACCTGGACCTCGATCTGGGCCCGCTCCTCGCGGGTCAGGTCGCCGACCTCCAGCAGCGCGTCGACGAAGAAGCGCAGGCCGCCCTCGGTCGGCAGGCGGCCGGCCGAGGTATGCGGGGCATAGAGAAGGCCCGCGTGCTCCAGGTCGGCCATGATGTTGCGCACCGAGGCCGGGGACAACTGGATGGAGGGCAGGCGCGACAGGTTGCGCGAGCCCACCGGCTCGCCCGTGTCCAGGTAGGTTTCGACGATCGACCGGAAGATCTCGCGCGATCGCTGGTCGAGATCGCTCAGGCTGACGGAAGGGACGCCCAGGGTCACTTTCGTTCCTCGATACATGCTTGCGGTCACGATGCACGGGCCCGGAGCCGCCGCGAGGGCCGGGGCCGTGATGAGTTTCATCCCCTATATAGGACCGCCACCGGGTCCTGTCACAGCCCCCGCGTCACGGCGTCGGACGGATTTTCGCCTGGCTGCCGATTTCCTCGCGCGCCGACTTGCATTAAGACGGTCGCGAAGCGGCCACGCGACACGCCCCGGCAGGGGGCGAGGTGGCCGGCGCACGCGGCAGGCGCATGCGCCACGGGGCAGAAACACGGACGAGAGGAAACTCCCATGCGGCCATCCAAACGCGCTGCCGACGAATTGCGCGCCGTCACGCTCGAGCGTGGCGTTTCCAAGCACGCCGAGGGCTCTTGCCTGGTCAAGTTCGGCGATACGCATGTCCTGTGCACGGCCAGCCTCGAGGAGCGCATTCCGCCCTGGCTGCGCGGTCAGGGACGCGGGTGGGTGACCGCCGAATACGGCATGCTGCCGCGCGCCACCGGCGACCGGATGCGCCGCGAGGCCTCCGCCGGCAAGCAGTCCGGCCGCACGCAGGAAATCCAGCGCCTCATCGGTCGCAGCCTGCGCGCCATCGTCGACCTGCCGGCGCTCGGCGAGCGTCAGATCTCCGTCGATTGCGACGTGATCCAGGCCGACGGCGGCACGCGCACCGCCGCGATTACCGGTGCCTGGGTGGCACTCAACGACTGCATCGAGTGGATGCGTGCCCGCGACATGGTGACGAAGCCGGTCCTCAAGGACCATGTGGCCGCCATTTCCTGCGGCATCTACGGCGGCACCCCGGTGCTCGACCTCGACTACGCCGAGGATTCGGAAGCCGACACGGACGCCAATTTCGTCATGACCGGCGCCGGCGGCATCGTCGAGATCCAGGGAACGGCGGAGGGCACGCCCTTCTCCGAGGACGAGTTCGCCGCCCTGATGGGGCTGGCGAAGACGGGGATTGCCCGGCTCGTCGACTTCCAGAAGATGGCCATCAGCTGAGCCGGGGCAACAGCATGAGTGCAAGCGCACCCAGGACGGACCGTCGCCGGCTCGAGCCCGGACGGCTGGTCCTCGCCAGCCACAACAAGGGCAAACTGCGCGAGTTTTCCGAGCTTCTGGCCCCCTTCGGGCTCGAGGTGGTGTCGGCGGGCGAGCTGAACCTTGCCGAGCCGGAGGAGACGGGAACGACCTTCGAGGCCAATGCGGAACTCAAGGCACGGGCCGCGGTCGAGGCAACGGGGCTTCCCGCCCTGTCCGACGACAGCGGTTTTTGCGTTGCCGCCCTCGACGGGGCGCCGGGCGTCTATTCCGCCCGCTGGGCCGGTCCGGAAAAGGACTTCGCCATGGCCATGCGGACCATCGAGGAGAAGCTGCAGGCCGCCGGGGCAACCGATCCGGCGGACCGGCGCGCGTCCTTCGTGGCCGTGCTCTGCCTCGCGTGGCCCGACGGCCACGTCGAACTGATCCGGGGCGAGGTCGAGGGCACGGCCGTCTGGCCTCCGCGCGGCCAGGGCGGCTTCGGCTACGATCCGATGTTCCGCCCGGACGGGTGCGAGACCACCTTCGGCGAGATGTCATCGGAGGAAAAACATGGCGGAAACGACGGAAATCCGCCGCTTTCGCACAGGGCGCGAGCCATCGAGGCGCTCGCGCGGGAGTGTCTGGAGGCACGATGAGCGAAACGGACGGCCAGCAGCAGAACAGGGAGAGCTTCGCCGCGATCGCCGCGCGCGAGGAGCGCCCCGTCGCGCCCGTGCGCCCCGAGGGCGGCTTCGGCATCTACGTGCATTGGCCGTTTTGCGAATCCAAGTGCCCCTATTGCGACTTCAACAGTCACGTCCGGCACGCGCAGGTCGATCAGGCCCGCTTTGCCGCCGCCTTCGAGACCGAGCTGGCCACAATGGCCGGGCGAACCCGCGGGCGCGTGGTGGATTCCGTTTTCCTTGGCGGTGGAACGCCGTCGCTGATGGAGCCGGGCACGGTTGCCAGGGTGCTCGACGCCGTCGCGAAGCACTGGTCGCTGGCGCCGGGTATCGAGGTCTCGATGGAGGCCAACCCCTCCTCGGTGGAGGCTGAGCGCTTCCGGGGATATCGCAGCGCCGGCGTCAACCGGCTGTCCCTCGGCGTCCAGGCCCTCAACGACGCGGACCTCAGGCGCCTCGGTCGCCTGCACGACACGGCCCAGGCCCTTGCCGCGATCGAAACGGCACGGGCGACCTTCGACCGGATCTCCTTCGACCTGATCTACGCGCGGCCGGAGCAGACGGCGGAGGCCTGGGAAGCGGAACTCACCCGCGCCATCGGCCTTGCGGCCGACCACCTGTCGCTCTACCAGCTCACCATCGAGCCGGGGACGGCCTTCTTCGAGCTGTGGCGCAAGGGCGCGCTCGTGGTGCCCGACGCCGATGTCGGGGCCGATCTCTACGAACTGACGCAAAAGGTCTGCGCGGCCAACGGCATGCCCGCCTACGAGGTGTCCAATCATGCCCGTCCGGGCGCCGAGTGCCGGCACAATCTGGTCTATTGGCGCTACGGGGATTATGTCGGCGTCGGGCCGGGCGCCCACGGTCGGCTTTCGGGCGGCAACGGCAAGTTCGCCACCGCCACGGAACGCCATCCCGAGACCTGGCTTTCGCTGGTCGAGACGCGTGGCGACGGACTGGTCGAGGACCTGTCGCTCAATGCCGAGGAGCAGGGCGACGAGTTCCTGCTCATGGGACTGCGGCTGGTGGAGGGCGTCGACCTTGCCCGCTACGAGGCGATCTCGGGGCGCCGCATCGACCCGCGCCGCATCGCGGATCTCGTCGAACACGGCATGGTCGAGCGCCTCGACGACGCCCGCGTCCGGGCGACGCCGGCCGGATTCCTGGTGCTCGACGCGGTCGTCGCGGACCTCGCCGCCTGATTTTTCGAGCAAGGCGCGCGACTGGTGACATTTGGCAACACCTGCCGCGAAGCTGCTTGAAAGACCTTCCTTTTACGGAACCGGACCGGTGCCTATCCCGGTCCCTCCGCCCCCTTTCCACTCCACCTGCCGGTGCGCACACGGTGCACGGCAGTTGAACGACGCGCCGTTTTCGACATATTAATTTTGCACTGCAAAAATTGCGGGGTGCGCGCCTTCGGCGCCGCACCTGCGGAATTGCCGCCAGACTGCGAGGTCGGTCACGTGTTCTATCAGCTCTACGAGTTCAACCATGCCGCCATGAGCCCGGTTCGGGCGATGGCCGACATGACACGGCTCTATTTCCAGAACCCATTGAATCCCTTGACACATACGCCGGTCGGGCGACAGGTCGCGGCCGGATGCGAGATGGTCGAGCGGCTCACCCGGCGCTACGGAAAGCCCGAGTTCGGGCTTCCCGAGACCACCGTGAGCGGCGTCAAGGTGCAGGTTCGCGAAGAGATCGTCTGGAGCAAACCCTTCTGCAACCTGCTTCATTTCGATCGCAAGACGGGGCCGCAGAAGCACCCCGATCCGAAGATTCTCGTCATCGCGCCGATGTCGGGGCACTACGCGACGCTGCTGCGCGGCACGGTGGAGACGCTGCTGCCGAAGGCGGACATCTACATCACCGACTGGATCGACGCACGCATGGTGCCGCTCGCCCAGGGGCATTTCGACCTCGACGACTACGTCGATTACATCATTGAAATGCTTCACTATCTCGGGCCGAACACACATGTTCTCGCGGTCTGTCAACCCTCGGTTCCGGCGCTTGCCGCCGCCGCGGTGATGGAAAAGCACGGGGATCCGATGTCGCCGGCGACCCTCACGCTGATGGGCGGGCCGATCGACACGCGGATCAATCCGACGGCGGTCAACGAGCTGGCCGAGAACAAGCCGATCGAGTGGTTCGAGAACAACGTCATCATGAAGGTGCCGTTCCCGCAGCCCGGTTTCATGCGCGACGTCTACCCGGGCTTCCTGCAGCTCTCGGGCTTCATGAGCATGAACCTCGACCGGCACGTCAGCGCGCACCGGGACTATTTCCAGCACCTCGTCGCCGGCGATGGCGACAGTGCCGAGAAGCACCGCGATTTCTACGACGAATATCTCGCGGTCATGGACCTGACGGCCGAGTTCTACCTGCAGACCGTCGACACGGTGTTCATCCAGCACGCGCTGCCCAAGGGCACCTACACCCATCGCGGCGAACTGGTGGATTGCGGGGCCATTCGCCGCACGGCCCTTCTGACCGTCGAGGGCGAGAAGGACGACATCACCGGTCGCGGCCAGACCAAGGCCGCGCATGACCTGTGCACCAGCCTCGCGCCGGAGATGCAGGCCCATTACATGCAGCCAAGCGTCGGACATTACGGCGTTTTCAACGGCTCTCGCTTCCGCTCCGAGATCGCGCCGCGCATCCTCGACTTCATCCGCTCGCACATGATGCGGCCCGAAAAGGCTCCGCCGCTTCCCAGGGGCACGAGCGAGATTGCCGAGGCCACGCGCGGCGAGGATACGGCGCCGACCGCGAAGGCTCCCGCCAAGGCCGCCGGCCCGGACGCCGGTGTCGCCGCCGCGACGATGTCCGATCCGCTCGCGGCGATCCTGCTTGCCGAACCCCAGGGGGTTGCCGACGACCTGACCGCCATCACCGGCATCGGGCCGAAGCTGCAGACCGCCCTCAACGGCGCGGGTATCTTCCACTACTGGCAGATCGCCGGGCTCAACGAGGCCCAGATCGAGGCGCTGGACGGCAAGCTCGACTTCCGTGGTCGCATTGCCCGCGACGGCTGGATCGAGCAGGCGCAAAAGCTTGCAGGCGAGCCGGCCGAACACTGAGGACAAGCCCTCACGGCGCTGCCCGCACCTCACCTGAAAAGGCCCGCGCCTCCGACCTGAGGTGCGGGCCTTTTTCTATTTTCATTAGTAATATCAATTCCTTGAAATCAGATTGCAGGCTCGCGCAATTCCGGGCGAATTTCTTGCAAGAATTGAGCGAATCTTTTTTCGGATTGCGCGTGGCGCCACTCAGCAGGACGGCGGCACCGGATCGGTGCGCACACGCCGGGTCAGCCGCATGGGCAAGCTTTCACCCGGACGCAGCGTGAGCCGGCAGACAGGCTCCACGACCTCTTCCTCCTCCAGGTCGAGCCGGAAGCGGCTTGCCAGCATGGCCAGCGACAGGACGGACTCGGTCATGCCGAAAGCAAGGCCCGCGCAGATACGCGGTCCGATGGCGAAGGGCACATAGGCGAATTTGGACTGCCCGCCCCGGCGCCCGCCCAGGAACCGCTCCGGCTCGAAGTGATCGGCCCGCTCCCAGAGCTCCGGATTGCGGTGAAGCAGCCAGGGCACGACCATCACGATCGAGCCCTTCGGGGTCGCGATGCCACCGACGGTGTCGTCCACCAGGGCCTCCCGGGCGAGGATCGGCACTGGCGGGTAGAGGCGCAGCGCCTCCTCGATCACGGCCCTGGTGTAGGACAGGCGGGGCATATCGGCGAAGGTCGGCACACGGGCCTCGTCCCCCGTGCCGAGCACGGTATCCAGTTCCGCCTCCAGGCGGGCGCGTGCATGTTCGTCCTGCGACAGCAGATACCAGGCCCAGGCCAGCGTGTTGGCGGTGGTCTCGTGACCGGCCATGAAGATCACCGCAGCCTCGTTGCGGATCGCCTCGCGGGAGAGGGGCCGGCCCTGCGCATCGCGGGCGTCGAGCAGGCCGGCGATGACCGAGGTCTCACCCGCCTCCCGGCGGTCCGCGTAGCGGGAAATGATCTCGTCGAGCACCGCGTCGATGCGCGCGACCGCACGGCGGATCGCCCGGCCGCGCCGGCGCGGCAGCCAGTCCGGCAGGCCGAGCAGGGAAACCAGGTCGATCTGGTCGATGTGACGCTGGTAGTCGGTAAAGCTCTCCACCACCTCGGCGGCATAGTCGCGCCCGAGCGAGCTGCCGAAGATGGTGCGGCAGATGATCTCCGCCGTCAGATGGGCCATCTCCCCCAGCGCGTCGAGCCGCGCGCCCTCTCCCGCACGCGCCCAGGCATCGCCGCGTTCGGCGACCGTCGAGGTCATGACGGGAAAGAAGTCGCGCAGCCGGGAGGCATGGATGATCGGGGCGACGATGTCGCGGCGCGCACGCCAGGTCTCGCCATCGGAAATGAACAGCCCGTCGCCAAGCAGCGGCTCCAGCGCATGGCGCATCTGCGCGCTCTTGCGCTCGAAGCTGGCGTTCTTGCGCTGGAACGCCTCCTGCACCGTCTCGGGCGAGTTGCAGACGAAGATCTGCTTGCGGAGGAGCCGGACCCGGAGCCAGGGCTTCCAGAAGGAGTCCTTGGTCCAGACCGACAGAAAACTGCGCCGGGCGAGGCCGATCAGCTTCCACACCGGCGGCAGCTTGTCGTGGCGCACCGGACAGGGCGGCACGAAGGACGCGGGCCGCGACGCGGCGGCTGCCGGGCCCGCATTCGGGCCGACGTCAGGGGGGCCGGACTGGGGGTCGTCCATGATGGATGCCATACCTTGGTTCCTGGAGGCGCTTTCGCCCGTTATGTCAGGCCAGTCGTCTCCCTCCAAGTCCGCATGACCGGATCTTCCCGCCACCTATGCCGCAGGCGGGGCATAGGTGGCGGGATCGACGGTTTCCGGGCGCCCGCCCAGCGCCAGACGGCGAATGTCGGGATCGCTTTCGGCGATCACCCGGCCCGAACGCACCACGGCAAGCCGGCGCGCGCGCAATCGGATCGCCTCGATGGGGTCGGCCGCCTGCAGCAGAACGAAGTCCGCCTTGCAGCCCTTTTGCAGGCCATACCCGTCGAGTCCGAGCACCCTTGCGGGATGGGTCGTGACGCACTCGAAGGCATAGCGCATGGCATCGCGGCTCATCATCTGCGCCACGTGCAGCCCCATGGAGGCGACCTCCAGCATGTCGCCGGAGCCCATGGAATACCAGGGGTCCATCACGCAATCATGGCCGAAGGCGACGGTGATGCCGTGCTCGCGCATCTCCGGCACCCGGGTCTGGCCCCGCCGCTTGGGGTAGCTGTCGTGACGCCCCTGCAAGGTGATGTTGATCAGCGGATTGGCGATGGCCGCGACGCCGGCTTCCGCAATCAGCGGCAGCAGCTTGGACACATAGTAGTTGTCCATGGAGTGCATGGACGTGAGATGGGAGCCGGCGACGCGGCCCGACAGGCCGAGGCGCTGCGTCTCCGCGGCCAGGGTCTCGATGTGCCGCGACAGGGGATCGTCGCTCTCGTCGCAATGGAGGTCGACCATCAGTCCCCGTTCGGCGGCGATCTCGCACAACCGGCGCACGGAGCGCGCACCGTCGTCCATGGTGCGCTCGAAATGGGGAATGCCACCGACCACGTCGACGCCCATGTCGAGCGCGCGCAGCAGGTTCTTCTCCGCGTTCGCCGAGCGATAGAGCCCGTCCTGGGGGAAGGCGACAAGCTGCAGGTCGAGCCAGGACGCGACCACCTTCTTCACGTGCAGAAGCGCCTCGACGCCCGTCAGCCGGTCGTCGCAGACATCCACATGGGTGCGGATGGCGAGCAGACCCTGGCTGACGGCCAGATCGCAATAGCGAAGCGCGCGTTCGACCACCGCCTCGACCGTGAGCAGCGGCTTCAGCTCTCCCCACAGCGCGATGCCCTCAAGCAGGGTGCCGCTTTCGTTGATGCGCGGCAGGCCGAGCGACAGCGTCGCATCCATGTGGAAGTGACTGTCGACGAAGGGCGGCGAGACAAGACGGCCCGCCGCGTCGATCACCTGCTCCGCGTCAGCCCCGATCGCGGGTTCCAGCGCCACGATGTGCCCGTCGCGACAGGCGATGTCGAGCGGGCCGCGACCGTCGGGCAGCATCGCGTTCCTGACGAGAAGATCGAGGGTCATCCTTGTCCTTTCGGGCATTCCGGGCGGGTCGCGGGGAGGCGGCGGCGCAAATCACCAGGCACCGGCGCGGAGTTTCGGCGAGTACGGGCTCCGGCTCAAGAGGTCTTTGCCCCGGGTTGGCGGGCGGGACGCCGCCACACTCTCATGGCGGCGTCCGCTCTCTCATGGCAGCGTCTCCGGCAAGTTCCGCTTCCAGCCACGCGGCCACCCGCCGCACGTCGCGCCGGACGGCTGACGCCGGCGCCGCAAGCAACCGGTAGGCATGACCTGCAACGCAGGCATCCGGCCAGGGTTCGGCCAGAAGGCCCGCCTCGACCAGATGGCCGGCGAGGATCTCGCTGAGGATCACGATGCCCTTTCCCGAGACGGCGGCGAGCGCGGCGTGATGCTCGTCGTCGAAGGAAAGCGCCGGCGGCGCGCCGTCCTCGCGACGCGCCTCGAACACCTCGAGCGAAACCGGCGCGAGGTCCCGCGCCTGCCAGCGGCAGGTGAGAAGTGGCAGCCGATCGAGCGCCTCCGGCGGCCCCTGCGCCACATGCGGCGCGGCATAGGCGCGAAAGCGCTCGCCGGCCAGAACACGACCCGTGCCGGTCGGAGACCGTGAGCCGTAGCGTACCGCCAGGTCGATGTCGCGCACGCGCTCCAGATCGGCCGGCGCGTGTGACGCCTCGAGACGAAGCGTGACACCGGGCAGGGCGGCTGCGAGTGTGGACAGGCGGGGAGCGAGCCACAGGGCGGCGAAGGCCGGCGTCGCGGACACGCAGACGATCCGGGCTCCCGCGTCCAGGCGCTCGAAGGCCGCATCCAGCAGCGCAACCGCGCCGCGCGCCGCCTCGAAAAGCTCCACCCCCGCCGAGGTCAATTCCACCTTGCGGTGGCTGCGGCGAAACAGGGGCTGGCCGAGTTCCTCCTCGAGATTGCGGATCCTGTGGGAGACCGCCGTCGGCGTCATGGCCAGTTCCCCGGCCGCCTCCTTGAAGCTGCCAAGCCGGGCGGCCGCCTCGAAGACACGCATCGCGGCAAGGGAGGGACGCGCCATTACGGATGACCTTTATTCATCCGAAGAGGTCGCATGTTCTTTTGAATAACCATTTTATTACAATACCTTAAAATGAATTACACATGGAGGCACACTCATGAGAAACATACTTCGCATCGACACCAGCGCGCAACAGGAGCGCTCACTGACACGCGCGCTCGGCGACATTTTCGAGGATCGCTGGCAGAGCCTGCGCCCCGAGGACCCCTGGCAGCGGCACGACCTGGCTCTCGACCCGCCGGTGCATGTGGGCAGCGCCTGGATCGCCGCCGCGTTCACGCCGGAAGACCGGCGGTCGGCGGATCAACAGGACCTGCTTTCCGCATCGGACCGGATGATCGGGGAATTGGCGGCGGCCGACCTGATCGTGATCACCGTGCCCATGTACAACTATGGCCCGCCCTCGACCCTGAAGGCGTGGATCGACAACGTGGTGCGCAAGGACAGGACCTTCTCCTTCGACCTGACGCGGGGCGACTGGCCGCTGGAGCCGGTCCTTTCCGGCAAGGAACTGGTGGTGTTGACCGCCTGCGGCGAGTTCGGCTTCGGGCCCGGCGGCCCGCGCGACGGCATGGACCATCTCCTTCCCCACCTGGACACGGTGCGGCACTACCTGGGAGCCGAAACCATGCATGTGGTGCGCATCGAGTACCAGGAGTTCGGTGACGACCGTCACCGCACGTCCCTCAAGGCGGCCCGAGACGAGGCCGGGGCGCTGGCCGGGCGGCTGGCGGCGCGGACACGCCCCTCCCTTCAGGGCGAAGCCCGATAACCCGGGCAAACGCCCCCCGCCGGGCGGCGCGCGCCGCCCGGGAACCGGGCACATAGGGCGCCGCGCAGGATCTCACCCCCAATACCGAAAATGTATTATTACAACTCAAAACAACTCTAGATATATTAATTTCGTCATTCTCATGTAAATACCGAAAACAATATCATATATATCATGAAGTCGTTCAAACCTCCGGACGAGAGGATCATTAGATTTTATTTCTTGTGATCCGGGAGAATCGCTTCGACTTTGCAATATATATCTCGTTTGACTTCGGTCATTCAATTTATGCTATCGGGAGGGACAGAGGCATGAAAAGGATACTCCGCATCGACGCCAGCGCCCGGCAGAGGCGATCGCTGACGCGCACGCTCGGAAACAGCTTCGAGGAACGCTGGCAGAGCCTGCGCCCCGAGGACACCTGGGAGCGGCGCGACCTGGCGCAGGAGCCGCCTGCCCACATATGCGACGACTGGATCGTCGCCGCCTTCACCCCCGACGAGGACCGCTCCCCGGAACAGGAGCAGCTTCTCGCCCCGTCAGAAAGAATGATCGAGGAGCTGGCGGCGGCCGACGTGATCGTACTGACGACGCCCATGTACAACTACGGCCTGCCCTCGACCCTGAAGGCATGGATCGACAACGTGGTGCGCAAGGACAGGACCTTTTCCTTCGATCTCGAACGCGGGGACTGGCCGCTCGACCCGCTGCTCGCGGGCAAGGAACTGGTGGTGCTGACCGCCTGCGGCGAGTTCGGTTTCGAGCCCGGCGGCTCGCGCGACGGCATGGACCACCTGCTGCCCCACCTGGAGACCTTGCGCGAGTTCCTGGGGGCCGCGACCATGCATGTGGTGCGTATCGAGTACCAGGAGTTCGGCGACCGCCGCTACCGCGCCTCCCTCAAGGCGGGACGGGCCGACGCACGGGAGCTGGCCGAGCGGCTGGCCATGCGGGTTCCGGAACTCCAGTAGATCGGCCGGCCCCCTTCGGGCGACACGCATCCGGCCGGCAAGGACGAGCGCCGCCGTCCGGATGCGCTCCCGGTGCGCATCCCCCTTGACCGTCGCGGCCGCGCGGCGGACAAGAACGGCCATGCCGACCAGCTTCTCCGCCCTCGACGCCCTGCTTGTCGCCGTTCTTCTCGCCACCGCCTGGTGGCTCGCGCGGCCGGCGGTGTCACGCAACAGGCTGTGGCAGGCGACGGTGACCCCGCTCGCCTCCATCATCGGCAGCGGCTTCCTGGTGCTCGGACCGCTGCTCGACAACGCCTATGGCGGCTACGCACCGCTCGCGATGGCGCTCCTGTGCGCCGCCGCCTGGGGCATGGGAGCGGCGGTGCGGTTCAACATCGCCCGGCTGGATGCGCAAGGCCACGACCGCAGCTCCGCCGAACGGCGGCTCGAAAGGATGGCCTCCTGGGCCCTGTCGGGCGCCTATGTCATCTCCGTCACCTACTATCTCAACCTGTTCGGCTCCTTCGGCGTCAGCCTGACGCCGCTGCACGAGACGCTGCACGGCCGTGTCCTGACCAGCGCGGTCCTGCTGGTCATCCTGGGCGTGGGCTGGACAAAGGGGTTCAAGGCGCTGGAGGGGCTCGAGCAGGTTTCCGTCACCGTGAAGCTTGCCGTGATCGCGGCGCTCGCGGCGGGGCTCGCCGTGCATTTCGGCGAGGCGGGCGCGGCTGGAACCCTGCACGCGGACGCACCGCGCGAGACCGGATGGCAGGCGCTGACCCTCGGCTTCGGCCTCATCGTCACCGTGCAGGGCTTCGAGACGTCGCGCTATCTCGGCGCCACCTATGACGCGCCGACGCGGATCCGCTCCATGCGCCTGGCGCAGATCATCGCCACGCTCATCTATCTCGTCTACATCGCGCTGGTGAGCTACGCGGTGGCGAGCCCGGAGGGGGCCGTGCACGAAACGGCGGTGATCGGCATGATGCGCGAGGTCGCGCCCGTGCTGCCGCTGCTGCTGGTCGTTGCCGCTCTCAGCGCCCAGTTCAGCGCCGCCGTCGCCGACACGGTGGGCTGCGGCGGGCTGGTCGAGGAGGAAAGCGGCGGCCGGCTCGGCGAACGGCAGGCCTATGGCGTGCTGGTGGCGGTCGGCCTGGCGCTCACCTGGACCTCCGGCGTCTTCGAGATCATCGCCTATGCCTCGCGCGCCTTCGCGCTCTACTACGCCCTGCAGGCCGCGATCGCCGCCCTCGGCGCGCGACGGGATGGGCGGATGCACCTGGCGGCGGGCTTCGCGCTGGTGGCCGCGCTGGCGCTCGCGGTCACGGTGTTCGGAACGCCGGCGGAAGGATAGCCGGCGTCACAACACGCTCTTCAGCCGGCTCACGACATGCTTGAGCACGGCGACGCGCGCGTGCCGCTTGTCTTCCGAGGAGATCAGCGCCCAGGGAGCCTCCTCCGTCGACGTGCGGTCGATCATGTCGCCGGCGGCGCGCGCGTAGGCGTCCCACTTGAGCCGGTTGCGCCAGTCCTCGTCGGTGATCTTGAAGCGCTTGTAGGGCGTTTCCTCGCGCGCCTTGAAACGGGCGAGCTGCTCTTCCTTGCTGATCGCCAGCCACAGCTTCACCACCAGGACATTGTCGTTTGCCAGTTCGCTCTCGAAGGCGTTGATCTCGCCATAGGCGCGCATCCAGTCCTCACGCGAGCAGAAGCCCTCGACCCGCTCGACCAGCACCCGGCCATACCAGGAACGGTCGAAGACGGCGATGTGGCCGTGACGCGGCACCCGGGTCCAGAAACGCCAGAGATAGGGACGCGCCTTTTCCTCCCGGCCCGGAGCGGAGATGCGATGCACCCGGTAGCTGCGCGGGTCGAGCGGACGGATGAGCCGGCGGATCGCGCCGCCCTTTCCGGCCGCGTCGTTGCCCTCGAAGGCGATCACGAGACCGAGGTCGCGAAAGGCGCGCTTGTCGACAAGATGCGCAAGCTCCGCCTGCCAGTGCTCCAGTTCGCCCTTGTAGCGCGCCTTGGGCAGGCGGGCGGAAAGATCGATGGCGTCGATCGCCGAGACCGGCTTCACATGCGCGACCGTGGGCACGACCGGCGCCGCCGCGTCGAAGGCGGGCGTTCCGCTCTCGGCAGGTGCGGCGTCACCGGGTGTGGCATCACGGGGCGCGGCATCCGCCGTCGCCTCCGGCGGCACCGCCTCGGACATGGCGTGGGCGAGCGGCACCGTGCCCGGCACGCTGGCGGCCTCGGGATGGGCGGGCAGCAGCAGGGCGAGGCGGCGGCTGATCGCCATTTCCAGGCAGCGCCCGAAGGCGATGTCGCGGGAGCGGGGATCCTCGGAGGGGATCACGATCCAGGGCGCGGCAGCGGTGGATGTTGCAAGCGCTGCCCGCTCGAATGCCTTCTGCGCCTCGCCGGAATGCTCCAGATCGGTCCACTCGGCCAGGATGCGCCGGGCGCGGGCCTTCTTCTTCAGCGCCTTGAGGCGGTCTTTCTGCTCCTTCGGCCGCAGCGAGAACCAGACCTTGAGCAAAAGCACGTTCTCGCGCGCCAGCATTTCCTCGAAGCGGTTGATGCGGGCGAGGGCGCGCTCGAAGCCCGCCTCGTCCAGTTCGCCCAGCACGAAGCGGCGCAGCGGCTCATTGTACCAGGAGCCGACCACAACGGAGGTCTCGCCACGCGCCGGCAGGTCGCGCCAGTAGCGCCACATGGCCGGCCGGGCGCGTTCCACGTCCGTCTCCTCCTCCTCGTAGGCGTTGCAGGCGAGATAGCGCACGTCCATCCACTCGTGCAGGCGGGCGATGGCGTCGTTCTTGCCTGCGCCGTCGACACCGGCGACCACCACGACCACCGACATGGCGCCGGTGCCGATGACCTGACGCTGGGCGGAGAGCAGCGCGGTGCGCCCCGCCGGTTCGAGCCGGTCGTAGTCCGAGCCGGACAGGGGGGCGGAAAGTCTCGCGGACTGGAACAAGGGACGCGTCCTGCTTCTGGCGTTGCGGCATCACGGCTCCCCCCGGTCCACCGGGGAGACCGGACACGAGAGTTTCAACATGCGCGGCGCCTTGCAACCCCGCACGGCATGCCCCGGCGCCCGGCACCCGTTATCCCCACCGCCGGTGCCGGGACGCCGGCGATCTTCACCCGCGACATCAAAAGGATGCGGGAAGGATTGGCGGATCGGAAGCGAGCGCGTACATGTAGCGGGCCGAAGAGGCGGGCGCGTGATGCGTCCGCCTCCGCAAGGCCAGAAAACCCGAGCAGGACGCCGTGACCGACATCCTCAATCAGCTCGTGACCTTCATCGGCGAGCATCCCACCCTGGCAAACGCCGTCGTGTTCATCATCGCCATGGGCGAGGCGCTGTTCCTGATCGGCATGGTCGTCCCCTCGACGGTGGTGCTGGTGGGGGCGGGAACGCTGGTGGGACTCGGCAAGCTCGATCCCTGGCCGATCTTCATCTGGACGACGCTGGGCGCCATCGCCGGCGACGCGATTTCCTACTGGGTGGGCTACTACTACAAGGACCGGATCAAGTCGGTCTGGCCGTTCTCGCGCTATCGCTCGCTGGTGGAACGCGGCGAGGCCTACTTCCGCAACCACGGCGGCAAGAGCGTCTTCATCGGGCGTTTCGTGCCCGGCGTGAAGGCCATCGTGCCGGGCATCGCCGGCATGGTCGGCATGGGTGCGGCCCGCTTCACCTTCATCAACGTGACCTCGGCCATCGCCTGGAGCGTGATCCACCTGGGCCCCGGCTTCATCGCCGGCACCGCCTTCGGCGCGCTCGGCGAGATCAGCGGACGCCTCGCCACCATGCTCGGCGTGTTCCTGGTGCTGATCTTCATCGCGGTGATGCTGGCGCGCTGGCTGATCCTGATCGTGCTGCCGTTCTATGCCGGCTCACGGCTGCGCTTCGTCGCCTGGCTCGCCTCCCACGACAACCGCGCGGCGCGCTGGCTGGCACGGATGTTCGACCCCGCGCATCCGCGATCCGCCGGAATGCTGATCTCCGCGCTGCTGCTGCTCGTGACGGTGCCCGTCTTCGTCCTGCTTGCCAGCGCCATTTCGCCCGACGCCGGCCTGCAGCGCGCCGACACGGCCATCCGCAACCTGTTCCAGGACCTGCGCACGCCCACGGGCGACGAGATCATGGTCGCGATCACCATGCTCGGCGACGGCCTCATCGCCTCCATCGTCGCCGGCGTGACCGTTGCCTATCTCTTCGCCCGCAAGGCGTGGCGGCGCGCGACCGGTTTCCTCATCGCCATGGCCGGAACCGCGATCTTCGTGCCCCTGTTCAAGCTGCTCATGAACCGGGAACGGCCGATCGACATCTACACCGGCGCCGACGCCTTCTCCTTCCCCTCCGGCCACGCGACGGTCACCACCGTTCTCTACGGTCTGATCGCGGTGCTCGTCGCCCACGACCGGTCGCCACTGACCAAGGCCGGCGTTTTCTCCGTCGCCGTGTCGCTGATCGGGGCGGTCGCCTTCTCGCGCGTCTACCTCGGCGCGCACTGGGCCAGCGACGTGCTGGGCGGCATCGCCTTCGGAACCGCCATGGTGTCCGCCTTCGCCTTCGTGTTCGGCTCTGTTCACAACGAGAAGGTGGGACGCTGGGCACTCGCCGGGATGGTCACGCTGACCCTGGCGCTTGCCGGCGGCTTTCACGCCATGCGCAATTTCGACGGCGCGCTGGCCATGTACCAGCCGGTCTCGCCGACGGTGACGCTCGCGGAGCCCGTCTGGCGCGCGCAGGGGTGGAAGGACCTGCCGGCGGAGCGCATCGAACTCAACGGCGGGGAGGGCGAGCCGCTGATCCTGCAGTGGGCGGGCGATCCGGCACGCCTTGCCGAGGCACTCGCCCCGGCCGGCTATGTGGAGGCCCCGCAATGGTCGGTGGCGACCTTCGCCGGCTTCCTGACCGGCCGCACGCCGCCGGAACAGCTTCCCGCCCTGCCACGCATCCAGAACGGACGCGGCGCGGAGCTCGTTCTCGTGCGCCGCGACGAGGAGAGCGATCCTGTCTCCGCGAACCGGGATGACGACGAAGCGCGCGACGGCGGGCGCTGGGTGCTGCGCCTGTGGCCGACCCGGTTTCGCGTGACCACCGTTTCGGGCGAGGACCTGCCCATCCACGTCGGCTCGCTGATCCACGAACGCATCCTGCGTCCGCTCAACGAACTCTCGGCGCCGCGCGCGGACCGGGACCTGCCGCTGGCGGAGGAAAACCCGCTGCCGAGGATGAAGGGAGTGGCGATCCGGATGCGCGCGGACGGATCGCAGGTGACGCTTGCCATCGCAAGCGACGTGGAGGTTCCGGAAGCCCCGCTCGCTCAGGCGGGAGCCGACACCGGCACGGCCCCTCCGGCCGACGCCTCGCCCTCGGGGGCGACGCAGTAAAGCCCGTGAAGGGCCTCCAGCACCCGCGCGACCTCATGGCCCGCGAGCCGGTAGTAGACCGCCTGGCCGGCACGGCGGGCCTCGACCAGCCCCTGGGCACGCATGCGCCCCAGATGCTGTGACAGCGCCGACTGGCTGAGCCCGACACAGGCGGCAAGCTCGCCGACCTTCCGCTCGCCCTCCATGAGATGGCACAGCACCATGAGCCGGCGCGTGTTGGCCATGGAGGCAAGAAGCGTCGCGGCCCTGTCGGCGCTATGTTCCATATCTTGAATATTCATGCTTGCTAATTTAGCAAACAATAATATATTCGCAATCGGATAAACCGCGTATCCGCCGGACGGGAGCCGTTCCCGCCGGAGAGCCCCCCGACAACGCGGCGGCGCCAGGACCGCCGGCCCGTGGCCGACACCGACGCTTGAGGAGTTGCCCTTTCCCATGACAACCGAATTCACCCCTTATCTGGCCGCGCTCGGCGGAACGCTGATCGGCGTCTCCGCCGTCGTGCTCATGGCGCTGTTCGGCCGGATCGCCGGCATCAGCGGCATAGCCGCCTCGCTGCTTCCCGGCGCCGCGTCGCAGTCCGGCGACGGCGAACGTGGCTGGCGCATCGCCTTTCTCGCCGGCATGATCGCCGCGCCGATGGGGCTGCTCGCCCTCACGGGCGAGATGCCGCAGATCGCGGTGCCGGCCTCGAGCCTGGCGCTGCTTGGCGGCGGCGTGCTGGTCGGCATCGGCGTCACCCTCGGCTCCGGCTGCACGTCGGGCCACGGCGTCTGCGGCATGGCGCGGCTGTCGATGCGCTCGATCACCGCCACGCTCACCTTCATGGCGACGACGGCCGCGACCGTGTTCGTCACCCGTCACCTGATCGGAGGCTGACCCCATGACCCACCCGGCAGTACGTCTTGCGGCCGCCTTCGCCATCGGCCTCGTCTTCGGCACCGGCATCCTGCTCGCCGGCATGGCGAATCCGGCCAAGGTGCTGAATTTCTTCGACCTCGCCGCCATTCCCGGCGGCGGATGGGATCCGAGCCTGGCCGTGGTCATGGCCGCGGCGCTGACCGTCACCGCGATCGGCTACCGGCTGGTGCTGTCCCGCCCGCGCCCGCTGCTTTCGGGCGGGTTCACGCTGCCCTCGCGCCATGGCATCGACGCGCGGCTGGTCGGCGGCGCGGCGATCTTCGGCATCGGCTGGGGCATCACCGGCTTCTGCCCCGGTGGCGTGGTGCCGGCGCTCGGCCTTGGACGGATCGAGCCTTTCCTCTTCTGTCTCGCCGTCGCGGCGGGCATGATCGCCACGCGGCGCTTCGTTCATGCAAGGGCGATGCTCGCCCGCGCGACCGCACGACCGGCGGCCTGACCGCAAGCCGCCCGAACACCCCATGGATCAAGGACATGCGCCCATGACCAATCCGGCCTATCCGATCGACGGCTCCGTGAAGCCCGAGGTCACCGCCTTCTTCGACGAACCCACCAACACCATCTCCTATGTGGTCAAGGACCCGGGTTCGAACGCCTGCGCCATCGTCGACAGCGTCATGGACATCGACTACGCGGCGGGGCGCATCACCCATGATTCCGCCGACAGGATCATCGCCTTCGTCCGCGACAAGGGCCTCATCTGCGAATGGCTGATCGAGACCCATGTCCATGCCGACCACCTGTCGGGGGCGCCCTACATCCAGAACGCCCTCGGCGGAAAGCTCGGCATCGGCGAGAACATCCGCGTCGTGCAGGACACCTTCGGAAAGATCTTCAACGAGGGCACCGAGTTCCAGCGCGACGGCTCCCAGTTCGACCGGCTCTTCGCCGATGGGGACACCTATACGGTCGGCGGCATGACCTGCTTCGCCATGCACACGCCCGGCCACACGCCGGCCTGCATGACCCACGTGATGGGCAATGCCGCCTTCGTCGGCGACACGCTGTTCATGCCCGATGGCGGCACGGCGCGGGCGGACTTTCCCGGCGGCGACGCGGGCGAACTGTTCCGCTCGATCCGCAAGGTGCTGACGCTGCCCGACGCGTTCCGCCTGTTCATGTGCCACGACTACGGCCCCAACGGCCGCGACATCCGCTGGGAAACCACGGTGGCGGAGGAGCGGGCGAACAACATCCATGCCCGCGACGGCGTGACGGAAGAGGAGTTCGTGGCCATGCGCACCGCGCGCGACGCCACGCTCGGGATGCCGAAATTGATCATTCCCTCCATACAGGTCAACATGCGCGCCGGAAAGCTGCCGCCCGCCGACGAGAGCGGCAAGACCTTCCTGAAAGTGCCAATCAATTCCCTGTAAGGACAGATCCATGAACTCTGCCAAGGTCGACGACACGATCACCGTCGCCCACCAGATCGACCCTGCCGACGTGGACGCGATCCGCGCCGCCGGCTTCAAGGCGGTCATCAACAACCGGCCGGACGGCGAGGCGCCCGACCAGCCGGCGGGTGACGAGATCCGCAAGGCGGCCGAGGCGGCCGGGCTTGCCTATCACGCCCTGCCGGTCGGACGGGACGGCATCGGCCCCGACACGCTCACCGGTTTCCGCGAGGCCATGGAGGCCGCCGGCGGACCGGTGTTCGCCTTCTGCCGCACCGGCACGCGCTCCATCAACCTGTGGGCGCTCTCCCAGGCCGGAAGCCGCGACGCGGGCGAGATGGTTCGTCTTGCCGCCGACGCCGGCTACGACCTGTCGGGGCTGAAGCCCACCCTGGACCGGCTGGCCGAGGCCGGCTGAGGCGGGCCGGCCAAGCGGTCCGCACCGACACGATGACCCGCGCGGCCGGCCGGCCGCGCGGCACACGCCAAAGCCCCTGCGAAGCGACCGCCCGGAATCCGCCCGACCATGAAACCGCTTGCCGCCTATCTGCCGATCCTCGACTGGGGACGCGGCTACACCCGCGCCATGGCCACCGACGACCTGATCGCCGCCGTGATCGTCACGATCATGCTGATCCCCCAGTCGCTCGCCTATGCGCTTCTCGCCGGCCTGCCGCCGGAGATCGGTCTCTACGCCTCCATCCTGCCGCTGGTCGCCTATGCGGTGTTCGGCACCAGCCGGGCGCTTGCCGTCGGGCCGGTCGCGGTCGTCTCGCTGATGACGGCCTCCGCCGTCGGCGAGATCGCCGCCCAGGGCACGGCCGACTATCTGACCGCCGCCGTGGTGCTGGCCTTCCTCTCGGGCGTCATGCTGATCGCCATGGGCCTGTTCCGGCTCGGGTTTCTTGCCAACTTCCTGAGCCACCCGGTGATTTCGGGCTTCATCACGGCAAGCGGGCTCCTGATCGCTGCGAGCCAGCTCAAGCACATCCTGGGCATTCCGGTTTCCGGCGCGACGCTCGTCGACATCGTCGGCGGGCTGGCGGCGGGCATCGGCGACACCAACATGGCGACACTCGCCGTCGGCGTGCCGGCGACCCTGTTCCTGTTTCTGGTGCGCAGTCGGGTCAAGCCCCTGCTCGTCACCGCCGGCCTGGGTCCGCGCATGGCCGACATCCTGGTGAAGGCCGGGCCGGTGGCCGCCGTTGCCCTCACCACGCTCGCCGCCTCCTGGTTCGACCTGGGCGCGAGGGGCGTGCACCTCGTCGGCCATATTCCCTCCGGCCTGCCGAGCCCGCACATGCCGATCCTCGACCCGGACCTGTGGGCGGCCCTTGCCGTGCCGGCGCTGCTGATCTCCGTGATCGGCTTCGTGGAATCGGTCTCCGTCGCCCAGACGCTCGCCGCCAAGCGGCGCCAGCGCATCCAGCCCGACCAGGAGCTGATCGGGCTCGGCACCGCCAACATCGCCTCGGCGGTGTCGGGCGGCTATCCGGTGACCGGCGGCTTCGCCCGCTCGGTGGTGAACTTCGATGCCGGCGCGCGCACGCCGGCCGCCGGCGCCTTCACCGCCGTGGGCATCGCGCTCGCCACCATGTTCCTGACGCCGCTGATCGCCGACCTGCCCCAGGCGACGCTCGCCGCGACCATCATCGTCGCCGTGCTCTCGCTCGTGGACCTCAAGGCGCTCGCCCGGGTGTGGGCCTATTCGAAGAGCGACTTCGCGGCCATGGCCGGCACGATCCTCGTCACGCTCGGCTTCGGCGTCGAGCCCGGCGTGGTGACCGGCGTCGCCGTTTCGCTGGCGCTCTACCTGCACCGGAACGCCCGCCCGCACATGGCCGTCGTCGGGATCGTTCCCGGCACCGAGCACTTCCGCAACATCAACCGCCACAAGGTCATCACCGGCGAGCGCGTGTTGAGCGTGCGCGTCGACGAAAGCCTGTTCTTCGCCAATTCACGCTATCTGGAGGACCGGCTGCTGGAACTCGTCGCGGAACGTCCGGCCATCGCGCATGTGGTGCTGCAGGCGACGGCCGTGAACGAGATCGACGCCTCGGCGCTGGAAAGCCTGGAGGAAATCAACCGCCGGCTCGGCGATTCAGGCGTCGCCTTCCACCTGTCCGAGATCAAGGGACCGGTGATGGACCGGCTGGAACGCACCGACTTCCTGCAGCACCTCACCGGCAGGGTGTTCCTCACCCAGTACGAGGCCTTCGCGAGCCTCGACCCGGAGACGGCCCATATCGCCGAGGCGCGCTCCCCCCGGCGCGCGACACCGGCAAGCTTCTGGATCGGCCCGCAGATCTGATAAGGGGTGGGCCATGGTCACGACGGGCACCCACGATCCGCTGGACGGACTTGATCCGCAAAGCGGGCTGCGACGACGCTTCCGCGCGGCACCCTCGGGCGGAAGCGACACGCTTGTCGTGGTGCAGTCGCAGGCGCGGGTCGTGCCGCCCCGCTTCGGGCTCGAACGGCTTTTCGCCACCACGCGCCATGCCTGCCTGTTTCTCGATTGTCCGGACAGCGCCTGGTACCTGGGATGCGAGGCGGCGACCGATGCCGCCATCGACGCAGCCCTCGCCGTCGCCGCGCCTTCGCGCATCATCCACTACGGCGCCTCCAAGGGGGCCTACGGCGCGCTGGCGACCGCGCTTCGCCGGCGTGACGGCGCGGCCTATGCCTTCGGGCCGGAGTTCGAGCTGGGACTGCCGGGCACCCATAGCGGCCTCTACAGGGCTCCCGGACAACCGGGAGAGCCGGACCTTGTCCGCGCGCTTGCCGAAACGCGGACGCCGCATCCGCTGACGCTGGTCTTCGGACTGCACGATCCCGTCGACGCGGCCGGCTTCGCGCGGCTGGCGCGGATCCCGCGGCCGCCGGCCGTGAGGCTTCTGGCGCTGCGATCACCGCATGCAAGCCACGACCACCTCTACACGCTCAACATCGTCCGCAAGCTGATCGCCCGCTTCGACCGCGATCTCGCAGGGCTCTGCGACGAGCGGGGTCTGATCTCGCCGGAGGGGGCGGGCACTGCGGACGCCTTCGCCACGGCGGGACACCGGCTTGCGACCGGCGATCCGCCGGATCCGGACGCCCTCGCCCGCGACCTCGTTCCCGCGCTCAACCCGGGCCACGGACTTCTGCTTGCCGAATGCCTGCTTGCCGCCGGTCGCGCGGCGGAAGCCGCAGGGGTCCTGCGGGAGGCGATCACACTGACGGAAAGCGCGAAGGGGCTCGCCGCCCAGCCGAAACGCTGGCGCAAGCAGTTCTGGCGGGAGCTGATCCTGGCCCTTGCCCGGGCGGGAGACGCGTCCGGCGCCGGCGAGACGGCACGCGAGGCGCTGGCGCGGTTTCCAAATGACGCCGACATCGCCACGCTGGCGGATCGGGTCGCCGGTCGCGATGCGTGACCCGGTGCTTGGATCAACCGTCGGCGAGCGGCCATGCCCGGGCGGGGCGGACAGCCTTGCCCTGCGCATAGTGGACGCCCAGTTCGCGCAGGACGGGAAGGGCGGCCGCGTCCGACACATGCTCGGCCACCGTCGGCAGGCCCAGCGTCCGCGCAAGCGCGACCACGCCCGTGACCGCCGCGCGATTGACCGGCTCATCGGCAAGGTCGGCCACCAGCAGGCGATCGATCTTGATGAAATCGAAGATGCCGTCGCGCACCTGCGTCACGACGCCGAAGCCGCGCCCGAAGCCGTCGAGCGCAACCCGCACCCCGAGACGCCGCAGGTGCCGCAGCAGGATCCAGGCGGCATTGTCGAGCTGCACGAGATCCGCCTCGCCAAGCTCGATGATCAGCCGGCCGGCAAGATCCCGGTTGTCGCCGAGCCTGTCACCGAGAAAGGCCCCGAAGCGCTCGTCGCAGATGGCGCTTCCCGAAAGGTTCATCGAGACACAGTCCCGCGCATCGCGGTTGGCGCAAAGGCGCTCGAGAACCGCCGTCACGAGCCAGGTGTCGAGTTCGCTGGTGCGCCCGTGACGTTCGGCGACGGCGGAGATCATGTTCGGCCCGGCAAGCGTGCCGTCGGGCAGCGCCAGGCGCATCAGCACCTCGTGAAAGGCTGTGCCGCCCCCATCGAGTGCGACGACCGGCATCTGCTCGAGATGAAAGGCGCCATCCGAAAGGGCCTTCTCGATCACCGTGAGGTGGCGCAACTCGTCGCGCTGGCGTTGGGCGATCTCGGCGTTGGCCGACAGCTGCACGACGCGCCGCCCGCCGGCGGCCTTGGCGGCAAGACAGGCCTGGTCAGCAAGCTGCAGCACCCGGCTGATGTCACGCCCGCCGGCGGGGAACACCTCCTCGGGCCTCACCATGGTGAAACCGACACTGGCCCCGCCTCGGAAGGTCATGCCGTCAACGGCGAAGTGAAAGTCGTTCAGGTCGGCGAGCACCCGCTCGCACAGGACCTTGACGGCGACGGAGTCGTCGGAATCGACGATCATGCCGAACTCGTCGCCGCCGATGCGCGCCACATGCACCGCAGAGCCGGAAAAGGCGGAAATGCAATCGGCAACGCCGACGAGAAACCGGTCGCCCGCCCCGTGACCGGCCGTGTCGTTGACCAGCTTGAAGCCGTCGAGATCGAGGAACACGACACCGAAGCCCTGCCCCCCGTCCAGCGCCGTGCGCGGATCGAGCGCGGCAAGCCGGTTGCCGAGCCACTGCTCGAAGGCGCGCCGGTTGGCGATGCCTGTGAGATCGTCCTCGAGCGTCAGGCGCTCGAGGCGATGGGCGAGGCGGCGCGTCTCGGTGACGTCGCGCGACATCACCATGGCCGCGTCCACGGCGCCGGCGTCATTCCGGAACGGCTCCAGGCGGATCGACCAGATGACCTCGCGCCCGTCCGGCTTGCGCGTCAGGAGATCCAGATCCACGGTTTCACCGGAGAAACAGCGTTCGAGGCTCGGACGCAGCTCGCGTTCGAACCGCTCGACCCCGACGAGGTCGTACAGGTAGTGCCCGACCATCTCCTCTCGCGGAAGTCCGTACCAGCGGGCATTGCTCTCGTTGACGAAAAGGAAGCGGAACTCGCGGTCGAACACGGAGATGCGGTCCGACATCTGCAGCACGATCGATCCGTAGAGGCGCAACGCCTCGTCCGTCTCCTTCATCCCGGTGATGTCGCGACCGAAGGCGGCGACCCCGATCAGCTCACCCCGCGCATCCCGCACGGGCTGATACCGCACGTCGTAGAAGCGCCGACCGATTCCGGGCACCTCGACCCAGTCCTGAAAGTCGATGCTCTCTCCGGCAAAGGCACGCGCCAGCCGTTCGGCCCGGTGCCCGTAGACGCCCTCGCCCGCGATCTCGCGCACCGTTCGCCCGAGCACCTGGTCGCGGGTGAAACCGTTCAGCCGGGCATAGGCGTCGTTCGCCTCGCGAATGATGCGGTCGGGCGTGCAGAAATAGACAGGATCGCCGCAAGCCTCGAGAATGGAGGCATGCAGGCTTTCCGTCTCGTGATTGATCGGACGTCCCCCGCCCTCGACCTTGACCATATACGCTTCCGATCCAGACGCCCCGCCCGGGCCAGCACCCGGCCACCGAAGGCCAGGATGACGAAGGGTAAACCGTCTGCCACAAGAAAATCATGAAATATTGACAGGGTCACTCTTCATCCGGCTCGACGCACCCCTCCATGTACGCACGCAACCGACAAAACGCTGCGGAAGGGCCTGCGAAAGCCCCAGTATCCGAATTCGAATTATGGATTGTGCCAAATGATTCGCAAGGCTCGCCCGCATGCCCCTCGGGCAGTATTTCTCCTCGCCATGGCGGTTTTCGCCGCGCCTCCCGCGCTCGCCCAATGCGGAAAGGCCTCCTGGTACGAACTTCGCGGACGCACCGCCAGCGGCGTGATCGCCGACCCGGAAGCCCTGACGGCCGCCCATCGCACGCTTCCCTTCGGCACGCGCGTCACGGTCGAGAACCTGGCCAACGGCCGCAAGGTGAAGCTGACCATCGTCGATCGCGGCCCCTTCGTGCGCGGCCGGGTGATCGACGTTTCACGCCGCGCGGCGCGCGACCTGGCATTCCTGCGCAGGGGCATCACACGGGTGAGGGTGCATGTGGAGGGAAAGAAGGCGCCGACCTGCAAATAGCACCGGCGGACAACAAAAAGGGCCTTCGCTGCGGAAGGCCCTGTCGGAAGACCCGAAGGCGTGGAAGCCGGAGCTTCCCGATTTCAACCAGAAGGAAAAATGGTCCTGACCGCGAGGAGGGAGGGGGGGAGCCTCACGGTCAGGACCGCCGCATCTCCATGACTGAAGACAGGATCGATACCAACAGGATTCGCGCAGACTGCAAACAAAAAACCGATACGTGGAAACGCAATCGATAAAAGCCTGTATGAAATCTGCCGTAACGTCTTCAATGCCTTTTTACGTTTCACCCGGGTCGTCTCCCCGCAAACGCGGCATGTGCGGCGTGCAAACGACAGGGAAATGCAAGGTTGCGCGCAAGCCCGGCGAACAAGCCGGTCCCCTCTCGTCCGTGGGACCGCGCCTACGGGGCGTTGGCTGCCGCTTCTCCCTTCAGCCAGTCGCGAAAACGTGCCGCGACCGGACGCAGCGTGCGGTTTTCCGGATAAACGAGATGATAGGCGGACGGCAGGCGCAGTTCGGTCTCGAAGAGCTTCACCAGTCGCCCTTCGGCGAGATCGCGATCGACGAAAAAGCGCGGCACGAGCGCAACGCCGAGCCCGTTCGCGGAGGCCTCGGCCATCAGCACGAACTGCTCGAAGCGCGGCCCCTGGAACGCGAGATCGGTTTCCACGCCCGCGCATTCGAACCACTGGCGCCAGGCAAGCGGGCGGGTGGACTGGTGCAGGCGCAGGACGGGGGCGAGATCGGCCGGCGTCGCGACCGGGTGACGCTCGAGAAACCCGGGCGAAGCCACCGCGATGACATCCTCGCGAAACAGCGGCTCGGCGACCGCTCCGGCCCAGACCGGATCGCCATAGTGGATCGCGAGGTCGAAGGGCTCCTTGGCGAAGTCGAAGGGGCGCAGGCGCACCGCGATGTTGAAGCTCGCGGTCGGCACGGCCTCGATGAAGCGGGCAAGACGCGGAGCGAGCCAGCGCGTGCCAAACGAGGGCAATGTCGCGAGATTGAGCACGTCCTCGTTTCCGGCGAAGGACATGACCTGACGCGTGGCGGCGACGAGATGCTCGATCGCGCCGCGCACGTCCTGCAGATAGAGCCGGCCGGCATCGGTCAGCACGATGCGCTGGCGCACACGCTTGAAAAGCTCGACGCCAAGACGCGTCTCCAGATGGCGCACCTGCTTGGACACCGCGCCCTGGGTCAGGTGCAGCTCCTCTGCCGCGCGGGTGAAACTGCCGTGGCGTGCCGCGCACTCGAAGGCGATCAGGCTGTCGGCGTGGGGGACGAAACCGCGTTTCAAAACCTATTCCATTTCCTCATGAACCCGCGACAACATATCACTTTGCCGCGGGCTGCACAGACCGGACACTCCCGCCCGCCTGCAAGACATGACAGAAGGCCTGGCGACGCGAGACCCGCGCGCGACGGGTGCCTTTCGAAAAAGCCGGAGGACCATTCATGAGCCATTCGACCAAGTCCGATCCCACCGGCGGCGGCCGCTTCGCCTGGGACGACGCGTTCCTGCTGCGCGACCAGCTCACCGAGGACGAGATCCTGATCATGGAGACGGCGCGCGCCTATGCACAGGACAAGCTCCTGCCGCGCGTCCTGGAAGCCTATGCGCACGAGAAGACCGACCGCGAGATCTTCAACGAGATGGGCGAGCTCGGCCTGATCGGCGTGACGCTTCCCGAGGAGTACGGCTGCGCCGGCGCCTCCTACGTGGCTTACGGCCTCGTCGCCCGCGAGATCGAGCGCATCGATTCCGGCTACCGCTCGATGAACTCGGTGCAGTCCTCCCTCGTGATGTATCCCATCTATGCCTATGGCACCGAGGAACAGCGCAAGAAGTATCTGCCCAAGCTCGCCAGCGGCGAATGGGTCGGCTGCTTCGGCCTGACCGAGCCGGACGCCGGCTCCGATCCGGCCGGCATGCGTACCCGCGCCGAGAAGATCGACGGCGGCTACCGCCTCAAGGGATCCAAGATGTGGATCTCCAACTCGCCCATCGCGGACGTCTTCGTCGTCTGGGCCAAGTCCGACGCCCATGACGGCGCGATCCGAGGCTTCGTGCTCGAGAAAGGCATGAAGGGCCTGTCCGCGCCCAAGATCGGCGGCAAGCTCAGCTTGCGCGCCTCGATCACCGGCGAGATCGTCATGGACAACGTGGAAGTGGGCGAGGACGCGCTGCTTCCCAACGTGTCCGGCCTGAAGGGCCCCTTCGGCTGTCTCAACCGCGCCCGCTACGGCATCTCCTGGGGTGCTCTGGGAGCCGCCGAGGACTGCTGGCACCGCGCGCGCCAGTACGGCCTCGACCGCAAGCAGTTCAACAAGCCGCTCGCCCAGACGCAGCTCTTCCAGAAGAAGCTCGCCGACATGCAGACCGAGATCTCGCTCGGCCTGCAGGGCTCCCTGCGCGTCGGCCGCCTGTTCGACGAGGGCAAGGTGGCGCCGGAGATGATCTCCATCGTCAAGCGCAACAATTGCGGCAAGGCGCTGGACATCGCCCGCCAGGCCCGCGACATGCACGGCGGCAACGGCATCCAGGAAGAATACCACGTGATGCGCCACGCCCAGAACCTGGAGACGGTGAACACCTACGAGGGCACGCATGACGTCCATGCGCTGATCCTCGGCCGCGCCCAGACGGGGCTTCAGGCGTTCTTTTGACGCCGGCTCCCTGACATGACAGCAAGGGCCGGACCCGTCGACGCGGGCCGGCCTTTCGCGGTCGTGCCAACCCGTCCGGGCATTGTCAGGCACGCGGAGGAGGCGATACGGGGATGAACGCGCGCGGCAGCAACGCACCCGCCCAGGCGGATCACACCGTGGACGTGGCCATCGTCGGCGGCGCGGTGACCGGATCCTCCATCGCCTGCCACCTGGCCATGGACCCGGACTGGCGCGGCAGCGTGCTGGTCGTCGAGAAGGATCCCTCCTACGCGCGCTGCGCCTCGGCGCTGTCCGCCGCCTCGATCCGCCAGCAGTTCTCCACCGCCGTCAACATCGAGATCTCGCTCTACGGCATCGCGTTCCTGCGCGAGATCGGCAGCCGTCTGGAGGCGGGCGGCGAGCGCCCGGCCATCGACCTCCACGAGGGCGGCTACCTGTTTCTGGCAACGCCCGACAAGCGGTCGATCCTGGAGGAGAACCACGCCCTTCAGGCCCGGCTCGGCGCCGACATCGCCTTTCTCGAGCCGGACGCGCTCGCCGCCCGCTTTCCCTGGCTGAACGTCGAGGACATTTCCGCCGGCTGCTTCGGCCACACGGGCGAGGGCTGGTTCGACGGCTACGGGCTGATGCAGGCCTTCCGCAAGAAGGCGCGGGCGCTGGGCGTGCCCTATCTCGCCGCCGAGGTTGCGGAAACCGCGCGCGAGGGCGAAGGCTTCCGCCTGACGCTCTCGAACGGCGAAACGGTCTCCTGCGGCCGGCTGGTCGATGCGGCGGGTGCGAGCGGCGCGCGAAAGATCGCCGCCGACCTCGGCGTGACGCTGCCGCTCGAAAGCCGCAAGCGCATGATCTTCACCTTCGACTGCCGCGAGGAGGTGAAGGGCTGCCCGCTGCTGATCGACCCGAACGGCACCTATGTGCGCCCTGAAGGGACCGGTTTCCTGTGCGGCTCGGCTCCGGCAACGGACCCCGAGAGCCACGACTTCAAGGTCGAGCACGGCTTCTTCGAGGACCACCTGTGGCCGACACTCGCCGCGCGCATCCCGGCGTTCGAGGCGATCCGGCCGGGCGCGGCCTGGGCCGGCCACTACGACATGAACCTCTACGACCACAACGCGCTTCTGGGCGAGGTCGGCGACGTTCCGGGCTTCTACCTCGCCACCGGCTTTTCCGGCCACGGGCTTCAGCAGGCTCCCGCCGTGGGGCGCGGCATCGCCGAGCTTCTCGTCCACGGGGCCTACCGCAGCCTCGACCTCTCCGCGCTCGGCTTCGACAGGCTTGCACAAGACCGGCCTGTGTCGGAAAAGAACGTGGTGTGATCCGTCCCGGACGGAGGATGCACCCCCGCCCGCTTTCCCACCGGCGCCGACCGCCGCCCGCTTTTTCCAGAGGTTCGCCATGCTCGCCAAAGGCCGCGAGGTTCTCATGATTCCCGGTCCGACCACCGTGCCCGACGCGGTGCTCTCGGCCATGCACCGCCCCGCCATCGACATCCGCCGCGGCCCCCTCGTCGACCTGACCGACACGCTGCTCGCGGATCTGAAGACCGTGTTCGGCACCCGCGAGGCGAAAACCTTCATCTACGCCGCGAACGGCCACGGCACCTGGGAGGCCGCGCTGTCCAACGTCATGTCGCGCGGCGAGAAGGTGCTGGTGCTCGACTGCGGCCGCTTCGCGCGCGGATGGGGCGAGATGGCCTCCGGCCTCGGCCTCGACGTGGAGATCCTGCCCGGAGACTGGCGCCGCGCCGCCGATCCGGACGCTCTCCAGGCACGGCTGGCCGAGGACACGGGCCATGAGATCAAGGCCGTGCTCACCGTGCAGGTCGACACGGCCTCGTCGGTCATCAACGACATTCCCGCCATGCGAAAGGCCATCGACGCGGCGGGACATCCGGCCCTTTTCCTCGTCGACGCAATCGC
Organism: Stappia sp.; assembly: GCA_002722295.1. GTDB lineage: Bacteria > Pseudomonadota > Alphaproteobacteria > Rhizobiales > Stappiaceae > Stappia. The sequence continues at coordinate 119,948 of PBLF01000002.1, read as the reverse complement.
CTCGCTCGGCACGACACCCTTCGAGATGGACGCCTGGGGCATCGACCTGGCGCTGACCGGCTCGCAGAAGGGGCTCATGACGCCTCCGGGCCTCGGCGTGATCGCCGCCGGCCCGCGCGCGTTCAAGGCCCATGAAAACGCCGACCTGCGCACCCGCTACTGGGACTGGACGGCGCGCATGGGCCGAGAGCACTACATGAAATACTGCGGCACACCGCCCGAGCACATGCTCTTCGGCTTCCGCAAGGCACTCGACATGCTGCTGGAGGAAGGGCTCGATGCGGCCTTCCGCCGCCACGCGCTGCTGTCGGGCGCGGTGCACGCCGCCGTTGCCCACTGGGCGAAGGGCGGGGCGGTGGCGTTCAACGTCACCGATCCGGCCCAGCGCTCACCCTCCGTCACCACCGTGCTCACCCCCGGCCTGGCGCCGATGGACCTCATTGCCTTCTGCGAGGACACCTGCGGCGTGACGCTCGGCGGCACCATCGGCGAGATCGCCGGAACGGGCATCCGCATCGGGCACATGGGCCACGTGAACGCACCGACGGTGTTCGGCGCCCTCGGGGCCATCGAGACGGGCCTGGCCGTTCTGGGAGCGGCGGGCGCATCCGGCGGCCTCACGGCGGCAACCGGCTTCCTCGCCGAGGCGGTGGCACGTGAGCGGGCAGTGGAAACCGTCCGCGCCTGAGCCGTGTGCGCCTGAACCGGTCGGCGCGGCCTCAAAGGGCCGCGTCGATCTCCGCCACGATGCTGTCCGCCGCCGCGCGCCGGTCGGTCGCTTCCAGGATCGGACGCGCGACGACCAGGTAGTCGGCGCCCTCGCGGATCGCGTCGGCGGGCGTCATGATGCGCTTCTGGTCGCCGGCGGCACTTCCCGCCGGGCGGATGCCTGGGGTGACGGTGACGGGATGCGGGCCGAGCACCGGGCGCAGAGACCCGACTTCCTGCGGCGAGCAGACGATGCCGCCCATGCCCGCGGCACGTGCGTTGGCCGCGCGGGCGACGACCAGATCGCCCACGGATCCCGCGTAGCCGGCATCGTGCAGGTCGTCCTCGTCCATGGAGGTGAGAACGGTCACGCCGAGCAGGCAGAGATCTCCGCCGCCCGCCGCGAGCCCCGCAACGGCGGCCCGCATGGCCTTGGGATAGGCATGGATGGTGACGAAACGCACGCCCATGCGGGCGATGTTCTCGACCGCCTTCATGACCGTGTTGTCGATGTCGAGAAGCTTGACGTCGAGAAAGACGGAATGCCCGTCGCGGGCCAGCTCTTGCGCGAGGCCGAGGCCGCCGGCGAACTGAAGCTGCATTCCGATCTTGTAGGTGCCCACCGCGCCTGCCGTCTCGCGCACGATGGCTCGGGCTTCCTCGACGGTGGGAACGTCGAGGCCGAGGATCAGCCGGTCGCGGGCTGAGGCGGGCGCGTAACGCCTCGACGGCTCGGGGTCGGCGGTCTCGGCGGTCGTTTCGGCACTTTCGGCAGGCATCTTTTCGGGTCTCCGATGACGAATGGTCCAAGATCCGCGCCGAGGCGCGGAAAACGGCGTTCTTTCCCTCTTAGCCAAGCCGGACGCGGTTTGCCAGCTTCGCATGTGCGAAAGGCTGAAAGCGCGCGGCGCGCGCCGGGTATTTCAAAGCGCCCTGCCACCTGATACAAGCCTTTCGACTGCTTTTCGGGCCGCCGTCGCGCAAGACGCGGGCAGCCTCTCGACAGAGGATCGACATCGCCCATGCGCACCGCATCGATCACGCGCGCCACCAAGGAAACCGATATCGCCGTCAGCGTCGCGCTCGACGGCACGGGAACCTTCGACATCTCGACCAGGGTCGGCTTCCTCGACCACATGCTCGAGCAGCTCTCGCGCCACTCGCTGATCGATATCACCGTGCGCGCCAAGGGCGACACGCACATCGACTTCCACCACACGGCGGAGGACGTGGGCATCGCGCTCGGACAGGCCCTGCGCGAGGCGCTGGCCGACATGACCGGCATCACCCGCTATGCCGACTGCCACCTGGCCATGGACGAGGCGCTGACGCGCTGCGCGCTCGACGTGTCGGGCCGGCCGTTCCTCGTGTGGGACGTGACCTTCCCGCGCGACAAGGTGGGCGACTTCGACACGGAGCTGTTCGAGGAGTTCTTCCGCGCCTTCGCGATGAACGCCGGGATCACCCTCAACATCGCCAACCTGACCGGGACCAATTGCCACCATATCGCCGAGACCTGCTTCAAGGCCGTGGCGCGGTGCCTGCGGGTGGCGATCGAGCCCGACCCGCGCCAGGCCGGACGCGTGCCCTCCACCAAGGGCCAGCTCGGCGGCTGAACGGCGAAGGGGAGATCCGGCAATGGCGATCTTCATGGTGCTCGTGCCCCCCGGAAAAACGCACACGGCCCTGCGCGAGCAGGATCTCGAGCGGAGCGTTTTCATAAAGGACGGCTTTTCCTTTCCCGCATTCTTCCTCTCCATCCCCTGGCTCTTGTGGCAGCGGCTCTGGCTCGTGCTCGGCGTCTTCCTCGTCGCCACGATCACGCTCGAGCTCGGCGCGCGCTACAGCAACGGACCGGGGGTGGGCATCGTCAGCCTGCTCGTCACCTTCCTGTTCGCGCTGGAAGCCAACGGCCTGCGCCGCTGGACCCTGGAACGGCGCGGCTGGCGTTTCGTCGCGGTGGTCGAGGCACAGGGACGCGCCGATGCCGAATGGCGCTTCTTCACCGGCCTGGCGCAGGATGCGGCGGATGTCCCCGCGCTTGCGGACGCAACGGTGGCGGCCGACGCATCAGGCGCTTCGGACACAAGCGACGGCACCGGCGAGAGCACGGCGGAGACCGCGAACCCGACACGCGGGCCGGCAAGACGCACGCCCGCGCCACGCACCAGCCGGGAACAGGTTGTCGGCCTGACGCTTGGCACCCATCGACACTGACCCCGATCAACGGCTAGGACACCCCGCGCGCGACGCCGAAGCGTCGTTCCGCCCTTCATGACCCGCGACCACACGCTCCAACGGACAGACCCATGCTGATCGCCATCATCGACTACGGTTCCGGCAACCTGCGTTCGGCCGAAAAGGCCTTCGAGCGGGCCGCGCACGGGCACGGCAAGTCGCCCGAGGTCCGTGTCACCGCGGACCCGGACGTGGTCGCCCGCGCCGACCGCATCGTCCTGCCGGGCGTGGGTGCCTTCGCCGACTGCCGGCGGGGGCTCGCCGCCGTCGACGGCATGACGGAAGCACTCGTGGAAGCCGTGGAAACGAAGGGGCGCCCCTTCTTCGGCATCTGCGTGGGAATGCAGCTCATGGCCACGCGCGGTCTCGAGTTCGAGACGGTGGAGGGCTTTGGCTGGGTGCCGGGCGACGTGACCGCGATCACGCCGGACGATCCCGCTCTCAAGATCCCCCACATGGGCTGGAACACGATCTCGCTGACCGCCCAGGACCACCCGCTGTTCGCCGGCATCGAGACAGGGGACAAGGGCCTGCACGCCTACTTCGTGCACTCGTTCCACCTCAAGGCGGAGCGGGGCGAGGACGTCCTGGCCACCGCCGACTATGGCGGCCCGATCACGGCCGCCGTGTGCCGGGACACCAGGTTCGGCACCCAGTTCCACCCGGAAAAGAGCCAGCGCCTCGGCCTGTCGCTCATCGCGAACTTCCTCGACTGGGCGCCTTAAAGCGCGCCCGGCCAAGCCACGGACCGACAATGCCCCATCTCTACCCCGCCATCGACCTCAAGGCCGGACAGTGCGTGCGCCTGAAGCTCGGCGACATGGAACAGGCCACCGTCTTCAGCGACGATCCGGGCGCGCAGGCGCGCGCCTTCCAGGACCAGGGCTTCAAGCGGCTGCATGTGGTCGACCTCGACGGCGCCTTCGCCGGCGAAAGCCGCAACGGCGACGCGGTGGACGCCATCCTCAAGGCGACCAAGAACCCGGTGCAGCTTGGCGGGGGCATCCGCACCCTCGACCATGTGGAGGCCTGGCTCGCCAAGGGCATCTCCCGCGTCATCCTTGGCACCGTCGCGGTGCGCGATCCGGGGCTGGTGCGCGAGGCCTGCCGCCTGTTTCCCGGCCATGTGGCCGTGGGCATCGACGCGCGCGGCGGCCGGGTCGCGGTGGAAGGCTGGGCGGAAACCTCGGAGCTTTCGGCGATCGAGCTTGCCGGACGGTTCGAGGACGCGGGCGTTTCCGCGATCATCTACACCGACATCGACCGCGACGGGGTCCTGGCCGGCATCAACTGGGACTCCACGCTGGACCTCGCCGCCGCCACTTCCATTCCCGTCATCGCCTCGGGTGGCCTTGCCTCGATCGAGGACGTGAAGCGCCTCGCCTCGCCGGAGGCCGCCCAGCTGGATGGCGCCATTTCGGGCCGTGCGCTTTATGACGGACGCCTCGATCCGGCCGAGGCGCTGAAGGTCCTCGGCGCCTGAGTGCCCGCCGTCTCCCGGAATCCCGACGCCGGCATCAGACCGACGCCGGCGTTTTTTCGCGCGCAACGCGGCCGTTCACGGGCGATGCCACATGGTGGACCGCCCTGAAGAAGGTCGCGCGCGGTCTTACACGCAAGCGAAAAGGTCATTCCGCCCGCTAGCGCCTTTCCAGAGCGGGGCGGGGGCTGTATGCTGCGACCGCGAAATACGCTGGATAACCGCCTAAGATGTTGAAAGCACGAGTCATTCCCTGCCTTGACGTAAAAGACGGCCGTGTCGTCAAGGGCGTCAATTTCGTCAATCTGGTCGACGCGGGAGACCCGGTCGAGGCCGCGAAGGCCTATGACGCGGCCGGGGCGGACGAGCTTTGCTTCCTCGACATCACCGCCAGCCACGAGGGTCGCGACACGATCTTCGACGTGGTGCGCCGCACGGCGGAAGCCTGTTTCATGCCGCTGACCGTCGGCGGCGGGGTGCGCACCGTCGAGGACATCCGCAAGCTGCTCGTCTCCGGCGCCGACAAGGTGTCCATCAACACGGCGGCAGTGAAGAACCCCGAGTTCATCCGCGAGGCCTCGGAGAAGTTCGGCGCCCAGTGCATCGTCGTCTCCATCGATGCCAAGCAGGTGAACGGCGAGGGCGAGGCGGAGCGCTTCGAGATCTTCACCCACGGCGGGCGCACGCCGACCGGCATCGACGCGGTCGCCTTCGCGAAGAAGGCCGTGGAGCTTGGCGCGGGCGAACTTCTCGTCACCTCCATGGACCGGGACGGCACGCGGCAGGGCTTCAACCTGGCGCTGACGCGCGCCATCGCCGACGCGGTCAGCGTTCCGGTGATCGCCTCGGGCGGCGTGGGCACGCTCGATCATCTGGTCGAGGGCGTGCGCGACGGCCATGCGACGGCGGTTCTCGCCGCCTCCATCTTCCATTTCGGCACGCACACGATCCGCGAGGCCAAGACGCACATGGCGTCAAGCGGCATCGCCATGCGGCTCGACACCTGACACGGCACCGCCGGAGCCCGAAGATGACCGACACACGCTTCACCCTTTCGGATCTCGACGCCATCGTGCGCACGCGCGCTGCAAGCGGCGATCCGGGCTCCTACACCCGCAAGCTGATGGACAAGGGCGTTTCCAAGATCGCGCAGAAGGTGGGCGAGGAGGCCGTGGAGGCCGCCATCGCCGCCGTGGAGCGCGACCGGGAAGGACTCACCGGCGAGGCGGCGGACCTGCTCTACCACCTCCTGGTTCTGCTCCACGCCGGCGACGTGCCGCTCGACGAGGTGATGCGGGAGCTTGCCCGGCGCACGGGCCAGACCGGGCTTGAGGAAAAGGCATCCCGCCCCGATACGTGAAGAGGGGCGCGACAAAAGGGCCCCACGCCTGACGGCGTGAGGGGGGCGTTCCGGTCGCGACGCGGCTCGGGGCAGGGAGGAATGGGCACGCCGCGGGCAACCGCAGCCGGAACGGGACGAGCGTCGCCATGGAACAGACCGTCAGCAGATACCGGGACGACGACCTGTCGCCCTACCGGGTCTTCTCCGAGGACCAGTGGGCCCGGCTGCGCGCCGACACGCCCATGACCCTGACGGCCTCGGAAGTCGCGCGCCTGCAAAGCCTCAACGATCCGGTCTCCATCGCCCAGGTGGAATCGATCCTGCTGCCGCTCTCCAGGCTCCTGGCCTACTACGTGGAAGCGACCCAGCAGCTTCACCGGGCGACGAACCGCTTCCTGGGCTCCAACGAGGTGAAGAACCCCTTCGTCATCGGCCTTGCCGGATCCGTCGCGGTGGGCAAATCCACCACCGCCCGCCTGCTTCAGGCGCTTCTGGCGCGCTGGCCGGCAAGCCCCAAGGTCGATCTCGTCACCACCGACGGCTTCCTGCATCCCAACGCGGTGCTGGAGCGGGAAGGCCTGATGCGGCGCAAGGGCTTCCCCGAAAGCTACGACCGCACGACGCTGCTCACCTTCCTCTCGGACCTCAAGGCCGGGCGGAGGCACGTGCGCGCGCCGGTCTACTCCCACTTCTACTACGACGTGATGCCGGACCAGTATGTCACCGTCGACCGGCCGGACATCCTCATCCTCGAGGGGCTGAACGTTCTGCAGACCTCCAACCTGCCGCGAGACGGCAAGGAGGTGCCCTTCGTCTCCGACTTCTTCGACTTCTCGATCTACATCGATGCCGACGAGGACGTGCTGCACGAGTGGTACGTGAAGCGCTTCATGCGCCTGCGCGAGACCGCGTTCCGCGACCCCGGCTCCTACTTCAACAAGTATTCGATGGTGGGCGAGAACGAGGCGCTGGAGATCGCCGAGGACCTGTGGCGCGAGATCAACCTGGTCAACCTGCAGGAAAACATCCTGCCGACCCGCCCGCGCGCCGACCTGATCCTGCACAAGAACCGCGATCACGCCATCGACGAGGTCCGCCTGCGCAAGCTGTGAGGCGGCAGTCCCGCCGGAGGCCCTCGCTCAGTCCGGCGACATGCCGTTGGCGGCAAGAACCTCGCCCGCCAGGTAAAGCGAACCGCACACCAGAACGCGCGGCGGCACATCGCCCTCGCGCGGCAGACGACGCAGCGCCGCCTCGACGGACGGCGCCACGTCCGCGACAAGCCCGGCCGCGCGCGCGGCCTCGACAAGGTCCTCCGGATCGCGACCGTTCTCCGTCGTGCGCAAGGCCACGCAATCCACATGCGCGGCCAGTCCCTCGAACGGCGCGAAGAAGCCGACGGGATCCTTGGTCTTGAGCATTCCCGCGACGAGATGCAGCGGACGCGGCGCGCGTTCCTCCCGGTCGGCCATGGCGGCGGCGATGACCATGCCGGCGCCGGGGTTGTGCCCCCCGTCGAGCCAGAGCTCGGTGCCCGGCGGACAGAGATCGAGAAGTGGTCCCGCCCCGATCGGCTGCATCCGCCCCGGCCAGTCGACCCGCTGCAGGCCGCCCTCGACCGCCTCGGCTGCGGGAAGCAGCCCCGCAGCCTTGAGCGTCGCGACGGCCATGGCGGCATTGACGATCTGGTGCGCGCCGGAAAGCCTCGGACGGGGCAGGTCGAGAAGCCCGTCCCCGTCCTGGAAGACGAGACGCCCCCCCTCTTCCCAGGCGGTGAAATCCTCGCCGAAGACGGTGAGGGGCGCGGCAAGCTCGCGGGCGCGGGCGCGAATGACGTCAAGCGCCGCCTCGTCCTGCGGCGCGACGACGGCCGGACGGCCGTGCTTGAGGATCCCCGCCTTCTCGAAGGCAATGCCCTCAAGGGTCTCGCCCAGGTAGCGCTCGTGGTCCATGGACACCGGCGTCAGCGTGGCCGCCAGCGGCGCGTCCACCACGTTCGTGGCGTCGAGACGTCCGCCCAGCCCCACCTCGAGCAAGAGCACGTCGGCCGGCACCTGCGAAAAAAGGTGGAAGGCGGCGGCGGTCGTCACCTCGAAGAAGGTGATCTCGCGGCCTTCATTGACCTGCTCGCACCGGTCCAGCGCATCGAGAAGCTCGGCGTCGTCCACCAGCCGCCCGGCAAGGCGGATGCGCTCGTTGAAGCGCACGAGATGGGGAGAGGTATAAACGTGCACGCGCAGACCGGCGGCCTCCAGGATCGCCCGCATGAAGGCGGTCGTCGATCCCTTGCCGTTGGTTCCGGCGATGTGCACCACCGGCGGGAGCCTGTCCTGCGGCCGCCCGAGCGCCTCCAGCAGGCGCTCCATGCGTCCGAGCGACAGATCGATCTCGCGCGGATGCAGCGCGAGGAGCCTGTCGAGAATGGCCGTGACCTGATCCATGTCGCCGCCCCGCTGCGGTCAGGTGCAGTTGGTGAGGGTCCGTTCGCAGTCCGCCCGCACGCGTCTGCAGGATGCCCCGTGTCGGGAGGCCCCGGCGGAACCGTGCCGCCGCGGCCGGGGAACGCGACCTCAGGCCGCGCCCTTCTCCGTCGCCTCGGCGGTCGTTGCCGGCTCGGCGGTCTCGCTCGCCTGGACCGTTTCCCCCTCGGTCTCCGGCTCGGGCGTCTCGAGCTCGGCGGCCTCGGGAAGCGACACTTCGGCCTTGGTCAGGATGCGGCAGATGCGGGCGACGGTCTCCGGCATCTGGTGACGGTGCACGACCATGTCGACCATGCCGTGATCGAGCAGATACTCGGAGCGCTGGAAGCCCTCGGGCAGCTTCTCGCGGATCGTCTGTTCGATGACGCGCGGCCCCGCGAAACCGATCAGCGCGCCAGGTTCGGCAAGATGCACGTCGCCAAGCATGGCGTAGGAGGCGGTGACGCCACCGGTCGTGGGATTGGTGAACACGACGATGAACGGAAGCCCGGCCTCGCGCATCATCTGCACGCCGATGGTGGTGCGCGGCATCTGCATCAGCGACAAGATGCCCTCCTGCATGCGCGCGCCACCCGAAGCGGCGAAGAGCACGAAGGGCGTCTTGCGCGCGACCGCCGTCTCCAGGCCCGTGAGGACGGCCTCGCCGGCGGCCATGCCGAGCGAACCGCCCATGAAGGCGAAATCCTGCACGGCCGCGGTGACGTCCATGCCGCTCAGCTTGCCGGTTGCAACCAGAACCGCGTCATCGAGACCGGTCTTGGCGCGTGCATCGCGCAGACGGTCGGTATAGCGCTTCTCGTCCCGGAACTTGAGGGGATCGACGGCGACCTCCGGCGTCTTCACCTTCTCGAAGGTGCCGCCGTCGAAGAACAGCTCCAAGCGCTTCCTGGCGGAGACGCGCATGTGGTGATTGGAATTGGGCACCACGAACTGGTTCGCTTCCAGATCCCGGTGGAAGACCATCTCACCGGTTTCGGGACACTTGATCCAGAGATTCTCCGGCACGTCCCGCTTCTGCAGGAGACCGCGGATCTTCGGGCGAACGACGTTGTTGATCCAGTTCAAGGCTTACCGTCCGTATCTGCTCGGGCGTCCCGTCGCGGGGTCTGCCCTTCGTTTCGCGGCCACTTGGCAGAGCCGCCACGCATGTCCCGCCGACGCGTCAGCCGGCCTGTTCGGCCGTGGCGCGCGCACGTGCCGCGCCGGCCGCCAGATCGCGCACGATCCGGGTCACCGCATCGCGCGTGCCCTCCGTCGCCCGGCCCTGGGAATCCAGGCTCTTGCGCACCGCATCGACCAGCACCGACCCGACGACGACGCCATCGGCATCGCGACCGATCACCTCGGCATCCTCGGCCGTCTTGACGCCGAAGCCGACGGCAACCGGAAGATCCGTGTGCCCCTTGATGCGCCGGACCGCCTCCGCGACACTCGTGCGGTTGGAGATCGTCGCACCGGTGATGCCGGTCACCGAAACGTAATAGACGAAACCCGACGTGTTGGCGAGAACCGTGGGAAGGCGGCGATCGTCCGTGGTCGGCGTCGTCAGGCGAATGAAGTTGAGACCGGCCTCGAGCGCGGGCAGGCAGAGTTCGTCGTCGGCCTCGGGCGGAATGTCCACCACGATGAAACCGTCGACGCCGGCGTCCTTCGCCTCGGCGACGAAGCGGACCGGGTCGCGCACGTAGATGGGATTGTAATAGCCCATCAGCACGATCGGCGTGTCCTGGTCGTGCTTGCGGAAGGCGCGCACCATGTCGAGGGTGCGGTTCATGGTCTGCCCGCCCGCCAGCGCGCGCTGGGTGGCGAGCTGGATCGGCACGCCTTCGGCCATGGGATCGGAGAAGGGCATTCCCAGCTCGATCACGTCGGCGCCGGCGGCCGGCAACGCATCCAGAATGGCCTGGGAGGTGGCAAGGTCGGGATCGCCCGCGGTGATGAAGGTCACCAGCGCCGGCCGGTTTTCCGCCCGACATGCCGCGAAGCGGCGATCGATCCGCGTGTCAGTCATTTCGCCCGTCCTGTGCCGTCTCGTGTCGCGAGGCGCGCCTGAAGGTGTTTCCGTTCCAAGGGAGCCACCCGACCCGCGCGGCCCCGGCTGAATGGGGCATGTAGGAGCGGAAGGGCGCCGCTGTCAATCGGACCGCGCGCAAGGGCGGCATGCCGTGGCGGCGCGGAGGGACGCGACCGTCCGTCCGCGCCCCGCGGTCACAGCCTGCCGGACAGGGCCGCGTCGAAGATCGCGCGCGCGCCCTCCTTGGTCAGTTCGATCGGATTGCCGCCGGCGGTCGGATCGACCACGGCCATCTCGGCGATGGTCTCGGCCTTCGATCCGTCGACCTTGAGACCCTCGAGCGTGGCCGGCACATCCAGGTCGGCGCGCAGCTTCAGGATTTCGTCCATGAAGCCGTCGAACCCGCCGGACATGCCGAGATACCCCGACAGGCGCTCGATCTTGCCCTCGATGGCGGACCGGTTGAACGCCAGCACATAGGGCATGAAGACCGCATTGGTCATGCCGTGGTGCGTGTCGTAGAGCGCACCGACCGGATGCGAGAGCGCATGGATCGCGCCAAGGCCCTTCTGGAAGGCGACCGCGCCCATGGCGGCGGCCGACATCATGTGGCCGCGCGCGACGAGATCGTCCGGCGTCTCGGCGACCCGGCGCAGGTTCTCGAACACCAGCCGAAGGCCCTCCACGGCGATACCGTCGCCCATGGGGTGATAGAAGGTCGAGGAATAGGCCTCCAGGCAGTGCGCCAGCGCATCCATGCCGGTGCCGACCGTGAAGTAGCGCGGCATCCCCACCGTCAGCTCGGGATCGCAGATGACGATGCCCGGCAGCATCTTCGGATGGAAGATGACCTTCTTGGTGTGGGTTTCCTCGTTGGTGATGACGCCGGCGCGCCCCACCTCGGACCCGGTGCCGGCCGTGGTCGGAACGGCGAGGATCGGCGCGATGCCGTCCGGATCGGCACGGGTCCACCAGTCGCCGATGTCCTCGAAGTCCCACATCGGCCGGGTCTGGCCGGCCATGAAGGCAATGACCTTGCCCGCGTCGAGGCCGGAGCCGCCGCCATAGGCGATGACGCCGTCATGGTCGCCGGACCGGAAGGCGGCCACGCCGGCTTCCACGTTCCCGGCGGTCGGGTTCGGCTTGATCTCGCTGAAAAGGCCCGGCTCGAGGCCGCCGGCCTTCAGCAGATCGAGGGCCTCGCCGATCATCGGCAGGCGGGCAAGCCCGGGATCGGTGACGATCAGCGGGCGCTTCATGCCGAGGCTCTCGGCGGCGGCGGCCAGTTCCCTGATGCGACCGGCGCCAAAACGCAGGGCGGTGGGGTAGGACCAGTTGACGGAGGGCGTGGTGCTCATGAGCAGTCGACCTTGAGGGATTGGAAGGAACCGGTCCGGCGCACCGTGCGCCGGATCCGGGAAACGTGGAAACCGGACCCCGTGTGCGGGTCAGGTCTTCGTACGAAGGTGGTAGGACTTGGGCCGGGTAAGCGACAGGTAGCCGAGCTCGGACAGGGCCGCGCCCTTGCCGGTCTCCTTCACGCCGGTCCACACCAGGGCCGGATCGAGGTAGTCGCAGCGGTTCATGAACACGGTGCCGGTCTCGACCCGGTCGCCGATGGAGATCGCCGCCTCCTCGTCGGAGGTCCAGATCGAGGCCGTGAGCCCGTAGGGGCTGTCGTTCATGAGGGCGATCGCCTCCTCGTCGGAGCGCACCTTCATGACGCCGACGACGGGACCGAAGCTCTCCTCGCGCATGACCGACATCTGGTGATCCACGTCCACCAGAACCTGCGGCATCAGGTAGGCCGTGCCCTCGCGGTCCTCGGGGAAGAGCTTCGGGTCGACCAGCGCCTTCGCGCCCTTGCGCAGCGCCTCGGCGGTCTGCTCGCGCACATGGGCGGCGAAGCGGGCCTGGGCCATCGGGCCGAGGGTGGTCGCCTCATCGAGCGGATTGCCGAGCTTGTAGTTGGAGGCGAAGGCAACGAGCCCCTCGACCACCTGGTCGTAGTGCTTCTCGTGCACATAGACACGCTCAACGCCGCAGCAGCACTGGCCGGCGTTGAAGAAGGCGCCATCGCCCATGCCCTCGATGGCGAAGGCCACGTCCGCGTCCTCGCGCACGTAGGAGGGATCCTTGCCGCCAAGCTCGAGACCGAGCGAGGCGAAAGTGCCCGCCGCCGCCTTCTCGATGGCACGTCCGCCACCGACGGAGCCGGTGAAGTTGATGTGGTCGATCCGCCCGGACGCGAGCAGTTGCTCGGTCTGGCCGTGGTTGAGCACGATGTTGCGGAACACGCCCTTCGGCACGCCGGCGATCTCGAAGGCCTTCGCCAGCCGCTCGCCGACGAGCAGGGTCTGGGCGGCGTGCTTGAGGATCACGGTGTTGCCGGCGATGAGCGCCGGCACGATGGTGTTGATCGCCGTCATGAACGGGTAGTTCCACGGCGCGATGATCAGCACGACGCCAAGCGGCTCAGGCTTCACGTAGCGGGTGAAGCCGGGACGGTCCGTGTGATGACGCGGCGCCAGCGCCTCTTCCGCGATCTTCACCATGTAGTCGGCGCGCTCGCGGGTGCCGCCCTTCTCGCCGCCATAGCGCACGGGACGGCCCATCTGCCAGGCGAGTTCGGGAACGATCTCGTCGTTCATGGCCTCGAGCGCGGCGACGGCGGCGAGCACCGCGTCGCAGCGCTCGGAGAGCGGCGTCGCGGCCCAGGCCGCCTGCGCGCTGCGCGCCTCGGCCACCGCCTTATCGATCTCGGCGGCGCTCGCCACCGGGCGTTCGGCATAGACCGAGCCGTCGACGGGGGTAATCAGCTTGATCGTGTCGCTCATTTCACACCCAATCATCCTCCGGCCTCGTCGTGGGCCGGTTTCTTGACGCCGTGCGCTCCGCACGGCCGGTGAACGCCAATGCCGCCCCCGGCGGGGGCGCGGCGGCGTTCCGTCTCGCTGACCTTGCCCGGATGCGGGAAGGTCACGCCCGCTCGAAACCGCGGGCGAGTTCGTAGTCGGTGACCACGCGGTCGAACTCTTCCTGCTCCCACTCCGCCGCGCGGACGTAGTGGTCGATCACGTCGTCGCCGAAGGTCTCGCGCAGCATCTTCGACTTGCGAAGGGTCTCGCTTGCGGCCCTGAGCGTGCGCGGCACGTCCTTCAGCCGGCGCGACCGGTAGAGATCTCCAGTGACCGGCGCGTCCAGCTCCAGCTTCTCCTCCATTCCGCGAATGCCGGCGGCAAGCTGCACGGCAAGCGCCAGATAGGGATTGAGGTCCGAGCCGCCGATGCGGCACTCGACGCGCACCGCCTTCGTGCCCTCGCCGCACAGGCGGAAGCCGGCCGTGCGGTTGTCGATGGACCAGGCCGTCTTCGTCGGGGCGAAGGTGCCCTCCTGGAAGCGCTTGTAGCTGTTCACATAGGGCGCGAGAAAGGCGGTGTAGTCGGAGGCGTAGCGGATCAGTCCGGCCATGTAGTGACGCATGGTCCGCGACATGCCGTGCTCGGCGTCGGGATCATGGAAGACGGGCTTGCCGTCCTTCGTCCACAGCGACTGGTGCACATGGGTGGCGGAACCGACCTTGTCGCGGTGCCACTTGGGCATGAAGGTCACCGCGTGACCCTGCTGCCAGGCGACCTCCTTGGTTGCGTGCTTGGCGATGGTGTGGAAATCGGCGGTGGCGAGCGCCTCCGCATAGCGGATGTTGAGCTCCTCCTGGCCGGTTTCCGCCTCGCCCTTGGAGTTCTCGACCGGAATGCCGGCGGCCACCAGATGGTTGCGCAGCGGCCGCATGACGGCCTCCTCGCGGGTGGTCTGGAGGATGGAATAGTCCTCGTTGTAGCCCGAGATCGGCGCAAGGTCGCGGAAGCCGGACTTGCGGATCTCGTCAAAGCCCTTCTCGAACAGGAAGAACTCCAGCTCGGTCGCCATCATGGCCGTGAGGCCCATGGCCTCCAGCCGCGCGATCTGGGTCTTGAGCATGGTGCGCGGCGAATGGGGCACCGGCTCATGCGTGTGATGGTCGAGCACGTCGCACAGCACCATCGCCGTTCCCTCGAGCCACGGCACGGGCCGCAGCGTGGAGAGGTCGGGCTTCATCACGTAGTCGCCGTAGCCCGCCGCCCAGCTCGTCGAGCGGTAGCCCTCGACGGTGTACATCTCCAGGTCGGTTGCCAGCAGGTAATTGCAGCAATGGGTCTCGGCGTGGGAATGCTCGATGAAATTGGAGACATGGAAGCGCTTGCCCATCAACCGGCCCTGCATGTCGACCAGGCAGACGAGCACGGTGTCGATGGTGCCGTCAGCGGCGGCGCTCTTGAGGGCTTCAAAGGTCATGGTGCCGGACATGGGGCGTTCGTTCCCGGTTAGGCTTTCGTGCGGTGTCAAACGCCGGACGGGCCGGCGCGGGGAGGGACCGGAGGGCGGACATGCCGCCCCCCGGCACCGTCGTCATCAGGTGTAGCGGTAGGGCCGGCCGGCCTTGCGCATGTCGGCGTTGTACTTCTTGAAGATCTCCACGACCTTGGCCTTGACCTCGGACTGTTCCGCGATCTCGTCCCAGAAGACTTCCGCCGCATCCTCCACGGTCGCCCACTCGGCATCCGGGATCGAGGTCAGCTCCATCTTGGTTCCGTTGACGCGAAGGCTCGCCTCGCCGCCCCAGTACCACCACTGACGGTAGTAGTGGGACGCATCCATCGCGAGCTGCAGCATCGTCTTCAGGTGATCCGGCAGCTCGTTCCACTTCTCCATGTTGGCGAAGAAGGACCCGGCCCAGGCACCGGAGATGTTGTTGGTCAGGAAGTAGTTGGTCACATCGGCCCAGCCGACCGTGTAGTCCTCGGTGATGCCCGACCACGCCACGCCGTCAAGCTCGCCGGTCTGCAGCGCCACCTCGATGTCCTCCCAGGGCAGCGTCACCGGAACGACGCCGAACTGCGCGAGGAACCGGCCCGCCGTCGGGAAGGTGAAGACGCGCTTGCCCTTGAGGTCGGCAAGGCTGCGGATCGGATCCTTGGTGGCGAAGTGGCACGGATCCCAGGCGCCGGCCGAGATGTGCTTCACGCCGACCTTGGCGTATTCCTCCTCCCAGATCTCCTTCAGTCCGTACTGGTTGAACAGCACCGGCACGTCCAGCGAATAGCGGCTGGCGAAGGGGAAGTAACCGCCGAAGACGGTGACTTCCGTCGGCGAGGCCATGGAGTCGTCGTCCGACTGCACCGCGTCGATGGTGCCGCGCTGCATCGCGCGGAACAGCTCCGAGGTCGGCACGAGCTGGTCGGCGAAGTAGAGCTCCACCTCCATCTGACCGTTCGCGGCCTTGTTGAAGGCATCGATATGCGGCTTGATCACATGTTCCGCCAGCGCCGGACCGGCGTAGGTCTGCAGGCGCCACTTGATCGGCGCCTGGCCCAGAACCGCCGGGGCGGCGAGCGTGGAGGCTCCGGCAGCGGCAACGGTGCCAAGGCCCGCGTTCTTCAGAAAATCGCGTCTGTTGGTCATGGTTGTCTTTCCCCTTCTGTCGCGTTCGCTTGCCCGGACGGTCCGCCGACCGCCCGGATGTCTCGCGGGCTTTGCGCCCGTCTTTCCCGGTTTCCCGGGCAACTCGCGCGCGGTGTCCCGCGCCATGCCCGGCCGCTCAGCGGCCGTAGACCAGATCCGGCAGCCACAAGGCGATCTCAGGGAACAGCATCAGGATCGCCAGCGCCAGAACCATCACCGTCACGAAGGGCAGGATGGAGCCGTAGATGTCGCGCAGGCTGATTTCAGGCGGAGCCATGGCGCGCATCAGGAACAGGTTGTAGCCGAACGGCGGGGTCATGTAGGCGATCTGCGTCGTCACCGTGTAGAGCACGCCGTACCAGATCAGCACCTCGTCGCGCGGCAGGCCGAGGTCGAGCGTCGCCACGAGCGGCACGTAGAGCGGCGCCACGATGACGAGCATCGCCGTGTCGTCCAGGAAGGTGCCCATCACCAGGAACGAGAGCTGCATCAGGATCAGGATCATCCAGGGTGACAGGCCGAGCTTCTCGGTGAAGAGGTCGGAGATCGCGTTGACCGCGCCGAGGCCGTCGAACACCGCGCCGAAGCCCAGCGCCGCGAGGATGATCCACATGAACATGCAGGAGATGGCCAGCGTCTGGCGCGTGGAAGTCTCGAACACCTTCCAGGTCATGCGCCCGCGCAGTACCGCCGCCAGAAGCGCGGCGAGCGCGCCGATCGCGGAGCTTTCCACCAGGCTGGTCCAGCCGTTGACGAAGGGCACCATCATGGCCGCGAAGATGGCGATCGGCAGGATGCCGGCGCCGAGAAGGCGGATCTTCTCCGCCCGCGGCACGTTGCGTTCCTCGGCCGGCAGCGCCGGACCGAGCTCCGGGTTCAGCCGGCAGCGCACCGCGATGTAGACGATGAACATCGTCGCCATCATGAGACCGGGGACCACGCCGGCGAGCCAGAGCTGGCCGACGGGCGCACGGGCGATCATGGCATAGAGCACCAGCACCACCGATGGCGGCACGAGAATGCCGAGTGACGAGCCGGCCTGGATGACGCCGGTCACCATCTTCTTGTTGTAGCCGCGCTTGAGCAGCTCCGGCAGGGCGATGGTGGCGCCGATGGCCATGCCGGCGACCGAAAGCCCGTTCATGGCGGAGATCAGGACCATCAGGCCGATGTTGCCGATGGCGAGCCCCCCGGGCACCGGCCCCATCCAGACATGGAACATGCGGTAGAGATCGTCGGCTATCTTGGATTCCGACAGCACGTAGCCCATGAAGATGAACATCGGCAGGGTGAGAAGCGGATACCACTTCATGAGCTTCATGGCGGCGGCGAACGGCACTTCCGCCCCGCCCGTGCCCCAAAGCGCCAGCGCGGCCACCGCCGCGACGCCGCCGATCGCGCCGAAGACGCGTTGCCCCGTGAGGAGCATCAGCATCATCGAGGCGAACATGAGCAGGGCGATCATCTCGTAGGACATCAAAGCTCCTCCCCGTTGATGCGGGCGATGTCCTTCACAAGCTCCGAGATCGCCTGGAGCAACATCAGGAAGAAGCCGAGCAGCATGACGAACTTGACCGGCCACAGGTAGGGACGCCAGGCCGTGGGGCTGCGCTCCACGTAGCCGATGACCTCGCCGGCGGCATCCGGGCCGCCGGTGACGAAGGCCACGATCAGGTCCTTGAAGAAAACGAAGGGCTCGGTGCCGAAATGACCGAGCGAATAGGCTGTCGAGCTGAGCGCGCCCCAGATCAGGACGCAGAGGTAGAACATCAGCACGAACACCGTGAAGGCGTCGAACCACGCCTTCCTGCGCGGCGACCAGGCCGAATAGAACAGGTCCATGCGCACGTTGGAACCGAGCTGGATCGACCAGGGGCCGCCGAGGATGTAGTAGCCGACCATCAGGAACTGGGCGACCTCGAGCGTCCACAGCGAGGGATTGAAGAAGGTCTTGGAGGCGGACGACCACAGGAGGACGCCCATCATCGCGAACAGGCCGAACATGACCACGCGCCCGAGGCCGGCGTTGAACCGGTCGACGGTGCGCACGTAACCGCGGGCGACGGAGCGCATCATGCCCCGCCTCCCAGCAACGCGCGCCGCGCCGCCTCCATCGCGCGGGCGAGACGTTCGGCCCACAGCCGCTCCCCGGCCTCGTCACGAAGCTCGTCGTTGCGGATCTCCACCATGGCGCAGGGAAGGCCCCGGCTCTCGGCGTGCCGGTCGAGCGTGTAGTAGACGCCATCGAGCGGCGCATAGGGCTCGTTGTCGCCCAGGTCGGAAATGTCCTGCCCGGCGAGATCCGCCAGCATCGCCTCGGCGACGCGGCGGTCGACATTCGACAGGATTCCGACGGGCCACGGCCGGGACACGCCCTTGTAGACCGGCGTGAACGTGTGGATCGACACGACGATGCTCGCCAGCCCGGCCCGCTCGCGGTCGGCCATGAGCTCCTCGATCGCCGCATGGAAGGGGGCATGGGACAACGCGATGCGCGCGGCGCGCGCCGGTTCGTCGAGCCCCTTGTTGCCGGGAACCTCGGTGGTTTCGCTCACCTCCGGCACAAGGTCGCGGGCACCGGGATCGCGGTTGCAGTCGATCACGAGGCGGGAGACGTCAGGCCAGACGAGCGGCGCGTCGAGAAGGGCGGAAAGATGCCGCGAGACGCCAAGAGCCCCCGGATCCCAGGCGATATGGGCGCGCCGGGCCGCCTCGTCGAGACCGAGATCGCCGAACTCCGGAGGGATGCGGTTGGAGGCATGGTCGCACAGCAGGACGAAGGGTCCTTGCGCGCCCGCGTTCTCAATGCGGATCACAGTGCTGGCGTCCGGCGCCACGGCTCCATCGGGTGCCTTTTCCGGCAACATTCGCCTCTCCCCCGGGGCGACGGCGCAGGCGAGCGCCGTCCCGTCCACTCGTTACCGGCCAGGGTCGCGCTGTTATATTTGTTACAGAATTGCGTTAGCCCGGCCTTCCTGTATGATTTGATACAGCGATCGGCGGATTGTCAATCGCCATTGCGCGACAAGCCGTAACCGGCAGAAAAGACGAGACCGGATCATGACGGGGGAGGAAGACGGGCACGCGGCGAACCGGGCGCTGGCGGAGGAAATCCGCCACAGGCTCGGAGAATGCACCGCGACCGAACGGCGCGCGGCGCTGGCGCTGCTTGCCAATTATCCCATGCTCGGGCTCGGCACCGTGGCCCAGTTCGCATCCGCCGCCGGTGTGAGTTCACCGACGATCCTGCGCTTTGCCGCCCGCATGGGCTTTTCCACCTACGCCGCGTTGCAGACCCGACTCAGGACGGAACTGGAGGACCAGCTCCGCTCACCGCTCGCCAAGGCGAAGGCGGGCGAGGGCGATGCCGCGGACGGGCACGCCAGGGGGCCCTCGGCCATCGCGGCGGCAGCGGGGCGCAACATCGACGAGACCTTCCGTCACCTGCCCGAGGCGGAGCTTGCCGCCGTCGTCGGACTGCTTGCCGACGAGCGACGGCGCATCTTCCTTCTCGGCGGACGCTTCACCGACGCGCTGGCGCGCTACATGGCCGCGCATCTGCGCATCGTGCGGCCCGGCGTCACCCACCTGGCCGGCCAGGAAGGCAACTGGCGCGACACGCTGCTCGACATGGGGCGGCGCGACGTGCTCGTGGTGTTCGACATCCGCCGCTACCAGGACGACCTCGCGCGCATGGCCCGCGCGGCCGCCGGGCTCGGTGTCTCGGTGGTTCTCGTCACCGACAGCTGGCTCTCGCCCATCGCCGCCGTGTCGGCACACGTGCTGCCGGCCCGGGTGACGGTGCCCAGCCCCTGGGACTCGGGCGCCGCCCTTCTGGTGATCGCCGAGGCCCTCGTCGCGGGGGTGACCCGCCAGGATCCCGGACGCAGCGAGCGGCG
Organism: Stappia sp.; assembly: GCA_002722295.1. GTDB lineage: Bacteria > Pseudomonadota > Alphaproteobacteria > Rhizobiales > Stappiaceae > Stappia. The sequence continues at coordinate 100,285 of PBLF01000002.1, read as the reverse complement.
CATGGCACAGATCGAGGGCTATCGGGATGCCGGCGATCCGCCGGCGGATTCCTCGATCTCCTAGGGTGTGGCCCCCTAGCGCTGCCCCTTGAAATAGGGCTTCAGCAGCGCGCGTGGATAGTCGGCCCGGCGGGCGGCGACCACAAGCGCCGCAATCGACAGAAGATAGGGCATCATCAGGAAGAGCTGCCCCGGCACGAAGGCCCCGACTTCCGTCTGGAGACGCACCTGGAAGGCGTCGAAGGCACCGAACAGCAACGCCCCGACGAGCGCCTTTCCGGGCCGCCACGAGGCGAAGACCGTGAGCGCGATGCAGATCCAGCCGCGCCCGTTGACCATCCCGAAGAAGAAGGCGTCAAACGCCGACATGGTGAGGAACGCGCCGCCCAGCGCCATGAGCGCCGAGCCCGCGACCACCGTTCCCATGCGAAGCGCCACGACGGACAGTCCCTGGGCCTCGACCGCGGCCGGATTGTCGCCCACTGCCCGGATGGCAAGGCCAAGGGGCGTCCGGTTGAGCACGAACCACACCGCCACGACGAGCGCGAGGGCGAGCATGGTGAGCGCCGTCTGCTGGAACAGCACCGGCCCGATGAAGGGCAGGTCCGACAGGACGGGAACGTCGAGCGGCTGGAACGCGGTGATGCGCGGCGGCGAGGACACGTCCGGCAGGGCGGTGCGGTAGGTGTAGTAACTCAGACTTGTCGCGAACAGCGTCACGCCGATGCCCGAGACATGCTGCGACAGGCCGAGCGGCACGGTCAGGATCGCGTGGATCAGCCCGAAGGCCGCACCGGCCATGGCCGCGACCAGCACCCCGCCCCAAAGGCCGGCGCCGAGCCAGGCCGCCATCCAGCCGGCCATGGCACCGGCCGTGAAGATGCCCTCGATGCCGAGGTTGAGAACGCCCGCACGCTCGCACAGGAGTGCACCGAGAACGCCGAAGATCAGCGGCGTCGCGATCCTGAGCGCCGCCGCCCAGAAGCTGGCGGAAACGAGAATGTCGAGGATGTCGCTCACGCGCCGTGCCCTCCCTGGCCGTGGGGGCGCACGAAACGCACGCGGAAGCGCACGAAGAGGCCCGAGACGAGAACGGCGATCAGCGACGTGGCGACGACCAGATCGGCCAGATAGTTGGACACGCCGATGGCGCGGCTCATGCTGTCCGCGCCGACGAAGACGCCGGCGATGAAGAGGGCCGCAACCACCACTCCGAGCGGCGACAGACCGGCAAGCATGGCGACCACGATGCCCGCATAGCCGAAGCCGGGCGAAAGGTCGGCGGTGAGATAGCCCTTCAGGCCCGCGACCTCACCCACGCCCGCGAGACCGGCGAGCCCGCCGCTCAGCAGCGCGACACGCAGCATGGTTGCCGTAACGGGAATGCCGGCGTGGCGCGCGGCTTCCGGATTTTCGCCCACGGCGCGGGTCTCGTAGCCCCACACCGTGCGCTTCATCACGACATGAACCAGAAGCGCGCAACCCAGCGCCACGAAGAGACCGGCGTGAACGCGCATCCGCGCCATGAGCTTGGGAAGTGTCGCCGCCTCCAGCATGGGCTCGGACTGCGGCCAGCCCATCCCCATGGGGTCCTTCATCGGCCCCTCGAGCATCATCTGCACGAAGAGCAGCACGACGAAGTTGAGCAGCAGCGTGGTGACCACCTCGTCCGCGCCCAGGCGCACCTTGAGAAGCGCCGGCACCAGCATCAGCAGGCCACCGGCGAGCGCACCCGCCACGATGACCGAGGGAACCATGACGACGGGCGGCAACGCCAGCGCTCCGGAGCCGACGGCGACAGCCTCGAGCGCCCCGGCATACAACTGGCCCTCGCCGCCGATGTTCCACAGTTTCGCGCGGAAGGCGACGGCGGCGGCAAGGCCGGTCAGGATCAGGGGCGTCGCGCGCGCCAGAAGCTCGGAGACCGCGAAAAGCGAGCCGAACGCGCCCTTCGCCATCAGCGCATAGGCGGACAACACCGGCGCACCGGCGGCGGCGATGGGGATGGATGCCAGCAGGAGCGCGGCGAGCGCGGCGATGGCGGGGGCGGCGACACGGCGCAGGGGCGTGACGGTTTCGCGCGGTTCGAAGCGGATCATGCCGCCGTCTCCTCGTGGTCGTGACCGGCCATCATCAGTCCGACGCGGGCACGGTCGAGCACCTCGGCGGGAAGCGGCTGGCTCAGCCGTCCGCGATGGATCACGCTGATCCGGTCCGCCAGGGCGAACAGCTCGTCAAGGTCCTCGGAAATCAGGATCACGCCGGCGCCCCGGCCGCGCGCGTCGAGCAGGCGGCGATGCACCTCGCCGGTGGCCCCGATGTCGAGCCCGCGCGAGGGCTGGGCGGCGAGCACCACACGGGGATGCGCATCGAGCGTGCGGGCCAGCACGATCTTCTGGATGTTGCCGCCCGACAGCAGCCGCGACACCGCATCGCCGCCGGGGCAGCGGATGTCGTGGGCCGCGATCGCCTCTCTGGCCCGGTCCGCGATGGCGGAAAAATCCAGAAAACCGAAGCGCTGGTAGCGCGACGAGCGGATTTCCTCGATCACGAGGTTCTCGGCCACGCTCATGGCGCCGACGATGCCGTCCCGGTGGCGGTCCTCGGGAATGCGGGCAATGCCGGAGGAGATCATCGCTCCCGGGTCGCCCGCCTCCAGCGCGGCCCCATCGAGGGCAAGGTGCCCGGCCTCCGGCTCGACCAGCCCGGACAGCAGGCGCGCCAGCGTTCCCTGGCCGTTGCCCGACACCCCGGCGATGCCGAGAATCTCGCCGACGCGCAGGTCCAGATCGACGTCGCGGATCGCGTCACGCCCCGATCCCGCCGAGACACGTGCCAGCGACAGGAGGATCGCACCAGGCTTTCCCGGCTCGCGCAGGCTCTGGGTGACGGCATGGCCGACCATGAGCTCCGCGAGCTTCTGGCGGTCGCAGTCGCCGGTGGGCAGGTCGGCGACGCTGCGCCCGTGCCGCAGCACCGCGACCCGGTCCGAGGCGGACAGCACCTCGGCCAGCTTGTGGGAAATGAAGATGATGGCGAGCCCCTGCGCGGCAAGCGCCTTGAGGGTCGCGAACAGCTGTTCGGATTCCTGCGGCGTCAGGACCGCCGTCGGCTCGTCGAGCACCAGGACACGCGCCTTGCGATAGAGCGCCTTGAGGATTTCGACCCGCTGCTTCTCTCCGACCGAAAGCCGCGACACGCGGGTGTCGAGATCGACGACGAGACCGGAGCGCCGCATCAGCGCCTCGAGTTCCACACGGGCACCGGCGGGAGCCCTGCGCGGCGAGAACAGCGAGCCGGTGCCGAGCAGGATGTTTTCAAGCGCGGTGAGGTTCTCGGCGAGCGCGAAATGCTGGTGCACCATGCCGATGCCGGCGGCAAGCGCGGCATGGGGGGAGCCCGGCTCGAGCGGAACCAGGCCGCTGCCGTCCGCCGCGGCGATGCGCACCTCGCCCTCGTCGGCGACATAATGGCCGAAGAGAATGTTCATCAGCGTCGTCTTGCCGGCGCCGTTCTCGCCCAGCAGCGCGACGATCTCGCCGGCCCGCAGGCTCAGCGACACGTCCTCGTTGGCGACCAGGGCGCCGAAGCGCTTGGTGATGCCCTGCAGGCGGAGGACGACGGGGGGATCGGCGGCGGTCATATCACCTCTTCGATGGATCTCGTCTGGCAGCTTTCCGGATGTGTCGTCTTCCGGGGCCACATGCCGACGGCACACGGCCCGGACCGGATGGAACCGGACCGGGCCGCGAGACGAATGGCCGAAGGCGGAGGCAAACGCAACCCGTGCGCCCCCGCCGGGGGATCACATGGTCGACTTGGGCTCGGCGTCGTTGACGTTGACGCGGAACAGTCCGTCCAGGATCTCCTTCTCCTTCTCGCGCGCGGCCTTGACGGAGGCCGCGTCGGCGAGCGACTCGTCGACGACGAAGCTGCCGCCGCCGTAGCTCATGAAGGAGTACTGGCCATAGTCGGCGGGCTCGAAGCTGTCGGTGGCGACCGCCTCGATCACCTTGTCGATGGTCGGCTGCATGTTCCACAGGGCGCTGGAGAGAATCGTTCCGGGATAGTCGGCGGAGGTGTCGATCACGTTGCCGATGGCGAGGATGCCGCGCTCCTTCGCCGCGTCGGACACGCCGAAGCGCTCGGCGTAGAGGATGTCGGCTCCCTTGTCGACCATCGCGAAGGCGGCTTCCTTCGCCTTGGGCGGATCGTACCAGGAGTTGATGAAGGTCACGAGGAACTTGACGTCCGGATTCACCGCCGTGGCGCCTTCCATGAAGGCATTCATGAGCCGGTTGACCTCCGGAATCGCATAGCCGCCGACCATGCCGATGACGTTCGACTTGGTGGCCTTTCCGGCGATCATGCCGGTCAGGTAGCTCGGCTCGTGGATCCAGTTGTCGAACACGGCGAAGTTCGGCTTGGCGGGACCGAAGGAGGAGCCCATCAGGAAGGCCGTCCCGGGATATTCCGAGGCCACGTTGCGCGCCGCGCGCTCGACCGCGAAAGCCTCGCCGATGACGAGATCCATGCCGCCTTCGGCATATTCGCGCATGACGCGCTCGTAGTCGGTGTTGGCCACGTTCTCGGAGTAGACGTAGGTGACATCACCGCGCTCCTCGGCGGCCTTCAGCGCCTCGTGAATGCGGCCCACCCACTGCTGCTCGACGGGAACGGTGTAGATCGCGGCCACCTTCAACGGCTTGTCCTTCGCCTCCGCCGGCGCGCCGGCAAGGGCGGTGGCGGCAAGCGCGAGGCCGAGAAAGGCACGGCGCGTCCATGCAAGCGTCGTTTTTCGGATTGTCATTGTTGGCTACCCCCTGGCAGGTTGCTGTCTCGCGGATCCACCGGCCATGTGCGGGGTCGCCACAGGCACCCCGGGAACGCGGACCGGACGGCGCCCGCCCTGCGGGCGGAGCACGGGCCGTGCCGTCGTCCGCGCGCATCGCGCGGGCCGTCCGGCGGACTGGCGAATTGGACCACATTCCCGCAAAAGCGACAATGCGACGCGCGCGCGGCCAGCGCTGTTTCCTGTTCGAATGGACAGGATTTGATCAGATGGTCAAATTTTGACCGGACGGATGCTCATTTCGCAGCGTCATCCGGTGCGGGGGGCACGGGTGCACGGCCGCCCCGCTTCCGCAGCCGGCGAAGATAGCCGGCGAGATCCACCGCGCCGGTGACCTGGACGAAGATCGCGAACAGCACCAGACCGCAGGCGACGAGCAGGGCCAGCGCGACGAAGCGCAGCAGCGTGCCGTCACCGCTCAGCCAGGGGCCCAGCACCGCCGCGCCGCCGAAAAGGCCAGCGCCCATGAGCACGCTGGCAAGCGCCAGCAGCGGCAGGCGCTTGCGGGCCCGGGAATCGAAGCGGAAATGTCCGCGCCGCCACAGCACGATCATGAGCAGGCCGGTGTTGACCCAGCCGGCGATGCTCGTCGCCAGTGCGATGCCGACATGCGCGAGAAACGGCGCGAGCGCGAGCGCGCCGACCACGTTCACCACCATGCCGACGCCCGCGAACCACATGGGCGTGACCGTGTCCTCCCGGGCGAAGAAGGCGGGAGAGAACACCTTGTTGAGCACGAAGGCGGGCAAACCGATGGCAAACGCCATCAGCGCGCCCGTGGTCGCGGCCGCCGCCTCGGCTCCGAAGGCACCGCGCTCGAAGAGCACCGACACGATCGGCGCCGGCACCACCACCAGCGCGACCGCCGCCGGCAGCGTGAGGGCGAGGGCGAATTCCAGCGCGCGGTTGAGCCGGTCGTTGGCATCGCGTGACGCGGTCTCCGCGCCCGAGCGCAGTGCGCGGGAGAGATCGGGCAGCAGCACGACGCCGATGGCGATGCCCACGACGCCGAGCGGAAGCTGATAGATCCGGTCGGCGTAGTAGAGATAGGACACCGCGCCGGCCTGGGCGGAGGCGATGATGGTTCCGACCACGATGTTGATCTGGGTGATGCCGCCGGCGATGACACCGGGAACGCCGAGGCGCCACAGCCGGCGCACGGCCGGCGTGAGGCGCGGGCGACCGAGCGGAACGGAAAAGCCGAGCCGGCGCACCGCGCCAAGCAGAAGCGCGAGCTGCGCGAGCCCGGCGACCAGCACGCCGCAGGCCAGCACCACGCCGAGCGTCACACCCGTCTCCAGGCCGCTGATCCAGATGCCGGTCAGCACCGAGATCATCACCAGGTTCAGCACCACCGGCGCGAAGGCCGCGGCGGCGAAGCGCTGGTAGGTGTTGAGAATGCCGGACAGGAAGGCGACCAGCGACATGCACAGCAGGTAGGGAAAGGTGATCCGCGACAGAAGCACCGCGAGATCGAACTTGCCCGGATCCTCCACGAAGCCCGGCGCCAGGACCAGAACGAGGCCGCTCATGCCGACGAAGGCGAGCGCGGAAAGCGCCATGAGCGTCCAGAACAGGGCGGCGAGGATCTCGGCGGCGAAGCGCCGCGCACCGGCTTCGCCCTCTTCCTCGAGGGCGCGGGCGAAGAGCGGAACGAAGGCGGAATTGAACGCCCCTTCGGCGAACAGCCGGCGAAACAGGTTGGGCAGGCGGAAGGCCACGAAGAAGGCATCGGCCACCGGACCGGCTCCGGCGAAGGCGGCGATCATCACGTCGCGCACGAAACCGAGCACGCGGCTCATCATCGTGGCGCCGCCAACGGTGGCGAAATTGCGCAGCAGGCTCATACGGCGGGTTCCGGGCGCGGGAGGGAAGACGGCGCGGTCAGGGGCGGTCGGCTCACCTCAGGCGGCTCCCACCCGTCGGGCCCTGCGCCTGGGCTGGTCCTCGCCCGCCTCGCCGTCGACCGCCGCGCGCAGGCGGTCGCGGATCGCTTCCTGACGCCCGATGTTGGCGATTTTCTGGCCCGTGAGGTCCGTGACGTAGAAGACGTCGACCACCCGCTCGCCGAAGGTGGCGATATGGGCGGAATTGATGTTGAGATTGAGATCCGAAATGGCCCGCGTCAGGTCGTAGAGAAGACCGGGGCGGTCGAGACCCGTGATCTCCAGCACCGTGTGGCGGTTGGACAGGGCGTTGTTGACCAGGACTTCCGACTCGACGCGGAACGCCTTCATGCGCGTCCGGCTCGCCACCTTGCTGGCAACGCTCTCGGGCAGCCTTTCCTCGCCGCGCAACGCCTTCTCGATGAGCTTGCAGATACGCTCGCCCCGGCGCAGTTCGTCCGCGTCTCCCGGCAGTTCGCGGGAAATGAAGATCGTGTCGAGCGCGAAGCCGTCGGTGGTCGTGTCGATCTGCGCGTCGACGATGTTGGCCCCGGCGACGAAACAGGCGCCCGCGATGACCGACAGCAGCCGCGGGTGATCGGCCGCGAGAACGGTGATCTCGGTCACCTCCTCGAAGGCGTGCGGGGCGACACGCGAGGCGAAGCCCCGGCCGGAAAGGTCCGCCTCGCGGATCATTCGCGCGTCGGCGACCTTGCGCTCGATCGGCACCCGGAGCCAATAGGCCGGATAGTGACGCTCGCGATAGGCGGCAAGCTCCTCCGCACTCCAGTCCCCGAGTTCCGCCTCCAGCTCTTCCACCGCCCGCGTGACGCGCTGTTCGTGCGGCAACACGGAATGACCGCCGGTGAGCACCGGTTCGGTCTCGTAGTAGAGCGTGCGCAGAAGCTGGCCCTTCCAGCCGTTGAAGACATTGGGACCGACGGCACGGATGTCGGCGACGGTCAGCACCAGAAGCAGCTTCAGCCGCTCGAGGTTCTGCACGGTACGGGCGAAATCCTCGATCGTCTTGCGGTCGGCGAGGTCGCGCGACTGCGCGGTGGTGCTCATGTCCAGGTGGTGCTCGATCAGCCAGGCCACCGTGTCGGTTTCCGTCGGGCTGAGGCCGAAGCGCGGGCACAGGCGCCGTGCGATGCGGGCGCCGGCGGTCGAATGATCCTCCGGCCGCCCCTTGGCGATATCGTGCAGGAACATGGCGACGAAGAGCACCCGGCGGCTCTGCACCGTCTTGATGAGATCGGTCGACAGCGGATGATCCTCGCCCGCCTCGCCGCGCTCGATCTCGCCAAGAACGCCGATGGAGCGGATCAGGTGCTCGTCCACCGTGTAGTGGTGGTACATGTTGAACTGCATCATGGCGACGACCTTGCCGAAGTCCGGCACGAAACGGCCGAGCACGCCGGTCTCGTTCATGCGCCGCAGAACCGTCTCCGGGTCGTTGCGCGAGGTCAGCACCTGCAGGAACAGCCGGTTCGCCTCGGGATCCTCGCGCACCGCCGGGGTGACAAGCTTGAGCGAGCGGCGCACCAGCTTCAACATTTCCGGGTGCAGCAGCGCCGAAAGCCGGTCGGACACCGCGAACAGCCGGATCAGGTTGACCGGATCCTTCTCGAAAACTCCCGGGCTCGCCACGTTGAGACGACCGTTGTCTATGACGAAATCCGGCGCGCCGGACACCGGCCGGCGGGCCGAGCGGCGGGTGATCCTGCCGATAAGCTGCGAGAGCGGCTGCGGCGCCTTGGCGTGCTGTTCCTCGAGCGCCGCGCAGAAGATGCGGGTCAGGTCGCCCACGTCCTTGGCCACGAGGAAGTAGTGCTTCATGAAGCGCTCGACATCCTTCATGCCCGGATGCTGCGTGTAGCCGAGACGTACCGCGATGTCGCGCTGCAGGTCGAAGGACAGGCGCTCCTCCGCGCGGCCCGTCAGGAAATGCAGGTGGCAGCGCACCGCCCAGAGAAAATCCTCGCCCTTACGGAACCGCTTGATGTCGGCGCGGGTGAAGACCCCGGCCTTGACCAGGCCGGAGCCGGTGCGCACGCGGTAGAAGTATTTCGAGATCCAAAACAGCGTGTTGAGGTCGCGCAGGCCGCCCTTGCCTTCCTTGACGTTGGGCTCGACCAGATAGCGCGAGGCGCCCTGGCGGGTGTGGCGCTGGTCGCGCTCGGCCAGCTTGGCGGCGATGAATTCCGGTCCGGATCCGGCCACGACCTCCTTGTCGAAACGTTCGAGCAGTTCGTCGGTCAGCGTCCGCTCGCCCCAGACATGGCGGGCCTCGAGGATCGCCGTGCGGATGGTCATGTCGGCGCGGGACAGGCGCACGCATTCCTCGACGTTGCGCGTGGCGTGACCGACCTTCAGCCCCATGTCCCACAGCATGTAGAGGATGTATTCCACCACCTGCTCGCCCCAGGGCGTCTGCTTGTAGGGGAGCAGGAACAGCAGGTCGACGTCGGACCCGGGCGCCAGCGTGCCGCGCCCGTAGCCGCCCACCGCGACGATGGACATGCGCTCGGCAGCAGACGGATTTTTCACCCTGTAGACGTGGTGGATCGCGAAGTCGTAGATGACGCGCAGCACCTCGTCCTGGACGTGGCTCAGCCGCTGGGCACAGAGGGTGCCGCCGCCATCCTCGAAGAGACGCTCCTCCACCAGCGCACGCGCATCGCGCATGACCGCCTTGAGTTCGGCGAGCACCTGGCCGCGGATCGCCGTGCCCGACCCGTCGCCGTCGCTTTCCGCCGTCAGCGCGGTGAGGCGATGGCGCAGCGCGTCGGCGTCGATCAGGCCGTCGAAGGGATCCTGCGATTTGGTCATGGTCGCTCTTTCGGACTCAAGGGTCGGGGCGCTCGGCGGCGGCAGGGTACGCGTGCGGGCCGCGCCGGTCGACGGGCAAGCGGACCATGCACCGGCACGGGTTGCGATTTGGTGGACGCAGCCCCCTAGACGCCGTCGCGTGCGGCGGCGGCCCTGAGCTGGTGCAGGAGATGGGCAAGGCTCTCGCGCGACAGGCCCGGGATCTTGTCGGCGAGCACATTTGCAAGCTCGGTCGCCTCCGGCTCGAGGCCGGCTGTGTCGATGGAGATCTTCGGATCGGACAACTCGGCCAATCGCTGCAGTTCCTCCGCCTCGTCCCAGATGACATTGAAATAGGTGATGATGCGCTGGACCATGAACCAGGTCGGCCGGCCACGCTTGCCGTGTTCGAGCGCGGACAGATAGGCGGGCGAGACATTGAGCGCCGCCGCCATCTCCGAAAGGGTCAGCCCGCGCTTGCGGCGGATTTCGCGGATCTTCGCGCCGAAGGGCGTCATCGTGAACCTCCCCGTCCCGCGCGGCGCACGCGGACATACAGCGCGCCGCCGCCGCCATGGGCGCCATGGGCCTCCTCGAAACCGACGACGAGCCCCCGGAACTCCGCGAAGGACAGCCACTGGGGCACCACACGGCGCAGGATGCCGCGCCCGTCGGCGGCGAGCGATCCGTCCGCGCCCCCCTTGCCGGTGATCACCAGAACGACGGAGGCGCCTTCCGCCTGGGCGCGGGAGAGAAACCCGCGCAGGCGCTGATGCGCCTCTGCCTGGGTGAGGCCGTGCAGGTCGATGCGCGCGTCGATGGCCCGGGTGCCGCGCACCAGCCGCCGGCGCTGGCGCGGCTCAAGGGGGGCAAGCGGCGGAGGCGCCGGGGGCTTCGGCGTCGTCTTGCGGCCGAGCGCCGCGCGCAACGCCTCCTGGCTGACGACGTTCCTTGCCCGCGCCGGCTGACCGACATCCGTTGCCGGCGCCTCGGGAGGCGTCGCCGGGCCATCCTCCGCGGGCGCGGCCTTTTTCTTGCGGGCCCGCAGGCGCGAAGGCGGCGCGATCGGCGTCACGTCCGCCGTGACGGTCTCCCACAACCGGCGCTCCTCGGGCGAGGGATGGCGCCCCTTCCGCCGGCTGCTCACCGCTCCCTCTCCCGCGGCTCCAGCACGTAGAGCGTGCCGCGATGCTGGATGCGCCCGGCCGCCTCGCCGGCTTCGCGGCCCGATCCCAGAAAGAGGTCGCCGCGCCCGTCCCCGACGATTGCGGACCCCGTGTCGTCGGCGATCATGAGCCGGCGGAAGGGCTCCAGGGTTCCCGCCTCGCCGAGCGGCAGGGAGGCGGCGACATAGACCGGCGTGCCGAAGGCATGGCGGCTGGCGTCGATGGCAAGGCTGCGTCCGGCGACAAGCGGCAGGCCGGCCGCCCCGATCGGCCCCTCGCTCTCGTCCGCCTCGATCCGGCGGAAGAAGATATAGGAGCGGTTGCGGCGCAGGACCGCGTCGATCTCCTGCGGGTTGTCGGCAAGCCAGCCGCGCAGCACCTGCATGGTCACCGTTCCCGGCTCCGCAAGCCCGCGCTCGATCATCACCCGTCCGATGGGCGAATAGGGGTGGCCCGTCTTGCCGGCGTAGCCGACCCGCAACACGCCGCCGCCGGCCAGGCGGATGCGGGCCGAACCCTGCACGTGAACATAGAAGGCGTCGACGGGATCGGCGAGCCAGACGAGTTCCAGCCCCCGCCCGGCAAGCGCGCCGTCCATGATCGCGCCCCGGTCGGGAGGAAGGCTCAGCGTGCCGTCTTCGGCGCGCATGGCAAAGGGAAAGCCTTGCGGAAAATCGTCGGGCCGCGAGGCGTCGTCGACGGCGACCAGTTCGGGCGGGCGCATGAGCAGGGGCACACGGTGGCGCGCGTCACGGGTCAGCGAGCCATCGAACTCCGGCTCGAAATATCCGGTGAGAAAGCCCGCCTCGCGAATGCGGACCGGGCGGAACCAGTCCTCGAAGAACCGGCGCGCCGCCTCGTCTCGCTCGGGTCGCGGGCTCGCGGCGGCGGCACGCGCGGCCTCGCAAAGCGCCGGCGAATAGCGCGGCTCGACATCGGGACGCGGGCTGCAGTGGCGCAGGAAGGCGTCCAGCGCCGCGCCGTGGTCGTCGGCATCCCAGCCGGGCAGATCGGAGAAGGCGGTGGTGCGGACACTCATGGCAGCGGGCGGCGCGGGCGGTGATCCGGTTTCGGCAATGGCTGTTTCCGCGCCTCCCAGACACGCGAAAGCCCCCGTCATGACGATGGCGAGGGCACGCGCGGCAGTGGCGAACGGTCCGGCCGGCAAGGCGGTTGCGGTCGAACGCGCCGGCGCGCCGGCCTCCCGTGACCGCGCGGTCCGGCGCATGACGCGCCTACTCGACGGACTCGGTCGCCACCAGACGCCAGTTCGGGTCTCGCGAATTGGTGTCGCGGGCGAAGGTCCAGATGTCGGTGACATCGCTCACCGCGTTGGGATCGCCGTCCACGATGGCGCCGTCCTTGTCGCGGGTGGCGGAAATCAGCTCGCTGCGGAACTTGACCGTGATCTGCGCCGTGCTGCCCTTCATCGCCGCTTCGACGATGTCGGCGCGGTCGATGCCGACGAAGGTGGACTCGATGGTCTCGCCCCGGCTCTCGCGGTCGGAAATGGCGGCGACGAACCCGTCGTAGACCTCCCTGGACAGCAGGCCCTTGAGCATCTTGCGGTCACCGGCGGCGAATGCCGTGACGATCATCTCGTAGGCGCCGCGCGCGCCCTGCAGGAACTGTTGGGGATCGAACGACCGGTCGGCGGAGAGGATCTGGCGCAGTGCATCGTTGAGCGCGCTGCCGCGCGGCGCCACCGTGTCGAGGGTCGCGGTGCTCGCGCCCGTCTGCGGTGCCGGCGGCTCGCCCTGGCCGGGCAGCGAGATCACATTGTCCTCGGCGTCCTGCGGCGACTGGCGCGAGGCGGAACGGTCGCGCTCGCGATCCGGCGTGCCGAACGGATCGAAGGGCGGGCGCTCGGTTCCGGTCCGCCGGCCGAGCACATTGCGCAGCCTGAGGAAGATCACGACCGCCAGAACCAGAAAGATCAGTGTGGTGACGTCGAACATTTGACCCATTTCGCATTCGGCCGGATCGCCCCGGGACACGCTGCCGGGATCCCGTCCCGCAGCGCCGCCCCCGCAACGGATCCGCGCATGTGTCCGGCAACACCACCCGGTTCGACCGGGCAAGCTGCGGATCGCTCTGTGACACATCCTGTCATCTGAGTCCAATATAAGGACGGTCACGGCAACATCCAGCCTCGATGATGGCCGGAACCGTCTCGTTCGCGCAATCATCGCGGCCTTGTGCGCGAGACGGGCTCGCAATCCCCGCGATGATCGCCTACCTGTGGGGTGCGGACCCGCCGAACGGCCTTACCGTCACCGGTCGGCGTCCGCGACAACCTGCAACCGGGACACCTGCGCGCCAACCATGCCCATCGGTCTTATCATCCTTCTGCTGCTCATCGGCCTTCCGCTCGTCGAGATCACGGTCTTCATCCAGGTCGGCTCCGAGATCGGCGCGCTCTGGACCATCCTGCTCACGGTCGCCACCGCGATCGCGGGATCGCTCATGCTGCGCATCCAGGGACTGACTCTCCTGACGAGAATGCGCGGCGAGATGGATCGCGGCGAGGTGCCCGGCGCCGATCTCGTGGAAGGCGCGCTGATGGTCGTCGCCAGCATCCTGCTGCTCATTCCAGGCTTCGTGACCGACGCGTTCGGCCTGCTGCTCTTCGTGCCGCCGGTGCGCAGGATCATCGCCGGTCAGGTCATCCGCAACGCCCGCGTCACCGTGGTGCGCGCCGAGGCGCAGCGCCGGGGCGGGGGCGCGGGCGTCGTCGACCTGGACGCGGACGACTGGGAGACCAAGGACGGCGGCGCGGGACGGCGCGGACCCTCGTCCGGCGGATCGTCGCCCTGGATTTCCGACGGTCGCAACCCGGACGGCCGCAACCCGGGCGGGAACCGCGAGCCGGATTAACCCTTCCTGTACGCATTGCCCCTAGCATACCGGTCCGTGTGCGGGGGGCCGGACGCAGAACAAGGGATCGGTCATGGCCGAAGGAGGATCGCAGCGCGTCGACTGGGTCGATGCGGCGAAAGGCATCTGCATCATCTTTGTGGTGATGATGCACTCGACCCTGGGGACCGAGAAGGCCGCCGACGCGACCGGCTGGATGGGGCATGTGGTCGAGTTCGCGCGCCCCTTCCGTATGCCGGACTTCTTCATGATCTCCGGCTTGTTCCTGGCCCAGGTCATCGACCGCCCATGGCGGCGCTATCTCGACCGCAAGGTCGTGCACTTCTTCTATTTCTACATCCTGTGGCTGACCATCCAGTTCGCGTTCAAGGCGCCGGGAATGGCCGCCGAGGCGGGAAGCTGGCACGCGCCGCTTTCCGAATATCTTCTGGCCTATGTGCAGCCGTTCGGCACGCTGTGGTTCATCTACATGCTGCCGGTGATGTTCGTGATCACCCGCGCGCTGCGCGAGGCCCGCGTGCCGTGGCAGGCGACGCTCGCGGCGGCGGCTGTCCTGCACCTCGCCCCGATCCACACCGGCTCCGTGCTGATCGACGAGTTCAGCTCGCGCTATGTCTTCTTCTTCTCCGGCTACATCTTCGCCGCGCGGGCCTTCGCCCTCGCCGCATGGGCCCGTGCCCACCTGCCGCTCGGCCTCGCCGGCCTCGGCGCATGGGCGCTGGTGAACGGCACCCTCGTCGCCCTCGGTTTCGCGGATCAGCCGCTCGTCAGCCTTGCGCTCGGCACCGCCGGCGCGCTTGCCGTCATCGTCACCGCGGCCCTGCTCACCGAGAGCGGACTGGCACGACCGCTGGTGCACTGCGGCGAGAACTCGATCGTCATCTATCTCGCGTTCTTCCTGCCCATGGCGGTCACGCGCATCGTGCTCCTCAAGACCGGGATCATCACGGACATCGGCACCATCTCGCTTCTGGTGACCACGGCCGGCGTGCTCGGGCCGCTGATCCTGTTCGAGATCGTGCGGCGCACGGGCCAGGGGTGGTTCCTGTTCCGCCGGCCGGCCTGGGCGCGGCTCGAGCCGGAAACGCCCCGGCCCCGGGCTCCGCAGGCGGCCGAATAGGCCGTACATAAACAGGGCAGGGACCGACATACGGTCTTTCCCTTCCTGGCGCGGGCGGGCATGATCCGCGCCATGTCGAACGAAGCCGCCTCCGCCCTCACCGCCGACGACCATCTGATCCTGGTCGATGGCTCCACCTTCATCTTCCGCGCCTACCACGCGCTGCCGCCGCTGACCCGCAAGTCGGACGGCCTGCCGGTGGGCGCGGTCTCGGGCTTCTGCAACATGCTGTGGAAGCTGCTGCAGGAGGGGCTTTCGCCGGAGCCGGGCGACGAGCCCACGCACATGGCGGTGATCTTCGATCATTCGGCCAAGACGTTCCGCAGCGAGATCTACCCCGAGTACAAGGCGCAGCGCCCGGAGCCGCCGGAGGACCTGATCCCGCAGTTCGGTCTCATCCGCGAGGCCACGCGGGCGTTCTGCGTCCACTGCATCGAGCAGGAGGGCTTCGAGGCCGACGACCTGATCGCCACCTACGCCCGGCAGGCGGCGGCGGCCGGGGCCAGGGTCACGATCGTGTCCGGCGACAAGGACCTGATGCAGCTCATCGGGCCGCGCGTCTCCATGATCGACACGATGAAGAACAAGACCTTCGCCGAGGCGGACGTGTTCGAGAAGTTCGGCGTCGGCCCGGACAAGGTGATCGAGGTGCAGTCGCTGGCCGGCGACAGCGTCGACAACGTGCCCGGCGTGCCCGGCATCGGCCTGAAGACGGCGGCCCTTCTCGTCAACGAGTTCGGCGACCTGGAAACGCTGCTCGGCAAGGCCGACACCATCAAGCAGAAGAAGCGGCGCGAGAACCTGATCGAGTTCGCGGAGCAGGCCCGGATCTCGAAGCGGCTCGTCACGCTCAAGGACGACGTTCCGGTGGAGGATCCGGTCGGCGGCCTGAAGGTCACCGACTTCGACGCCACGCGGGCGATCGCCTTCCTCAAGGCGATGGAGTTCACCACGCTCACACGCCGTGTGGCGGAATCCGCCGGTCTCGAGGCCGGCGAGGTGACACCCGCCAGCTTCGCCATCCGCGGCTGGGACGAGCCGGACGGCAAGGGCCGCCTGTCCCCGGCAGGCCCGGCGGCACGCGGCGAGGACGCCGGTGCAGGCACCACGGCGCCCGGAGGCGGGGCCTCCGGCGCGGGAGGCGGCGCGCCGGACACCTCGCAAGGCTCCACCACCGGCCCGTGGAGCGCACAGGCGCGCGCGGACGCCGCCGCTGCCGCCGCGATGGACACGCCCGTCGACACCTCGGCCTACGAGTGCGTTCGCGACATGGAGCAGCTCAGGGCCTGGATCGCCGAGGCGATCGAGCTCGGCGTCGTGGCGGTGGACACGGAAACCACCTCGCTCGACGCGATGCAGGCCGACCTCGTCGGCGTGTCGCTGGCCACCGCTCCGGGCAAGGCCTGCTACATCCCTCTCGCCCATGTGGACGGGGAAGGCGACCTGCTGGGTGGCGGCGGGCTCGTCGAGGGACAGATCCCGATCAGGGAGGCGCTCGACGCGCTGAGGGAGCTTCTCGAGCATCCCGGCGTCCTCAAGATCGCGCAGAACCTCAAATACGACTGGCTCGTGCTCAAGCGGCACGGCATCGAGGTCGCCCCCTTCGACGACACCATGCTGCTGTCCTACACGCTCGACGCGGGCAAGGGCGGCAACGGCATGGACGCGCTCGCCGAACGCTGGCTCGGCCACACCCCGATCCCCTTCAAGGACGTGGCGGGCTCGGGCAAGTCGATGATCACCTTCGACAAGGTGGCCATCGACACCGCGACCGCCTATGCGGCCGAGGACGCGGACGTGACGCTGCGCCTGTGGCAGATCCTCAAGCCACGGCTGGCGGCGGAGGGCATGACCACCGTCTACGAGCGGCTGGAACGGCCGATGGTGCCGGTCTTGGCGCGCATGGAGGCGCGCGGCATCTCCATCGACCGGCAGATGCTGTCCCGGCTTTCGGGCGATTTCGCGCAAGGCATGGCCGCCCTGGAGTCCGAGATCCACGAGATGGCGGGCGAGACCTTCAACATCGGCAGCCCGAAGCAGCTCGGCGACATCCTGTTCGGCAAGATGGGCCTTCCCGGCGGCAAGAAGACCAAGACCGGCGCCTGGTCGACCTCGGCGTCCGTTCTCGAGGATCTGGCCGCCGAAGGACACGAACTGCCCTCGCGCATCGTCGACTGGCGCCAGCTCTCAAAGCTCAAGTCGACCTATTCCGACGCGCTGCCGGGCTTCGTGAACCCGGAGACGGGGCGCGTGCACACGTCCTATGCGCTCGCGGCGACCACCACGGGCCGCCTGTCGTCTTCCGAGCCGAACCTGCAGAACATTCCGGTGCGCACGGAAGCCGGGCGCAAGATCCGCAAGGCCTTCATCGCGGAAGAGGGCATGAAGCTGGTCTCGGCCGACTACAGCCAGATCGAGCTGCGCGTGCTGGCCCACATGGCCGACATCGGCCAGCTCAAGCAGGCCTTCGCCGACGGGCTCGACATTCACGCGCTCACCGCCTCGGAGATGTTCGGCGTGCCGATCGAGGGCATGGATCCCATGGTCCGCCGGCGGGCCAAGGCGATCAACTTCGGCATCATCTACGGCATCTCGGCCTTCGGCCTCGCCGCCCAGCTCGGCATTCCGCGCGGCGAGGCGGCGGAGTATATCTCCACCTACTTCAAGCGCTTCCCGGGCATTCGCGACTACATGGACGAGACCAAGGCCTTCGTTCACGCCCATGGCTACGTGACGACCATCTTCGGTCGCCATGCCCACTATCCCGACGTCAACACCAAGAACCCGAACATGCGCGCCTTCTACGAGCGCGCCGCGATCAATGCACCGATCCAGGGTTCGGCCGCCGACATCCTGCGCCGCGCCATGCTGCGCATGGAGGAACGCCTGTCGGCCTCGACGCTCTCGGCGAAGATGCTGCTGCAGGTGCATGACGAGCTGATCTTCGAGGTGCCGGAAGCGGAAGTGGACAAGACCATCCCGCTCATCCGGGAGGTGATGGAGACCGCCGCCGAACCGGCCGTCACGCTCTCCGTGCCGCTGCAGGTGGACGCCCGCGCCGCCGACAACTGGGACGAGGCGCACTGACCCGTCGCCCCGCGCGGGACCTCAGTCGAGATCGTCCGCACGCTCGCCGGGTGCGATGCGTCTGAGGTCGGTGACGCCGGCCTCGTCCAGCAGGCGTGCCTCGACCGCCGAAAGCCCCGCCTCCAGCGCCCGGAGCGCCTCCGGTCCGAGTTCGCGGCACAGGGATTTCTGGTAGGAGCGGGCAAGCCCGGCAAGCTCGCGGTAGACCGCCTCTCCCGATGCGGTGAGTTCCAGGTGCTCGATGCGCCGGTCGGCCTCGTCCGCCCTGCGCGACAGCCAGCCGCGCGCCTGAAGCGCCGCAACGGCGCGGCTTACCTTCGTCTTGTGCATGGTCGAGCGGCGCGCGATCTCCGTCGCCGTGGTCCGTCCCGCCTCGCCCAGGATGGCAAAGCAGCGCCATTCCTGCCGGGTGATGCCATGCGCGGCGCGATAGGCCTCGGCGAAGCGGCGGCTGACCAGTTCCGACGCGCGCACCAGCCGGTACGGCAGGAAGGCCTCGAGAACCAGGCGCTCGGCCCCGTCCACGATCCCGTCGTCCGCGCAGCCCCCCTGATCCGTCTCGTCTTTCTGGTGCATCGCCATGCTCCCGCGCCCGGTCCGCACCCTGTCGGCAGGCGGGCGCGCCAATCCCTGTTGATAGTTACAAGCTAAACAGTTACATATGCAACTATCAACCGTCTGCATCAGGAGGGATCAGACATGACGCTTTCCTACATGCCGGGCTTCGGCAACGATTTCGAGACGGAATCGCTGCCCGGCGCCCTGCCCCAGGGCCAGAATTCACCCCAGCGCGCGCCTTACGGCCTCTATGCCGAGCAGCTTTCCGGCTCCCCCTTCACCGCGCCGCGCGGGACCAACGAACGCTCATGGCTGTACCGCATCCGCCCGTCCGTGAAGCACTCGGGCCGCTACAAGCGCGTCGCGCTTCCCGCGTGGAAGAGCGCGCCGCATGTGGAGGAGCACACGCTCGCGCTCGGCCAGCTACGCTGGGATCCGGTTCCCTATCCCTCGATCCCCACCACGTTCCTGGCCGGAATGCGCACCGTCACCACCGCCGGTGACGTGCATACCCAGGTGGGCATGGCCAGCCACGTCTATGTGGCGACCGCCGACATGGTCGACGAGTTCTTCTTCAACGCCGACGCCGAGCTTCTGATCGTGCCGCAGGAAGGCCGCCTCGAGGTCGCCACCGAGCTCGGCATCATGGAGGTGTCGCCCAAGGAGATCTGCGTGATCCCGCGCGGCATGATCTTCCGGGTACGCCTTCCGGACGGAAAGGCGCGCGGCTACGTCTGCGAGAACTACGGCGCCAAGTTCACCCTGCCGGACCGTGGTCCGATCGGCGCCAACTGCCTCGCCAATCCGCGCGACTTCAAGACGCCGGTCGCCTGGTACGAGGACAAGGACTGCGAGTGCCGGCTCATCGTGAAGTGGTGCGGCGAGTTTCACGAGACGACGCTCCAGGCCTCGCCTCTCGACGTGGTGGCCTGGCACGGCAACTACGCGCCCTACAAGTACGACCTGACCACCTATTCGCCGGTTGGGGCGATCCTGTTCGACCATCCCGATCCGTCGATCTTCACCGTGCTCACCGCGCCGTCGGGCGAGGAAGGCACGGCGAACATCGACTTCGTGATCTTCCCCGAACGCTGGATGGTGGCCGAGCATTCCTTCCGCCCGCCGTGGTACCATCGCAACATCATGTCCGAATTCATGGGCCTGATCTGCGGCCAGTACGACGCCAAGGAAGAGGGCTTCGTGCCGGGCGGCATGAGCCTGCACAACATGATGCTCCCGCACGGTCCGGACGCGGCCGGTTTCGAGAAGGCCAGCCGCGCCGATCTCAAGCCGGTGAAGCTGACCGACACGATGGCGTTCATGTTCGAGACCCGTTTCCCGCAGCACCTGACCCGGTTCGCGGCGGAACTCGAAACCCTGCAGGACAACTACATCGACTGCTGGGAGCCGCTGAAGAAGCGGTTCGACGGCACCATCGAAGGCAACTGGGACTGAGAGCGCACACATGAAACTCGCAACCCTTCGCGACGGCAACCGGGACGGCAAGCTCGTCCTCGTCAACCGGTCGCTGACCCGCTGCACCGACGCGGCACACATCGCGCCGACCCTGCAGGCGGCGCTTGATGCCTGGGACAAGGTGGCGCCGAAGCTCGCCACGCTCGCCGAAAGCCTCGAGCACGACGCGGTGCCCTCGTTCCGCTTCCACGAGCATGACGCCCTGTCGCCGCTGCCGCGCGCCTACCAGTGGGCGGACGGATCGGCCTACGTCAATCACGTGGAACTGGTGCGCAAGGCCCGCAACGCTGAGATGCCGGCAAGCTTCTGGACCGACCCGCTCATGTACCAGGGCGGTTCCGACAGCTTCCTCGCCCCGCGCGATCCGATCGTGATGGCCGACGAGGCCTATGGCATCGACATGGAAGGCGAGGTCGCCGTCATCACGGGCGACGTGCCGATGGGCGCGACGCGCGAGGAGGCCGCCGCCGCGATCCGCCTCGTCATGCTGGTCAACGACGTCAGCTTGCGCGGCCTGATCCCGGCCGAGCTGGGCAAGGGCTTCGGGTTCTTCCAGTCCAAGCCGTCCTCCGCCTTCTCGCCGGTGACGGTGACGCCGGAGGAACTGGGCGACGCGTGGGACGGCGGCAAGGTCTCCCTGCCGCTCCACGTCGACCTGAACGGCAAGCCCTTCGGCCGCGCGGAAGCCGGCGTCGACATGACCTTCGACTTCCCGACGCTTGTCGCCCATGCCGCGAAGACACGTCCGCTGTCGGCGGGCACCATCGTCGGCTCGGGCACGGTGTCGAACAAGCTCGACGGCGGTCCCGGCAAGCCGGTCGCCGAAGGCGGTGTCGGCTACTCCTGCATCGCCGAGATCCGCATGATCGAGACCATCGAGAGCGGCGCTCCCAAGACGCCCTTCATGCGCTTCGGCGACACGGTTCGCGTCGAGATGCTCGACCGCGAGGGTCATTCGATCTTCGGCGCCATCGAGCAGACCGTCGAGAAGTACGAAAAGGGCTGACGGCCCGCATCCGGGGGCGCGGTGCACCGCCGCCACGCCCCCGGAGCGCACGCGCGCGCCCCGCGTGCAGGCTTGCAGAGCGGACGAAACGTGGCCCCGGACCGCGACGACAGCGGTCTCATTGCGAGGGGGATCCGGATGAAGACGTTTTGGCTTGTTGCAGGTGTGCTTCTGCTGCCCGTTCCCGCCCTTGCGCTCGACGCGGGCGCCCCGGTGCGCGCCGTCATGGCCGCCGCCGAGGCGAACTGGTCCGACCAGCCGGGCGAGTACCAGGACTATTTCTCGAAAGAGAGGCTCGCCACGCTCTACAGCGCGGGCTTCGTTGCGCTCTATCGCGCGGCCTCCGACACGCCGTTCGCCAGGGAGGCGGGAACTCCCTTCGACTGGGACGTGATCGTCAACGCACAGGACGGCTGCCCGCTGCAGAACCTGAGCGTGACCCCATCCGGCCGGGAGGGCGATGCGACACTCGTCAGCGCCCGGTTCCAGAACATGACCTGTTTCGGCACCGATCCCGAGTATCAGGCCTACAGCGAGGCAACCTTCGTCGTCGTGGAGGAGGACGGCCGGGCCGTGATCGACGACATCGTCCAGACCATGGACGGGGAACGCCTGTCGCTGAGCGCGCAGATGCGGGAGATCGCCGGCCAGCAGTGAGAATTCGCCTCCGGCGCCTGCCGGAGGACATGACGATGCGGGCGATGGAGGCGCCCGCTGCCGGACGGCGATGACGGCCGGCCTTCGGGAGGACACATGACCAAGATCTTCGAGACACCGCTTTATCCCTATCGCCGGTCGGCCGACCAGGACGCGGACTCGCCCGTGCGCCACAAGGTGGTCGTGCTGGGGGCGGGGCCGGTCGGGCTCGCCGCCGCCATCGACCTCGTCCAGCAGGGCGTTTCCGTCGTCGTTCTCGATGAAAACGACAAGGTAAGCTGGGGGTCGCGCGCCATCTGCTTCGCCAAGCGTCCGCTGGAGATCCTCGACCGGCTCGGCTGCGGGCAGAAGATGGTCGACAAGGGCGTGGTGTGGAACCTCGGCAAGGTCTTCTTCGGCGACCGCAAGGTCTACGACTTCAACCTGCTGCCGGAGGAGGGACACAAGCGCCCCGCCTTCATCAACCTGCAGCAATATTACCTGGAACTGCATCTGGTCGAGCGGCTGCTCGAACTCGCCGACGAGACCGGTCTGGTCGAGCTGCGCGGCGGCAACAGGGTCAACAATGTGACGCCGCTTGCGGACGGCGTGCGCCTCGACGTGGAGACGCCCGAGGGCGGCTATGCACTCGAAGCGGACTGGCTGGTCGCCTGCGACGGTGCCGGATCGCCGACGCGCTCCCTGATGGGGCTCGATTTTCGCGGCCGGGTGTTCGAGGACAATTTCCTCATTGCCGACGTCGTGATGAAGGCGGACTTTCCCACCGAGCGCTGGTTCTGGTTCGATCCGCCGTTCAACCGCGACCAGTCGGCCCTGCTTCACAAGCAGCCCGACGACGTGTGGCGCATCGATCTCCAGCTCGGCTGGGACATCGATCGCGAGGCGGAGAAGGACCCGGAGCGGGTACGGGCGAAACTCAGGGCCATGCTCGGCGATGAGGTCGAGTTCGAGCTCGAATGGGTCTCGATCTACACCTTCCAGTGCCGGCGGATGGAACGCTTCCGCCACGGACGCGTGATCTTCGCCGGCGACGCCGCGCACCAGGTCTCGCCCTTCGGCGCGCGCGGAGCCAACTCCGGGTTCCAGGACACGGACAACCTGGCCTGGAAGCTCGCGCTGGTCATCGACGGCAAGGCCCCGGAGAGCCTGCTCGACACCTATGACCTCGAGCGCGTGCAGGCAGCCGACGAGAACATTCTCAACTCGACCCGCTCCACCGACTTCATCACGCCCAAGAGCCACGCCAGCCGGGTCTTCCGCGATGCCGTGCTGGAACTCGCCGAGCGACATGCCTTCGCCCGCCCGCTGGTCAACTCGGGCCGCCTGTCGCTGCCGGCGATCCACGACGGTTCGCCGCTCAATGGCACGCCGGAAAACGGCGACGACACGCGGGACCTGCCGGACCGCACCAGGCCCGGCGCCCCGGCAAGCGACGCCCCGCTGTCCCGGGGCTTCCTCATCGACCGGCTCGGCAGCGGCTTCACTCTGCTCGGCATCGGCATCGAGGTGCCGGACACGCTCGAAATCGACGGCATTCCGGTGAAGGGCATCAGCCTTGCCGCGGACGACGACCCGTCCGGTGCCCTGGCCGGGCGCTATCTGGGCGAGGCGAGGGCCGGCGTCTACCTGATCCGCCCGGACCAGCACGTCGCCGCCCGCTGGACCACGTTCGACACCGCCCGCGTGGAGCGTGCGCTCCGGCGCGCGGCAGGTCGCGCGGATCGGGCGGCATGAGCAGGAGGGAGCCCACCATGAGCCAGACGACGCCGGACAGCCTGACGCTGTCGCCCAACATTCCCGATCCCGACGGTTTCTACGCCGAGCTCATCGGCCTGCACGAGGGGCTTTCGCGCGAGGAGAGCGAGGCGCTCAACGCGCGCCTCGTCCTCGTGTTGGCCAATCACGTCGGCGACCGGGAGATCCTCCGCGCGGCTCTTGCCGCGGCGAAAGAGGTCACGCCCACGGGCTGACCCCTGCAAGACCGGCGGCGCGCGACGGGCTGAGGGGCCTCGCGCGCGCGGCCAGCACAGAACGCGGACGGGGCGTTCCCATTTTCGACACGAAACGGGAGAGCCCGACATGAGTGCTGCACAGAACCTGAAGATCGACCGGATCCACCACGTCGCCTATCGCTGCAAGGACGCGAAGGAGACGGTGAACTGGTACGTCGACAACCTGAACATGGGCTTCGTGCTCGCCATCGCCGAGGACCGCGTGCCCTCGACCCATGAGCCCGATCCCTACATGCACGTCTTCCTCGATGCGGGGCAGGGCAACGTGCTTGCCTTCTTCGAGCTCCCCACCAAGCCGGAGATGGGCAAGGACCCCAACACGCCGGAATGGGTCCAGCACATCGCCTTCAAGGTGAAGGATCGTGAGACGCTGGTCGGCTACAAGGAAAAGCTCGAGGCCAACGGCATCGAGGTGCTCGGTGTCACCGACCATTCGATCTTCCATTCGATCTACTTCTTCGATCCCAACGGCCACCGGGTCGAGCTTGCCTGCCCGGATCCCGAGGAAGAGGACATGCTCGCCAGGCTCGACTCGGTGAAGTGGGACATGCTCGAGGAATGGTCAAAGACCAAGCGGGCGCCCCAGCACGCCGCCTGGCTGCACGCCAAGGAACTGAAGAAGGATACGGCGGACGCCTGATCGCCGGCACCGGGCAAGCGCGCGTCTCAGGAAGTGCGCCAGTCCCAGACGGGTTCGAGGCGCCGGGCGGCAACGTCCGGCGCCTTCCCGCTTTCGGCGCGCGGCGGTCGGACAGCCTCCACGGCCTCCAGCCGAAAGGCCGGCATGGCCGCATCCACCGGCAGACAAAGCGCCAGTGCGTGACGCGCCTCCGTGCCCTCCAGAAGCATCTGCGCGAAACCGTAGTCACGCGGCCCCGGCCCCACGGGGTCCGCCACCCCGAGTGCTGTCCGGCAGCTTTCCGGTACCCGATCGGCGTGGCGGGCGAACGCCAGCAGCCCCGCGCCGGGAAACGTGAAGGAGAAGGTGTCGAGCGGCAGCGACAGGCCGAGCCCGGTCGCCTTCAGGAAGCTCTCCTTGAGCGACCAGAGCGTGAAGAACCGGCGCAGGCGCTCGCCATCGGGCAGGAGGAACAGATCCTCCACCTCGACGGGGGCGAAGAAGCGGTTCGCCACGGCGAGATCGACGCTGCGCCCCGCATCCTCCGCATCGAGTCCCAGCGGCCCGTCTTCCGCCGCGCCGACGGCGATCGCGACAAGACCGCGGGTGTGGGCGAGAGAAAAGGCCAGCGGGGGGAGCCCCGGAGCAACGCCCGGCTTGCCGTACGGCCCGGCCGAGAACCGCCAGTCGGCCGGCTCGATGTGCGGGCACTTTCGCGTCAGCGCGAGTCGCAACAGGCCGTGCGCGACCGTGTACTGACGCGCAAGATGCTCGAAGCGGAACCGGGACCGGCGCGCGCGTTCGCCCGCATCGAGCAGGGGATCGAGCGCCTCGGCTCCCACGAGCCGGGCGTCCTCGCAGACCCAGAGGATCGTATCCTGCGTCATTGCACCCGTCGTCGCCTCGCCGCGTGTCCACCCGACCCGGAGAGTAGCGGGGGAACGGCTGCGGGGGAACGGAAGATCAGGTCAGCGCGGTGACGGCACGCTCTATCCCGCGCATCTCGGCAAGCCCGCGCAGCCGTCCGACCGCCGGATAGCCGGGCGTGGAGACCTTGCGGAGATCGTCGAGGATCTGGTGACCGTGGTCGGGCCGCATGGGCAGCGAGACCGCGCGGCGGCGCTCCTCCGCGACAACAGCGCGAACCATGGCCACCATGTCCACGTCGCCGTCGAGATGGGCCGCCTCGTGGAAGCTCTCCAGATCCTCCTCGCGCTTCGTCGCGCGCAGATGCAGGAAGTGGACCCGTTCCGCATGGGCCTGGAACATGGCAACGAGATCGTTGTCGGCGCGCACGCCATAGGAGCCGGTGCAGAAGGTGAAGCCGTTCGCCGGGCTGTCGACCATGGCCGCGATCGCATCCATGTCGGCGGCGGTGGAGACGATGCGCGGCAGGCCGAAGAGCGGGCGGGGCGGATCGTCGGGATGGATCGCGAGCCTTGCGCCCTCGCGTTCGGCAACCGGCACGACCCGCTTCAGGAACGCCTCGAGATTGCGGCGCAGCCCTTCGGCGCCCAGCCCGTCATAGGCGGCGAGGCGGGCGCGGAACGCCTCGATCGAATAGCTTTCCTCGGAGCCCGGCAGGCCGGCGATGACATTGTCGCAAAGGCGCTGGCGCGCATCTGCCGACAGGGCGTCATGATAGCGCTTCGCGGCTTCCCGGCGCTCCGCCGTATAGTCCGCGTCCGCCCCCTCGCGCTCCAGGATGAACAGGTCGAAGGCGGCCAGTGCCGTCTGGTCGAAACGCAGGCAGCGCGCGCCGTCTTCAAGCTCGTGCGCAAGGTCCGTGCGCGTCCAGTCCAGCACCGGCATGAAGTTGTAGCAGATGGTGGTGATGCCGGCGCGGGCGAGATTTGCGAGGCTTTCGGCCCAGGCGTCCGCATGGGCCTCCCAACCCGGAGCACCGGTCTTGATGTCCTCGTGCACGGGAATGCTCTCGACCACGGACCAGGTGAGGCCGGCGGCCTCGATCTCGGCCTTGCGAAGCGCGATGCGCTCGGGCGTCCACACGACGCCGTTCGCAAGATCGTGCAGGGCGGAGACCACGCCGCTCGCGCCAGCCTGGCGCACGTCGCTCAGGGAAACCGGGTCGGCGGGTCCGAACCAGCGCCAGGTGTGCAACATCGTTCAGTGTTCCATGTCTTGTCGAAAAGGCCGTCCGCTCAGCGGGACCGACCGGGAAAGGTGCCGCTCAGGACCCGGCCGCCACGACCGGACCGCTGTCGAACAGGTAGCCGTCGAAATGCGGGTCATCCACGTCGGACAGGTCGAGCAGGGTGCGGCGCACGTTTTCAAGGTGCTGCCACATGGCCTGCCGCGCGCCGGCGGGATCGCGGGTCTGCAGGGCTGCGAGGATGCGGCCGTGATCTTCGAGCCACTTCTTGCGGTAACCGCCGTCGAAGATGCGCGCGTGAAGCCTGGCCCACATGGGACTCTGCTCGCGCTTGCGCCACAGTTCGTCGATCATGTCGACGAGCACGCCGTTCTGCGTCGCCTCGGCGATGAGGTGATGGAACAGTTCGTCGCCGGAATAGTCGCCCGTGTTCTCCTCGATGGCGCGGCGCTCCATTTCCAGCGCCTCGCGCATGCGCAGGATGTCGGCCTTGGTCACCATGGTGGCGGCGAAGGCGGCGATCGAGCTTTCCAGCACCTGCCGCGCCTGCAGCAGTTCGAAGGGACCGATGTCCGCGCGCGCGGCCTGGGCCTCGCCGGAGGGCAGGCGGGCGACATAGATGCCCGAGCCCTTGCGCACGTCCACGAGCCCCTCGATCTCCAGCATGATGACCGCCTCGCGCACCAGCGAGCGGCTGACGCCCATCTCCTCGGAGATCTGGCGCTCCGTCTTCAGCCGGTCGCCGACGCCATAGGCGCCGGAGGCCAGATCGTCCCTCAGGGCGTCCGCCACCTCCTCGTAGCGGCGCCTGGCCGGTGTATCGCTCATGCGGTTTCCTCCCGCGCTGCATCCGCGGCCTGCGCGTCACGCGCCGCGTCGTCCTCGCGACGCTCGGCGTAGTAGGCGGCAAGCACGTCGAAGGGCTTCTTCCGCGTCGCCTTGTCGGCCGCGATCAGGCCCTTCTTGTTGTATCCACGCTGGAATATATTTTGCCGGCGTTCGACACGGAAGTCATACAGGATCCAGGGCGACATGCCCTTGACGTAATCGAGCGGGCGCAGCGTGGCGATCTGCTTCTCGTAGACCTCGGTCATATAGGCTTCGCTGAACAGGCCCCGCCTGGGCGCGCCCTCGCCGATGGCGCCGTCCGCGCCGGTCTCGGAGATCACCACCGGCTTGCCGGGGTTGGAATTGGCGCCGATGGCGACGAGGTCCTCGAAATTCTCCTCGTACCAGCCGTAATACTCGTTGATGCCGATGACGTCGATGTGCTCGGCCAGCCGGTCCTCGATGCGGTTGCGCGCGTGGTTGACCAGGCAGGCGGCGGAGGTGAGGCGGGTCGGGTCGAGCGCCTTCGCGGTGTCCGCGAGCCCCTTCATGAAGGCCAGCCGCGCATCCGTGTCCGGGTTCTCGTTGCCCACCGACCAGATGATGACGCTGGCGCGGTTGCGGTCGCGCTTCACCAGCTCGCAAAGCTGATTGCGGGCGTCCTCGTAGGTGGCGGGATCGTCGAAGGCGATCGCCCAGTAGACCGGGATCTCCTCCCACAACAGGAAGCCCATCTCGTCGGCGATCTCGGCGGCGCGCTCGTGGTGGGGATAATGCGCAAGCCGCAGGTAGTTGCAATTGAGCTCGCGGGCGTGGGCGAAGCGCCGGCGCAGGTCGTCCTCGCTGGTGACCTTGCCGTGGACCGCGTCATCCTCGTGCACGGAAATGCCGCGCAGGAACAGCGCCTTGCCGTTGAGCCTGATCTCGTCGCCGACCCGCTCGATGCGGCGGAAGCCGACGCGATCGCTGACACTGTCCCCGCCCGCGGAAAGCCGCACGTCGTAGAGCTTCGGATTTTCCGGCGACCACAGTTCCGGGGCTGCCTCCAGCGTGACCTCGCCCCGCCCCCCGGCGTCGAGGGGAATATCGCAGGCGATGCCGAGGCCGGCGATCTCAAGACGCGCGCTCGTCGCGCCCTCCACCTCGACCTCGGCGCGGATGCGGCTGTCGCTGCCGTCGGGCACCAGATGAACGAAGAGGTCGCGGATCACCGTCTTCGGCGTCTCGTAGAGCGCCACCTCGCGGTAGACGCCGCCATAGTTGAACCAGTCCGTGTTGCGCATGGGCACGCGATCGAGCGTGCGCGCGTTGTTGACCATCAGCATGAGCCAGTTGCGGCCCTCGCGCAGGTGGTCGGTCAATTCGCAGAAGAAGGGCGTGGACCCGCCGACGTGATTGCCCAGGAACACGCCGTTCAGGAAGACCTTGCAATCGTACTGCGCGGCACCGACGCGCAGAAAGCGGCGCTTGCCGTCCTGCGGCGTGCCGACGTCGAGCGGGCGGGTGTACCAGGCCGAGCCCTCGAAGAAGTACCACTTCTCCTTCAGCATCTGCCAGCAGGAGGGCACCGGGACGGTCTCTCCCTCGTAAGGGTCGTAGTCCCAGGGCTCGGCGCGCTCTTCCGCGGCCATGGGTTCCATGGCGAACCACTTCTGGCGCAGTCCGGTGTCGAGCAGGTCGACGCAGAAGTTCCAGTCGCCGTCGAGGCTGATCCCGCTTCGGCCACCGGAGAAGATCATGGTGGAGCTGTTCAGCGTGCGGGTGTCGTAGGGCCGCCCGTAGTCCTCGTCATGCAGGCACTGCAGCGCGTTCTCGGCAAGGGGAGAGCGTTCGAGCACGGCAAGGTCTCCGGTGTTTGTATCGAGGAAAGCGGCACGATGCGACGCGACGACGCCGACCCTTCAGCGTCTCGGCGCGGTGTCCGGGAAACCGGCCGCGGCGTGACGCCGCGGCCGGATGCGGGTGGACGGCGGGCGCAAGCGCCTCGGGCCGTCCGGTCCCGGGAGGACCCTGTCCCTTTCGGGGATCGGGTTCGGCGCGGCCTTACTCGGCCGCCGCCTTGATGCGCTCGATCAGGTCGGCGACGCGCGGCGAGGCCTTGGCGGCTTCCTCGTGCATCGGCAGGACCTTCTCGACGAACGGCGCCTTGTCGACCTCGATGAACTTCACGCCGAGCTCGTTCTTGGCCTGCTCGATACCCTCGGCAACCTGCTTGTTCCAGTTGTCACGGTGGAAGTCCATGGACTCGCGGGCGGCCTCCTTGAGGGCCTTCCGCTCTTCCTCGGACAGCGAATCCCAGGTCTGGGTGGAGATCATCACCACCGACGGGATCATCGTGTGCTCGTCGTTGGAATAGACCTTGGCAACCTCGCCGTGACGGGCGGAGGTGAGGGCGAGCGGGTTGTTTTCCGCGCCGTCGACCACGCCCTGCTGAAGCGCGCTGTAGAGCTCGCCCCAGGCGATCGGCGTCGGGCTGCCGCCGAGCAGTTCGACCATGCGGATCGCCGACGGGCTCGGCTGGACGCGGATCTTCATGCCCTCGAGATCGGCCGGCGAGTTGATCTCCTTGTTGGCATAGAAGGAGCGCGCGCCCTCGACGTAGAAGGCCACGCCGATGAAGCCCTTGTCACGCGAGGAGGCGAGGATGTCGTCGCCGATCTCGCCGGACAGGACCTTGTAGTAGTGGTCCTCGTTGGCGAAGATGAAGGGCAGGTTGAGCGCCGCGTAGGACTCCTCGAACGCCTCGAGCTCGCTGGCGTTGGAGCGGGCCATGTCGAGCGAGCCGTTCTGCATCAGCTCCATGGACTCGCGCTGGTTGCCGAGCTGGGCGTTGGCGTAGACGCGGACCTTGAGGTCGCCGTCGGTCAGTTCGTTGACGCGATCCGCCATGAACTCCAGCGACTTGTGAAGCGGATGGTCCTCAGGGTTGTTGTGGTTCAGCTTGAGCGTGCGGGCCTCGGCGGTCGAGGCGAGGGCAGCAATGAGAGCCGCGCCGGCAAGCGCAGCAATGCCACGGGACATGCGCATGTGGAATACCTCCCGAAATTGGTCCGGCCAGTTGGTTCCCGGAGGGGCCTCCCCACGCCGGGTCCTGGCTCCCGGCGGTCCCGCCCGCGGCCGGAGGACCGGGACAGCGTGCCGAGATGACCGGTTTCTTGATCCCGCCACGGCCAGGAACGACGCGCGGCGCGGAGTGAAAACGCGCCCGGACGGAGATCGACCCGCCGGACCCGTCGCAAAGGATGGCCACGCCGGACGACATGTCAACCAGTTTTGGAAATTGGTTGACCAATTTTGTCGAATGGGCAATGTGAAGCCAACAAGACATGAGAACCCGGCGGTCGCGAGACCTGCCGGATGGGGAGGAAATGCGTGGCCCCGGCCGATCCCGCCGGCGGACCCGCACCAGATGGAGGCCCCGCCATGGTGGGACTGAAGGCCCGCGTCGACAGGACGCTCGGCTGGCTTATCTCGCTCGTCTTCGCGGTGCTCGTGGCCTGTGTGGTCTGGCAGGTGGTGTCGCGCTACGTGCTTGGCACGCCCAGCACCGTGACCGACGAACTGGCCCGGTTCCTGTTCATGTGGACCGGCCTCGTCGGTGCCGCCTACACGCTCGGGCAGCGCCGGCACCTGGCCATCGACGCCCTGCCGCTGATGCTCGGTCCCGAGCGCGCGCGCTACCTCGACATGCTCGTCATGCTGCTCATCATGGGCTTCGCGCTGGTCGTCATGATCTACGGCGGCGCCGACCTGATGACGCGCACGCTCTCCACCGGGCAGTTGTCGCCGGCGCTGCGGCTGCCCATGGGCTGGGTCTACGGCGCGATCCCCTTTGCCGGCGCCATGATCGTCTTCTATTGCCTGTATTTCCTGGTCGCGCTGGCGCGCGGCGAAACGTTCCACCAGGGCCCCGACGAGGAGCCCGCCGGCGGAATAGCGACCGACGCTTCGCGCGACTGAGGACCCCGACATGGATGAATTGCAGAGCGCCCTGACCCTTTTCGGCGTCTTCGCCTTCCTCATGGTGATCGGCGTGCCGATCGCCTTCGCCATCGGCATCGCGACCGTTTGCACCTTCCTGCTGTTCATGACGTTCGACCAGTCGGTCTACATCACCGCACAGCAGATGGCCTCCGGCCTCGACAGCTTCACGCTGCTGGCCATCCCCTTCTTCATCCTTGCCGGCAACATCATGAACCGGGGCGGCATCGCGCTGCGGCTCATCGAGTTCGCCAAGGTGCTCGGCGGTCGCCTGCCCGGCGCGCTCGCCCACTGCAACGTGCTGGCGAACATGATGTTCGGCTCGATTTCCGGATCGGCCGTCGCCTCGGCGGCGGCTGTGGGCGGCGTCATGTCGCCGCTGCAGAAAAAGGAAGGCTACGACCCGGCCTATTCTGCCGCCGTCAACATCGCCTCCTGCCCCACCGGCCTTCTCATTCCGCCGTCGACCACCTTCATCGTCTATTCGCTCATCACCAACGGCACCTCGATCGCCGCCCTGTTCGTGGCCGGTTACGTGCCGGGCATCCTGATGGGTCTCGGGCTGATGACGGTCGCCGGCATCATCGCCAAGAAGCGCGGCTACCCCGTCGCCCCGCGCCCCTCCATGCGCGAGGTGGCCCAGCGCACGGCGGATGCCATCCTGCCGCTCGGGCTGATCGTCATCGTCATGGGCGGCATCATCGGCGGCATCTTCACCGCGACCGAGGCGTCCGCCGCCGCCGTGGTCTACACGCTGTTCCTGGCACTCGTCGTCTATCGCGAGATCGGCGTGCGCGACCTCCCCGGCATCATCCTTGAATCCGCCGTCACCACCTCGATCGTGCTGCTGATGATCGGCTGTTCCATCGCCATGTCCAAGGTGATGGCCTTCGCCGACATCCCCTACACCGTCTCCGACGCGCTGCTGGCCATCTCCGAGAATCCGCTCGTCCTGCTGCTGGTCATCAACATCGCGCTGCTTGTCGTCGGCACCTTCATGGACATGACCCCCGCATTGCTGATCTTCACGCCGATCTTCCTTCCCGTGGTGAAGGATCTCGGCATGGATCCGGTGCATTTCGGCGTCGTGATGACCTTCAACCTGTGCATCGGCATCTGCACCCCGCCGGTGGGCTCGGCGCTCTTCGTCGGCTGTTCGGTGGCGAAGGTCTCCATCGGCCAGGTGCTCAAGCCTCTCATGCCCTTCTATGCGGTGCTCGCGGCGCTGCTGCTTCTGGTCACCTATGTGCCGGAAATCTCGCTCACGCTGCCGCGCCTCCTGCTCGGCTACTGAGCCGGGCCGCACACCGCAATCCGGACAGGTTCTATGAAAACGCTCAAATCCTTCACGCTCACGGCCCGGCTCGACGCCGGCATCGAGCTTCTCGTGGACGGCCGGCACCGGATGCAGGTGCTGGTGCTGGAAGACGCGCTGTGGCGGGTTCTGCTGGCGCGAAACGGCGAGCTGCGGCTGGACCGCACCTGGTCGGTCGCGCCCGCCCTCGACCGGGGCGGGGACGACGTTCCCTTCGAGGGGCGCCCGCGCACGGACCTCTCCGGCTTTTCCCGCCCCGCCTTCACCCTCGTCGAGGGCGAGGACGGCAGCCTGACGCTGGAAACGGCCACGCTGCGCCTGACGATCACGCAGCCGCTCACCTTCACATGGTCGGCGCGCCAGGCGGACGGCAGCTTCGCCACCTTCGCCAGCGAGCGGCCCACCGGCGCGGTCATGCTGGGCGTGAAGGACAACGCCCACGGCCATTTCCTGCTGCGCCATCCGGGCGAGCGGGTCTACGGACTGGGCGAGAAATCGGGTGACCTGGAACGCTCGGGCCGGCGCTACGAGATGCGCAATCTCGACGCCATGGGCTATGACGCCCGCTCCACGGACCCGCTCTACAAGCATGTGCCCGTCACCTTCACGGTGACCCCGGATGCCGGTGCCTACGGCCTGTTCTACGACAATCTGGCAAGCTGCTGGTTCGATCTCGGCAACGAGCTCGACAACTACCACAAGCCCTATCGCGCCTACCGCGCGACGGACGGCGACCTCGACTACTACATGAGCTGGTCGCCGGACCTTCTGGGGCTGGTAAAGGGGCACACGCGGCTGACCGGCGGCACGGCGTTTCCGCCGCTGTGGAGCCTTGGCTACTCCGGCTCCACCATGCATTACACCGACGCGCCGGACGCACAGGCCCGGCTCGAGGGGTTCGTGCGCCTCGTCGCCGAGCACGACATTCCCTGCGACAGCTTCCAGCTCTCGTCCGGCTACACGTCCATCGGCCCCAAGCGCTACGTGTTCAACTGGAACCACGACAAGGTGCCGGACCCCAAGGCCATGTCGGCGGTCTTCGCAGAGGCCGGCCTGCATCTGGCGGCCAACATCAAGCCGTGCCTGCTGCAGGATCATCCCCGCTACGGCGAAGCGCAGGCGGCCGGTCTCTTCGTTCTCGACAGCGAGAGCGACGTTCCCGAACGCTCCTCCTTCTGGGACGACGAGGGCTCGCACCTCGATTTCACCAACCCGGCGACCGTCGACTGGTGGAAGGAGAACGTCACCTCCAAGCTGCTCGCGAACGGCATCGGCTCGACCTGGAACGACAACAACGAGTACGAGGTCTGGGACGCCTCGGCGCGCTGCAACGGGTTCGGCCGGGACATCGAGATCGGGCTCATCCGCCCCCTCATGCCGGTGCTGATGACGCGCGCGAGCCGCGACGCGCAGCTTGCCCATGCCCCGGACCGGCGTCCCTATCTGATTTCGCGCTCCGGCGCGCCGGGCCTGCAGCGCTACGCGCAGACCTGGTCGGGCGACAACCGCACCAGTTGGGACAGCTTGCGTTACAACATCCGCATGGGCCTCGGCATGTCGCTGTCCGGCCTCTACAACATCGGCCACGATGTCGGTGGGTTCGCAGGCCCCAAACCCGGTCCGGAGCTGTTCGTGCGCTGGGTACAGAACGGCATCTTCCACCCGCGCTTCACGATCCACTCGTGGAACGACGACCACACGGTCAACGAGCCCTGGATGTACCCGGAGGTCACGCCGCTGGTGCGCGCGGCCATCCGCCTGCGCTACCGGCTGCTGCCCTATCTCTACACCGTGCTCTACAAGGCGGTGGTCGAGGCCGAGCCCATGCTCCGGCCGACCTTTCTCGACCATGACCACGACCCGGCGACCCATGTTGAGTGCGACGAGTTTCTCATCGGCCGCGATCTTCTGGTCGCGAGCGTCGTGGACGAGGGTGCCCGCACCCGCTCACTCCACCTGCCCGACAACGGCACGGGCTGGTGGGACTTTCATACCGGCATCCACCATCCCGGCGGGAGCGAGCTCACCCTGGACGTGGATCTCGCCTCCATGCCGCTCTTCGTGCGGGCCGGTTCGGCGATCCCGCTCGCCGAGGGTCTTTCGCGCGCCGATGCCGCACGGGACGGGACGCGTACGTGGCTCGTCTTCCCGGTTCCGGCGGCGCTGGACCAGGGCCATGCCCACGAAAGTCTCGAATATGCGGATGACGGTTTCGCCGCCGACGCGCTCGCGGGCAACCATGCCCTGACGCGGGCAGTGCTTTCCGGCGACGCGGATGTCGTGCGACTGGCGCTCACGCGCAAGGGCGGTTACCGGCCGGCGTTCGACACGGCCCGCATCGTTCTGCCCGCCGGTGAGACCCGCTCGCTCGTGGTCAATGGCGAGACCGTTGACACCGACGCCCCGGTTCGCATTCCGCACGAGGCCTGAGGGGTCCCTACCGGAGAACGACAGGACGCCCGCCCCTTTTCGAAGGGGCAGGCGTTTTCGTGTCAAACGCGCCTCACCCCGCGCGAACGGTCGCAGACGCGGAAGAGGGCACGGACGAGGGCGCGGCGACGGGAACACCCGCGCGACGAGCCTGCGCGCGCTGCCCGGCAATGATGCTCGCGAAGATCACCGCGATACCTGCCACCTGCAGGCCCGTCAGGGTCTCGCCCGCCAGCAGCAGCCCGAGCGCGACCGCCGTCACGGGGCTGAGAAAGCCGAGCGGCGAAACGATGGCCGGTTCAAGCCGGGCGAGGCCGCGAAACCACACCAGATAGGTGAAGGCCGCCCCGATGAGTCCGAGATAGGCAAGACCCGCAAGGTTCGCGGCGGTCACCGCCTCGGGAAGCGGGGCGAACGCCAACGCGGCGGGCAGAAGCAGCACGCCGCCGGCAACAAGCTGCCAGGCGGTGAAGGTCAGCGGCCCCGCCGGCGGCTGCCAGCGGCGCGAAAGCACGGTGCCCAGCGCCATGGAGGCCGCACCGCCAAGACCCGCGGCAAGGCCGAGCGGGTCGAGCGACGCGCCGGGCGTCAGGATGAGCATCGCGACGCCGCCAATCCCCGCAAGTGCGGCCAGGAAGGCGAGTGGCGCGACGCGCGTGCCCAGAAGAGGCCGCGAGAGCATCAGCACGAGAAGCGGCTGAATGGCGCCGACCGTTGCCGCCACGCCACCGGGCAACCGGTAGGCGGCGATGAACAGAAACGCCCAGAAGACCGAGAAGTTGAGCGCGCCCAGCAGGAACACCCTGGACCACCAGATCCCCCGAGGCATCTGGCGAACGAGAAGCAGCAGCAGCAGGCCTGCGGGCAGCGCGCGCAGGAAGGCGACGAGCAACGGGTGCCAGTCCGGCAGGAAGGTCGTCGCCACATAGTAGGAACTGCCCCAGATCGCCGGCGCGAGCGCCGTCAGGGCAATGTCTTTGGTCCGGTTCATCGACACGTCTCCACTGGCGCGGCGCCCCGAGGAGAGGCCCGCGCATTTTATCTTGACCTCAAGATAATGAGATAAATCTTGACGTCAAGACATATGGACTTCGCTCGCCGGCGCCATTGTCCCAATCGGCTCTTGCGCCACCGCTATATATCCAATATTCTCGATATATAGATTAAATGGAGCGCCACCGGCGATCCGCCCGCCGCGATCGGAGGCCGAAATGTCCCAGGTCCACAACGTTCTCTTCCTGTGCACGGGCAACTCCGCCCGCTCGATCATGGCCGAGGCCATCCTGACGCAGGAGGGAGGAGGACGGTTCCGCGCGTTTTCCGCCGGCTCGCAGCCGAAGGGCGAGGTGCACCCCTTCGCCATCGACCTCCTTGCCCGGGAGGGACATGACACGGCCTTTGCCCGGTCCAAGAGCTGGGAGGAATTCGCGACAGCCGACGCCCCCCGGATGGATTTCGTCTTCACGGTCTGCGACCAGGCGGCCTCGGAATCGTGCCCCGTGTGGCCCGGCCAGCCCATGACCGCCCACTGGGGCGTTCCGGATCCGGCCGCCGCCACCGGCAATGACGCCGAGCGCCGTTTCGCCTTCGCCGACGCCTACCGGATGCTGTCCACCCGCATTTCCATCTTCGTGAACCTGCCCATCGCCTCCCTCGACAGCCTGTCGCTTTCGCGCCGGCTCGACGAGATCGGCAAGGCGTAAGGCCGTCCTCCCCGTCTCCTCCCGAACAAGAGCCCGCGACAGTCATGAGCGACACGACCCAATCCCCCGCGCCCGGAATAAGCTTCTTCGAGAAGTGGCTGACCGCCTGGGTCACCGGCTGCATCATCGTCGGCATCCTGCTCGGCAAGGCCTTTCCCGGCGCCTTCGCCGCGCTCTCCGGCATGGAGGTCGCCAGCGTCAACATCCCCGTGGCCGTCCTGATCTGGCTCATGATCGTTCCCATGCTCATGAAGATCGATTTCGCCGCAATGCTCCAGGTGGGCCGTCACTGGCGCGGCATCGGTGTCACCCTGCTCGCCAACTGGGCGATCAAGCCGTTCTCCATGGTCATCTTCGGCTGGCTGACGCTCGGCTGGCTGTTTCGCCCGCTGCTGCCGGAGGCCCAGATCGAGAGCTACATCGCCGGCCTGATCCTGCTCGGCGCCGCGCCCTGCACGGCCATGGTCTTCGTCTGGAGCAACCTGACGCGCGGCGACCCCGCCTTCACGCTCAGCCAGGTGGCCCTCAACGACGCGATCATGGTCATCGCCTTCGCGCCCATCGTGGCGCTGCTTCTCGGCGTTTCCTCCATCGTCGTGCCCTGGGAAACGCTGCTGATCTCCGTGGCGCTGTTCATCGTCGTTCCGGTGATCGTGGCGCAGGTGCTGCGCTCGGCGCTGGGCGGTGGCGACGGGTCGCGCCTTGCCGATTTCACCCATGCGGTGCAACCGTTCTCCATCACCGCCCTGCTGCTCACCGTCGTGCTGCTCTTCGCCTTCCAGGGCGGACAGATCCTCGCGCAGCCCTCGGTGATCGGCCTGATCGCGGTGCCGATCTTCCTGCAGACGGTCTTCATCTTCGCCTTCGCCTATGTCCTCAACCGGACGATCGGCGAGGAGCACTGCATCGCGGGTCCCTCCGCCCTTATCGGCGCCAGCAACTTCTTCGAACTCGCCGTGGCGACCGCCATCAGCCTGTTCGGCATCAACTCGGGCGCGGCGCTCGCCACCGTCGTCGGCGTGCTCATCGAGGTTCCGGTGATGCTCGCCCTCGTCGCCGTGGTGAACCGCTCGCGCGGCTGGTACGAGCGCAATCCCGCCGTTTCCGCCCGCAACGCCGGCTGAGCCCGGCCGTTTTTCCATCGAGGCCCCCATGACCATCGTGATCCACCACAATCCCGACTGCGGCACCTCGCGCAACGTGCTGGAGATCATCCGCGCGGCCGGCGAGGAGCCCGTCGTCATTCCCTATCTGGACACCGGCTGGACGCGTCCCCAGCTTCTGGCGCTCTTCGCCGCGGCCGGCCTGACGCCGCGCACCGCTCTGCGCGAGACCAAGTCGCCGGCCGCCGATCTCGGCCTGCTCGGGGAGGGGGTGGCGGAGGACACAATCCTCGACGCCATGCTGGCGCATCCGGTTCTCGTCAACCGGCCCATCGTGTGCAGCCCGCGCGGCGTGCGCCTGTGCCGCCCCTCGGAAACCGTGCTCGACCTGCTCGACAGGATGCCCCCCGGTCCGCTTTCCAAGGAGGACGGAACGCTGGTCCTGGACGCGGAGGGCAACCGTGTCGGATGACCTGCCCCAGCTCGACAAGACGGCCTTCGCGCCCCTCGACGCGACGCGCCTGTTTCCCGCCAGCCGAAGCACCCATCCCCCGCGCCTGCTGCTCCTGACCGGATCGCTGCGCGAACGCAGCTATTCGCGTCTTCTGGCACAGGAGGCGGCACGCGTGCTCGCCCGTTTCGGCGCCGAGACGCGGTTCTTCGATCCGGCCGGCCTGCCGCTTCCCGACGGCGACGACGCCTCCCACCCGAAGGTGGCGGAACTGCGCGAGCTCGTCACCTGGTGCGAGGGCATGGTCTGGTGCTCGCCGGAGCGCCACGGCGCCATGTCGGCGGTGATGAAGGCCCAGATCGACTGGATCCCCCTGTCGCTTGGCGGCGTGCGCCCGACCCAGGGCAAGACGCTCGCGGTGATGCAGGTCTGTGGCGGCAGCCAGAGTTTCAACACCGTCAACCAGTTGCGCATCCTGGGGCGCTGGATGCGCCTGCTCAC
Source organism: Stappia sp. (assembly GCA_002722295.1). Lineage (GTDB taxonomy): Bacteria > Pseudomonadota > Alphaproteobacteria > Rhizobiales > Stappiaceae > Stappia. Next base: position 61,733 of record PBLF01000002.1, on the reverse strand, counting down.
CATCCCCAATCAGTCGTCCGTGCCCAAGGCGTTCAACGAGTTCGACGAGGCGGGCCGCATGATCGCCTCGCCCTTCTTCGACCGCATGGTCGACGTGATGGAGGAGCTCGTCCGCTTCACATGGCTGACCCGCGACCTCCGCGAGGCGCTCGTGGACCGTTATTCGGAACGCAAGGAAAGCCACGCGGAGCTGTCGGCACGCGTCAACCAGCGCCGGATCTGACCGCTCGCTGACACGTCCCGGGCGGGCGGCGCCGGCATTGTGTCTTGACGTCAAGACGCAGCGGCGGCGATATGGGGGCATGGATCATGTCGAGCGCATCATCGAGCAGTGGAACCGGGAGCGCCCCGACCTGGATGTGGCGCCCATGGCGCTCATCGGCCGTCTCGGTCGCCTTGCGCGCGCCTGGAGCCGTGAGATGGAGGCGACCTTCGCCCGTCACGGCCTCAATGCCGCAAGCTTCGACCTTCTGGCCACGCTGCGGCGGGCCGGACCTCCGCACGCACTGTCGCCCGGCGCGCTGATAGAGGCGACGATGGTCACCTCGGGCACGATCACCAACCGCATTGATCGCCTCGTGGCGGCGGGCCTCGTCGAACGCAAGCCCAACCCTCAGGACGGACGGGGCTTTCTCGTGTCGCTGACGCCCGAGGGGTTCTCACGCATCGACGCCTGCGTCACGGACCACGTGGCGACACAGGCGCGCCTCGTCGCCCCGCTCGACGCCGCCGACCGCGCGGCTCTCGACGCCCTGCTGAGAAAGGCCGCCGGGACGACGTGAACCGCAACGCGCCGCGCGTTCACCGTTTCGTGCCCTGCCGTGTGGTTGCAACCTGCGCCCATTGCTCCACATTCGCCCCACATATCCTTGTTCCGAATTTCCGGAGACAACTTCATGAGCAACGACAATACCTATGTCCCGCCCCGCATCTGGACGTGGGAAGCACCGAGCGGCGGCGCCTTCGCCAGCATCAACCGTCCGGTGTCCGGCGCGACCCACGACAAGGAGCTGCCCGTCGGCAAGCACCCCATGCAGCTGTATTCGCTGGGGACGCCGAACGGCCAGAAGGTGACCATCCTTCTCGAGGAGCTCCTGGCGGCCGGTCACACGGGCGCCGAATATGACGCCTGGCTGATCCGCATCGGCGACGGCGACCAGTTCGGCTCCGGCTTCGTGGAGGCCAATCCCAACTCCAAGATCCCGGCGCTCGTCGACCGCAGCGGCGCGGAGCCGGTGCGCGTGTTCGAATCCGGCGCGATCCTCATGCACCTGGCGGAAAAGTTCGGCGCCTTCATTCCCCAGGACCCGGCGAAGCGGGCGGAAATGCTGTCCTGGCTGTTCTGGCAGATGGGCTCGGCCCCCTTCGTGGGCGGCGGCTTCGGCCATTTCTACGCCTATGCGCCGGTGAAGCTCGAATATCCCATCAACCGCTACGCCATGGAGACCAAGCGCCAGCTCGACGTCCTCGACAAGCGGCTGGCCGAGACGCGCTTTGTCGCCGGCGACGACTACACCATCGCCGACATGGCGATCTGGCCGTGGTACGGCGGCCTCGTGAAGGGCTGGCTCTACGAGGCGGCGGAGTTCCTGCAGGTGTCGGACTACACCAACGTGCTGCGCTGGGCCGACGAGATCCTGGCCCGCCCGGCGGTGCAGCGTGGTCGCATGGTGAACCGCACGAGCGGCGACCCCGCGACGCAGCTTCACGAGCGCCACGACGCCTCGGACTTCGACACGAAGACATAGGACAAGATCGAGGCGGCAAAGGCCTGAAGCGGCCGCCTCGCACGCAAGCGCAACGACACGCAAAACGACCGGCGGCGGGGGCAGCCCTGCCGCCGATCTTGTATGCGCAGCCCAAAGCCCACGACCAGGGACAGTGGCTTCGGGACAACGGAGATACGGCGGGAAAAGCAGTGGCGCACCCGACAGGATTCGAACCTGTGACCTCTGCCTTCGGAGGGCAGCGCTCTATCCAGCTGAGCTACGGGTGCTTCGGGGCCGTAAGGCCCTGATCGGCGCGCCATGGCGCGGCATCTGGCGAACGGATAGCCGATCCGCCCATGCGAGGCAACGGTTTTTCGTCCACGCGGGCCGAACGACACCGGCACTCCGAACGGGCCGGGGGAAAGCCACTTCGGCCCGGCGCCTGCGGACGTCCACCTCCAGACGGAGGCGCAAGGGGCGGTGCGATATCCTAGCCGCCCCTTGCGGTTTCAGGAGAGGACGGGGCCGCTCAGAGCTCGAAGCCGAGCAGCTTGCCCACCGTGAAGACGTCCTTGTCGCCACGCCCGCACAGGTTCATGACGATGATCTGCTCCTTGTCCATCTTCGGGGCCAGCTTCACCACCTGGGCCAGCGCGTGCGCCGGCTCCAGCGCGGGAATGATGCCCTCCAGACGGGTCAGCAGCTTGAATGCCTCAAGCGCTTCGTTGTCGGTGATGGGCACGTAGTTGACGCGTCCCGTCTCCTTCAGCCAGGAGTGCTCCGGGCCGATGCCTGGATAGTCGAGGCCGGCGGAAATCGAGTGTCCCTCGAGGATCTGGCCGTCGTCGTCCTGCAGCAGATAGGTGCGGTTGCCATGCAGCACGCCCGGCTTGCCGGCGTTGAGCGAGGCGCAATGCTCGTTGCCCTCCAGGCCGTGGCCACCCGCCTCGACGCCCCAGATCTCCACCCCCGTGTCGTCCAGGAAGGGATGGAACAGGCCGATGGCGTTGGACCCGCCGCCGACGGCAGCGACGATGGCGTCGGGAAGCCGTCCCTCCGCCGCCATGATCTGCTCGCGCGTTTCCGTTCCGATCACCGACTGGAAGTCGCGCACCATCTCCGGATAGGGATGCGGGCCCGCCGCCGTGCCGATGAGGTAATAGGTGTCGGCGACATTGGTCACCCAGTCGCGCAGCGCCTCGTTCATGGCGTCCTTGAGCGTACCGGCGCCCGCCGTCACCGGCACCACCTCGGCGCCCAGCAGCTTCATGCGGAAGACGTTGGGCGCCTGGCGCTCCACGTCGGTCGCGCCCATGTAGACCACGCAGGGCAGGCCGAACCGCGCGCAGACGGTCGCCGTGGCGACTCCGTGCTGGCCGGCGCCGGTCTCGGCAATGATCCGCGTCTTGCCCATGCGCATGGCCAGGAGGATCTGGCCGAGGCAGTTGTTGATCTTGTGGCTGCCCGTGTGGTTCAGCTCGTCGCGCTTGAAGTAGACCTTGGCGCCGCCGAGCTCCTGGGTCAGCCTTTCGGCGAAATAGAGCGGCGAGGGCCGGCCGGTGTAATGGGCGTTGAGCTGGTCGATCTCCCCCTGGAAGGCCGGGTCCGCCTTGGCGTCCTCATAGGCCTTTTCCAGGTCCAGGATCAGCGGCATCAGCGTCTCGGCAACGTAGCGGCCGCCGAAAATGCCGAAATGACCGCGCTCGTCCGGGCCGGTGCGGTAGCTGTTCGCCTTCGCCGTGCTGCCGATCGTCATCCTGTCCGTCCCTTCTGGGCGGTCCCTGCCGCCTGATGTTCCATGTCCTGCGCGGCCCGCGCGGCCGCCACGAACTCCCGGATCCGACCCGCGTCCTTGACGCCCCGCGCACGCTCGACTCCGGAGGAGACGTCGACATCGCGCAGGCCGCTCGTTTGCAGCGCAAGCCCGACGGACGCCGCGTCGAGACCACCCGAAAGCATGAGCGGAACCCCGAGGTCAAGGCCCGCGAGCAGCCGCCAGTCGAAGCTTACCCCGTTGCCGCCGGGAATGTCGGACCCTTTCGGCGGCCTGGCGTCGAAGAGAAGCCGGTCGACCACGGCCGCATAGGGCGTCGCCCGGGCAATGTCGTCCGGCTCCGAGATGCCCAGCGCCTTCATCACCTTCACTCCGAAGCGCGCCTTCAGTTCGGCGCAGCGCTCCGGGCTCTCGCTCCCGTGAAGCTGGAGCCAGTCGGGCCGCACCCGCTCCATGATGGCGGAAACCGTCGCGTCGTCCGCGTTGACGGTCAGCGCGACGATCTCCGGGCGCGGCGGGCCAAAGGCGCGGATGCGCGCGGCAAGATCGGCGGCCCGCTCCAGATCCACATGACGCGGGCTCTTTTCGAAGAAGACGAGCCCGATCATGTCGGCGCCGGCGTCGAGCGCGGCCACCAGCGTTTCCGGTTCCGACAGGCCGCAGATCTTGACCAGACCGCTCATCCACCCCGCCTCACGTCACGTTGTAGGCGGCGATCGCCGCCATGTTGACGATGTCGCTGTCCTTGGCGCCGATGGGCAGGATCTGCACCGCCTTGTCGAGGCCGACGAGCAGGGGACCGATCACCGTCGAGCCGCCCAGTTCCTGCAGCATCTTGGTGGAGATGGAGGCCGAGTGGAACGCCGGCATGACCAGCACGTTGGCCGGTCCCGTCAGGCGGCAGAACGGATAGGCCGCCATCTTGTCCATGTTCAGCGCCACGTCCGCGCCCATCTCGCCGTCGTACTCGAAGTCGACGCGGCGCCGGTCGAGGATCTTCACCGCCTCGATGACCTTCTCCGAACGCTCGCTCCTGGGGTGGCCGAAGGTGGAATAGGCGAGCATGGCGACGCGCGGCTCGTAGCCAAGCCGCCGCGCCACATGGGCCGCCTCCTCGGCGATGTCGGCAAGCTCCTCCGAGGTCGGCATGTCGATCACCGCCGTGTCGGCGACGAGCACGGTGCGTCCGCGGCAAAGCGCCAGCGACACGCCGATGACCCGGTGGCCGGGCTTGGTGTCGACCACATTGCGCACCGTGTCGAGGGCGACAGAATAATTGCGCGTCAGGCCGGTCACCATGGCGTCGGCATCGCCGCGCGCCACCATGATCGCGCCCCAGTAGTTGCGGTCGTTGTTCACCAGCCGCTGGCAGTCGCGGAAGAGATAGCCGCGCCGCTGCAGGCGGGAGTACAGGAAGTCGGCATAATCCGCGTTGCGGGTGGAGAGGCGCGCGTTGAGAATGCGGATCCCGCCACGCTCCAAGTCGATGCCGGCGGCATGGGCGACCTCGCGCACCTCGTCCTCGCGGCCGATCAGGATCGCCTCGCCCAGCCCCTGGTTGACGAAGCTCGCCGCCGCGCGGATCACCGGCTCCTCCTCGCCTTCCGCGAAGACCACGCGCTTGGGCTGCTGGCGCACCTTGGAGAAGATGCGCTGCAACGTGCCGGCCACCGGATCGCGGCGGGCGGACAGCTGCTCGCGGTATCGGTCCATGTCGACGATGGGCCGGCGTGCGACGCCGGTTTCCATCGCCGCCTGGGCCACCGCCGGCGGAATGGTGGAGATCAGGCGCGGATCGAAGGGCACCGGGATGATGTACTCGGGACCGAACTTCGGGCGCGATCCGCGATAGGCGGCGGCGACCTCGTCCGGCACTTCCTCGCGGGCAAGCTCGGCCAGCGCGCGGGCGCAGGCGATCTTCATCGCGTCGTTGATCTCGGTCGCCTGCACGTCGAGCGCGCCACGGAAGATGTAGGGGAAGCCGAGGACGTTGTTGACCTGGTTGGGATAGTCGGAGCGGCCCGTGGCGACGATGGCGTCGTCGCGGATGCCGTGGGCCTCCTCCGGCGTGATCTCCGGATCCGGGTTGGCCATGGCGAAGATGACCGGGTTCGGCGCCATCACCTTCAGCATGTCCTCGGTGAGCGCGCCCTTGACCGACACGCCGAGGAAGACGTCGGCTCCCTTGAGCGCGTCATAGAGGCTGCGGGCGTCCGTCTCCACCGCGTGGGCGGACTTCCACTGGTTCATGCCCTCGGCACGGCCCTTGTAGATCACGCCCTTGGTGTCGCACAGGATGACATTGTCGTGGGGAACGCCCAGCGCCTTGGCAAGCTCGATGCAGGCGATGCCGGCGGCGCCGGCGCCGTTGCACACGATGCGGGTGTCCTTGATGTCGCGCCCGGTCAGGTGCAGCGCGTTGATCAGGCCCGCCACCGCGATGATCGCCGTGCCATGCTGGTCGTCGTGGAAGACGGGAATGTCCATCAGCTCGCGCAGGCGCTGCTCGATGATGAAGCAGTCCGGCGCCTTGATGTCCTCGAGGTTGATGCCACCGAACGACGGGCCGAGGTAACGCACGGAGTTGACGAAGGCGTCGACGTCCTCGGTGTCGACCTCGAGGTCGATGGAATCCACGTCGGCGAAACGCTTGAACAGGACGGCCTTGCCTTCCATCACCGGCTTGGAGGCGAGCGCGCCGAGATTGCCGAGCCCCAGGATCGCGGTGCCGTTGGAGATCACGCCGACCAGATTGCCGCGCGTGGTGTAGTCGAAGGCAAGGGTCGGGTCCTCGGCGATGGCGCGCACGGGAACGGCGACGCCCGGCGAATACGCCAGCGACAGGTCGCGCTGGGTCGCCATGGGCTTGGTGGGGGAGATCTCCAGCTTGCCGGGCCGTCCCTGCTGATGGAACTGCAGCGCCTCCTGCTCCGTGAAACTGACGCTGCTCTTGCCCGATTTGTCCGTCACCGGCATGTCGCTCCCTTCCCGTGTGGTCTTGCCGCCGACCGCCGGCGGAGGGAGACCTTATCCCCGGAAAATTCAGGTCTCAAGCCGGGTTCCGGGCCGCGGGCACCGGAAAGACGGGCACAAGTTTGATAGAAGGGCCCGGCGGGCGGCTCCCGCCGCCTCCCCCGATTTCGCGCAACGCCAATTTGATCTAGGGTCAGCCCCCATGGCCGAGACACTCGAAACCCCGGAGACGGCGCCCGCAGCCGCACCCGCCAACGCGGAACGCACGCCCTCCGGCGCGGCGCCTTCCGTGCCGGACACCTCCGGCATGACGCCGATGATGGCGCAATACATCGAGATCAAGACGGCCAATCCCGATTGCCTGCTGTTCTACCGCATGGGCGATTTCTACGAGCTGTTCTTCCAGGACGCGGAAGACGCCTCGCGGGCGCTGGGCATCACGCTGACCAAGCGCGGCAAGCACCTGGGCGAGGACATCCCCATGTGCGGCGTGCCGGTCCACGCCGCCGACGACTACCTGCAGAAGCTCATCGCGCTGGGGTTCCGGGTCGCCGTGTGCGAGCAGACGGAAGACCCGGCGGAGGCGAAGAAGCGCGGCTCCAAGTCGGTCGTGCGCCGCGAGGTCGTGCGCCTCGTCACGCCCGGCACGCTCACGGAGGAGCGACTGCTGGAGGCGGCGCGCAACAACTACCTGCTGGCGCTGCACAGGGCACGCGGCGGATCGCTGGAGGGCGAGGAGACCTTCGCGCTCGCCTTCGTGGACATTTCCACCGGCGCCTTTCGCGTCTCGTCCAGCGAAAGCGCGCGCCTGGCCGCCGACATCGCCCGCATCGACCCGCGCGAGATCGTCATCGCGGACCGGCTGCTCGAGGAACCGGCCCTTCGCGCGCTGCTGGAGGACACCGGCGCGTCGCTGTCGCCCGTGCCGCGCAGCCTTTTCGACGGCGCCACGGCGGCGGACCGGCTGGCGCGCTATTTCGGCGTGCAGACGGCGGACGCCTTCGGCAGCTTCTCGCGCGCGGAACTGACGGCCGCGGCCGGCGCGCTCGCCTATGTGGAACGCACCCAGTATGGCGACCGCCCGCCGCTCGACCCGCCGCGCCCCGAGGGCGAGGGCGCGCGGATGCTCATCGACCCGGCGACCCGGGCCAACCTGGAACTCATGCGCACCCTGTCGGGCGAACGCTCCGGGTCGCTTCTCTCCGTCATCGACCGCACCGTGTCGGGCGCGGGGTCGCGTCTTCTCGCCAGCCGGCTGGCAAGTCCGCTCACCGACGTGGACGAAATCCGGGAGCGCGCCGATGCGGTCGAGCGGCTTCATGGCGACACCTATCTGCGCGAGCGGCTGCGGGACCGTCTGAAGGCGCTGCCCGACATGGCCCGCGCGCTGTCGCGCCTCGTCATGGCCCGCGGCGGTCCGCGCGATCTGGCCGCCCTCGCCGAGGGGCTTTCGGCGGCACGCGACATCGCCGGCCTGTTCGAGACTCCGGACGGGGAGGGGCCCGAGCTTGCCCGTGCGCTCCGGGCGATCGCGGCGTCGCCGGCGGCCTTGCACGACAGGCTCGCCTCGGCGCTTGACGAGGACCTGCCGCTTCTCGCGCGCGACGGCGGCTTCGTGGCGGAAGGCTACCTGCCGGATCTCGACGAGGCGCGCCGCCTGCGCGACGACAGCCGCAAGGTGATCGCACGGATGCAGGGCGCGCTCATCGAGGAATTCGGCGTGCGCGCGCTGAAGATCAAGCACAACAACGTGCTCGGCTGGTTCATCGAGGTGCCGGCGGCCCATGCGGACAAGCTGTCAGCGGATCCGGGGCGCTTCATCCACCGCCAGACCATGGCGGGCGCGATGCGGTTCACCACGCCGGATCTCGCCGATCTGGAAAGCCGCATCGCCAATGCGGCCGGACGGGCTCTGGCGCTGGAACTGGAACTCTTCGCCGAACTCTCGCGCGAGGTGGAAGCGGCGTCCGGCGCCATCAAGGCGGTCGCCGACGGGCTTGCCGTGCTCGACGTGGCCGCGAGCCTCGCCCATCTGGCGGATGCGGACAATCACGCCCGGCCGGTGGTCGACGACAGTCTCGCCTTCGAGATCCGGGGCGGGCGTCATCCGGTCGTCGAGGCGGCGCTGAAACGCGAGGGCGGCGACGGCTTCGTCGCCAATGACGCCGACCTCGGACCGCAGGCGTCCGGCGAGGGGGGCGACGCGGGCCGTATCTGGCTCATCACCGGCCCCAACATGGCCGGCAAGTCGACCTTCCTGCGCCAGAACGCGCTCATCGCGATCCTGGCCCAGACCGGCGCCTTCGTGCCGGCCGAACATGCGCACATCGGCGTGGTGGACCGGCTGTTTTCCCGCGTGGGAGCCGCCGACGACCTGGCGCGCGGCCGCTCCACCTTCATGGTGGAGATGGTCGAAACGGCGGCGATCCTCAATCAGGCCGGCCCGCGCTCGCTGGTGATCCTGGACGAGATCGGGCGCGGCACCTCCACCTTCGACGGGTTGTCCATCGCCTGGGCGGCAATCGAGCACCTGCACGAGGTCAACCGCTCGCGGGCGCTCTTCGCCACCCACTATCACGAACTCACGGCACTTTCCGCGCGCCTGACGCGCCTTGCCAACGCGACCGTGCGCGTCACCGAATGGCAGGGCGACGTCGTCTTCCTGCACGAGATCGTGGCGGGCGCGGCCGACCGTTCCTACGGTATCCAGGTGGCGAAACTCGCCGGGCTGCCCCCGGCGGTGATCGAGCGGGCCCGGGCGGTTCTCGACCAGCTCGAGGAACAGGACCGGCGCAAGCCGGCCGAGCAGCTCATCGACGACCTTCCGCTTTTCGCGGCGCTGCAGCCCGCCACCGCCCCGCAACACGCTCCGGCCGCCGCCGGTCCGCACCCGCTTGTCGAGGCACTTGCGGGCATCGATCCGGACGACATGACCCCGCGCGAGGCGCTCGAGGCGCTTTACCGGCTGAAACAGGCCTCCCGCGAGGCGGACTGAGACCGCTCCAGGCCGGAACGCCGCTTTGCTCTCGGAGACTCCCACACCTCTCCGTCGTCACCCCGGGCAAGGGCCAGGGGCCCGCGACCCGGGGCCTATTGGCACCCCGGACCTGACTTGTTTGGCATCCGGGTGTGCGGCGAGGCCCTGCCCGGCGCTGCGGTTCTGTCCCGCCGATAGGTGGATTGGGCCCCGGATCTCCGCTGCGCTGCGTCCGGGGTGACAATGGCGGGAGGGCGGCGACAGGGCGGACCGGCCTCTGCCGCGATTTTCCTATCCCCGCTTCACCGCCGAGAGCACCGGCTCCGAAAGCCCTGCCTCCCAGCCGAGGATCGCGCGCTTGCGCGTCAGTCCCCAGTGGTAGCCGCACAGCTTGCCGTTCGACCCCAGCACCCGGTGACAGGGCACGACGAAGGAGATCGGATTGCGGCCCACGGCGCGGCCCACCGCGCGCGCGGCTTTCGGCTTGCCGAGACGGTCGGCAATCGTCGCATAGGTGGTTGCCGCGCCGAGCGGAATGCGCAGGAGCGTTTCCCAGACCCGGATCTCGAAGTCCGTTCCGATCAGCACCACGCGCAGCGGTGTCTCCTCCGACCAGCGCGCGGGATCGAAGATGCGTCCGGCAATCGGGGCGGTTGACTCCCGGTCCTCCACATAGGAGGCGCGCGGCCACCGGCCCATCATGTCGTCGAGCGCGGTGCGTTCCTCACCCGGGTCGGCAAAGGCCAGTCCCGCCAGGCCGTGGGGTGTCGCCATGACGAGCGCCTTGCCGAAGGGTGAGGGGTGGAAGCCCCACGAAATCGTCACGCCCTCGCCGCCCGCGCGGTAGACGCCCGGCGTCATCGCCTCATGGGTGACGAAGAGATCATGCAGGCGCGCCGGGCCGGACAGGCCGAGCTCGTAGGTGGTGTCGAGCACGGTTGCCGAGCGCCGCAAGAGGTCGCGGGCATGATCCAGGGTGATCGCCTGGAGAAACTGCTTGGGCGTGATGCCGGCCCAGCGCGAGAACACGCGCTGAAGCTGGATCGGCTGCACGCCCGCCTCGCGCGCCAGATCCTCCAGCGCCGGCTGGTCGCGCCAGCGCTCCGTGATGGCGCGCAGGGTGCGGCGCACGGTCTCGTAATCGCGCGCGCCCTGCTCGGGATCGCCGGATCCCGTGTCGGGCGCAAGGTCGGGGAGGGTCGTGTCTTCCAGCATGGCTCAAAGGTCCTTGATCGTGACCCGAGCCTACCGCACGCGCGGCACGCCCCACCACCCGATTTGCGAGAACGGGACACCTCCCGATGCTCGCCCGGTTTCCGGATGGTGAAAGAATATCGATTGGCCATGAAGTTGGGCACTATCGGCGTGCCCCACTCTCATCGAAGGCTACTGGATCCCTGCCTTCGCAGGGATGACAGGAGTGTGCGGCGCGCGGCATTCGTCCTCTCCACCGCTCGTGGACCAGGCCACCTATCCCGGCGTTTCTCGAGGCTGTCATCCCGGTTTCGGCAAAGCCGAAGACCGGGATCCAGTATCCGCAGGTCGGCGAATGAAACGCATTCGAAGCCTTGTAGGTTCGCCCGAGCGTACCGACGCCCGCATTGTGTCGGAAGGACAGCAGAAAACGCGTCGAAATATCAGGCTTGCAGGAACCGTCAATTGCCCGAGGCGCGCAGTATGCTCACTCTCTGCTCCAATGCGAGAGTACAATTTCTACGTCTACATCCTGGCAAGCAACATCGGTGGAACGCTCTACACGGGCATGACCAACGATCTGGCCAGACGCGTCTCCCAGCATCGGGACAAGAGTGTCGCCGCATTCACGCGACGCTATAACGTGTCGCGCCTCGTCTGGTTCGAGCACCACAATGATGTCCGTGCGGCAATCTCGCGCGAAAAACAGATCAAACGCTGGAAGCGAGCATGGAAGATCCGCCTGGTCGAGGAAGTTAACCCGGATTGGCATGACCTGTTTCCCGGTCTCGTTTAACAGGGTGACCGGAAGAGTTTCGAGGCGACTGGATCCCTGCCTTCGCAGGGATGACAGGAGTGTGCGGCGCGCGCCATTCGTCTTCTCCACCGCTCGTGGACCAGGTCACGCACTCCACCATCTCACCCTGTCGCCCCCCTCCCACCACCGTCACCCCGGACGCAGCGCAGCGGAGATCCGGGGGCCAATCCACCTCACGGCGGGAGAGGACCGCGACGCCGGCAAGGACGATAGACGCGTCTTGCTTCGGTCAAAAAGCCGCGCCACTCTCCTTCCCATTGCGGAACCATCAAGGGGATCTGGGGTGAGAGCTGCGGCAGTCGCACGGGACATCGAGGGTGCGGGGATCAACGCACCCAATGCAGGACCGGCAGCACGAGGGAGCATGATCCGGCGGCGCGGCAGCCGAAGGGCAGGCATCGCCATTGCGGCACTTCTGGCGTTTATGGGCACCGGCATGGCCCGCGCCGAGACCCGCATCGTCTCGGTGAAAAGCGACAAGGACACGCTCGGCATCGCCTCGGTCAGCGCGGGTGGCGCAGCACTGAAGGCCGTGGGCAAGTCCGACACCAGCCTCTTCGTCGAGGCGGGCACGGCGGACGCGCCCTTCGCCTGCGACCAGACACTCACCATCACACTGTCCGACAAGCGCCGGCTGACACGCGACTACGATCTTTGCGCGCTCGGCTACACGGTCACGGTCGAAACGCAGGCCGCGCGTGCGCCGGAACCGGAGAAGCCTGCGCAGACGGCAAGCGCCGCAACGTCCTCCTCCGGACGCATCGAACGCAAGCTCGTCATGATCCAGACCAGCGACGACACGGCGATCCGGGACGTTGAGATCGACGGATCGCCGGTGCAGGTGCGCCGCCGGGCTCAGGCCCGCGTCTTCATCGAGGTGTCGGGCAATGCCGACAACGACGGCCAGATCGACTGCCGCCGCGACATGCGGCTCGTGCTCGCTGACGGCCGCATCCTGGAGGATGAGGTCGACATCTGCGGCGACTGGAAAGTGACCATGGACGCCAGTGCCACCGCGCGGCGCGCGGCGGGCGCAAACCGAAACGTGCGCCAGGCCGTCCCAAGCGGATCGGGACCGAGGGCGCCCCAGCGCTCCGGCGGCGTGCGCCCCGCCGACGTGACGGGAAACGACACAAGCTCCGATGGCCTGCGCGGCAGTCGCGAGGAGAGGGAGACATCCACGTCGCGTGACGGTGAGCCGGCAAACGAACGGGCTGCGGCGGGCAATGCCGCCGAACCCGCGACTACGCCGGACGCCGGCATCGCCCTCATCGACGACAAGAGCTGGACCTCCGCCCCCGACGGAGCGGAAGGCTGGCGCCTCGTCTATGGCGTGCCGGAGACGGACGACGAGGCATTCGTCGCCGCCTGTCGCACCGGCGCGGACACGATCACCCTGCGGCTTCCCGGCATCGCCGCCGGTCTTGCGGAAGGACAGGCAATCCCGGTGACGCTTGCCGCGCGTGACGTGCGCAGGAATTTCACGGCACGCGGATCCGCTCCCGGCGGCGAGACCGGACAGTCCGACCCCGTGATCGAACTCTCCGCGACCGACCCCGTCTGGGAGGCGCTCGCCCGCGGCCAGGACCTTTCCGTCGCCGTCGAGGGAACATGGCGGGCACGCCTGTCGCTGTCGGGAAGTGCCGCGCCGGTGCGCCGCTTCCGCGATGCCTGCTCCTCCGCCCCGCCGCAGCAGGTGGCACGCGCGCCCGTTGCCGGTGCGACGTCGCGCGCGCCCGGCCGCGGCGATCCCGCCTGCGGCGACGAGGGTTTCATCTCCTCCATGCCCAGCGACCGGCCCGGCCGGATCATTCTCGAGAACGACCGCAATCGCCCGGTCATGGTCTACTGGATCGACTTTGATGGATTGCGCCAGTTCCAGGCCCGTGTTCCGCCCGGCGGACGCATGGTCCAGCGCACGCTCGCGGGTCACCCCTGGCTCGTCGCCGCGCCGAACGGGCGCTGCCTGGCGATCTACACGGCGCGCGCCGGAGACCGGAACGTGCGCGTGGCGCCCGGACGTCCTCCTGCGCTCGCGGCTCCCGCACCCGAGCCCGGCTGGGCCCCGCCCCCCGGACCGCCCGCCGGGGGAGACTTCGTGAATTTCTCCTATGACTGCGACAATGGCCGCGCCCTCGACGTGACCATCGACAACGACCGCCGGGTCGCGATCGTGAGCGAGAGCGGACGCGCGCCGGTAACGCTGCCGGACGTCTCGCGCGGCGCGGATTTCTCGTATGTCGGACGGGGATACGGACTGTACGGCGACGGGCGCAACGTGACCTGGGAACGCCCCGGCGCGCGCGCCACCTACTGCCGGCTGTTCTGAGGGCGGAGCGGCCGGTTCAGCCGGTCGGGCTGAGCTCGCCGAAGGGCGGGCCACCGGCGCGCGCCGTCGCGAGCGCCTTTCCGAAGGCACCGGCGAAGCTCGTGCGGTCGGCCGGGTTGAGGAAGGCACCGACGACCACCGACTGTCCCCGCGCGCTCAGCGTGATGCGCACCACGCCCTCGTCCTCTTCCTCGGCAAGATGCAGGCGGGTCCAGAACGGATTGAAGCTGTAGTGGCGCTCGCGCCCCTGCGCGCTCACCTGGCGCACAAGCACCTGGGTGCGCGAGACGATCACCTCCTCGAAGGCGCGCGCGGCCATGTAGTTCCAGCGGAAGGCAAGCCAGACGACCAGAACGTCGATGCCGAGAAACGCGAAGACCGGCCATGCCCCCATGGACAGGAACATGAGACCGTTGACCAGGCATGTCCCCGCGATGATCAGCATCAGCACCCGGAAACCGCCGGGGCCGAGGGACCGGTAGGGGGTCAGGAGCGCCTGAAAGAACGGCGCGTCCGGATCGGTTTTCGGATTGTCGCTCGTCATCGGGACACAGTATAGAGAGCCCATGAGCGACGACCAGACGGAATCGGGAAAAACACGCACACGACCCGCGCCGGCACGGCGGTCGGCGACCGGGTCGAAGCCGGCGCGCAAGGCGGCTCCCGCACGCAGACGCTCGCGCTACACGCGTGACGAAATCCACGCGATCTTCGCCCGGTTCCGCGCCGCCGATCCCGAGCCGAAGGGCGAGCTTTTCCACGTCAACGCCTATACGCTGCTCGTGGCCGTTGCCCTGTCCGCGCAGGCGACCGACGTCGGCGTCAACAAGGCGACCCGGCCGCTGTTCGCCGAGGTCGACACGCCGCAGAAGATGGTCGAACTTGGCGAGGACCGGCTGCGCGAGGCGATCAAGACCATCGGCCTCTACCGCAACAAGGCGAAGAACGTGATCGCCCTGTCGCAGATCCTGATCGACCGTTTCAACGGCGAGGTTCCGCAGGATCGCGAAGCGCTGGAGACGCTGCCGGGCGTCGGACGCAAGACCGCCAACGTCGTGCTCAACATCGCCTTCGGCCAGCCGACCATCGCGGTCGACACCCATCTTTTCCGCCTCGGCAACCGGATCGGGCTCGCGCCGGGAAAGACCCCGCTGGAAGTGGAGCTGGCGCTCGAGCGGATCGTGCCGGACGAATTTCTGCGCCATGCCCACCACTGGCTGATCCTGCATGGCCGCTACATCTGCAAGGCCCGCAAGCCGGAATGCGAGAAGTGCCTCATCAGCGATCTTTGCAAGAGTCCGGAGAACCGGACACGGGTGAGCGCGCGCGCTTCCACCGGCTAGCGGGCCGCTCCGCAAGCGGGGCGCGTCACGTCAATTTCGCAAGAAATCGACTCATTTTTACGTCAATTTTCGCTGAAAGTCGCCGGAACGAGGCAGGCTGCACGCGGCGCGTCAGTCCTTGCGGCGCAGGCGCACCACCACGTCGACCCGCACGATCTCCATGCCCTCGGGGGCCTCGGGCAGGCGTGCCATGGAGACGCCCGAACCGGGGATATCGACCACCTTGTTCTCTTCCTCGATGAAGAAGTGATGATGGTCGTCGGTGTTGGTGTCGAAATAGGTCTTGGTGCCCTCGACCGCGACCTCACGCAGGAGGCCGGCCTCGGTGAACTGGTGCAGCGTGTTGTAGACGGTGGCCAGCGACACGGCGACGTCGGCGGCTTCCGCCTCCTCGTGCAGGAGCTCGGCGGACACATGCCGGTTGCCGCGCGAATACAGGATCTCTGCCAGCGCGACGCGTTGCCGCGTCGGGCGCAGACCCGCAATCCGCAACATGTCCTGAACCTTGCGCTGTTCCTGCCGTTCCGTCACGCCAGCTCCTTTACCGGGTTTGGCCGTTGCCAGATTTCGTCATTCCACTACCGACCGCCACCGCGCGCCTTTCCCGCCCGACCGGGGCAGGGACGCACCGGTGGCGTTGGCGCGCAACGGCACATCGGCTGATTTCTGCCATAAGCAGGGCCTGTCACGCAAGCCCGGGCAGTTCCTTATGCCGCGCCCACCGCCCGCGCGAAGACGGCGGAATGCCGCCTCGTCCTACCGAAACTCCGCCCCTCGCGGCGGCGGCAACCGCCACGCATCGTCCACCGGAGGCCCGCCCCGGGATCTTTCGCGTTGCCGAAACAGGACTTTTCGCCCCCGCGTCGAGGCGGACCCGACGGCAGCATGGCGACGAAATAGCCCGTCACCCAAAAAGCAGGCGGGCTTTCGAAGAGAAAGTGCCTATGTTAGTAAGCGCATCGGAAACAGACTTCGGCACCGGGCGGACCCTTCCGGCCCGACGTGAACCGGGGCAGTCACACCTTGCGGGAAACGAACCACGTGCGTCAATCGAGCTACTCCTACGAAGACCTTCTGGCCTGCGGGCGCGGCGAGCTTTTCGGATCGGGCAATGCCCAGCTTCCGCTTCCGCCCATGCTCATGTTCGACCGGATCACCGAGATTTCGGAAGACGGCGGCGAGCACGGCCTCGGCTGCGTGCGGGCCGAGCTCGACATCAAGAAGGACCTGTGGTTCTTCCCCTGCCACTTCCACGGCGACCCGGTGATGCCGGGCTGCCTCGGCCTCGACGCCCTCTGGCAGATGACCGGTTTCTTCCTCGGCTGGCTCGGCGAGCCGGGCAAGGGCCGCGCCATCTCCACCGGCGAGATCAAGTTCTCCAAGATGGTGACGCCGGACGTGAAGCTCGTCGAGTACGGCGTCGACATCAAGAAGCTGCGCCGCGGCCGGCTGGTGCTTGGCATCGCCGACGGCTGGCTCAAGGCCGATGGCGAAAAGATCTACCAGGCGAAGGACCTGAGGGTCGGCCTGTTCCAGGCCTGACACGGGTTGACGGCAATGCCGAAGGCACCGGCGCGCGATCATCGCGATTGATCGCCGGAACGTTGGTGCCTATGTGGATGGGACACAGTCCCGCAGCTTGCAGGACGGCGCGGGCCACCGCCCGCGCGGGATCTTGACACCGAACGGCGCCGAGAGCGTCGAGCGAACCTATACGGGAGACCGCGATGAGGCGGGTGGTAATCACCGGACTGGGCATCATTTCGTCGATCGGAAATTCGGCGCAGGAAGTCCTTGAGAGCCTGCGCGAAGGAAAGTCCGGCATTTCCGCGGCCCCCGACTATGTGGAACACGGCTTCCGCAGTCAGGTGCACGGCATGCCCAAAATCGACCTGGCGGCCGAAATCGACAAGCGCCAGCTTCGCTTCATGGGCGACGGCGCGGCCTACAACTATCTTGCCATGCAGCAGGCGATCGCCGACAGCGGGCTCGAGGACGGCGACGTCTCCAACCCGCGCACGGGCATCGTCATGGGCTCCGGCGGACCGTCGACCAAGAACCTCTTCCAGGCGCACAAGACGGTGATCGAAAAGGGCTCCCCGAAGCGGATGGGCCCGTTCATGGTCACGCGTGGCATGAGCTCGACGAACTCGGCCTGCCTGGCAACGCCCTTCAAGATCAAGGGCATCAACTATTCCATCACCTCCGCCTGCTCGACGTCGGCCCACTGCATCGGGTCGGGAACCGAGCAGATCCAGTGGGGCAAGCAGGACATCGTCTTCGCGGGCGGCGGCGAGGAGCTCGACTGGACGCTCTCCTGCCTGTTCGACGCGATGGGCGCCATGTCCTCCAAGTACAACGACACGCCGACCACGGCCTCGCGTGCCTATGACGCGACCCGCGACGGCTTCGTGATCGCGGGCGGCGGCGGCGTGGTGGTGCTCGAGGAGCTCGAGCACGCCAAGGCGCGCGGCGCCAAGATCTACGCCGAAGTGACGGGCTATGCGGCCAACTCCGACGGCTATGACATGGTCGCGCCGTCGGGCGAGGGCGGCGAGCGCTGCATGCGCCTGGCGATCGAGACGCTCGGCGACCGCAAGGTCAACTACGTCAACACCCACGGCACCTCGACCCCGGTCGGCGACGTCGGCGAAATCGAGGCGATCCGTCGCGTGTTCGGCGACGACCAACCGATCGCCTCCTCGACGAAGTCGCTCACCGGCCACAGCCTCGGGGCGACCGGCGTGCATGAGGCGATCTACTGCCTGCTGATGCTGCAGAACGACTTCATCACGGCATCCGCCAACATCACCAAACTCGACCCGGCGCTCAGCCCGGACGAGATCGCGATGCAGCGGATCGACAATGCCGGGCTCGATACGGTGCTTTCCAACAGTTTCGGTTTCGGAGGCACCAACGCCTCCCTCGCGCTGTCGCGCTATCACGGCTGAGGGGGCCAGAATGTCGGGATTGATGAAAGGCAAACGCGGCCTCGTCATGGGCGTCGCGAATGATCACTCCATCGCCTGGGGGATCGCGCGCACGCTGGCCGAACACGGTGCCGAGCTTGCCTTCACCTATCAGGGCGAGGCCTTCGGACGCCGTGTGAAGCCGCTTGCCGACAGTGTCGGAGCCGAGCTTCTGCTGCCCTGCGACGTGGAGGACATCTCCACGGTCGATCAGGTCTTCGCGACGCTGAAGGAAAAGTGGGGCTCGATCGACTTTCTCGTTCACGCCGTCGCCTTCTCGGACAAGTCCGAGCTGCGCGGCCGCTATGCGGACACGACGCGCGAGAACTTCATACGCACCATGGTGATTTCCTGCTTCTCCTTCACGGAGATCGCCAAGCGCGCCGCGGACCTCATGAACGAGGGCGGCTCGATGGTGACGCTCACCTACGGCGGCGCCCGCGTCATGCCGAACTACAACGTGATGGGCGTGGCCAAGGCCGCGCTGGAGTCCTCCGTGCGCTATCTCGCCATGGATTTCGGCCTCCAGAACGTGCGGGTGAACGCGATTTCCGCCGGCCCGGTGCGCACGCTCGCGGGCTCCGGCGTGTCCGATGCCCGGATGATGTTCAACTACCAGAAGCAGCACTCGCCGCTGGGCCGCACGGTCACCATCGACGAGGTTGGCGGATCGGCGCTCTACCTGCTTTCGGAGCTGTCCAGCGGCGTCACCGGCGAGATCCACTTCGTCGACAGCGGCTACAACACCGTCTCCATGCCGCGCCTGCAGGCCCTGAAGGCACAGGAAGCACAGGCCCGCGCCGTCGGCGACGAGGCCTGAGCGGACCAGCCGCATTTCCCCTCACGGGGACATGACGCGAAAAACCCCCGCCGGATCCCGGACGGGGGTTTTTTCATGACCGCGACCGGTCCGGCGCCACGCGCTGCGTGATCAGTCGAAGGTTTCATCCGGGTAGACGCCGAACAGGCGGGTCTGGTCGATATAGCCCTCGAAGCCCTTGCCGGAAACATGGCACCAGCCCTCGGAGCATTCCTCGACGCGGGCCAGGACGTTGGGTCCCAGTTCGGCGGTCACGCGCGCGTCCGAGCGCGCCTCGACACGCAGGGGCGTCGTTCCCTCCTTCTCCCAGGGGGTCACCAGCGCCGTGCGCTGGCCGGTGAGAAGCGAATGCAACACCCAGCCCTCCGAGCCTTCCCAGTCACGGATGCGACGCCAGTTGCCATATTCCTGCACGATCTCGACGGGAAGGCCCGCACGCACGAAGGTCCAGCCGATACGGTGATCCTGGCTCGGCCCGACACGCACATTGATGCGGTTGGACTTCAGGCTCACGAAACGGGGAACGGGAAAACCGCTGGGGCCGGTGACCGTCGCCTGGGCATGTGCCGGCGCCGTGCCCGGCCCGGCAAGAGGCGCCAGCGCGAGGAGAAGGGCAAGCGCGGCGGACAGGACCGCCACCCGGCGGGCGAAACGGGTGGCCTTGGCTCCGGGACGACGCGACATTCCTGATCTTCCTTCCTTCTGGAGGGGTCTCGAGACAGCGACGGCGCAAGGTGACCGCGACAGGTTCACCCAAACAGGGACAATCGCACGATTTGATGGCGGACCCTCATGTGGTCCCGCCAATCGCTTCGGCAATTCGCCGCAGACGGCGCCAGGGTTGGAAACAATCGCAGCCCATCCCTTGTTTTGACCCGGCCATCTGGTAATGAGGACGGGTCCGCAGCGTTGTCGGGACTGGAGACGGCGCAGTTTGGATCAGGCAGGGTTAACGGGCCCTCAACGCGGACGGGGGGATGTTCGCAAAAGGCACCGATACCCACAGGCGAGACATCAAGGGCTGACACAAGCAAGCCGAAGTGCGGAAGGCGAGGAGCATGTCGAAGAAGAAGCCGCTGGTCGTCGTGACACGCAAACTGCCGGACGTGGTCGAGACGCGCATGCGCGAGCTGTTCGAGACCCGTCTGAACGAGAATGACCGCCCGCTCAGCCAGGCCGAGCTGGTCGAGGCGATGAAGACCGCCGACGTGGTGGTGCCCACGGTCACGGACCGCATCGACTCCGCCGTTCTCTCCCAGGCTGGCCCGAACCTGAAACTGATCGCCAACTTCGGCAATGGCGTCGACAATATCGACGTCGTCACCGCCAACAATCGCGGCATCACGGTCACCAACACGCCGGGCGTTCTCACCGAAGACACCGCCGACATGACCATGGCGCTGATCCTTGGCGTCCCCCGCCGCATCGCCGAGGGCATCAAGGTCATCGAAAACGGCGACTGGGGCGGCTGGTCGCCGACCTGGATGCTCGGCCACCGGATCTGGGGCAAGCGCCTCGGGATCGTCGGCATGGGCCGTATCGGCCAGGCGGTCGCCCGCCGCGCCAAGGCGTTCGGCATGTCGATCCACTATCACAACCGGCGCAGGGTGCCGGAAACGGTGGAAGAGTCGCTCGAGGCCACCTACTGGGACAGCCTCGACCAGATGCTGGCACGCATGGACGTCGTGTCCATCCATTGCCCTCACACGCCGGCGACCTATCACCTGCTTTCCGCCCGCCGGCTCAAGCTGATGAAGGCGAACGCCTATCTGGTGAACACCGCGCGTGGCGAGGTCATCGACGAGGCCGCGCTCATCCGCCAGCTGGACGAGGGGCATCTCGCCGGTGCCGGACTGGACGTCTTCGAGCACGAGCCGGCCGTGAACCCCAAGCTCGTCGCCTCCGACAAGGTGGTGCTGCTGCCGCACATGGGCTCCGCCACCGTCGAGGGACGCGTGGACATGGGCGAGAAGGTCATCATCAACATCAAGACCTTCATGGACGGTCACCGGCCGCCGGACCGCGTCCTGCCGTCAATGCTCTGAAACCCTGCCGGTCTCCCTCGATTCGGCAGCGAAACCGATCATCGGATGCATGAACGCCCCGGCCTGGAAAGGACCGGGGCGTTTTTGTCCCTGGTATGGGAAGTCGGATTCGGCTGCGGAACGACCCTGCCTCAGTCGTCGCCCTCGGCAGTGACGCGGACCTCGTAGGACTGCCAGAGAGCCGCCTCGCCCATGCCGGCGACAAAGGCCCGGTGACGCTCCAGAACCGCCTCGTCGATGCGCGGCGGCAGCGGGGCCGGCCGTGGCGGCAAGGCCTTGCGGCGCACGCCCTGCATCGCCTCAAGGGGATCGTCTTCCTCCTCGACCGCGAAGGCGAGGCCAACCTGTTTTCCGCCGATCAGCTCGAGATAGACCTCGGCGAGGATCTCACTGTCGAGGAGGGCGCCGTGCTTGGTGCGCCGCGAGTTGTCGATGCCGTAGCGCGAGCACAGCGCATCCAGCGAGGCCGGTGAGCCCGGGTGTTTCTTGCGGGCGATGGCGAGCGTGTCGAGAACCTGCTCGTTCGGGATCGGCCCGAGACCGACGCGCGAAAGCTCCATGTTGATGAAGCCCATGTCGAAGCTGGCGTTGTGGATCACCAGCACCGCGTCACCGACAAACTCCAGAAACTCCTGCGCCACCTCGGCGAACTTCGGCTTGTCAGACAGGAATTCCTCCGACAGGCCGTGCACGTTGAACGCCTCGATGGGCACATCGCGCTCGGGGTTCAGGTAGACGTGATAGGTCCGCCCCGTCGGCACGTGGTTGATCAGTTCGACGCCGCCGATCTCGACAAGACGGTCGCCATTTCGCGGATCAAGGCCTGTGGTCTCGGTGTCGAAGGCGATCTCGCGGGCCATCGGAAGGCTCCATGGGGTCTGGTGGTGGCGGGTTCAAATGCCTCAGGCGGCGCAGTGTCGGGTTCACGGGAGGGCATGGCAAGCACGCGCGGGCAAGTGCCCGGATGCCGTGACCCTCAGGTGCCGGTTTTCCCCGCTTTACCCGCTCAGGCGCGGCCGGCGAGGGCGCGAAGAATGCTCGCCACGGACCGGCGGGCATGTTCCAGTCCATGACCCGTATCGATGAGGAAGTGCGCCAGCCTGCGCTTTTCCTCATCCGCCATCTGGCGATCACGGATCTTCTCGAAGGTCGCCTCGTCCATGCCCGGCCGCGCCAGGACGCGCTCACGCTGGACCCGCGAAGACGCGGTGACGACGACGCAGGCATCGACACGCCCCTGCGCGCCGGTTTCGAACAACAGCGGAATATCGAGAACCGCGATGCGCGCGCCACTGTCACGGGCCCGACCGATGAAGGCCTGCTCGCGCGCCCTGACCAGCGGGTGCACGATCGCCTCGAGACGCTTCATGGCCTCACCGTCGCCAAGCACGGCCGCGCCAAGCTTCTTGCGGTCCACGGCACCTTCAGCGGTCGTTCCGGGAAAGGCCTCCTCGATCAGGGGAACCGCCTCGGCGCGATAAAGGGCATGAACGGAGGCGTCCGCGTCATAGACCGCACACCCCGCCGCGGCGAACATCTTCGCCGTGGTCGACTTTCCCATGCCGATGGAACCGGTGAGACCGACAAGGATCACGAGGCCGCTCCAAGATCCGCGAGCAGGGCGGCACGAAGCTCGTCCGTCACCCTGGGACGCACGCCGAACCAGCGCTCGAAGCCGGGCACGGCCTGGTGCAGCAGCATGCCCAGCCCGTCGACCGCGCGAAGCCCCCTGGCCCTGGCATCCGCCAGAAGGGGCGTTTCCAGCGGCACATAGACGATATCGTTGACGATGGCGGTTTCCGGCAGGCGGGACAGGGAAAGATCGAGCGCAGGCTGTCCAGCCATTCCAAGCGAGGTGGTGTTCACCAGAAGATCCGTTTCCCCCAGGATCTCCCCAAGATCGTCCCAGTCGCAGGCAATCGAGTCGGCTCCGAAACGGGCGCAGAGATCTTCGGCCTTGGATTTCGTGCGATTGACGACACTCACCTTCTTCACACCCCGGGACAGGAGCGCCCAGATGACGGCCCGCGCCGCGCCGCCCGCGCCCAGCACCACGGCGTGACGCACCTCGCCATCCCAGCCCGGCACCTCCTGGTCGAGATTTCCGAGGAATCCGAGACCGTCCGTGTTGGAGCCGAGAACGCGCCCGTCCGCATCGAGCGAGATGGTGTTCACCGCGCCCATGACCCGCGCCGCATCGTCGAGCTCGTCGCAGGCTGCCGCCGCCGCTTCCTTGTTGGGCACGGTCACGTTGCAGCCGGAAAGCCCGTGGGCCGCGATATCGCGGTAAAAGGCGGGCGCATCCTCCGGCTTCACCTCGACACGATCATAGGTGCCATCGATGCCATGAAGCGCCAGCCAGTGCCGGTGAATGACCGGCGAACGGGAATGGGCGACGGGACAGCCGGTGATGGCGACGCGCCTGGTCATGCCTCGATCTCTCCCGTCTCGCGCAGCCTTGCCAGAAGCGGGAGAAGCGGCAGGCCGAGCACCGTGAAATAGTCCCCCTCGATCCGCTCGAAGAGCTGAATGCCCGGTCCCTCGAGCTGATAGGCGCCGACGCTGGAAAGGATCTCCTCGCCGGCCTTCGCCAGGTAGTGACCGACAAACTCCGGACCGAAGTCGCGCATGGTCAGGCGCACGGTGCCCACATGGGTCCACAGCGTCTCGCCACCACGTGCCAGCGTCACGGCGGAATGCAGCTCATGTCGCTTGCCGGACATGGCGAGAAGCTGGCGGCGCGCCGCTTCCATGTCGGCGGGCTTGGTCAGCCGCTCGCCCTCGAACTCGAGCACCTGGTCGGCCCCGATCACCAGGTCCCCCGGACGGCGCGCGCTGACATCGGATGCCTTTGCCTCCGCAAGCACCCTGGCGATGTCCTCCGGCGACACGCCCGCCTTGAGCAGCGGTTCCTCGACCGCTCGCTCGTCGATGGAAGACGGATCCCTGGTGAAGGCGAGACCTGCATTTCCAAGAAGCTCGGCACGGATACGGCTTCCGCTGGCAAGGACGAGTTCGGACATGAAACGGTTCCCGGCACATGTGGACAAGGCGTGGGCGAAATGTGGGCGGGGACGGCACGCGCCCGCCTCAGGCGGGAGTATCAGTCCGCAATGCTCTTGACCAGAGCCGCCTTGTGCGCCCGGTAGAGCGAGAGGATTTCCGCCGCCGTTTCCTCGATGGAACGACGGGTGACGTCGATCACCGGCCAGCCGTTCTCGGCGCAGAGCTTCCGCGTGGTCGCGATCTCGCGGGCGATCATGCGCCTGTCGACATAGGTCTCGTTGCCGAAACCGCCCGCGTTCAGCGACAGGATGCGGTTCTGACGCACCTGCTGGATGCGCTCCACCGAGGCGATCACCGCCACGACCATGGCCTTGCGGACCCGGAAGAGCTGCGGGGGAAGCGGCAGGTCGGGAACGATGGGGATGTTGGCGGCCTTGATGCCGCGATTGGCAAGATAGATGCAGGTCGGCGTCTTCGACGTGCGGCTCACGCCCAGGAGCACGACCTCGGCCTCGTCGAGGTCGTTCGGGATCTGGCCGTCATCATGAAGCATGGTGAAATTGAGCGCCTCGATGCGATCGAAATACTCCGCGTCGAGCTGATGCTGGCCGCCAGCGCGGCCTGTGACCCGCACATTGAGATAGGACTGAAAGACGGAGAACACCGGCGAGAGAATGTTCACGCAGGGCACGCCCTGCTGACGGGCCGCCTGCTCCAGATGTTCGACCAGCTCCGTGTCCACCAGCGTGTAGAGCACGATCCCCGGCGCATGTTCGATCTCGGCGATCACGTCGTCGAGCTGACGGGAACTGCGCACCAGCGGATAGACGTGCTCGATGGATTGCACGTCGTCGTATTGCGCCGACGCCGCCCGGGCCACCGTCATCAGCGTCTCGCCGGTGGAGTCCGAAACCAGATGCAGGTGGAAGAAGTTACGGGTCTTTCCCAAGCTGTTATCCCCTCGTCACACGGAAGGTGTTCAAAAGACTCATAAATCCGGGCCGGCGGGCAACCCGCCCCAAAACAATGCCCGAAGCGGAAAATCTATCAACACCGCACAACGTGCCGCTAGACGGATCCGAAAGCATCCGGATGAAGGTGGATAACCGGGTTGTTCCTGGCTCGTCCCCAGAAAGCGCAAAGCCGCCTTAAAAGTTAACAAAGGGTTAACATTTTCACAACACACTGTCCTGGAAGGCAAATTTAGAACCGTCCAAGGCTGTGCGGCAATACGTCTGAGGGAAAGCCCTCGACAATGCGCAAACGAATGAGTCATGTGGACCAACTTCGACAACCGGTAATCCCGGCTACTCAGTGGCAATCAAAAACAACAGAATCCTTTTCAAGGATTCTCTTTTTAATTTTTGGGAGGGCTGTTCGTGACCGACACGAGTGAGCGTCGCGTGATGCGTGTACTCGCTGGAGAGCGTCTCTGGCCTCCTCCCGTCTGGATGATGCGTCAGGCGGGCCGGTACCTTCCTGAGTACCGCCAGACACGTTTAAGTAAGGTTAATTTTCTGGAATTCTGCTACGACACCGATCTGGCGGTCGAGGTCACGCTGCAGCCGATCCGGCGTTTCGGCTTTGACGCGGCAATCCTGTTCTCAGACATCTTCGTCGTCCCCGACGCGCTTGGGTATCCCGTGCGCTTCGAGGAAGGACGTGGTCCGGTTCTCGAGCCCCTCAAGGCATCTCTTGTCGATGCCCTCGACGAGGAAAGGGCGGAACGTCACCTCGACCCTGTGATCGAGACCGTGCGCAGACTGCGCGCGGAACTGCCGCACGAGACAACCCTTCTGGGCTTCTGCGGCGCCCCGTGGACGGTCGCATGCTATTCCGTGGCGGGACACACGACGCAGGATCAGACCGCCGCGCGGGTGGGCGCCTATCGCGATCCGGCCCTGATGCAATCCTTCATCGACAGGCTTGTGACCGCCTCGATCCGCTATCTGGTGCGTCAGCTTCGCGCCGGCGCCGATGCCGTGCAGATTTTCGACACCTGGGCAGGTGTTCTCGACGATGCCGGCTTCGAGCGCTGGTCGATCGCGCCGACGAAAGCGATCGTGGACGGCGTGCGCGCCGAAATCCCCGATGCCTGCATCATCGGCTTTCCGAAAGCCTCCGCGGCACGGATCAAGGACTATGTCGCCCGCACCGGCGTCAGTGCCATCGGCCTCGACTGGACGGTGCCCGCATCTCTTGCCCGCGAGATCCAGGACATCGTGCCGGTTCAGGGCAATCTCGACCCCATGCGGCTCGTGGCAGGCGGTGATGCGCTTGAGGAAGGCGTGGCGAATGTGCTGGCGACGCTCGGCGACGGACCGCTCGTGTTCAATCTCGGGCATGGCGTCACGCCGGACGCGGATCCGGAGAACGTTGCGCGGATGATCGAGATGGTTCGCGCGACACCGGATCCGAAAGGCTGAGGCGATGCTTTACTTGTGGCTGAAGGCCTTTCACATCATGTCCGTCATCGCCTGGATGGCGGCCATGTTCTATCTGCCGCGCCTTTTCGTCTATCACGCGCAAGTGCCTGTCGGCAGCGAACAGAGCGAGCTCTTCAAGGTCATGGAACGTCGCCTGCTCAAGGCGATCATGACGCCGGCCATGATCGCGAGCTGGGTGTTCGGCCTGTGGCTGGCCATCGAGATCGGGGCATTCTCCGACGGATGGTTCCATGCCAAGCTCACGCTCGTTCTCGTCATGAGCGGCGTGCACGGATATCTGGCGAAATGCACCAGGTCCTTCGCGGCGGATGCGAACACGAAGGGGCATCGGCACTACCGGATCGTCAACGAGATCCCCACGGTGCTGATGATCGGCATCGTGCTTCTGGTCGTTCTCAAGCCCTTCTGAGGCGGGGCCGTGGTCTCGCATCTCAGGTGACGCAGGGTTTTCGAGAGCTTGTACGTGGAAAACCGTGTACGACCTTTGACGGATGCGTCAATTGGCGCTTGCTCTTGCCGTCTTAAAAATGTAAATTCGCTCAACCTCGCAACTGCGGGCATGGTGTCAGGCTTCAAATTGGGAAGCCAGTTGATGCCAGACCGGACCAAAGGCCCGGTTCCCGCCCCGCAGACAATCCCTTCTTCCTTCCGTATTCCGTAGCCTGGTGATCCACCCGGGCCGGTCAACGCAAACATCCCTCTAACAGAAGACCTTCCATTGCCCATGCGGGAAATGAAACTCTCAGATCTCAAGATCAAGACCCCGACCGAGCTTCTTGCCTTTGCCGAAGAGCACCAGGTCGAAAACGCGAGCACGATGCGCAAGCAGGAGCTGATGTTCGCGATCCTCAAGCAGCTCGCTGCCCAGGACATCGACATCATCGGCGAAGGCGTCGTGGAGGTTCTCCAGGACGGCTTCGGGTTCCTTCGGTCTCCGGACGCGAATTACCTGCCGGGCCCGGATGACATCTACATCTCGCCCTCCCAGATCCGCCGCTTTTCGCTGCGCACGGGTGACACGGTCGAAGGCGAGATCCGCAGTCCCAAGGAAGGGGAGCGTTATTTCGCGCTCCTGAAGGTCAACAAGATCAATTTCGAGGATCCGGAGAACGCCCGTCACAAGGTGCATTTCGACAACCTCACGCCGCTCTATCCCGATGAGCGGCTGAAGATGGAAGTCGAAACGCCGACAGGCGGCAAGGATTACTCGGCCCGGGTCATCGATCTCGTGGCGCCGCTCGGCAAGGGTCAGCGCGGTCTCATCACCGCGCCGCCGAGGACCGGCAAGACGGTGTTCCTCCAGAACATCGCGAAGTCCATCACCGAAAACCACCCCGAGTGCTATCTCATCGTCCTGCTGATTGACGAGCGCCCGGAAGAAGTCACGGACATGCAGCGCACGGTGAACGGCGAGGTCGTTTCCTCGACGTTCGACGAACCGGCGGTGCGGCACGTGCAGGTCGCCGAAATGGTGATCGAGAAGGCAAAGCGTCTGGTCGAGCACGGCCGTGACGTGGTCATCCTGCTGGATTCCATCACGCGCCTGGGTCGTGCCTACAACACCGTGGTTCCGTCCTCGGGCAAGGTGCTGACCGGTGGTGTCGACGCCAACGCCCTGCAGCGCCCGAAGCGCTTCTTCGGCGCCGCCCGAAACATCGAGGAGGGCGGCTCGCTGACGATCATCGCGACCGCGCTCATCGATACCGGCAGCCGCATGGACGAGGTGATCTTCGAGGAATTCAAGGGCACCGGCAATTCCGAGATCATTCTCGACCGCAAGATCTCCGACAAGCGCGTGTTCCCGGCCATCGATATCCAGAGGTCCGGTACCCGCAAGGAAGAGCTGCTTGTCGATCCGGTCAAGCTCAAGAAAACCTTCGTTCTGCGGCGTATCCTCAACCCCATGGGGACGGTGGACGCAATCGAGTTCCTGCTCGACAAGCTGCGCCAGACCAAGTCGAACGACGATTTCTTCGACAGCATGAACACCTGACCAGGGCTCTCGCGAAAGGCCACTGGCCCGCGCGGGACAATCGGGATTCACGTGAAACACCCGCACCGGAAACCGGTGCGGGTGTTTTTGTCTCGGGTGACTGACGCAGCGGTGTGCCGCACTGACGTGTTTCACGTGAATCCGGTTCGATTCGGGTCCGGTCCGTAAAATCGTGGGGATCCGCGACCGATACGGACCTCAAGACAGGAAGAAAGACAGATGCCGCAAATCACGCTTGAAACCGACAGGCTTTCGATCCGACCGTGGCGCGACGACGATCGCGAGCCCTTTGCGGCCATGTGCGCCGACCCGGAGGTCATGCGTTATTTTCCGGCACCGCTCTCACGCAAAGAGAGTGACGATCTGATCGACCGGGCAATCGTGCGCGCGGAAGACGACGGCGTCTGCTTCCAGCCGGTGGAACGGTCGGAAGATGGGTGCTTTCTGGGGTTTGTCGGATTGAGCCGGCCTGCCTGGCAGGTTCCCGGTGCGCCTGGCTGCGTGGAGATCGGATGGCGGCTTGCGCAAGCCGCATGGGGGCGGGGATATGCGAGCGAGGCGGCGCGGGCGTGGTGTCGATTCGGCTTCGAAACACTCGGGCTTCTGGAAATTGTCTCGTTCACCACTTTGGCGAATGACCGATCGCGGCGAGTAATGGAGCGGCTGGGTATGACGCACACGCCCGCAGACGACTTCGATCATCCGCTGATCGATGCGGACCACCCCCTGTCGCGGCACGTTCTGTATCGCCTTGCCAGGCCCTGAGGGGATCAGGCGGCCTCGCGAAGAGCCGCGAGCGCCGTGGCAATGTCGGCGGGATCGGTGAGCGGTGCACTGCATATGCCTTCGCGGCAAAGATAGAGGGTGGGCTGCCCCTCGATCATGTCCTTGCCGGCACGTGGATCGGTGGCCGGCAGGTTCGCCCCGGCGGCAAGTGTCCATGTGACGATTGCGGGGTCGCCCTGCGCATAGAGTGCCTGGTCGAAGGCAGGGTCGCGGGCGCCACTGCGCGTGACCACAAGAGCCAGGACTGCATTGTCACGCGTATCGATGGCGGACAGGAGGGATGCAGTGCCGAAGACGTTGGCGGCAATCTCGCCGGCAAAGGCGGTGAAGACCCGTTCCGCACGGTCCCTGAAATCGGGATCTCCGGTCAGAAGCCATAGGCGAATTAGCGCCTCGGCCGCGACCCCGTTGGGGTTCGGCACGGCTTCGTCGAGGGGTGTGTAGGGCCTCACGATCACGTCGCGCGCATGTCGTGAACTCAGGTGGTAGCCGCCGTCCGGATGGGCGAAATCCTGCTCCAGCCGGTCGGCATGATCACGTGCCGTGCCGAGCCAGCGTTCGGCTTCCTCGTCCGAGGGAGCCGTTTCCCCAAGCGCGAGCGCGGCGCGCATCAGCGAGGCGTGGTCGCTGGCAAACGCGGGGCGCGTTGCGCGGCCATCCCGCCAGGCGTGGGCAAGACCGTCTTCACCGTCCATGCGCTGTTCGATTGCCGCCCACGTACGATCGGCGATGTCACGCCAGGATTCACGTGAAACAAGAAGCGCGGCTTCCGCGAGCGCCGTGACAAGGTAGCCGTTCCAGTCGGCGAGCATCTTGTCGTCGCGACCGGGCGCAATGCGCTGGGATCGTGCCTCGAGGAGGTCGTCACGCCATTCGCGCAGGGTTTCCTCCTCCACCACGTCCTCGATGTGGTCCACCGCCGAAAGCCTGTTGGGAATGTTGCGCCCCTCGAAGTTGCCGCCCGTGGTGATGTCATAGACCTGATTGAAGTGAATGGCCGCGTCGGGGCCGATGACCGAGACGATCTCGTCGGGTGTCCAGACGTAGTAGCGTCCTTCCTCGCCCT
Source organism: Stappia sp. (assembly GCA_002722295.1). Classification (GTDB taxonomy): domain Bacteria; phylum Pseudomonadota; class Alphaproteobacteria; order Rhizobiales; family Stappiaceae; genus Stappia. Next base: position 31,485 of record PBLF01000002.1, on the reverse strand, counting down.
CGCTGTCGGCATCCAGGCTTGCGGCGAACCCGCCGCCTTCCAGCTCCATTTCGCGCTGAAGAAAGGCGATCGTCTCTTCGAGTCGTTCGCGAAACAATTCCGCCTCGCGCGCCGGGGCGAGAGGGATCGCAAGGCGCAGCGCACGCAGATACTGCGCGTTGTCGTAGAGCATCTTCTCGAAGTGGGGGACGAGCCAGCGCTCATCCACCGAATAGCGCGAAAGGCCACCGCCGATGTGATCGTAGATCCCGCCCTGGCTCATGGTTTCGAGGGTGAGCAGAAGGTGGTCCAGGGTCTGGGCGGAGACGGACCCCCGTCGGGAGGCGCGCCACAGGAGATCCGTGACCGGGGCCTGGGGGAACTTGGGGGCGCCGCGAAGGCCACCGTGCACCGGATCGAGAAGGCCCGCGAGACGGGTCGCGGCCGCGCCGACGATCTCCCCGGACACGCGGGTGTCGCGGGGAGCGGAGCGGGGAAGACGCGCCAGATGTGCCATGAGACCCTGGCGGTTTTCCTCGATTCGGCTCCGGTCCGACCTGTAGGCCCCGGCAACGGCCCTGAGCACGTCGATGAAGCCCGGCCGGCCCCAGCGGGGTTCCTTGGGAAAGTAGGTGCCGCCCCAGAACGGTTCCGCGTCGCTCGTGAGGAACATCGTCAGCGGCCAGCCGCCCTGTTCGCCGAGCGCGTGAAGGGCGCTCATGTAGATTTGGTCGATGTCGGGACGTTCCTCTCGATCGACCTTGATGTTCACGAACAGCTCGTTCATGACGGCGGCGACGCCCTCGTCCTCGAAGCTTTCATGCGCCATGACGTGGCACCAGTGACAAGCGGCATATCCGACGGAGAGAAGGATCGGCTTGTCGCCGGCGCGCGCTTCCTCCAGCGCCTCGGGGCCCCAGGCCCGCCAGGCGACCGGGTTGTCCTTGTGCTGGAGCAGATAGGGACTGGTGGCGTTGGCGAGACGGTTGTCGGTCATGGGGCATCCGGCTATGAGGGCGCTAGGAACGTCTTTCAGGAAAACATAGGTTCGCGCGCTCGCGAAGCCAGGGCTTTCGCGAAACCGGGTGGCGATGCTTCAGGATCAGGGGACCGGGACATGAGCGATACCATCTATGCCCTGTCGAGCGGGCCGGTGCCGGCGGGTGTCGCGGTCATCCGGATTTCCGGGCCGGCGACTGGATTCGTTCTCGAAACGATTGCCGGTCGCTGTCCGGCGCCGCGCAAGGCGGCCCTGTGCAAGCTTCGCGCTCCCGGCGGGGGAGACCTGCTCGATGTGGCCCTGGTGCTCTGGTTTCCCGCGCCGGCGAGCTTTACCGGCGAAGATGTTGCCGAACTGCATTGTCATGGTGGACGCGCCGTCGTTGCGGCCGTGCTGGAAACGCTGTCGACATTCGATGGCGTACGGCCGGCGGAGGCGGGGGAGTTTACAAGGCGGGCGTTCGACAACGACCGTCTCGACCTTCTCGAGGTGGAAGGGCTCGCGGACCTGATCGCGGCAGAGACGGAAGCGCAGCGAAGGCTTGCCATGTCGCAGGCGGGCGGCGCGCTGGGGGATCTCTACGATGACTGGCGGGCGCGTCTGACGAGGGCGCGCGCGATGATCGAGGCGGCGTTCGACTTCGCCGATGAAGACGATGTGCCGGATGATGTGTCCGAGGGCATGTGGGCCGAGGTGGAGAGGCTTGAGGGTGAGATCGAGCGGCATCTCGATCGTTCCCGTGGGGCGGAGCGTCTGCGGGAAGGCCTGCAGGTGGTTCTGCTTGGCAAGCCCAACGCGGGCAAGTCCAGCCTGCTGAATGCGCTCGCCCGACGGGATGTGGCCATCGTCGCCGAGGAAGCCGGCACCACGCGGGACGTGATCGAGGTGCATCTGGATCTTGAAGGCGTGCCGGTCACCCTTGTCGACACGGCGGGCCTTCGCGAAACCGAAGGCGTGGTCGAGCGGGAGGGCATCCGCCGTGCCCTTGAACGGGCGGCGCGCGCCGATCTCGCGTTGTGGCTGACGCCGGCGGACGACGATCAGGATGCCGCATCGGCTCCCCCGGAAGCGGAGGCTGCCCGCGAGATCTGGCGCGTCCTGTCGAAGGTCGATCTCGGATCCGAGGGGACGGAGAACAATGAGCGTCCGTCCCGGCACCGCGTTTCGGTGACCACCGGCGAGGGCCTGAATGCCCTTGTCGCGGATCTTGCCCGGTTCGCCCGCGATGGGGCATCGGGTGTTGGAGACCTTGTCGCGAGCCGGGAACGCCACAGGGTTCATCTGGCGGCGGCGCTGGCTGCCATCGATGATGCACGAAGCGAGGCGCGTCCGCTGGAACTCAGGGCGGAAGATCTGAGGCGTGCCTCGGATTCGCTCGGACGGATCGCGGGACGTACGGGCGTCGAGGATTTGCTCGACGTTATTTTCGGCGAGTTTTGTATCGGGAAGTAAACGAGCGTTTCACGTGAAACAGCAGGAATCCGGGATCGATTCCTTCCCGTTATGAAGACTCCTCCGAAATGATGGTCGATATTGCCGGATTTCGGGGCTTTGGTACGGCTTCCGGCGTGCGACTCGGATCCGTTACGGTCAGGATAGGCTTCGTCTTCGCCCGTCAATTGGTGTATGGAAACCGGAACGGATGGCGGAGAGCGCCCGGTTTTGGCGGGCCGCCCGGATGAACCAGACAGGATGAAAATGGTCGGGACGGAAGCGGAGCCGTCCGCGCCGCGCGGGTCGCGGTCGCGGGATGTCGGTTTTGACGTTGTGGTGATCGGTGGCGGGCACGCCGGCTGCGAGGCGGCAGCGGCGGCGGCGCGCACGGGCGCGCGCACGGCTCTGGTCACGCATCGTTTCGACACCATCGGTCTCATGTCCTGCAATCCGGCCATCGGCGGGCTTGGCAAGGGGCACCTCGTTCGGGAGGTGGATGCGCTCGACGGACTGATGGGTCGGGTCGCGGATGCCGCCGGCATTCAGTTCAGGCTTCTCAACCGGCGCAAGGGACCGGCGGTGCGCGGTCCGCGCGCGCAGGCCGACCGCAAGCTCTATCGCGCCGCCATGCAACAGGCGATCCGGGAGACCGAGGGGCTCGAGGTCATCGAAGGGGAGGCCGCCGAGCTTCTCGCGGACAAGGGCGCGGTGAGCGGTGTGATGCTCGCCGACGGTCGACGGTTGTCGGCGAGAGCCGTTGTCCTGACCACGGGGACCTTCCTGCGTGGTGTCATCCATATTGGTGACCGACGCGTTCCGGCGGGCCGGGCCGACGAGGCACCGGCGGTGCGGCTTGCGGAATCCCTGCTTGCCCATGGTTTCGACCTGGGACGCCTCAAGACCGGAACGCCGGCGCGGCTCGATGGCCGCACCATCGACTGGGCCGCGCTTCAGCAGCAGCCGGGCGATTCGGATCCGGAACCATTTTCGACGCTGACCTCAGCCATCACGACGCCGCAGATCGCCTGCGCGATCACCCGCACCACCGGTCGCACCCACGAGATCATTCGCGAGAACCTGCATCGGTCGGCCATGTATGCGGGCCATATCAGCGGTCAGGGGCCGCGCTACTGTCCTTCGATCGAGGACAAGGTGGTGCGCTTCGGCGACCGCGACGGGCACCAGATCTTCCTTGAGCCGGAAGGTCTCGACGACGACACGGTTTATCCGAACGGGATTTCCACCTCGCTGCCCGAGGATGTTCAGCTCGCGTTCCTGAGGACTATCCCGGGCCTGGAAAAGGTTGAGGTGAAGCGTATCGGCTATGCCATCGAATACGACCACATCGACCCCCGGGAACTGAACCGAACGCTCGAGACACGCCGGGTTGAGGGCCTCTATCTCGCCGGACAGATCAATGGCACCACCGGTTACGAGGAAGCCGCCGGGCAGGGGCTGGTCGCGGGTCTCAACGCGGCGCGAAAGGCGGGCGGGTCCGCTCCGGTGGTCTTCGGCCGTGACGAGGCGTATCTCGGTGTCATGATCGATGATCTGGTGACATGCGGGGTTTCTGAGCCCTATCGCATGTTTACCTCGCGCGCCGAGTACCGGCTGTCCCTGAGGGTGGACAATGCCGACCAGAGGCTGACACGGCGCGGGCTGGAAGCCGGCTGCGTCGGCAGTGTGCGGGCGCGGCACTTCGCGGACAAGGCAGAGGCGCTGGCGCGCATCGAGGGCATTTTGAAGGGTCTCACTGCCACGCCGGAGGAAGGACGCCGGGCGGGGCTCCAGATCAATCAGGACGGCGTCCGGCGGTCCGCCTATGACCTGCTGTCCTACCCAGATATCGATCTGGCGGCGCTTGCCCGCCTGTGGCCCCTGGAGATCGGGGGGCTCGATCCCGCGCATGCGGGCCAGGTTGCGATCGACGCCCTCTATGCGGTCTATCTCAAGCGGCAGAGCGCGGACATTTCGGCCTTGCGCAAGGATGAAGCCCTCGCGATCCCGCGGGATCTGGACTATGCGGCGATCCGGGGACTGTCCAACGAGGCGCGCCAGAAGCTCGAGCGCGTCCGCCCGGAGACGCTCGGGCAGGCCGGTCGCATCGACGGCGTGACGCCGGCGGCCCTGACCCTGCTGCTCTCGCATGTGCGCAAGAGCGGGGACGCCGCACATGCACGCGACAAGGAGAGCGCCGCATGAGCCGTCCCGCCGTCCTGCCCGTCACAGACGGACCCGAAGTGCTTCACGCGACGTGGTCCGTTTCACGTGAAACACTCGATCGCTTGACGATCTATGTAAATTTGCTTTTGCGCTGGCAGTCGGCCCAGAACCTGGTCGCGCCGTCCACTCTCGGTGAGGTCTGGCGACGTCATGTGGCCGACAGCTTCCAGGTTTCGGACTGCGCGCCGGATGCTCGGGTGTGGGCCGATTTCGGCAGCGGCGCGGGCTTTCCCGGCCTCGTGACGGCAATCCGGCTCATGGAGCGGGGCGGGGGACATGTCCACTTGGTCGAGAGCAACCAGCGCAAGGCGGCCTTTCTGCGCACCGTGATCCGCGAGACCGGATGTCCCGCCACCGTTCATGCCGAGCGCATCGAGACGGTGACGGCCAGGCTTCTGGATACGCCTCCTGGAGACGACGGGCCCGTGACGGCGGTCTCGGCGCGGGCCCTTGCCGATCTGAAGCAACTTTGCGCCTATGCGGCGCCGTTTTCCGCCACCGGAGCCTTGTGCATTTTCCACAAGGGAAGAAATTTCCGCGACGAGGTCGCGCAAGCGTCTCACCAATGGGATTTCGATCTGGTAGAAAAGGAAAGTCTCATCGATCCCGACAGCCGGATCCTCGTTCTCGGGCGGATCCGGCCCCGTCGCGTGGCAGGGAAAGGCTAGATCCGGATGAGAAATCTCCCGCAGTCCCCGCGCGTTCTGGCGCTGGCCAATCAGAAGGGCGGGGTCGGCAAGACCACGACCGCCATCAATCTCGGCACGGCGCTGGCCGCTATCGGCGAGCGCGTCCTCGTGATCGATCTCGATCCGCAGGGAAACGCCTCGACGGGGCTTGGCATCGACCGGCGCGATCGCGACCTGTCGACCTATGACGTGTTGACCGGCGACTGTTCTCTTTCCGAAACGATCCGGGACACCGACGTGCCGCGCCTCTGGGTTGCGCCATCCACTATGGATCTGCTCGGTGTCGAGCTGGAGATCGCACAGAGCTCCGACCGTGCACACCGCATGCGCAGGGCAATCTCGGATCTGGCGGAGCAGGGACGTTCCGAGGGAATGCCCGATTTCACCTATGTGCTGATCGACTGTCCGCCCTCGCTGAACCTTCTCACGATCAACGCGCTGTCGGCGTCCCATTCGATCCTGGTCCCCCTGCAGTGCGAGTTCTTCGCCCTGGAGGGTCTGAGCCAGCTTCTTTCGACGGTCGAGCAGGTGAAGGCGGCGCTCAATCCGGAACTGTCCATCCATGGTATCGTGCTGACCATGTTCGACAGCCGAAACAATCTCTCCGCGCAGGTCGTGGCCGATGTGCGCGAGACGATGGGCGATGCGGTCTACGAGACGGTCATCCCGCGCAACGTGCGTGTCTCGGAAGCGCCGTCCTACGGAAAGCCCGCGTTGCTTTACGATCTCAAGTGTTCCGGCAGCCAGGCCTACCTGCGCCTTGCCTCGGAGATCATTCAGCGCGAGCGCAACCTGCGTGGCGTCGCGGCCTGAGGCTGCAGGGAAGGCGTGGCTGGTCGATTCGGCTGCGCAACGGCCAAAGTAACGAGTCATGCCGGACATGCGGAGGAAGCTCTCCGCGTCCGGCCTTTGGGAAGCGAGTGACGGTCAGATGGCAGATGAAGAGGGTGGCAAGAAGAAGCGGCTCGGTCGGGGTCTTGCGGCTCTGATCGGTGAAGTGGGCACGGAGCCGCCGTCCGACCCGCGCCCGCCGCGCGACACGCGCAAGGTTCCGATCGAGTTCCTGACCGCGAACCCCCGCAACCCGCGCAAGAGCTTCTCGGAAACCGATCTGGACGACCTGACGAGTTCGATCCGTGAGAAGGGGGTCGTGCAGCCGCTTCTCGTGCGGCCCGTGCCCAGCCGTGACAATGCCTATGAGATCATTGCCGGCGAGCGGCGCTGGCGGGCGGCGCAGCGCGCGGGCCTGCACATGGTGCCGGTGGTCGTGCGCGAGGTCACGGACCAGGAAGCGCTCGAGCTGGCGATCATCGAGAACGTTCAGCGCGCGGATCTCAATCCCATCGAGGAAGGGCTTGGCTACGACCAGCTCGTGCAGGAGTTCTCCTACTCCCAGAGCGAACTGGCAAAGGTGATCGGCAAGAGCCGCAGCCATGTGGCCAACACCCTGCGGCTTCTGAAGCTGCCAAACTCGGTGAAGGATTATCTCGCCGAAGGGCTTCTGACCGCGGGTCACGCGCGCGCGCTCATCACCGCCGACGATCCCGCCGCGCTTGCCGAGCTGATCGTGGAAAAGGGCCTCAACGTGCGCGAGGCCGAAAAGCTCGCGCAGGATCCGAACGCATTTTCCGCCAAGCAGAAGGCGCCGAAGCCGGAGAAGGACGCGGACACGCGGGCGCTGGAAAAGCGTCTTGCCGACAGTCTTGGGCTGAAGATCGCCATCGCCCACAAGCCCGAGAAGGGTACGGGCGAACTCAAGATCAAATACGCCTCGGTGGAGCAGCTCGACGAGATCTGCCGCCTGCTGGGCGTTTCCGGCTAAACCCTGTCCCGAAGCCTGGACGGGAGCGGGGCGCGGCAATCGGTCGCGCCGGCGGCGTGCTCCCGTCGATCAGTCGAGGTCGACAGCGGCGTCTTCTTCAAGCGCGCGTCTGAGCTTTGAAAAGGCGAGACGGATGCGCGACTTGACGGTACCCAGCGGCACGCCGGTCTCCTCCGCGATCTGGCTGTGGGAAAGTCCTGAAAAGAAGGCACGACGGATCAGGTCGGCCTGATCCTCGCGCAGGCTCTCGATGGCCAGGCGCACCCGATCCTCGCGGGTGCGCGCATCCATGCCCTCGTCGGGATGCTCGGCGGCGGCGGGGCGAAGCGAGGGATCTTCCGGATCGAGGGCGCCGGACTTGTCGCGGCGCAGGGAATCGATGCGGCGATTGCGGGCGATCCGAAAGAGCCAGGTTGCCGCGGAGGCGCGGCTTGCATCGAAGAGCGCCGCCTTGCGCCACAGGGTGATCATGACCTCCTGGGCCAGTTCCTCGGCCTGGGCGGGATCCGAGCCGAGACGTACCAGATAGGCCTTCAGGCGGGGGGCGAAATGGTCGAAAAGCTCGGCGAAAGCGGAACGGTCGCGTGTTTCCGCGACCTTCCGGACGAGGTTCGAGAAATGTTCCGAGGAAGCACCCGCCACGTGACCTCACCACGATCGCCACACGGGTCTGGCATCCCGTTTGTCGAACCCGTCCAGCAATGACCAATGCCCCTTGTCTAGCAGGCTGACGCGGCTTTCGCGAGCCCTTGAAACCGCGCCGCCGGCCCGATGGCGCGGGTGTCACACTCTCGCCAGATTTCTGACGGCAGCGTGCCTGCACACATGGATCATCCCCGGGTTCCTGACGGCTTCGCTTCGATTTCGACTCGTTGCCGGTTATCAACCCTTTCGTAACTTGCGATGCAGTAACCTTAAGGCAAGGTGACGAAAGCGCATCGAATTCGATCCAAATCCGAATGTCAGCAGTAGCGGTTTAGGAAATGATGCAGGCACGAACGCTCATCCCGGCCTTTGTGGCAGTCGTCCTCACGGGCGCGTCGGCGCAGGCTCAGACGCCGACTCTCATCGGCGAGAACAACGATTGGCAGACGTATTCGTACGGCGGCGCCAAGGGCAAGGTGTGTTACGCCCTGTCGAAGCCGACCAAGCTCGCGCCGTCCGACCGGAACCATGGCGACGTCTTCTTCTTCGTCTCCAACCGGCCGGGCGAGAATGTGAACAATGAGCCCAGCGTGATCGTCGGCTATTCCTTCAAGGAACAGTCTTCGGTTTCCGTCGACGTCGACGGCAAGGGCTTCACCATGTTCACCAAGAACGACGGTGCATGGATGGCGAACCCGACCGAGGAGCGTCAGCTCGTTTCGGCCATGAAGGCCGGGCGGTCCATGACGGTGAACGGCGTGTCCTCGCGTGGCACGCAGACCTCCTACACGTTCTCGCTGTCCGGTGTGACGGCGGCGATCACCGCGGCCGACAAGGCCTGTCAGTAAGGTCAAGCGTGCGGTGTGACCGGGCCTCGCGGCCCGGTTCGGGGCGCGCATGGACTCTCGACTGACGAGGGCTGTCGTTTCCCGCCGCGCGGGGGGCTCACAAACGCTTCCGGATCGGCTATAAGCTGATGCCGAGAGACAGGCGGCGCATGCGCGCCGCCTTTTGGTGTTTGCCCGGGACCGGGTTTCCGGTTTCCAGCCGGTGACGGTGCGGGGCATCAGCGACGCCCGGCCGGGCCAGAGGGTCCGGGACCGCAGCTTTCTGGATCGCGACATGACTGTGACCTTGCTCGACGCAACGCCTGCGTCCGCCGCCGCGCCGGCGACCACCCCGGTTCCCGACAAGCCCAGCCTGATCGGGCTCGACCGCCAGGCCCTTGGCGAGGCCCTGGCGGGCATCGGCGTGCCCGAGCGCCAGATCCGGATGCGGGTCGGCCAGCTCTGGCATTGGCTCTATGTGCGCGGCGCCTCGGATTTCTCCGAGATGACCAATGTGTCCAAGGACCTGCGCGCCCGGCTCGATGCGGCCTTCACCATCGCACGGCCCGAGATGGTCTCGGAGATGATCTCGACGGACGGAACCCGCAAATGGCTCTTCCGGTTCCCTCCGCGTGGCGCCGGACGTCCGGTGGAGATCGAAACCGTCTATATTCCCGAGGAAGGGCGCGGGACGCTCTGCGTCTCCTCCCAGGTCGGCTGCACGCTGACCTGCTCCTTCTGTCACACGGGCACGCAGCGTCTTGTGCGCAACCTGACGGCGGAAGAGATCCTGTCGCAGATCCTCGTCGCGCGCGATCGCCTGGGCGACTTCCCCAAGGGCGAGATACCCGCCGGCGCGGCTGTTCCCAGCGAGGGGCGTCTCGTCACCAACATCGTGATGATGGGCATGGGCGAGCCGCTCTACAATTTCGACGCGGTGAAGACGGCGCTGCTCATCGCTTCCGACGGCGACGGCCTGTCGCTGTCCAAGCGCCGGATCACGCTGTCGACCTCCGGCGTCGTGCCGATGATCGAGCGCACCGGATCCGAGATCGGCTGCATGCTTGCCATCTCGCTTCACGCGGTGCGTGACGAACTGCGCGACGAGCTGGTGCCGATCAACAAGAAGTGGAATCTCGCCGAGCTTCTCGAGGCTTGTCGCAACTATCCGGGCCTCAACAATGCACGGCGCATCACCTTCGAGTACGTGATGCTGAAGGACGTGAACGACAGCCTCGCGGATGCGCGTGAACTGGTGCGCCTGCTCAAGGGCATTCCGGCGAAGATCAACCTGATCCCGTTCAATCCCTGGCCCGGATCACCTTATGAGTGCTCGGACTGGGAGCAGATCGAGGCATTCGCCGAGGTGGTGAACCGGGCGGGCTATGCATCGCCGATCCGTACGCCGCGCGGCCGTGACATCTTCGCCGCCTGCGGCCAGCTCAAGTCCGAAACCGAGCGCCTCCGCGCCCGCGAGCGCGCCGCGCTCGAGGCATCGGCCGCCGGCCGGGCCTGAGCAGGAGACCGGCGCGCGATGGTGGACGGCGGGCGGCTTCTGGGCCAGGCGATACGGATCGTCTTCGCGCTCGTGTTCGCGTTCGTGGCGGCGGGGCTGTTTCTCGCGTTCGGTCTGTTCCGGGCACTCGATCCGGCAAACGATCCGGTGGGTGTTGGCGCGACGGCCGGGTTCGCGCTCGTCAGTTCCAGCGTGATCGGCGGCATCGCTTTCGTGCCGGCGCTGGTGGGCGTTGCCATTTCGGAGCTCTTCGCATTGCGCGGGATCGTGTTTCATCTGGCCGTGGGCGGAGCGATCGGCGCGGCCGTCTGGATCGCCGGCGGTGACGGCGGTTCCGCGCAGACCGGCGCTGCGGCACTCACGCCGGGCACCAGTGTTGCCGCCGCCGCCGGTTTCGTCGCCGGGTTCATGTATTGGCTGTTCGCGGGCCGTCAGGCGGGATGCTGGCGTGTCGGGCGGCCGCCGGACGCAGCTGATCGCGATGCCGGTCCGGGTCATTAACCGGCAAATTTCTTTTTTATATCAATAGCATGAAGGTCACAGGCCCTGCCTGACCCGTGTCAGGCTGCCTTTGCCGAACGCCCCCGGAGCGCCTGGCGTGCCGCGTCCAGATGCTCGTCGCGCACATGGGTCCGGATAAGCGTCATGACGCCCATGAGCACCGTGGCGTCGTCGGTGAAGCCGATGCCGACCAGCATGTCCGGGATCATGTCCATGGGCATGACGAAATAGGCAAGCGCAGCCAGGATGCCCCCGCGAACACGGCGCGGGGTGGCGGGATCGAGCGCGCAATAATAGCCGGCGATAACGTCTTCCATGAAGGGAATCTGGCCGGCGGCACGGCGCGCGGCGTCGAAGATGCGTGCGCTGACTTTCGCCTCGCGCTCCTCCTCGGGACCGAGGAAATCGGTGTCGAAGTTCTTGCCGAAACCGGTTTGCATGTCCTGTCCTCCCTTCGCGCAACCGGTCAACCGAAGTTGCCGGCCGTCTCGCCACGACGCGGATGGCCCTCCTGCCCCTGCGCCATAATGTGGGAAGTGTGGCATGGAATTGCAAAGCCGGAACGACAGAACGCCGCGGACAGGCCGCGGCGCTCGGTCGCATATGGTCATTTCCTGAAGGGGCAGGCGACCGAAAAGCCGCCGTGACCCGTCAGTGCCTGAAGTGACGCATTCCGGTGAAGACCATGGCAAGGCCGGCCTCGTCGGCGGCGTCGATCACTTCCTGGTCGCGCATGGATCCGCCCGGCTGGATCACGGCCGTGGCACCGGCCTCGGCCGCGGCGAGAAGACCGTCCGCGAAGGGGAAGAAGGCATCGGATGCGACAACGGACCCGATGATCTTCGCCTCGGCCTCATCCGCCGCCTCGGCGGCGTCTTGCGCCTTGCGGGCCGCGATGCGCGAGCTGTCGACACGGCTCATCTGCCCGGCGCCGACGCCCACGGTGGCCCCGTCCTTCACATAGACGATGGCGTTGGACTTCACGTGCTTGGCGACGCGGAAGGCGAACTTGAGGTCCGCCAGTTCCCGGTCGCTCGGCTGGCGCTTCGTCACCACCTTGAGATCGAGGTCGTCGACGTTGCCCGTGTCGCGGTCCTGAACGAGCAGGCCGCCGGCGACCGACTTGACGATGCGTCCCGGCGCCCGGCTGTCGGCAAGTCCGCCGGTCACCAGAAGGCGCAGGTTCTTCTTGGCCGCGACGATGGCGATGGCCTCGTCGCTGGCATCCGGCGCGATGATGACCTCGGTGAAGATCTTGACGATCTCCGTCGCGGCTTCGGCGTCGAGCGGCTTGTTGAGGGCGACGATGCCGCCGAAGGCGGAGACGGGATCGCAGGCAAGGGCCTTCTCGTAGGCGTCCTTCAGGCTCGTGCCCGTCGCGACGCCACAGGGGTTGGCGTGCTTGATGATCGCCACGGCGGAAGTCGTCGCGGGATCGAACTCGCTGACCAGCTCGAAGGCGGAGTCGGTGTCGTTGATGTTGTTGTAGGACAGCGCCTTGCCCTGGATCTGGCGGGCCGTTGCGACGCCGAACCGCTTCTCCGGCGTGGTGTAGAAGGCGGCCTGCTGGTGCGGATTCTCGCCGTAGCGCATGACGCTTTCCAGGGTGCCGCCGAAGGCGACATGGGCGGGCGCGGTCTCGCCGATCTCGCCGGCGAACCAGTTGGACACCGCCGCGTCATAGGCGGCCGTGCGGGCGAAGGCCTTCTGGGCAAGCCGCTTGCGCAGCTCCAGCGGCACCTGACCGTCGTTGGCTTCCAGAGCCTCGAGAACGGACGCGTAGTCGGCCGGATCGCTGACCATGGTGACATAGGCGTGGTTCTTGGCCGCCGCACGGGTCATTGCCGGCCCGCCGATGTCGACATTCTCGATGGCGAGCGCGAAGTCGGCGCCGGAGGCCACGGTTTCCTCGAAGGGGTAAAGATTGACGCAGACGAGATCGATGCCCTCGATGCCGTGCTCGCTCATGGCGGCGCGGTGTTCCTCGTCGTCACGGATCGCCAGAAGCCCGCCATGAACCGCCGGGTGCAGCGTCTTCACGCGTCCGTCCATGATCTCGGGAAACTCCGTGACCTCGGAGATGTCCATGACCTGAAGGCCCGCATCGGCGAGCGCCTTGCGCGTGCCGCCCGTGGAGACGAGCGTCACGCCACGCGCCGCGAGCGCCTTGGCGAAGTCGACCAGGCCGGTCTTGTCCGATACGGACAGGAGCGCGCGCCTGACGGGAACGAGATCGGGAACGGGAATGCGCTTTGACGCGACGGCCATGGGTCGGATCCTTCGGCTTTCGGCGGGGAGTTGGAGCCACGCCCTAGCACGAAGCGCGCCGAACCGGAAGCCGGACAATCAGCTTTCCGCTAAAGGTCCAGATCCTCGCTTGCCGGTCCGTCGCTCACCCGGCGGCGGGCGGTCTTTCCGGTGGCGGTGCGGCGAAGCTGCCAGGCGGCCTCGCGGCGGTGCGCAAGGCGGCCGTGAATGACGATCTGCTCCGTGCGCCGGTGGCCGTAAGTGTCGGAGAGGTAGATGGATTCCTCGATGGTCGTCTCGCAGCCCGGTGCGACGAACTCCCAGGCCTCGCCGTCGGGCGCCATGAGCAGGATGGCGGTCCCGGAGCGCACGGGGCTGGCCTTGATCGCCGGATGCAGGTGAAAGCGAATGGCGAAGGCGTCCTTGCGGGGTGTCTTGCCCGTCGGCATGAAACGGTCGATGCCATCGAGCACGGACCCGTCCCGTGAAAGTGTCAGGTCGCGCTGGTGCACCACGTGATGCGTGTCCTGGTAGCCGTTGTGGCTGGCGACGACGCGCAGTCCCCCCTCGCCTTCCTCGCGCTCGACGGGCACATGCGTCGGACCGGCCAGGATCGGCGAACCCAGCCAGCCGCCGTAGCTGGTGGCGGCCAGGAACCGTGCCGAGGATGTGTCGTTGAGGGTCGCCGTCGAATGGGCCGGGGTCGAGCGCGCAACGGTGCGCCATGCACCGCGTTCGGTGTTGGACACACCGCAGTTGACGATGATGCGCGAGCGTCGCGACGAGAGTTCGAACGACAGGCAGCCCGCATGGGCGGACTGGCTGAGATCGACGGGAGGCGGACGCCCAGTCTCGAACAGAACCACGCTGTCGCCGGCGGAAATGCGCTGGTAGCCCGAATGGGGCGCGTTGCCGGGCGGGCTGCCGCGGGCGTCGTCATAGGCGAGAATGGTCGCCACCAGGTCCGCCGGTGTCGAACCCATGCCGTTGAAATGGGCGAAGGCGCCGTCCGTGTGCCGGAAGAAGCGCACCATCGGCATCATCCGGTCGATGGCCTGCATGACCGTCTGCGACGACGGAAGGCCCTGTACGGTGAGGGCCTGGCGCACCGGAAGCAGGTCGACGAGGATGTCGAGAAGCGCGCCCGGGTTGCGCGAGACGTGGCCTCCGTCGGGCAGGATCTGGCGCGCGAGCTCCTGGTCGAGACGGCGCAGGCTCTGTCGGACGTAGCGCCCCTGCCCGGACATGGACACGGTGGCGGCGGCAACGGCGATGGCCGCGCCAAGGCGCGGCACCCCGTCCGGGGTCTCGTTGATGGTGCGGCGCAGATACCGGACCTGACGGGCAAGCGAGCGCAGGAACCGGCGATAGAACTCGCGGTCGCATCCGTCGAGGATCAGCGGTGACTGGGACAGCCAGGCCAGCACGCGCCGGGTGACCACGGTCTGGTCCCAACCGATCTCGTGCCAGTATCCGCAATGGCGGATCCAGTCATCGACGAGCGCGCGCGCATTCTGGCGGGCGACCACCGTCTCGGCCGCCTTGAGATGGCGCAGCCAGCCGAATCCGTGCAGTGCCCGTGCCCAGTCGGCGGAGGGCGGGTCGATCTCGAACGGAGAGCGGCCGCGCGCTTCCGCGAGTTGCCCGGCGAACAGGAACCGTCCTGAATAGATGTCGGCAGCATTCGTACCATCGGAGGTACGAAGATCCTGCGGCGCGATAAGCAGGCGTTGCGGAGAACCGGAGAACGGACGCCAGCGAAACAGCGGTCCGCCATGCAACCACTTGAGGAAGGACTGCCAGGTCACTTGCGTTAGAAGACGCCAGACCCGTGCCCGCTCGGCGAAGGACGAAAGCGTCATCTGCGTCAAGGCCCCTCCCGAGTGTTTGTGGACAGTACCAGCACTGCCCGCAGAGTTTCCGCCATCAGGGTTAGCGATCCGTTACACAAAATGACGAAATTCGATCTTTCAACGGCTTCGCTCCCGCGACGCAGCGGTCTCCTGCCTGCCAGTGGAGTCATGAGGTCGCGTGTCTGTTCAGGATGCGACGGGCTCGGCTGCGACGCGGCGCAGGCGCGCGGCGAAGAAACCGTCGAGACCGCCCTGCTCCGCCGGATCGTGGCCAAGCAGCGAGGGAAGCGTGAGCAGGTCGCCGTCCGGCGTGATGGCGCCCTCCAGACCGTCGAGCCCCGTCTCGCCCGCCTCGATGGGCTGGCGCGTGAAACCGCTGTTTTCGGCCAGGAAGGCGGCAACGACGGCCTCGCCCTCCTGCGGCTCCAGCGAACAGGTGCAATAGACGACGGTGCCGCCGGGCTTCAGCCATCCGGCCGCGCGGGCAAGGAGTTCGCCTTGCCGTGCGGCAAGGTCGGCCACGTCCGCCTGTGTCCGGGTCCAGGCGACCTCCGGGTGGCGGCGGATCGTGCCGGTCGCCGAACACGGTGCGTCGAGAAGGATCGCATCGAAGCGCTTGCCCGGCGACGAGGTCAGCAGGTCGCCGGTGACGATCTCCGCTTCGAGGCCGAGGCGGGCGAGATTTTCCGACAGGCGGCGCAGCCGGCGTTCGGAGATGTCCATCGCCGTTACCTTCGCGCCGGCGGCGGCGAGCTGGGCGGTCTTGCCGCCGGGGGCCGCGCAAAGGTCCGCCACCGTCAGTCCGCAGACGTCGCCGAGCAGGCGCGCGGGGATGGAGGCGGCGGCGTCCTGGATCCACCAGGCGCCTTCGTCATAGCCGGCAAGCTGGTCGACCCGTCCCGCGCCATGGGGCAGGCGCAGGGTGGAGGGGCCCAGCCTGCGTGCGCCGAGGCGTTCGGCCCAGCCATCCACATCCGCCTTGACGGTGATGTCCAGGTTGGGCTCGAAGCGATGCATCGCGGCGATCGCGTTGGCCGCTTCCTCGCCGAAGGCTCGCTGCCAGTTGGCGAAAAGCCACACGGGCGCGTCGCGCCAGGGCTCGGCCGTGCCGGCAAGCAGTTCCTCGCGTTCCTTCGACATGCGGCGCAGGACCGCGTTGACCATGCCCTTGTAGCGGTAGGAACGCTGGTCCGCCTCCGCAAGCGTCACGGCCAGTGACACGGCGGCCCGGTCGGGAACTTCGAGATGCAGGATCTGGGTGGCGCCTACGTGCAGGATGGCGCTGACAAGGCCGGATTTTTCCGGGACGGGTTTGTCGAGCAGCCGTTTCAGACAGGCCTCGATGCGTCCGCGATGGCGAAAGGCGCTGGCCAGGATGGCGCGCAGCAGGCCACGGTCGCGGGCGTCGAGCGCGCGAAGGTCTTCGCTGCCCGTGGTTTCGTCCAGTTCCTCGTCGAGGGTCCGCCGTCCCGACAGGACGCGGCCGAGGATTTCCACCGCCAGACGGCGGACCTCCAGCCCGGCGATACCCTCGGCGCGGGGGCGTTCGCGCCGCCCCTCGTCGCGCGCATCGTCGCCACGGTCCGTTTTCCGTCCATCCGGTCGTGCCGTGGGCCGGCGGTTCCCGTGTGGCCTTGCGGACTTGCGGGTGTCGGTGGGGCGATCCTTGTTCGGACTCAACGTCTGGCTCACTCGGCGTCTGGGAAAATGTCGGGATGTCTGCCCTGATCGCTCAGGCCCGCGGGGCGAACGCCCGGAGCGTCGAAGGCCGTGACCGGCGCAGCGGTCCGCCGGATGCGTCATCCAGCGCGTTCAGTGCGACGAACCCCGGCTTATGCACGCAGCCGCATGTCTTTCACAAGAAAAATCGCCCGATCGCCTCGCCGGTCGCGGTTTGGGGGCGGCGAACCACCGGCCCCGCCGCCTTATCCCCAGGGGCCGCGCGGCCTTTGCGGGGAGGAGGTGCGGCGACCCCAGGGACCGGGCGGGTCGGTGCGCGGCCGCCGGGCCGGTTCGTCCGACCGGTCGTCGAACCGTCCGCCACCCGAGGTGCCGTGCATGTTCGCGGCGGGGCCGGCAAGCTCCATGAGCGCGCGGATGCGGTTGTCCGTGTTCGGGTGGGTGGAGAAGAGATTGTCCATCTTCTCGCCCGACAGCGGATTGATGATGAACATGTGCGCGGTGGCCGGATTGCGCTCGGCATCCGGGTTGTGGATCCGCGCCGCGCCGCCGGCGATCTTCTGCAGTGCGGAGGCAAGCCACACGGGATTTCCGCAGATCGCGGTGCCTTCCCGGTCGGCGGCGTATTCGCGCGTGCGGCTGATCGCCATCTGCACCAGCATGGCGGCCAGCGGGGCGACGATCATGGCGAGCAGCACGCCGACGAAACCGAGCGGATTGTTGTTGTCGCGGTTGCCGCCGAAGAAGAAGGCGAAATTCGCCAGCATGGAGATCGCACCGGCGATGGTTGCCGTGATGGTCATGATGAGCGTGTCGTGATGCTTCACGTGGGCAAGCTCGTGCGCCATGACCGCCGCGACTTCCTCGCGCGTCAGCGTGTTCAAGAGGCCCGTGGTGGCGGCAACGGCGGCGTTTTGCGGATTGCGTCCGGTGGCGAAGGCATTGGGCTGGGGATTGTCGATCAGGTAGACCTTCGGCATCGGCAGGTCCGCGTTTGCCGCGAGCTGGCGCACGATGTGGAAGAGTTCGGGTGCCTGGCGCTCGTCGGCTTCGACGGCATGGTGCATCCTGAGCACCATCTTGTCCGAGTTCCAGTAGCTGAAGACGTTCATCGCGCCTGCGATCACCAGCGCGATCACCATGCCACTCTGACCGCCGATCATGAAGCCGAGCCCCATGAAGAGCGCCGTCATCGCGGCCAGGAGAAGAGCAGTGCGGAAGTAGTTCATCGTGATCTGTCTCGACGCGGTTGAAACGCGGGCGAGGCATGAGGCACTTTGCCGTTTCCTCGCGCCCGGGCAGACCTATATGTTGGGGCATCCCGCCGGCTTGCAAGAGCCGGCGCTTGCGGACGCGAGCAAGCACGCGGCCAGCGAGGACCACCACGCATCGAGGCAACAGGGGCAGTATCCATGACGGACCCGGATCGCAAGACCGGCAGGGAGGCGAATCAACCGCCGGCCGCGCTCTACACCGAAACGGTGATCGAAACGCCGGACGAGCCCGTCCGCCGGCGGTTCGAGGACCTGCCGCCGGCTGCCCAGCGGGCGCTTCGCGAGGCGGAGACCCGGCGCCGGGAAATCGATGCCAAGGCGGAGAAGCTCCAGAAGGAGATCGACGGTCGCGGCGGACTGGAACCGACCCGCTACGAGGACTGGGAGGTCAAGGGCATCACCTCCGACTTCTGAACACGTGTCTCGCCGGGATGCGCTCATGCCGGCTTGGTTAATGAGCGATTTACCAGCAGCGGCTAGGCTTCGGACCGGAACGGGAACACATGCCGGACTCCAGCGATTGCCCGCGCAAGGCTTTGCGCCTGGGCGAGCGGGAGATGGGCGCGTCCCCGTTCGAAAGCCTGCTGGAGATCATCGAAGCGCATGTCCGCCCTCGCCGAACAGACCCCGCCCGCCGCTGCCGCCCTGCCCTCGGCGAACCCGTTCGAGCGCCTTGCCGCGCTGCTCGAGGGCATCGAGCCGGGGCGCGATCCGCTCATCATGACGATCGGCGAACCGCGTCACCCCTTCCCGGATTTTGTCGGGGACGTGCTCGCGGACAATCTCGCGGGCTTTTCGCGTTACCCCAACATTCGCGGGACGGATGCCTTCCGCGCCTCGGTCGGAGCCTGGCTCGACCGGCGGTACAATCTGGGCGGCACCCTTGACGCGACGCGCGGCGTGTTGCCGCTCAACGGCTCGCGCGAGGGGTTGACCTTCGCCGCGCTGGGCGTGCGCGACCATCTGGAGGCGGCCGGCCGCCGTTTCGGTGCCGGGCGACCCGCCGTGCTGATCCCGAACCCGTTCTATCAGAGCTATGCGGCGGCGGCCCATGTGGCGGGTGCCGACTTCGTGCCTCTCGACGCGACGCGCGAGACCGGCTTCCTGCCCGATCTGGATGCCCTGTCGCCGGAGGTGCTCGAGCGCACGGTTGCCATCTACTACGCCTCTCCCTCCAACCCCGAAGGCGCGGTCGCCGACATGGCGACGTGGCGGAAGCTGATCGGACTGGCGCGCACACACGGCTTTTTCGTCGTCGCCGACGAGTGTTACTCGGAAATCTACCGCGACACACCGCCGCCGGGCATTCTGGAGGCCGCCTGCGAGATGGGCGAAGGCTATGCCAACATCATCTCGATCAATTCGCTTTCGAAGCGCTCGAACCTCGCCGGCCTGCGCTGCGGCTTTGCCGCCGGCGACCCGGAATTCATGGTGCGCTGGGCGAAATTCCGGGGACTTGCCGCGCCGCAGGTGGCCATGCCGCTTCAGGCGGTGGCCGTTGCCGCCTTCGACGACGAACGGCATGTGGAGGACAACCGGCGGCGCTACAATGCAAAGTTTTCTGCCGCCGAGCGCGTTCTGGCGCCGCTTTTTTCCGATGTGGTGCCGGATGCGGGGTTCTTCCTGTGGCTGGACGTCTCGCGCTTCGGCGGCGGTATCGAGGTCGCGCGAAGGCTTTGGGCGGAAGCCGGCGTGAAGGTGCTGCCGGGCAGCTACCTTGCGCTTGACGGGCCCACCGGCAATCCGGGCGACGCCTATATCCGCCTGGCGCTCGTCGACGACGTGACCACCATCGAGACGGCGCTTGCCCGCGTCGTCGCCGTGCTCGGAGGGTAAGCCATGCGACGCGCAACCGTTCGCAGCGGCCGGGCCGCCGCCCTTGGCCTCGAGGATACGCAGGGACCGCTCAAGCGTTTCCTGAAGCGCAACATGATCGGCGCCGCCGGCCTGTCGCTGATCGCGCTGTGTGCCGCGCTCGCGGCCGCGCTCGCGACCTGGTCCACCGCCGATCCGAGCTTCAGCCACGCCACCTCGGCCCCGGTGCGCAATGCGCTGGGCACGCCCGGCGCGGTGATCGCGGATCTCTTCATCCAGTCGATCGGTCTCGCCTCGGCCGTGTTCCTGGTGCCCGTGGTGCTGTGGGGCTGGCGGCTCCTGGCCGCCCGTCAGACGCGTATCGCCGCCCGGCGCATCGGTTTCTGGGGCGCGGGAACGCTTCTGGCCGCCGGCGCGCTTGCCGCCCTGCCCGTTCCGGCGAGCTGGCCGCTGCCCACCGGGCTCGGCGGTTTTCTCGGCGATTTCGTTCACATGCTGCCCGGCGCCCTGACCGCGGACCTTGGAACGGGGCTTGCGACCATCGTCGGGATGTTCGGTCTCGGCGTGCCGGCGGTTTTCCTGATGCTTCATGCGGCCGGTTGGCTCGGGCGCGATCCGGAGCCCTTCCTCGAACCCCTTCCCGATCCCTCGCGCCATGCCCGCTCCGTCGGTGCGGTGCCGGACTACGACGAGGAGGAGGACGAGGACGACGAGGACGAACGAGGTGGCCGCATGGCGGCCGTCATGGGTGCGGCGACGCATTTCGCGCTGCTGGCGGGCGCCACCGCCCGCCGTCTCGTCGGGCGTGGCAAGAGCCGTGGGCGGCGCGCTCATGACGACGACTATTTCGACGCCGACGCGGAGTATGACGACGACGAGGATCTCGCTGCCCACGAGGCGGATCTGGCGTCCGAGGACGACGATCCGGTGAGCCGGCGTGGCGGCTTCTCGCTCCTGCGCAATCGTCTCGCGCGTCGCCTCCTGCCCGACGAGGACGACGGTCTCGACGCGTTCTATCCCGATGGCGGCGAGGTTGACGACGACCGCGAGCCGGCCGTCGAGGACAGCCGGACCGGCACGATCGACGACCTTCCCGATCTCGACGAGGACGGCCCGCTGGACGAGTTCTCGACGCCGTTGCCGCGCGCGATCGCGGGGCCGGCGCGGCGCGGCGCGGGTCAGCCCGATGCGCAGCCCCAGGCGACGGGGCGTGTCGTGGCGCCGGCCGGACGTCCCAAGCCGGGCCGACGCGTCAGCGAGGAGGCGCAGCCTTCCTTCCTGCGCAATCCCGAGACGTTCGAGCTGCCGCCGCTCCATCTTCTGGCCGAGGCCAAGGCCGGTGCGCGCCAGGCGGTGAACGCCGATGCGCTGGAACAGAACGCCCGCATTCTGGAAGGCGTTCTGGAGGATTTCGGCGTGCGCGGCGAAATCATCGAGGTGCGTCCCGGGCCGGTGGTCACGCTCTACGAACTGGAGCCTGCGCCGGGCATCAAGTCGAGCCGCGTGATCGGCCTCGCCGACGATATCGCCCGCTCCATGAGCGCGATATCGGCCCGCGTGGCGGTCATTCCCGGCAAGAACGCCATCGGTATCGAACTGCCGAACCAGCGTCGCGAGATGGTGTTCCTGCGCGAGCTTCTGGCCTCGTCCGACTACGAGAAGAGCAAGGCGAAACTGTCGCTCACGCTCGGCAAGACCATCGGCGGCGAGCCGGTGATCGCCGACCTTGCCCGCATGCCTCACCTTCTGGTGGCCGGCACTACGGGTTCGGGCAAGTCCGTCGCCATCAACACGATGATCCTGTCGCTGCTGTACCGGCTGTCGCCGGAACAGTGCAAGCTCATCATGATCGATCCCAAGATGCTCGAACTGTCGATCTACGACGGCATTCCGCATCTTCTGACGCCCGTGGTCACCGACCCGAAGAAGGCCGTTGTCGCGCTCAAGTGGACCGTCCGCGAGATGGAGGAGCGCTACAAGAAGATGTCGAAGATGGGCGTTCGCAACATCGACGGCTTCAACACCCGCGTCTCCCAGGCCCTGGAGAAGGGCGAGAGCTTCACCCGGACGGTGCAGACGGGCTTCGATCGCAACACCGGCGAGCCGATCTTCGAGGAAGAGGAGCTGAGCCTCGAGCCGATGCCCTATATCGTCGTCATCGTCGACGAGATGGCCGACCTGATGATGGTCGCGGGCAAGGACATCGAAGGGGCCATCCAGCGCCTGGCGCAGATGGCGCGTGCCGCCGGCATCCACCTCATCATGGCCACCCAGCGGCCGTCGGTCGACGTCATCACCGGCACGATCAAGGCAAACTTCCCCACCCGGATCTCGTTCCAGGTGACGTCCAAGATCGACAGCCGGACGATCCTCGGCGAACAGGGCGCGGAGCAGCTTCTCGGCCAGGGCGACATGCTCTACATGGCCGGTGGCGGGCGCATCCAGCGCGTTCACGGCCCCTTCGTCGCCGACGAGGAGGTGGAGGACGTGGTGAGCCACCTGAAGCGCCAGGGCACGCCGCAGTACCTCGAGGCAGTCACGGAAGAGGACGAGGCCGGTGGCAGCCCCTACGACGGCTCCGGCGGCGGTGGTGGCGACAGCGAGAGCAACGACCTCTACGACAAGGCCGTCGCGATCGTGCTGCGCGACAAGAAGGCC
This sequence comes from Stappia sp., assembly GCA_002722295.1. Classification (GTDB taxonomy): domain Bacteria; phylum Pseudomonadota; class Alphaproteobacteria; order Rhizobiales; family Stappiaceae; genus Stappia. The sequence continues at coordinate 9,322 of PBLF01000002.1, read as the reverse complement.
TCCACGTCCTATATCCAGCGGCGGCTTTCGATCGGCTACAATCGTGCCGCGACGCTCATCGAGCGGATGGAGAACGAAGGGCTCGTCGGGCCGGCAAATCACGCCGGAAAGCGCGAGATCCTTGTCGACAACGGCGTCGAGGACAATTTCTGAGGCAAGGCCGGACTTGCGCGACGGCGATCGAGGTCGCAACTTTGCCACAGCCCGATGCTATTTCGCGCATGGCCGAAACGTCCGGACAGGAGGTCCGGCGCCGGACCTGTGCCACAAGACCGATGGAGCCCGACCGAATGACCATCGCCCGCCGCGCTTTCCTGAAGCTCGCGCTCCTTGCCGCCGCCACGGCCCTGCCGCTTGCCGGCCCGGGCGTGACCCGTGCCGAGGCTGCCGCGCTGTCTTCCGAGCAGCAGCAGACGCTTTCGGAGGTCAACGCCTATTTCAACAGCGTCAAGACGATGCACGGCGACTTCATCCAGTTCGGGCCGAACGGGGAACGTGCCGAGGGCAAGTTCTATCTCGCCCGGCCCGGGCGGATCCGCTTCTATTACAATCCGCCGTCCAAGGTGGACATCGTCGCCGACGGCAAGTCGGTCTCGGTCAAGGACCGCAAGCTCGCCACGCAGGACATCTGGCCGCTCAGTGAAACACCGCTGAGGTTCCTGCTGGCCGAGAAGATCAATCTGGAGAAGGACGCCGACGTCGCCTCCGTCTCCGTGGAACCCGATCTGGTGACCGTGGTCCTGTCCGACACGTCGACCTTCGGGTCCGGCCGGCTCACGCTGATCTTCGATGCCAAGTCGACCGAGCTCAAGCAGTGGACGGTGACCGACGCGCAGGGGTACGACACGTCGGTGGCGATCTACAACACGACGGTCAACGGGCCGACCAACCCGAAGCTCTTCACCATCGACTACAATGCCAACATGATGCAGCGTCGCGGCAATTGAGGCGAAGGGGCGGGCCATGGCGACACCCTTGCCCCCCTTCCCCGATCAGGGGCTCCGGCGCGTCGCTCATGACGCGGAGGATGAGCATCTCCCGGTCTGGCTGCGGCTCATGGTCCGCCTCGCCCACGCGCGCGGCGGTCACGTGGAGGTGGAGGCGGAACACGGCTACGCCGGCCGGCTGGTGGCGGCCGACGGGCACAGTCATTTCTTCAAGGGCACCGTCTTCGACATCAACGGCGCGGGAGCGGCCGCCCTTGCGCGCGACAAGGACTATGCGGCGCGCTTTCTCGCGGCGGCGGGCCTGAGGGTTCCGCACGGCCTTCTGGTCCACGCGCCGCGCCGCCGTGCCGCGCTTCATCTCAAGAATCCGGGCGTCGCCGCGCGTCTTGCCGACACCCGTGCGGCCGAAACCTTCGCACGGGCGGTCGGCTATCCGGTCTTCGTCAAGCCGAACGAAGGGTCCGAGGGAGAGGGCGTGAGCCGCGCCGGCGATCCGGCCGCGCTCGATGCCGCCCTGGACCAGCTCTTCACGTTGCATGACCGGGTTCTGGTGCAGCGCGCGGAGGCGGGCGAGGATTTCCGTGCCATCGTTCTCGACGGACGTGTCCTTGCCGTTTTCAGGCGTCAGCCCTTTCGCGTGACCGGTGATGGAAAGAGCCCGCTTTCGGTGCTCGTGGCGTCCGCCGTTGCCGGCCTTGGCGGCGGTGGCAAGGGCACGCGGATCAATGCGGACGACCCGCGGATCCTCGGCCATCTGGCCGCCTCCGGACGGGCGCCGGAAAGCGTTCCAGCCGATGGCGAGGAGGTGGAGCTGCTCCCGAACGCGAACCTTTCGACCGGCGGGCGGGCCTTCGATGTCACCGCCTCGGTTGCCCCGGCCTTCGCCGGCGCGGCGTCCCAGGCCGCGCGCGCGCTCGGCCTGCGGTTTGCCGGTGTCGACCTGATCGCGACCGGCCCGGACGATCCCGCGCCGGTGGTCCTTGAGGTAAATGCGGGTCCGGGGCTGTCCTATTTCCACCGCCTTGGCGCGCGGGAGGCAGAGACGGTGGAGCGGATCTACGAAGGGCTCGTGGACGCGCTCCTTTCCTGAGGACGCGCTGGCGGAAGCAGGACGGGCGAACGATCCGCCCGGAAACCAGGCACAATATAAAAAGGGCCGGCGAAATCGCCGGCCCTTTCCTGTTTCAACCGTGTTTCAGGCTGCGGACGTCGTCGCTCAGTTGGCGACGAGATTGCGCAGCACGTAGTGCAGGATGCCGCCGGCGCGGACGTACTCGAGCTCGTCCTCGGTGTCGATGCGGCACAGGACCTCGATGGTCTTCTTCGCGCCGTCGGCGAACTCGACCTCGATGTCGACCATCTGGCGCGGCTTCAGGTCGGTGACGCCCTTGATCGTCACCTTCTCGGTGCCGGTGATGCCGTGCGACTGCCAGCTCTCGCCGTCCTTGAAGGTGAAGGGCAGCACGCCCATGCCGACCAGGTTGGAGCGGTGAATGCGCTCGAACGACTGGGCGATGACCGCGCGCACGCCGAGAAGGCGGGTGCCCTTGGCGGCCCAGTCACGCGACGAGCCCGTGCCGTACTCCTTGCCGGCGAAGATGACCAGCGGAGAGCCGGCATCCTTGTATTCCATCGCCGCGTCGTAGATCCACTTCTCCTGCCCGTCCTTCATGGTGACGCCGCCCTCGACGCCCGGGACCATCTGGTTCTTGATGCGGATGTTGGCGAAGGTGCCACGCATCATGACCTCGTGGTTGCCGCGGCGCGAGCCGTAGGAGTTGAAGTCCTTCTTCGCGACCTGGTGCTCCTGCAGGTAGGTGCCCGCCGGGGACTCCGCCTTGATCGAACCGGCCGGGGAAATGTGGTCGGTCGTGATGCTGTCCAGGAACAGGCCGAGCACCGCCGCGCCCTCGATGTCCTCGAGCGGCTTCGGCTCCATGGTCATGCCCTCGAAGTAGGGCGGGTTCTGCACGTAGGTCGAACCGGCCGGCCACTGGTAGGTCATGCCGCCCTCGACCTTGATCGCCTGCCAGTGCTCGTCGCCCTTGAAGACGTCGGAGTAGCGGGTGCGGAACATGTCCTCGTTGATCGACGCGCGGATGAGATCGGTGATCTCCTGCGTGGTCGGCCAGATGTCCTTGAGGTAGACCGGGTTGCCGTCCTTGTCCTCGCCGAGCGGGTCGGTGGCGACATTGACGTTCATGCTGCCGGCGATCGCATAGGCGACGACCAGCGGGGGCGACGCCAGATAGTTGGCGCGCACGTCCGGATTGACGCGGCCCTCGAAGTTGCGGTTGCCCGACAGCACCGAACAGGCAACGAGATCGTTGTCGTTGATGGTCTTCGAGATCTCCTCGGCCAGCGGGCCGGAGTTGCCGATACAGGTGGTACAGCCGTAACCGGTCAGGTTGAAGCCGAGCGCGTCGAGGTCGGCCTGGACGCCGGCCTTCTCGAGGTAGTCGGTCACGACCTGGGAGCCCGGAGCCAGCGAGGTCTTTACCCACGGCTTCACCTTCAGCCCCTTCTCAAGAGCCTTGCGGGCGACGAGACCGGCACCGATCAGAACCGACGGGTTCGAGGTGTTGGTGCAGGAGGTGATGGCGGCGATGACCACGTCGCCGTCGGCCAGGCCATGGTCCTTGCCCTCGACGGTGTAGCGCCGGGTCGTGCCCTGGTTGCCCGTCGCGCCCTCGTCGACGAAACGCGACTCGCCGTTGGTGGCGGGAATGGCGTCCTGGTTCTTGGAGCCGCCCTTGATCTCGGTCAGGGCCTCGGCGAACTTCGCGGCCGCCTCGTCGAGCGCGACGCGATCCTGCGGACGCTTCGGGCCGGCGAGCGAGGGAACGACGGTCGAGATGTCGAGCTCGAGCGTGTCGGTGAAGACCGGCTCCTCGGCGCCGGTGCGGAACATGCCCTGGGCCTTGGCGTATTCCTCGACGAGCGCGACGCGATCCTTGTCGCGGCCGGTGGACTCCAGATACTTGAGCGTATCGGTGTCGACGGGGAAGAAGCCGCAGGTCGCGCCGTATTCCGGGGCCATGTTGGCGATGGTCGCCGCGTCCTCGAGCGACAGGTTGTCGAGACCGGGACCGTAGAACTCGACGAACTTGCCGACGACGCCCTTCTGGCGAAGCATCTCGACGACGCGCAGCACGAGGTCGGTGGCGGTGATGCCGTCGTTCAGCTTGCCCGTCAGCTTGAAGCCGATGACCTCGGGAATGAGCATGGAGATCGGCTGGCCGAGCATGGCCGCCTCGGCCTCGATGCCGCCCACGCCCCAGCCGAGAACGGCCAGGCCGTTGACCATGGTCGTGTGGCTGTCGGTGCCCACCAGCGTGTCCGGATAGGCGACGGTCTCGCCGTCCTCGTCCTTCGTCCAGACGGTCTGGGCGAGATACTCGAGGTTGACCTGGTGACAGATGCCGGTGCCGGGGGGGACGGCGCGGAAGTTGTCGAAGGCTGACTGGCCCCAGCGCAGGAACTCGTAGCGCTCGCCGTTGCGCTCGTACTCGAGCTCGACGTTGCGGCGGAAGGCGTCCTTGGTGCCGAAATAGTCGATCATGACGGAGTGATCGATCACGAGGTCGACGGGAACCTGCGGGTTCACCTTCTTCGGATCGCCACCGAGCTTCACGGCCGCGTCGCGCATGGCGGCCAGGTCGACCACCGCCGGAACGCCGGTGAAGTCCTGCATGAGGACGCGGGCCGGACGGTAGGAGATCTCGTGGGTGGACTTGCGCTCCTTCAGCCAGGTGGCGCAGGCAAGGATGTCTTCCTTGGTGACGGTGCGACCGTCCTCGAAGCGCAGGAGGTTCTCAAGGACGACCTTCAGCGAATAGGGCAGCTTGGAAACGCCCTCGAGGCCGTTCTTCTCCGCCTCGGGGATGGAGAAGTAGGTATAGGTCTTGTCGCCGACCTTGAGGGTCTTCCTTGCCTTGAAACTGTCGAGTGATTTGGTCACGGCTGGCGGTCCCTTCTGCCTGACGGGCGCGGTCGGCGATCTGGCCTCCTGGCGCCCCCTTCGCATCCGCCGCGGGGCGGACGCGGGAAGGGCGTCCGGTGCGGCATCGCATCGTCCGCGCGCGGACCAAAGCGGTTCCGCAGTGCGGTTTGGCGCCCGTATAGCGAATTTCATCGCGTGGGGCCAGCGTATAGCGGCCCATCCGTCTCATCCTATCGGCGAGCCGGGGGCCTTGCGCGGACCGTGCCGGCGACGGGCGCGCGGATCCGCCGCATCCGGGCGATTGCGGCTTGATCGGCGAGGCCCGCCCGTGCCATCCCTCGACGGACGATCCGGCCGGGCGCCGGTGTCGAAGTCCCGCTCACGCCCGTTCGAGGATCCGCGTGCGTCTCATTGCCGAAAACCTTGCCTGCGAACGCGGCGGACGCCGCGTGCTGGGCGACGTGAGCCTTGAGGTCGCGGCGGGCGAGGCGCTTGCCGTGACCGGTCCGAACGGCGTGGGCAAGTCCACCCTCATTCGCGTGATCGCCGGCCTTGTCGCCTCCAGCGAGGGACGGGTGTCGCTGGAGGGGGGAGAGGATGATCTTTCCGTCTGCGAGCATTGCCACTATTTCGGCCATCTGGACGCGCTCAAACCGGCGTTGAGCGTGCGTGAGAACCTTGCTTTCTGGCGTGCCTTCATGGCCCCGGTCGCCGGCGGGCTCGCGCCGCTTTCGGACCTCGACGAGGCGCTCGACCGGCTGGGGATCGTCCACACGGCGGACCTTCCGGCGGCCTATCTCTCCGCCGGACAGAAACGACGTCTCTCGGTGGCCAGGCTTCTGGTCGTGTCGCGGCCCGTGTGGTTGCTGGACGAGCCGACCTCCGCGCTCGATGCGGCCTCCGAGGCGGGCCTGCTTGCGATCATGGCCTCCCACCTGGAGGCGGGCGGGCTGATCGTTGCGGCCACCCACCAGCCGCTGGCGCTCGCGCCGCTTCGCCATCTTGCCCTGGAGGCCGCCGAATGAGCGCCGGCAAGGGATCCGCCTCCGCGGGCAACTGGATCGGTGCGCTTTTCGCGCGCGAATTGCGCCTGTCGGTGCGCGTCGGCGGCGGAGCGCTCATCGGCGTGCTTTTCTTTCTTGCCGTGCTGACGGTCGTGCCCTTCGGCATCGGTCCCGATCTCAAGCTTCTGGCCCTTGTCGGTCCGGCGATGCTGTGGATCGGGGCGCTGCTTGCCACGCTGCTGGGGCTCGACCGGCTGTTCCAGGCGGACCGGGAGGACGGTTCGCTCGATCTCTTCCTGATGTCGGGAAGGCCGCTGGAGCTGCTTGTCCTGGTCAAGTGTCTCGCCCATTGGCTGGGAACCGGACTGCCGCTGGTGGTGGCGACGCCGGTGCTGTCGATCTTCCTCAACCTGGAACCGATCGTCGTGGGGGCCGCGACACTGACGCTTCTGGTGGGAACGCCGGCCCTGACCCTGATCGGCGCCGTGGGGGCCGCGCTGACCGTCAGCCTGCGCCGGGGCGGGCTGTTGCTGGCGGTTCTGGTGGTGCCCTTCAGCGTGCCGGTTCTGATCTTCGGCGTGGGCGCGGCCGGTGCGGTGGCCGACGGGTTCACCCCGTTCCACACGCCGTTCCTGCTCCTGTGCGCCCTCACCCTCGTCTCGGCCGTGGTGGGACCGGTGGCCGCCGCCGCCGCCCTACGCTTTTCGAGCGACTGAGCCGTGGGGCGCGGCGGCGCATGTTGCGGGACTCCGTGTCGCGCCCGGCCCGTATCGTCCCGGATTGATCCTGTGCCCAACCCACATTAGAACCGTTCAATGGCCCTCACCGATCTCGCCAATCCGACCCGTTTCCTCGCCCTTGCCGGGCGTGTCCTGCCGTGGCTGTCCGGCCTGGCCGCGATCGCCTTCGTCGCGGGTCTGTATCTGACCTTCTTCGTCGCTCCCGACGACTACCAGCAGGGCGCGACGGTCAAGATCATGTTCCTGCATGTGCCGGCCGCCTGGCTCGCGATGATGTGCTATGCCGTCATGGCCATGGCGTCGCTCGGAACGCTGATCTGGAAGCACCCGCTTGCCGACGTCTCGGCGCGTGCGGCGGCGCCGATCGGGGCCGCCTTCACCTTCGTCGCTCTGGTCACCGGAGCGTTGTGGGGCAAGCCCATGTGGGGCACCTACTGGGTCTGGGACGCACGTCTGACGTCGTTCCTGGTGCTCTTCATCATGTATCTCGGGCTCATCGCGCTGTGGCGCACGATCGAGGATCCGATCCGCGCCGGCAAGGCCGCGGCGGTCCTGACGCTCGTGGGCGCCATCAACCTGCCGGTCATCAAGTTCTCGGTCGACTGGTGGAACACGCTTCACCAGCCGGCGAGCGTGGTGCGCATGGGAGGGCCGGCGATCCATCCGTCGATCTTCTGGCCGCTCGTCGTCATGGCGGTCGCCTTCACGCTGCTGTTTCTGGTCATGCACCTGATGGCGATCCGCAACGGGATCCTGGCCAGGCGGTTGCGCACCATGCAGCTTCGCGCGGCGAGCCGTCCGGTCGCCGTTGCGCGCGCAAGCGACAAGCCTGCCACGGATCCGGCTCCGGAGGCTGGCGAATGACTGCTTTCCTCGACACGCTCGGCCCCCACGCGGGCTTCATTCTCGCCTGTTATGTCGTGACCGCCCTGGTGGTAGCCGCTCTCTTCGTCTGGTTGTTCGCGGACCGGGCCCGGCTGACGCGCGAGATCGCGGCCCTGGAGGCGAAGGGCATCACGCGTCGGTCCACCTCGGCCGGAAACGGCGAGGCACGGCGATGAGCGGCGATACGGGTGAGGACGTGAGCGCTGAAGAGGCGCCGGCGCGCCGGGGGTTGCCTGTCATGGCCCTGCTGCCGCTGGTGGTGTTCTCGCTTCTGGCGGTGCTTTTCCTGTTCCAGCTTGTCAGCGGCAAGGACACCTCGGAGGTTCCCTCCGCGCTGATCGGCAAGCCCGCGCCGGAGTTCACCCTGCCCCCGGTTCCCGAGCTGACACGCGATGGCGCGGCCGTTCCCGGCGTGTCGCGGGCCGACCTCCTGGGCAAGGTGAGCGTGGTCAACGTTTTCGCATCCTGGTGCGCCCCCTGCCGGCAGGAACATCCCCTGCTGGAGGAACTGGCACGCTCCGGCAAGGCGCAGATGATCGGGATCAACTACAAGGACAAGCCGGAAAACGCCCGCCGCTTTCTGGGATCCCTCGGTAACCCCTACGATCTGGTCGGCGCCGACGACAAGGGACGGGCCGCGATCGACTGGGGTGTCTATGGCGTGCCGGAAACCTTCATCGTCGATGCGGCCGGCACGATCCGCTACAAGTTCATCGGACCTTTGTCGCCCGAGAGCTACCAGGACGTGTTTCTTCCCCAGCTCCAGAAGGTTCTCGACGCGCCGAATGGCTGACCGGCCGTATCCGGGCGGCGTCTCAAGGGCTCGTGAATGGCCATTGATCGCGGGCGGGCCTATCGTCTGACGCTCAGGGTCGTCCGGCAAGCGGTCGGGTGGCCGTCGAGCACCTCCTGATGCCTTGCCCGGGTCCTGTCCGAATGCGCTTCGTTTCCCGTACCGCCGTCGTGTTTTTCCTGGCGCTTGCACCGTCCCTCGCGGTGGCCGGCGACGCGCCGCGTGCCGTGGTCGAGCTTTTCACCAGCCAGGGCTGCTCGTCGTGTCCGCCCGCCGACCGGCTCATGGCGGAACTCTCCCGGCGCGAGGACCTCGTCGCGCTTACCTATCCGGTCGACTACTGGGACTACCTTGGCTGGCGCGACACGCTGGCCAGCGGCTCCAACAGCCAGCGTCAGCGCGACTACGCGGAAAACCGTGGCGACCGGGCGGTCTACACGCCCCAGATCGTCGTCAACGGGCAGGACCATGTGGTGGGGAGCGACCGCGCCGCCCTTCGCGCGGCGCTGGAAAGGGCCGCGCCCCTTCCAGCTACAGTCAGGCTGAAGCGGGTCGGGGATCTGGTCGAGATCCATGTCGAGGGCCGGCTTCCCGAAGGGACGCGCATGGCCTCCGTCTCGCTCGTCGCCGTCGCGCCGCCGGTCGAGGTGGCGATCGGACGGGGCGAGAACCGGGGCCGAAGCATTACCTACGTGAACGTGGTGCGCGAACTGCACGCCGTGGGCATGTGGGAGGGCGGGTCCGCCACGTTCCGTCTTCCCTTGCGCGAGATGCGAAGAACCGGGGCCACCGGCTGTGCGGCAATCGTGCAGGAGGAACGCGGCGGCCGGCCGGGCCGGGTGCTCGGGGTCGGGCGACTGTGAAGGCCCTGCGCGCGCGGACACGGGATCACGGGGATTGCCGCGTCTGACAGTGACCTGCCCCCCGGTAGATCCCTCAGTCTGATGTAGAGTCTGCTCAACCGCGAAGGAGCAGACGAATGAGGAAGAGCCGTTTCACCGAGGCGCAGA
>PBLF01000001.1 GCA_002722295.1 Stappia sp. | reverse complement strand
AACTCCGAGCTCACGGTGATCGCCGGGGCGATCAAGTGGTTCGACGTGGCCAAGGGATACGGTTTCATCGTTCCCGACGAAGGCGGACAGGACGTGCTGCTGCATGTCACGTGCCTGAGGCGCGACGGCTACCGAACCGCCTACGAGGGGGCGCGCGTCGTTTGCGAGGCGGTTCCCGGGCAGCGTGGAATGCAGGCCTTTCGCATCCTTTCCATGGATGAGAGCACGGCGGTTCATCCCTCCCAGCTTCCGCCCTCGCGCACGCACACCCAGGTCACGCCCGAGAGCGGATACGAGCGAGCCGTGGTGAAGTGGTTCAACCGTGTGAAAGGATTCGGCTTCCTCACCCAGGGCGAGGGGACCGAAGACATCTTCGTGCACATGGAAACGCTTCGCCGCTTCGGCATTACCGAGCTTCGGCCCGGACAGAGCGTCATGGTCCGGTTCGGCCAGGGGCCGAAGGGGCGCATGGCGGCGGAGATCCGGCCCGACGGGGACGGTGTCCACATCCCGTCTTCCCATTGACGCCGCGCCGCATGTCGCGCTTTCCCAGGTCTCGTCCGTTTGCGGTGGTGGCTGCGTCCGCCATCGCCGGTCTCGTGTTCGCCGGTACGCTCGATTGGCAAGGCATCGGCTTTTCATCTTCCCTTGCGAAGGACACCCGGCAGGCCCAGAGCGTCCCTGCCGTGGAGGACCGTGCGCAGGAGGGGCTTCGTCGCGAGACGCTGGCGATCGTCTCCGCCTCCGGTCGGCACCGGTTCGAGGTGGAGGTTGCAGAGACGGGGGCTGCGCGCGCGCGTGGTCTCATGTTCCGGCGCGAACTGGCGGCGGACGCCGGCATGCTGTTTGACTTTCGTCAGGACAGGGAGGTCGCGTTCTGGATGCGCAACACCCTGATACCGCTTGACCTTCTCTTCATCGAAAAGACCGGCCGTATTGCCCATATCGCGCGCAACGCGGTTCCTCTGTCGGAAGAACTCATTCCCTCCCGTGCCGTCGTGCGTTTCGTGCTGGAAGTGCCCGGCGGACGCGCCGCCGAACTGGGGGTGGACGTGGGAGATGTCGTGCAGGGCCCGACGATCGCGGCGGCCTCCGCCGAGAACTAGGGTGTGGCCCCATAAACGAGGCATGTCCGGCGTGAAAACGGCAAGGGGTGGTGTGATGGGCAGCCCCTGCGCGTCCGGACCTGCCCTTGAACGTTGTGCCCCTGGATGCCGGATGCGTCCGTGCAGGCGAAACCCTATCTGGTCTGGCAAAACCGCAGGATTTCCTCGCTGACCAGCGCCGGAGCCTCCCGCTGCGGGAAGTGGCCGACGCCTTCCAGAAGATGACGCTCGTAGCGGCCCTGGAAAAAACTCTCGCGCCCCTTGGAGCTGTCCGGGTGGTTGCAGGTGTCCGCCGTGCCGTGGAGAGTCAGCGTCGGCACCGCGAGGCGTGGTGCCGGATGCAGCCGTGCTTCGTCATTGGCATAGGCCGGATCTCCCTCGGCAAAGCCCCAGCGGTGTCGATAGGAGTGCAGAACGATGTCCGCCCAATCCTCGCTTTCAAAGGCCTTGGCAGCTTCATCGAACGTTTCGTCGGAATACCATCCAGCTGGAGACCAGGTGTCCCACATTTGGCGCGCGAAGGCGTTGCGCTCCCCGCGCACGACCCGTTCTCCCCGGGAGGTGGTCATATACCAATGATACCAGTAGTTTCGTGCCTGCTGCAGGCTGATCGGCTGCAGTGGATCATTGGTCCCGTAGCCTACCGACAGCATGACGAGATGCGATGCGACGCCTTTGCGCAGACCGCAGGCATTGGCTGCCGCCCGGGCTCCCCAGTCGTGTCCGACCAGAACCGGGTTTTCCAGCCCGAGAACGTCGATGAATTCGAGCAGGTCGCGGCCAAGCGCGGAGAGCTGCCCGCTGCGTGGCGTCTCGGCATCACGGAAGCGTGTCGGCCCGAAACCCCGAAGCGCAGGCGTCAGAACGCGGTATCCGCCATCCGCCAGCACCGGCGCGATCGCATTCCAGCACGCGGGGCTGTCCGGCCACCCGTGCAGCAGTACGGCCGTTCGCGCACCTGCCGGGTTCCACTCGCCGTAGGCGATTTCGAGACGTGATGTGACCGCGAATTTCCGATCGGACATGAGTGATTTCCTCCAAGGGTTCACCGGTCTTCTAGCTCATCAATTCAATTCGATTGACGATTAATCATCACTCACTGATGATGATTTGCGTCTAATGAGCGGAGCAGACACACATGCAACCGGTTGGCGGGTCGCCTCTTGATACCCTGCTGTTACGCACTTTCGTCGAGGTCGTGGCATGCGGGAGTTTCGCCACCGCCGCCGACCGTCTGGCGCTGACGCCGTCGGCCGTGAGCGGTCATATCCGGCGGCTTGAACAAAGCGCGGCGGTGACGCTTCTCACGCGCACGACACGCCGCGTCGATCTCACGCCTTCGGGCGCAACGCTTTATGCCTACGCCCGAAACATCCTTGATCTCGAACGCGAAGCACGTGCGAGGCTGCGCGGCTCGCCCTGGCAGGGACATCTGCGCATCGGGGCGAGCGAGGATTTCGCCGGCGCCTGGCTTCCCGAGGCTCTCCGTCAATTCCGCCTGGAGTACCCCGTCGCCACGTTCGAGCTGAAGGTCGGTATTACGCTGGATCTTCTGCGGCAGCAGGACCAGGGCGGGCTGGACCTTGTCTTCGGCAAGCAATGCGTTCGCTCCGGAGCTGGCGGCCATCTTCTGTGGGAGGAGCCGCTGACATGGGTCTGTGCGGAAAGCCATGATCTGGACGCGGAAGAACCACTGCCACTGGCGCTATTTGCCGAGCCATGCGTCTATCGTGAAGCCGCGACAACGGCGCTGAATCGTGCCGGACGCCCGTGGCGGGTCATATTCGAAAGCAGCAGTATCGCCGGATGCCTGTCCGCGGCCCGCGCCGGGATCGCTGTCACTGTGGTATCGCGAAGCCAGAAGCGGGACGGGCTGCGCGAACTGGGAGAGGATGACGGGGTGCCCGAACTGCCCTACGCGCGCTTCTATGCTTTTCCCGCCGTTGCCACGCGAGCGACGACCGACATGATCGAGGCCGCTCGCCGCGTTGCCGTTCCGTCCCGGTTTCAGTCAGGCGCAAGGGCAGCCCTCGCCGACAAATAGACGGCCTCGCCATCAGGGACCGGCTTCCGGGCCTCCATTGCCCGAAGATGCCTGTATCTGCCCGCAACTCCCTGTTCGTTCCTGCTTGACTGACATGGCCGATGCCGGATAAACCGCAGAAATCCAGTCGTCGGGGTATAGCGCAGCCTGGTAGCGCATCTGCTTTGGGAGCAGAGGGTCGCAAGTTCGAATCTTGCTGCCCCGACCATTTACCGGACATTCTCCCAAGATCTCCCGGCTCCTTGCAGGTTTCCGGCCTCCGGTGCGTTTCGTGCTGTCTTAGCCGTAACCTTGGCTTTGCTCTTTTGTGGCATTGAAGGTGCGGGGGCGGTCGCCGCCTCCGAAATGTCGCGCGGACATCGTCTGAGGGGGTGGGGTGAAGGCAGAAGATTCGCAGGATCCGGGTGCATCGGGAGTGCGGGGGCTTTTTGCCCGCGTGCGGTCGCGCATGGGCAGGCATGACGCGACGATGCTTTCGGCGGGCGTGACGTTCTTTGTCGTGCGTGGCGTCCTGCCGGGACTGGGAGCCCTTGCCGCGCTCTATGGCCTGCTGGCGGATCCCGCAAGGCTCGGGGATCAACTGCGGTGGCTCTCCTTTCACATACCGCCGGCCATGCTTCGCCTGCTGGGCGACGAGATGCGCGATCTGGCAGGCGCCGACCGTGGATGGTTGACGGTGGCCTTCTTCATGTCCGTGGCCTTGGCGCTTTGGAGTGGAAACGCCGCCGTACGGTCCCTGCTCAAGGTTTTGAACACCGTCAACGAGGTGGAGGAAACCAGGCCGAAGTCGCGGCTTTTCGCCCTCGGCTTTTCCATTTCCGCTGGAGGCTTGCTGCTGATGTTCCTGGCTGCGGGAGTCATTGTTGGGCTTCCCTTGATCCTGAAAGGGCTGGGCGTCGTTGGCGTGAAGGCTTTCGTGATGCGCCTTGCCGCGTCATTGCTGTTCTTCATTGTCATGTTCGCGGGCGCGATGGCCCTTTACAGGCTCGGACCGAACCGCTCCTGCAAGCGTCCGGGGGGCGGTCTGGCGGGAGCACTTCTGTTTGCCGGTGCGTGGCTGGCGGCATCCGTCCTGCTGGCCTGGTTCGTTTCGGATTCGTCCGACTACTCGGCCACCCATGCGACGCTGGCGGTCGCGTTCGGCTTCCTGTTATGGGTCTATGCTGCGGTGCTCCTCTTCCTTTTTGGAGCGGAGCTCGAGGCCGTGCGGGATCTCGACTTTGCCGCGCGAACCGCGGCGGACGAGCGGGACGGCAAGAGAGTTGACACCGGACGCGTATCGAAGGAATAAACCGGGGTGCGCCGCGCAGGTGCCTGCATGCGCGCGACAGGAATTCATGGCGTCGGCCAAGGGTCAAGGAGAGGGACAGGCATGGTTGCACGTATCTACTCACCGGCAAAGACGGCGACGCAGTCGGGGCGTGGCAAGACCCATGACTGGGTGCTTGAATATGTGCCCGAAGCTCCCCGCTCGATCGAGCCGCTGATGGGCTATACCTCCTCCAGTGACATGAAGCAGCAGATCCGCCTGCGCTTTGCGACCAGGGAAGAGGCTGTCGCCTATGCCGAGCGCAACGGCATTGCCTACAGGGTCGAGACCCAGAACGAACGCCGTGTGCCGAAGATCGCCTATTCGGACAATTTCCGGCACGACCGGTTCATGCCCTGGACTCATTGACCGGCAAACGTGCGGCGGGACATTTCCACCAGCCCGCCGCCGGACACGGTCTCGCGCCGAAACGGCCCCGTAGCTCAGCCGGATAGAGCACCGGCCTTCTAAGCCGATGGTCGCAGGTTCGAGTCCTGCCGGGGTCGCCATTCTTTTCAAGGGGTTAGGCGGCTTTCATCGCCTGTGACGCAGGGCATTTTTACCGCGGGTTCTGCAGTTTGCCCGCTGCGTTCACACCTGTGGCGGGGAGCGCAGATAGTCCAGCAGTTCGCGCTCGTTCGGGGTCGGGCGGCCGAATAGATACCCCTGGGCCAGCACGCAGCCGTGATCGCGCAGAAACGCGAGCTGCTCGGACGTTTCCACGCCTTCGGCGACCACCTCCAGCCCGAGCGCCTCGGCAAGTCCCAGGATCGCCTTGACGATGGCTGCGTCTCCTGGATCGGCATCGACATTGCTGATGAAGGAGCGGTCGATCTTGAGACGGTCGACGCGGATCTGCTTCAGGTGAACGAGCGAAGCGTATCCCGTGCCGAAATCATCGAGCGCGACGCGCACGCCGCGCTGGCGCAGGCGGCGCAGCGTCGCGGCGATCTGCTCGGCCCAGCGTCCCAGAATCACGGTTTCCGTCACCTCGATCTCGAGGGCTTCGGGCGGATGGTCGAATTCGGCGATGAGCTTTTCCACGATACGGAAGAAATCCGGGTCGCGAATCTGCGCGGCCGAGACGTTCACCGAGATGACGCCAGGGGGATGGCCCGCTGCCCGCAGGTCCGCCGCCCGCTTCAGCGCCTTGCGCAGCAGCAGCGTTCCAAGCGGAACGGCAAGGCCCGTTTCGTCGGCGAGAGGGATGAACTCCGCCGGGGAGACCGGTCGGCCGTCGAGGGTCCAGCGCGCCAGGGCCTCAAAGCCCGAGTGGCTGCCATTGCCCGTGGTCACGATGGGTTGGAAGGCGATGTCCAGTCCGTCACGCGCCAGTTCCGCGCGCAGGGAGCCGGCGAGGGTGGATCGACGATCGCGAAACCGCGTCATGTCGGGTGCGTAGACGGCCCGTGCACGCGGTGAGCTGTTGCGGGCTTCCGACAGGGCGATGTTGGCGTGCCTCATCGCCTCTTCGGCCGTGGCTCCGTCGCGGGGGAACAGCACGCCGCCGATGGAGACGCTGCAGGTGACCGTGGTTCCCTTCACCCGGATGTCCTGGTCGAGCCGCTCGGAAAAGCGTGTCATTGCCGCACCGAGGTCGGCTTCCGATTCCATTCCGGAGAGCAACAACGCGAACTCGTCGCCGCCAAGTCGCGCGGCGAGATCTTCCGGAGTCGCGAGGGCAAGCAGGCGCTCGGCGAAGGTGCGCAGGTAGGTATCGCCCGCGCCGTGACCGAGAACGTCGTTGATCTCGTTGAAGCCGTCGATGTCGAAAACGAGGAGAGCGCCCTGGCCACCGTCGTCCCGATGCAGGGCGATCTCGTCATCGAGCCGCCTGTTCAGCACCATGCGGTTGGCCAAGCCGGTCAGGTCGTCATGCTCGGCCAGCCGTCTTAGCTCGCGCTCCTGACGGCGTTGCTCGGACACATCGAGCACCAGCCCGCTCCATACGGTTGTTCCGTCGGGCCGGCGCTCCGGGCGTCCGCGCCCCTCAAGCCATTTTGCCCGGCCCGATGGCGTGAGAATGCGCCATTGATGGAACCAGGGTTCGAGGCTTTCGTTGGCCTGTTTCAGGGAGGCTTTCAGGCCGGAGACGTCCTGGGGATGGATCTGGCGCCAGGCAAGGCCCGGATCGCGTCGGATCTCTTCCGCCGAGTGCTCCCAGATCTCCTGGCAGGCCGCGCTCAGGAAATTCACTGTCTCGCGGCCGCTCGTGTCGGTTTGGCTATGAAAGGCGGCGCCTGGAATGCTTTCGGCGAGGGCGCGAAGCTTCATCTCGCTTTCACGCAGTGAGGCGAACGCCGAAATCTGGGCATTGATGTCGGTGACCATCACGATCCAGGTCTCGGCGTTGCGGTCCAGACCGGTCAGGCCGCGCGCGACAACCCAGTGTTCATCCGCATTGTCGTGAAGGATGCGAAAGGTGGCGCTCCACTCGCACCGCTTTTCGATTGCCCAGGCGAGGATCCCGTCAACGCGTGGAAGGTCCTGCGGATGAATGCGCTCACGCAGCCTGTCGAAAGCGCCGCCGACCGCATCCCGCGGGATGCCCCAAACGCTCCTGCAGTTGGCGCTGATGTCCTCGACCTGGAGGCCGCCTTCGCCACTCGACAGCCTCAGCACCGAAAAGGGCAGGGTGTTGTCGAACAGGATGACCGCTTCGCCATCCGTGTCGATCCAGACATCGGCCGAACTGTTGGCGGCCGGGGATTTCGGGGCCGTGGAATTGTTCGCGCGCTTGACAGTCAACGGTTGGTTTCCGTCGCTCGTGTTGGTTCGCTCGAAAAGATGTTTCATGCGCTGACGCGGCACGTCACATGAATCAGTCTGGCACAGGAATGCGCGAAGGAACAGGAGGTTGTTTCTTTCGGGAAAATAAACGCAATAAGTTTAATCGAGGGGAGACCTGCGTCGACGTACGGTTTTCGGATGAGGTCCCCCTGGGTCGAACAAGATCGACTTGCGGCGTGACGGAAATTTCCGCAGCGGTGCCAGTTGTCCCTCGAAACAGTACAGCGTGTCTGGCGGGTGGTGCTTTCAGAATATTTCGGACGGCCGGTCCGACGCGCGCGAGTGCGTGCCAAACTGGCCGTCCGTTCAATGAAACGCCCGGGTCAGGCTGGTGCGGTTACCAGGAAACGCCTTCGTCCGTGTAGAAGGGGAAGGGCCCCGGGTGAGCTTCCACATAGGCGAGATGGCTGACGACGCCCGCGCCCGCGTCATGCGTGTGCAGGAAGAACGCGGGGGGCTCCATGATGAATTCGCCGTTGTCTCCGTCGGAGAGGTCGAGCTTGACCTGATGTGCCGTGCTGGGGGCCAGGGTCATCACTGTTCCCGCGACCGAGGTGATGATGGTGCGATGCACGTGGCCGCACATGACGCGCTCGACATTCGAGTGACGGGCGATCACTTCGGCGAATCCGGCGGTGTCGGTCAGTCCGATTCCATCCATGTGGCGGATGCCGGTGGTCGCGGGGGGGTGGTGCATGGCGACGAGCGTCGGCATGTCGGATTCGGAGAGGGTGGCGTCGAGCCACGCGAGTTGCGCCTCGCCAAGGGTTCCGTAGGGAACCCCCGCCACGGACGTGTCCAGCGCGACGAGGCGCACGTCGCCGATGGTGACGGCATAGTGGATCTTGTCGGCGCTTCCCTCGTTGATCGGCCCGACCCCGGTCAGCGTCTCGCGCATGAGCGCGGAGGAATCGTGATTTCCCGGAATCACATAGACGGGAGCCTTCAACCGATTCACGAGGCGCTGGACGCCGGCGTATTCGACCTCGTTCGGTGTATCGGCGAGATCGCCCGTGATGACGATCGCATCGGGCTGTGGCGTTAGCGCGTTGAGTGCGTCGATGGCGCGCGCGGCCAGCATGTTGGTTTCGCTCACCCGGTAGCAGGCAAGGCCGCGTGGACGCAGGTGCAGGTCGGTGACATGGGCAATCACGGTCATATGGATGGTCTCCAGGGCCGGCCGCGCACTGGCTTTGCAGGCGAATCCCGGCGCTTCTAGCGAAAAGGGGCCGTTCCGTTCGTTATCGGAAAAGCGTGTCATGTTGAAGTCTTGGGGGCGTTGAGCGTGTGGTTCCGGTCACGCTCGGCGCGCGATCATGCTGCGACGGCCGCGCATGGCTGGTATTGGAGCGTTCCAACGGTTTCCCTTTCGCGCGCGCTCATGTAGGAAGCGCGAGGTCGGCGCGCCCGAAGGGCGAGGCCGCGAACGGGTGCGCCATCGGGGGGCGGCGCAGAAGCAGGCAAGCGACAATGAGCGACACGGCAGCGCACGAGATTGGCGAACCGGGCCCGCGCCCGGGACAGGGCTGGCTGGCGCGTCTCTTCGGCCATCGCGTGCTGGCTCCGCTTGCGCTTCTGGTGCTTGCGGTTCTCTTTCTTTCTCCCGGCGTGATGCAGGTTCCCCCGCTCGACCGGGACGAGCCGCGCTACACCCAGGCCACCAAGCAGATGGTGGAAAGCGGCGACTTCATCGACATCCGTTTTCAGGATCAGGCCCGCCACAAGAAGCCGGTGGGAATCTACTGGCTTCAGTCGGCCGTCGTCGAGGCGAGCGGCCTGGGGGCGGGTGCTCCGATCTGGATCTACCGCATACCGTCTCAGGCCGGTGCGGTTCTTGCGGTTCTGCTGACCTACTGGTGCGCGCGGGCCTTCGCGGGTCCGGCTGCCGCCTTCATGGCGGGAGCGCTGACGGCCGCGACGCTCATACTGGGTGTGGAGGCCCGTCTGGCTAAGACAGATGCCGTTCTGCTCGCCTCCATTCTGGCGGTGATCGGCGCGCTTGCCCGCATCTGGCTGGCCCGCCATGCGCCACCGGTCTCGCGTTCCCGGCGCTACGGCCTTGCGGCGTTGTTCTGGATTGCCCTTGCCGTCAGCGTGCTGGTGAAAGGGCCGGTCGGCCCGATGGTCGTCGGCCTGACGATCGTCGCCCTGTGCGCGATGACCCGCGAGATTGCCTGGCTCAAGCGGCTCTATCCTCTCGCCGGCCTCATCGGCTTCGTGGCGCTGGTCGCTCCCTGGTTCATCGCCATACACATCCAGACCAACGGCGCGTTCTTTGCCGAGGCCGTCGGCAAGGATCTTCTGGGGAAGGTCGCGACGGGGCAGGAAAGCCACGGCGCGCCGCCGCTGACCCATCTGGCGGCCGCGCTTGGCACGTTCTGGCCGCTGCCGGCCTTCGTCGTTCTCGCGCTGCCCTTTGCCGCGCGCGCGCTCCGGACGCCGGCGATGCTGTTCACCCTGTGTTGGGTCGCCCCGACCTGGGTGGTGTTCGAACTCACCGCGACCAAGCTGCCTCACTACACCTTGCCGCTTCTGCCAGGGCTTGCGATTGCTGCCGCCGTGCTTCTGACGGATGCCAAGGCGCCGCCGTCACGCGGCTGGCGCATCGCGGCCGCGGCTCTTCTTGTCGTACCCGCCGTCGCGGTCGCTGCGGCGAACCTCGTTGCACCCGTGGTGCTTGGTGTCTGGCCGTCGCCCCCTGGCGCCCTGATCGCGGTCTTCGCGCTGGTGCCGGCGTTCGCGGCGATGCGCCGCATGGCGCGTGGCGCCGCCGGCGAGGCTCTTGCGCCCGCGCTTGGCGCCGGCGTGCTGCTGGTGATCGCCACCTGGGCGTTCACCATGCCTGCGCTCAGCCCGATCTGGATCAGCCCGCGTCTTGCCGATGCCGTCAACGGCTATGCGGGCTGCGCTGATCCGCAGGTCGCGAACGTGGGCTTCAATGAACCGAGCTACATCTTCCTGCAGGGAACGGACACGCTGCCGTCGTCGCCGCAGGGCGCCGCGAGCTTCCTGCTCGAGGCCGATGGCGCATGCCGTGTCGCCGTGGTGGAAGGGCGCGAGGAAGCCGCTTTCCTCGCCGCACTTGCCGAGGCAGGGCATGCGCTGCCCGCGAGCACGCAGCGCGTCACCGGCCTCAACATCAATGGCGGCGACGATCTCGATTTCGGCCTTTACCGAGCCACGGACATGACCCGATGAGCGACGACCAGACCAATGCCTCGCCTGCGCCGGACAATGCCGGCGGCCTTGCCGCGCGCTGGCGCCTCGCCCGCCGCAACGCCGTACGCATCCGCGAGGCCATACGCGTCCGCGAGCAGCGTGTGGCGCGCGAGCGTCCGCCGCTGCGGCCCGGTCACCGGCCGCAGGACATTCTAGCGGTGCTGCTTCTGACCGTCGGTGTCGCCGTGATCGTGCTCGATATTCCGACCTATCCCTGGCTGCGCTCGCTCCCGGGCGAGTACCGCAACGCCTTCGCCGCGATCACCGACCTTGGCAAGGGGCACTGGATCCTCTGGACCACGGGGCTCTACTGCCTGCTGACGCTGGCGCTGGACTGGGACCGGCTCGCCTTTCGCGCGCGCATGGCGCTCGGCGCCATCTGGACCTATTCCGCCTTCGTTTTCACCGTGGTCGCGACGAGCGGTGCCATCGTGCTGCTGCTCAAGTGGGTGCTGGGGCGCGCCCGGCCGAAGCTCTACCAGGAAGTCGGGCCCGTCCATTTCGACTTCATGTCGTTCAAGGGCGCCTACACGAGCTTCCCCTCCGGTCACTCGACCACCATCGCGGCGCTGGCGACCGCGCTCGCGATCCTGTTCCCCAGCTACCGCTGGCAGATCGCGGTGTCCGCGTTCTGGATCGCCTTCAGCCGCATCATGGTCGGTGCGCACTATCCCAGCGACGTGATCGCAGGCACGCTGCTCGGCATGAGCGTCGGCGTGGTGATCGCGCGATGGCTCGCGCAGCGCCGGCTCGGGTTCGTCTATGACGAGAGCGGGTCGGTGCGTCCGTTGATGGGGCGCGTGAGCTTTCGCGCCTCCGCGCGCGCGCTGTGGCGCGCCATGACCGGCGCCCGCCCGCTGACGAAGAGGGGCGATGTCCCCGCGAGGGAGACCGCGCGATGAGCGCAAGCCTGAATTCCGCCGCGCCGGATATTTCCGTCGTCGTGCCCGCAAAGGACGAGCGGGACAATCTTCCCGTTCTTGTCGACGAGATCTCCGCCGCGCTGTCGGGACGGACGTTCGAGATCCTTGTGGTTGACGATGGTTCGGATGACGGGACTTCGCAGATGCTTGCGGAGCTTTCCGGCCGGATGCCGCACCTCCGCGGATTGCGCCACGCGGTTGCCTGCGGGCAGAGCGCGTCGGTGAGGACCGGGCTGCGTCATGCACGCGGCGGCATTGTTGTCACCATCGATGGCGACGGCGAAAACGACCCGGCCTATATTCCGGCCCTTGTGGAGGCGCTGGAGAACGCCGGTCCGGGCGTGGCCCTTGCCGCCGGGCAGCGTGTCGGGCGCAAGGCCAGCCGGGCGAAACGCATCGCTTCCAGGCTTGCCAACCGTCTGAGAGGGGCGCTGCTGAAGGACCAGACGCGCGACTCGGGCTGCGGGCTGAAGGCGATCCGCCGCGAGGTCTTCCTTCAGCTTCCCTATTTCGACAGCTGGCATCGCTTCCTGCCGGCACTGGTGCTGCGCGAGGGCTATGGGGTTACCCATGTCGACATCGTCGACCGGCACCGCCGTCACGGAACCTCGAAATACGGCATCTTCGACCGTGCGCTCGTCGGCGCGCTCGACCTCTTCGGGGTGTGGTGGCTCCGGCGCCGGCGCAAGCGGGTGCCGCAGGTCAGCCGCGTCGCGGGCTTCACGGGAGAAGCTTCGGCAGGGACGGTTTCAGGAAACGGGCAGGCCGCGGGTGCGGCGCCCGTGAAGGAGTAAGTTCGCGTGTTCGACCAGCTTCTCGACTGGCTGCATCTGGTGTTCGTCCAGCGTTTCGACGCATGGGTGCTGCTGGGCTTCGTCGCCCAGGGCATGTTCATGATGCGTTTTGTGGTTCAGTGGATTGCCTCGGAGCGGGTGGGACGCTCCATCGTGCCGGTTGCCTTCTGGTTCTTCTCCGTGGCCGGCGGCAGCCTGCTCTTCGTCTATGCGATCCAGGCCGGCGACCCGGTCTTCATCGCGGGGCAGGGGCTCGGCCTGCTGATCTATTTCCGAAACATCTGGCTGATCTTCAGGGAAAAGCGGCGCGATCCCACCCTGTGAGACCGCGCCGTATCCTTATCCCCTGAGGGCGGCGAAGCCCGCCTCGAGGTCGGCGCGGATATCGGCCGTGTCCTCGAGGCCGATGTGCAGGCGGATGCTCGCGTTCCCGGGCACGGGCGTTGCCGTGCGCGCGCCCTTCAGCCGCACCGGGATGGCCAGGCTTTCGAAACCGCCCCAGGAATAGCCGAGACCGAAGAGCTCCAGGGCGTCGAGGAAGGCGCAGGACTGCTCGAAGGTGACATCGTCGGTGAAGTCGAAGGCGAAGAGGCCGCTCGCTCCGGTGAAGTCACGCGCCCAAAGGGCGTGGCCGGGATCGCTCTCGAGGCCGGGATGCCGTACGCGGGATACCTCCGGACGGCCTTCCAGCCAGCGGGCGATTTCCAGACCGCTTTCCATGTGACGCTCGAGGCGAACCTTCAGGGTGCGCAGTCCGCGCAGGCCGAGGTAGACGTCGTCGGGTGCGACATGCATTCCCAGCGCCCCATAGGTTTCGTCGAGGCGCTCCCATGCCCGCTCGCTGGCCGCGACCGTGCCGAGCATGGCGTCGGAATGGCCGACGAGATACTTGGTGCCGGCCTGGACGGAGAGATCCACCCCGTGCCCGATGGCGTCGAAATAGACCGGCGTCGCCCAGGTATTGTCCATGACCACGAGCGCGTCACGCGCGTGCGCAGCCTCGACGATCGCCGGGAGGTCCTGCATCTCGAAGGTGAGGGAGCCCGGCGCCTCGGTCATGACGGCGCGGGTGTTGGGCTTGAAGAGCTCCGCGATGCCGGCGCCGATGGTGGGATCGTAGTAGTCGACCTCGACACCCATGCGTTTCAGCATCTTCTCGGCAAGGTTGCGGGTCGGCCCGTAGACGCTGTCCGTCACGAGCAGGTGGTCGCCGGAGGAGACCGCGCTCAGCAGGGCGAGCGAGACCGCGCCGAGGCCCGAGGGAGCGAGGTGCGCGCCATGGGCACCTTCCAGCTCCGCGACCGCGTCCTCGAGCGCGTTGGTGGTCGGGTTGCCGCGACGGGCATAGTGATAGGTCTGGGCTCCACTTAGCATCGTCTTCGTGTCGGGAAACAGCACGGTCGAGGCATGGACGACCGGCGGGTTGACGAAGCCGTGGAACTCCTTCGGATACCGACCCATGTGCGCGAGACGGGTTGCCAGTCCCTTGGCGGGAGTCTTTTCGGAAGAGGACATTGAGGACCTTTCGCTGACGCGGAACATTTGGCGGGGAGGTTTCGGGACAGGGCGGAATACCCGGCGGCGAGCGGATTTTTACAAATCACGTTTAACTTTACGTCGCCCCTTGACCCTAGGCGATAAATGCCATCGAATGCTCTCATGAGATGGCGATGGTGGCGCCCACGGTAGACCATAAAAAATGGCCGGGGCACCACTGGGGGGAGTTTCCAGTGCATTTTATTGGATTTGGCAGCAGTCTCCTCCCTGATGGCGTGATCTCTCAAACACCCAATAACATACAGGGCAACAGAGAAGGCTGCATATCCATGACGACAAAAATCCTTCCGATCGTGCTTGGCGCGGCGCTCGGCATGTCTGCCGCGGCCGCCTCGGCGGCTACGCTTGATGACGTCAAGGCGAAGGGGTTCCTGCAGTGCGGCACAAACACCGGCCTCGCCGGGTTCGCCGCGCCGGACGATTCCGGCGAATGGACCGGTCTGGACGTTGACGGCTGCCGTGCGGTCGCCGCCGCGATCTTCGACGACGCAAAGGCCGTCAAGTTCACCCCGCTGACCGCCAAGGAGCGTTTTACCGCTCTGCAGACGGGCGAGGTCGACATCCTGGTGCGCAACACCACCTGGACCATGAGCCGTGACACCACGCTCGGCCTGAACTTCGCCGGCGTGAACTATTATGACGGCCAGGGCTTCATGGTCCGCAAGTCGCTTGGCGTGACGTCGGCTCTCGAGCTGTCGGGCGCTTCGGTCTGCGTGCAGACGGGCACCACCACCGAGCTCAACCTGACCGACTACTTCAAGGCCAACGGCATGGAGTACAAGCCGGTCGTGTTCGAGCAGCTCGCCGAGGTCAACGCGGCCTATGACGCGAACCGCTGCGACGTCTACACGACGGATGCCTCGGGCCTGTACTCGATCCGCCTGCAGCTCACGAACCCGGGCGATCACATGGTTCTGCCGGAGATCATCTCCAAGGAGCCGCTCGGTCCGGTCGTGCGTCAGGGCGACGACCAGTGGTTCAACATCGTGAAGTGGGTCAACTTCGCCATGGTGAACGCCGAGGAGCTCGGCGTGACCTCGCAGAACGTCGACGAGATGAAGTCCTCGGAGAACCCGAGCATCCGTCGTCTGCTGGGTGTTGACGGCAAGTTCGGCGAGGACATCGGTCTCAGCAACGACTGGGCCTACCGCGTCATCAAGCACGTCGGCAACTACGGCGAAGTGTTCGACCGCAACGTCGGTCCCGACACCCCGCTCGGCATTGCCCGCGGCATCAACGCTCTGTGGACCAAGGGCGGTCTGCAGTACGCTCCGCCGATCCGCTAAGCGGGCGGACGGTCATTCGGTCCGGCGCGCGGGGAGCGCGCCGGACTCTCCTTCCTTGAAAGAAAAAGCCGGCACAACGAACCTGGAAAACCGGGTCGAAACCAAGCCGGCAAAGGGCAGACAACGGGTCGCTAGCGCCTGGTTTCCGAGAGGCGGAAAACCAGTCGTCCCGAACGCTCCGCAGGTGCGGGGAGCGGGATGGCAGGGGTTGATGCCACCGGAGCGGGCGTGATCCGGGCGAGGGGATATTGGCAGAGATGACTCCTGCGAGCGCCGCCTTCGGCGAGCGTCCGGGTGGCCGTCGGGCTACATCCTGGTTCTACAATCCGCAGGTTCGCGGTGTCGTGTTCCAGGTGCTCGTTCTGGTCGCCATCATAGGGCTGCTGGCCTTCTTCGCGTATAACGCGAGAACAAATCTTCAGAATGCCGGCATCGCTTCCGGCTTCGGCTTCTTCTCGGAACGCGCCGGGTTCGACATTTCCCAGACGCTGGTCCCGTATACCAACGACAATTCCTATTTCCGGGCCTTCATCGTCGGTCTCGTAAACACGCTGGTGGTGGCGAGCATCGGCATCGTGCTGGCGACGATCATCGGCTTCATCGTCGGAATCGCGCGTCTTTCGAAGAACTTCGTGATCCGGCAACTCGCCACGGTCTATGTGGAAGTGTTGCGCAACATACCGCTCCTGCTCCAGCTCCTGTTCTGGTACAAGGCGGTTCTTTCGGTCCTTCCCTCGCCGCGCCAATCGCTGGAACCCGTCTCCGGCGTGTTCCTCAACAATCGCGGCCTGATCCTGCCGGATGTCGTGGCGGGACCCGGATCCAATCTCGTCGGCCTGGCGCTGATCGCCGGCATCGCCGGGACGGTCGGCATGGTGCGCTGGGCACGCAAGCGGCAGGCGGCGACCGGACGCCAGTTTCCCAGTTCCCTGGCCGGTCTCGGGCTGATCGTCGGATTGCCGCTGCTTGCCTTCGTGCTGGCGGGCTTTCCCATGTCGCTGGAGTTCGCCGAACTCCGGGGCTTCAACTTCGCCGGCGGCACGGTCGTGCATCCGGAGTTCCTGGCGCTGCTGCTTGGCCTGTCGCTCTACACGGCGTCCTTCATCGCCGAAATCGTGCGGGCCGGCATTCTCGCCGTCTCGCACGGACAGACGGAAGCGGCCTTCTCGCTGGGGCTGCGGCCTCGGCGCACGCTGCATCTGGTCGTCGTGCCCCAGGCCATGCGGGTCATCATTCCGCCGCTGACCAGCCAGTATCTCAACCTGACCAAAAACTCGTCGCTCGCGGTCGCCATCGGCTATCCCGACCTGGTGGCTGTGTTCGCCGGAACGGTGCTCAACCAGGCGGGGCAGGCGGTGGAGGTGATCGGCATCACCATGCTGGTCTATCTGACCCTGTCACTCGCGACGTCGGCCTTCATGAATTGGTACAACGCGCGCATGGCGCTGGTGGAGAGGTAAGGCCATGAGCAAGATCTCCATTGCCTATGTGCGCAAGGACGAGAGTCCGAGCCTTCCGCCCCCGGTGACCAGAACGGGTCCTGTCGGCTGGCTGCACGAAAACCTGTTCTCGAGCATCGGCAACACGATCCTCACCGTTCTGGGCGTGCTGATCCTGGCGCTGATCCTGCCGCCGGTGATCCAGTGGCTGTTCATCGACGCGGTGTGGACCGGCGATAGCCGTGAAGCCTGCATCGTTCCGGGAGCGGGGGCCTGCTGGGCCTTCGTGGAGGCGAAGTTCGGCCAGTTCATGTACGGACGCTATCCGCTTGAGGAGCGCTGGCGGGTCGACCTGACGGGCATCCTGTTGCTTGCAGGGCTCATTCCCGCGGCCATCCCGCGCGTGCCCTTCAAGCGCGAAACGGTTCTCTATCTTCTGGTGGTGTTCCCGATCGCGGGCTTCATCCTGCTGACCGGCGGCAATGTCGACTTGTCGCTGGATTTCTGGATCGGCTTCGCGGTCTTCGCGGCGGCCCTGCTCGTCGTCGCGATCGGTGTGTGTATCTCCGCGGGACTGTCGTTTATCGAGCCGCTCAAGGGAACGGCCGCGGGATTGGCCGCGCTCGCGGTCGTGCTTGTCATCGTGTCCTTCGACTTCGGGCTCGAGCCGGTGGAAACACAGCTCTGGGGCGGCCTTCTGGTTACCCTGGTCGTTGCCATCGTCGGTATCGTCGCCTCTTTCCCGATCGGCATCCTGCTGGCGCTTGGGCGCCGGTCGAAGCTGCCGGCCGTGAAGATGATCTCGGTGATCTTCATCGAGTTCTGGCGAGGCGTGCCGCTCATTACCGTGCTGTTCATGTCTTCGGTGATGCTGCCGCTGTTCCTGCCCGAAGGCGTGAACTTCGACAAGCTTCTGAGGGCGCTGATCGGTGTCGCCATGTTCGCGTCCGCCTATATGGCGGAGGTCGTGCGCGGCGGTCTTCAGGCCATCCCGAAGGGACAGTACGAGGCGGCTGACGCGATGGGGCTTTCCTTCTGGCAGGGCACGCGGCTCATCATCATGCCGCAGGCCCTCAAGCTGGTCATCCCGGGCATCGTGAATACCTTCATTGGCCTGTTCAAGGACACGAGCCTGGTGCTCATCATCGGCCTGTTCGACCTGTTGGGCATCGTCCAGTTCAACTTCTCCGACTCGAACTGGGCCTCTCCGAACACGCCGGCGACG
The DNA here is from genome assembly GCA_002722295.1 of Stappia sp. Taxonomy (GTDB): domain Bacteria; phylum Pseudomonadota; class Alphaproteobacteria; order Rhizobiales; family Stappiaceae; genus Stappia. The sequence continues at coordinate 9,866 of PBLF01000001.1, read as the reverse complement.
GGCTTCATCTTCGCCGCCTTCGTTTTCTGGATCTTCTGCTTCGGCATGTCGCGCTACTCCATCTACATGGAGCGCCGTCTGCATACGGGGCACAAGCGCTAGATCTTCCGAACGGACATCCATTTCTGGAGCCAAACTGACATGAGCGACACCGCTACCCAGAGCGCCGGAGTCAACCGGTCCAAGATGATCGTGTCGGAAACCGACGTGGCCATCGAGATTTCGAACATGAACAAGTGGTACGGGGACTTCCACGTGCTGCGCGACATCAACCTCAAGGTCATGCGCGGCGAGCGCATCGTCATCTGTGGTCCCTCGGGATCCGGCAAGTCGACGATGATCCGCTGCATCAACCGCCTCGAGGAGCATCAGGCCGGTTCCATCACGGTGGACGGCATCGAGCTGACCGACGACCTCAAGCGGATCGACGAGATCCGCCGCGAGGTCGGCATGTGCTTCCAGCACTTCAACCTGTTCCCCCATCTCACGATTCTGGAGAACTGCACGCTCGCGCCGATCTGGGTGCGCAAGATGCCCAAGGCCAAGGCCGAGGAAATCGCGATGCACTACCTGGAGCGGGTGAAGATCCCGGAGCAGGCGAACAAGTACCCGGGCCAGCTCTCGGGCGGTCAGCAGCAGCGTGTGGCGATTGCCCGCTCGCTGTGCATGGCCCCCAAGATCATGCTTTTCGACGAGCCGACATCGGCGCTCGATCCGGAGATGATCAAGGAAGTGCTCGACGTCATGGTCGGGCTCGCCGAGGAGGGCATGACCATGCTGTGCGTGACCCATGAGATGGGGTTCGCCCGGCAGGTCGCCAACCGTGTGATCTTCATGGACGCGGGCCAGATCGTGGAGCAGAACGAGCCGGAAGCGTTCTTCACCAACCCGCAGCACGAACGCACGAAGCTCTTCCTGAGCCAGATCCTGCACTGACAGCGCAGCGGGTCAGCCTCCCGCGGCAGCGGGAGGCCTTGCCAAACGACAAGGGCCGCCCTCGAGGCGGTCCTTTGCATGTGTTGTCCGCTGTTCAATGCCGACATCATGCGGCGATGCGGGAAGAGGGTGTGCGTCAGGACGCGCTTCTTGCCGAAACATCCCTGTCTTCGAGCCCGATATCGTCCTGTCGCGGGCGCGAGGCATAGGAGATCGCCTCCTCGAGCGGCATTGCCTTGGCAAAATACCAGCCCTGGATCACGTCCACGCCGCAGTCGCGAACGATGCGAAGCTGGGCGCGGGTCTCCACGCCTTCGGCCATTACACGGTAGCCGAGGTCGTGGCACAGGCTGGTGAGCCGCCCGTAGACGATGCGTCCGCGGTCCTCAGAGGCGTTCAGGAGCAGTGTGCGGTCGAATTTGATCGTGTCCACCGGCAGGCCGGCAAGCAGGTTGAGGTTTGAGTATCCGGCGCCGAAGTCGTCGATGGCGATGCTCAGGCCCGAGGCGGCGAGGCGCCCGATATTGGCCGGGATTTCCGGGTCGGACCGCAGCCCGTGCTCGATGATCTCGAAGCAGACCGGCGTGCCCGCGAAAGTCTCGATCAGCCAGTTGACCGTGTTGCGGTCGGCAATCGTGTCGGGATGCAGGTTGACGCCCAGAATGACGCCCGGGTTGGCGGCCTGAATGCTCGGAAGGTCCTGGAGCACCTGACGGCAGACCCAGCGATCGATGAGCTGGGCGAAACCGGCGTTCTCCAGGGTTTCCAGAAAGTAGGGGCCGACGTAGTGGTTGTCCTGCACCCAGACCCGAAGCAGGGCCTCGAAGCCGATGCAGCGACCCGTGTGCCCGTCGATCTTGGGCTGGTAGTGCACCGAAAGCTGGTTCTCGCGGACAAAGTCCACGGCCTGGCGGGTCGCCTCGCTGTTGCGCAGGAGCATGGACTGGACGTCCTGCACCGCGCGCCCGTGCTGGTGGCGTATGCGGTCGTCGAAATCCGCGCCCTCGCTCAGGAAGGACGAGTCGGAGACGGTGCCGCGACTCTCGGCGTAGCGGATCACGAAGGGGGCATAGATGGCCGTTCCGATAATCACGAGACCTGCCTGCAGCAGCACGGTCCATGCCTGGCCCGTCTGCAGGAAGACGTTGAGGAATATCGGAGCGATCCACGGCACTTCCTCGGCGAAAGCGACGAAGCCGATATGACTGATAACCGTCGTGGCGACCACCTGGAAAACGACCGGGACCAGGACGAAGGGCAAAAGCAGGCGCAGGTTGAAGACCAGCGGCAGACCGAAGACCAGCACCTCGGAGATGTTGAACACCGTGAAGGGCAGGGCGATCAGGGCAATCGTGCGCATATGCTGGTTGCGGGCGAAGACCAGCACGGCGAGGGCGAGGCAGATCGTGCCTCCCGATCCGCCGAGGTTCACGAAACTGGTCATGAACATGTCCCGCGTCATCCCGTTGGCCACGCCGAGCGTGCCGAAGGAGGGATCGACCGCGAGATAGGCAAGATTGGTCCCGTGAAGGCCGAAGAACCAGATGAGCTGGGATCCGATGAGGAACAGCGCCAAGCTTGCCTGCTGACCGAGATCCAGAAACAGGGGCGCGCACAACGCATAGGCCGCATCGCCCGCCATGTGCAGCACCTTCATGAGGACAAGGGCCGACAGGAAGGCCAGCACGGCGGGAACCAGCATGTTCAGCGCGTTGGCGAGATTGTAGCTCAGCGCGCCATAGGTCACGCGGGGAAGGGGAATGCGGTTGGCGAGGCGCAGGATCAGCAGCGACAGAAGCGGTGCGACCACCGCGTTGACGGACGCGAGAGACGCGGCTGCCGCATCGTCGACGGGGGCCGTGCCGTAGGTGTCGAACAGGAAGACGGCAAGCGCGAGCCCCGCGCCGGTCACCCGGTCGATGCCGAACAGGATCGAGAGGTGGAAGGACACCGAAATCGCCAGCATCACGGGCACGGCGGTGTCGAGCATGCGGCCAATGGCGGCGAGCGTGTCGAGTGTCAGGAAGGGGATCTGAATGCCGCTGTAGATCAGGCCGAAGTCCACCAGCCGTATCGCCGACATGAGTACGACGAACGGCAGGAGTGCGATGAAAGCCTCCTGCAACGAGAAGCGAATGCTTTCCGCCTGATGAAATAACGACTTCATCTGGTTGCGTTTCCGTCCCTCAAGGGGTGTCGATACCCATCCTGAAACCCCGTCCGGGACAGACTGTATTCAACCAACCGTTAAAAGGGTCTGCACAAGGAATGGAAACGCGAAACTCCAGGCGCGGTGTCCGGATGTTTTTGCATTGCGTCCGGACACCGCTTGCTCACGATGTCGCCAACTGGGTCACTGTCGCCCGTACGGGCGGCTTGCGTGGGGCTGGGGCCCAGAAATACGACTGCCGCTCCTCGGTCGGCGTGCAACTGTAGCGCTCGCGATAGCATTTGGTGAAATGCGAGGTGGAGGCGAAGCCGCAGGCGATGGCCACGTCCAGAACGGCCCTGTTGGTGCGACGCAGCAGGTCCCGCGCGGTTTCCAGGCGCAGCTTCAGGTAATACTGGCCAGGCGTGCAGTCGAAATGCCGCCGGAACAGGCGTTCGAGCTGGCGCGGACTGAGATTCACCGTCATGGCGAGCTGCTGGCAGGACAGGGGATCCTCGATGTGCAGGTCCATGATGCGGATGGCATCGAGAATCTTCACGTTGGAGATGCCGGTCCGGCTTTCCAGGTCATGCCGCTGCGCGCTCTCGCCCGAGCGCATGTTCTGGTAGAGCGCCACCTCGGCGACCTCGTGGGCGAGATAGGCCCCATGCTGTATGGCGATGACCCGCAGCATCATGTCGAGCGCGGCCATGCCTCCGGCGCAGGTGATGCAATTGCGGTCGATGGCGAACAGGTCCGCCGAGACGTCGATATCGGGGAACTCCTCGCGGAACGAGCGGATGTTCTCCCAGTGGATCGTACAGCGGCGGCCGGCGAGCAGATTGTATCGCGCCAGCACATAGGCGCCGGTGCAGACCGCGCCGTAGGTGCGCCCGCGCGCGTTGAGCTTGCGCAACTGTGTGCCAAGTTCCTTCGGCAGGACAACACGTTCAACATCCACGCCGGAACAGATCAGCGTGATGTCCGCGTCGTTGAGGTCGGCGATTGAACCATCGACCGAGAGCGTGCAGCCGTTGCTGGAGGTGACGGGCTCGCCGTCGACCGAGTAGGTTTTCCAGTCGTAGAAATCACGCCCCAGCACGCGGTTGGCGATGCGCACGGGTTCGATCGTGGACGTGAAGGCGATCATCGAGAACTGATCGAGCACGATGAGGGCGACCCGTTGGCTCTCGGATCCCGAGGCCTCGTGTCGATCCCGGGACGTGCCAAGCGACGCGCAACCGGACGGGGGGCGGTCCGTTGGGGCCTGGGTCATGGGCTGTATCCGTTTCAAGTCTACTGGAAGGCTTATATTCGCCGTTTGCAGGCATTTTGTAGGGGGTGAATTTACGTGTCAAATAAAATCGTTTGAAATTACATGCTCCGCAAAATTGCCATAGAACGTATTAAGTAAATCAAGATTTTTCATGGAAACGACATGGCAGTATGGGCATGCGGTATCACGCCGGCTGGTCGTTTGCGCCGGGGATTTCGGTTCGGCAGGTCGAACGTGGCGATCAACCCTCCCGAAGCTGTTTGCAGTGTCTGGCGGAAAACAGGCCGCACATCCGTGGAGATCCTTCAGGAGCGCGCGAGAACGTAGCGGAAACTGGGGTGGGTTCCGGTATGTCTTGTTTCGACTTTCTTGGATTTTCCGGTCGCGTGGCGCTGGCCGTGCGGGTCGCGAGCCGGTCATCCGGTGTGGCGTGTGATCACCCCGGCCGGGTTCCGGATGCGGACCGGTTTCGAGCGTCAGTATGTCACCGCGTTTTCAACTGAGGCCCACCCCGATGCCGTTGCGGCCTTCAACGCCACGCCGCCGGTGCGGCGCAAGTTCTTTCCAGGAAGCGGTGGTCTCTATCGCGCTGATGCGCACTACATCGTTGCGCCGGCGCGCTGGCGCGGAACGGCGGCCGGTCGGGTCTGGGTCGGGGTGGTTGCCCATGAACTCGGACATGCGGTGGACCTGAGCGGGCGTGCCGGACGGGTAGGGCGGTCCGTGTGGCTCGCGCCCGCGATCCGTCAGGATCGCGCGTGTCTGGAGTGTGATGGAGGCCTTCCTCCGAAGGTGTTTGCGGGGAACGGTGGTGCTGCCGGCGGGCGGGCCGGCACGCTTGCGGTGTTTCCGGACGCTGCCCGGGAGCGGCTTCTGGCGCTTGCGGATGGAGGAGAGGCTGCCTCCCTGTTCGCCGTTCAGTGGTGGGCCGGTCGGGCGGAGGTGGCCCTGGCGGGGCTGTCGAGGCGGCTGGAGGCCCTTGCCGCTCGGCGGCGGGACGGGGGCTGCCTGCGCCTTGCGCGCTACGGTTTGCGTGCGGTCGGGGACTTCATCGGGGCGGTGTATGACCTGCGGCGTGGCTGGGGGCACTCTCGTGCCTACTACCGAGGACACGGGCAGATCCTGGGTCCGCATCTGACTGTTGGCCATGTGGCGGAAGCCTTCGCCAATGCCTTCATGGCGGATGTGATCGAAGGGACCGAGCTGCTCTCGTTCCTGATGAGCAGTGCCGCGCCGTACACCTACCGTGCCTATCGGATGCTTGTTGCGCGGATCGGTCGGGCGTGTGGCGCCGGGCGAAGCCCGAATGTGGAGTCGAAAGAATCGTCTGTCGTGCCCGGTTGAGACATTGAATCATGTGTGGCCGGTGCGAAAAGCGGAGTCATGTCAGGTGGCTGCGGAAAGAGCCTGAGGATCTGATTCAAGCGTTGGCGCGGCCGTGTTTCGATCGGGCAATACAACCGTCGCGTTCGTCCCGAAACCGTGGTGCCTGAGGTGGTCCTGTCGGTGAAATGGGGGAGTCTATTGAAAGGTTTAACATTTTCGACATTTCTTTCCGTTTTGATACAGGTATTACAATGCTGACCCCGAGATGGAGAGCTTTCCCGTGAAACCTTCCGCCATTGCAGCGCTTGCGCTTGCCGGCCTGACTGCCGCCGGTTGCGTGTCCGCCGTCCAAAACCGCGAGAGCATGTTGTCGGCCGCCGGATTCCGTGTGCGTGTCGCCGACACGCCGGAGAAGGTCGCCTCGCTGAAGAAACTGCCGGCGCACAAGTTCGTGATGCAGTCGAAGAACGGTACGCCGTATTTCGTCTATGCCGACCCGAGCGTCTGCGGTTGCCTGTATTACGGCACCGAGGAGAACTACCAGAGCTACAAGGCGATGGTGTTCGAGCAGAACCTCGCGAACGAGCAGCAGACGGCGGCGATGATGATGCAGCAGGCCGCCTTCGACTACGGCCCCTGGGGCCCCGGTCCGTGGGTGTCGGGCATGTGGGTCGCCCCCATGTAAGGGCGCTTGCGACCTGAAACTGGAAAGGGCCGGCGTATTTGCGCCGGCCCTTTTTCATGACCTTCGGAGAAACTGGCGCGCGATCTCCATGTGCCCTCAGTCGCCCGAATGGGTGACAAGAGCGCAATCGGGCATTCGCGCGAGCCGATCTGTTAGGCTCGGGCCGGGTGCTCCACCGCGACGAACCCGACCGGAAGCAGTGGTACCCTTTAGGGGGGGCACGAAAAAGCCCGAGGCAAGGGACCCGCGCGGAAGGACCTATGAGCGCCATCTCGCCGACCTTTATCGTGGTTCAATTGAACCAAAGGTCATTCCGTAGATTGGCGTAAGTCATTGAAGGGAATGGTGGGCGATACTGGGATTGAACCAGTGACCTTTCCGGTGTGAACGGAACGCTCTCCCGCTGAGCTAATCGCCCGGGCCGTTTCGGCTGGTGAGGGGTATCTAATGGAAGTCAGTGGGTTGCGCAAGTCGGGTCGATCACTTTTTCACAGGCGTTAGAACCGCGCTCCGTTGTGCCGTTAGAACCTTGTCGCCGTTTTGTTCGCCGTTATCGGCAATCAGGTGCGCGCGGCGCTTCAGTGTCGCACTGAGGATTCGCTTGGCAGTGAGCTTTGCATAACCACTGTAGTGGCGACTGGTGCGATGCGCCGACAAGGCACGCCCCTGGCCTTCCGTCAGCTCCGCTTCCTCGAGCTCTGTCATGCCGCCATGCCGGCAAGCGTCGAGGGTGAAATAGGGAATGTCCGTCTTCTTGCGCACGTCCTGAATGATCCGCCAAAATCGGCTTGCGGTGTAGGACTGGTTTTGCGGCCCGAGGATCATGGACACGCCTCGTCGTGGCAGGTGCGACAGGATCTCTTCGGCTTCAGAGTAGAGCAGGATGGGCTCGCCGGTGTCCGGGTCGGTGTCTTCCAGCGGGTGCTCCACGCTCTGGTCTGTCTTGTGGTGATAGATCCGGATTGCGTGCGGGTTGCCTGGTCCACGGTAGTCGTTCCAGGTGATATGCCCCTCGACAACATTCTCGGGTCTCTGGAGCCATTCGAAGCAGATGACCGCCGCCGCCGCGCACTCCGGACGCCCGGCCTCTATCGCCGCGCGTGCGAATGCGTACACGGTCGCACGATCGACCGCCGGCTTGGTCGCCTTCCGGCGCTTCTTCCGCGCCACCGCCGCCCACGGATTGATGAAGTGTCCGGACTGATAGAGGAACAGTTGCGGATACAGTGGCTGCATTCGCTTCCATGCGCCGGTGCAAAACTCCTGCACCTTTTCCGCTGTTCGCAAAGTTCCCCTGTCGGCGTGGTGGCTATAGATCTTTTGCGCAGCGCGCGCCGTCATTGAGCTGACCGGCAGGTCGCCGACGGTTGGGTGCTTTTCGGATTTCGTGGGGTGGCTTGCCACCTTCTCCAGAACATTCCGGTAGTCGCCGCGTGAGCGCGGCGCGACGCTTTCAAGGAAGACGTTTTCCTTCTGGTACTGGCGCAGCAACCACCCGACCGTGCCATAGACCGGGGCGGCCGGCCCCGCTTCGTGGCGGTCCTTGCGCCAAGCGGACAGCATGTCGTTGTGAGGCGCTGCGGCGTCATCAAGCTGCTTCTGGGAAAGATCCTCACCCAGCTTGACCGCCGAAAACGGGAAGGTCTCGCCCGCATCCAAGGCTCGCTTCTTATCCTTGTTCGGGGGACTCCAGTGGTAGGACCAGCGCCCGCCGGAAAGGGGGCGAGGGATGACGTATTTCGGGAGTGTGAGCGTCACAACACGTCGGCCGCGTCCGTGACGCCGTCCTGGGTCACGAGCCCGATCGCCTGATCGAGATCTTGTCGTAGCCATAGGGTGCGATTTCCCTGCTTAACCGTGGGTAGAGGGTACTCCGAGCCGACGCGTCGAAGGAAGGCGTCAACCGACCGTTCACCGCAGTAGCCTGCCGCAAGATCTGCCGGCATTCGCGCAGGCCATGATCCGGTAGGGATTTTGACTGGCCGGGCCATTTCACGCCTCCACGTATCCGGGAATGTCGAGCCCGGCGAGAACGTCGTCGGTGACGTTGAAGAAGCTCAGGCGCCCCGGGCAGCGCACCGGCTTCAATGCCCGGGCCGGGCGCTCGAGCACAAACCCGACCGGCCCGTGGAACCACGGGCTGGCATGGTTGGGCACGCAATCTGTGATCGTGACGGCGCCGACGATGGCGCCGGTCGCGGCCTGCTGGTCATAGGCGTTGCGCAGGAGGGCCAGACTGGCCCCGGACTGCCGTGCACACAGGCTCAACATGCCGTCGATCTCGTCGCGCTCGACCGTCTGCCCGGCGTGGATCAGCACGGGGCCGCGAAAGCTGGTGCTCCACGTTCGGTTCTCGACGGGTTTCAGGCCGGTGACGATCGCCCATGCCCAGGGTTGTCTGATGCTGAGGGCTTTCATGCTCGACTTCCTGCGGTTGAGGGGCACCACCGGCGGGCGGAGAGGGGCACCCGCCGGTGGCCTGCTCGCGCGGGGAGGGGGATGCCCCGCGCGGGACGGGGTCAGTCCGGGCCGTTCATCCCGAGCGCCTGCATGTAGAGGTCGAGAACGGCTTCCTCCTCCTCACGCTCGTGCGGCTGCTTCTTGCGCAGGGAGATGACCTTGCGCAGGATCTTCGCATCGAAACCATTGCCCTTGGCCTCGGCGTAGATCTCCTTGATGTCGTCGCCGATGACCTTCTTCTCCTCCTCGAGCCGCTCGATGCGCTCGATGAAGGCGCGGAGCTGGTCCGCTGCAATTCCGCCTGCATCACTCATGTGTCGGTTTCCTTCTGGTCGGGCAGGGGGCGCCCCTGCCAGGGCGTGAGGTCGGTCTCGTCCTCATGTTGCCGGCGGAGGCCCATGGTCAGGGCGGCCACACCGGCAAGGGCCGCCGCGACGAGCACAAACAGCGCCGCGCAAAACGCGATCCCCAAGACAATGAGGGCGAGGGCGGCAAGCTGGCTCATGCGGCACGGTCACTCTGGCCGGGCGGCAGCGCGCCGGCACGGCTGCGCGTCACTCGACCATTGCGCGCAAAACGGATTAACTGCGACTGTGCGCGGTGCATCAGGAAGGGTGGGATTATGAGCGACGAGGACGAAGCAAGGCGCGTGAGGCAGTTGCAGGAGGCGGCCCGAACAGAAGCACATTCGGCGTTGCTGTATGCGCTGATGACTGCTCTCGCGGCGAAAGGGGCCCTCGAGCAAGAGCAGTTCGCGGCGCTCCGCGCATGTGTCATGTCGGAAATCGAGAGCGCGGAATACAACCTGGCTCGCGACCCGCTAGACCGTCGGCATATGCGGGGTTGGGCAATGGAAGAGGCAAGCCGCATCCTATCCCTCACGAGAGTCTAGGACGGGGTACGGATTGTCCCGCAACCACTTCTCCTTGGCCTCCTTGACCTGCCCCCCGGTAGATCCCTCAGTCTGATGTAGAGTCTGCTCAACCGCGAAGGAGCAGACGAATGAGGAAGAGCCGTTTCACCGAGGCGCAGAT
>PBLF01000023.1 GCA_002722295.1 Stappia sp. | reverse complement strand
GACGGGCTCACCCCGAGCGAATTTGCAACCCGGTCCGCAATGGACCACAACGTGAACAGGGCTAACTTATAGACGCGGACAAAACGGGGAGCAGGTCAGATCATGTGGCTCCTTCTCGGTTGCCCGCACGTCTCCCGAACGCGGCGAAAGAGGCCACGGACGGGATCGGCGGGACAGGGGATGTGGTTGGGGATGATGGGCCAGAGCTACGGACTGCAGCCGCTGGCCGTGACACGGGAGCGGGGCCGTCCGTGTTCCTCTTGATGCAACCTAGTAGGCACGCCAGCGCCGCTCTCGTGTCTATGATACAACCACAAGATGGAGTGCTTAGTTCGGCGGTGCCGCGCAATATATGGCATCTCGCCGAAGCTTGCCGAATGCGAGAGGCCCCGGGCCTGCCCGGCGATGATTACTGGCACGGTGCCGTCGCGGCGATCAGCCAAGGCCAGACGGGCTGCCGAGGGATGATCCGGCGCCCATGAGGCCCGAGGCGGGCACTTACAGCTGCGCACCACCCCCACCCGGGGGAAGTCGCGCGAGCCGGTGATCAGATCAGCCGCTCGGATTTTTGCGGCAAACATTCCGGGATCAATCCTCTGAGAAGAAGTCCTCGTCCAGACGCTGCAGGGCGAGGCTGCGCTGTATCCGCACTCCGACGCCATGTTCGATCATCAGTGCCGCGAGCCGGCTTCCGTCGATCAGGATGATGCGTTGTGGGAGGTTGCGAGCATAGTCGACCGCCTGGGCCGTGAAGGACGAGGTCGTCACGAAGATGCCTTTTGTCGCGCCGAAGCCTACGAGCGATCCGACAAAGCCTTGCACCGCCGGTCGCCCGATGGCGCTATCGGACGCGTAACGCTTGGCCTGCACATAGATCCGGTCGAGACCGAGCCGGTCCTCGTCGATCACCCCGTCAATGCCGCCATCCCCGGACCGGCCGAGCTGACGTGCGGCGGAGCGGTGTGAGCCGCCATAGCCCATGGCCACCAACAGATCGACGATCAGCTTCTCGAAGAAGGCCGGGCTGTTCTGGGTGATGCGCTCGAGAAGATCGGCTTCGAGCGCCGCATTGAGCGTGCGAAAGGCCGCCTCAATCTGCTCTTCCGGTGTGGCGCTCGTCTCCCGGGTCGGCACGGCCGCCGCGCCGGCCGTCTCGCCGTCGCCTCGTGTCCTGCTGCCGGAGTTCGTCGCATAGAACTCGGCAAAGGCGGGAATGGTCTGCAAGAAGCGCGTGTCCAGCGTGGCCGGCGGATTGGCGAGAAGCGCCCGACCTGTGTCGCTGGCTTTAAAGACGCCACGTTTTGGGCTGTCGATCAGCCCCGCGCGGGTCATGTAAAACTTCGCCCAGTGGATGCGGTTGTGGAGCACGCGCTGTCGACCGCTGGGAAGCATTTCTTCTCGTTCCCCGTCATCGAGCCCAAACTGGTCAGCAATCTTTTCAGCAGCCTCAGGCACGCGCATCTCGCGTTCTGCGGCAAGCTGGAGGACGGGCAACATCAGCGTCTGGTAATCGGGAATGGTCATCATGCAAGGCCTGTTCCTTGTCGGGCAGCAGCCTTCAGGCGCTCGTGTTCGACGCGGTGGCAAGTAGGGCAGAGCAACGCGAAATCTGCTGTTGTCGTATATCGCACGCCTTCCGCAAGCGGGTGCTTGTGATGAACATCCAGAAGACTGCGTGGCGAAACTGAATCCAATCCTTCAACTTTGAGCGGATCAAATCCGCAGTCATCGCAGAAAAGCGTTCCGGCACGACGCCTGCCTCTGGCGAACTTGTCGCCTAACCATGCGGCCCGCTTTCGCACAAGCACACGCCGCTCAGCCGTCATTCCTTCCAGAATACGATCAGAAAGGTCACGGGAAACCCGGTGCAACACTTGGGCGTCGATCTCGCTCGCCTCGGCGGCGGCGAACTCGTCCTCGATACCGATCCACGCGTTCTCCGCCGGACGGCGCTGGAGCTCTAGGTCCGAAAGCGCCGCTCGCTCGGAGTCGTTGAGCTCACGAAGCGTTGCGGAGGGGTGCTTGAATAGCCGTCTGTAGGCGACCTCTCCGAATACGTCCTTGGCTTTTGGGCGTCCCATGATCTCGTAGGACTCAACGATGGGGAAAGCCACCGACCAGCGCCAGCGCTTCCCGCCCTGAGCCCACATATCCTGCATCTTCGCGAACTCTGCCGGCCCGAGAATCGTCTTGAGATCCCGGGCCGTGGTCCTGAGCTTGTGGACGGAGATGAGCCGGCCAGCCTGTTGCCTGTGCTGAACCCGCTCTGCGACATATTGCGGGTCATTCTCAAATCCGAGGTTTGGCTCGCTGAACTGCTCGGTGATGTACTCGAGGACATATCCGTTGGCATATTGGCGCTGGATCGTGCTCTGACACTGATTTCGCGATGTAAGACTGTCGTCGACTGGGGTGAAACCGAGCCATGTCGTCCCCGCAAGCCAGTCGGCCTTGGCGGTCGTGATCGGCTGTGAAAGATCGCGGATCTTCACTGTTTCGCCCCGGCTTGCACGTCCGTCTGCACCGCCTTGCGTCCGCGCTTTTGCTTCGGTGCGGCGGCACGTTCCGCCCTTATGCGTTCCAGCAGCACGCTTGCCGGCTCGTCGTTCGGGTCCTGGGGCACGAGTTCACCGCGAAAGGCCTTGGCGAGCACCGCCTCGTCCAGCCGCCCGACCAGCGCCAGCGCCCGTTTCGCCTCTCCCGCCAGCCGGTCGATTTTTTCGAAGGCGCTCTCGATCCGGCGGACGATTTTGCGTTGTTCGGCGAGGGGAGGAAGCGACAGTTCAAGTCCCTTGATTTGCTCGCTGTTGATATTGTTCACGCCGCTGGTGGACTTGGCCAGTTGCTCAACTGTTCGCCTGCTGCCAAGCTCTTGCAAACCGTATTGCACGAACCACGGATCCACCTTTTGAAGATCGAAACGAAGGCGGATAAGATACCCGGCAAATAGAGTGGTGGTCGGAAGGTCTGAAACGACCGCAGACCGCCCAACAAGATCCAGGCTGCCATTCGACCTTATGAGCAGCAGATCTCCAGCCTTAAGGGCGAGCTTATCAAGCTCTTTTTGGGAGAACTCGGCATGCTTGAGCTCTGACAGATCAAGCCTACCGCCAGCCACGTTCGGTATTCGAAGGACGGGCACCAAATGCGGAGCAACCTCGCACTTCTTTGCCGTTCCGTATCGAATGTCGTCGAGCAGATCGCCCAAAGCGTACATTTGCCAGTCAGTCTTTTTGGCGTTCGTTAGCTCACCCGAAAACGCCTTGGAGAGCACCGCCTGCTTGTAGCGGGCGACGAGGGCGTCGATGCGCTCCAGCTCCTTGCGGGCGCGGGCTGACCTTGCGCCCAAGGCGTCCAGCTTGGCGACAATGCGCTTCTGCTCCGCAAGCGGCGGGAGAGGAAGTCTGAGCTTTTTCAGGTTGCCACCGGCAATACGTTGCCGCGTCGTGCCGCTTGCCTGTGCACGTATGGTTGCCCGGGATCTTGGCGAGTTGATTGCAGTCACGATCCACTCGTTGCTTAGCTCGGACGAGCCGCCCCGCCAAATCATAACATCGACAACAGTCACTGCCTTCTGCTCTAAACCAGGATAGATGCAGGCGCGGCCCAATGGATCGGGCATCCTGGCGATCAATACATCGCCCTTCTCAAGGTAGCTGCAATTGAGCTCGGCGGCTTTCTCCACGGTGAGAAAGCGGTTTGATTTAAGACGAAAAAAACCATCCCCAATGTCAGCAAGTTGGGTAAGCCTTACTGATCCCATCGGATCTTGATCTTTGCTTTCGACCCAATCGCCATCGGTGACCAATCCGTTGCTGGACACCAGGTCACCAAGTTCAGCCTCAACCCACCCCTTCGGCAGCTCGCTCATTCCGCTGCCTCCGGGACCTCGACCGGTGCCGTCTCTTCCAGCTCGGCGCTGAGGGCCTCGATCTCGATCATGGCCGCCTGCAGGTGGCCGAGGATCGCGGCGGCGATGTCGTCGGGCTCGGTCAGCCCGTCCTCGGCCTCGTCCTCCGCCTCGCGCAGCCAGGAAATGTCGAGATTGTCGCCGCGGGCGGCGATCTCCTCGCGGGTGAAGCAGCGCCAGCGGCCCTCCTCGCCCTGGTCCGGCCCTCGCTCATGGCCGAGCGGGCTCGCGCCGAAGGCCGCCTCGAAATCGGCGAAATGGGCTTCCGTCAGCTGGTTGGTCTTGCCGAACTTCGGCATCTGGGCGCGGAGATCATAGATCCAGACCTCGTCGGTGTTGCCGGTCTCGGTCTTGCCCCGCGTGAGGAAGAGGACGTTGGTCTTCACCCCTTGCGCATAGAAGATGCCGGTCGGCAGGCGCAGGATCGTGTGCAGGTCGCACCAATCCATTAGCATCTCGCGCAGCCGGCGCCCGCGCCCGTCCTCGAACAGCACGTTGTCGGGCACGACGATGGCTGCCCGCCCGCCCGGCTTCAGCGCCCGGATGCAATGCTCGACGAAGGGCAGCTGATAGGAGGAGACGCTTGCCGTCACGCTGAGATCGTCGCGGGTCGGCGCACCGCCCGCCGGGCCGAAGGGTGGGTTGGTGAGGATCAGGTTGGCCTTGCCCAGCGTCTTGCCCTTGTCCGACAGCGTGTCGCCGAGATCGACATGGTCGCTGTCGAGATCGTGCAGGTAGAGGTTCATCAGGAGCAGGCGCAGCGTGCCCGGGACGTTCTCCATCCCGTGGAAGGCCTGGTGCTTCTGGAAGGTCTGCTCCCGCTCCGACAGCTCGAAATAGTTGTCGGTCCGCTTTCGCATGAAGCGGTCGGCGGCAATGAGAAAGCCGCCCGTGCCTGCGGCCGGGTCCTGGATCACCTCGCCCGGCGCCGGCTGCATCAGCCGCACCAGAAGCTCGATCAGCGGACGCGGGGTGAAGTACTGGCCTGCGCCCTTTTTGGTCTCTTCCGCGTTCTTCTGCAGCAGGCCCTCGTAGAGATCGCCGAACTGGTCGCGCTCCTCGGAGAACCAGTCCAGCTCGTCGATGGCGGTGACCAGCGTCGTCAGGTTCTGCGGCTCGCGGATGAAGGTCGCCGCATTGTCGAAGATCGCCTGCACCATGCGCGGCAGGGCGCGGGCATCGGCATAGCGCTTGCGCTCCTCTTCGGGCGCCTTGTCCGCCGGCGGCAGCAGCAGGGCGTCGTCGCGCCCGAGCCGCGTGCTCGTCGCGCCGAGCGTCACCAGCATGTGGCGATAGAGCTCCAGCTTGGCGAGGCCGTCGGCCTTGACCAGGTCGCCCCAGCGCAGCCCCTTCGGCAGGCTGCCGGTCTCGCGGTCGCGCTCGGCCATCATCTTGAGGAACAGCAGATAGGTCAGCTCGGTGACATATTGCTGGTAGGTGATGCCGTCCTTGCGCAGGACCGCGCAAAGGCGCCAGAGCTTCTGGACGATGGCGTTGGCGTTCATGGGCTTTGCGTTTTTCCTGATGGGTGGTCGTATCGCGGGCGGCACACTGGCTCAGGCCGCGGGCGTGGTCCAGATGGCTTCGTTCAGATCCTTCAGAACATCGTCGAGCCGGTCGTCGAATTCCCTGGCGATGCGGCGGAAGCCGCCCTTGTCGGCGAAGGCGCCCTGGTCGAGCAGCGAGGGATCGGCCACCGGTCTGTCCTTGAGCGCCCGGCCGATGCGGCGCAGCCACTCTTTCTGCTTCGGCGTCCACTCGCGCTGCGCCTCCAGCCGCTGCACGGCCGCTTCCACGCGCTGGGCATAGGGAACGAGCGGATCGCCGAGGGCGGCCTGGCGGACGAAGCCGATGATATGGGCGGCGATGTCGGCATTGCGGGCTCGGCCATAGGCGGCGCGGAGCATGCGCTCGGAGAAGTGCCGGTCGTCCAGCAGGCCGGCGAGTTCGGCGAGCTCCTTGCGGGTGAGTTCGCGCGGGCGCTGGGTCACGGCCACCAGCGCGGGGAGCGTGTTCATGTTGTCCCGCACAAAGCGCTCGAAACCCTCGATATAGTCCTCCGGCGTCGTGCCCTCGCCGAAGATCTCCTCGATGCGCAGGAGCTCGTCCTCATGTGGCGCGATGACGATGCCGCTGGAGCGCGGATCGGCGTGCGTGGTGGCGGAGCGCTCCAGCAGCTCCACGGCGCGGGGGTGGGCGTCGAGCCATGCCTTCAACTCGGCGCCAGGTCGCGTGGCGAGATCCTGGATCGCCTGTTCGGGCGGCGATCCCGTGTGGCGAATGAAGGCCTCGCGCGTCTCCTCGTCGATCCGTCCGGCGAGCGCCCGCATGCGCACGATCACCTGGCCCGCCACCCAGTCGCGATCCTCGTCGCCGGGCGCGGCCTCCAGGTCCGCCACCAGCTGGGCCAGAGAAATGGTCGGCTTCACCACGACCGGGCGCATGTCGGTCATGTCCTGCAGCTTGGCGTAGAGATCGACCGCGTCGAAGATGCGGAACTGCTCCTTGCCGATCTCGGGGCACAGGCGTGTCGCCCGGCCGATCATCTGGTCGTAGAGGATGCGGCTCCGCACCCGGCGCAGGAAGACGAGGTTGCAGATTGACGGGATGTCGATGCCGGTCGTCAGCAGGTCGACCGTCACCACGTATTTCGGCAGGCTGTCATTGCGGAATTTCAGGATCAGGTCCTGCGCATTGTCGACCCGGCCGGTGATCTTCTGCACCATCGCGTCCGGCACCGCCGCCGCGCCGTATTCATCCGCCAGCGCGTCCTTCAGGAGGCGAACCACGTCGTCGGCATGGCTGTCGCGGGCGGCGAAGATCAGCGTCTTGCCGGGACTGTCCGGCGGGATCTCGGCGGCGATCGCCTGGCAGACCACCCGGTTGAAGGCTTCCGGATAGACCCGGCGGTTGAACGCGGCGAGATCGTAGTCGAGGGTGATGTCGTCCGGCAGGTCGAACAGGTCGATCTGGCCGTTGCGGGGATCGATGATTTCCACCTCTTCGCCGCCGTCGAAGTGGATGCCCGCCTCCGAGAGCGCCGTGACGATCCGCTTCGGCGGCAGATGGTCGACGAGATAGCCCTCGATCACGGCCTGACGGTAGCCGTAGCGGTAGACCGGGTGGCCGAAGATCTCGCGGGTGTGCAGCGCCGGTGTCGCGGTCAGGGCGATCTTCACGGCGTCGAAATAGTCGAGCACCTGCCGATAGGCGGACTGGTAGTCGGCGATATCGCGGAAACCGATGTCGTCCTCGCGCAGCTCCGCGTCGAGCGTGTAGCCGCGATGGGCCTCGTCGACGATGATGCAGTCATACATGCCGGGCGTCGGGCGCTGGGCCGGGTCGGGCTCGTTGAGAATGCGGGCGATCATAGCCTGGACGGTCGCCACCTGCACCTTGTCGTCCGGCCCCGGCAGGCGCTGGTCGAGCCCGGCGACCTTGTAGATCTGTGCGAAATTGAGCATGCCCTCGATTTCCGTCGTCTCGAGAGCATCTTGCGTCTGCTTGCCGAGCGCGGTCCTGTCGACGAGGAAAAGGATGCGGCGGAAGCGCTTGTGCTTCAGCAGCCGGTACATCAGGGCGATGCTGGTGCGGGTCTTGCCGGTGCCCGTCGCCATGGAGACGAGAACCTCGCGGCTGCCCGCCTCGATCGCCGCCTCGATGCTGTAGACCGCCTCTTCCTGATACGGGCGCAGTTTTCCCTTGCCGAAGACCTCTTCGGCCAGACCCTGCGCGGCCGCATCCACATCCGTCTCGAGTTTCGCCACGAGATCTCTCGGAGCCAGCCATTGCCGCAGTGCCCGCGCGTGGTTCTGCGGCCGGCGCAGATCGCGATGCCAGATGCCGGAGCGGGTCAGCCACTGCTGCACGAAGGGGCGGCCGTTGGTGGCGATGGCGAAGGGAACCTGGAACGGGGCCTCGAGCCCATCGTTCCAGGGGGCGCCCTCTTGCAGGTTTTCCGGGGCGAGCCGGATCGACCGCGCATAGCGTTCGGCCTGCTTCAACGCACCCGGAACATCGACGGACTCGCGCTTGGCCTCGACGACGCCGACGCAGGTCAGGCCGACGAACAGCGCATAGTCGACATTGCCCGAGTCGGTGGGCCATTCGGCGATCGCAAGGTTGCGGCCCTTCTCGGGGCGGGTGCCTCTTGCGTATCTGAGGGTTGCCGTATCCGCTTCCCAGCCCATCTCCGTCAGCTGGACGTCGATCAGGACGCGGGTGTCGGCCTCGTCGAGGTCCATGCGGCCGGCCGCCTGCCGCGCCGCCTGCCTGATCGCCAGTTGCTGCTGGTCCGGCTCGGTTTCCGCTTTCGCCTGAAGATCGCGGAGCTGTGCCTCCAGCGCGGCCCGTGTTGCTTCGTTCTCGAGTGCAGTCTCCTCCCAGACGGCACTTTCCTCGCTGGCTTGCCGGGCAAGTTCCTCGGCGGCCTGCCGGGCCTTCGCAAGCTCCTCGGTCGACGCGTTCAGGGACGCGAGCTCAGCCTCGGCATTGCGGACCCTCTGCCTCAGGACTTCCAGCTCTGCCTGCAGCTTCTCGTCGGCCTGATCGGGACTGGCGGGAGGTACGAAGGGCGCGGCCCTGAAATCCGGATCCCTGCCGTATGTCCGGCGATACCAGACGCCCAGCGTCCGACAGAACTTCAGCGCCGACAGCGCATCGGAGGCCGAACCTCCGAATTCGTGTGCCGCTGCGTTGCCGCGGCGGCGGAGCGCATGAAAGACGTCGGCGACCTCGCGCGGGATGATCTGCCTGGTGACGAGGCGGCGAAGGATGTCGTTGGTGGTTTCGCGGGCGTCCGGCTCATAGACACCCGATAGCGCCGCAATCTCCTTGACCATGAACTCCGAGAACTGCCGGCTCTTGAGAAGCGACGTGTTCGCGTCTTCCGTGAAGAAGCGCTCGGCGAGCACACCGAGCCGATGCAACTCCGCGCTGAGGTCCTTCAGGTGATCGAAGTTCGTCGAGGTCATGCGGGAAACCGGAAAATCGAAACGACCAGAAGTCGTAAGGGCTTTCCAGTGCAATGGCAATCATGCCCGTTGTCGGGTGCCCGGCGCGTGCGTCTCGTTCGTATGAAATGGGTACGCAGGACGGGTACGAATATGGGTACGCAGGCTGCACGCCTTGCGTCTTAGTCGTATGATATAAAAAGATTTTTCGGATGAAGAGAAATTTGGTGGAGCCGAGGGGAATCGAACCCCTGACCTCTGCAGTGCGATTGCAGCGCTCTCCCATCTGAGCTACGGCCCCGCTCCTTGAGCGTGAGCGGCATTTAGGGGAGAGGCGGGGGGACTGTCAAGGCCTCTCGCACGGCGCGGCTGTGGACGCCGGGCGAGCCGGTGCGATCCCCGAGCGCGGATGCCCTGTCCGCCCGCGCAAGGGTGGGACCTCCGGTGCGGGTGCCGCCTGCCATCAACCTTGTTCTGGACGACAGCGATGAGCGTGTGCCTGCGGTCTTGCGGCCGGGCGGTCACCCGGCTACATCAGGTCGGACCATTCACGTCCGAGCCGGAGCCCTTCGCCTCATGCGCGCCATTCTCGACGTCGTCTTCGTGATCCTGAATCTCTACACCTGGGTCATCATCGCCAGCGCGATCTTTTCCTGGCTCTATGCCTTCAACGTGGTCAATCCACGCAACCAGTTCGTGTCGATGATCGGCCAGGTGCTCTATAATCTGACCGAGCCGCTTCTGCGGCCGATCCGCCGGGTCATTCCCGCCATGGGCGGGCTGGACCTTTCGCCGATCGTGCTCCTGCTCGGGATCTTCCTCCTGCAGCGCCTGATCGCCTACTACATCTACCCCTACGTGTTCTGAGGTTCCAGGTGGGCGATCCGCTGCCATGGGAAAGCGTTGCCGACGGAGTGCGGCTCGCTGTCCGGGCGACGCCGAACGCCGCGCGCGACGGGATCGACGGTCTGGCAGTGCTTGCCGATGGCCGCGCCGTGCTCAAGGTCCGGGTGCGTGCCGTGCCCGACAAGGGGGCGGCCAACACGGCCGTCGCGGAATTGCTCGCGCGGGAACTCGGGCTCGCCAAGCGAGCGGTGCGCCTGACGTCCGGCGCCACCGCGAGGCTCAAGCAGTTTCGTCTCGAGGCCGCGGATGACGCGGAGCGGCAACGTCTTGTCGCTCGCCTTGCCGAACAGGCCGGCGCGATCAGCTAGGGTCCCCACTGTGTGGCGGGCCGGCAGGTCGGTTTTTGCGCCACGGCGTTCGACACGACCATCCTTCGGAGGTTCCATGACCGCATCCCTCATTGACGGCAAGGCCCGGGCGGCCCGGCTGCGAAACGACGTGAGCAGCGCCGTGGCGACGCTGCGCGCGGACCACGGACTGAAGCCCGGCCTTGCCGTGGTGCTTGTCGGAGAGGATCCGGCGAGCAAGGTCTATGTCTCCAACAAGGTTCGCCAGACCGAGGAGTGCGGCATGCGCTCCATCGAACACCGGCTGCCGGCCGAGACGACGCAGGAAGAGCTTCTCGACCTGGTCGGAAAGCTGAATGCGGACAATGGTGTCGACGGCATTCTGGTCCAGATGCCGCTGCCCGAGCATATCGACACCGATGCCGTGGTTCTCGCCATCGATCCGGCCAAGGACGTCGACGGTTTGCACCCGCAAAACGCAGGCCGCATCGTGCTGGGCCGCACCGGGCTCGTAGCCTGTACGCCGCAGGGCTGCGTGCTGCTGGCCAAGGAGGCGCTCGGGCCCGACCTCTCCGGGCTGGAGGCGGTGGTGCTCGGCCGCTCCATCCTGGTCGGCAAGCCCGTGGCGCTGTTGCTGCAGAACGAGAACTGCACCGTCACCATGGCGCATTCGCGTTCGCGCGACGTTGCGGACCTGTGTCGGCGCGCCGACCTTCTGGTCGCCGCAGTCGGGCGCGCGGAGATGGTGAAGGGCGACTGGATCAAGCCGGGCGCCACGGTCATCGACGTCGGCATCAACCGGGTTCCCGCGCCGGAAAAGGGCGAGGGCAAGACGAAGCTTGTCGGAGATGTCGCCTTCGACGAGGCGGTGCAGGTGGCCGGCGCCATCACGCCGGTGCCGGGAGGCGTCGGTCCGATGACGATCGCCTGCCTTCTGGCCAACACGGTGACGGCGGCCTGCCGGCGGCGCGGTCTTCCCGTGCCCGCCATGTGAAAGCGGCGGCGCCGACGCGTCGCGCGGAGAAGTCCTTCCCGGGTACGAAAAAGGCCGGTCCCTCGGGGCCGGCCTTTTGTGTGATCGGGATTGTTGTCGCGGATCCGCGTCGGAGGTCCTTTGCCTCAGGCGCCCCTGGGCTCGGCGGGAAGCGTGGCGAACCACGCCAGCATCAGCCGGTAGGGCAGGAGCAGGAGGGTAGCGACCAGCAGCTTCACCGTGAGATCGCCCGCGGCCCAGGAAATCCAGCGCGGAACCTCAAGCGCGAAGACGCCGAGGAAGGGGGCCGACCCGGTCGCGAAATCGTCGCCGAATCCGAGCAGTGGCGTCAGTGCGACGGCAAAGGCGATGGTGAAGAAGAGAAGCGTGTCGAGCACCGAGGAGATCAGCGAAGATGCGACGGGCGCCTTCCACCAGGACAGGCGGCGCAGGCGGTTGAAGATCGACACGTCGAGAAGCTGGGCCACGAGGAAGGCGGTTCCCGAGGCGATGGCGATGCGCGGCGTGGCAAGCCAGATCGACAGGAGCACGGCGAGCGCGAAGCCGACGTAGACCACCTTGCGCGCGGCAGCCGGGCCGAAACGGCGATTGGTCAGGTCGGTGACGAGGAAGGCGGCCGGATAGGTGAAGGCGCCCCAGGTCAGAAGGTCGGCGAGCTGCAGCGNNCCGAGCGTGCCCTCGACGGGATACTGGACCAGAATGTTGGAGGCCACGACCACGGTGGCCATGGCTGCGACGGCGATCAGCGCGCGACGCGCGGTGAAGGCGGATGCAAGTGTCTCGGACATGGGCTTCCAGCTCCGTCAGTGCGCGGTTCCGCGCGAAGGGGTCAGTGGCGGTCGCGCCCTGAAAACGCCAAAAGGAGGCGCTTTGGGGCGCCTCCAGCGTAGTGCTTTCGAACAGGATCCCGCGAGGCCGTACGGGACGGCCCCGACAGATGCCGGATCAGGCGGCCTCGGCGAGGCGGCGCTTGATCTCGGTCCGCAGGATGCGGGCCTTCGGCGACAGATCGCTCTCGGAAGCCTTCAGCAGGAAGGCGTCGAGACCGNCGCGATGCTCGACCGAACGCAGGGCATGCGCGGAGATGCGCAGCTTGTACGTCGCGCCGAGGGCGTCGGAGATGAGCGAAACGTTGCACAGGTTCGGCAGGAACCGGCGACGGGACTTGTTGTTGGCGTGGCTGACGTTGTTTCCGGTCATCACGTCCTTGCCGGTCAGTTCGCAACGGCGGGCCATGGAACACCTTCTTTGTCTGTTCGTCTGCGTCTGATCGTTGCCGATCGCTTGTCGTAACGTCCGGACCCGCGTCACTGCGCTCCGGTCGGTTTGGGAGCGGCGGAGAAAATTCCCGCTGAAACAGGAACTCCACTCCGCGGACCCCGGGGTCCGGTCCGGCGAAAGACGCGCGGCTCTGGATGAAAAGTCGGCTTGCTATAAGGAACCTGTCCGTTCCCGTCAAGACAAGATCGCCGGAAATGCGGGGCGGGCGTGTATGTGGTGTGCCGGTCGATCGTTCCAGGATCCTCATTTGCAGTCCGTTAACCATGCGGTTACCGTGACATCGGACAATCCCGGATGTTCCGGTCTGTCCGCCGACGCGTTCCAGAAGGCTTTCGCCGTTCGGTCGCGGCGGGGCGCAGGATGCAGGCGCGCGGCTGCCGGAAGCGTATTGAGGAGTCCGGCCGCTTCGCGGTCACGGCCTTTCGAGAGGGTCCGATGTTCAAGCTGGTCAACCCGTTCAAGCAGGTACTCGCAGGCGCCGCTGGCGCGCCGGGCATGCGCTCGCGCTCCCTTGTCCTGGCGCTCGCCGGGGTCGCCGCCGTGGGGGCCGTCGCGCCGGCCGCGAGTGCCGAGACCAACCGTCTGGGCGGTGTCTACGATATTTCCGTTTCGGGGCTGACCATCGCGCGCGGCTCGCTGTCGCTCGTGGTTCAGGGCAATGCCTATTCCGCGAAGGTCGGCATGGAGCCGGCGGGCATCGGCACGCTGTTCTCCTCCGGCAAGGGCGGGGCGGAGGCCTCTGGCTGGCTTTCCGGACGGTCGGTTCTGCCCTCGCGCTACAAGATGGCGTCCAAGGCGGCGGACCGCGACTTCTTCGTCGACCTCGAGCAGGTGGATCCGGGCGGGTTCGCTCCATGCGGGTCATGCCGCACTTCAAGCCGAACGCCGAGCGGATCAAGGTCACCAAGAAGCACCGCCGCAATGTGGTCGACCCCCTCAGCGCGATCCTGATGCCGGTTCCGGGCAAGGGCGGCCAGGACAAGAGCGTGTGCAAGCGCAAGATCCCGATCTTCGACGGCTGGACCCGGTTCGACATCCAGCTCTCCTACAAGGAGATGCGCGATGTGAAGGGGCGTGGCTACGACGGCAAGGTGATCGTGTGTTCCGCGCGCTGGATCCCGGTCGCCGGTCACCGCCCTTCGGTCGCCTCGGTCAAGTACATGGCCAAGAACCGCAAGATGGAAGCCTGGCTGGCCCCGCTCGGGTCGGGCGGAGTTTACGTTCCCTACCGCGTCGAGATGGGAACCAAGAACGGCACCCTTGTCGTGGAGCCGCGCAAGCTCGATATCAACGGGGGGCGGGACCAGGCCGCGCGCTGAGGTCTCCCCCGACGGCTTGACAGGACGTGCCGGCCTCGCCAGTGTCGCGCCGCGATGCGGCAGGCATGGCGTGTTGCCGTTTCGCCCGTCAGGACAATGAAGCCAGAGCGCCCGGATCCGATCCCAGATGCACAGTTTCCTCGAGTTTGAAAAGCCCGTCGCCGATCTTCAGGGCAAGGTCCATGAATTGCGCGCCGTGGCGGCTTCCGGGGAGGAAGTCCAGGTCAACGAGGAAATCGAGCGCCTCGAGGCGAAGGCCGACCAGACCCTCAAGGAAATCTACGCCAGGCTCACGCCCTGGCAGAAGACTCTGGTCGCGCGCCATCCGGACCGGCCTCATGCCATCGACTACGTCAAGGGGCTGATCGAGGACTTCACGCCTCTCGCGGGTGACCGCAACTACGGCGAGGACGCTGCGGTGATCGCCGGCATTGGCCGCTTTCGCGGTCGCTCGGTGGCCATTCTCGGCCAGGAGAAGGGCAACGACACCCAGTCCCGCCTCAAGCACAATTTCGGCATGGCCCGTCCGGAAGGCTACCGCAAGGCGGTGCGCATCATGGACATGGCCGAGCGCTTCGGGCTGCCCGTGATCTCCTTCGTGGACACGGCGGGCGCCTATCCGGGCATCGGTGCCGAGGAGCGCGGCCAGGCGGAAGCCATCGCGCGCTCGACAGACGCCTGCATGGCCCTGGGCACGCCGAACATCGCGCTCATCATCGTCGAGGGTGGTTCGGGTGGTGCTATCGCCATCGCGACGGCCAACCATGTGGCCATGCTGGAGCACGCGATCTATTCCGTCGCGTCGCCCGAGGCGGCGGCGACCATCCTGTGGCGCGACGGCGCGCGGGCGCAGGACGCGGCGACGAACATGAAGATCACGGCGCAGGACCTGCTGCAGTTCAAGGTGATCGACGAGATCGTCGAGGAGCCGCTCGGCGGCGCCCATCGCGCGCGTGAAATCGTGGTGGACCGCGCCGGCGGCGTGATCGAGACGGCGCTTGCCCGGTTCGACGGAATGGATCCGGCCGAGGTGCGCGCGGCGCGCCGGGACAAGTTCATCGGCATCGGCCGCACCCTTTAGGGAACGCCTGGCCGGCGGTTTGCCGCCAAAACGCCAGAATCGTCAGGCAGCGCTATCCGGGATTTGATCGGCAGGGACTGGAAGGTTCCCCTGCGGTTGCGGTAACCTTGCAGTAACCATTCACCCGGCAGGCTTTCCCCTCGGGCAGGGGAGGGCGACCGAGGTGTCGAGCCTGACCGCGCATGCGGGAGCATGTGTGGGGACGGGCACGTCGCGGAATGGTTCGACGGGGCGCGAAGGGCGCGATAACGACATGGGTTTTTCCAGGAGTGTTGCCGCAATGGCGGGTCGGATCGGTGGCGGATCGCGCAAGGCGATCGTCGCGGGGGCGCTCGCGCTCGTGCTGGCCGGCTGTCAGGCGGATGAACTCGGCTACGGCCCCAAGCACCTGCGCCAGGTCAGCAGCGACGTGAAGGCGCGGCTGGACCAGCTCGACATGAGCCTTTCCAGCCCCATCATGCTGCGGATCTACAAGCAGGAGAGCGAGCTGGAGGTCTGGAAGCAGACCCGCTCCGGGCGCTACGCGCTTCTCGACACCTTCGAGATCTGCAAGTGGTCGGGCAAGCTCGGGCCGAAGAAGAAGGAAGGCGACCGGCAGGCGCCGGAAGGCTTCTACGAGATCACGCCCGCGCTCATGAACCCCAACTCCAGCTATCATCTGGCGTTCAATCTCGGGTATCCGAACAAGTTCGACCGCGCCTACGGGCGTACCGGATCGAACCTCATGGTGCACGGCGCGTGTTCCTCGCGCGGCTGCTACGCCATGACCGACGCGCAGGTCCAGGACATCTACGCCCTGGCACGCGAGAGCTTCAAGGGCGGCCAGCGGTCGTTCCAGGTCCAGGCGTTTCCGTTCCACATGACGGCGGAAAACATGGCCAAGCACCGCGATGACGAGAACTACGGCTTCTGGCAGATGCTCAAGCGCGGCTACGATCACTTCGAGGTGACCAAGACCCCGCCGAAGATCGACGTCTGCGAGAAGCGCTACGTGTTCGACGCGGTGCCACTGGTGGAGGGCGTGCCCTTCCGCGCCACGGCCAAGTGCCCTGCCTTCGAGGTTCCGGCAAGCGTTGCGCGGGCGGTCGAGAAGAAGCAGCTCAAGGACGAGGCGGAGGTCACCCGCATCGCCGAGGCGGAAGCGCGTTCCAAGCGCCGCGAGGAGGCGATCGCGTCCTTCTTCGGCGCGGATACGGACAAGGATGACGCGGCTGCCGCCGGCGATGCCACGCAGACGGCCTCCACCGATGCGGGGGCGGGCGCTGAGACCGCGACGGCAAGCGCTCCGATGAGCGCGGTTCCCGCCGTTGCTCCGGCGCGCGAGCAGGCGTTCGCGGCAACGCCCGAGAAATCCTCCGGGTCCTTCTTCGGACGGTTTTTCTCTTCCGGTGACAAGGAAGCCTCGGCCACGCCGTCGGGTGTCGCGGATCCCGATGCGCCGCGTCCGGCGGCCAAGCCCTGATCTTTCCGACCTCGGACGGCACGTGCCGCTTCAGGCCCAGATCGCCATGCGCAGTCCCCGCCCGTCGCGTTCCGGCGTCTTGGGAAAGGAGACCGCCCTGCCGGCCGAGATGTGCTCCGCGATCACCGCGTTGACGGCGGCGTCGACGAGGTCGTCCCGCCCGACGCCCGCGGGGCGTTTCCGGTCGAGAAAAGCGGGCGCGATGCCGAACGTGGCCAGCAGGGCCGAACGTTCGTCGAGGCCCGGACCGTGCGCGGTCGATTTCACCTTCTTGGGCAGGGCCATGGGCCGCTCGCCATTCAGACGCCAGAAGGCCAGCTCCGGGTGCACCTCGAAGACGCGTGCCTCAAGATCCGGTGTCATCACGGCATCGATCTCCCGAATCTTCCCGAACAGGTTGAACGCCTGCCGTGACACCTTTCTCGGCGGATCGGAGGTGGCCAGCGCCAGCCGGCACGCCTCCGCGTAGTCGGTGGCGAACACCGCGGCGCGCGAGGGGACGGAAAACACCGACGACTGGCGCGCGCCCAGATGCGGTCGCACCGTCCGCTCCGGGCCACGTCCGCCCGGCCCGGCCCGATCCGGCAGGCCGATGGGCATGTCGAGCGCAAGCACGGCGAGGCTTTCGTCCGCGAGAATTTCCGCGAAACGCGGGACGAGACGGAATTCGTGGCGCAGGGTTCCGTCGCTGGTTCTCTCCCGCACGACCACGGCCCATCCGGCACGGCAGCCGTCGATGCCGGCCACGCGCCACACGGGTCCCGTTTCAGGCACGCAGCGGTGCCTCGTGCACCCGCCGGCAGGAGACGAGTGCCATGGGCTGGACGAGGGAGGCCTGTTCGCCAGCGGTCAGCAGATCGCGCGCGCCGCGCTTCACCGACCGCGCCACGAGCTCGAACACGGCCGCGGCCGCCCTGTGAAGGGCCGTCTCGTCGTCGAGGCCCGCAAGCAGGTTCGACGCCAGCAGGGCCGCGATGAGGTCGCCCGTGCCGTTCGGCGCGTCGGGCACCAGCCCGTGTTCGGCGGCGATGGTCCCGCGCGGGCCGACGAGCAGGTTGCATACGGCGTTGCGCCGCAGCGCCGGGGAGGAGGTGACGAGCACCCGCGCCGGACCGAGTGCGCGCGCGGCGGAGATGGCCTCGGCTTCGCTCTCGATGGTGCGGCCGCTCATCCACTGCAGCTCGAAAAGGTTGGGGGTGGCGACATCGGCCAGCGGCAGAAGATGGTCGCGGATCGCGGCCGCCGTGTCCTCTCCGACGTACAGCCCGTTGACGTCGCCGCTCACGGGATCGCAGACATGCAGCATTCCCGGATTTGCCTCGCGCACGGCTTTCACCAGCCGGGCGATGGCGCGGGCCTGCTCCGGACTGCCGAGGTAGCCGGTGACCACGGCGTCGACCCGTCCCAGCGTGTCGGAGCGCGCCAGATCATCGACAAGCGCGTCGAAGCTTTCGTCCGGCATCACCTCGCGGTGGGCGCGGCCCTGGCCTGGATGCCAGGGCAGGAGAACGGTCGGCAGGAACCAGACCGGATGGCCAAGCCTCTCGAGCGCGAACACGCCGACACGTCCGCCGACGGCGCCGCGAACGACCTGGGAGTTGACGACGAGGACGTCTGGCCGGGGGGCCGGCTGGCCGGGGTGGGAGGTCATTCGCCGGCCGCCGGCGTGCCGCCGAAGCGGGCGCGGATGTAGTCGTCGACCATGACCTTGAAGTCGTCGGCGATGGAGGGACCGCGCAGGGTGGTGACCTTCTTGCCGTCCACGAAGACGGGGGCGGCGGGGCTCTCGCCGGTGCCGGGAAGCGAGATGCCGATGTCGGCGAACTTGCTTTCGCCGGGGCCGTTCACGATGCAGCCCATCACGGCCACGTTCAGGGCCTCGACGCCGGGATATTTCTCGCGCCAGACCGGCATCTGGTCGCGAATGTTGTCCTGGATGTCACGTGCCAGCTCCTGGAAGACGGTGGAGGTGGTGCGTCCACACCCCGGGCAGGCGGCGACGACCGGAACGAAGGCGCGGAAGCCCATGACCTGAAGCAGTTCCTGGGCCACCTGCACCTCGCGGGTACGGTCCCCACCGGGCTCGGGGGTCAGGGAAACGCGGATCGTGTCGCCGATGCCCTGCTGCAGCAGGATCCCCATGGAGGCGGCCGAGGCGACGATGCCCTTGGTCCCCATGCCGGCCTCGGTGAGGCCGAGGTGAAGCGCATAGTCGCAGCGTCGCGCGAGGTCGGCGTAGACGCCGATCAGGTCCTGCACCTGGCTGACCTTGGCCGACAGGATGATCTTGTCGCGGCCCATGCCGAGTTCCTCGGCGCGCTCCGCCGAAAGAAGGCCGGAGCGAATGATTGCCTCGCGCATCACGGCGGAGGCGGAAACCGGGGCAGCGCTCTTCGCGTTCTCGTCCATCAGGTGCGTGAGAAGCTCCTGGTCGAGGGAGCCCCAGTTCACGCCGATGCGCACGGGCTTGTCGTGCCTGAGCGCGATCTCGATGATCTCCGAGAACTGACGGTCCTTCTTGTCCTTGAAGCCCACGTTGCCCGGGTTGATGCGATATTTCTCCAGCGCCTCGGCGCAGGCCGGGTGGTCGGCCAGAAGCTTGTGGCCGATGTAGTGAAAGTCGCCGACCAGGGGAACGGTGACGCCGATGCGCTCCAGCCTTTCGCGAATGCGCGGGACGGCGGCCGCCGCTTCGTCGCGGTCGACGGTGATGCGCACGATCTCGGAACCCGACCGGGCCAGCGCGGAGACCTGCGCAACGGTCGCATCCACGTCGGCCGTGTCCGTGTTCGTCATCGACTGCACGACGATCGGGGCCCCGCCACCGACGGTGACCTGGCCCACCCGGACGGGAACCGACACGCGGCGCCGCGCCGGAGCGAAGTCCTCGCTCATGCCCGTGCCGCCCGCATCCGTGCCGTTTGCAGCGCTGTCGCTCATGCCCGTCATGCCGTCGAAAACTCCCTGGCCGTCCGTCATGCCGACGATGTGTTCAGCCAAACTCGTGTGGGTGGTCGTGCCGCCGGGGCGTCTTCGGGCCGTCGGGGCGCGCCACGTCGTGGGTGCCTCGCCGATTGAATAGGGCGGGGCAGGCTTGTGCGCAAGGCCATGCGGGTCCGCGAAGGCTTGATCCGCCGCTCCGGAGGCGTCATGTCTGTGATCAGCCTGCGGACCCGGCGTCCGCGTTGCGGCAACGTGGCGGGGAGGTCCGGATGATCCTGATCGTGCTTGGGCGGACGCTGGAACTGGCCCGCGACCGGCTCCCCACGCTGTTCGCCTCCGGCTGGGGCTACATGCTGCTGCTTCTTGCCCTCAACGTGGCGATCAGCGCGCGGCTTCTCCCCGATACCGGCTTTACGACGGGCTCCTACATGACGGAGCCGATCACGGATGTGTCCGACGAGGGGCGGCGCGAGGCCGCGCTCAGGATGCTGGCGATCGTCGCCAACGTGATCGCCGGGTTTTCCATCGGGGTCGCCTATCTGCGCCGGATTCTGCTCGGACGGCGCGAATTCGTGCTGGCCTTCGGGGCGCGCAATCTTCGCGTTGGCTGGAAGATCGTCCTGCTGGCGCTCATCGGTGTGCTGATGCTCGCTCCGATGATGCTCGGTTCGGCGCTTCTGGCGACCGCCACCGGGCCGCTCGGAGCGCTCGTGTTCTTCGCAAGCCCCTTCGTGGCGCTCATGCTGGTGCAACGCCTCTCGCTGGTGCTCCCCGCGGCCGCGCTCGACGATCCCATGACGCTTGGCACATCCTGGCGGCTTACGCGCGGCATGGGCATCGCCGTGGCGCTTGCCGCGCTTGTCATCTCCTTCGCCGTCCTTGTCGCCTGTGGGCTGTGGTGGGGCGCGGTGGCCCTGACGGGCGAACTGGCACAGCTCTTCCTTCCTGAACTCCTGTCGCCGCAGACGGCGGTGTCGGCGCTTCGCGGGGTCGGGATCCTGCGCTCCGCGCTGCTGCCCGCCGGCATCATGGTGCTGGCGACCTGGCTCTTCTCCTCGTTGCACGCCACGAGCTATGCGTTGGCGCGCGAGCGTTTCGTGACGGAAGTCGGGCTCCGCCGGCAGGAGGTGGAGCGTGCCGAGGTAGCCCGTGAGCGCGCCCGCACTCATGCGGCGCGGCGCGCCGTTTCCTCGGTCGTCGGTCTCGGGCGCGACCGGGCGCGGGATTGAATTTTCCGCGCAAGGGTTGTGCTTTCGCGGTGGTTCGCGGTGAGGCAATGGGCTAAACCCGGGCTAGGGAACCGTATTGAATGGATTGTGGGGGCTCATGTTCTTCCAGACGACGACGCGACTGTTCACCGGGGCCTTGAAGGCGCTCTTTTCCGACTTCGATGCCTTTATCCGCATCTGCTGGGCCTGGTATCTGCTGATCGCGGTGCTTTCGGTCCTCGCGATCTTACTGCTTGGTGAGAGGGCTCCCGTGGCGACCATTCCGATTGCCCTGATCTTGCTCGCCTCGAGTGGGTCGATCGCTGTTGCCTGGCATCGCAACCTTTTGCTGCGGGAGCGCCCCGGGCCTGTGCACCTGCGGTTCGGCGGGCGTGAGCTGCGCTATATCGGCAAGACTGTTCTGATTTTGCTCATGACCGTGATTCCGTTTTCCATCGTGGGGGCAATTATCGGCGGTGTCCTTGGTGCATCCGGCGTTGGCGAAATGCAGGCCATGCTCCTCGGCCTGCTGGTACTGTTCGGGATCTTCTTCGTGCTGCCCTCGATCATGCGTGTGTCGCTGATCCTGCCGGCCACCGCGCTCGACGAGAAGCTGGGCATTGGGGAAGCGTTTCGCGACAGCGGGGGGCTCGGGCTGCCCATGGCGATCGCGGGCGTATTGCTGATGCTTCTGGTTGGCGCGATCGACTATGTGCTGGGCTTTGCCGCCGGGGCCCTGGGCGGAGGATCGGTCGTCGGCGCGGTCGCGGTCGCCATCCTGTCCATCGCTCTGCAGATCGCGGCAACGGCGCTTCAGATCGGCATCCTGACGGGCGGCTACTACATCCTGCGCAAGCGCCAGATGCCGACCCAGCCTTCTGTCTGAACCGCCGGGAATCGGGGGGGCGGCGCGGGCGATTCCGCGCCCGTGGCCCTGTACCGTCATTCTCAATTCCGGCGGACAATCGCATTGTCCGCGGGCTCCATCCGCGCGGGAGCAGAGCGGTGACACTCAGGGCGGCGCAAGGTGCACGCTGCTGCGTCGAGGCGTCGCGCGGTCTTGTTGCAGTGCAGCGCCAACCCATGTTGAATGGAGGCGCACGGTCCGGAGTTCGCGCATGGCCATCGCGTCTTGCGCCGGGCCTGACCTTTTCCCGCCGGATCCCGGGGCTCCCCGGGGTCGCAATCCGCCCGAGGCTGACGGTACGCGGACCGCAAGTCCGCCCCGCCGGCAGGACAGGAGACAGTCGCAATGACCACCGCATCCGCTTCTGACAAGTCGCTTGCCGGAAAGACCGCCCTCGTGACCGGATCGACCTCCGGCATCGGCCTCGCCATCGCCCGGACCATGGCCGCCAATGGCGCTAATGTCGTCATCAACGGCTTCGGCGAGGCGAACGCCATTGAGAAGGAGCGCTCGGGAATCGAGAGCGAATTCGGCGTGAAGTGCCTCTACAACGGTGCCGACATGACGAAGGGCGACGAGATCGCCGCCATGATGGCCGAGGCCGCGGACACGTTCGGCATGGTCGACATCCTGGTCAACAACGCCGGCATCCAGCATGTGTCGCCGGTCGACGAGTTTCCGGTCGAGAAATGGGACGCGATCATCGCGATCAACCTGTCCTCCTCCTTCCACACGATCCGTGCCGCGCTTCCGGCGATGAAGAAGAAGGGCTGGGGCCGCGTCATCAACACGGCGTCGGCCCATGCGCTGGTCGCCTCGCCCTTCAAGAGCGCCTATGTGGCGGCCAAGCACGGCATCGCGGGCCTGACCAAGACGGTCGCGCTCGAGGTTGCCCAGGAAGGGATCACCGTCAACGCCATCTGCCCGGGCTATGTCTGGACGCCGCTGGTCGAGCGCCAGATCCCCGACACGATGAAGGCGCGGGGCCTGACGGAAGAAGAGGTGAAACGCGATGTCCTGCTCGCGGCCCAGCCGACCAAGCAGTTCGTCACCGTCGATCAGGTGGCCAGCATGGCGCTTTACCTCACCTCGGACGCCGCCTCCTGCATCACCGGAACGATGATGCAGCTCGACGGCGGCTGGGTGGCCCAATGACGGTGCGCGTCCTGCGTCGCGGTACGGGCGGCCCGCGATGAGCGGCGCGCCCAAGCCGGTGAACCTGGCGCTCCAGGGCGGAGGCGCGCATGGCGCCTTCACCTGGGGGGTGCTCGACTGGCTGCTGGAGAGCGAGAAATTCGTCATCCGTGGCCTGAGCGGCACCTCCGCCGGGGCAATGAACGCCGTCGTGCTGGCCGATGGACTGCACAAGGGCAACGAGGAGGGCGCGCGCGAGGCGCTTGCAAGGTTCTGGAAGGCGGTGAGCCGGGGCGCGTGGTTCAGCCCGGTGCGCCGCTCGCCGCTCGACATCGCGCTCGGCAAATGGAGCCTCGAC
Source organism: Stappia sp. (assembly GCA_002722295.1). GTDB lineage: Bacteria > Pseudomonadota > Alphaproteobacteria > Rhizobiales > Stappiaceae > Stappia. The sequence goes on along the minus strand of PBLF01000023.1, from coordinate 74,460 downwards.
CTGTCGCCGGGCTTTTTGATGATGGACCTGGCGACCCATTTCTCCTCGCCCTACGACTTCAATCCCCTGAACTTCAACCCGCTGCGCGAGATCGTCGAGGCGAATGTCGACTTCGAGGCTGTGCGCGCCTGCGATCACCTCAAGGTGTTCGTGGCGGCGACCAACGTGCAGACCGGCAAGATCCGCGTCTTCGAGAACGACGAGATCACCTGCGACTCGGTGATGGCCTCGGCCTGCCTGCCGCATGTGTTCCAGGCGGTGGAGATCGACGGCGTGCCCTACTGGGACGGCGGCTACATGGGCAATCCGCCGCTGTTTCCGCTGTTCGGGACCACCGGGACGCCGGACACGATCCTCGTGCAGATCAATCCGGTCGAGCGGGAGGAAACACCGCGCTCCGCGCGCGAAATTCTCAACCGCCTCAACGAGATCACCTTCAACTCGACGCTTCTGCGGGAAATGCGCGCGATCGAGTTCGTTGCCCGGCTCATCGAACAGGGCAAGCTGGATGACTCAATTTACCAGAAGGTGCGTCTGCACAGGGTGGTTGCCGACGAACTCAAGCCGTTGCAGGCATCCTCGAAGATGAACGCGGAGTGGGAGTTCCTCACCCATCTGCGCGACATCGGGCGTCGTGCGGCGGAGGCCTGGGCGGCGGCCCATTATGACGATGTCGGTCATCACTCCACGATCAATCTGCGTGGCGAGTTCATGTGAGCCGGCAAGGAACGCCGGTTCGCGGGCGCTGAACCGGATGCGAATCAGATGCGCGAATCACCCTCCCGCATCGCTGCGCCCGAGTGAGAGGACCCGGCAAAACCGGCAAAAGGGTTAAGGGCGGATTTACCCTTTCCCCGACTTTGCGGGAGGGCTTGCGAAATGCAATGCGGAAGAGGTTTTGGAAGGGTTAACAGGCGCTGTATCTGGTGGTCTCAGGGGCTTTCGCCTACCAGATCCTGAACTTCAGCGTGCCAACGATTTGGCAAGGGTTTTGCGGCATCATTGGCACGCTGATAGTCAGGTTGTGCGTCGTCAGCGATTGGCGGACGAGGGAAGGCGGCAAATGCGACCCCGCTGTCTTCCTTCGTCCCGCCAGGCACTCTCGCCTGGCGCATCGTCCCGACGGACCTGGCGCCGACGCTCGCGACTGCGAAGCGTCCGGCGAGGCACTTTCTTCCCGCAATCTAGGCGAGACGGTCCCTCACGAAAAGGGGCGGCTCACGGCGATCGCCGGTAAAGGTTACCGGGTAATGACGATTCGCGCATTCCGTTTTCCGTGACGTTCGATCATCGTGAAGAGCTGCCGGGCGTTGTCGGGATGCAGGCGGATGCAGCCGTGGGACGCCGGCCGGCCGAGCGAGCGGATCGCATTGGTGCCGTGAATGGCGTAGCCGCCGTGGAAGAAGACCGAATACGGCATCGGCGAGCCGTGATATTTCTTCGAGAAGTAGCGTTTGTACATTCTCCCCGGGCGAAAGGTCCCGACCGGTGTGCGGTAGCCGCGTCGCGCGGTCGACACCGGCCAGCGCGCCGCGCGCCGTCCGTCCACGAAGACCGTCATGCGCTGTTCGGAAATGTCGATGCGGGCGAGAACGCTTGCCGCCCGCGCGACCGGATCCGGACCGACGAAGGCGGCAAGGAAGGCTAGCACCGCAACCGTGGCGAGGCTGAACTGTTTCATGTCTTGTCCCCCCGGAGCGCGGATGGCCCCATACTGTTCAAAGGTTCCCGTGGGCGCCTTCTTTCAGGACCATCATGACGTGAAGCTGACCCCGCGGGAAGTACGTATTCCTGGTGACGGCCGGCCGGCTTCCGGTCACGCCCCCTTAAAATGGGGCGCCAGGCGTCCTAGATTTCAGGGACGTGCTTCGAAGAAGGACCGAGTGTGATGCCGCTCCCGCATATCGGCGAAATCTCCCGCCCCCTGGCAGTTGCCGTGCTTGCCGCGTTCGCGGCGGTGTCCCATGCCGCCGCCGACGAGACGCCGCAGGAACAGCTTCGTCGTACGGGAATGTGCGAGCGCTGTGATTTGCGGCTGTCGGAGCTCAGGGCCCTCAACCTCGACAAGGCGCAGCTTTCGCGTGCGGTGCTGCGCGAGGCGGACCTCAAGGAGGCCGTGCTGCCCGGCGCGGACCTGCGGCGGGCGGACCTGCGGCGCACGGAGCTTGAGCGGGCCGACCTTTCCGGCGGCGACTTCACCGGTGCCCAGATGCGTGGCGTGGACCTTGAAAAGGCAATCCTTTCCGGCGCCAACCTGAGCGAGGTGGACCTGCGCGACGCGGACCTCATAGAGGCCCGGCTCGACGGTGCGCGGCTCGACGGTTCGGACCTGCGCGGCGCGCTGATGATCCGCATGGATGCCAGAGGGGCGTCGTTCCAGAGCACTAAGATGGATGGCGCCAATTTCGAACGGGCGAACCTGTCGGGGGCGGATCTGTCCGGAGCGCGGATGCCGAATTGCGATTTCGACCGTGTCAATGCGGCCGGTGCCTATGCGCGGGATGCCGATTTTTCGGGCGGTCATTTCTCCAGCGCCGATCTTTCGGGCGCGGATCTTTCCGGCGCCAACTTCCAGGATGCGCTCCTCCGCCGGACCCGGCTTGTCGGGGCGGACCTGCGCGGGGCGACAGGGCTTGACCAGAGCCGCATGGTGGGCGCATGCGGCGACGAGAGCACGAAGCTTCCCTACGGGATCACGCTGCCGGTCTGCGATGACCTGAAGTAGTCGCACGGGTGAAAACGCATGAAAAAGGGCGCCGCGGATCCTGTCCGGGCGCCCTTTTCGTGTCTTTCCGGAGGAAAGTCCTCCCGAACCCGGCCTGTATCAGTCGAACAGGTCGAAGGCGAAGCGGTAGGTCACGCCCGCGCCGATGGTGAAGCGGTCCCTGTCGCCGGTCTTGACGATCGGGCTCTTGGCGGCGTCGCCGACGTAGCGGTCCCAGCCCGCCTGCAGGTGCAGCGAGGTCTCGTTGGTCACCGCGTAGCTGGCACGGCCGAGCAGGCCGACCGTCTTGAAGCCGCCGCTCGGGCGGTAGGCCGACAGCACGCTGCCGGGCGCGGCGGCCTCGGTGGCCGAGACGCCGAAGTAGGTGCGCATGTAGTCGCCGGAGGCGAAGTCGGCGCGGGGGCCGAGCGAAAGCTGCAGCCGCTCCATCGGGTTCATGATCACGTCGGCGCCGAGGCGGCCGACCTGACCCGTGTGACCGTTGATGCCCTGACGGACCTCCACGAAGGCGCGGAACCAGTCATAGCGGAACCCTGCGCCCGCGCCGAGTTCGAGCGCCCAGTCGACCTTGTTGGTGCCGGTCAGATGGGCCGAGTCGGAGGCCTTGCGCTCGCCGATGTAGTTGAAGGACGGGTAGAAGAAGAAGCCGCGCTTCTTGATCTCGCCATCGCTCACCTGGCCGAAACCGGGAAAGTAGAAGCGTGCGAAGCTGATGATCGGCATGGGCGTGACCATCAGCTTGTCGGCGCCCTCGTACTTGGGCTGGGCAAGCGCGCCGATGCCGAGATCCACCACGTACTGGCGCTTGGGCAGCGGCATGTCGTCCGGCGGCGTGAGGCTGTCCTGCGCGCTGGCGCCGGCGCCCATCGCGAGCAGGGTTGCGACGGCAAGAAGGCTGGTCTTGAGGGCGGTGCGCATGGCGGTCCGATCACTCCGAATTCGAAAGACGGCCCGTGCGCGGGCCACATGCGATCCTTATAGCGTCAACCGGACCGGAAAACCCTAACGTCTCGACGTTTTTGCCGTGCTGTTGCACATGTGCATCGCCGTGTGGCGCGATCCGCGTCAGCGGCTCGCGCTCTCGTACCAGGCAGCCAGATGCGCGCGTTCCGCAGGCTCCACGAAGGTCACATTGGCCGGCGGCATGGCATGGGTGATGCCGGCCTGCAGGTAGATCTCACGCGCATGGGCGGCGATGTCGCGGTCGGTCTCCAGAAGAACGCCCTTCGGCGGAGCGGCGATGCCCTCCCACAGCGGCTCGCGGGCGTGGCACATGGAGCAGCGCGCGAGCACCGTGTCGCGGACGCCCTCGAAGTGCGGATCGTCGGCGAAACGGGCCTGAAGCGCGGTCATCGGGGCATCGTAATCGGCCTCCCGAACCCGGACGCCGTCCGGGCCGGGCTGGACGGAAAGCCACATGATGGCGGCGAAAAGGGCCGCCGTCAGGAGCCAGGTCCACCAGGGCTTGCCGCGTCCGGCGTGCATCTCGTTGAAGAAATGGCGGATCGTGACGCCCATCAGGAAGACCAGCGAGGCGATCGCCCAGTTCCACGGCGTGGCGAAGGCCAGCGGGTAGTGGTTCGACAGCATCAGGAAAAGGACCGGCAGCGTCAGGTAGTTGTTGTGAAGCGAACGCTGCTTGGCCTGGGCGCCCAGGGCCGGGTCCGGCGCGCGGCCCGCCAGAAGGTCGGCCACGACCTTCTTCTGGTTCGGAATGATGATCATGAACACGTTGGCGGACATGATCGTCGCGGTGAAGGCGCCCAGGTGCAGCAGAGCCGCACGGCCCGAAAACACCTGCGTGTAGCCGAAGGCCATGGCGACCAGCACGCCGTAGAGCACGATCATGAGCCCCGTCGTGCTCCTGCCGACCGGCGACTTGCACAGAAGGTCGTAGACGATCCAGCCGAAGGCGATGGAGGCGAGCGAGAGGGCGATGGCGCCCCAGACCGGCAACTCGAGCACATTCGGGTCGATCAGATAGAGGTCGGCGCCGGCGTAGTAGACGACGCAGAGCATGGCGAAACCGGACAGCCAGGTGGCGTAGCTTTCCCACTTGAACCAGGTCAGGTGCTCGGGAAGCTCTGGCGGTGCGACCAGATACTTGCGCACATGATAGAAGCCGCCGCCGTGGACCTGCCATTCCTCGCCGTGAACGCCCCTGGGCAGATCCGGCGACTTGCGCAGGCCAAGGTCCAGGGCAATGAAATAAAAGGAGGAACCGATCCAGGCGATCGCCGTGATGACGTGCACCCAGCGCACGCCGAAGGCCATCCAGTCCCACATGATCGCCGAAGTCATATCCTTGTCGCTCCCCACACTTGTCCGCCCGCGCCGGCGCATGGACCCGGCCGGTGCCCACGCACGGGCCCAGCAGGTTTCATGCCATCTCCATGGCACCGGCGCGTCCCGCGCAAGCGGGTCCCGCATCGTATCGTCGGGCCAGAGTGGCAGAGGAACGATTTACAAAAAATCCCGGAAATTTTTCCAGCACTCTCAAATCATCCTTGAAAATCACAAGGGCCCGGGTGCAGGCTTCGCGGGACCTTGCGGCCGGTGCCGCCAGAACCCCGGAGCGTCGCGTGTCCTATGTGAACATGCTCAAGGTTTTCGTGCGTGTGGTCGATCTCGGCTCCATGTCGGCGGCCGCGCGCGACCAGCGCGTTTCTCCGGCCGTCGTGTCCAGCCGGATCGCGGAACTGGAGAAGCATCTCGGGGTGCGCCTGTTCAACCGCACGACCCGCAAGCTCGCGCCGACGGAGCACGGAACGTTGTTCCACAAGGGGGCAATCAAGATCCTGGAGGCGATCGAGGAGGCCGAAGGCGCGGTCGTGGCACTGTCGCGGAATCCGCGCGGCTCGATCTTCGCCGCCGCGCCGCTGGGGATCGGCAGGCGCCTGATCGCGCCGCTCATCCCCTTGTTCAAGAAGGACTATCCGGAGGTGGACGTGCGCCTGCGCCTGTCGGACCGGACGGTGGACGTGCTGGGCGAGGGGCTGGATCTGGCGTTTGTCCTCGGCACGCCGGCGGATTCGGAACTCAGGATGCGCGCGATCCACGACTGCGAGCGCGTGCTGTGCGCAAGCCCCGCCTATCTGGAGGAGCATGGCTTCCCCGAGTGCGGGGCGGACCTTGTGCGCGAGCATCATCATTGTCTCCTGCTGCGGTTTCCTGGTGCCAACGAGTTTCACTGGACGCTCGGCGGGCCGCGCGGCGCGAAGCGATACGAGGTCTCGGGACCGTTTGAATCCGACGACGGCGACGTTCTGACCGACTGGGCGCTGGCGGGCGCCGGCATCGTCAACAAGCCGCGTTTCGAGGTGGCCGAGCATCTGGCGAGCGGACGGCTCGTCGAGGTCTGCCGCGAGACGCCGCCGTTGCCCGTGCGTCTCGCCTGTCTCTATCCGCACAAGCGCTACGAGGATCCGAAGATCCGGATCTTCGCCGATTTCGTCGCGGAGCGGTGCCGGGCCGCGCTGAGCCGTCCGCTTCCGGATCCGGCCGGCGCGTGATGCAGGCTCGTGCAATTTCGTGCCTAAATCGACGTCGAATTGCGCGAATATTGATGGAAAATCGAGTCACGCCCGCCACCTCCGCCCGTGCGCGCGAGGCACGCGGGACGGCAACAATTCTTTCAAGAATATTTTGAAAGTCAGGGTCATTATTTTGGATTATCAATAGATCGGTCACGCGTCGGACGCGGACACGTTCATGATCGCACGAGAGGAGGGACACGCCGTGGCGGACGGGGACAAGCGGCCGAGCCGCATGGATCGCGAGAGCTTCGTCGCATGCTTCGGCGGTGTCTTCGAGCACTCCCCCTTCATTGCCGAACGTGCCTTCGACAAGGGTCTTGGTCCCGATGCCGACAGCGCCGAGGGGCTTCACGCGATCCTTTGTGAGGTCTTCCGCGCGGCCGGCGACGAGGAACGGCTCGCCGTGCTGCGCGCGCATCCCGATCTCGCCGGCAAGCTCGCGGCGGCCAGGCGCCTGACCGCCGCGTCCTCGGCCGAGCAGGCGGGGGCGGGGCTCGACGCGCTGACCGATGCCGAGCGCGCCCGCTTCACGGACCTCAACGAGACCTACAAGGAGCGGTTCGGCTTTCCGTTCATCCTTGCGGTCAAGGGGCGCACAAAGGCGGAAATCCTCGCCAACTTCGAGGAGCGGGTCGCCAACGACCGGGCGAGCGAGTTCGACACCGCCTGCGCCCAGGTCGAGCGGATCGCCGGCCTCCGCCTCGCCGACCTTCTTTCCCAATCCCCCTATTCCCTTTCTTTCAGGAGCCCGTCATGACCCAGCAGTCCCATCTTGAGCGCCCGGCCTTCACCCGTGACGTCAATCTTGCCTCGGGCGGTCTCGGGGCGTCGATCGTGTCGGTCACCGACGACTTCTTCGCGGACGCGTCGCGGATGCTCGCCGACACGGACGCGGTCTTCATCGCCGACAAATACGACGATCACGGCAAGTGGATGGACGGCTGGGAATCCCGCCGCCGGCGCGGTCCCGGACATGACAGCGCCGTGGTGAAGCTCGCCGCGCGGGGCCGCATCACCGGCTTCGACGTCGACACCTCCCATTTCACCGGAAACTATCCCCCCGCCTGCCGCATCGAGGCCTGCGCCAGCGAGGGCGAGCCGGACGCGGCGAGCGACTGGGTCGAGGTGCTGCCGATGAGCGCGCTGGGGGCGAGCGCGCATCACTTCTTCGCCTGCGAGGCGGCGGAAAGCTTCACCCATGTGCGCCTGCACATTCATCCCGACGGCGGCGTCGCCCGGTTGCGCGTGCATGGCCGGCCGGAACTCGTCGCCAGTGCCGGTTCCGAAACGCTCGACCTTGCCTCGGCGCTCAACGGTGCCCGTATCCTCGCCTTCTCCGACGCGCACTACGGTTCCTATCACCGGCTTCTGGCTCCGGGACGTGGCGTCAACATGGGCGACGGCTGGGAAACGCGCCGGCGCCGCGAGCCCGGCAACGACTGGATCATCGTGGAGCTGGGCGCCCGGGCGACGCTTGCCACGGCGAGCATCGACACGGCGTTCTACAAGGGCAACTTCCCCGAGAGCTTCTCGATCCAGGCCGCCGATCTCACTGGGTTTTCCGACAATCTGGAGCAGGCGGTCGTCACCTCCTCCATGTTCTGGCCAGAGCTGATCGCACGCACGCCGCTTTCGGCGGACGCGATCCACGACATCGGCGCGGACGGTCTCGCCGACATCGGCCCCGTCACCCATGTGCGGCTCAACATCTTCCCCGATGGCGGCATCAGCCGGCTGAGGCTTTTCGGAACGCTGGCGTAAGGGGGCACGGGGCGGCCCCGCCCAGGCTCGAGGCGTTCAGTCCCGGCCCTGGCGTTCCAGGAAGAGCTGGACGATGAACATGGCCCAGACGACGTTGGCGCGGCGCTTGTCCCCGGCGAGGAAGTCTTCCCAGAAGACGCGTACCATCGCGGGATCGAGCATGTCGGTTCGCGCCAGCGTCTCGGGCGAGAACATGTCCTCGGCGAGCGGACGCAAGGGGCCGGCGAGCCATGTGGCGGAGGGAATGCCGAAGCCGCGCTTGGGCCGGTCCCAGAGGTCCGTCGGCAGGTAGCGGCCGAGCACGGCCTTGAGCACGCCCTTGCGCTGTCCGTTCATGCGGCGCACGGAATCGGGCAGCGACAGCGCGAAGCGCACGACGGCCGGATCGAGGAAGGGAACCCGCGTTTCCAGGCTGTGCGCCATGGCCGCGCGGTCGACCTTCACCAGGATGTCGTCGGGCAGATAGTGGGTGAGGTCGAGAAAGCTCGCCTGCTCGAGCGGGCTCCAGCCGGTTTCCGCCTCGACCTCGGCGAGCAGCGGATGGGTCTCGCGATGCGTGCCGGGCACCAGGCGGTCGGCCGTGTCGAGCAGCGTGAACTTGCGCTCGTAGGCGGCAACGGCCGAGGCGGCCTTGTATTGTGCCTTTCGCTCTTCCAGGCGGAGGCGGAGGCTTGCCGTCGAGCGCTTGCCGACGTGGCTGCGGCCCCGCTTTTCCGCCGGGGCGACGAGGGCCGCGATCTGGGCGGAGGCGGCAAGCTTGCGCGCCTGCCGGCCAAGACCCGCCAGGGGGGAGCCGGACCATTGCTTGGCCACCGAATGATGGCGTCCATAGCCGGCAAACAATTCATCCGCCGCATCACCCGACAAGGAAACCGTGACCCTTGAGCGCGCGAAGCGCGAGACCAGGTAGGTCGGCAGTTGCGATTGGTCGGTGAAGGGCTCGTCGTAGACGTCCGGCATGGTGGCGACCAGGTCCCGGGCCTCGTCGCCGGACAGCATGATCTCGTTGTGGCTGGTGCCGAGATGATGTGCCACGGCGCGGGCGAACCCGGCCTCGCTGACGGACTTGTCCTCGAAACCGAGCGAGAAGGTCTCCACCGGCTTGGTGCTGAGCGACTGCATCATCGCCGCGATGGTCGAACTGTCGATGCCGCCCGACAGGAACGCGCCGAGCGGAACGTCCGAGATCATCTGCCGCGAGACGGATTCGCGCAGCAGCGAATCCAGCCGCGAGACGGCTTCCTCCCCGGTGCCGGCAAAGCGGTCGGAGCGCGCCGCCCGGGCCTCGGCCATCGCGTCCCAGTAGAGGCTTTCGCGCCATGTCCCGGGCGAAAGCGCGCCGGCCTTCAGTTCGACGCAGGCGCCGGGGCGGATCTTCACGGCTTGCGTGAACGCGGTCCTGGGAACGGGAATGTAGCCGTGGCGCAGGCACTGCGCGATGGCCTGACGGTCGATCTCGCCGGACCAGCGCGGATGCCGTTTGAGCGCCTTGAGTTCTGAGGCGAAGGCTATCTCGCCGTCGAAGACCGCGACATGGAGCGGCTTTTCGCCGAACCGGTCACGCGCGAGCGTGAGACTGCGGGTCTCGCGGTCCCACAGCGCGATGGCGAACATGCCGACGCAGCGGGTCAGCGTCTCGGCAAGGCCCCATGCGGCAACGCCGGCCAGCAGCACCTCGGTGTCGGAATGACCGCGCCAGGCGGGGGCGGCGCCCTCGTCCTCAAGGGTGCGGCGCAGGTCGAGGTAATTGTAGATCTCGCCGTTGTAGGCCAGCGTGTAGCGGCCGCAGGGCGAGTGCATGGGCTGTGCGCCCGCCTCCGTGAGGTCGATGATCGACAGGCGGCGGTGGACGAAGCCGATGCCGGCGGGCGCGTCGGACCAGGTGGCGTGCGCATCGGGACCGCGATGGGCAATCGCCTCGCCCATGGTGTCGAGCAGGGCGGTCGCGCCCTCGCCAAGGCCCTCGGGGCGGAATATCCCGGCAATGCCGCACATGTCAGGCTCCGTTCACGCCGGCGGGCCGGCCCTCGTCTCATGATGCGCCCCGAAACAGCCACGGCGGAGCGCGCCCCTTCTGCCCGCGACGCGCATCCCTGTCCATCCCTCATTGGGGGGATGCGCGCGGTGGCGGGATCAGGGGGAAACTCAGGCGAGAGGGCCTATTCGGCGGCCTCCGCGAGCCGTCCGGCGTCGGCGCGGCCGATCCACAGATCGAGGAAATCGTCGAGCCACGCCTTGAGGCCGGGGTCGAAGACATAGCGCCCCGCGAAATGGTCGCGTCGCTGGCGCGCGCCGGGAAGCGCCATGCGCGGTGCCCCGCGTGTCGTCCAGCGCACCATCATCTGGTAGGTGAGCTCGGGATGGAACTGGATGCCGTAGGCGGCAGGGCCGACCCGGATCGCCTGGGTCGGATAGGTGTCTCCGGTGGCGAGAAGCTCCGCTCCGGCGGGCAGGTCGAACCCTTCCCGGTGCCACTGGTAGACCTTCTTCGGCCAGCGCATCATTTTCCGGCCGGTCTCGGTCGGGGTGATGTCGTAGTAGCCGATCTCCACCAGTCCGTCGTCGTGGCTGGAGACGCCGGCGCCGAGATGGCGCGCCATCATCTGCGCGCCGAGGCAGATGCCGAGAAAGGGCTTTTCCTCCTTCAGCGGCACGCCGATCCAGTCGATTTCGCGGGAGACGAAGGCGTCCGTGTCGTTGGCGCTCATGGGGCCGCCGAAAACGACCGCGCCGGCGTGGTCTTCCATCGTGTCGGGCAGCAGGTCGCCGAAGCGTGGCCTGCGGATGTCGAGCGCGAAGCCGCGCCTGACCAGTTCCTGGCCGACGCGGCCGGGGGTCGATGTTTCCTGGTGCAGGACGATCAGAACCTTGGGCCGATCAGCCTGCGCTCGCGGGTCGGGAAGCGACGGGTCAACGATCATGACGTTATTCTAGCGCGGGCCCGGGGCGCGGTCGAGTGGCCCGGTTGGTGGGCCCCTTCCGCAATGGCGTGTGGCGGGCCGTCAGCCGTTCTCCTCCTCGCCGGAGGTGTCGTCGGGGCCGGCATGGGCGGCGACCTTGCGGCGCAGGGCCAGCCGGTCGCGCGAGGAAATCCCGAGCAGTTCGGCGACACGCCAGATGGTGTTGTCCTCGAACTCGTGCACCGTGCCGTCGGCGTAGACGAGTTCCCACATCATCTCCAGAACCTTGAGCCGGCCGTCGAGATCGAGCGTGCGCTTGAGGACCGAGGTGAAGCCGTACAGGTCGACGGCCTCGGCATCGCGCCGCGTCGCGGACTCGATCAGCTCGCGCGTCATGTCCGGGGTGAGCTGGTAGTTGACGCGCAGCACCTCGGACAGGGCCTCGCGCTCGCTGTCGTCGACGACGCCGTCCACCGCGATGATGTGCACCAGAAGCGCCGCCGCCGCGAGCCGGTGATCGTCCTCGGCAAAGGTCCGTTCGTCGGCCTCGCCGGTCACAACGCTTTTCAAAAACCGCTTGAGCGCCGGAAACATGGCCCCTCCTCATTCCGGTCGGAGCGCGATCAGCGATCGATCGCGCATCCCGTCAGCGGGAAACATCGGCAATCGGAGGGAAAAAGTCCATGCCGACGAGCCGTGCAGGGTGCATCGCGGCCATTCTGTCGACACGCTTTTGGGGAAGTCTGCACGCGTTGCGGTCGTTCGGGCCGGGCAAATCGCCCATACTGCCCGTGATTCGAAAAAGGGGTGCCTCTTCGTGAAACGCGTGGTGGTCGGTCTTGCCGGTCTCGTTTTCACCGTCCTGGTTCTTGTGCTGGCGGCGGCCGTCGTCGTGCCGTGGTTCCTGCCAAAGGATGCCATCCGGGCCGAACTCGTCGCCCAGATCGAGAGCCGCACGGGCCTGCGCCTGCGTCTCGACGGGCCGGTCGGCCTGTCGCTGCTGCCCGGACTCGGGCTGAGCGCGGAAAACGTCGGCGTCGCCTCGGCGGGCGGCCAGGAGATGCTTCGTGTCGACGCGGTCGACTTCGGTCTCGCCTGGTCGACCCTGTTCGGCGGCACCGCGCGACTGACCCACATCAGCCTCGAGGGCCCCGTGGTGACGCTCGGCGGCGGAGGCCAGGCGCCCGTGCAGCAGGCCGCCGCCGCACCGGCCTCGCCGGGCTTTCCCGCCGACCGCTGGAGCGCCGCGACGGAGGCGATCACCGAGACCAACGCCGAGGCCTCCGAGGCCGATGGCGGAGCCGGCGCCAGTGCTGCGACGCTGGCACGCATCGGCGTCGACCGGCTTTCGGTGCGCGGTGGCCGCCTCCTGCAGGCCGACGGCACGCCGATGCTCGAGGGCATCGATCTCGACATCTCGCTTCCCTCGCTCACCGGTCCGATGGACCTGGAGGGCCAGGTCGTGCGCCAGGGCGTCGAGCTTGAGGTCGCCGGCCAGATCGCCGCGCCGCTGGCGCTTGCCGAGGGCGGAAGCAGCGAGCTCGACGTGAGCCTTGCGGGCGCGGACGCGGAAATCCGCGTTGCCGGAACCGCCTCGCTCACTGGCCCGGGCGCCCTCAGGGTGTCCGCCGGTGGCGAGACGCTTGCCGGCACGTTGCAGGCGTTCGGGGCCAGCGTGCCGCGCGATCCCGGTCCCTTCAGCCTGACGGCGGACCTTGCGACCACGCCGCAGCGCATCGGTGTCGACACGCTGACGGCGGCCCTCGGGCCGTCCTCGCTGCGTGGCTCTGGCGCGGCGGATCTTTCCGGTGACGTTCCGGCCGTTTCCGGCGACCTGACGCTCGACGGCGTGCCGCTTGCCGACATTCTGGCGATTGCCGGGCGCGGCGAGCAGGCCAGCGGAACCCTGGGCGGCCAGGTGCGCTTTGCCGGCCGGGGCGCGGACGCGGCGACCCTTCTGGCGGGCGCGGACCTGTCCGGTCGCATGACGCTGGCCGGCGGAGAGGTCTCGGGCCTTCCCGTGCCCGGCGCGCTTGGCGAGGAAGCGGGCGCGCGCACCATCCGTGGCCTGGCGCTTGCCGTCGACTTTTCCGGGCTGGACACGCCGGTCACGCTCACGGGCGGACTGACCTGGCGCGACGAGGCCTTCCGCATCGAAGGCTCGCTCACGCCCGCGCTTCTGGCGGCGGGCATGCCCGCGCCCACGCGTCTCCGGCTGGCAAGTCGCCGCGTGACGCTTGGCTATGACGGAGCCTTCAGCACCTCGGGCGGCCTTGACGGCGACGTGGTGATCGAGACGGCGAACCTGCGCGGGCTTGCCTCCTGGCTGGGCTCGCCGCTGTCGCCCGGCGGGGGGCTTGAGCGGTTCTCCTTCTCCGGCAAGCTGTCGGCGGGCGAGGACGCGGTGTCCTTCTCGAATGCCTCGATCCTGCTCGACGACACGCGCGGCGAGGGCGAGGGATCGCTGTCGGTGGCCGGCAAGCCGAAGCTGACCGCCCGCCTGTCGCTGGAGCGGCTGGGGCTCGATCCCTATCTCGATGCGGCCGGGGCACCGGCGACGACCGCCGAGGCCCCGCGGGTGCCGGGTGGCGAGCCGCGCGGCTGGAGCCGGGCGCCGATCGACCTTTCGGGCCTGTCCGCCTTCGATGCGGACCTGACGCTTTCGGCCCGCTCGATCGCCTTCGACGCGGTGGAGATCGGCCCGAGCCGTCTGAACGTGACCATCGCCGGCGGCAAGCTGACGGCGGATCTCGGCGAACTGACGCTTTACGGTGGCACGGGGCAGGGGCGTCTCACCGTCGATGGCGGCGGCGCGGTGCCCGAGCTCTCCGGCTCCTTCCGTATCGGCGGCGTCAACGCGCATCCCTTCCTGTCGGCGCTTGCGGGCTTCGACTGGCTGCAGGGCAAGCTGGCGCTGGAAAGCGATCTGGTGGCGCGCGGCACGAGCATGTTCGAGATCGTGTCGAGCCTTGCCGGCACGGCCCGCTTCGATTTCGCCGACGGCGCGATCCGGGGCATCAACATTCCGCGCATGGTGCGCGGCCTGACGGTCGACACGCTGCTGGGCTGGTCTGAAAACCCGGCGCAGAAGACCGACTTCTCCGCGCTGGGGGCGGGCTTCGAGGTCGCGCGGGGCATTGCCACCTCGGACGATCTCGCGCTCGTCGGACCGCTGGTGCGCATGACCGGGTCCGGGCGCATCGACATTCCGGAGAAACTGCTCGACTGGCGGCTGGAACCGCGCGTGGTGGCCACGCTCGACGGCGCGCCGCCGGTGCCGCTCGGCAAGGGCGAAAGCCGCGACCTGCAGGGGCTCGGCGTTCCCGTGATCGTGCGCGGGTCCTGGGACCGGCCGCAGATCTACCCGGACGTGAAGGGCATCCTGGAGAACCCGCAGGCGGCGCTGAAACAGCTCGAGGGGCTGGGTGGCGGACTGGTGAAGTCGCTTGGTGCGGCGCGTGATCAGGCCGGAGGCGGTTCCGTCGAGGACGCGCTTACCGGCGCGGCGAATGATGCCCTGAAGCGGGCGACCGGCGGCAATACGCACATCGACGTGGAAAAGGTGATCCAGGGCGAGGTCGACGACGAGCAGGTGCTCGACGCGGTCGAACAGGGCTTCGGCCTGCCGCAGGGGTTCCTCGGCTCCTTCGGTCTTGGTGGCGGGAAGCGCCAGCAGCAACAACAGCAGCCGCAGAACGCGCCGCAGCAAAGCCCTTGACGGGCGCGGCGCGGACGCCCTCGTCGTCCCATCTTTTCGGGCGTCAGGACGTCCAGAAACGGTCGGCGGCGCGGGTGTCGTCCCAAAGGGCGCGGGTGTCCTGCCAGGCATGGGTGGCGCGCGCGTCGTGCCAGCCGAGCACATAGCCGGCGGCAAGCGTCGGCTCGGTGTCGCCCTCTGCCTCCTCGGCGACGAGGCGCACCAGCGTGTGGGCCATCACCACGTCGTTGAGATAGCCGAAGACATCCTGCAGGCGCTTGAGCCGCGACAGGAAGGGCTTCAGCGTCTTGCGGTCGAAGACGGGACGGAAGAACTCCAGCGTGTAGCGCAGCTTCTTGAGCGCCTTGCGCATGTCGTGGCGCTCTTCGAGGTTGAGTTCATCGAGCCGCGCGCCAAGCCGGGCGACCGCCTTCCAGCGTTTTGCCATGGCCTTCGCGGCAAAGCCCGCCAGCGGCGCATCCCATACCGCGTCGATCTCGACGCCATGGGCGGCGCGGGCCGCCTCGCGCCAGGCGTCTCCTTCCGCGATCTGTCCCAGATGAAAGACCAGCGCGTTGACGGCCGGGCCCTCGAGGTGGGCGCGCAGGTCGCGGCGGGTGGCAAGCCGGCGGGTGGTCAGGGCCCGGGACAGGCGCTCGCGCGCCGGCTCGGCCAGTTCTTCGGGGGCCGCGGCAAGGGCCGGAGCGACGATCTCTGCGGCCAGCACGTCGAGATCGCGCAGGGCGCCGACCCGGGTGGCGAGATCCTGCGCGTCGGTGTCGAGCCGCTCGCGGGTCTCGGGCGCGAGTGCCTTGCCGTAGACCTTGAGCGCGCTGCGCAGCCGCCGCAGGCCGACGCGAAGCTGGTGCGGGCCTTCCGGGGCATCGCTGTCGAGCGCCGCGTCCCGGTTGGCCGCGATCTGGACAAGACACGACCGCAGGATGGCGCGGAACGCGTCCTCGACCGTATCGCGGCTCGTGACGCCGGCCTTTTCGGCCTTGAAGGCTTCGGCCGGGCCGTTTTCACCGGCCACGAGACGGTAGCCGCGCTCGGCCTTGGTGAAGCGCGACAGGCGGGCCGAACCAAGCCCGGCGAGCCCCTCCGCCAGGGCAAAGAGGCTCTCGACCGGGCCGTCCTTGAGTTCCAATTCCGCCTCGAAAAGCGGCT
Source organism: Stappia sp. (assembly GCA_002722295.1). Taxonomy (GTDB): domain Bacteria; phylum Pseudomonadota; class Alphaproteobacteria; order Rhizobiales; family Stappiaceae; genus Stappia. Next base: position 58,674 of record PBLF01000023.1, on the reverse strand, counting down.
GGCTGCGCTCGCCGGCGCGAATCTCGCCCGCATCCAGCGCGCATTCGATCACCGCGCCGTCGGGACCGGAAAACACCCGCTTCGTGCGCGTCATCGCGGTCTCGAACACCGGATCCAGAACGGCGCCGTCGAGGAGCCGCCAGAGGCGTTCGCGCAGGTCCGCGTCGTCGATACGGGTAAGGTCGGGCATCGGCCCGGCCACGGGCACTTCGTGCTCACGCGGCGTCGAAAGGCCGCCGACCACGCCGGTCCCGGCCTTCACCGTCTGCACCCAGGAGCCGCCCGTCTTGCGCACCCGCAGCGACCAGCGGGCCGTCTTGAGGGCAAGGTCCGGCGTGTCGAAATAGATCGACTGCAGCGGCTTCGTCACCGCGCGCGCGACCGTGAAGCCCGGGGGCGGAGCGGCCTTCTTCAGGCGCTGGAGAGCGGTGCGGTCGGTCTCGAGCTTCAGCTCGACCTCGCGGGCGGGAGAAGCCGCGCTCCGGGCGCGTGGGGGCGTGTCGTGGTCCATGCACTTCCGATAGCGCGAAACGCGGAAGCTGTCCACAAAAGCGCGCTGAGTGCGCATTTGTTTGCCGGCTAGGGCGAAAACCGCCGCGACGACCCTCGGTCGGCCGTCTTCCGGAATCAGCTCTCGCGCGCCGGCTGCCGGCCATAGGTCGCGAAGCGATCCAGCACGTCGGCCATCTCGGAGTTGGAGAGGATCACCGGTGTTCCGGCCTGGCAGGCAAGAATGTACTGCCGGCAGAGCGTCTCGCCCTCGCCGGCGAGCCACAGCGCCTTGTCGAGCGTGCGCTCGAAGCAGATCATGCCGTGATTGGCGAGCAGGCAGGCCTTGCGGTTCTCCAGGGCGGAAAGCATCGCCTCGGAGAGAGCCTGCGTGCCGAAGGTGGCATAGGACGCGCAGCGCAGGGTCGTGCCGCCGGCGACCGCGATCATGTAGTGGAACGGCGGAATGTCGCGGCGCAGGCAGGACAGGGCCGTGGCGTGGGGCGAATGCAGGTGCACCACCGCGCCCGCGTCCGCATGACCGGCGTAGATGTCGCGGTGCATCCGCCACTCGGACGAGGGCAGGAAGGGCCCCTCGTGGCTCCCGTCCATGGCCACCGGCACGATCTGGTCCTCGCTCATCGCGTCATAGGCGATGCCGGACGGGGTGATCAGGAAGCCGTCGTCGGTGCGCAGCGAGACATTGCCCGATGTGCCCTGGTTGAGGCCCGAGGCGTTCATGGCCAGGCAGGCGTCGATGATCGAGCGGCGGTGGGCTGTCACGGGCGGGTTCCTCGGGCGGGTTTCAGGCCGGAGCCGGCGGCGTGTCGGCAAGGCTGGCCGGGCGGGGCAGGATACGGCTCTTGGGTTTCGGCGCGGCGGCATATGGGCGCTGGCGCGAAAGAGACCGAAACGGACCCTGACGGTCCGGGCCTGTGGTGCCCCTGGTCCGACTCGAACGGACACTCCGGTTAGGGAAACGGATTTTGAATCCGTCGCGTCTACCAATTCCGCCACAGGGGCATTCGCGGCACGGACGAGAGCCGTGGCGACCGGGCGCGATCATAGTCACGGCGCCTGCGTCGTCAATTGAAACCTCCGGCCTGTCCAAGACCGGATGCCGCAGCGGATTGAGATGACAAGCGGCCCGCGTCCGGCTATTGAGCTTTCATGTTGCGCCGCCTCTACGACTGGACAATGTCGCTTGCCTCGGGACGCCGCGCGCCGCTGGCGCTCGGGGCGGTTTCGTTCGCGGAAAGCTCGTTCTTTCCGATCCCTCCCGACATCCTGCTGATCCCGATGGTGATCGCCCGGCGGACGAAGGCCTTCGCCTATGCGACGATCGCCACCGTCAGCTCCGTCATCGGTGGTGCGGTGGGCTATGCGATCGGGGCTTTCCTGTTCCTGCAGGTGGCCGAGCCCATACTGGCGTTCTACGGTTACCTCGACAAGTTCGAGCAGTTCGGCGCCCGCTTCAACGAATACGGCGCGTGGATCGTGTTCATCGCCGGCGTGACGCCCTTTCCCTACAAGGTCATCACGATCGCCAGCGGCGCGACCGGCCTCGACTTCGCCGTCTTCATGGTCGCCAGCGTGCTGGCGCGGGGCCTGCGCTTTTTCGTGGTGGCGGGCCTGCTCTATCTTTTCGGCCCGCCGATCCGGACCTTCATCGAGAAGCGGCTCGGGCTCATGTTCACGATTTTCGTGGTGGGGCTCGTCGGCGGCTTCATCGCGATCAAGTTCCTGTAACGCCAAGGGGTTCCCATGCTGCTTTCCCGCCTCACGCCCGCCGTCGCGACGCTGCTCGCATTCGTTGGCGGGCTTGCCGCGATCCTGACGGCCTGGGGGTTCCAGATCCTCGGCGGATACGCACCCTGCAAGCTGTGCCTGGAACAGCGGGTTCCCTACTACATCGGACTTCCGCTCGCGCTCCTTGCGCTGGTCCTCCTCTGGAAGGGGCACATGCGGTCTCTCGCCATGCTGCTACTGCTGGCGGTCGCGGCGGTGTTCGTCTACGGCGCGGGCCTCGGGGTCTATCAGTCCGGCGCCGAATGGGGCTTCTGGCCCGGACCGGTGGACTGCGGCGGCGGGGCCGCGATCCCGAGTTCGGCGGCGGGAATGCTCAATGCGCTCAAGTCGACGCGCGTCGTGAGCTGCACCGAGGCAAGCTGGCGGCTTCTCGGCCTGTCCTTCGCAGGGTGGAACGCGGTCGCCTCGGCCGCCGTGGCGCTGCTGGCGCTCGCGGCGGCGCTGGGGTTGCGTGCCCGGCGCGACCGCACGGTCTGAGGGGATGCGATGACCTCGCGCGAGGAAAAAGACGCCGAACGCCGGGAAGAAGCCCGGCGCACGCTGGCGAGGGCCGAGCGTGAGAGCGAGACCGTGCTGCGTGCCGCCTTCGAGGGGGCTTCGAAGACCCGCGAGGAGGAAGACCCGATCGAGCGCATGGGCCGGCGCATCGGGCGCGGCGCCGGGGCCGTGTTCGCGATCGGACTCGCGATTTACCTCCTGTGGACCTATGTCCTCTAGAAATCGTCCGTAGGGGACGGGGCTTGCTGGAAGGACGCAGGACGCATGGGATTTGTTGACAGGCGCGGCGTTGATCGTGACTGGGCGGGGCTTATGGCCCCCGACCTATCCGATTTCGAGACGTTGGCGCGCCATGCCTTCGACGATCTGCCCGAAGCCTTCCGCGCGCTGTGCGGCGAGATCGAGATCCGGGTCACGGATCTCGCCGAGGACGACGTCCTCGACGCCCTGAGCATCGAGGACCCGTTCGAATTGCTCGGTCTCTTCGAGGGCGTCGGCCTGGCGCAGGGCGGTGCCACCGGCTGGAGCGGGCAGATGCCCAACCGTGTCACGCTCTACCGCCGCGCCATCCTCGACTACTGGGCCGCCTACGAGGAACCGCTCGGCGACATCGTCACCCATGTTCTGGTGCACGAGATCGGCCATCATTTCGGCCTTTCGGATGCCGACATGGAGGCCATCGAGGCGGAGCCGGACGACACGGGGCCGTCTGCGTAGTCGGCACGTAGCCGGCGTGGGGCCAAAGGGCCTCAGCCCTCCGGCAGAAGACCTTCTGCGAACGGCTTTCCCACCGCCCGGCGCGCCATCATGTGCGAGCGCGGGTGGTTGATGCTGTCGACCGCGATGAGCCGCCCCTTTTCCAGATAGGCGACGAAGAAACTGCCCGTCGCCGGATCCCCGAACGTGCGTGCCTCGTCATGGCCGGGCGAGAGGCCGGCGATCTGGAGCTTGACCTTGTACTGGTCCGACCAGAACCAGGGCACCGGATCGTAGTCCGGCTCGCCGCCGGTCAGAGCCTGGGCAACGATCTTGGCCTGGTCGATGGCGTTCTGGACGCTCTCCAGGCGGATCGAGCGGTTGTAGAGGGCGGAGAAGAAGCGGGTGCAGTCGCCGGCGGCGAAGATCGCGTCGTCGGAGGTGCGTCCGGCCGCGTCGACCAGGATGCCGTCGTCGGTCTCCAGGCCCGCGGCGCTCGCGAGCTCGTCGTTGGGCTGGGCACCGACGGCGGTCAGCACCATGTCGCAGTCGATGGTGCTTTCATCGGCGAGCCGCACGCCCTCGACCCTGCCCGTGCCGTAGAAACCGGCGATGGCCGTGCCGAGGCGCAGCGTGACGCCTTCGCCCGTATGCAGCGCCTCGAACCAGGACGAGACGGCGGGCGAGACCACGCGCTGCATGACGCGTTCCTGAGCCTCGATGACGGTCACCTCGTGGCCGAGCTTGCGGGCCACGGCGGCGAATTCCAGTCCGATGTAGCCGCCGCCGACGATGGCGATGCGCGATGGATGCTGGAGATGGGCGCGGATCGTGTCCACGTCGGCGATGCCGCGCAGGCTGACGATGCCCTCGAGATCCGCGCCGGGGACCGGCAGCCGGCGGGGGCGCGTGCCGGTCGCCAGCACCAGCCGGTCGTAGGTGAGGATTTCTCCGTCCGAAAGCCGAAGCTGTCTGGTCTCGCGCTCGATGGCCTCGACGCGGACGCCGAGGCGGCAGGTGATGCGGTTCTGCTCGTAGAAGGCATCGGGGCGAAGCGCCAGCCCCTCGGCGTCGATCTCGCCGGCGAGGTATTTCTTGGACAGGGGCGGACGCTGATAGGGCGCCTGTGCCTCGTCGCCGACCAGCGTGATCGGTCCTTCGTGACCGGCCTGGCGCAGCGACTGCGCGACCTGCGCGCCGGCCTGTCCGGCGCCGACGATGACGATGCTCTCGCCCATGATGTTCCCGTGTCCCTTGGCTTTGCGCGCCAGTCGGCGCTATGCGTGGAGGCGTGGCCAGTGGCCGTGGCAGGAGGAGCGCCGCGCGTGGCAGGAGGACCTCGCGCCGCATGAACCCGGGCGGACTTTGCCCGCGATTTCCGCAAAGCGCAAACGCGGCATCGGCCGCCGGCGTGCTCCGGCATCCGGGAGATAGAGGATGCGGGTCCGTCGGCAAGACACTATGGTGCCGCGTCGGTGCCGTCCGGTCGATCGACCGTGATCCCCTTCGAGGTTGTCTTGGGAAACATCTTGCAGAAAACCGCGCCCGGCATCTTCGTGCTGCTGTGGTCGACCGGGTTCATCGGTTCGAAGCTTGGCGCGCCCTATATCGAGCCCTTTGCCTTTCTCACCGTGCGTTTCGCGCTGGTGTTGCCGGTGCTGGCCCTCATCGCGGTGGCAAGCGGCGCGCGCTGGCCGCGCGGCGGCCGGGCCTGGGGCCGTGCGATCCTGGCCGGCGCGATGATCCATGGCGTTTATCTCGGTGCCATCTTCTATGCCATCGACAATGGAATGCCGGCCGGGGTGACCGCGCTGGTTCTGGGCCTGCAGCCGCTGATGACGGCGTTGATCGCCGGCCCCATGCTGGGCGAGGCGATTGCCCGGCGGCACTGGGCGGGGCTGGCGCTGGGCGCCGCGGGACTGGCGCTCGTCGTGTTGCCGAAGCTCGGCGCGGCCGCCTCCGGCATGACGCCCGCCAACACGCTCATATGCCTCGTGGCGGTGGTCGGCATTTCCCTCGGCACCGTCTACCAGAAGAAGCACGCGGGAACGACGGATCTCGTGTCCGGCACCGTGGTGCAGTATTTCGGCGCGCTCGCCGTCGTCGCACCGCTGTCGCTTGCGGAAAGCTGGCACATCACCTGGTCGGGCGAACTCGTCTTCGCCATGGCGTGGCTGGTGCTTGTGCTGTCGGTCGGCGCGATCCTGCTGCTGATGGTGCTGATCCGGGCGGGCAGCGCGGCCCGGGTCGCGAGCCTGTTCTACCTGGTTCCGGTGGCGACCACGGTGGAGAGCTATTTCCTGTTCGGCGAGACGCTGGTGCCGGCGCAGATCGCGGGGATGGCGCTGGTTGTCGGCGCGCTGCTGATGATCCGCGAGCGCCGGGTCGGTACTCGGCGGATGCCAGCCTGACGGCCTGCCCGCCTACGCCCTGACTAGCCGCCCACACCCTGGAGGCTTGCGGCGGCCTGCTTGCGTCGGCGCAGGATCGCGGCGTTGAGCTCTCCGCCGAAAACGAAACATGCCGAGACCATGTAGAGGAACACCAGCGCCGTCATGACGCCGGCAAGGCCGGCGTAGGTGGAGACATAGTTGGCGAAGCTCGCCAGATAGGCGCCGAAGGCCGCGCCGGCGGCCAGCCAGAGCGCAAGGGTGGCCAGGATGCCGGGCAGAACGTCGAGAAAGCGCCGCCGCTGCGCGGGCAGGAAACTGTGCACCACCAGCAGGCCGCCAAGCGTGAGCAGGGTCGCGATCACGTAGCGGGACAGGTTCAGCCGGTCGACGAAGGGCTCGATCACCGGGGCAAAGGCCAGCGCCGCCTTGATCGCCAGCGGCGCGAAGACGATCAGGAAGGCGAAGGCGATGAGAATCACCGAGCCGGCGATGACCAGCGCGATGGCCATGAGCCTGAGGCGCAGGTAGGAGCGGCGCTCGATGACGCCATAGGCCCGGTTGAGCGCGATCCTGAGCGCGTCCACCCCGTTGGCGGCGAACCACAGCGCGACCACGATACCGAAGGTCAGGGCGTCGCCGCGCGGCTCGGTCAGAACGACGCGGATCTCGCGCGCGATGGGGCCCGCGACCTCCTTCGGCCAGGCATCGAAGAGCAGGGCCGCGATCCGGTCCGCCATGCCGGCCATTCCCAGGAATCCGGTCAGCGCCGCGATGAAGATCAGGAAGGGAAACAGGGCGAGCAGGGACGACAGGGCCACGTGGCTCGCGACCGCGAAGCCGTCGTCGGCGCTCATGTGACGGATGGCGTCGCGAAGGACGGCGAAGGTGGCCCGGAAGGCTCTCTTGAAACGCATGGTGAGACGGTTTTGCGGTGCAGGCGCTGCCTCGTCAACCCGCCCTCGATCAGAGCCATGCGCCAGGCATGGGGGGTGAACCGGTGCGCGCAAGATAATTTCTCCAGGGGCGAGCCAAAAGAAGCATTGCTTCGCGGCAAGGCGGCGGTAATGTGTGCGCTGCACCATTTTCGGCCGCGAAGACGGGGCCGGAGGCGCGAGGGAGAGAGTTTCGGGAGATGGACGGGATGTCGCAGACTGGTCAGGCGGAGATCACGAGGGACGCCGGGGAGACCGGCGCGCTGAGGGCGGCGGCGGTCGCGGACGTGGAGCGGCTCGTGAGGCTGGCGGTCGCGCGGGTGCGCGACCTGGTCGCCGTGGACGGGCGGATTTCCTCCGCGCGCATGGAGGAGGAACAGCGCGCGACGCATGGCCTTGCCTGGCTCGCGACCTATGCGGAGGCGCTGAAGCAACTCGACGCCTGGGCGGCACGTCTTAGCGAGGAAGGCGCGTTCGGGGAGACCGAGGAGCTGACGCTGCGCATCGTCTTCGCCGAATATCTGGCGCAGGTCTTCGGCGGCATTCCCATGAACCAGAACGAAATCGTGCGCCTGGCCGATCTCGGCATCGCGCGGGAGGAGGCCGACGGCTTTCGCACCGCAGCGGTGGACCGGCTGATCGACGAGGGCAGCGCAAGGCATCTTCGCGCCAGGCTTGCGGAACTCATGCGCCAGCAGCGCGGCGTGTCGGTCTTCGGCGCGACAGGGCTTGAGGACACCTATGAGCAGGTGCGCGGCGAGATGCGGCGATTCGCGTCCGACCGGGTCGAGCCCTTTGCCCACGACTGGCATCTGAAGAACGCCTACATCCCGCTCGAGGTCATCGCCGAGATGGCGGATCTCGGCGTGTTCGGCCTGACGATCCCGGAGGAATTCGGCGGGTTGGGGCTTGGCAAGGAGAGCATGTGCGTCGTCTCGGAGGAACTGAGCCGGGCCTATATCGGCGTCGGCTCGCTCGGCACGCGCTCCGAGATCGCCGCCGAACTCATCCTGTGCGGCGGGACGGACGCACAGAAGGCCGGCTGGCTTCCGAAGATCGCATCCGGCGAGGTGTTGCCCACGGCCGTCTTCACCGAGCCCAACACCGGTTCCGACCTCGCCTCGCTGAAGACGCGCGCGGTGCGCGAGGGCGACACCTGGAAGATCTACGGGAACAAGACCTGGATCACGCATCCGGTGCGCGCCGACGTGATGACGCTACTGGCGCGAACGGACCCCTCCGAGCCGGGCTACAAGGGGCTGAGCATGTTCCTGGCGCCCAAGCCGCGCGGCACGGACGACGAGCCTTTTCCGGCGCCGGGAATGTCGGGCGGCGAGATCGAGGTGCTCGGCTATCGCGGCATGAAGGAGTACGAGATCGCCTTCGACGGTTTCGAGGTGGCGCATGAAAACCTGCTCGGCGGGGTGCCGGGACAGGGCTTCAAGCAGCTCATGCAGACCTTCGAGGCGGCACGCATCCAGACGGCGGCGCGGGCGCTTGGCGTCGCGCAGGCGGCATTGGATCTCGGGCTTCGCTATGCGGAAGAGCGCGTCCAGTTCGGCAAGTCGCTGATCGCCTTCCCGCGTGTGTCCGACAAGCTCGCGCTGATGGCGGGCGAACTGATGGCGGCGCGCCAGCTCACCTATTTCTCGGCCTTCCAGAAGGACTCCGGCCGGCGCTGCGACCTGGAAGCGGGCATGGCCAAGCTTCTGGGCGCCAGGGTCGCCTGGGCGGCGGCGGACAACGCGCTGCAGATCCACGGCGGCAACGGTTTCGCGCTCGAGTACCAGATCAGCAGGGTGCTGTGCGATGCGCGCATTCTCAACATCTTCGAGGGCGCTGCGGAGATCCAGGCACAGGTGATCGCGCGCCGGCTGCTCGACGAGCGCAACTGAGACACCTCACGCGCTGGCGCTTGCCCAGCGTTCGACAAGGGCGGTGAAGAAGCTTTCCTGGGCGGCGGCATCGGCCAGTGTGCCGATGCTGTGGCCGACGATGGCGTGATAGAAAAAGGCAAGCAGCCCCTGCGCGGCCAGCGAAGGGTCGGGATGGCCGGGCAGGGCTCCGGCGTCGGCCGCGCGCGTGCAGGCCAGCGTTGCCACCTCCTCAAGCTCCGCGCAGACCTCCAGGAACTGGCGCGTCCAGGGGCCGTCCTTCAGCGTCGACTGCACGAGGAACAGGCGCGCGAATTCCGGATCCTCGCGGTAGAGCGTCAGGAGCGGCAGGAACACACCGGCCAGTGCCTTGCCCGGAGTATGTCGTCCCACGGCTTCGGCGCGTGCGCGCATGTCCGCGAGGATGGTGTCGAGGCCATCGATCTTGGCGGCGATGAGAAGGCCGGTCTTGTCGCCGAAATGCGCGAAAACCGTCGCCTTGGAGACGCCGGCACGCTGCGCGACGGCCTCGGCGCTCGTGGTCTCGAAGCCGTCCTCGGCAAAGGCTGTACGGGCCGCAGCGAGGATCTTCGCGCGCGTGTCCCTTGAACGTTGCTGGGGTCTTCCGACCATGCCGTCCCTCATTTCCCGCGCCCGGCAGCGCGCCCGGTGCCGCGAGCCGGCACCACCAGCGTCGATCACGGATCCGTGATACGTGGAATCAAATATTGACCATGGTCACAAAATGAATGATTACGTGACCACGGTCAATTTTGTAGAGACGGAGCGTGGACGTGGCAAGCAGGGTTTTCATTCTCGACGGACATCCGGGGGCATCGTCCTACTGCGGGGCGATCGCCTCCGCCTATGAGCGCGGCGCGGAAACGGCGTGCCGGGAGGTCAGGATCTTGCGGCTTTCGGCGATGGACTTCGACCCGGACATGCGCTCGGGCTACGGCGAAAAACGCGAGCTCGAACCGTGCCTTGCCGACGTTCAGGAGGCGCTGTCCTGGTGCGATCATCTCGTGATCGCGCATCCGCTGTGGTGGGGCGGTGTTCCGGCCAAGCTCAAGGGGCTGTTCGACCGGACATTGCTGCCGGGCTTCGCCTATCGCTACGAAAAGGGAAAGGCCTTTCCCGTGCCGCTGCTCAAGGGACGCACGGCGGAGGTTCTCGTCACCAGCGACACGCCGGGGTGGTATCTGCGCTACGTCCTGCGGGCACCCGGGTTCCGGGTGATGCGCAAGCAGATCCTGGAGTTCTGCGGCTTCTCGAAAGTGCGGTTCCGCATGTTCTCGCCGATCCACGGATCCGGCGAGGAAGACCGGAGACAGTGGCTTGAAAAGGCGGAGCGATACGGCGCGCGCGGATAGGGCTGCAAGACCACGATCAGGACGGATCGTCGGGGAACCAGCCGAACACGGTGAGGTGCAGCGAGGTCTGGGCGACGCGCTCGCGGGTCGTCATCAGGGCCTGGCCGCCACGATTGTGATAGAAGCGCACGGCTTCCTCGTTGTCGCGCAGCACGCGCAGGGCAAGACCGGACAGTCGCGACTTCTCAAGCGCGGAGCGGGCAGCGTGAAACAGCTCGGTGCCGAATCCCATGCCCTGATGGTCGGGACGCACGTAGAGCTCGTAGATTTCCCCCTCGAAGGGAAGCTCGCGCATCCGGCTGCGACCGAAGGTGGCATAGCCGGCGGGAACGCCGGCCACATGCAGCACGAGAATGCGCACGCCGCGTGACAGCGCCGTGCGCCACCACTTCGGCCCGCGTCGGGAGATCATGCGTTCCAGCTCGATCCCGTCGATGACACCGCGATAGGTCGCCCGCCACGTCTCCTCATGGATCGCGGCAAGCGCTTCTGCATCCTGGGCGCGCGCGGGGCGCAGGGCTGTCAGGCCGAGTGTCATGACCTCATGATAGCCCCGTTTGCGGCAGGACAAAAGCAATGCGAGCAGAGCGCGAAATTTTGTCGCCGCTGTCGGAGGTTGCGAGGGGCACGCAGGAGAAAAACGGGTCCGGAAACGGAAAAGGGCCGGCGCTGAGCCGGCCCTTCCGGTTGCATCCTCGTCCAGGGAAACTGGAGACCAGTGCCTGAACCGGAACCCTTGCCGCAAAACCCCGGGGGGCTGGGGGGCTGTTGCGTTCCGAAGCTTCGCAGCGGGTTCCTTCTGCAACGATGCCGTTATCACCCTCCAAGATGGCGCGGTATGGGCTGCAATTGGGCAAAACTATGAAATCGAACGGACCCCGGTCCGGCACCGCTTTCGCCTGTTCGCCGCCTCCCTTGCCAAACGGGTTTTCCCCGGCCCATCATGACGCTTGCGTGACGGCACGGAGGGTCCGCGACCCGGACCGCAGACCAGGAGGCGCCATGAGCGATCCCGAGGATATATCCGCACGATCCGGGGCGGCGGGCCAGCAGGGGCCGGCCCGGTCCCAGACGCAGGGCCACGCCCAGCCTCAGGCACCGGCGGTGCCGCCTGTCACGGCGTTCCACCGTCGGGAACTGGATCTCATCCTGAGGGTCTACGGGCAGAAGGTCGCAGCCGGAGAATGGCGCGACTATGCCATCGACCATCTCAAGGACCGGGCGATCTTCTCCGTCTTCCGCCGCAGTTCCGAGATGCCGCTCTACCGCATCGAGAAAGTGCCGAGGAACGCGCGCCGTCAGGGTGCCTTCGCGGTGGTCGGCGCGGGAGGGACGATCCTCAAGCGTGGCGGCGAACTGGCCCAGGTGCTCAAGGTCTTCGAGAAGCGCCGGCATCTCAGCCTGGTCTGAGCACCCGGCCCTGATTGACCTGAATGACAATGCGAAACGGCCGCGCGGGGATCGCGCGGCCGTTTGCCTTTGCGTTTGCGGGCGGAAAGGGCGTCAGAACTTCATGCCGACGCTGGCGTTGAGCGCGTGAGACGTCGCGCGAGCACGGTACTCACCCGAATACCCGAGCGTGCCGGTGACGCGCCCCGAGGCCGAGGCGTAGGTCAGACCGGCGGACAGGCGGGCGATGTCGCGTCCGATGCCAAGGGAGCCCGCCGCGACGGGAGCGCCGAGCATGGTTGTCGCGCGGCTGTCGCCGAGCGAGCCGATCGCACGGGCATAGGCGAGGTCCAGCACCGGACGGAACGTGCCGGCGGATGTGTCGAAGCCATTGGCCGTAAGCCGGATGCCGGCGCCCAGATCCGTCTGCGAGGTCGTTGCGGACGGTGCGGTGAGAGCGAAGGCCCCGGCGCCGGTTTCGCTCGTCGAGCCAAGCCACTGGTGCACAAGCCGCGCCTGCGCGTAGGGCTGCAGCGTGGCGAGGGCGGTCTGGAAGGTCATGCCGACACGCGCGTTGCTCCACGCGCCGATATCCGTCCCCTTGGAGGAGCCGGAAAGGCCGCCCGCCGCGCCGCCCGCGCCAACGATGCCCGACCGGCTGGTGGAGGTCTCGAAACGGCTGAGGCCGGCGGCCCCGTCGGCGAACCAGGCGCCGCGCCGAAGCCCGGCGTAGGCGAGTGCGTGCAGCCCGGTGGCGCGGCTCCTGTTGCCCGAACTCGAGGTGCGCGTCTCGCTGAAGCCGAGGCCGAAGCCGAAACGCACGTCCTGCGAGGGGCGGAAGTCCATGCCGGTCAGCGCGCCGGCGGAGCGGGTGAGCGCCGAGCCGCTGGTGGCGCTTGCCGACGTGTTCGTGAGGCCGGCGATGGGGGCGGCCCACCATCGGGCGTTGAAGTTGGTCTCCGGCGCGGCGCCGTTGGTTGAGAAGGTGACGTTGCCGGTGAAGGGAGCACCGCCGTCGAGCCCGCCGGTCAGCGATGCCGCCAAGTCCGCGATCTGGCCCATGGTGCGGCCCTGGGCATAGGTGCCCTGGGCGTAGATCGCACCGGTCTTGGCGTCACGGGTCGAGGTCAGGGCGTCGAGATTGAGAATGCCCCAGCCGTAGATGTCGTCGATGCCGGCTTCGCCCACGTCGGTCGCGGTGGCGAAGATGAGTTCGGTGAGCTCGCTGCCCTTGGCGTCGGGGAACATCTGCCGCGCGATGGCAAGCGCGCCGGTGACATGCGGCGCCGCCATGGACGTGCCCGACATGCGGACATAGTCGCCGTCGTGCGAGGTGGAATAGATGCCGCCCGTGTCCTCGTCGTCGTCACCGCCGGGAGCGGAAATGCACCAGGTCGCGGCGATGCCGCAACGGTTGGAGTAGGGAGCGATCTCGCCGTCCTGTTCCAGCGCGGCGACCGCGATCCAGTGCCCCTTGAGCTCGGGGTAGAGGACGGGAAGGCCGGGCTCGAGCGCCACGCTCGGCAGGCCGTCGTTGCCGTTGGCCCAGACGTAGACATTGCCCGCCTCGACTCCGCGCTCGATGGCATCGAACATGTAGTCGTAGGTGGTCTCCAGATAGGTCCGCGCGTTCTCCAGGTCCGTGCCGCCCGAGGGCATCATCGGGTTGGAGCCCCAGGAGTTGTTGTAGAACTCGATGCCGTTGGCCAGCCCGTAGTCGAAGAGGCGCGCGGCGGTCGTGTCGAGCGTGGCATCGTCGATTGCATCGCTGCCGTAGTTGGTGAGCTGAAGGGCCGCCACCTTGGCGCCCGGCGCCACGCCGACCATACCGTAACCGTTGCGCTCGGCCGCGATCGTGCCGGCGACATGCGTCCCGTGCCCTTCCGCGTCGATGCCGTCCGCGAGAAGGCCGGTCGGGCCGTTCATGGAAACCGGGCTCAGGTTGCCGACAAGGTCGGGATGAAAGGCGTAGATGCCGCTGTCCACGACGCCGACGGTGACGCCCGCGCCGGTGTAGCCGCGATCATGCGCCGCCTTGGCGCCGATCATGCCGAGACCCCACTGGGCGTCGTACTCGGGATCAGCCTGGGCCGAACCCGCAAGCAGGATCGCGCCGAGCGCGGTTCCCGCGAGCAGAAACGAATGGCGCGGTGCAAGGGAGAAATGACGAAAACGGTTTACGCGTGACATGACAGTCCGTCCGCTTGTTGAGGATCGCCGGCGATATTGCCAAGGGCGGACGGGCCGTCAATCGGCCGCAGGCCGTAAGGGCATGCCGAAGGCAAGAAATGGACGCGGGGGAGATCCGGCCGGACTGGGTGACAAGACGCGTTGTGGCGGTCAGGGCAAAAGCGGCCGGCTTGAGGGGCACGACAGAATCGCCGGTCCACCGTTGGAAACGAAAAAGGGGCGCGGATTGGCATCCGCGCCCCTTTTTCCTGTCTTGTTCCGCGGGCCGGTGCGGGCCCGCGCGGCGTTGCGATCAGTCGCGGTTGCCGAACAGCTGCAGCAGCATGATGAAGAGGTTGATGAAGTCGAGGTACAGACGCAGCGCGCCCATGATCGACTTCTTGGCGGCGACCTCGGAGCTGTCGCCCTCGAAGTACATCTCCTTGATCTGCTGCGTGTCGTAGGCCGTCAGGCCGGCGAAGACGAGCACGCCGATCACCGACACGGCGAACTGGATCGCCGAGGAGCCGATGAACATGTTCACCAGCGAGGCGATGATGATGCCGATCAGGCCCATGAACAGGAACGAACCCCAGCCCGACAGGTCCTTCTTGGTGGTGTAGCCGTAGAGGCTCAGCGCACCGAAGGACGCGGCGGTGATGAAGAACACGCGCGTGATCGACTCGCCGGTGAAGACGAGGAAGATCGAGGACAGCGATACGCCCATGATGGCCGCATAGACCCAGAAGGTCATCTGCGCGGCGCTTGCGCTCATGGACTGGATCTTGAAGCTGAGGAAGAACACCGCCGCGAGCGGGGCGAGCATCACCACCCACTTCAGCGGGCTCATGTAGATGGCCTGTCCGAAAGCGGTCAGCGCCATGCCACCGGCGGTCTGCTCGACGGCCATGTAGAAGGTGGCAAGAGCCATGGCGCCGGTGATCGCAAGGCCGATCGCCATGTAGTTGTAGACGCCCAGCATGTAGGCGCGCAGGCCCTCGTCATAGACGCCGGCCTCTGCGCGCGCGCCGGCCGCAGCATACCGAATGTTGGAATTGCGGTCGAAGGTCGACATCGAAAGTCCTCTCTGTCGCGGTTCACGGTCACGTTCTGGATCGCTGAGCGCGACGCGAGGGGAGGATCCGTCCCGGTTCCGTTCCCGCATCGGCGCAGCGGGGAACCACGGCTTCACGGCCTGTTCCCCTCCCGACATGCAATTTCCACGCTCCCTGCCTTCCGGCAGGACCGCGAAAGCCCGCACGTCATGTCCAAATATGGAGATGGCGGCACGGCGGAACAAGGCCCGTCGTGCCGATTTTGCGTTACGGTTTTGTCATGCTGGCCAGTGGGTAAACAGGACGTTTCCCCGCCGGCCGGTCATGCGGCTCACTTCATGGTGGCCAGGCGCGACTTGATCTGGCGGTCGCAGGTGCCGTTCGGCCAGCGAATGATCTCCTCGCCGGCGAAGTCGAGGATTTCCTTCTTCGGGTCCATCATCGTGGCGACATCGATGCCCGGCTTGAACCACTGCACCACGGCGTAGTCGCCACCGCCGTCCGTGAGGAAGGCGATCGGCTGGCCGTTTTCCACGATGCCGATACGGCCGGTGCGCACGGGCATGGCCTCGACCTTGCGGCTCTTGCCGTCGATGGTCAGCTTCGACTTGGAAAGATGGAACGACTTGAAGCTGGAGGCGCTGGTGCCGGCCCAGCGGCCGAACAGGCGCTCGCCCTTGTTCTCCACCGACAGGCAGGAGTTCTTGTAGTTGGGGATCGACAGGCGCTTGGCGGAAACCTTGGAGATTTCCGTCTGTTCCTTCTTGTTCTTCTCCCGCGTGAAGACCGTGTAGGTCATCTCGTGCTCGCCGGTGCGGTAGACACGGATCTCGACCGGAGCGTAGACGCTCTCGCCCATGGCACGGGTGTAGAAGTCGAACTGGTTGGCGTCGTTGGTGCCGGCCTTGCGGTAGAGCCAGCGCGCGGGAAGGCCGTTCTCGAACACCAGCCAGTCGCTCAGCACCAGGCCCTCGGGACCGTTGGCGCCATTGGCCTGCCAGACACCGGTGTGGAAGGGGGATTCAGCCGCGGCGGGCTGGACGAGAGCGGCTGCGGCAAGCACGGCCGCGGCGGCGAACCGGCGCATGGGGCGCAGAAAATCGGACATGTCGGACGTCTCCCGAAGTGACGGTCTGTGTGACGTTGTTGTGCGACGCTGACCGGCAGCGCCGTGATCTGGCAACGGCACACGCCCCGCCCCGACCGGTTGACGACACGCCCAGGCAGGCAGCGACCCGGCCGGATCACCGCCGCCTGGCACGTCAGCCCCCCGATTGGCCGGACGCGAACCAAAGCGGCGCAATTGTAACCGGATCGCAAAGCGAGAAAACCCTTTCCATCAACGGAATACCCAACTTGTCCATCCGAAGGTATCCAAGGCACCGCCATTGCCATGACTGGAACGTACGAGGTGTTCAGGGCCTTGTCCTAGTCACCTCGTCGAGCAGCAACCCACGCTCAATCTCCAGATGGCGCACCTTGTCCAGAAGTTTCGCCCGCTCCTCAAGGCGACTTCGCACCAATGGCGCGAGCCAAGGCGGAAGGCCGGGTGAAAGCCCTCCGGACAATTCCGGGTTGACCGGATATTGCCCCCCCTCGCTCGTCACCTCTTTCAAAAGGTCGTCGATTGCCTTGTCTCGCTTGCGTTCCTCTTCTTCTTTTGCTCGTTGGGCCTGTACGGCCGCATCGTCCTTGGCTTTCTGCTTTGCGGCCTTTGCGACCGCGTCCTCAATCGCCTTGCGAGCTTCTTCTCTCGGATCTTGATTCATGGTTGAATGTCCTTGAATGCGCATCGTTGAGTTGAGCATCTTGACGTAAGGGCGTCAAACGAATCTGTTTTATACCTAAGATTGTGAGACGCTCTGTAGTTTATCAAAAGTGGCGGCGTTGTAGGGGGCAGGCTAAAGGTTGCGCAGCACGGGAGCCGGCTTGCGTCCCAGCACGCGCCAGGTGCCGATCAGCCCGAGCCCGACGGTGAGCACGAGCGCGGCAACGGCCGCCCCGACCGCCGTCGCCGGCAGGAAGGTGAAGCCCGTGTCCATCACCCGAGTCAGCACGAAGGAGGCGGCCAGCGTTCCAGCGCCGACGGCGAAGGCCGCCGTGACAAGGCCCAGGATCGTGTATTCCAGCGCGAAGGCCGCGATCAGGCGTGCCCGGGTCGCGCCCAGCGTCTTGAGAATCACCGCGTCGTAGGTGCGGTGACGATGGCCGGCGGCCAGGGCGCCGGCAAGGACCAGCACCGAGGCGACGAGGGTGATCGAGGCGGCCGCGCGGATCGCCCAGGCAAGCTGCGCCACGAGATCGTTGACCTGTTCGATGGCGTCCTTGACCCGCACCGCCGTTACGGTCGGAAACTCGGAGGAAAGCGTCTTGAGCAGCGCGAACTCGCGTTCATCGCTGCCGCCATCCGGGTAGGTCAGCGTGCGCAGATGCGTGTGCGGCGCGCCGGCGAAGGTGTTGGGCGAGAACACCATGACGAAGTTGATGGCGAGCGATTCCCACTCGACCCGGCGGAAGTTGGCGATTTCGGCGGTGATCTCGCGGCCGAGCACATTGACGGTGACCGTGTCTCCGACCTTCAGCCCGAGATCGGCGCCTGCGTCCGCCTCGAAGGACACCAGCGGCGTTCCCGAATGATCGGCCGGCCACCAGGTTCCCTCGGTCAGGACCGCGTTTTCGGGCTTTTGGGCCGCATAGGTGATGCCGCGGTCTCCGCGCAGCACCCAGGCTCCGCCCTCCGATGGCGTGAGCTGGTCGGCGGGCACGCCGTTCACTGCGGCGATGCGTCCGCGCAGCATGGGCGCCCCGTCGATGCTCGCCCCCGGAGCCTCGCGGGCGAGCAGGGCGTCGAAGGCTTCGCGTTCGTTCTGTTGCACGTCGAGAAAGAAGAAGCTCGGCGCCTGCGCGGCGATGCTCTGGCCAAGTTCGCGGCGCAGGTTTCCGTCGATGAGGGCAAGGGTGACAAGCAGCGACAGGCCGAGCCCCAGCGAAAGCACCACCGAGGGCGTGAGCGCGCCGGGGCGGTGGATGTTGCCGATCGCAAGCCGAAGCTCCGTGCCGCGCGGGCGCGGCGCTCGGCGCGCGAGCGCCATGATGAGGCGGGCGATGAGCGCCAGAAGCGCAAAGACGACCAGCGTCGCGCCCACATAGGTCAGCGAGATGCGCAGATCGCCGGCGAGCACGACGGCGAGCCCGGCGAGAAGCGTGACGGTCGCCACCGTCGCGATGACATAAGCCGGGCGGGGACGCTTCGCCTCGCCGCTGACGTCATCGCGAAACAGCAGCCGGGGCGCGACGTCATGGGCGCGCCCGAGCGGCCACAGCGCGAAGGCGAGGGCGGTGAGGCCGCCGTAGAGCGCGCCGAGGCCGAGTTCGGCGGGGTAGATGCCGGCGACCGCGTGAACGGGCAGGATGCCGGCGAGTGCGCCGGCGGCGGCAAGCGGAATGAGCGCGCCGAGCACAAGGCCGATGACGATGCCGACGCTCGCGAGCACGGCGATCTGCATCAGGTAGACGCGGAAGACGAAGCCGCCCTCGGCGCCGACGCAGCGCAGGGTCGCGATGACCGGCCGCTTGGCGTCGAGATAGGAGCGCACCGCATTGGCGACGCCGACGCCGCCCACGACGAGCGCCGTCAGGCCGACGAGGGTCAGGAACTGGGCGAGCCGCCCGATGTTGCGCTGGAGACCGGGCGCGGCCTCGGCGCGGGACTGGATGCGCCAGCCGGCGCGCGGGAAGGCGGCCTTCGCCTCTTCCTCGAGCGTGGCGATCTCGTCCGTCGTCGTGCCCTGGGGCAGGCGGATGCGGTAGATCCAGCGCACGAGACTGCCGGGCTGGACGAGACCGGTCTCTTCAAGGGCCGCGTCGGAAATGGTGATGCGCGGACCGAAATTGACGCCGTCGCTCAGCCGGTCGGGCTCCGTGGCGATCGTGTCGGTGATGGCAAGCTCGGCGCGGCCGAGGCGGAAGGTGTCGCCGACCGCGAGGCCGAGACGCACCAGAAGCTCGGGCTCCACGACGGCGCCATGATGTCCGTCCCGCAGGGCGAGCGCGTCGGCAAGGGCCGCTCCCGAGGCGAGTTCCATCGTGCCGTAAAGCGGAAAGGCCCCGTCCACGGCCTTGAGCTCGACCAGTGTCTGCTCGCCGGTGTCGGGCACGCGGGCCATGGCCCGCAGGGTCGCGATCCGTGACACCTGTCCCAGGCCGTCGAGGAACGCCTGCTCGTCGGCATCGGCCTGGCGGTGGATCAGGCGGAAGGACATGTCGCCGCCGAGGATCGTGGTTCCCTCGGCCGAGATGCCTTCCACCAGCGCCCGCGACACGGAGGCGACGCCGGAGATGGCCGCGACGCCAAGCGCGATGCAGGCGATGAAGACGTAGAACCCCTTCAGGCCGCCGCGCATCTCGCGCAGGGCAAAGCGCATCGCAAGCCCGAGGCCGGGCCGGGAGCGCGGAGAGGGGGCGGCGGACGGGCGTGCCTTGGTGCCCTGCATCGTCAGGCGATCCCGAGCGCGGGTTCGGCGTCGATGGTCTCGATGTGCCCGTCGCGAACCCGGATCATGGCATCGCAGCGACGGGCAAGGGCCGCGTCATGGGTGACGAGAACCATGGTCATGCCGCGTGAGGCGCAGGCCTCGAACATGAGCTCGACGATCTGCGCGCCGGTGGTTTCGTCCAGATTGCCTGTCGGTTCGTCGGCGAGAAGCAGGGGCGGGCGGATCGCCAGCGCGCGGGCTATCGCGACGCGCTGCTGCTCGCCGCCGGACATCTGCGCCGGATAGTGGCCGGCGCGATGCGCGAGGCCGACGGCCTCCAGTTCCGCGCGTGCCGCCTCGAAGGCGTCTGCGCGCCCGGCAAGTTCGAGCGGTACCGCGACGTTCTCCAGCGCGCTCATGTTGGGAATGAGATGGAAGGACTGGAACACGATGCCGATCTCGCGCCCCCGGAAACGGGCGAGAGCGTCCTCGTCGAGCCGCGTCAGGTCGGTGCCGGCGATGGACACGCTGCCGCTGTCGGCACGCTCCAGACCCGCCATCACCATGAGGAGCGTGGACTTGCCCGACCCCGAGGGGCCGACGATGCCGAGCGAACGGCCGGTCTCCACCTCGAGGCCGACCCCCTTGAGAATGTCGACACGCCCGGCGCCCTGGCCGAGGCTGAGGTGAACGTCTTCAAGCCGGATGAGGGGCGCTGCGGCAGGCCGGTCGGTCATGGAAAGCCCTGTTTCTTCGTGCGATCGGTCGTCGGTTCGCGCCCGCGCGTCGGCCCTCGGGGGATCCGGCGGACACTGTCCGGCGGCGGGCCACGATCGGGCCGCATTGCCGGGAGAAGGATTTGAACGATATGGGAAGGCGAGACAGTCGCGTCCAGAGGAAGAGATCCGGTGAGACAGTTTGATACATTTTTTGCCCGCGCCGCACGTCGTGTGGCGACCGCTCTTTTCGCTCTCGCCTGCGTCGCGGGGATGCCGCAGGGCGCGCAAGCCGACCCTCTCGTGATCGCCGCCTTCGGCGACAGCCTGTCCGCCGGCTACCGGCTCCCGCCCGAGGACGCCTTTCCCGCCCGGCTCGAGACGGCGTTGAAGGCGCGGGGGCATGACGTGAAGGTGCTCAACGCGTCCGTCTCCGGCGACACGACGACCGCGGGCCTTGCACGGCTCGACTGGTCGCTCGGCGAGGAGGTGGACGCGGCGATTGTCGAGCTTGGCGCCAACGACGCCTTGCGCGGACTGCCCGTCGACACCACGCGGGACAATCTCGAGGCCATCGTGCGCCGGCTCAGGGAGCGCGGCATCACCGTGCTGCTCGCGGGCATGAAGGCGCCGCGCAACATGGGCGAGGAGTATGCCGACGCCTTCGACGCGATCTACCCCGACCTGGCACGGAGCGAGGACGTGCTGCTCTATCCCTACTTCCTGGAGGGCATTCCGGTTTCGCCCGAGACGGTGATGGCCGACGGGATGCATCCGACGGCGGCCGGCGTGGAGCTGATCGTGGAGGGCATCCTGCCAAGCGTCGAGAAGCTGATTTCACGGAGCGGGGAGGACCGCGCCCCGCGCGGTTGACCTTGGCCGGGGCCGGGGCCAAAGTGTCGCCCCTCAGCAATTTGCCCTACGCAATATCCGCGAGGGCCGCCCTCCCGCGTGCCCCGCATTTCCAACAGGACGACGGACCCCATGGAACAGCGCCGACTTGGACGCACAGACATTACCGTGTCGAGCCTTTCGCTCGGCACGATGACCTTCGGCGAGCAGAATACCGAGGCCGAGGGCCACGCCCAGCTCGATCTCGCGCTCGACCGGGGCATCAACCTTCTCGATGCCGCCGAACTCTATCCGATCCCGCCGAAGGCCGAGACCCAGGGCCGCACCGAGGAAATCATCGGCTCCTGGCTGAAGGCGCGCGGCAACCGCGACAAGGTGGTCCTGGCGACGAAGGTCGTGGGACGGTCCGACAACACCTGGTTCCGTGACGCGGGCGTGAAGGCGAACCTGTCGCGCGCGCATGTGGAAGAGGCCGTGAACAAGAGCCTCAAGCGGCTCGGCACCGACTACATCGACCTGTACCAGATTCACTGGCCCGACCGGAACGTGTCCGGCTTCGGCTCCAATCCGACGATCTGGAGCGATCCGGCGCCCCTCGAGGACGAGGTGGAGATCGAGGAGACGCTTGCCGCCCTCGCCGAGCATGTGAAGGCGGGCAAGATCCGTCATGTCGGCCTGTCGAACGAGAGCGCCTGGGGCACCATGCGGTTCCTTGCGGTTGCCGAGAAGATGGGGCTGCCGCGCGTCGTCTCGATCCAGAACGCCTACAATCTCGTCAACCGGACCTTCGAGACCGGTCTGGCGGAGATCGCCCATCGCGAGCAGGTGGGCCTGCTGGCCTATTCGGCGCTGGCGCAGGGCTACCTCACCGGCAAGTACCGCGACGGCGCGCGGCCCGAGGGCGCCCGCAAGACGCTCTTCGACCGGCTGCAGCGCTACGAGAAGCCGGGCGCGGAGGAGGCGATCAACGCCTATGTCGACCTTGCCGCCGATCTCGGCGTGTCGCCCTCGCAGCTTGCCATCGCCTTCGTTCAGGCGCGTTCCTTCACCACCTCGGTGATCCTTGGGGCGACCACCATCGCCCAGCTCGAGCATGACCTGGATGCGGACGGCTTCAAGATCACCGACGAGATCGAGGCGAGGATCACCGAGATCTACCAGCATCGCGGGAGCCCCTGCCCGTAAGGCCGCCCGGGCCGCAGCCTGCTGATTCGCGCGACGGCGGTTCCCCCGGGAGCCGCCGTTCGTCGTTGAGGGCGGGGGATGGGAGCGGCAAGGTCTTGTTGCAGCGCGCAAAACCGTTTTTCGCTTGCAGAGATGCGGGTTTGCCGTCCTGATGAAGGCATCGGAGACAGCGGAGGGCCAAGCCATGCCTCGACTGTTCACCGGGCTTGAGATCCCGTCCCAGACGGGCCTCATGCTCTCCCTTCTGCGCGGCGGACTGCGCGGTGCGCGCTGGATCGATCCCGAGAATTATCACATCACACTGCGGTTCATCGGTGACGTCGACGACCGGATGGCCGACGAGATCGCCGACACGCTCGACCGGGTGCGCCGGGCTCCCGTGCAGGTGCGCATCACCGGGTTGGGGGCGTTCGCCAACGGCAAGCCGCACGCGGTGTTCGCGCGTGTGGAACCCGCAAGCGACCTGGTGGAGATGCAGGGCGAGCAGGAGCGCATGATGCAGCGCCTCAGGCTCCAGCCCGAGCGGCGCAAGTATGTGCCGCATGTGACGCTCGCCCGCTGCCGCTCCTCCAGCAACGAGGACGTGGCGCGCTGGCTGGCCGAGCACGGGGGCTTTCAGGAGCTGACCTTCACGGCGAACCGCTTCGTGCTGCTGTCGTCGAAGGACAGTGTCGGGGGCGGTCCCTATCTGGTCGAGGAGGCCTATCCGCTCGACCAGGGCAGGGGATCGGGCGGCTACGCGCAGGTGGACGGGCTCGTCGCCCCTTCCGATCGCTGGTAGACCGGCCGGCCCGGACCGCAAGGTGCAGCGCACAATTTCCGGCTTGCCTTTGACGGCGCGGCTTGCCATACAGCCCGCGATCAACCGTTTCATGCAAGGTCCGGGACCCGTGCTTCGTCGCGCCCCGCCGGCCTGCCCGAGGAGCCTGCCCATGCGCATTGATGCCGTGCCGATCGGCAAGAACCCGCCCGAAGACATCAACGTCATCATCGAAGTCTCGGTCGGCGGCGAGCCCATCAAGTACGAGATGGACAAGGATGCGGGCGCGATGTACGTCGACCGCTTCCTCTATACGCCGATGCGCTACCCCGGCAATTACGGCTTCGTTCCGCACACGCTGTGCGGCGACGGCGACCCGGTCGACGTGATCGTGGCCAACCAGCGCCCGATCGTTCCCGGCGCCATCATGAACTGCCGCCCGATCGGCGTGCTGTTCATGGAGGACGAGGCGGGCCAGGACGAGAAGCTCCTTGCCGTGCCGTCCGCCAAGCTGACGCGCCGCTACGAGAACGTGAACCACTACGAGGACCTGCCGGACATCACCATCCAGCAGATCAAGCACTTCTTCGAGCACTACAAGGATCTCGAGCCGAACAAGTGGGTGAAGATCACCGGCTTCGGCGGCCCGGACGAGGCAAAGCGCATCATCCTGGAGTCCATCGAGCGGGCCAAGGGCGCCAAGTAAGGCTCTCCCGCCTTCGGGATCGGAACGAAAACGAAAAGGGCCGTGCCGTGGGGCGCGGCCTTTTTTCATGTCCGGCGCGCCGTCAGGTGGAAGAAACCTGCTCGCCGATGATGCGGGCGACGGCTTCGGTGCGCTCCAGATGGGGCATGTGGCCCATGCGGTCGAAGACATGCACCCCGAAGACACCCGGCACGTCGCGGGCCTGGGTCACGGGCAAAACCTTGTCGGAAGTGCCCCAGACGAGGCGCACCGGAATGCCGAGGGCCGCGATATCCTCCAGCGGCAGCACCTGCTGGCGCGGGCCGTCCAGCAGGCTCTTCACGATCTCCACCAGGGTTTCGACCACGCCGGGGCGCGCGCGCCATTCGGCGGCCTGCCGCACCACGAGCGGCGGGAGAACGAAGTCGGGGCCGAAGAACTGCTCGAAGAGAAGGTGGATGACGCTTGCCTCGCGGGCGCTGGCGAAATGACGCAGGAGGGCGTGGTTGATCTCCGTGCCGAAGCCGCCGGGTGCCAGAAGCGTCATGCTTGCCACCCGTTCCGGCGCCTTGAGCGCGAGCAGGCAGGCGGCGGCCCCGCCCATGGAGTGACCGACGACATGGGCGCGTGGAACCTCCATCACGTCAAGCGATCCGGCGACGGCGCGCGCCGCGGCTCCCGCTCCGCCGATGCGTGGCCAGTCGAGAGCCCTGCCGTGGCCGGGAAGGTCGAAGGCAATGGTGCGGCGGCGTGGCGCGAGACGGTCCGAGAGGCCCGAGAATCCGCGCGCGTCGCCGGCGAACCCGTGCAGAAGCACGATCGGTGCGTCGTCGGTGGCGTCTCCCGGCGCCGGCCCGGTGTCGAGGAAGGGGAGGGCGATGTCGGCCATGTGCTTCGTCCCGGAAATCTGTCGTTCGTTTCAGGCGGGAGCCTTGCTGACGAAGGCGCCCCGGCGTGTTTTGGCATGCCCGGGCGCCGCTGGCGAGGGGCGGCGGCGCGCCGGTCCCGTGGAGAGTGCTCGTCAGGCTGCGGTTGACACGCGGCGACAGGCGGCGCATGGGAATTAAATCGATTGAAACGGCGCGGCAGGGCCTTTGCCTTGCGCGACAAGAATGGGAGTGGCGTGTTCGATGGAGCTTCTGTTTCTCGGCGAGCCGATGATCGAGTTCAACCAGACGACCCCGGATGGCCCCTATGTGCAGGGCTTTGGGGGCGACACGTCCAACGCGGCGATCGCGGCGGCGCGTCAGGGGGCGTCGGTCGGCTATCTGGGGGCGACGGGCGCGGATGTGTTCGGGGACCTGTTCGACGGGCTGTGGCGGGGCGAGCGTGTCGACACGCGCGCGGTGCTGCGCATGGAGGACGCTCCCACGGGGCTTTATTTCGTCACCCACGGGCCGCAGGGGCATGTCTTCTCCTACCGCCGCGCTGGCTCCGCATCCAGCCGCTACGGCGTACGGCATCTGCCGCACGATCTCCTGAAGCAGGCCAAGGTGCTGCATGTGTCGGCCATCAGCCAGGCGATTTCGGACGTTGCCTGCGACGGTGTTTTCGAGGCCATCGACATCGTGCGCAAGGCGGGCGGCCTCGTTTCCTATGACACCAACCTGCGGCTGAAGCTGTGGCCGCTGGCGCGGGCCCGGGCCGTCATCGAGGCGACGGCGGCCATGGCCGACATCGTGCTGCCGGGACTCGACGACGCGCGCCTGCTGACGGGGCTGGAGACAGCCGGAGAGATCGCGGATCACTATCTCGCTCTCGGCGCGCGTCATGTGGCGCTGACGCTCGGGGCCGACGGCGTTCTCTACGCGAATCGCGACACGCGCGAGCGCATCGCACCGCATGTGGTGGAGGCGGTGGATGCGACGGGCGCGGGGGATGCCTTCGACGGTGCCTTTCTCGCCGAACTTCTGGCGACCGGCGATGGCGTCGCGGCGGCCCGTCACGCGAACGCGGCTGCGGCGCTTGCCGTGTGCGGCTACGGCGCTGTTGCGCCCCTGCCACATCGCGCCGACGTCCTTGCGCTGCTTGAAAAAGAGAAAGGGAACTGAAACCTCCTCCCGTGTATTTTCGGCGTCTCAGTGTTTCGGGTGAGCGCGGGCGGCAAGGGCCGCTGCGCGCGGTTCAGGCGGATTGGCTGCGGTGCGTTACACGGGCCGGACAGCGAGGAGATGTCATGCGGTTTTGGACGGGACTGGTGGGCGCGGTTGTCACGCTCGGCCTGGCGACGGGGGCCGCGCAGGCCCAGAGCGGGCGCTTCTATGATCCGGTGAGCCGGAGCTGGCAGGAATACAGCATCACGCCGGAGGCGGCGGGCAAGATCGCGCGGGAGAAGTACAAGCGCACGGTGGTGAGCTACCGCACCTCCGAGGAGCCGGGGTCGGTGATCGTCGACACCCGCGACCGCTATCTCTACTACGTGATGCCGGGCGGAAAGGCGATGCGCTACGGCATCGGTGTCGGGCGCGAGGGCTTCGGCTGGTCGGGCACGGAGAAGGTGACGCGCAAGGCCAAGTGGCCGGGCTGGACGCCGCCGCCGGAAATGATCGTTCGCGAGCGCAAGAAGGGTCGCAAGCTGCCCTCCTACATGCCCGGCGGCCCCAAGAACCCGATGGGCGCCCGCGCGCTCTATCTCGGCTCCACCGAATACCGCATCCACGGCACCAACGAGGACTGGTCGATCGGCCGGGCCGTTTCGTCGGGCTGTATCCGGATGCTGAACGAGGACGTCGAGAACCTTTACGAAAAGGTCAAGGTCGGCGCCAGGGTGGTCGTCAAGCAGTAAGGGCCTCGACGCTTCGGGTCCTGACCGACCTGGAAGGGCTTCTTCTCAAATGCGAAAGCCGGCCCCGGGGCCGGCTTTCATCGTTTCTGGCTTGCAGGTTTACGGCCTGCAGATCGCGAGACAGTGCCGGCGGATCGCTCCGCCGGCAGGTGTGCCGCTTACTTTTCGGCGCAGGCGCGGATCTTCTCGATGTCCGGACCGTTCGGGGTGCGGCCGAGATTGAACGGCGCGGACGCCTCGCGCCAGCCGCGATAGTCCTCCAGGTAGGAGAGCTGGCTGAGATAGACCTTCGCCGAGGACGGGGTCTCGCAGGCGGTCTCCACGATGACCTCGTTGGCCATTTCCTGGATCTTGGCCAGCGTCTCGTCATCCATGCGGGTGATCTCGGTGCCGGCTTCCTGGAACTTGGCGTAGGCCTCGTTGGCGCGCTTCTCGGTGAAGGCGAGCGACCACAGAAGCGTTGCGTCGGCGGCGATCTTCAGCTTCTCCTGGGTCTCGGGCGACAGCGCGTCCCAGGCGGCCTTGTTGATCATCACGCCGAAGACCGAGGCCGACTGGTGCCAGCCCGGGGTCGACCAGTACTTGGTGACCTGCTGGAAGCCGCCGGAATAGTCGACGTTCGGCGTGGAAAACTCGGCTCCGTCGATCACGCCGCGCTCAAGCGACTGGTAGATCTCGCCACCGGCCATGGAGACCTGGCTGCCGCCGAGCTTCTCCAGCAGGCGGCCCTGCTCGAGGCCGGACAGGCGCAGGCGCTTGCCCTGGAGGTCCTCGAGGTTGCGGATCGGCGCGTTGGTGCGGAAGCCGGACTCGTTGTTGGTCACGCCGTAGGGCAGATAGACCATGCCGAACTTGCCGTAGGTCTCCATGTAGAGCTCGTCACCGCCCCACTGCTTGATCCAGTTCACGTAGTCGACGGCGTTGAACAGGCTGGCGGTGGTGGAAAGCGGCGAGAACGCGGGATCGCGGCCGGCCCAGTACCCCGGCCAGTCGCCGCCGGCCTGGATGGAGCCGGATTCGACGGCGCCGAACACCTCGCCCGAGGGAACGAGGCTGCCGCCCTCGTAGAAGTCGATGGTCAGCTCGCCCTCGGTGAGCTTGTTGGCGAGCTCGACGAAATGCTTGTCGGTCTCGATCAGCTCCAGGGACGACGGCCAGGTGGTGGTCATCGTCCAGCTTTCCTGCGCCAGGGCGGGGCCCGCCACGGTGGCGAGCACGGCAAGGCTTGCGGCGTATTTCAGGGATGTCTTCAGCATGACGTCTCCTCCCGTCTAGTTGCTTGCATAGAGAACGCTGGGCAGCCAGGTCACGAGGTCGGGGACCAGGGCCACCAGCAGGCACATCATGACGATCAGTCCCACGAAGGGCAGGACGCCGATGATGATGTCTCCGGTCGACACGCTGCGTGGGGCTATCGCCCGCAGGTAGAACAGCGCATAGCCGAATGGAGGGGTGAGGAACGAGGTCTGAAGCACGACGGCCATCAGCACCACGAACCACAGAAGGCTCACGTTCATCTCCTGCACGATGGGCAGGAAGATGGGGAAGGACAGCAGCACGATGCCCGTCCAGTCGAGGAAGGCGCCGAGCAGGAACACGATCACCATCATCATGGCGATCAGGGCCCAGGGCTCCATGTCGAGGCTGCGGATGATCTCCTGCACGGCACGCAGGCCGCCGGTGATGTTGAACACGCCCGTGAAGGCTGTCGCCCCGACGACGATGAACAGGATCATCGCCGAAGTGCGGCCCGTCTCCAGCAGCGCGCCATAGAAGGTCTTCATCTGGAACTTGCCGCGCACGATGACGATGCCGAGTGCCAGGAACGCGCCGATGGCGGAGGCTTCCGTGGCGGTGGCGATGCCGGCCAGAAGGCTTCCGAGAATGCCCAGGATCAGCACGAGCGGCGGTGCCGCCTCGAAGGCGAGAAGGCGCAGCAGCTCGCCGCGCCCGACCTTCTCGTCAGGCTCCACCGACGGCGCGAGATCGGGACGCAGGATGGCGATCAGGGCGACATATCCGGCGTAGAGCAGGCCGAGCAGGACGCCTGGAACCATGGACCCGGCGAAGAGCTCGCCCACCGAAAGCGGCGAGTAGCTCGCCATCAGGATCAGCATGATCGACGGCGGGATGAGGATGCCGAGGCAGCCCGAGGAGGCGATGACGCCCGTGGTGAGCCTCGCGCTGTAGCCGTATTGCAGCATGGGACGCAGTGCCATGACGCCCATGACCGTGATCGACGCGCCGATGATGCCGGTGGTGGCCGCAAGCAGGATCGAGATGAAGACGACCGCGAGCGCCAGGCCGCCGCGCACCCGCGACATGAGCAGGCGCAGGGTCTCGAACATGCGGTCGGTGACGCCGGAATCCGACAGGAAGCGTGCCATCAGCACGAAGAGCGGGATCGCGATCAGCGTGTAGTTGTCGAGAACGTCGCCGTAGATGCGGTTGACGACGATGCCGAGCAGCATGGGCTTGCCGGCGAGGAGGGTGCCCGCGACCGCGGCACCGCCGAGGACGAAGGCAAGCGGATGCCCCATGAACAGCCCCAGGAGGAGCATTCCGAACATGGCGGCCGCGATGAGTTCAGGCGTCATGGCGTACGACGTCTTCCCGGTCCAGGACCAGCTTGAGGAATTCCGAAATGCCCTGCAGCAGCAGCAGACCCGCCGCGAGGCACATGGCCATCTTCAGCGGATACACGGGGAGCTGGACGGCGCCGTAGGTCGTCTCGCCCTGGTTCCAGGACCGGGCGGCGAAAATCCACGACTGCTCGAGGAATACCCATGCGAAGGGAAAGAAAAAGAGCGGGTAGCCCGCCGCCTCGACAATGCGCCGGGCGCGTGGGCGCAGGGCGCCGGTGATCAGGTCGACCCGCACATGCGCCTGATGTCGCAGCGCGTAGCCCCCCAGCAGCACGAAGTAGAATCCGAAAAGCTGCTTTGTCACGTCGAACGCCCAGCGTGTCGGGGCGTTCAGCGCATATCGCATGATGACGTCGTAAATGATGATCGCGGCGAAGACGATGGCCAGCACGCTGATGACGCGTCCGACCACCTCGTTCAAGCCGTCTATGGCACGAAACAGCATGGCTCCTCCCTAAAGCGAGACGATCATGTCCGGCACTGCAGTTCCTGACAAGAGCAAGAAACGCAGCCAACGGTTGGTGAGTCAAACTGACGCAACGTCGATAATGGCTTGTCGCACAATGACAAAAATATGAACAGACTGTCAGTTCTCTGGAGGGGAGGCGAA
Organism: Stappia sp.; assembly: GCA_002722295.1. Taxonomy (GTDB): domain Bacteria; phylum Pseudomonadota; class Alphaproteobacteria; order Rhizobiales; family Stappiaceae; genus Stappia. The sequence goes on along the minus strand of PBLF01000023.1, from coordinate 29,284 downwards.
GCGGGTCAGGGCCGCGTTCACGGCGTCACCGGACCCCGGGGGGCGTAAAGTTCGACCTCGGCGCCGAAACCGGCGAGCGGGTAGCTTCCGCGCCGTTCGAAGCGTCCGGGCGCGACGGCGGCGATCTCGGAGGTGACCAGAAGCGGGCTCGCGAGCGTCTTGGTCATCTGCTCGATGCGGGCGGCCGCGTTCACCGTGGGGCCGATGACCGAGAAGGTCATGCGATCCGCGACGCCGATGTTGCCGAACATCACGGACCCGTGCGAGAGCGCGATGCCGCAGCGCAGGGGAAGGGAGGCCCCTTCTGCCGCTTGATCCATGCGCACCAGCGCGGTCTCGGCGGCCTGAAGCGCGCGCGACGCGGCGGCCTGGAAGCCGTCGACCTCGATGGGAAAGACGGCGAGTATCGCGTCGCCGATAAAGTCGAGCACGTCGCCGCCGGCCTCCGTCACGGCGCCCGCCGCCGCGTCGAAATAGGTGTTGAGATGCGCGAGGTAGACGTCCGGCGGGAGCCGGTCGGCAAGGCCGGTCGAATCGCGCAGGTCGGAATAGAAGATCACCGCCTCCAGGATCTCCCCATCCCCGTGGCGGATCTTGCCGGATAGCACGTGGCGGCCGGCACGGCGCCCCAGATAGGTTTCGGCAAGTGTGCTGGCGATGCGCGTCTGGATGGTGGAGCGGGCCGCCAGCGCCAGGCGGATCTGCAGGTACTCGACGTCGTCCACCGAACGGGCGTCGAAGCCGTCAGGCGCGCGCGTCGCCCAACTCGCGATCATGCCCGAGGTGCCCGTCTCGTTGGTGTTGGGGAGGTCGAAGCCCGTGCGCATCAAAAGGTAGTCCGTATGTCCCTCGTCACGCAGGCGGCGCAGCAGGGGAAAGCCCGGATCCGTGTTGGCGGCGGCCAGATTGCGCCGCAGGCGGTCCTCGCCGCTGACGATCAAGGCCCGGATCGGACTGTCGAGCCATTCCGCGCCCTCGCCATGCTCATGACGGTACTGCTCGAAGCGCGCGCCCTCATCCAGGGTCCACAGCACCGCTTCGGCGTCGACGAGCGGATGAAGGGTGGCCCAGGCCAGATTGGCGCGAACGATCGGAATCCCCAGGGAGCGAAGACGCTCGCAGGTGCCCGCGAACAGGGCGGATATGTCCGGACTGCCGAGCGCCTCGCGGATCAGCCAGTCCTCGATCTCCTCAAGCTCCGGGCGCGTGCGCATGGCTCCTCCCGCGACGGGCGGCGGCATGCCGCGCGATCGCTTCTTCATATCGTGTGGCGTCCGGCGGGATCAATCGCGGGCAGGAGCTGCTGCCTCGCGGACAAAAAAAGCCGGGCGGGAATTCCTCCCGCCCGGCCGTATTCACATTGTTCCGCGCTGCAAGGCTCAGGAAAGCAACCCGTGGCAGTGCTTGTACTTCTTGCCCGAACCGCAGGGGCAGAGCTCGTTGCGTCCGACCTTGCCCCAGGTCGAGGGAACGTTCGGGTCGCGCGCGCCGCCGGCAAGCTGGGGAGCCGGCTCGCCCTCGAACTCGTTCTCGCCCGTGAGCGGGTCGCGGTGCTCGGCGTGCATCTCGGGAAGCTGCTGCTGTTCCTCGAGGTTGGGAGCGTCCTGCACCAGCTCGACACGCATGAGCTGTGCCGTGACCGCCTGGCGCAGGTTGGCCAGCATGCCCTCGAACAGGGTGAAGGCCTCGGTCTTGTACTCCTGCAGCGGATCGCGCTGGGCGTAGCCACGGAAGCCGATCACCGAACGCAGGTGATCGAGATTGGCCAGATGCTCGCGCCACAGGTGGTCGAGCGTCTGCAGAAGGACGGCCTTTTCCACCTGACGCATGATGTCGGGCGAATACTGGGCGACCTTGCGGGCCATGGCCTCGTCGGCGGCCTTCTTGAGACGGTCGATGACCTCCTCGTCGGCGATGCCTTCCTCGCGGGCCCAGTCCTGCACCGGCAGGTCAAGCGCGAGATACTGGCGCACCTCTCCCTCGAGTCCCTCGGTGTCCCACTGCTCGGGATAGGCCTTTTCGGGAATGTGCCGGGCGACCATGTCCTCGATCACGTCGTGGCGCATGTCCGCAACGGTCTCGGCGACCGCCTCGCCGTCCATGAGCTCGATGCGCTGGTCGAACACGACCTTGCGCTGGTCGTTCATGACGTCGTCGAACTTGAGCAGGTTCTTGCGGACGTCGAAGTTGCGCGCCTCGACCTTCTGCTGCGCCTTGGCCAGTGCCCGGTTGATCCAGGGATGGACGATGGCCTCGCCGTCCTTCAGGCCGAGCTTCTGCAGCATTCCGTCCATGCGGTCGGAGCCGAAGATGCGCATCAGGTCGTCCTGCAGCGACAGGAAGAACTTGGAGTGGCCAGGATCGCCCTGGCGGCCCGAACGGCCGCGAAGCTGGTTGTCGATGCGCCGGCTCTCGTGGCGCTCCGTGCCGATCACGTAGAGGCCGCCGGCCTCGATCGCGCGCTGCTTGCGGGCCTCGATCTGGCTGCGGATCTCGGCCTCGCGCGCGGCGCGCTCCTCGCCCTCGGGCAGGTCGCCGAGCTCGTGCTCGATGCGCATGTCGGCGCTGCCGCCGAGCTGGATGTCGGTGCCGCGACCGGCCATGTTGGTCGCGATCGTCACCGCGCCGGGCACGCCGGCCTGGGAGATGATCGTGGCTTCCTGCTCGTGGTAGCGCGCGTTCAGGACGGCGAACACCTTGGCCTTCGTGATGCCGTCATCGGTGAACAGCGGCTTGAAGGCGTCGGGATCGTTGACGTCCATCTGCTTGTAGCCGGCCTTCTTGAGGCGGGCGGCGAGAAGTTCGGACTTCTCGATGGAGGTGGTGCCGACGAGCACCGGCTGGCCCCGGCCCTTGCAGTCGTCGATGAGCTCGACGATGGCGTCGTATTTCTCCTCGACCGTGCGGTAGACCTCGTCATCGTCGTCGATGCGCTGCACGGCGAGATTGGTGGGAATGCCGACCACTTCAAGGCCGTAGATGTTGGCGAACTCCTCGGCTTCCGTGTCGGCCGTGCCGGTCATGCCGGCCAGCTTGGAATAGAGGCGGAAGTAGTTCTGGAAGGTGATCGAGGCCAGCGTCTGGTTCTCGGGCTGGATCGCCACCTTCTCCTTGGCCTCGAGTGCCTGGTGCAGGCCCTCCGAATAGCGCCGGCCCGGCATCATGCGGCCGGTGAACTCGTCGATGATGACGACCTCGCCGTTGCGCACGATGTAGTCCTTGTCGCGCTGGAACAGCTTGTGGGCCTTCAGCGCCTGCTGCAGGTGGTGAACGATGGACACGTTCTCCACGTCGTAGAGGCCGTCGCCCTTGAGCTGCCCCGCCTCGCGCAGCAGGGTTTCCACGCGCTCGTTGCCGCTTTCGGTGAACGTGGCGGAGCGCTGCTTCTCGTCGAGTTCGAAGTCCTCGTCCGACAGCATCGGGATGAAGGCGTCGACGGTGTTGTAGAACTCGCTGCGGTCCTCGAGGGGGCCGGAGATGATGAGCGGCGTGCGCGCCTCGTCGATGAGGATCGAGTCCACCTCGTCGACGATCGCGAAATTGTGTCCGCGCTGCACCATGGAGGCGCGGTCGTATTTCATGTTGTCGCGCAGGTAGTCGAAGCCGAACTCGTTGTTCGTGCCGTATGTCACGTCGGCGGCATAGGCCGCGCGGCGCTCCTCGTCGGTCAGCCCGTGGACGATGACGCCGACGGAGAGGCCGAGGAAGCGATAGATCCGGCCCATCCACTCCGCATCGCGGCTGGCGAGGTAGTCGTTGACGGTGACGACGTGAACGCCCTTGCCCTCAAGGGCGTTGAGATAGACGGCCAGGGTCGCGACCAGCGTCTTGCCCTCACCGGTGCGCATTTCCGAGATCTGTCCCGAATTCAGCACGATGCCGCCGATGAGCTGCACGTCGTAGTGCCGCTGGCCAAGGACGCGGCGCGAGGCCTCGCGCACGGTGGCGAACGCGGGCTCGAGGATGTGGTCCAGTTTCTTGCCGGCCGCCAGTTCCTCGCGGAAGGTCGCGGTGCGGGCGCGCAACTCGTCGTCGCTCAGCCCCTTCACCTCTTCCTCGAGCGCGTTTATGGCGTCGACCCTGCTTCGCATCTGCTTGATGCGGCGGTCGTTTGCGCTTCCGAAAAGCTTTCTGGCGAGTGCGCCGAGGCCGGCCATGTGGCGGTCCTTATGCTTCACGCGGCTGCCGCCCGGATGTTCTTAAGAGCAGGCGGCGATCCACTGATCAGATTGACGATACGGGCGCGTGCCAGCCTCAGATCCGCCGCAATGGGAGGGGAGAGGGACGCACGCTCGACAAGAAGCCGTTCGGCCGACCGGCCGGGCCGTTCGAGAGATAAGAGGGGGTCGGAAGGTTGTCAACGCCGCGTCTTTTGCGCCAGTGTGCGCGCGCCGCGGCCGGCCGCGGGTCCAGGACCGCCCCCGGGCAGACCGCGTCCATCCAGTGGAAGGAGATAGAATGACACGTCACCCGAGCGCCATCAGCGGCCGAACCCTCGCCGGGGGGCTTTTTGCCCTGGCACTTGCCTTTGGCGCGGCCGCTCCGGCCCAGGCCCAGGAGCCGGGCGATGCGGTCGCCAAGGTGGGCGACACGACCATCACCGAGGCCGACATCGCCTTCGCGTCGCGCGATTTCGCCGACCAGCTCCGCCAGGTGCCGCCGACCCAGTGGCGCGGCGTGCTCACCGACGTCATGGTCGACATGCAGGTGATGGCCAACGCGGCACGCGCGGCCGGCATCGACAAGGAGCCCGAGTTCGAGCGCCAGGTCGAATTCCTCAAGACCCGCGCGCTTCGCAACGCCTATCTGGCGCGCGAGGTCGAGCAGAAGATCACCGACGCCGACGTCCAGGCCGCCTACGACAAGGAATTCGCCGACTATGCCGGCGAGGAGGAGCGTCACGCCCGCCACATCCTCGTGGAAACGAAGGAAGAGGCCGAGGCGATCATCAAGGACCTCGAGGGCGGCGCGGACTTCGCCGAGGTGGCCAAGGAGAAGTCGACCGGGCCGTCCGGCCCCAACGGCGGTGATCTCGGCTATTTCACCAAGGGCCGCATGGTCAAGGAATTCGCCGACGCGGCCTTCGCGCTCGAGGTCGGCCAGTTCACCAAGGAGCCCGTGCAGACCCAGTTCGGCTGGCACGTCATCAAGCTCGAGGACGTTCGCAAGCAGCCGGCGCCGGAGCTGGACGAGGTGCGTGAGCGCCTTCGCCAGGAACTCCTGCGCGAGCGGTATGCCAAGGTCATGGAAGATCTGAAGGCCTCGACCGAAATCGAGGTGTTCGGCGCGGAAGAGGCCACGGACGACAAGGGCGCCGCCGAAACGGACGGCGAGACCAAGAAGGCCGACTGAGCCGGCCGGCGGGTCAGGCCCGCCAGCTTTCCACGAACAGCGAGACGGCCGCCCTCACGGCGGCCGTTTCCATATCGAGCCGGTCCGTCACGAGACGGGTCCAGGCAAGACTGGTGACGAGTTCCATGGCGAGCAGCGGGTCGACGGTTTCGGAGATCTCGCCGCGGGTCCGGGCGCGACGGATCATCGCGGCACTCTGGTCGAGCCGCTGGTCCAGGTAGGTCCTGAGCGCCCGCGCGGCGGCACTGTCCGTCTGGGCCTCGGCGATCAGCGAGCGGAACACCGTGCCCGACGGCGTCTCGCGCCAGATGTGCAGAAGCGCGTCCAGATAGATCGTCAGGTCCTCGACCAGTGAGCCCGTATCGGGCTCCGGCATGCCCGTCTTCTGCCGGTGATAGACGTCGAGAAGCAGTTCGGCCTTGCTGGGCCACCACCGGTAGATGGTCGGCTTGCCGGCGCGGGCCCGCCGCGCCACGGCCTCCACGGAAAAGCCCGCATAGCCTTTTTCGGCAAGGATTTCGGTCGCGGCCAGACGGATCGCCTCCGCCGTGGCCGGATTTCGTCTTGCGCCTATGGACGTACGCTGGGCGCTCGCCTCAGCGTCCGTCCCGTCCGTATCCTGCGTGCCGTCGGTCATCGTCCGTCCTTTCGCAGCCCTCTTCCCGCCCGCATCGACGGACCAACCGCGTGAGTCATATCAGGTTAGCAGCCCTCTTGACGATACGAAACGGTCCGTATAGATAAGCGTAACGAAACGGGCCGTTTCGTTTGGTGCGACCCGACATGCCCGCGAACAAACGTCCGATCCAGGCGCCATAGTGGAGCAACCCATGAGCCATTCCTCCTCGACCCATTCTTCCGCCAAAGCCGCGCCGGTGCTCTCGCGCCCGCGTTTCGCGCTTCTCGTCTTCGCCGGCGTCTACCCGCTGGTGACGCTTCTTCTCTACATGATCCAGCCGATAACGACGGGCTGGGACGTATGGCAGCGCACGCTGATCCTCGTGCCCGTTGTGGTTCTTGCGATGATCTGGGGCATCATCCCGTTCCTGTATCGGCGGTTTTTCGCTTTCATGCATCCGGCCCGCTGACGGGGACGACGCTTGCGGACGGGGGCAAGGGACTTGCTTCGCCAAGGCGGTTCGGGCAAGGCTCCCGGCACCAGATCTTCCGCACTCGAGGAGCGCGCCCGATGTCGACTGCCGTCTCTCCGCTGGCCCCGTCCGCCTATCCCGAGCTTCCCCCGGTCGGGGGCGTGCGATTTGCCACGGCACAGGCCGGAATCAAGTACGCCGGGCGCACCGATGTGCTGATGATGGTGTTCGACGAGGGGGCGGACGTGGCGGGTGTCTTCACCCGTTCGCGCTGCCCGTCGGCCGCCGTCGACTGGTGCCGTGACAGCCTCGCCGGTGGACGGGCCCGGGCCTTGCTCGTCAACTCCGGCAATGCCAATGCCTTTACCGGCAAGAAGGGCAAGGAGGCGACCGAGCTGTCCGCCCGCCTTGCCGCGACCGCCGTCGGCTGCGCGCCGGGCGAGGTGTTCCTCGCCTCCACCGGCGTGATCGGCGAGCCGCTTCCGGCGCAGAAGTTCTCCGGCGTGATCGACGGGCTCGTCGGTGGCGCGACGGCGGGGAGCTGGCAGGACGCGGCCCGCGCGATCATGACCACCGACACCTATCCCAAGGCGCTCGGACGCCAGGTGAAGGTGGGCGACACCACGGTGACGCTCAACGGCATCGCCAAGGGAGCGGGCATGATCGCGCCGGACATGGCGACCATGCTGTCCTTCCTCGTCACGGATGCATCCATCGCACCGGCCGCCCTTCAGGAACTTCTGTCGGGCGCGGTCGGCGACACGTTCAACGCCATCACCATCGACGGCGATACCTCGACCTCCGACACGGTGCTCCTGTTCGCGACCGGGGCGGCCGGCGGAGTACGCATCGAGGATGCCTCTGATCCCAGGCTTGCCGGGTTCCGCGAGGCGCTTGCCGCGCTGATGCGCGATCTCGCCCACATGATCGTCAAGGACGGCGAGGGGGCGCGCAAGTTCGTCGAAATCACGGTGACGGGGGCCGAAAGCGATATCTCGGCGCGCAGGATCGCGTTCTCGATCGCCAATTCTCCGCTGGTCAAGACCGCGGTCGCCGGCGAGGACGCGAACTGGGGCCGCATCGTCATGGCGGTGGGCAAGGCCGGTGAACCGGCCGACCGCGACCGGCTGGCGATCTGGTTCGGCGACGTGCGCGTCGCTGTCGACGGGGAGCGCGATCCCGATTACTCCGAGGAGGCGGCGTCCGCCGTCATGCGCGAGCAGGAGATCGCGATCCGGGTCGACCTCGGCCTGGGACAGGGCGCGTCCAGCGTCTGGACCTGCGACCTCACGAAGGAATACGTCGCGATCAACGGCGACTATCGCTCGTGAACGATGGTTTTGTCGCAGGCCGCGCGCTGGTCACGGCCATCGAGCAGGCCAATGTGAACGCCTTCCCGAGCGACCGGCTGCATCTCGACGGCGCGTGGCTGGTGCGCCTGTCGCCGGGAAATCCGGCGCGGCGCGTCAATTCGCTCAATATACACAACCCGGCTGACGGGGCCGGCGTGCCGGCCCGGCTTGCCGCCGCGCGGGCGCATTTCGCTCGCAACGGTGTTCCCTTCCATCTGCGCGTGACACCCCTGACGCCCATGCAGGTCATCGATCACGCGGACATCAGAAACTGGAGCCGGGAGGGCGAAACGGACGTCTGGACGCTGTCGCTTGCCGAAGGTCCGGTGGAGGATGCCTCGCAGGGCATTCGCGTTTCCGACGTCCCGCTTGACCAGTGGCTCGAGGCCTTTGCCGCGTCAGGGGGAACACGCGCCGAGGCGGTGACGCCGCAGGCACTGGCAAGCCTCGGCGCGGCATTGTCGCGCGTGGTCGGCCCGCGCCTTTGTCTGGTGGCGCGTGACGGCGCGGGGCAGGTGCTGGGCGTTGCGATCGCCATCGTCGATGGTCCGCTTGCCGGCATTTACGACGTGGCCGTCGCGCCCGTCGCCCGGCGTCGCGGACTTGGCCGCCTGCTGGTCAGGGCGTGTCTCGCCCGGGCCTGGGAACTTGGCGCAAGGACGGCGTGGCTGCAGGTCACGGCGGAGAATGCACCGGCGCGCGCGCTCTACGCGGGGCTCGGCTTCACGCCGCTTTACACCTATCACTATCGCCGTCCGCCGGAGGAGCGCGGTCCGGCGTAAGCACTTGTCCGCGTCATGGTGAGTGAAACCTTAGCGTGGCGTGCCGAAACGAAACGGGGATTTCCATGAAGCTAGTGCTGGTCGCGGCCTGCGCGCTGCTCGACGTCGACAACCGGGTTCTCATCGCCCAGAGGCCGGAGGGCAAGGCGATGGCCGGACTGTGGGAATTCCCGGGCGGAAAGGTCGAGCCGGGCGAGCGTCCGGAAGAGGCGCTCATTCGCGAATTGGCCGAGGAACTGGGAATTACGGTTAAGAAAGAGTGCCTTGCGCCCTTAACATTTGCCAGTCACGCTTATGATGACTTTCACCTGCTGATGCCACTGTACGTATGCCGACGATGGTCGGGAACGGTGGCCGGCCAGGAAGGGCAGGCGATCAAGTGGGTGCGGGCCGTACGGCTTCGGGACTATCCGATGCCGGCCGCGGACGAACCGCTCATACCTCATCTGATCGATCTTGCCTGAGGCCGAAGCGCGGCAAAAGCGCGCCACCGTGACAATGTCAGGGACAGGACGCGATTCATGCAGGCTCTTCGCGAAACAACCGGTGCCGTCCGTACGCTCTCGTCGGGCAAGTTTGCCGATTTTACGCGGAGTGAAACCGGCGAGACGGCGATCGAGTACACCCTGATCGTCGGCCTGATCTCCTTTGCCATTCTCACCGCGCTGTCGACCATTTCGACCGTCATGAACGACAATGTCTTCGCGGTGATCGCTTCGGCGGCTTCCTCCATCATCTGATGCCGCCGGGCGTCAGTCCGGCTTCCTTTTCCCGTCCACATCCGGTGCGTCGAACGCCTTGAGTGCGTCGGCCAGGTTCATCTTGGCCGTTCCCGGCTTCATGGGCTTTTGCTGGCTTTCATGCGGTGCCCAGCCCGACAGGGACACCAGGTCGAACGTGGCGCGCAGGCGCCCGTCCGGGTCCGCGTGCTCGGCCGCGTAGATCTCGGCCGCCCGTGCGATGACGGCGCCGGCAAGCGGTGTGCGCGCGCGTTCGACGAGCATGTTCGTCGCCCCCATCGCCCGCAGATCGCGAATGAGGCCGAAGATGTCGGCGTAGCGCACCGTCACCCGGTCGGTGTCGGCGACGGGAAGCGCGAAGCCCGCACGCTGGAGGAGAGCCCCGAGGCTGCGGGTGTCGGCGAAGGGCACGACGCGGGGGGCTGCTCCGCCGGTGACCTCGAGCTCCGCCCGCATCAGGCTGTCGCGCAACTCGAACAAGGTGTCGCCACCCGGCAGCGTCGCGAGAAACAGTCCGTCGGGCTTCAGCATCCGGCGGATCTGGATCAGTGCTCCGGGAAGGTCGTTGACGAGATGGAGTGACAGCACCGACACGACGAGATCGAGGCTCGCCTCTGCAAAGGGCGGATAGGCGTCGTCGACGACGAGGTCGCATCCCGGCGCGCGTGGGTCGGCTGTGAAGAGATCGGCGCGGATCACACGACCGATGCGCGGGTTCGCGTTCAGGGCCCGTGCCAGCCGTCCGGTGTGCCCTCCAAGGTCGAGGGCGACCGGGAAGTCCCGCCTCACGGTCAGGAGCCTGTCGGCAAGATCCTCGACCGCGTTGGCGAGAAGAAAGTCGGCCCCCTCGACGCCCCGCTGCAACGCGCGCCGGCGGCGTTGCGCCAGGAGCCGCCGGTCGAAGATTTCGCGGGCCGTCCCGGTGTCGTCGGGTGTCGGGGCCATGGCGTTCCTTTCCTCAAGCTTTGCCGGGAGACGTGCTAGGCTTTGCACCGGCGGTCCGTGATTAGGCCCTTTGGACCGCCTGCGGCAAGGGGCTCGGACAGGGAATGAGCGAAGCCAGCGCGGAAGCGGAACGGCAGGCTGCGGATAGAGGTGGCAAGGCGCAGGGTCTTCTCGCCGGGTTCGGGCGCGTGCTTCAGGCCGGCCGGAATGCGGGTGTCGCAGCCTTTTCCCTGGCGCTTCCGCCCACCTGTCCCTCGTGCGACCGGCTGATTGCCGGCGGGGAGGCACTTTGCCCGCGCTGCTGGGCCGAAACGCCGTTCCTTGCTCCCCCCTGGTGCGAGCGTCTCGGCGTGCCGTTCGCCTATGATCTTGGCGAGGGAGCGGTGTCTCCGTCGGCGATCGCCCGACCTCCGGTGTTCGGACGTTTGCGCTCGGTCGCCGCCCATGACGGGCCGGCGCGCATTCTCGTCTCGCGGCTCAAGTATCACGATCATCCCTTCGCCGCGCGCATGATGGGGCGCTGGATGGCCCGCGTCGGTGCGGAACTGCTCGCCGCGGGCGCGGAAGAAGCGGGGCCGCCGCTCGTGGTCCCGGTGCCGCTTCACAGGCTGCGGCACTGGAGCCGGCGTTACAATCAGGCGGCGCTTCTGGCCCGTCATGCGGCGCAGGCCGCCGGTGCCGAGGTCGCGCCCTTCGCGCTTGCACGCCGCCGGGCGACGAAACGGCAGGTCGGCCTCGACGCCGCCGCCCGGGCGAGGAATGTTCGCGGGGCATTCGTGGCCACGCGTGACGGCTCCATGCGCATGACCGGACGAAGGGTGGTGCTGGTGGACGATGTCTATACGACCGGCGCGACCGTGGAGGCGGCGGCGCGCGCCGTGCTGCGGGGTGGTGCTGCCTCCGTCGATGTGCTCACCTTCGCCCATGCGGGTGCGGAAACGCCCATCGGATGAGATGCCCTGGACCCGCGGACGGCCGGTGACGACTGCGTGAGGCGAAAGGGCTGGCCTCTTGCGCGCCGGCAAGAGGGTCCCCTATATCCGGCACCTGTCGGAGCAAAAACGGAAAGCAATCATGAGCGTAGAAATCTACACCCGCCAGATGTGCGGCTTCTGCACGCGGGCCAAGTCGCTCCTGCAGCAGAAGGGCGTGTCCTTCCGCGAGTTCGACGCGACCTTCGACCCGGAGCTGCGCAAGGAGATGATCCAGCGCACCAACGGCGGCTCGACGTTCCCGCAGATCTTCATCAACGAGACCCACGTGGGGGGCTGCGACGAACTGATGGCCCTGGAACGCGCCGGCAAGCTCGACGCGCTTCTGGCGGGTTGAGCGGAGCAGGCGGAAAGGGAGCACGGCAATGAGCAGGCTCGTGGCAGGACTGGTCCAGATGCGCAGCTCGCGCGACGTGGCGCAGAATGTCGCCGCCGCGAGCGAGCTGATACGCGCGGCGGCGCGGGACGGGGCGGAGTATGTCCAGACCCCGGAAATGACCAACCTGCTCGAGCGCAGCCGTGCGGACCTCTTTGCCAAGATCCGACCCGAGGCGGAAGACGAGGCGGTCGCCGCCTTCTCGAGGCTGGCGGGCGAACTCGGCATCCACCTGCATATCGGCTCCCTGGCCATTCGCACCGGCGAGAAGACGGCCGCCAACCGGGCCTTCCTGTTTGCGCCCGATGGCGGGCTTCTGGCGCGCTACGACAAGATCCACATGTTCGACGTGGATCTGGCCAATGGCGAGAGCTGGCGGGAATCCGCCACCTACCAGCCGGGCACCGAAAGCCTCGTCGTCGATCTTCCGCAAGCGCGTCTGGGCCTTGCGGTCTGCTACGACGTCCGCTTTCCGGCGCTGTTCCGCGCCCAGGCCGGCGCGGGGGCCACGATGCTCTGCGCACCGGCGGCCTTTACCCGCCAGACCGGCGCGGCGCACTGGCATGTGCTCCAGCGTGCCAGGGCGATCGAGAACGGTGCCTTCATGCTCTCCGCCGCCCAGGGCGGACGCCACGAGGATGGCAGGGAAACCTATGGCCACAGCCTGATCTGCGATCCCTGGGGCAAGGTCATCGCCGAACTGGACCACGACGAGCCCGGCCATCTGGTCGCGGATCTCGACATCGGCGAGGCGGAGGCGGCGCGCGGGCGCATTCCCGCCATCGCCAACCAGCGCGATTTCGTGCTCAAGGTCGTGGAGAACGGCCAGCGCGGGGGCGGAAGGGACCGGGGATGATCCGCTTTTCGCTTCATTGTGATGCCGGCCACGACTTCGAGGCGTGGTTCCGGGGCAACGACGATTTCGAGACCCAGCGCCAACGGGGCCTGGTGAGCTGTCCGACCTGCGGGTCGGCCGCCGTTGAAAAGGCTCTGATGGCGCCGGCGGTCTCGACCGCGCGGGTGCGGGAGGCGCGGCTGGATGCGGTGCGGCAGGCGTTGTCCGGTGCGGGAGCCGGGGGGCGGGGCGAGGAAACGGCGGCTGCCCAAACGCAGCCCGGTGAGAGGCCCGACGGGGTTTCGGGTGTCGCGGTGGCTCCACGGGAGCGGCCGGAGCCCGCCACCGCAAGCGGACAGGTCGCCGGAACGGCCAGGATGCCGACCGAGGTCGTGGAGAAACTCCGCGCGTTGCGCAGCGAACTCGTGACCGGTGCGACGGACGTTGGCGAGGCGTTCCCCGAGGAAGCGCGCAAGATCCACTACGGCGAGGCCGAGGCGCGGGGCATCTATGGCGCAGCGTCGGGCGAAGAGGTGCGAGAGCTTCTCGACGAGGGCATTGCCGTCCTGCCGCTGCCGGTCCTTCCCGAGGACCACAACTGAGACGTCGGGCCTCGGCGTTTCCTTTCTCCACTGTTTCAGGACAGCTTGCGCAGGGCGTCGCGGACCTCCTGCGGATCGGACGGAGCCAACATCCGGTCGACCTCGGCGTGCGCCTCCCGCCAGGCGGGAAGGGCCGCGATGAGCGCGGCATGGCCTTCCTGCGTAAGGATCAGGCGGCGGCTGCGTCGATCCTTGCGATCCGGCTCCACCCGTACCAGACCGCGCCGCTCAAGCGGCTTCAAGGCCGCCGTGAGCGTGGTGCGGTCCATGGCGAGAAGCTCCGCCACTGGGGCGAACGTCGGCGGCTCGGGGCGGTTCAGCGACATCAGCAGGGAGAACTGGCCGTTGGTCAGGCCGAAGGGTCGCAGCACCTCGTCGAACCGGCGCGCCAGGGCGCGCGCGGCGCGCTGCGCATGCAGGCAAAGGCAGGTGTCGCGCACCTCAAGTGTCGCCTCGAAGGGGAGTGTCTTTGACATGTCTTTAATATGTTGATATCAACATAAAAGGGCAAGGGGAAAACGGCCGTATTCCGCGGTTTCCAACAGGAAGTGCCCGGTCCGGACCGATTTTTTGCACTGGCAAGCCGGCGGTGTCCGGTGAAGAGGAGGAAGACATGGGAAAGCTGATTTTCGTGAACCTGCCGGTCACCGATCTCGATCGTTCGATCGCGTTTCACGAGAAGATGGGCGCGGTAAACGATCCGATGTTCACCGACGCGACCGCCGCGAAGATGACCTATTCCGACGAAATCCACGTGATGCTGCTCACACATGAGCGTTTCGCGGAGTTCACCGACAAGGAGCGCGTCGATGCCCGGCGGCAGGCGCAGGTGCTGATCTGCTTCTCGGCGGAAAGCCGCGAGGAGATCGACCGGCTGACGGAGCTTGCCGGCACCTGTGGCGGGCGTTCGGACCCGGGACCGGTGCAGGAGCACGGCTTCATGTACGGCCGCAGCTACGAGGACCCGGACGGGCACATCTTCGAGCTCGCGTGGATGGACATGGAGGCGGCGCGCAAGGCGTTGGCCGCCGCAGGCTGAACCTCAACTTGAATCTCAACAAGGGAGAAACGGGATGACTTATGTTGCAGGAATGGTGGCGGCGGTGCCCGCGGCCGACAAGGAGAAGATGCTTGCCCATGCGCAGGGCGCCGCGAAGCTCATTCTGGAGTTCGGCGCCACGCGCGTCACGGACTGCTGGGGCGACGACGTCCCGGAGGGCAAGGTCACCGACTTTTTCCGTGCCGTTAAGGCCGAGAAGGACGAGGTGATTCTGTTCAGCTGGATCGAGTTTTCCTCGCGGGCGGCCTACGAACAGGTTTTCGAAAAGATGATGAGCGACCCGCGCATGGCGGAACTCGGCGACATGCCCTTTGACGGCAAGCGCATGATTTTCGGTGGCTTCGACGTTCTGCTCGATATGTCGGCCTGAGGCAGGTTCGGAAAAAATGGGAGGAGTGGCCATGACGAAGGTCATCCCGCATCTCTGGTTCGACAGCGGCATGGAGGATGCTCTTTCCTTCTATGCCGGCCTGCTTCCGGACGCCGAGGTGGAATGGGTTTCCCTGCTTCCCGACGGGATTCCCGGAGGTCCGTCGGGAAGCGTGCGCCTTGCCGGCTTCCGCCTTGCGGATCAGCATTTCATGGCGCTCGAGACGCAAGGCGCGGACGCGTTCAACCATAGCTTCTCGCTCATGGTCGAATGCGGGAGCCAGGCCGAGGTCGACAGGATCTGGGACGGGTTTCTCGAGGGTGGCGGCAAGGCCGAACAGTGCGGCTGGCTGCGCGACCGGTGGGGAATGGCGTGGCAGGTCGTGCCGAAACGCCTTGGCGAGCTCATTCACTCGCCGGATCCGGATGTGACACGCCGTGTCGTCGGCGCTGTCATGGGCATGGTCCGGATCGAGGAAGCGGCCCTTGAGGAGGCGGCCGCCGGGATATGAGGCTGGCCGGCTGCTAGGGGGCCACACCCTAGCCTCTAAGAAACGCCCGTAGCGCGGCCGTGGTCGCGCCGGGTGTTTCCAGCGTCGGAAGATGGCCGCCGCCGGGGATGATCTCGAGACGGCTTCCGGGCACCAGCTCATGCATCTCCCGGGCTCGGTCCGGCGGCGTGAGCCGGTCGCCCTCGCCGACGAGCACCAGCGTCGGGCAGGAGATCGCGGCAAGATGCGGCCGCGAATCGATCCGGTTCATGATCGCCGTCTGCTGACGGGCGAAGGCTTCGGCTCCGGTCGCGCGGGCCATGGTGAGCACCGCGTTCCGAAGTCCGGGGTCGTTTTCGCGATCCTCATGCACGAAAAGCGGAAACAGCGCAGTGGCGACCTCGTCGAGGCGTCCGGCCTCGGCAAGCCTGATCTGCCGCTTGCGGTTGGCGGTCTGCTCCGGCGTGTCAGGGCGCGCGGCCGTGTCGAGAAGGGCAAGACGCGTCACACGGTGGGGAGCCTGGCGCATGACCTCCATGGCCACGTAGCCGCCCATGGAGAGCCCGGCAAGGACGAAGCGCTCCGGCGCATCCCGCAACAGTCTTTCCGCAATGCCCGGGATCGTGTCGTCACTGCGATGATCGGCGACCGAGACTGTGTGGCCATCGGCCTCGAAGGCCGCGATCTGCGGCGCATAAAGGGCGTCCGTGCAAAGGAGGCCGGGAACGAGAACGATCGGATCCATGGTCGGTCCTGCCTGGGAATGCCGGGCGTCCTGCCTTGCCGCTATGCGGTCAGGCGTGGTCGCGTCCGAACAGCATCATGTAGTTCACGTCGAGATCGCGGCTCTGGCGCCATTCGTCGGCGAGTGGGTTGAAGCTCACGCCGCAGCGCTCGATCGGCGTCAGGCCGGCGGCGACCAACGGACCCTCGATCTCTTCCGGGCGCACGAGCTTCTCATAGGTGTGCGTCCCCTTCGGCAGCCAGCCGAGAACGTATTCGGCTCCCACGATGGCAAGCGCATAGGCCTTGAGAGTGCGGTTGATGGTGGCGACGAACATCAGCCCGCCGGGTTTCACCAGCCTTGCGCAGGCATCGAGGTAAAGCGGCACGTCGGCGACATGCTCGACCACTTCCATGTTGAGGACGACGTCATATTGCTCGCCGCTGTCGGCCAGTGCCTCTGCGGTGGTGGCGCGGTAGTCGATGGCAAGTCCCGATTGCTCCGCGTGCACGCTCGCGATGCCGATGTTGGTGGAGGAGGCATCCGCGCCGGTCACGTCGGCACCGAGCCGCGCCATGGGCTCGCACAGAAGGCCGCCGCCGCAGCCGATGTCGAGGAACTTCAGCCCCTTGAAGGCGTCGGGAGAGCGGTCGTCGCGGGCGAACCGCGCCGAGACCTGCTGCTTGATGTAGCCGAGGCGCACCGGATTGAACTTGTGCAGCGGCCGGAACTTGCCTGTCGGGTCCCACCAGTCGGCGGCCATGGCATTGAAGCGGGCGATCTCGGCCGCGTCGACCGTGCCGCCTCTCGGCTCCGTTCCGGAATTGGCGAATTGACTGTCGTTCGCGCCTGCGCCGCTCATCACTCGGATCCTCCTTGGGCCATGACCGGAAGTCGTTCGTCGGCGCGGCTTTGTCAAGCATCGCTGTTGCGGTCGGTCGTCGCAATCTGTATGGAAAAGCCGACCCGGGACGGGCGCTCCGCCGCCCTCCTTATCCAATGACGCCGGCGGCAACGCCCGAGATCTCACGACGAATTCCATGGCCCGACTGGTTCTCAAGTTCGGCGGCACGTCCGTCGCAAACCTGGAGCGCATCCGCAACGTGGCGCGCCATGTCAAACGGGAAGTCGAGGCGGGCCACCAGGTCGCCGTCGTCGTCTCGGCCATGGCGGGCGAGACGAACCGGCTCGTCGGCCTGTGCCGGGAAGCCTCCGCGCTGCACGACGCGCGCGAATACGATGCCATCGTCTCCTCCGGCGAGCAGGTGACGAGCGGCCTGCTCGCCATCGTGCTGCAGGACATGGGCATCGAGGCGCGTTCCTGGCAGGGATGGCAGATCCCGCTCAAGACCGATACCCAGCACGGGGCGGCCCGCATCACCTCGATCGAGGCGGACCTTCTGGTGCAGCGGCTCGAGGCGGGGCAGGTCGCGGTCGTCGCCGGTTTCCAAGGCGTCGCGCCCGACAACCGCATCGCGACGCTCGGCCGTGGCGGATCCGACACCAGCGCCGTGGCGCTGGCGGCGGCGATCGGCGCGGACCGCTGCGATATCTATACCGACGTGGACGGCGTCTACACGACCGATCCGCGTATCGTGCCGCGTGCCCGCCGGCTCGAGCGCATCGCCTTCGAGGAAATGCTGGAGATGGCCTCGCTCGGGGCCAAGGTTCTTCAGGTGCGCTCGGTCGAGATGGCCATGGTGCATGGCGTGCGTACCTTCGTGCGCTCAAGCTTCGACGACCCGGATGCGCCGCAGGTCGGCGCGGGCGGCCTGCCGCCGGGCACTCTCATCTGCGACGAGGACGAGATCGTGGAACAGCAAGTCGTAACCGGTATCGCCTTCGCGAAGGACGAGGCGCAGATCTCCATCCGCAACGTCGCCGACAAGCCCGGCGTTGCCAGCGCCGTGTTCGGCTCGCTTGCCGATGCGGGCATCAACGTGGACATGATCGTCCAGAACATCTCGCCGGACGGGCGCACGACGGACATCACCTTCACGGTGCCCGAGAGCGACTACGACCGTGCCTTCACGGTGCTGCGCGAGCACAAGGACGCCATCGGCTACCAGGCGATCGAGGGCGCGCGCGACGTGGTCAAGGTGTCGGTGATCGGCATCGGAATGCGCAGCCACGCGGGCATCGCGGCGCGCTGTTTCCAGGGCCTCGCCGAGAAGGGAATCAACATCCGGGCGATCACCACGTCGGAGATCAAGATCTCGGTTCTCATCGATTCCGCTTATACCGAGCTTGCGGTGCGGACTCTCCATTCGCTATACGATCTGGACGGGTAGGCGAACGGCGACGGCAGTCTCCGTTCCTTCCGGCGTCGCGGGTCGCGTGTCGCCGGCCCCCCGACCGGCGGTGCGGAAAGGGCTAGACGGGTGATGCGGAGCACTCTCGCAGGGCCACGTGTTCTGCTGCGGCGTCTCCGCGAGGTCATGGCGGAGCCGATCAACGCGCAGGAGCGGCTCGACAAGATCGTCGTGCTGATCGCGGCCAATGTGGTCGCCGAAGTGTGTTCGGTCTACATCCTGCGCGCCGATGGCGTGCTGGAACTCTATGCCACCGAGGGCCTCAACAGGGACGCCGTCCATAAGACCAGCCTGAAAGTGGGCGAGGGCCTCGTTGGCCTCATCGCGGCCGACGCGCGTCCGCTCAACCTGCCCAACGCACAGGCCCATCCCGCCTTCGCCTACAGGCCGGAGACGGGGGAGGAGGCCTACAACTCCTTCCTTGGCGTTCCGATCCTGCGCGCCGGGCGTACGCTCGGCGTGCTCGTGGTCCAGAACCAGTCGCACCGCACCTACTTCGAGGACGAGGTGGAGGCGCTGCAGACCACCGCGATGGTCATCGCGGAAATGGTGGCCGCCGGCGAGCTCGAAGCCATCGTGCAGCAGGGCACCAAGCTCGACATGTCGCGGCCCATGCACTTTCAGGGCGTGGCGCTGTCCGACGGTGTCGGCCTCGGTCATGTGGTGCTGCACGAACCGCGCGTCGTGGTCACGAACCTCATTGCCGAGGATGCGACAGTCGAGCTCGAGCGCCTTGAACGGGCGATCAACCGGCTGCGAATCTCTATCGACGACCTGCTCAATTCCGGCGACATGGCACCGAGCGGCGAACACCGCGACGTGCTCGAGGCCTATCGCATGTTCGCGCATGATCGCGGCTGGATCCGCAAGATCGAGGAAGCGATCAACAACGGCCTGACGGCGGAAGCCGCGGTGGAAAAGGTCCAGTCGGACACCCGCGCGCGCATGATGCGCCAGACCGATCCCTATCTGCGCGAGCGCCTGCACGATCTCGATGACCTGGCCCATCGGCTCATTCGCGAACTGATGGGACGCCAGCAGGGGCCGATCTCCGAAAGCCTTCCCCAGGACGCGGTCATCGTGGCGCGCAACATGGGCGCGGCGGAACTGCTCGACTACGGTCGCGACCGCATCCGCGCGGTGGCGCTGGAGGAGGGCGGGCCGACCAGTCATGTGACCATCGTGGCGCGCGCGCTCGGCATCGCCGCCGTCGGGCTGGCGGACAATCTCGTCAGTCTCGCCGAATCGGGCGATGCGGTGATCGTCGATGGCGAAAGCGGGCAGGTGCATCTGCGCCCCGCGCCCGACATCGAGAACGCCTATGCGGAGAAGGTGCGGTTCCGCGCCCGCCGGCAGGCCCAGTACAGGCGCCTGCGCAACAAGCCGGCGGTGACGCGTGACGGCGCGAAGCTCTCGTTGCAGCTCAATGCCGGCCTGCTCGTCGATCTTCCGGCCGTGACGGAATCGGGGGGCGACGGGGTCGGGCTGTTCCGCACGGAACTCCAGTTCATGGTCGCGTCGTCGTTCCCGCGCATGAGCGTGCAGACCGACTACTACCGCCAGGTGCTCGAGGCCTCGGAAGGACGGCCCGTCACCTTCCGTACGCTCGACATCGGCGGCGACAAGGTGTTGCCCTACCTGCGCGCCATCCAGGAGGAAAACCCGGCCATGGGCTGGCGGGCGATCCGCTTCGGCCTCGACAGGCCGGGTGTGCTGCGCACCCAGATCAGGGCGCTGCTGCGCGCCGCGGCCGGCCGCGATCTCAAGATCATGTTCCCGATGGTGTCGGAGGTGGATGAGTTCCGCCGGGCGAAGGGGGTGGTGGAGCGCGAGATCGCCCATCTCACCCGCCATGGCTACGCGCTGCCCGAACGGCTCCAGCTCGGGGTGATGATCGAGGTGCCCTCGCTCCTCTATCAGCTCGACGAGCTCTACTCGCTGGTCGATTTCGCCTCCATCGGCTCGAACGACCTGTTCCAGTTCTTCAACGCCGTCGATCGCGGAAACACGCGGGTGGCGGGCCGGTTCGACACCATGAGCCCGGCCTTCCTGCGCGCGCTGAAGGAGATCGTCGACACGGCCGCGCGCCATGACACGCCGGTCACGCTCTGCGGTGAAATCGCCGGGCGGCCGCTGGAGGCCATGGCGCTGGCCGCGCTGGGCTATACGAACCTGTCCATGTCGCCTTCCGCGCTCGGGCCGGTGAAGGCGATGGTGCGCGCGCTCGATCTCGCAAGGCTCAAGGAGACCGTCCTGCCGTTGCTCGACGCGCCCGGAGACCTGCGGTCGTTGCGCCCGACGCTGCGGGCCTTCGCCCAGG
Source organism: Stappia sp. (assembly GCA_002722295.1). Lineage (GTDB taxonomy): Bacteria > Pseudomonadota > Alphaproteobacteria > Rhizobiales > Stappiaceae > Stappia. The sequence continues at coordinate 8,941 of PBLF01000023.1, read as the reverse complement.
AAACCGACGTTCCCTTCTAGCCGGACTTCGTGCCAGCCCCGTGCCACGGGAAAGGCCGTGGGTGCGCGCGGCATGTCTCCTGGTCGTCTGCCGCTTTTTCATGAAAGGACTTGATGCAACGCCATGATCCAGGCGGAGAAACTCGAGGGCTTGCTGTCGCGTGTCGCGGAAATCGAACACCGCATGACACAGAACCCCGACGCGGAAACCTATGTGAAGCTGTCGCGAGACTACGCGGAGCTCGAGCCGCTGGCGCGTAGCGTGCGCGAGTTGCAGCAGGCCGAGCGGGAGCTTGCCGACGTCGAGGCGATGGTGGCCGACCCGGATGCCGACGCGGACATGCGCGCGCTTGCCGAGGCCGAGCGGGAGGACCTCGCCGGCAGGGTCGAGACGCTTGCCCAGGCCGTGAAGATCGGTTTCCTGCCGCGTGACAAGGCGGACGCGCGCAACGTCATTCTCGAAGTGCGGGCCGGCACCGGTGGTGACGAGGCGGCGCTCTTCGCGGGCGACCTCTTTCGCATGTACCAGCGTCATGCGCAGCTTCACGGCTGGAAGGTGGAGATCGTGTCCGCCAGCGAGGGCGAGGTCGGCGGCTTCAAGGAGGTGATCGCGTCCGTGTCCGGCGAGAGGGTGTTCGAGCGACTGAAGTTCGAGTCCGGCGTGCACCGTGTGCAGCGGGTGCCGGAAACCGAATCGGGCGGGCGCATTCACACCTCGGCGGCCACCGTCGCGGTGCTGCCGCAGGCCGAGGACGTGGATGTGGACATCGCCGAAAGCGACCTGCGCATCGATACCTTCCGGGCATCGGGTGCCGGCGGCCAGCACGTCAACACGACCGACTCGGCGGTGCGCATCACCCATATCCCCACGGGCGTGGTCGTTGCCGTGCAGGACGAGCGCTCGCAGCACAAGAACAAGGCCAAGGCCATGCAGCTCCTGCGCACGCGGATCTTCGACGCCGAGCGCGCGCGTCTTGCCAGCGAGCGCACGGAGGCGCGTCGTCTCCAGGTCGGTTCCGGTGACCGGTCCGAGCGTATCCGCACCTACAATTTCCCGCAGGGCCGCATGACCGACCACCGGATCGGCCTTACCCTCTACAAGCTGGAGGAAATCCTGTCAGGCGAGGCACTCGACGAGGTGATCGACGCACTGGTTCTCGACCATCAGGCGACGCTGCTCGCCGCCGAGGGCCTGTGAGCGGCGACATCCGCCCGGCAACGCTCGCGGACAGCGTGCGGACGCTGCGCCGTCGCTTCGAGCAGGCGGGAATCGGAGATGCGGTGCTCGATGCCCGTCTGCTCGTGGCCGAGGCGAGTGGGCTGGAGCCCACCGGGATCATCCTTCATGGCGACCGCGAGACGGATGACGCGGTGGCTGCGCGGATCGAGGAACTCGCGCGTCGCAGGCTCGCGGGCGAACCGGTCGGGCGCATTCTCGGGCGTCGCGAATTCTGGGGCATGACCTTTCACCTCTCCCCCGAGACACTGGAGCCGCGTCCCGACACCGAAACACTTGTCGAGGCGGCGCTGGCACATGTGGACCGACAGGGGCTGCGCGAGGCGCCGCTTGTCCTGGCCGACCTTGGAACGGGCACCGGCGCGATCGCGGTCGCGCTCCTGAGCGAACTGCCCCTGGCACGGGCGGTTGCAACGGACCTTGCGGGCGGGGCGCTGGAAACGGCACGTGAAAATGCCGGGCGACTGGGCGTGGGCCAACGCTTTCATGCGGTCGCAACGGATTTCGGCGCGGCTCTTTCCGGCGGGTTCGACCTGATCGTTTCCAACCCGCCCTACATCGGTTTGGCGGAACGGGAGCAGCTTTCGCGCGAGGTGCGCGAGCACGACCCGGACCTCGCGTTGTTTGCCGGTGCGGACGGTCTCGACGCCTACCGCGCGATCACGGCCGACCTGCCGCGTCTGTTGCGACCCGAAGGGGCGGTGTTCCTGGAGATCGGATGGCGCCAGGGCGAGGCCGTGACAGAGCTGCTCGAACACGCCGGCCTCAAGGAAGTCCAGGTGCGTCAGGACCTTGGTGGCCGCGACAGGGTCGTTGCCGCTCAATGTGTTGCAAAATAGCGCCAACAATTTCCGTTCTGAAAAAGATACTTGGAAAAGGGCGCGGAACCGGCTAGTTTCTCCACGCCGAGGCCCGACGGGGTGGCATCGTTATCGACGGGTCGGCTGACCAAGAGCTCTTCCGAGTTTCATTGTCTTCGCCGGTCCCGCTTCAGGCGGTGCGTCTGCCGTGGCGCAAGATGCAAGGATGGACCTTCAGGTCCTTCAGCAGCTCGGCATTGGTCTGTTCAAGAAGAACCCATTCAGGACCCGGATAGGTCGGCGCGCAGGTGCCGGTCGTTTGCCGATCCGTTTTGACTTGTTCAGACCGCGCAACATCGACTCGTTCCGTTGCGTATCATGGCGCCGGCGCCGCCGGGCGGACCGGACTGTTTTGACTGGCCTGTGCCGGTCGCCGTTCATGAGAGTAAACGGCAGAATGAGACCAGGAAATCAGAACAACAAGCGCCTTCGGGGGCGGGGTGGCCGCAAGGGTCCCAATCCGCTGTCGCGCACGTATGAGTCCAACGGCCCGGATGTCAAAATCCGCGGCACCGCGCATCATGTCGCCGAGAAGTACCAGCAGCTTGCCCGTGACGCGGCCGCGGCCGGCGACCGGGTGATCTCGGAGAACTATTTCCAGCACGCCGAGCATTATCTGCGCATCATCGCTTCGGCGCAGCAGAGCATGCATCAGCCTGTGGTTCTTCCGCGCGGGGATGACAACGACGACGATGCGGACGAGCAGGAGGAGCGCAATGAGCGCGCCGAGCGTTCCGAACGCCGTGGCGAGCGCGAAGCCGCCTCCGACAGCAAGCCCGTCATGCCCATGGATGCGCCGCAGCCCTTCGTGGAGAACATGCCGGTCCTGAACGGCAAGAGCGTGCCCCAGGCGTCCGAGGACAAGGGCGATGCCCGTGCCGAGGACGGTGGTGACGACGAGGATCGTGGTCGCCGTCGTACCCGTGGTACGCGGGGCCGGGGCGTGCGCCGCTCGCGTGCGGCCATCGGGGAGGAAGCCGGTGCTGATCAGGCGGGCGAGGAAGCCAAGCCTTCGGCGGGTGCGTCCAAGTCGAAGTCCGAGCCGGCCGCGCTCGCGGAGGCTGTCGCAGCCAACGAGGGCACAGAGGAAAAGAAGCCGCGTGCGCGCCGCGCGCCGCGCAGTCGTGCCGCCAAGGCGGAAGCCGAGACGGCCGCCAGCGACGCTTGAGGGCAGGTTGCCGTCCGTGACGCGGGCGGCAATATCATGCAATCGACCAGGGGGATCGCGTTCACGCGGTCCCCTTTTTGTTTTTGAAGGTTTCCGTATCGGCGGAAAAACGCCATTTCCGAACGATACGCGCCCGGAAGGACGAGATTGATTGCGGTTCCTACGGGGTTCCCCTCTTTTGTGGTCGAAATGCAACACTATATCCTGAGAGCGGTCACGTAGCGGCCGTGCGGGTGCCGGAACGACGGGCCCGCATTTCCGAAAAGGCATTCCTGCTTCGGGGGGATGCCGGATCAGGAGGGTTCACATGAATTTCGAGAAATACACCGACAGGGCCCGCGGCTTCGTGCAGTCCGCGCAGACCCATGCGATCGGCGAATCCCACCAGCAGTTCGCGCCGGAGCACCTGCTCAAGGTTCTTCTGGACGATCCCGAGGGCATGGCCGCCGGGCTTGTCCAGCGCGCGGGTGGCCGGCCGAAGGACATCGCCACGGCGAACAACGCCGCGCTTGCCGCCATCGCCAAGGTGTCCGGCGGCAACGGACAGCTTTACCTTGCTCCCGGGCTTGCCCGCGTCTTCGACCAGGCGGAGAAGATTGCGGAGAAGGCCGGCGATTCCTTCGTCACCGTCGAGCGGCTTCTGCTGGCGCTGGCCATGAGTTCCGACACCGATGCCGGCAAGGCGCTGGCCAAGGGCGGGGTGACTCCGGCCGGGCTGAACGAGGCGATCAACGAGTTGCGCAAGGGGCGCACCGCCGACAGTGCCTCGGCTGAGAACCAGTATGACGCGCTGAAGAAGTATGCCCGCGACCTGACGCAGGTGGCGCGCGACGGCAAGCTCGACCCGGTGATCGGCCGCGACGACGAGATTCGCCGCACCATGCAGGTGCTCTCCAGGCGCACGAAGAACAATCCGGTTCTCATCGGCGAGCCTGGCGTGGGCAAGACCGCGATCGCGGAAGGCCTCGCGCTCCGGATCGTCAATGGAGATGTTCCCGAGAGCCTGAAGGACAAGAAGCTCCTCGCCCTCGACATGGGGTCGCTCATCGCGGGCGCTAAGTATCGCGGCGAGTTCGAGGAGCGGCTGAAGGCGGTTCTGGCCGAGGTCCAGTCGGCCGCCGGCGGCATCATCCTGTTCATCGACGAGATGCACACGCTGGTCGGAGCGGGCAAGGCGGACGGGGCGATGGATGCCTCCAACCTGCTGAAGCCGGCGCTGGCGCGCGGCGAGCTGCACTGCGTCGGTGCGACCACGCTCGACGAATACCGAAAACACGTGGAGAAGGACGCCGCGCTCGCCCGCCGGTTCCAGCCCGTCTTCGTGAACGAGCCGACGGTCGAGGACACGGTTTCGATCCTGCGCGGCCTCAAGGAGAAGTACGAGCTGCATCACGGCGTGCGCATCACCGATTCCGCAGTCGTGGCGGCGGCGCCCCTTTCCAGCCGCTACATCACGGACCGCTTCCTGCCCGACAAGGCGATCGACCTGGTCGACGAGGCGGCGAGCCGGCTCAGGATGCAGGTGGACAGCAAGCCGGAGGAGCTCGACGAGCTCGACCGGCGCATCATCCAGCTCAAGATCGAGCGCGAGGCGCTGAAGAAGGAAACCGATCAGCCGTCCCACGACCGGCTCGAGCGGCTCGAGGCGGAGCTCGCCGGGCTGGAAGAGGAAGCCGACGGTCTCAATGCGCGCTGGCAGAGCGAGAAGGAAAAGCTCTCCGGCGAGCAGAAGCTCAAGGAGCAGCTCGATGCCGCGCGCATCGATCTGGAGAAGGCGCAGCGCAAGGGTGACCTCGCCCGGGCAGGCGAGCTTGCCTATGGCGTCATTCCCGACCTGGAGAAGAAGATCGCCGAGACCGATGCCAGCGAAACGGCTGGCGGGTCCATGGTCGAGGAGGCGGTCACGACCGATCACGTCGCCCAGGTGGTGTCCCGCTGGACCGGCATTCCGGTCGACAAGATGCTGGAGGGCGAGCGCGAGAAGCTCCTGCGCATGGAGGACGAGCTTGCCCGCCGTGTCATCGGGCAGGAGGAAGCCGTCCATGCGGTCTCGACCGCGGTGCGCCGGGCGCGCGCCGGCCTGCAGGACCCGAACCGGCCGATCGGCTCGTTCCTGTTCCTGGGGCCGACGGGCGTCGGCAAGACCGAGCTGACCAAGGCCCTGGCCTCGTTCCTCTTCGATGACGAGACCGCGATGGTCCGCCTCGACATGTCGGAATACATGGAGAAGCATTCGGTCTCGCGGCTCATCGGCGCGCCTCCGGGCTATGTCGGCTACGAGGAGGGCGGTGCACTGACGGAAGCCGTCCGCCGGCGGCCCTATCAGGTCGTGCTGTTCGACGAGATCGAGAAGGCGCATGGCGACGTGTTCAACGTGCTGCTTCAGGTGCTCGACGACGGCCGGCTCACCGACGGGCAGGGGCGGACGGTGGATTTCCGCAACACGCTCATCATCCTGACGTCCAACCTGGGCGCGGAATTCCTCGTTGCCCAGCCGGAAGGCGAGGATTCCTCCGCCGTCCGGGACCAGGTGATGGCGGTGGTGCGCTCTTCCTTCCGGCCCGAGTTCCTCAACCGGCTGGACGACCAGATCCTGTTCCACCGGCTGCAGCGCTCGCAGATGGCGGCGATTGTCGACATCCAGCTCAAGCGCCTGCAGGGGCTGCTGGAGGATCGCAAGATCCGGCTGGCGCTGGACGAGAGCGCGCGCGGCTGGCTGGCCGAGCGTGGCTACGATCCCGCCTATGGCGCTCGTCCGCTGAAGCGGGTGATCCAGCGCGAGGTTCAGGATCCGCTTGCGGAACTGATCCTGGGCGGCAGCATCGCCGACGGCCAGACGGTCGATGTCTCGGCGGGCTCCGACAGGCTGGTGTTCCAGGTTGCGGGAACCAAGGTGGAAGCCGCCTGACGGCCGCAAAGCCCACCGGCTATCCGGCACGACAACAAAAAGCCCCGGACACTTCGTCCGGGGCTTTTTCATATGTTCCGCGCAAAGGGAAACGCGTGTCAGCGTGCGTCGGAGACCGCGCCGACGTTCGCGCTTGCAACGCGGGAGGGGCCGGATGCCCGCTCGATGAGCGTGTCGATGCGGGAGCGCTCGCGGTTGAACGCCTCTAGCATCTCGCCGTCGAGCACGCGGCCGCGCGGCAGGCGAATGCGCATGGGATCGACGAAGCGGCCGTTGACCTTGACCTCGTAGTGGAGGTGGGCGCCTGTCGAAAGGCCCGTCGAACCGACATAGCCGATCACCTGGCCCTGGCGCACGCGCATGCCCTCGTGGATGCCCTCGGCAAAGCTCGTCTGATGGCTGTAGGTGGAGAGATAGCCGTTGGCGTGCTGGATCTCGATGCGCCGGCCATAACCCGACACCCAGCTGGCACGGGTGATGGTGCCGTCGCCGGCGGCCATGATCGGCGTGCCACGCGAGGCGGCCCAGTCTACGCCGTTGTGCATGCGCATGACGCCGACGATCGGGTGCCGGCGCAGGCCGAAGCCGGACCGGAACTTGCCGCCCGAGAGCGGCTTGCGCATGAGGAACTTCTTCGCGCTCTTGCCGGTCTCGTCATAGAAGTCGACGATCCCGTCGTCCGGCGTGCGGAACCGGTAGAACCGCCGGGTCGTGCCGCCCGTCGTCAGCGCGGTGTAGAGAATCTCCGCCGGCGTATCCGCGTCTTCCTGCTCCAGCCCGTAGAAGACCTCGAGGGAGTCGCCCGGTTTCACGCGTGCCTTGAAATCCACGTCGAAGGAGAAGATCCGCACCAGGTCGGCGATCAGGTCCTGTTCTACGTTCTGCTCCATGGCTGTCTGGTAGAGGCTGTCATAGAGGCTCGGCGTGGCGCCGGCGTAGCCGACGCGGTCAGCTTCCGCAAAGGCGTCGGCCAGAAAGGTATCCGGTGCCTCGGCCGGGACATACTCGCCCGTGTCGGATCGGGCGACGGTCGCCATGTGGTCGGTATCGGCGTAGAGGCTGACACGCTGCGGCTCCATGCGGCCCGTCTCGTCGCGCGCGGGCGCCAGCGCGATGCGCAGGCGCTGGCCGGGCTCGATCTTCTCGATGCCGAAGGAGCGGGCGAAGGAGGTGACGATGGCCTCCGCCTCATCGTCGGTCGCGAAATTGTCGAGCAGCGTTTCGGCGAAGGTTTCCTCGCCGGTGACCGGGACGATCTTCTCCTCCATGCCGGCATACCCTTCCTGCGTGTCGTTCTTCGACACGAAGGAGACATTCTCCGGCGTGATGCGCACGGACAGGCGCGACAGTTCGGGCTGCTGGGCGAGGTTGAAGTCGAAACGGCCCGGATCGATGACGGGCCTGCCGGCAGTGTCGATCGCGTTGCCGGACAGGAAACGGGCCGACTGGCGGACGAACTGCTCGATCTCCAGTTCCTGGTAACCCGCGTCGACCACGGCCTCGGGATCGTCCACGGGGAAGTCGCGGGTGCTGATGGTCACCTCGCCTTCGACCCTGGCGTCATAGACGGCGTCACTCGCCGCGCGCGCGGGAATGACGTTGGCGTCGGAGAACAGCTTCAGCGGGTTGAAGGGAGGAATTTCCTCGGCCGCTTCCCGCGACTGGCGCGTGGCAAGCGTGGCGGTGATGAAGGCGTAGGGGCGGACCTTGATGTGATCGCGCCCGTCGAGACGGTGCACGGTCGATACCGGAATGACCTGGCGGGTGGAATATTGCGCCGCCGCGCGCACGACCCGGTCGCCCTTGGCGGAACCGAGGCCGGAGGACCGGCTTGCTGTGTCCGGGCCGATGTCGCCCCGGGCGGGGGCCGCGGAAACCTGGTACTGGCCGTCGAGAGCGGCGAAGAGCGCGCCCCCCATCAGGGTCACGGAGGTGACGCCCGTCAGGATCGTGCCGGTGAGCCAGCGAAGACTGACACGTCGCCGGTCCGGAAGCTGCGCCCGGCCGTCATAGACCATGAGCGGCGCTTCTTCTCCGAGTTCCACCGCGTCGCGGGTCTGCGGATGTCCACCAAAATGCATCTCGCCCTGCTTAGTCCCTGCCGGTTCGAGACACCGGTTGTCCGATGTCGCCTCGTTGTGTGCCTGTCCGGCCTCGTGGTCCCACGGATCATCTCCCCGTGTCCGATGCCCATCCCTGATGCGCATCCGAACGAAACGGAAGATCCCCGGCCCTTGGCCCCGGCCGGGCCCGCACGGTCGAAGCGTGCGGCTATCCTGAAGACCTGACAGACAGTGCATCTGGTTGGGCTCAGGCCGCCCGTTTCTCATGCACCGCGGGTCATACTAGAAGGGTGCTTGGACAGGAGCAATCCGGCGTATTTGTGGCGTGGCCGATCGCGATTGGCCGCCCCGACGGATTAAACGCGGGCGCCCACACGTACGCGTGCGCGAGCGGGGCTATCACTGCCTCGGCACCGCCGGGCCGAGGCCAGAAGATCCAGGGCCCGGACCTCCAGGCGGTGTCTCCGAGGGGGCATGCAGGCCTTCGGAAGAGGAAAGAGCGCGCAAGCTAAGGGGAAAAGACAACGTGCGTATGACGCCGAAGCCGCCGGCCGGGCCGTCTTTCACGCTCTCGGGGCCATGCCCGCGAGGCCGCACGATTCCTCACTTCCTTCCCCTGTGCATATTTTATCTTATTGATTTTGTTTGATTTTGTTTGGTTTTGGGTATGTTTGTTCACAGGTGTTTGTGTTGGATTTGGGTGATT
>PBLF01000022.1 GCA_002722295.1 Stappia sp. | reverse complement strand
CCGATGGCGAAAGCAAAGTTTGAGCGGACGAAGCCGCACGTTAACATTGGCACGATCGGTCACGTTGACCACGGCAAGACGACGCTGACGGCTGCGATCACGAAGTACTTCGGCGACTTCAAGGCGTACGACATGATCGACGCGGCGCCTGAAGAGCGTGCTCGCGGCATCACGATCTCGACGGCGCACGTTGAGTACGAGACGGAGAACCGCCACTACGCACACGTGGACTGCCCGGGTCACGCCGACTACGTGAAGAACATGATCACGGGTGCGGCGCAGATGGACGGCGCGATCCTGGTGTGTTCGGCCGCCGACGGCCCGATGCCGCAGACGCGCGAGCACATCCTGCTCGCCCGCCAGGTCGGTGTTCCGGCGCTTGTGGTGTTCCTGAACAAGGTCGACCAGGTCGACGACGAGGAGCTCCTTGAGCTGGTGGAGATGGAAGTGCGCGAGCTGCTTTCGTCCTACGAGTTCCCGGGCGACGACATTCCGATCGTTGCCGGTTCGGCGCTTGCGGCCCTCGAGGGTCGTGACGCGAACATCGGCGAGGAGAAGATCCGCGAGCTGATGGCTCAGGTTGACGACTTCATCCCGACGCCGGAGCGTCCGGTTGACCTTCCGTTCCTGATGCCGATCGAGGACGTGTTCTCGATCTCGGGTCGCGGCACCGTCGTGACGGGCCGTGTCGAGCGTGGCGTCGTGAAGGTCGGCGAGGAAGTCGAGATCGTCGGCATCCGCGACACGAAGAAGACGACCGTCACGGGCGTCGAGATGTTCCGCAAGCTGCTCGACCAGGGCGAGGCCGGCGACAACATCGGCGCGCTGATCCGCGGCATCGGTCGCGAGGACGTGGAGCGCGGTCAGGTTCTGTGCAAGCCGGGTTCCGTTACCCCGCACACGCAGTTCAAGGCCGAGGCCTACATCCTGACGAAGGAAGAGGGTGGCCGTCACACGCCGTTCTTCACCAACTACCGCCCGCAGTTCTACTTCCGCACGACGGACGTTACGGGCGTGGTGAGCCTTCCCGAGGGCACCGAGATGGTGATGCCGGGCGACAACGTGTCGGTCGAGGTCGAGCTGATCGTGCCGATCGCGATGGAAGAGGGCCTGCGCTTCGCCATCCGCGAAGGCGGCCGCACCGTCGGAGCCGGCGTCGTCGCGTCGATCCTCAAGTAATGAAACAGGGGCGGCTTGCCGGTTCACGGCGGGCCGCACTCATGGGGACTGAGACATGAACGGTCAAAACATTCGGATCCGTCTCAAGGCGTTCGATCATCGCGTGCTCGATGCGTCGACCCGCGAGATCGTCTCCACGGCGAAACGGACCGGTGCACAGGTGCGCGGCCCGGTGCCGCTGCCCACGCGGATCGAGAAGTACACCGTGCTTCGCGGCCCGCATATCGACAAGAAGAGCCGTGATCAGTTCGAGATGCGCACGCACAAGCGTCTTCTCGACATCGTTGATCCGACGCCGCAGACGGTCGACGCGCTGATGAAGCTCGACCTGGCCGCCGGTGTCGACGTCGAGATCAAGCTGTAAGGCGCTCACAAGGGGACACGCCGATGCGTTCTGGAGTGATCGCACAGAAGGTTGGGATGACGCGCATCTACACGGATGCGGGAGAGCATGTGCCGGTGACGGTGCTGAAGCTCGAAAACTGTCAGGTCGTCGCCCACCGGACGGAAGAGAAGAATGGCTATGTCGCGCTGCAGGTCGGCGCCGGTCTGGCCAAGGTTAAGAACACGCCCAAGGCGATGCGCGGACACTTTGCGGTGGCCAGCGTCGAGCCGAAGCGCAAGCTCGCCGAATTCCGCGTTTCCGCGGAAAACGTGATCGAGGTTGGTGCTGAGATCACGGCGGATCATTTTGTCGAAGGTCAGTTCGTCGACGTGACGGGCACCTCGATCGGTAAGGGTTTTGCGGGCGCCATGAAGCGTCACAACTTCGGTGGTCTGCGCGCCTCGCACGGCGTGTCGATTTCCCACCGTTCGCATGGCTCGATCGGTCAGTGTCAGGATCCGGGCAAGGTCTTCAAGGGCAAGAAGATGGCCGGCCACATGGGCGCCGAGCAGGTGACCACGCAGAACCTCAAGATCGTCCGCACCGATCCGGAGCGCGGCCTGATCATGATCCAGGGCGCCGTCCCGGGATCGAAGGGTGGCTGGATCCTGATCCGCGATGCCGTGAAGAAGGCGCTTCCGGAAGGTGTTCCGGTGCCGGGTGCGTTCCGCGCAGCCACCGCCGCGGCCGCGGTCGAGAAGGAGAGTGAGTGATGGAACTTGAGGTGAAGACCCTGGACGGGGCCGCCGCCGGTTCGATCACGGTGTCCGACGAGATCTTCGGTCTCGATCCGCGCACCGACCTGATCCACCGCGTCGTGCGCTGGCAGCTGGCCAGGCGCCAGGCGGGTACGCACAAGGCGAAGCAGCGTTCGGAGATTTCCGGCACGACGAAGAAGTTCGTCCGCCAGAAGGGCACCGGCGGCGCGCGCCACGGCAACAAGAAGGCTCCGCAGTTCCGTGGCGGTGGCAAGGCGCACGGCCCGGTCGTTCGCAGCCATGCCCACGACCTGCCGAAGAAGATCCGCGCGCTCGGCCTGCGTCATGCGCTGTCCGCGAAGGTCAAGTCCGAGGTCCTGATCGTCGTCGACAACGCCGCCGCGACCGAGGCGAAGACTAAGGCGCTCGCCGCCTCCTTCGCCAAGCTCGGCCTGTCGAACGCTCTCGTCATCGACGGCAGCGATCTGGACCGGAACTTCTGCCTGGCATCGCGCAACATTCCGGCGATCGACGTTCTGCCCATCGACGGCATCAACGTCTACGACATCCTGCGCCGGGAAAAGCTCGTCCTGACCAAGGCCGCCGTGACGGCGCTCGAGGAGCGGTTCAAATGAGCATCCTGAAGCACTACGACACGGTCGTTTCCCCGGTGATCACCGAGAAGGCGACCATGGCCTCGGAAGAGAACAAGGTCGTGTTCAACGTCTCCCCGACGGCGACCAAGCCCGAGATCAAGGCTGCGGTCGAGAAGCTGTTCGGCGTCAAGGTGACGGCGGTCAACACGCTCGTGCGCAAGGGTAAGACCAAGCGTTTCCGTGGCCGCTTCGGCCGTCAGTCGGACGTCAAGAAGGCGGTTGTCACTCTCGAGGACGGCCAGTCGATCGACGTGACGACGGGTCTGTAAGGGCGGAGAGGAAAAATGGCACTCAAGACCTTTAACCCGACGTCGCCCGGCCGCCGCCAGCTGGTGATGGTCGACCGCGCTGGCCTCTACAAGGGCAAGCCGGTCAAGGCGCTGACCGAGGGTCTTTCGAAGAGCGGCGGTCGCAACAACACCGGCCGCACGACGTCTCCGAACCGTGGTGGCGGTCACAAGCGCCGCTATCGCTTGGTCGACTTCAAGCGCACCAAGGCCGACGTTTCGGCGACCGTGGAGCGGATCGAGTACGATCCCAACCGCACGGCCTTCATCGCCCTCATCAAGTATGAGGACGGCGAGCTGAGCTACATCCTGGCGCCGCAGCGTTTGGCGGTCGGCGACAAGGTCGTCTCCGGCAAGCTGGTCGACGTGAAGCCGGGCAACGCGATGCCGCTGGCGTCGATCCCGGTCGGCACCATCGTCCACAATGTGGAGATGAAGCCGGGCAAGGGTGGCCAGATCGCCCGCTCCGCCGGTGCCTACGCGCAGATCGTCGGTCGTGACCAGGGTTACACGACGGTTCGCCTGCAGTCTGGCGAGCAGCGTCGCATCCTCGGCACCTGCATGGCGTCCATCGGCGCCGTCTCCAACCAGGACCACGGCAACGTGAACCTGGGCAAGGCAGGCCGCTCGCGCTGGATGGGCCGTCGTCCGCATGTCCGCGGTGTCGCGATGAACCCGGTCGATCACCCGCATGGTGGTGGTGAGGGTCGCACGTCGGGTGGCCGTCATCCGGTCACTCCGTGGGGCAAGCCGACCAAGGGCAAGCGCACCCGTTCGAACAAGGCCACGGACAAGTTCATCGTCCGCAGCCGCCACGCGCGCAAGAAGTAAGAGAGGCCGAACATGGCACGTTCTGTTTGGAAGGGCCCGTTCGTCGACGGTTTTCTGCTGAAGAAGGCAGAGAAGGTCCGCGCCTCGGGTCGTAACGAAGTGATCAAGATGTGGAGCCGCCGCTCGACCATCCTGCCCCAGTTCGTGGGTCTGACGTTCGGCGTCTACAACGGCCAGAAGCACGTTCCCGTGCTGGTGTCCGAGGACATGATCGGTCACAAGTTCGGCGAGTTCTCGCCGAGCCGCACGTACTACGGTCACGGCGCGGACAAGAAGGCGAAGAGGAAGTAACGATGGGCAAGCCGAAGGGCGAGCGCGCGCTCGCCGACAACGAGGCGAAGGCGATCGCCCGGATGCTGCGCGTTTCGCCGCGCAAGCTGAACCTGGTCGCCGCCGCGATCCGTGGCAAGAAGGTCGAGAAGGCGATTGCCGACCTGACCTTTTCGCGCAAGCGCATTGCCGGCGACGTCAAGAAGACCCTGATGTCGGCAATCGCCAATGCCGAGAACAATCATCAGCTCGATCCCGACAGCCTCGTGGTGGCGGAAGCCTTCGTCGGCAAGGCGTTCGTGATCAAGCGCTTCCAGCCGCGGGCTCGTGGCCGCGTCGGCCGGATCGAGAAGCCGTTCTCGAACCTGACCATCGTCGTTCGCGAAGTCGAGGAGACCGCCTGATGGGACACAAAGTTAACCCGATCGGCCTGCGCCTCGGTATCAACCGCACCTGGGATTCGCGCTGGTACGCGGACAAGGGCGAATACGGCGAGCTTCTCCACGAGGATTTCCGCATTCGCGAGTACATTCTCAAGGAGCTGAAGCAGGCGGCCGTTTCCAAGGTCGTGATCGAGCGTCCGCACAAGAAGTGCCGCGTCACCGTTCACGCCGGCCGTCCCGGTGTCATCATCGGCAAGAAGGGCGCCGACATCGAGAAGCTCCGCAAGGCGCTGTCCGCGATGACCTCGTCCGACGTGCACATCAACATCGTCGAGGTGCGCAAGCCCGAGGTTGACGCCCAGCTCGTCGCCGACGGTATCTCGCAGCAGCTCGAGCGCCGCGTCGCGTTCCGCCGTGCCATGAAGCGTGCCGTTCAGTCGGCCATGCGCATGGGCGCCCAGGGCATCCGCATCAACTGCGGCGGTCGTCTGGGTGGCGCGGAGATCGCGCGTACCGAATGGTACCGCGAGGGCCGCGTGCCGCTGCACACGCTGCGTGCCGACATCGACTACGGTGTTTCCACGGCTCACACGGCCTATGGCACGTGCGGCGTGAAGGTGTGGATCTTCAAGGGCGAGATCCTGGAGCACGACCCGATGGCTTCCGAGCGCCGCGCGGTCGAGGGCGACGGGACGAACCAGGGTGGCGGACGTCGGGAGCGTGGCCGCGCCGCGTGAGCGACGGCCCGTTCCGGACAGTAGCAGAGCGAGAGAGAAGAGATGCTGCAACCGAAGCGAACTAAGTTCCGCAAGCAGCACAAGGGCCGGATCCACGGCACGGCGAAGGGCGGTACCGATCTCAACTTCGGCGCCTTCGGCCTGAAGGCCGTCGAGCCGGAGCGGGTGACCGCGCGCCAGATCGAGGCGGCCCGTCGTGCCATGACCCGTCACATGAAGCGTGCGGGCCGTGTGTGGATCAGGATCTTCCCGGACGTGCCGGTTTCGTCGAAGCCGACCGAAGTGCGCATGGGTAAGGGTAAGGGTTCGCCGGACTTCTGGGCCGCCAAGGTCAAGCCCGGCCGGATCATGTTCGAGATTGACGGTGTGCCGGAAGACACGGCGCGCGAGGCGATGCGCCTTGCGGCAGCGAAGCTGCCGATCAAGTGCCGTTTCGTTCAGCGCATCGCCGACTAAGGCACGACCAGGAGACAGGGCCATGAAGGCGACGGACGTTCGGGCTAAGACCTTGGACGAGCTGGGCACCGAGCTCGAGACGCTGAAGAAGGAGCAGTTCAATCTGCGCTTCCAGCGGGCAACGGGCCAGCTTGAGAACACGGCGCGTGTGCGCCAGGTGCGGCGCGACATCGCGCGCATTCAGACGATCATGCGCGANAAGCGCGTGGCNACAAGCGCGTAAGGAGANCNNNATGCCGAANCGCGTNCTGCAGGGCGTNGTNGTNAGCGANGCCAACGACAAGACGGTNACGGTNCGNGTGGAGCGNCGCTTCACNCACCCGNTGTNCAAGAAGACCGTNCGCCGCNCGAAGAAGTATCGGGCGCATGACGAGANCAACGCGNNCAAGNCNGGNGANNNNGTCNNNATCCANGANTGCGCGCCNNTNTCGAAGACNAAAACCTGGACCGTTGTCGANNNNTCGACNGCGGACTGACNTGANTNCCGNNGNNCGNAAGCGNANNCGGTGANAGAAGAACAAGGCGGCCAGTCATGATTCAGATGCAAACAAACCTCGACGTGGCGGACAATTCCGGCGCCCGTCGTGTCATGTGCATCAAGGTGCTCGGCGGCTCGAAGCGGAAGTATGCCAGCGTTGGCGACATCATTGTCGTCAGCGTCAAGGAGGCTAACCCGCGCGGCCGCGTCAAGAAGGGCGACGTGATGAAAGCGGTTGTCGTGCGCACGGCGAAGGACATTCGCCGTCCCGATGGCTCGGTGATCCGGTTCGACCGCAATGCGGCCGTGCTGGTCAACAACAACAAGGAACCGGTCGGGACCCGTATCTTCGGTCCGGTTCCGCGCGAGCTGCGTGCGAAGAACCACATGAAGGTGATTTCGCTCGCTCCGGAGGTGCTGTAATGGCTGCCAAGCTCAAGAAGGGCGACACGGTCGTCGTGCTGACCGGTCGCGACAAGGGCAAGACCGGTGAGATCCTCCAGGTCATTCCTGCCGACAACAAGGCCGTGGTGCGGGGCGTGAACGTCGTTCGTCGCCACCAGCGCCAGTCGGCCCAGCAGGAAGGCGGGATCATCAGCAAGGAACTCCCGGTGCACCTGTCGAACCTCGCGATCGCTGATCCGAAGGACGGCAAGGCGACCCGTGTCGGGTTCCAGGTGAAGGAAGACGGCACCAAGGTGCGCGTGGCCAAGCGCTCGGGGGATCTGATCGATGGCTGAGACGAAAACGGCTCCGCGGCTCAAGACGGAATATCTCGACAAGATCCGTCCTGCGCTGCAGGAGAAGTACAACTACAAGAACGCGATGCAGATCCCTGCGCTCGAGAAGATCGTTCTCAACATGGGCGTTGGCGAAGCGGTGGCCGACAGCAAGAAGGCCAAGATCGCTGCCGAGGATCTCGCGGCAATCGCCGGTCAGAAGCCGGTGATCACCAAGGCGCGCAAGTCCATCGCCACCTTCAAGGTGCGCGAGGGGATGCCGCTGGGTGCGAAGGTGACCCTGCGTGGCGAGCGGATGTACGAATTCCTCGACCGCCTGATCACCATCGCGCTGCCGCGCGTGCGTGACTTCCGTGGCCTGAATGCGAAGAGCTTCGACGGCCGGGGCAACTACGCCATGGGCATCAAGGAGCACATCGTGTTCCCGGAGATCAACTACGACAAGGTCGACCAGATCTGGGGCCTTGACGTGATCGTGTGCACGAGCGCGAAGACGGACGACGAGGCGCGCGAGCTTCTGCGCGCGTTCAACTTCCCGTTCCGCAAGGCGTAACGGGAAAGGAACGAGGACAGAACGATGGCGAAGAAAAGCGCGGTCGAGAAGAACAAGCGGCGCGAGCGGCTGGTCAAGAAATATGCGGAAAAGCGTTCGGCCCTGAAGGCCGCCGCCAACGACGAGAGCCTGTCGCTCGAAGAGCGTTACGCGGCGCGTCTGAAGCTGGCCAAGCTTCCGCGCAATTCGGCGGAAGTCCGCCTGCGCAACCGCTGTGAGGTTACGGGTCGCCCCCGTGCCTACTACCGCAAGCTGAAGATGTCGCGCGTCGCGCTTCGCGAACTGGGCTCGAAGGGACTTATCCCGGGCCTCGTGAAGTCGAGCTGGTAAGGAGAATCCCATGGCGATTTCCGATCCCCTGGGCGATATGCTCACCCGCATCCGCAATGCCCAGATGCGGCGCAAGAGCAAGGTGACGTCTCCGGCGTCGAAATTGCGCGAACATGTACTCGACGTACTGGCCTCGGAAGGGTATATCCGCGGCTATTCGACGGTCGAGTACGAGGGCGGCAAGTCCGAGCTTGAGATCGAGCTCAAGTATTTCGACGGCGAGCCGGTGATCCGTTCCATCGAGCGGGTTTCCAAGCCGGGTCGGCGGGTCTATTCCTCGGTGAGGAACATCCCGCGCGTCGCGAACGGCCTCGGTGTCTCGATTCTCTCCACGCCGCGTGGCGTGATGGCGGATCATGACGCCCGGGAAAGCAATGTTGGTGGTGAGGTGCTCTGCCGCGTCTTCTGATGCGGCGGACATCCCGCTGAAGAACTGGACAGGTTGGTCATATGTCTCGAATTGGCAAGAAGCCAGTCCCCGTGCCGAGCGGGGTAACGGCAACGATCAACGGTCAGAACATCGAGGTCAAGGGACCGAAGGGAACGCTTTCCTTCGTGCTCAATGACCTGGTCCTGGCCGAGATGACGGACGAGGGGATCAAGGTGAACCCGCGCGTGGACACCAAGCCCGCGCGTGCGATGTGGGGCATGTCCCGCACCATGGTCGAGAACCTCGTGACGGGCGTCAGCAAGGGCTTCGAGAAGAAGCTCGAAATCACTGGTGTCGGTTACCGCGCGCAGGNGCAGGGCAAGAACCTGCAGCTTGCGCTCGGTTTCTCCCATGATGTCGTCCATGCGATGCCCGAGGGCATTGAGGTTGCGTGTCCGAAGCCGACGGAGATCGTCATCTCCGGCATCGACAAGCAGCGCGTGGGACAGGTCGCGGCCGAGATCCGCGATTACCGCCCGCCCGAGCCGTACAAGGGCAAGGGCGTTCGCTATGCGGGCGAGTACATCGTCCGTAAGGAAGGCAAGAAGAAGTAACGGACGGGATCATGGCGAAGACCAAGACACTCTTCGAGCGCCGCCGCGACCGCGTCCGTCGTTCGATCAAAAAGGTTCTGAACGGCCGCCCGCGGCTTTCGGTTCACCGTTCCTCCAAGCAGATCTACGCGCAGATCATCGACGACGTGAAGGGTCACACGCTGGCCTCCGCCTCGTCGCTCGACAAGGATCTGCGCACCGAGCTGGCCTCGGGCGCCAACACTGCCGCCGCCGCGGCCGTTGGCAAGGCGCTCGCCGAGCGCGCCAAGGCAGCCGGTGTCACCCAGGTCGTGTTCGACCGTGGTGGCTATCTGTTTCACGGCCGCGTCAAGGCTCTTGCCGACGCAGCGCGTGAGGGCGGACTGGAATTCTGATCGTCGTTCAAGACGCTCACAGACAAACGAAAGCGAATATCATGGCGAGACAGGATAATCGGGAGCGCGGCGGCGATCGGGATCAGCGCGACAGCGAGTTCGTCGACAAGCTGGTGCACATCAACCGCGTTGCCAAGGTGGTGAAGGGCGGCCGTCGTTTCGGCTTTGCCGCTCTCGTCGTCGTCGGCGACCAGAAGGGCCGCGTCGGCTTCGGTCACGGCAAGGCCCGTGAGGTGCCCGAGGCGATCCGCAAGGCGACCGAGGCTGCGAAGCGTTCGATGATCCGCGTTCCGCTCCGCGAGGGGCGTACGCTGCATCATGACGTCAACGGCCGTCACGGCGCCGGCAAGGTGGTGCTTCGCGCCGCTCCGGCCGGTACCGGCATCATCGCCGGTGGTCCGATGCGTGCCGTGTTCGAGACGCNCGGCGTCCAGGACGTGGTGGCGAAGTCGCTGGGTTCGGCGAACCCGTACAACATGGTTCGGGCGACCTTCGAGGCGCTGAAGCACGAGGACAGCCCGCGTTCGGTCGCTGCCCGCCGTGGCCTCAAGGTGTCGCAGATCCAGTCGCGTCGCCGCGACATCGACGACAGCATCCCGGCCGCCGAGGGTTGATCCCGGCGTCTGCCGACCCCAGCTTGAGAAAGGCTTGGTTCCATGGCGAACGATAAGACCGTTACGGTCGAGCAGGTGGGCAGCCCGATCCGGCGCCCGAAGGACCAGCGGACGACTCTTGTCGGCCTCGGTCTCAACAAGATGCGCCGGCGCTCGACCCTGAAGGACACCCCGGAAGTGCGTGGCATGATCCGGAAGGTTCAGCACCTCGTGCGCGTCGTCGACGAAGCGTGAGTGCGGGAGACAGACAATGAAACTGAATGATCTCCGGGACAACCCGGGTGCCACGAAGGACCGCATGCGCGTCGGTCGCGGCATCGGCTCCGGCAAGGGCAAGACCGGCGGACGTGGCGTGAAGGGCCAGAAGTCCCGTTCGGGCGTCGCCATCAAGGGCTTCGAGGGCGGCCAGATGCCGCTTCACCGTCGCCTGCCGAAGCGCGGCTTCACGAACATCTTCGCGAAGTCCTACACGGCCGTTTCCATCGGTCGCGTGCAGGTCGCCATCGAGGCGGGCAAGCTCGACGCGTCGCAGACGGTCAACGCGGAGGCCCTCAAGGCCGCCGGCGTGATCCGTCGCGTCAAGGACGGCGTCCGTCTCCTGTCCGACGGCGAGCTCAAGACCGCGGTCACCTTCGAAATCGCCGGCGCCTCCAAGGCTGCCATCGAGGCGGTCGAGAAGGCTGGCGGCAAGGTCGCGATTATCGGAGCCCAGGCTGAATAAGCCTGGGTTTTCCCACTTCCGAACGTACTCTTCTGACCGGAGCCTGGAATGGCATCTGCTGCCGAACAGCTAGCGGCTAATCTGAATTTTTCAGCTTTCGCCAAAGCCGAGGAACTGAAGAAGCGTATCTGGTTCACACTGGGTGCGCTTCTTGTGTATCGGTTCGGCACTTACGTGCCGCTTCCCGGAATCAACCCCGACGCCTTCGCGCAGGCCTTCGGTCAGGCCCAGCATGGCATCGTCGGCCTGTTCAACATGTTCACCGGCGGTGCCGTGTCGCGCATGGCGATCCTTGCGCTCGGCATCATGCCGTACATCTCCGCCTCCATCATCATTCAGCTCCTCACGTCGGTCGTTCCCTCGCTCGAGGCGCTGAAGAAGGAAGGCGAACAGGGCCGCAAGGTCATCAACCAGTATACCCGCTACGGCACCGTGCTTCTGGCGACGGTGCAGGCCTATGGCCTTGCGGTGGGTCTGGAGTCGGCCACCAACGTGGTGGCGGATCCGGGCTGGTTCTTCCGTATCAGCACCGTCATCACGATGGTCGGTGGTACGATGTTCCTGATGTGGCTCGGCGAGCAGATCACGTCACGCGGCATCGGCAACGGCATTTCGCTCATCATCTTCGCGGGCATCGTCGCAGGCCTTCCGGCCGCGCTTGCCTCGACGCTCGAGCTTGGCCGCCAGGGTGCGCTGGCGACCCCGATCATCATCGTGCTGCTGCTGCTGTCGGTGGTCGTGATCGCCCTGATCGTGTTCATGGAGCGCGCGCAGCGCCGCCTGCTGATCCAGTATCCGAAGCGGCAGATGGGCAACCGCATGTTCGAGGGCAACACCTCGTTCCTGCCGCTGAAGCTCAACACCGCCGGCGTAATTCCTCCGATCTTCGCATCCTCGCTGCTGCTGGTTCCCGCGACGCTGTCCGGTCTCGGCACGACGGGGGAGGCGTCCGGGTGGCTTACGACGGTGACGGCACTGCTCGGACACGGGCAGCCGCTCTACATGGCGCTCTATTCGGCGCTGATCATCTTCTTCTGCTTCTTCTACACGGCGATCGTGTTCAATCCCGAGGATACGGCCGACAACCTGAAGAAGCACGGCGGCTTCATTCCGGGCATTCGTCCGGGCGAGCGGACCGCGCAGTACATCGACTATGTCCTGACGCGCATCACCGCTGTTGGCGCCATCTACATCGTCCTGGTCTGTCTCTTACCCGAATTCCTCATTTCCGCGACGGGCGTTCCGTTCTACTTCGGTGGCACCTCGCTGCTGATCGTCGTCAGCGTGACCATGGATACGGTTTCGCAGATCCAGGGCCATCTGCTCGCGCATCAGTATGAGGGACTGGTGAAGAAGTCGAAGCTCAGGGGGAAGCGCAGATGAGGTTGATCTTTCTCGGGCCGCCGGGGGCGGGCAAGGGAACCCAGGCGTCGCGTCTGGTCGCAAGGCACGGCATTCCGCAGCTCTCGACCGGTGACATGCTCCGGGCCGCGGTCGCGGCCCAGACGCCGGTGGGACAGAAGGCCAAGGCCGTCATGGATGCCGGCGGACTGGTGTCCGACGAGATCGTGGTCGGCATCGTCGCCGACCGGATCGAGGAAGAGGATGCCCGCAAGGGGTTCATTCTCGACGGTTTTCCCCGCACCCTTGCCCAGGCCGAGGCCCTGGACCGGATGCTGGAGGAGAAAGGGCTGAAGCTGGATGCCGTTCTCGAACTCGAGGTCGACCAGACCCAGCTCGTGAACCGGATCATCAAGCGGGCCTCGGAGGCCAAGGCGGCGGGCGAGCCCGTGCGCAAGGACGATGATCCCGAGATCTTCAAGCAGCGTCTCGAGGCCTACAATCGCGATACGGCGGTTGTCGCGCCTTACTATCGCGAGCGTGGTCTGCTCACCGCCATCGACGGCATGAAGTCGATCGATGACGTGTCGGCGCAGATCGATTCCGCGCTTGACGCAGTGTCGGCGGCAAGCTAAGGCTCCCGCTCTGCCACAAGATCCGCATTCGCGTCGCGCGGCCAGCGCGGCACGGATGCGTTTGTGCACCTGATTCCCCGCAAGGGCCGGGCTCCACCGGACGCGGGGGCAACCCGGCGCTTCTTCCATGACAGGAAGGGCGCCCGAACATGGAGACGGCATTGGCCCGTATCGCAGGCGTCAACATTCCGACGAACAAGCGCGTCGTCATCGCGCTTCAGTACATTCACGGCATCGGCCCGAAGTTCGCCCAGGAGATCATCCAGAAGGTGAACATCGCTCCGGAGCGCCGCGTCAACGAGCTCAGCGACGCTGAAGTTCTGGCGATGCGCGAGACGATCGACCGCGACTACATCGTCGAGGGCGACCTTCGCCGCGAAGTGGCGATGAACATCAAGCGTCTGATGGACCTTGGCTGCTACCGCGGCCTGCGTCACCGTCGTGGCCTGCCGGTGCGCGGCCAGCGGACGCACACGAACGCCCGTACCCGCAAGGGTCCGGCGAAGCCGATCGCCGGCAAGAAGAAGTAAGTTCCGATCACGGATCGGTTCGGTGGAGCCGCCGGTCAACGGCGGTGACGAGATCGAGCAAAGGACAAGACAATGGCAAAAGACACCACGCGCGTTCGTCGTCGCGAACGGAAGAACATTTCCTCCGGCGTCGCGCATGTGAACTCGACGTTCAACAACACCATGATCACGATCACGGATGCCCAGGGCAACGCGATCTCCTGGTCGTCGGCCGGCGCCATGGGCTTCAAGGGCTCGCGCAAGTCGACCCCGTACGCGGCCCAGATGGCTGCCGAGGACGCTGCCCGCAAGGCCGCCGATCACGGCATGCGTACCCTCGAGGTCGAGGTTCGCGGCCCGGGTTCGGGACGTGAGTCCGCGCTTCGCGCGCTGCAGGCCGCCGGCTTCATGGTGACCTCCATCCGCGACGTGACGCCGATCCCGCACAACGGGTGCCGTCCGCGCAAGCGCCGCCGCGTCTGAGGACCAGTCGCACTCCCTTCATTCCCATGGCACAGCATGGCCGGACCGTACGCGGCACCGGCGGGACAGCCGGAGGAAAGATATTGAGCATTCACAAGAACTGGCAGGAACTGATCAAGCCGAACAAGCTTGAGGTAAAGCCCGGTCACGATCCGCGCCTTCTGGGCGCCGTCGTCGCCGAGCCGCTCGAGCGTGGTTTCGGTCTGACGCTCGGCAATGCGCTGCGTCGCATTCTCCTGTCGTCGCTCCAGGGTGCGGCGGTCACCGCCGTCCAGATCGACGGCGTGCTGCACGAGTTTTCGTCCATCCCGGGTGTTCGCGAGGATGTCACCGACATCATCCTGAACATCAAGGAGATCGCGCTCAGCATGCAGGGTGAGGGCCCCAAGCGCATGGTCGTGCGCAAGCAGGGTCCTGGCATGGTGACGGCCGGTGACATCCAGACGGTCGGCGACATCGAGGTTCTGAATCCCGATCTCGTCCTGTGCACCCTCGACGAGGGCGCCGAGATCCGCATGGAGTTCACGGTCAACACCGGTAAGGGTTACGTGCCTGCGGAGCGCAACCGTCCGGAAGACGCGCCGATCGGTCTCATCCCGGTCGACAGCCTCTATTCGCCGGTGCGCAAGGTCTCCTACAAGGTCGAGAACACCCGCGAGGGCCAGGTGCTCGACTACGACAAGCTCACGCTCACGGTGGAGACCGACGGGTCGGTTGCTCCCGAGGACGCGGTGGCCTTTGCCGCGCGCATCCTTCAGGACCAGCTCTCGATCTTCGTCAACTTCGAGGAGCCGCGTCGCGAGGTGAAGGAGGACACCGTCCCCGAACTCGCTTTCAACCCGGCGCTTCTCAAGAAGGTCGACGAGCTCGAGCTGTCGGTGCGTTCGGCCAACTGTCTGAAGAACGACAATATCGTGTATATTGGCGATCTCATTCAGAAGACCGAGGCGGAGATGCTGCGCACGCCGAATTTCGGCCGCAAGTCGCTCAACGAGATCAAGGAAGTTCTCGCCCAGATGGGTCTCCATCTCGGCATGGAGGTCGCCAACTGGCCGCCGGAGAACATTGACGAGCTCGCCAAGCGCTACGAAGATCATCAGTACTGATCGCGCAAGCGCGGTCTTCCCGGTATCGAGAGGCGGCCTGATCCGCCCTCACTAGAAAAGGAGAGAGCCATGCGCCACGGCAATCGCGGTCGCAAGCTCAACCGGACGTCGAGCCACCGCAAGGCGATGTTCGCCAACATGTCGGCGTCCCTGATCGAGCATGAGCAGATCGTGACCACCCTTCCCAAGGCGAAGGAACTGCGTCCGATCGTCGAGAAGCTTGTTACCCTGGGCAAGCGTGGTGACCTGCACGCACGTCGCCAGGCGATCGCGGAGATCCGCGACGTCGTGCTCGTCCGCAAGCTGTTCGACACGCTTGCGGAGCGCTACAAGGGCCGCAACGGTGGTTACACCCGCGTCCTCAAGGCCGGCTTCCGCCATGGCGACAACGCGCCGCTCGCCGTGATCGAGTTCGTCGATCGCGACGTCGAGGCCCGTGGTGCCGTGGACCGTGCCCGCGTCGAGGCCGAGCAGGCTTCTGAAGACGCTGCGTAATTGATCCGGCGCGCCGCGAGGGCTTCCCTAAGGGAAGTCTTCGCGGCGCGTTTTTTGTTTTTTAAGACATTGAAATTGAACGCGATTTACAACGCGCGATTATCGTTCTTTTAACAACCACACGCCTACGTTAGCGACATCTGGGGTCCCACGTTCAGTCGGAGGGGTGTGATGTCTGAGACGTCCGAGGCGTCCGAGCCGCAGGCTCGTGCCGGTAATCGGTTTATGAAACTTTCCGTTGTCGTTCCCGTTCTGGTGGTCGGTCTGGTCTTTGCGGCCTGCGCGGCGGTCGGAATCGGTGGTTATCTCAATGCGCGTGGCGGGCTGACCGATTCCGCCACCGGTGAGCTGGCCATGGTTTCGAAAGCACGCACCGGGCTGATCGACGCCAAGATGAACATGCTTCTGGGCGACCTTTCCACCACGGTCTCCGGCGCCGCGACGGCGCTCGCCTTTTCCGAGCTGGATTCGGCGATGTCGAGCATCGACCAGGAGCGCGCGACGCTGCTTGGCTACTTCCAGCCGGAAGGCCTCGATGCGGCCGGGCGTGCGGAGCTGACCGGCAAGAACAACAAGACGCTCTATGCCTGGCGCCATTCCGAGCTGCACAGCGGTTTCTACGCGGCGTGGAAGAACAACGGCTATGCGGACATCTACGCGATCAACGCCAAGGGGCAGGTGCTCTACAGCGTCACGAAGTCGGATGACTTCCTGCTGTCCGTGACGGATCAGGCGCTTGCGGACACCGCTCTTGCAGATGTCTACAACAAGGCGATGGCCGCCGAGGCCGGCGAGCAGTTCGTTTCCAGCTACGAGTTCTATGCTCCTGCCGGCGGCAAGCCCTCGCTGTTCATCGCCCAGCCCGCCTATATCACCAAGTTCAACGGCTCCAACCTCGCAGGCGTGATCGTCATCCGTGTCGATGCCGACTTCCTGGGCGGCATCGCTGGTGATCTGGCCGACCTTGGCGAGACCGGACAGGTCTATATCGTCGATGAGGACGGACGGGTTGTCACCGACAAGCCCCGCGCCGCCGAGTCGACCGCGCTGGTCGCAACCGCCGACAATGATGTGGTGCGCGCCGCCCTCAACGGCAGCGAAGGCGAGGGCGTGGTGCATTCGGCCAGCGGTGTCGACCGCATGACGGTGGCGACGCCGCTTTCCATCGGCGGCACCCGTTTCGCGGTCGTGGCCGAGCGGGACATCGACGAGACGCTTGCCGCGGTCACCGAGATGCGCAACTCGATGATCATCCTCACCCTTGTGACGGTGGGCATCGCGATCGTCGTCGCGCTTCTCTTCTCGCGCTCGATCACCCGTCCGCTTCATGCGCTGGTTCGTGCGCTTGAGTCGATTGCCGCCGGTGACACCACCACCGAGATCGCCGCCGCCAAGCGCGGCGACGAGATCGGCGACATCGGCCGTGCCGTCGTCCTCATTCGCCAGAATGCGGCTGAGGAACAGGAACAGCGCGCGGCCCAGGAGGCGCAGCTTGCGCGCAGCCAGGCCGAACAGCGTCAGCAGATGCTGTCCGATCTCGCGTCGGACTTCGAGGCGAGCGTCGGTCAGGTCGTCGACAGCGTGGCCCGTTCGGTGGAGAGCCTGCGCAGTTCCGCCGATACCATGCGCCAGATGACCGAGGTTTCGGGCGAAACCTCCGAGCGAGCGGCGTCCATGTCGTCGGATGCCATGAACGAGGTGCAGTCGATCGCGACGGCGTCCGATCAGCTTTCCAGCTCGATCCAGGAAATCTCCTCGCTCATCGAACGGTCCTCGACCATTGCCCAGACGGCGACGGAGCGGGCGAATTCCACCAACTCCACGGTGCGTTCGCTGGCCGAGGCCGCCAACCGGATCGGCGAGGTGGTGACGCTCATCAGCGACATCGCCGACCAGACAAACCTTCTGGCGCTGAATGCCACCATCGAGGCGGCGCGTGCCGGCGAGGCGGGCAAGGGCTTCGCGGTGGTTGCCGCCGAGGTCAAGGAACTGGCATCCCAGACGGGCAAGGCGACCGGCGAGATCCAGCAGCAGATCGATGCGATCCGCGGCGCCACCGACGAGGCCGTCTCCGCCATCGGGGAGATTCAGGTCACGATCGGCGAGATCAGCCAGTCGGTCACCGACGTTTCGGCTGCCGTCACCGAGCAGAGCTTCGCGACCCAGAGCATCGCCGAGAACACCCAGCGTGCCGCCGGCGGTACGTCGAAGGTGTCGGACGACATCTCCGAGGTGCGCAGCATGTCCGAGCAGGCCCGCGATTCGGCCAACATGTTCTCGCGTTCCGTCACGGAGCTGTCGGAGCAGGCCGATCACCTCGACCGGGAGGTGAAGAACTTCCTGGGCCAGGTGCGCTCCGCCTGAGCCGCGGAGGGCGGTACGCCGCCGTTCGCTGAAAAGAAGATGTGGAACGGCCGCCGGGGATCCCGGCGGCCGTTTCGCGTTCGGACATGCCGCATTGCCACGTTTCGCCCCAATCTGGCATGTATGGCGGACGCCACGCGCGAGAGCCTGCGGCGGATCGGTGCCCGGGCCCGATACGCTGCATTGCGAGGGAGCTAGCCGCCCATGGACCTGCCGAAGCTGCATATGTCGTCAACGGACAAGACCGGGGCGCCTCGCGCTTCCGCGCAAGGTCGTCGGCGAGGATTCCGTCTGTCCCTGCTGGGGATGCTCGCGCTCGTTCCCGCCTTGCTCCTGCCCGTCGGTGGAAGCGCGCAGGCGCAGGATCGCAGCGTGCCGCGTTCGGCGGCCGAACTCACGCTGTCGTTCGCGCCGGTCGTCGCGCAGGCCCGGCCCGCGGTCGTCAATGTCTATGCCAGCCGCACGGTGGAGAGCCGTCCGGCCTCGCCCTTTTTCGACGATCCCTTCTTCCGGCGTTTCTTCGGCGGCCCGGACGGTATGCGAGGGCAGCAGCGCAAGCGCGTGGAATCGTCGCTTGGATCCGGCGTGATCATTTCCGCCGACGGCACGATCATCACCAACTACCATGTCATCGCCAATGCGGACGAGGTCCGCGTCGCGCTTGCCGACCGTCGCGAGTTCGACGCCGACATCGTGCTCAAGGACGAACGCACGGATCTCGCGATCCTCAAGGTGAAGGATCTCGACGAGGACCTGCCGTTCCTGCCCTTCGCCGATTCCGACGAACTGGCGGTCGGCGACATCGTTCTCGCGATCGGCAACCCGTTCGGAGTGGGGCAAACGGTGACCCAGGGCATCGTCTCGGCGCTGGCGCGCACACGCGTCGGAGTGTCCGACTACCAGTTCTTCATCCAGACGGACGCGGCCATCAATCCGGGCAACTCCGGGGGCGCGCTTGTCGACATGCAGGGCCGGCTGGTGGGGATCAATTCCGCCATCTACTCCCGGTCAGGCGGGTCGAACGGCATCGGTTTCGCCATTCCCTCCAACATGGTCCGTTTCGTCGTGACGGCCTCGGAAGGGGACGGAAAGGTTCACCGTCCCTGGCTGGGCGCCAGCCTGCAGAGCGTCGGGGCCGAGATCGCCGAGGCTCTTGGGCTCGACCGTCCGACGGGCGTTCTCGTCACCTCCGTTCACGAGGGGTCGCCGGCCGAGCGTGCGGGCCTCAAGGTCGGGGATCTCATCACCCGTGTCGGGGATGCGGAGATCACGGATCCCGACAGCTTCGGCTACCGGTTTTCCAACCGCAATGTCGGCTCCAGCGTGACCTTTTCCGTCCTGCGGCCGGGGGGGAGCGTGGAGCTTGACGTGGCGCTGGAACCGGCGCCCGAGACCGTTGCGCGTGACTCGCGGCTGATCGACGGCTATTCGCCCTTCGCCGGCGCGACGGTTCTCAATCTCTCGCCGGCTGTCGCGATGGAACTTCGTCTCGACGATTTCGAGGACGGCGTCGTCATCAGCGAACTCCAGCCAGGCTCGACGGCCGCGCGCGTCGGGCTTCAGCCGGGTGACATCGTGCTCAGCGTCAATGGCCGCGCGGTGGGTTCGACCCGTGAGCTTTCCCGTATCGCCAGTGGCGATCCGGGGATCTGGCGGCTCGAGATCAAGCGTGGCGGGCGCGTTTTGCGCATCGCCCTGCGCGGCTGATCCGGGGACCGGGACATGAGCGATCTCTTTCAGGCGGCGGGTCTTGCGGGGGACACTCCACGTCCGCTCGCGGACCGGTTGAGGCCGGCCCGGCTCGAGGATGTGGTCGGTCAGGATCACCTGCTTGGCCCCGAGGGCGTGCTGAGCCGGATGCTGGCCGGGCGCAGCCTGGGATCGCTCATCTTCTGGGGACCTCCGGGAACGGGAAAGACCACGGTCGCCCGCCTGCTGGCGGATGCGACGGACCTGCGTTTCGAGCAGGTGTCGGCGATCTTCACCGGTGTTGCCGAACTCAAGAAGGTGTTCGAGGCGGCGCGCGCCGCCCGCCTGACCGGCAAAAGCACGCTGCTGTTCGTGGACGAGATCCATCGTTTCAATCGCGCCCAGCAGGACAGCTTCCTGCCGGTGATGGAGGACGGCACGGTCACGCTCGTCGGCGCGACGACGGAGAACCCGAGTTTCGAGCTCAACGCGGCGCTCCTGTCGCGGGCGCATGTGCTTACCTTCCGCACCCTCGACGAGGAGGCGCTGGACCGGTTGCTTGCGCGCGCGGAAGAGGAGGAGGGGCGGCCCCTGCCGCTTGACGAGGGTGCTCGCGCCTCGCTGCTGCGCATGGCCGACGGCGACGGACGCTCCGCGCTCACGCTTGCGGAGGATGTATGGCGCGCCGCGCGTGAGGGCGAGACGTTCGACGCGACGCGGCTGCAGGATCTCGTGCAGCGCCGGGCGCCGGTCTACGACAAGTCCCGCGACGGCCACTACAACCTGATCTCGGCCCTGCACAAGTCGGTGCGCGGATCCGATCCCGATGCGGCGCTCTACTGGTTCTGCCGGATGCTCGATGGCGGCGAGGATCCGCTGTTTCTCGCCCGGCGTCTGATCCGCATGGCGGTGGAGGACATCGGGCTCGCCGACCCCAACGCGCTCACGCAGGCCAATGCCGCGCGCGATGCCTATCAGATGCTCGGGTCGCCCGAGGGCGAACTGGCGCTGGCCCAGTCGGTCGTCTACCTGGCGACGGCACCGAAATCGAATGCCGTCTACACCGCCTACAAGAGCGCCATGCGCATGGCCAAGGCCAACGGCTCGCTGCTTCCACCCAAGCATATCCTCAACGCGCCGACGAAGCTGATGAAGGCGGAAGGCTACAGCGACGGCTACGCCTACGACCACGACCAGCCCGACGCCTTCTCGGGTCAGGACTACTTTCCCGAAAGCCTTGGGCGCCAGTCCTTCTACGATCCGCCGGAGCGTGGTTTCGAGCGCGAGTTGAGAAAGCGGCTCGATTACTGGGCGCGCCTGCGCCGGGAGCGACAGGGCGAAGGCTGACACCGTCGGTCCGGCCCTTGCGCATTGCGCTTTGGCGCGAACCGGCAGACCATGGGCCGGGGGCGGATGGACGTTCATGAGACAGATCGAACTGCGGCTGGCGCTTGTCCTCTACGGCGGGGTGTCGCTCGCCGTCTACATGCACGGGATCACGCGCGAGTTCCTGTCGCTGGTGCGCGCGGCACGCCGGCAGGAGGGACGGACAGGGGCCGGGCGTAATGACGGAGCCGGGACCGGCGAGGGCAGCATCGCGGCCTATGAGGCTTTCCTGGAGATGTTTCGCCCGGGGGTGGATCTGCGGGTCGTCGTCGATGTGATCGCCGGCGCCTCGGCCGGCGGCGTCAACGGCGTGATGCTTGCCCGCGCGCTGGCCCACAATCTCTCGCTCGACAGCCATCGCGACCTGTGGCTTGAAAATGCCGACGTCACACGGCTTGCCGGCGAGCCTGTCGGGCTCACGCGCTACCTGAAGGGCTCGATCGCGCCGGTGCTCGACCGGCTGGTGTCCATGGCGCTGAAGGCGGAACTGACCGATCCCGAAACACGGCTGAAGCTGCACCAGTTCATGCAGGCGCGCTGGTTCACGCCGCCTTTCTCCGGCGAGCGCTATGTCGGCTGGATGCTGGATGCCTGCCAGTCCATGACGCCGCGTCGCGGTCCTGGCGAAACGGCGACTGGTAACATTGCGACTGGCGAGCCGGTGACGCTCATCCCGCAGGGACAGTCCCTGGATCTTTTCGTCACGGTCACCGATTTTCACGGCGCACGGCGGCGTTTTCCCATCGAGGATGGCGGTTCCGTGGAGGAGATCGAACACCGGCGCATCCTGCACTATGGGGCGCGACGGCGCGGCAACGGCCTGACGGAGAGCGACTTCACCGACGAGTCGATCCCGGACCTCGTGTTCTCCGCGCGTGCGACCTCGTCGTTTCCGGGCGCCTTTCCGCCCATGACGGTTGCGGAGATGGACAGGGTGCTGGCCGGGCGCGGCGAGCCATGGCCCCGGCGTGAGGCGTTTCTGGCCCGTGCCTTTGCCGATTGCGGCGGCGAGGGGGCGGGGCGCGTTCTGGTCGACGGCAGCGTGGTGATGAACAAGCCGTTCCAGCCGGTCCTCGAGGCGATCGCGGGACGTCCGGCGGCGCGCGAGGTGGTGCGCCGCATCGTCTACGTCGATCCGCTTGCCGCGGCCGACGGGTCCTCGGCCGTGCTTCCCTCGCCCACGGGCGCGGAGGCCGCCGCCGGTGGCGGGGCCGGGTTCTTCCGCGTCATCCTTGCCTCTCTCGCCCATATCCCGCGCAACGAGCCCATAGGGGACGCGCTTGACCAGGTCGCCGAACACAATCGCGAGGCGGCGCGCGTCGCGGAGGTCCTGGCGGCCGCCGAGCCGGTGGTCGAGGAAGAGGTCCGCTCCATCCTGCGCGGCGACGGGGAGTGGCCGATGACGGTGCGCGAGTTGCGCCGCTGCCGGAACATGGCCAATGAACGCGCGCATGTGTTTGCCGGGTTCGCCAGCCATGGCTACCAGCGGCTGAAGCTCTCGGGCCTCGTCGAGCGGATCGCGCGGCTGGCGGCCGAGCTTGCGCAAGAGGAAGCAGGGCCGGAGAAGGACGCCATACGGCACCGCGAGGTGGACGAGAGACGCCTTGCCGCCGCGCTTGACGCCTGGCTTTCGCGCCGCCGCCGGACGCAGGCGGATCCGGCGTCAGTGATTGGCGCCGGAGCCTCGGCGCCCTCCGGCACCCCGGAGCCGGTCGTTGCCTTCCTGCGCGCGCTGGACGTCGACTATCGCATTCGCCGCCTGCGTTTCGTCATCCGCCGTCTCAACGGGCTTTACCGTCTCGTGCGGCCGGAGATGGAAATGGACCCGGCGCGAATGGATGAACTCAAGAGCACGCTCTACGAGCAGATCGACGATTTGGCGCTGTGCTGGCAGCCCACGTTTCATGGCCGGGATCCCCGCGAGGCGGCGCGTGCGCTGCTGGCCCTTTGCGAGACGGCCAAAGAGGGAGAAGGGCAGGCGGAGGAACTCGACAGAGGGACTGACGCATTCCTGGCAAGACTGGGCGAAAGCATGGAGCTTTCCCGGCTCGACCGGCTGGCGGACGACATCTTCTCCGTCATGGTGTTCAACAATGTGCCGGTCCCGCTGCGCCGGCCGCTGGAAAGCGCCTATCTGGGGTTCGCCTTCTATGACCTCGTGACGTTTCCGGTGCTCGGCCGCACCATGATGAGCGAGTTCAACGCTGTGCGGGTCGACCGGATCAGCCCGAGCGACGGAACGGCGTTGCGCCCGGCCGGTGTCGACCTGAAGGGGCGCAGCCTCAATGCCTTCGGCGCTTTCTTCAACCGGCGATGGCGCGAGCACGACTATCTGTGGGGACGCCTGAGCGCCGCCGACAGGCTGATGACGATCTGCGAGCGCGCGGTCGCGGAGGTCGTGTCGCTGGATCCCGGGCGGGCGCTTGCGGCGCGCCGCCGGGTATTCGCCGCGATCCTGGACGAGGAAGCGCCCCACCTGACGAGCGATCCGGACCTTGTGCCGGGCCTGCTGGCGGAGGTGGAGGCCATGCTCGCGCATGAGGCGGACGAGCGGCTTGAAGACACCGTGCCCGGCGGTGCTCCGCTCGCCCGCACAGGCCCCGCGTCTAGCTGGTGAGAGCGGGGCGGTCGCGCGTGATCTCGACGCTGACCTTTCCCGCCGCGATGGGAAGGGGCGCACCCGGCTTGTGAACCCGGACGCGTGTGCGCTCGATGCGCTCGTCGGCGGCGAAGATCGCCTCCGCGATGGCACCGGCGAGGCGTTCTATCAGGTTGAAGCGCGTCTGTGTCACCGCCTGCTCGATGGCCTGCGTCAGCCCCGCATAGCAGACCGTGTCCGGGTAGCTGTCCGAAGCGGCCGCCGGGGCGAGGTCCGCCCAGCAGGTCACATCGACGATGAATCTCTGGCCGAGACGCGCTTCCTCGTCATGCAGCCCGTGAAAGGCGAAAAAGGCGAGATCCTCAAGATGGATTGCATCCATTGCATTGTCCGTTCGACGGTCTGGAAGGAGAGGGTGCAGCCATAGCAGAGCCTCCGGGAGCGGGCCAGCCTGGAAGGCGACCCCTGATGGCGGCGATCCGTCAGTCGTGGCGGGCCACCCGCCTTGATGGCGTGCAGGGCGTTGCACCGAACACGGTCCTCGTTCCCTGCAACCTGAAGCCCGAATGGCGTCCGTCATCGAAGGTGACCTGAAGCAGGCGGACAAAAATCGAAGTCACCTTCGTTGATCGATGATTCGCAGCCGGAAGGCTGGCTCAGGGAGCTTCAGATGTGTCGAATACCGGCGCCTCGACGCGGTTTGTCGGGCCGAATTGCTCTTCAAAGCAGCGGCGCAGGACCAGATCCGCATCGGACATGGTGACCGGCAGGCCCAGGTCGACCAGGCTGGTCACGCCGTGCTGGGTAACGCCGCAGGGCACGATGCCCGAAAAATGGTCCAGATCGGGATCCACGTTCAGGGAGATCCCGTGAAAGCTCACCCACTTGCGCATGCGGATGCCGATGGCGGCGATCTTGTCCTCGACGTCGGGGCCCTTTTCCGGGCGGCGCACCCACACGCCGACCCGGTCCTCGCGCCGCTCGCCGCGAATATGATGCTCCCAGAGCGTCGAGATCAGCCACCCCTCCAGCGCGGCGACGAAGGCGCGCACGTCCTGCTCCCGGCGCTTGAGGTCGAGCATGACATAGGCCACCCGCTGGCCGGGGCCGTGGTAGGTATACTGACCGCCACGGCCTGTGCGATGGACGGGAAAGCGATCCGGTGCGATCAGGTCTGCCGGGTCGGCACTCGTCCCGGCGGTGTAGAGGGGCGGGTGCTCCAGAAGCCAGACCCGCTCCGCCGCGGTTCCCTCGGCGATCCCGGTGACGCGCTGCTCCATCTCCGCCAGCGCGTCCTCATAGGCGACCGGCCGGTCGCTGATCGCCCATTCCACGGCGGGCGAGCCTTCACGGGCAAGGAAGGTGCGGGCGAGATCGGCGCGCTGTGTCATTTTGCAAGTCCGTTAGGGGTTTGTTAACCAGGATCCGACCATCGTGCGAGTGTCGGCTTCCGTCCTGCGGATCGCCGTATAGGACGAACGCAGGCGAATTTCCATTCCTTCGCCCGAAGGCAAGAGGATCGGACGGTATCTTGAGCGATCAGGTGGGCATCTTCGACGATATTTCCATCGATATCTCCGTGGTGCTGGGGCGCTCGGAGATGCCGATTCACCAGCTTTTGCGCATGGGTCGGGGCGCGGTGATCGAGCTTACCGCGCGCGAGGACGACGATGTACAGATTCTCGCCAACAACATTCCCATCGCCCGGGGGCAGGTGGTCCTGCAGGGCGAGCGCATCGGCGTGTCCATCACCGAGGTTCTCATGCGCCCGCCCGAGGCGCGCCCGGCGCGTCGCACCGGGCCTCTCTGAGGGTTCTGGGCGACCTTGCACAGGAGAAACACGCCGCCTGTGCATATCCTCACGCAAATCGCTTGCGCGGGAAAATTCCTTTTGATAGAGGATGCGCACCGCAGGGCACTGCCCCGCGGCACTGACTGGAAATTGCGGTCGTGGCGGAATTGGTAGACGCGCAGCGTTGAGGTCGCTGTGGGGTAAAACCCGTGGAAGTTCGAGTCTTCTCGACCGCACCATTTTCAGTAAGAAAAACAAGGCCAACCAACGGGTTGGCCTTTTTTTTGTCCCACGTCAGAACCACCCGTGGGACACATCGACCCGGCTGAGGGCCGCATTGGCCAGTTTCCACCGCTCGACTCGCCGGGTGTAGACCTCACTGGTCTTGGCCTCCGAGTGGCCGAGAATGGCCATGATCTCGTATTGGCTGCATCCCGACTCGGCGAGGATCTCCGCAAGGCCCTTGCGGACCCCGTGCGCCGACAGATGCGCGAGCCCGGCCGCCCGGCACCAGCGCTTGACCATGGCCGACATGCTGTCGCCGCTGGCGAAGGGATTCCCCCCGCGCCCGAGCACATAGGTCTCTCCCTGAACCGTGGGGGCGCGCGTGGCGTCCCTGAGAGGCGCGAGGAGGGGAATCGTCACCTCGGACGATCCTTTCTTGAGCGGGGTCCAGCGAAGCGCCTCTATGCCGTCCAGAACGCATTCATGGCGGCGGCCAAGATATGTGAGGTCCTCGACGCGGCATCCGGTCCACAACAGCACCGACATGGCCACATGCGCCTTGGAGCCGCGCGGGTGGTGCGCCAGGTAGGTTTTGACGTCCGCCGCCTTCCACGGCTGGGCGCCGCCGCCCTTGACGTAGATCCTGGGGATGCCGCGCGCGGGGTTGGTCGTCAGGTGCCCGCGCTCGATCGCCCAGTCGTACATGACGCCAAGCGCCTCGATGAAGGCGTCGGCCTGCGCCGGGGTGGCGACCATTTCGTCCTGCATGGCGAGAATCTTCTCACGGGGAATCAGCATCACCTTGTCCGGGCTCCCGAGCAGGCGCCCGAGAAGGTTGCGCTTCTTCTTGACCGTCTTGGCGCTGGCCATGCCCGCGCTCACACGGGCTTCCAGGTGGGTCAGATAGGAGTGGACCAGCCATGCGATGGACCGCGGCTTGGCATAGTCGACGGCCGTCTTGAGCGGCTCCGGGGTTTCGCCACGCCGGGCCGCCAGATACTGGCGCTGGAAGTCCTCATGCTCCGGCCCGCAGTGGATCCGGATGCGGCGGGAGGCATCCCCTTGCGTGCGCACGCGATAGCGACGGTTGCCGGAGGGGAGCGCTTCCACCAGCAGCCCGGGATAGTCGACCTTCATGAGACCTCTCACCATTGCTCAAGGTCCCAATCATTGCGCGGGGTCTCCTCCCGCTCAAGCGGGGTGCACAGGATCTCGGCCTCGCCGGCGCGGATGACGACCCGCTCCACCGTGAGCCCGGCACCAGACATCGCCCGAAGGGCGGTGCGCAGGGATGCCTCGGACAGCCTCTTGCGGCGCGGGGTGGCGGTTGCGGTGTCGGCGGGGCGGATGGTCATCTCACCTCTCCACGTATCCGGGAATGTCGAGCTCATCGATCACGGCTTGCGGCACATCGAAGAAGCCGGTGCAGCCGTGGCAGGACACAGGCCGAAAGGCCCGGCTGGCGCCGGTGACGGTGTAGGAGACCGGCTCGGCGCCGCCGCTGGAGAAATCCCAGCCGAGGCCGGTGACCGTGAGTGCGCCCGTGATGGCCTGCAGGGCGCATTGCTGGTCATAGGCGTTGCGCAGAAGCGCCATGTCGGTGCCCGAGCGCTCGGCCACCTGGCGCAGGGCGGCGCGCGTGGTCGCCTGTGAGGCATCGTCGCCGACATGGATCAGAAGGCGCCCGGCATGAACGGGCAGGCCCGGCTGGCGATAGATATCGATGTGGCCGGTCAGCAGCGCCCAGGCAAAGGGCCGGGGAAGGGAGAGGGCTTTCATGCTCGGCTTCCTGCGGTTGAGGGGCGCCACCGGCCACACGGTTTTCTGCACATGGTCTGCCCTGCTTTGTTCCTGTATCGTTCTCATTTGAGCGAGCGGGTCTTACATGAGCGAGCGGTTCGACGTTTTCCTTCGGTGCGCCTGTGGCCATGACAGCCGGGTGGCGACATCAGAGCACCCGAACCTTACCGGGGTGCGGTTTCGCTGTGCCAAATGCGGAAATCGCGCGCCGGAGGTCGCCGTCTGGCCCATCTGGCAGCGGGCATTCCGACGCGAGGGCTGGTCGCCCTGGAGGTGAAGGCGGGACAAGCGCTCACGCATTGCCGCCGCCGATCATGCCGAGCGCCTGCATGTAGAGGTCGAGAATGGCCTCTTCCTCCTCGCGCTCTTGCGGCTGCTTCTTGCGCAGGGAGATGAGCTTGCGCAGGATCTTCGCGTCGAAGCCGGTGCCCTTGGCCTCGGCGTAGACCTCCTTGATGTCGTCGCCGATGACCTTCTTCTCCTCCTCGAGACGCTCGATGCGCTCAATGAAGGCGCGGAGCTGGTCGGCTGCAATTCCACCTGCATCACTCATGTGTCGGGATCCTTGAGGTTTGATCAGGGCAGGGAACGCCCCTGCCAGGGCGTGAGGTCGGTTTCATCGGCGTGCTGCCAGCGCAGGCCCATGGCGAGCGCGGCTGCGCCGGCAAGCGCGATGGCGACGAGCGCCAGCGCAGCCGCGCACAGCAGAGTACCGACGAAGACAAGGGCGACGGCCGCGGTCATGCCCGGCTCGTGCGAAAGCTGAATGTGTGGGAGGTCAGGCGCGGTGCGCTGGTGTCGTGCAATGGCATTGTGTCCTCCCATCGGATGATGATGGGTACGATAAGAGGACTAATCCTATCAATCAATCGGAAAAATTCAGGGTAAGCGGAATTTTCCTACTATATGACGTGTGGGATATTGGCGCTATTGGTCTGCAGGATGGGGTCTTGGTCTTTAGACTGTGAAGCGGCCAACGTAGCGGCCGATGACCATCAATTCTTCAATTCCCATCGTGTATTCAGAGTGACGCGGGTTATCCGAAATCACGCTCACGCGGTCGTCCCGCACCTCTAGCCGTTTCACGATCAAGCCGCCAAACAAATCAACAATCGCATAGATGCCGTCGGGAGAGGGGACGCGGTGTCGTGTGTCAATGAAAACGGTGTCACCGCTCGCTAGCGTTGGTTCCATGCTGTCACCTTGTACGGTGAATGCAGCTAGGTGGCGGGGGGGTACGTTGATCCGATCATGAAGCCAGGAGGGGAGGCGCCAATAGTCACGCACCAGTTCGGACGTGAATGTTAGGCCATTTCCATTGCTGTCCGTAACATGCGTGCTCAGTCCTCCGCCTCCGAGTCCTGCCGTAACGTCGATCTCGGGGGTGGTGTCTGCTGGAACGGCTTTTTTGCCGTCTTCGGTTACGATGTCGCGGGTCGGTGTCTCGAATGGGTGCGATCGGCGCGGTCCTCCGATCTCTTCTTCATTCACTCTCAGGATCGAGGCTAGCCGTTCACGATCTCGTTCCTTGAGTTCGCGAGGAATTCCGCGTGTCAGGAACTGCTGCAGATAGGCGTGATTGCGGCCCATCTGCAAGGAGATGTCTTTGTAGTCGAGGCCGAGCTCTGTTGCTCGTTCGATGATCCGCTTCCTGACGATATCCATTGGAAAATTCCTATTGGATTGACAATCGTCCGTGAAATAGTAATTCTCCGCTCGAACGGCAGGAATAGTCCTATGAAGGTGCCGCATGAGCGAGATGGAATCATTCATCCAATCAGTTGAGCGGTTCATCGTTGCTCGACAGTGGACGGCCACGCGGTTCGGTCGAGAGATGATGAACGATCCGCGTTTCGTATTTCAGCTCCGGACTGGGCGCGAACCGAGATCGACAGTGCGTCAACGGGTTCTGAAGAAGATGCATGAGGCCGCGTCGTGATCGCCGCGCCCTCCTTCCGGCCGGACCGGCGCCTTGGACTTGGCGGGGCTACTCGCTGTCGGAGTGCGGCTGTTTCAGGCCGAGGTTCTTTGCGAACCAGTGTTCGATCTCCCGCTCGTAGCCCTGGCTCCGGAGCTCCTGAACGGCACTGGTGGTTATGCCGGCGTCTTCTTTCCGGTTTCTCAGTTCCGGCAGGGGAGCGGTGGGGGGCACCGCGTAGCGCAAGGCTTTTTCCCTTTGTTGCGACAACCATGCGGTTCGTCCTTCCGGGGCCTGTGCCGCGCCTTGCTCCAACTGGTCCTGGAGCAGTCTCAACAGCCCGTACAGCGGGCCCACCGGCTGCTGATCCACGTCATCGCTCATCGTGCAGTCCATCTCCTTCGCTTGCGCGCGCAACTGCAGGAGATTTCAGCACAGGCGTTCGTTTCACGTCCATCGTTTTGACAGGGGTGCGGCCTTTCGGCCCCGCCCCCGCCGGCCCGCGCGATTGGGTGTCTCGCGCGGGCCGGCCTCCCTGTCGGCATGCGGCCGGCGCCCCGCGAGGCGGTGCGGAGCGCCGCTGCCGGCTGGCGGGGGCGATCCCTTGCACCGGCTTGCCGCCTGACGGTGCGGCGACCCGGAGAATGGCCGTGTGCGGCCGGTCCGCACAGGTCCAACCGTCTTCCCGTGTTTGGAGGCCCTGCGCAGGTGGGGCCGGTTCTGGAGGCATGACATGAGCGCAGTGAAGCCCCGTCCGCGCGGCTCCGTTCACGATGCGATCACCCGGGCGTTCGACGAGATCCAGCAGCGCACCGGCGAGCAGGGCATCGCGGCGGCGGCCGCGACACTCGGCGTGTCGCAATGGCTGCTCTATGCGGCCTCCGATCCCGACCGGGATGGCGAGCTTTCGCTCCTGCGGGCCGGGCTGCTGACGCAGGTCTATGGCATCCGGGAGCTGGCCGAATGGCTGGCGGACAAGGCGGGCTGCGACCTGGTGGAGCGCACGCCGGCCAGCGGGCCGGGGTTTTCCGGTGTTCTGGCCGCCCTTGGCCAGACGGTGCAGGACCTCTCGGACCAGCATCTTTCCGATGACGATGTGCGCAACATCCAGGCGCTCATCCGCAAGCTGCACGGGCTCATGGCGACGGACCGCGCTTCGGCCGGGGCCCGCCTGCAGGAGGTGCGGACATGAGCGCGCGCGGCGAATGCGACCCGCTGGCCGGGTGGACGGCCGAGCGGACGCACAGGCTGGACACCGCGGCGGACCGCTCGCGGCTGGCGGGGCTGATCATGTGTGTTCTGGCGCTGGCGATCGTCGCCGCCGTGCTGGCGGGGTGCCGGGCATGAGCGCGGGCCGGTTTACCCCTCAGGAGCGCAAACACGCGCGGCTGGTGCTGGGGCTGTTCGTGCAGGGTGCCGACCATGCCGGGCGGGACATGACCGACGCGCCGGGCGTGCTGGAGGATTTTCGCGCGGGGCGGTTCATCTCCGATGCGGCGATGCTGGAGATCGCGGCGTGGCTGGAGCTCACCCGCGGCGACCTGACCCGGGCGGCGGCGGTGGCGGCGGCGCGGGACGGGCGGCTGTTCACCCGTGTGCGGAGCAACGGGAGGGCGGCGGCGTGAACCGCGATTATGCCCATGTGCTGACCCGCCCGCAGGCGCTGGACTGGACCAGCTTCGGGCGGGCGCTTGCCGCCGAAATCCGCTTGCGCGGGATCACGCTGCAGCAGGTGGCCGACGAGGTGCGGCTTTCGCGCGCCACGATCAGCCGTGCTTCCACCGGGCATGAGGTGGGGCTCGTGGCGCTGCTGAAGCTGTGCGTGTGGTGCGATCTGAACCCGTTCGAGCTGATGCGGCCCGACGACCGGAGGCCGGCGGAATACGTGTGCCCGGTGGCCGAGAGGGGGTGTTTCACGTGACCACCCCTCTGAAACTATCTGATGTGCAACGGGAATTTTCAGGCGTCGGGCGTGGGGAGCATTTGGGCGAACCAGCGGTCGACCTCCTGCTCGAGCTGGCGGTGAAGCTCATCCCGGAGCGCGCGGGACTGATCCGGGAGCGTCGGGTCGAGCAGGGTTGCGACCGTGTCCGGCTCTATGCGGAGCGTGTCACGGGAGAGCAGCTTCGCGCGCTCACGCCATGCCGCGATGACCTGGTCGCGCGGTTCCGGCGACCTGGCGGCGTCGGCCTCGATCACCTCCCTGAGGAGGGAGAGAAGCACGGGGATGCGCAGATCGTTGCCGCTCGAGAACTCCATGCGCGTGCCTTTCCTCTTTCAGGGGCTTGCGGCCCCGCATCGCGGTGCCCGGCAGGAGGTGCCCCCAGCGGGCGGGCGCTGTCAAGCGCGGGGGTGGTGGAAGGTGGGGGCGATGATGAGCCGTGAGCGAGAGGCGGTGGGCGACGGCGTGCGGCGGTCGACCGACGAGCTGGCGAGGGCGCTGGACCGCGCCCGGCTGCTGCACGAGCGGCGGCCGGACGATGAGCGCGCGTATGTGCGGTTTCTGGAGGCGAAGCTCGCGTTCGAGGACCGGCGCGCGCGCGAGCAGGTGGCGGACCTCGCGCGGCGGAATGACGTCTTGCGGCGCAGTCTCGCTCTGGCCAGTGCGGAACTGGCGCGGCGTTGCGCCCAGCTGGAGGCGTTCGGGCGGCTGAGCGTGAACGCGTCGCGTCCGCGTGTGAACCATTCCACCCGTGGTGCTACGTCAGCAGGGCAGCTGATGCTGCTCGATGAGGGGAGGGCCGGAGAATGAAGGCCCTTTGCGCTCTCTTGCGCCCCGATGCTCTGTGTTCAGGCTTCGTGCGCGGTGCGCGCGGCAGTGGCAAGGGCGAAGGGAATGGCGGCGAGGGTGCAGCCTTCCGCAATGTCCTGGGCAAGGGCGGGGTCGGCGCGGATCGCATCGAGCTCGTGCGGGGCTTCGGGCATGTCGGCATCCTCGGCAAAGAAACGCAGGGCCGTGGCGGCATTGCGGATCGCCTCGTCCAGGGTTTCGCCGGCCGAAAAGCAGCCCGGCACATCGGGGAAGTGAACGCCGTAGGCGCTGCCTTCGTCCTTGTGAATGACGGCGATGTAGTGGCGCATGGTTCCTTCTCCCGTGTGGGCTGGGGTGTGCATGATACTGCGCATAGCACGCGGGTGGCGGCATGAGCCACGAGGCGACGACCTGGGCGATCCGCCAACGGGGGCTGCCGCCGGCTGCCAAGCTGGTGCTGTGGCACCTGTGTGACCGGTATCACCCGGACCATGGCTGTTTCCCGTCCCAGGGTACGCTTGCCGACGATTGCGAGCTGTCGCGCTCGACGCTCAACACCCATCTGGCGCTTCTGGAAGAGCGCGGGCTGATCCACCGTGAGGCGCGGCTCGACCCGCGCACGAAGCGTCAGGCCTCGACGCGCTATCGCTTCCCCTTCGAGGAGGATTTTCCGGCTGCTGCCGAGGCTGAAAAGCCGTGTCCGAAATCCGGACACGGGTCCGACGAGGCGCCGCAAAGCCGTGTCCGGAATTCGGGCCGAGCCGTGTCCGGCTGGTCGGACACAGAACCAGTAATAATAACCCGTAATATATCCCCCCCAAAGCCCCCCCTTGCCGAGCCGGACAGCGAGCGGCCCGCCACCGGCTGCGCCTCGACAGCGAGCGGCGTGGCGGATGGCGGGGATCGGGAGCAGGGCGACGCGGTCTCCCCGCCCGTGGCGGCGGCTGATGACGTTCGCCGGGAAGGGGAGTGTGAGGCGGGAGACGCGGCGCAAGCCCCGGCCTCCGTGGATGGGGCTGCCCGCAGCGCAGGGGGCCGGAAAGCGCACGAGACCAGGCTTCTCAACGATTTGTTGCGGCAATGGCCCTCCGGGCTGACCGAACGGCGCAAGCGCATCGATGCGGCATGGGAGGGGCTTTCCGCCCAGGAAAAGCGGGACGCGGCGCGGCGGGGGCCGGTCTATCTGCGCCGGGTTGCGCAGGCGCGGCGGAAGCCGGGCACTCTGGCGCGCTATCTGGCCGATGCGCCGTGGCGGGTGTTGCCGGATCCGAGCGAGCGGCCGGTGCGTGCTGCCGAGGCGGGCGAACGGCGGCTGCTGAGCGAGGAGGTCGGCTGGAGGTTCCTCGAGCATGCCGATGCGCATGAGGTGCTGACGGAGGCTGCTGCGGATGAGCTGGTGCCATATCTGCTCGACGAGGTGCGCAAGCGGCACGAACTGCCATCGCTCGATGACTACGCGCACATGCGCGGTGAGTGGCAGGAAAGCCGGGCGGCATTCCTGCGCAGTGTCGAGACCTCAAGCCAGACCGTCATGGGGCCGAGCCTGCGGCGAGTTGCGGAAGAGCGGGCGGAGCGGCATGAGGCGGCGGCGGTGCGGGCGCGCGCCATCCTGGGGCTGGCACGGGACGGCCCGCCCGAGCGGATGGCGCATGGATAGGCGGGAGTGATCATGGCGGCGATGGCGGAACGGGCAATGGCGGAAGACAGGCGAGAAAAGGTGCTGGCGAGCGTGAGGGCCACGCGCGAGAGGGCGGAGGCGCAGGGCGACCCGCTGGGGATCCGCCGGAGGCCGGCGGCGAAGGAAACCCGCCATGCAAGCGGTCAGGCGGCGGCGAGCGTGCGCAAGGCACGCGATCCGCTGCTACGATCGAGCGGGACTTTGAAGCGGCTCGCGTCTGGTCCGAAGGCGGTGCTCGGCAAGAGCGACCTCGACACGGCCCGTTGTCTGGCGTGGCTATGGGAGACGGAAGCCGGTGGCGGGCTGGTGCGCGCGATTGACTGGACGCTCGAGCGCGTTGACGGTGGACGCGGTCCGGTCGAGCCGGACCTGATGTGCGGCGCGTCGGATGCGCACGGATGGTTGTTGAAGGTTCGGCTTGAGGTGGGTGCGCGGGGGTTTCGTGTGCTCCATCGGATCATCGCCGAAGGCGAGTCCGTCACGGCCATCGCGATGGATATGGAGGAAGACGCAGGAGCGCGCGCCTCTGGCGGCTGTAGCAGGCTCACTCGCGACCATGTCTCGAGGATGCTTCGCGACGGGCTTGAAGATGCGGGGCATGTGCTCGGTCCTGTGAGGGATGTTTCTGTGCTTGTGGGTTGACATGTGTGGCACCTATGAAGCATGTTTCACACACATTCGAGATTTGCGCCCGGCGGGGGAAACCCCGACCGGGCTTTTTCATGGGCGGTTGCGCATGAAACGTCCTGGCAAGCGAAATAGGTGGGGTGGTTGGCGTCGAGGCTTTCGGCGCGAGCGCATTGTTGTGCCGTTTCGCAGGCCGCGCCGTCATGTGTATGTGCTTCTGCTTTCGATCGCTGGCGTTGCGGGTCTCGGTTTTCTTCTCGGCCTTGCCTATTGGACCGAGCCTTCGATCGGCGATCGGCTGGCAAACCTGCGTTCCGTTGTTCTCAGCTGGTTGCCTGAGCCCGAGATCGTGAAGGGGCGGGTCACTCATGTGCGCGATGGCGACACGATCGAAATCGGCAGGGTGGCCATTCGGATCGCGGACCTGGACTGCGCCGAACGTTTCACGGCCAAGGGCAAGATCGCGACGCGTGTCATGCGGCAACTGGTCTCCAACAAGGTCCTGAGCTGCGAGTTGGAAGGTCGCAAGTCGTATGACCGGGAGGTCGGGACCTGCTATCTGCCCGATGGGCGGGACGTTGCCGAGGTTCTGATCGAACGGGATGTGTGCGGCCGCTGGTGGTAGGGCGCTGGCATCGAAGGATTGTGGCCGACCGCTTTTAGGGACCGTACGGGGACCAAACTCAATACGGGCGGACTCAGTGTTTGGGTTTGCCAGTCTGACGGCAAAACCA
Source organism: Stappia sp. (assembly GCA_002722295.1). Taxonomy (GTDB): domain Bacteria; phylum Pseudomonadota; class Alphaproteobacteria; order Rhizobiales; family Stappiaceae; genus Stappia. The sequence goes on along the minus strand of PBLF01000022.1, from coordinate 25,545 downwards.
AAGCCGCAACACCGCAACAGTGACGGGCGCAACAAGCTGCCTGAACTCAACAATTCCGCAACACCGGGGCGCTTGATGATGGCAACGCAGACCTTGCCAGCAGACGACCGTGCTGTGTCGGCTGCGGAGTTCGCGCGTCTGCGCGGGGTGCATCGCAGCCAGGTCACGCGGTACGTGAAAGACGGGAAGATCAGCGGCGATGCGCTGGTGCCGTCGGGTCGCGGGGTGAAGATCCGGGTGAAGCTTGCGATGGCGCAGCTTCGCGAGCGGCTGGATATCGGTCAGCAGATCGGCAACGGCATCGACGCGCGGACCTCGCTCGAAGGGGAGCAATCCGAAGGGGCGCGGTCCGAGGGGGCGCTGTTTGCGGACGTGCGCGAGGTGCCCGGGTGTCGTGCAGCGGCCGGGCGTGGTCCGTCGATCGAGGAGCAGATCAAACGCGAGCGGTTGCGCAGTGTGCAGTTCGCGAACCGCAAGGCGGCTGAGGAAGAGGAGGCGCGCAAGGGCCGCCTCATGGAGACGGACGCGGCACAGGCGCGGATGACGGGGCTTGTCTCGCAGACGCTTCAGGCGTTCGAGGGCGGTCTTGCGGACATGGCGACGGCGATCGGCGAGCGGTTCGAACTCCCGCAGCGCGATGTGCTGCACCTGCTGAAGGGCGAGTTCCGCAAGGTGTGCGCCTCGGCTGCGGAGCGGGCGCGCAAGCGGCTTGCGGAAACCCCGGCAACGGTCGAGACGGTGGTGCGGGGCGAGGGCGAGGACGCGTCATGACGCACATGATCGTCGAGACGGCGAACGCCGAACACGTGGCGCTTCAGGCGTTCATCGAGGTGATGACGCCCCCGCCGCCGGTGGATTACCTGGCCTGGGCTGGAGACAACATCGTGTTCTCGGCGCGCGAGAGCTCGTTCCCCGGACCGTACAATCGGGAGCTGTTTCCCTACTTCGACGAGATCCTGACGGCGCTTTCGCCGGAGGATCCGTGCCGGACCGTGACGCTTCAGGGAAGCGCGCAGATCGGCAAGACGGTGGTGGCGAACATCTTCACGCTGGGGTCGATCGCGATGGACCCGGGCGACTTCCTGGTGGTGCATCCGACGGAGCCGAACGCGAAGCGCTGGTCGAAGATGAAGCTCTCGCCGATGCTGAAGAACACGGCGAGCCTTCGGCACCTGTTTCCGATGTCGAGCCGGGACGGGTCGGATTCGGTTCTCTACAAGGAGCGGCGCGACGGGCGTGGCGCGATCCAGATCTCGGGCGCCAACTCGCCGGCCTCGCTGTCGCAGGTCAGCATGCGGCGGCAGTTCCAGGACGATCTCTCGAAGTGGGAGATGAACGCGGCCGGCGATCCGGAGGGGCAGGCGGACAGCCGGTCGAACGGGTTCGAGTTCGCGAAGATCCTGAAACTGTCGACACCGCTGATCATGCCGGGTTGCCGGATCACGCGCAGCTATGAGGCGGGAAGCCAGGAGAAGCCGCATGTGCCGTGTCCGCATTGCGGGCACATGCAGGTGCTCACCTGGTCGAACATGCTGGAGTACCTGGACGAGGACGCGCCGGAGAATGCGCACTTCGTGTGCGAGGATCCGGACTGCGGCGGGATCATCGAGGAGCATCACCGCAAGGCCATGCTCGCCCGGCTTGAGTGGCGGGCCGACAACCCGAAGGCCAGGCGGCATCACCGCTCGTTCTGGATCTGGGCGGCCTACTCGGTCCTGACCACATGGGAGCGGATCGCGCGGGCGTGGCTCGCCGCGAAGGGGGAGCCGGCCGCGGAGCAGGTGTTCTTCAACGACCAGGCGGGCGAGGCCTATGTCACGGAGGGGGATGCGCCGGACTGGGAGGGTTTGCGCGACCGGGCCGAGGCGACCGGCCATGCGCCGGGCGTGATCCCGGCGGGTGCACTGGTGACGACGCTTGGCATCGACTGTCAGGACGATCGCGTCGAGGCGCAACTGGTTGGCTGGGGGCGGAACCGGCAGCGCTTCGTGATCCAGTACTTCGTCATTCCGGGGCACATTCGCGAGGATGCGACGCGGGCCCGGCTCGATGCGCTTTTGAAACAGACCTGGCCGAATGCCTTTGGCCAGCGGCTGCCGGTGGACATGGTGGCGATCGACGGCAACGCCTATACGCCGGAGGTGTGGGAGTGGGTGCGCCGGCATCCGGCAAGCCGGGTGATCATGGTGCGCGGCGCGCGTTCGGAAACCTCGCCCCTGTTGCAGCGGGTGAAGAAGGAGACGGACGAAAAGACGGGCAAGCTGAAGCGCTACTCGCGCCGCTTCTACAACTTCAACGGCGCGGTTCTCAAAATGGCGCTCTACGCGAACCTGCGGAAGGAGGACCCGCTGGAGGCTGGCTACGTGGGGCTGCCGCGCGGTCTGGAAGACGAGTACTTCCGGCAGCTGACGGCGGAGCGGCGTGTGGAGAAGGTGCAGAAGAGCGGCTTCAAGGTCTACGTGTGGGAGAAGGACAAGGGGCAGGCCAACGAGGGGCTGGACACGATGAACCAGGCGGAGGCGGCGGCCATGCGCTTCGGCGTGCGCTCGTTGACCGATGCCATGTGGGACAAGCTCGAGGCCGAGCGTGAAGTGGCGCCGCCTGAACGGCAGCTCGATCTTGAGGAGCTGCCGCTTGTGCCGGTGCAAGAGGGCGAGGGGCCCGTGCGGAGCGAGGGCGAGGCTCCGGTGACGGCGGCTTCCAGGCGGGGCCCGTCCAACGGCAAGTCCGGCGGCCCGTCCAACGGCAAGTCCCATGGCAAGTCTCTGGGCTCGCTGGCGCGCAACCTGAACGGATAGATCATGACAACCAGCGTTCCTTCGATCCCGCGTCCGGTGGATGCGGGCGGTGCCGCCGTGCGTCCGCAGGCCGGGTATCTTCGGCCCGACCGCACCGGCTTCATTGCGGGATGGACCCAGCCCGCGTTGCGGGAAAGCCGGCATGACGTGCGTGCGGCGTGGCGGCCGGTGGCGGCGCGTGCGGTGGAGACGATCCAGAACTCGGGCTGGATGGCGGGAGCGGTCGACCAGGCCATCGCCGACACGCTGGGGACCGGGCTCAAGCTCAACGCGGTGCCGGATGCGGAGGCGCTGGGGCTGTCGGAGGACGAGGCGAGGGCCTTTGCGCGCCAGATCGAACGGCGCTGGCGGCGCTGGTCGCGCCGGCCGCTGGAATGCGATGCGCGCGGCAAGATGACGGTCAACATGATGGCCGATGCGATGCTGAGGTCGCACTACGCCTATGGGGAGGGGGCTGCGCGGATCCTGAGGCGCAAGCGCACGTTCGCCCGCTCGGCGACAAAGGTGCAGCTGTTCTCGCCCTTGCGGATCCAGCACGAAACTGCGGAGGAGCTCGGGCTCTATCAGGGGGTGTTCGTCGACGGCGACGGGCTTGCGACCGGCTACCGGGTCAAGGCGCAGGTGGGGGGACATGAGCGCACGGTGGATCTTCCCGCGCGCGACCGGGACGGGTCGCCGCTCCTGGTGCATGTCTTCGACGGGGCGGCGGACCAGACGCGGGGGATCTCGCCGTTTGCGCCGATCCTGAAGGTGTTCCGTCAGGCGGACCAGCTGGCGGATGCCACGCTGGTGACGATGCTTCTGCAGACGATCTTCGCGGCGACGGTGAAGTCGGATTCGCTGTCGGAGGAGGCGTTCGACGGGCTCAAGGTCGACGAGGCGAATGGCGAGGTCACGGGCGAGCTTGGCGAGTACCTGAAGGCGAAGAACCTGTGGTGGGAGGGGAGCAAGCTGGATCTCGGCAGCTTCGGGCGGGTCAATCACCTGTTCGTCGGCGAGGAGCTTCAGTTCCATTCCACCAATCATCCGCACAACAACTATCTGCCGTTCCTGCGCAATCTGCTGCGCGAGATCGCGCGGGCGATCGGCGTCTCCTACGAGGCGCTGTCGTTTGACTACGAGAAGGCGACCTATTCGAGCGTGCGGATGGGGATTGCCTCGCTGTGGCCGCTGGTGACGCGCCGCCGGCTGCATCTCTCGGCGCCGTTCTATCAGGCGGTCTACGAGGCGTGGCTCGAGGAAGAGATCTTCCAGGGCTGGCTGGCGGTCCCGGGCGGCTATGGCGCCTTCCTCAAACACCGGGCGGCGATCTGTCAGGCGGAGTGGAACGGGCCGGCAAAGCCGACGGCGGACGATCTGAAGAGCGCGAAATCCATGGGCGAGCGCCTGGAGCGGGGCACGACCTCGCTTGCGCATGAGTGCGCGGAGATGGGGCTCGACTGGGAGGATGTCGCAGAACAGCGCGCGCGGGAGAGCGCACGCTACCGGCAGCTTGGCCAGGCGGACCCGCATGCGGCCAAGGGCTCGCCGCTGGTCGGAGACAATGGCGGGCCTGCCCTTGGCGAGGATGAAGGGGATGGGCCGGAGGATGGCCCGGAAGATGGCCCGGAAGAGGATCAGGGCGAAGACGACCGGGACGAAGAGGAGGCTGCGTGATGGCGAGCGTGTTCGACGGCATCGATACATCGAACCCTTGCGAGGTGCTGCCGGTGCTGCGTTCGGCGCTTTACCGGATGGCGGCGGGCGAGAGTGAGGTCCGGGTCAAATACGAGGAGTTCGACACGACCGTGCAGGCGGTCGCGCTCTCCGAGCTCCGGCGTCTGGTGAACGATCTGGAGCAGCGCTGCGCGCGGCTGGGCGGGGGTCGGCGGCGCCGCTTCGCGATGCGGGCCGGGTACTGAGAGAGGGACGGCACATGCCACAGGATCTTGAGCTTTCCTATCTGCGCGCCGCCTCGCAGGTGTTCGATCGTCCGTTGCTGATCTGCGAGACCAACGCGCTGATGATCGGCCAGTATCTGGCGGGGCGGATGATGCGGGAGGAGCCGGCCGCGCCGCGCGCGAACCGGTTCATCGGAGAGGAGCAGTTCGACCGGGAGGGGGACCAGCTGCGCTGGAAGGGCTATGCGCGCACCGGGTCGGTGGCGCGCATCAGCATGATTGGCGAGCTTGTGAACCGCGGCGCGTGGATGGGGGCGTCTTCCGGGCTCACCTCCTACGAGGGGTTTGCGGAACAGCTCGACCGGGCGGCGGCGGATGACGAGGTGCATTCGATCGTGCTGGACGTCAACACGCCGGGCGGCGAGGCGGGGGGCATGATCGAGACCGCGCGCAAGGTGCGCGAGATCGCGCAGCGCAAGCCAGTCCATGCGGTGGTCAACAGTCTGGCGGCCTCGGCCGGCTACGGGCTGGTGAGCGGGGCGAGCGAGATCATCGCGACGGAAAGCGCGTCACTTGGCTCGATCGGCGTTGTCTTCGTGCACTTCGACCGCAGCAAGTACCTGGAGGAGCGCGGTGTGCGGGCAACGGTCCTGCACGCGGGCAAGCGCAAGGTGGACGGTCATCCCTTCGCGCCGCTCGAGGGGGACGCGCTCGCCAATCTTCAAGGCCGCATCGACTATCTGATGGATCAGTTCGTGGGGCTTGTGAGCGACCATCGGGGCCTCTCGGGAGAGGCCGTGCGGGCGATGGAAGCCAATGTGTTCCCGGCACCGGTTGCCGTGGAAATGGGGCTCGCCGACCGGATCGGAACGATGGCGGGCCTGGTCGCGGACCTCAACAGCGCCGGGCAAGGGCGCATCATCACAGGAAAAAGGATTGCAGACATGGCGAACAGTGACCAGAAGCCCGATGCCCGCGAGGGCATGATCAGCGAGGCGGAGCATGCGGCGGCGCTGACGAATGCGCGCGCCGAAGGGGCAACCGCCGAGCGCTCCCGGATCGCGGCCATTCTCGACAGCGAGGAAGCGGGGCCGCGTGCGGGCCTGTCGCGCCACCTGGCGCTTCACACGGACATGGCACCCGACCAGGCAAAGGCGGTGCTTGCCGCGTCGCCCGAGGAGACGGCGGCTGCGCAGCAGGAGGGCACGCAGCAGAAAGGCGGGCAGCAGGGGGCTGGGCAGCAGGGGGCTGGGCAGCAGGGCGAGAGCTTTTCCGAGCGCAAGGAGCGCGCGGCAAGCGAGAGCGCGCCGAACCTGAGTGCTCCGGCCCCTGCCGACCAGCCCTCGGAGCAGCGCAAGGGGCTTTCCGCGGCTGTCGGCCGCTTCTGCTGAGTATCTGACGTTCCGCCGGCCGCGCGCCGGCACCTTCCCTGAAATCGATGGCGACCGGTCCCCGGCTGCGGCTCCCGCAGGCGGACGGCTTCGTGTTGCCTGATCACCTTGAAAAGGACCTGACCATGAGCATGCCGTTCTACAGCCTCTCGCGGGGAGCGATGCTCTCGACCCTGCTCCAGTGGGAGGCCAATCCCGACTACAGCCGCGAGGCGGTGACGTTGCTTGCCGGCGATGGCGGCGAGCGCCGTGTCGAGGTCGGCACCATCCTTGCCAATCTGGTGAATGCCGCCGGTGCGACGGCCGAGGCCAGCGCGGATGCCGGCAACACTGGCGACGGCGTTCTCACCATGGAGGCGAGCCCGGTCACGAGCGCGGTGCGCGAGGGCGTCTATGTGGTCGTGTGCATCGATCCGGCCGCCGACGGGGGCACGTTCGACGTGCAGGACCCGGCCGGCAAGTCGGTCGGCACGGCCACGGTGGGGGCGCTCTTCGGCAAGCAGGTGCGCTTCACGATCTCGGATGGGGCGGCGGACTTCGTCGCCGGCGACCGCTTCGAGATCTCGGTGGCGCGGGCGTCGGCTGCAAGCAATGCCGGCAAGGTGGTGGCCTGGGACCCGGAGGCCTCCGACGGGTCGCAGGTGATCTGGGGCATCGCGCTCAACGAGGCGGTGGCACCCGTCGGCGAGGACCTCGTCGGCGGGCTTGTGGGCCTGCGCCGCCTGGCGCTTGCCAAGGAGCGCGGCATTGCCTGGCCCGATGGCGTCAGTGACCGCCAGAAGGCGCTGGCGATCGAGGATCTCGAGGCGCTCGGCGTGGTCGTTCGCACCAGCTGATCCGGACTGTTCCCTTCACATCGATCCATCACGGCGCGTGACGCCGCAACTCAAGGACTTCCGCCATGCCGGACATTCTCTTTCCCTACACGGATGTGGACCTGACCGAGGAGGTCAACCGCATTCCCAATCGCTTCGGGCTGGTCAACGCGCTCAACCTGGCGCCCGTCGACCCGCTGTCCTCGCGCTATGTGCGCCTGGACTTCCGCGACGGCGAACTCGTCGTGCTGGCGGCCAATGAGCCGGGCAGCCCGGGGCAGACCTCGGAGCCCGAGCAGGAACAGGGCACCATCCTGATGATCCCGCACTTCCCGCATGTGGAGACGATCCGCACCGGGGATCTTGCCAACGGCATCCAGGTGGTGGGCGGGCAGATGCGCGCCCGCGACCTGGAAACGGAGACGGCGCGCCGGCTCAACACGATCCGGGGGCATCATTCCGTGACGCTGGAATACATCCGCATGGGCATGCTGCGCGGGCTCATCAAGGATGGCCGCGGGCGCACGCTCTACGACCTGTTCAACGTCTTCGGGATCACGAAGAAGCAGGTCGACTTCAAGCTCGGCACGCCTGGAACCAATATCCGGGAGAAGTGCGAGGAGATGGTCGACCACGTCATGCAGAACGTGAAGGGCGAGACCGTCTCGCAGGTCGAGGTGATCGTCTCGTCGGGCTTCTTCGAGCGGCTGATCTCGCATGCCAATGTCGAGAAGTTCTGGCAGATGGAGCAGCACGGCGGCGGCAGCCTGATGAAGCTCGAGCGTGAACGCCTGGGCGGCAACTGGGGCCGGGTGTTCGACTTCGGCGACATCCTGTGGCGCGAGTACAAGGGCTCGTTCCCGGTGCGCGATGCCAGCGGCAACAAGGTGCAGGAGCCGGCGGTGGCGGCCGGGAAGGGCCACGCCTATCCCGCCGGCACCATGAACATGTTCAAGACCTTCGCGGGCCCGGCCCATCACATCAACCTGGTCAACCAGGCGCCTGGCGTCGACGACCCGGTCTTCATCTCGACCAAGGTGCTCGACCATGGCGAGGGCGTGGAGATGAAGTCCCAGTCGAACCGGCTTGCGGTGTGCAAGCAGCCGGAGTGCCTGGTCGAAGTCCTGTCCTCGGACTGAGCCGGGGCATGTCGCGACGGCTGGCCGGGCTCCCTGTCGAGCGGGCGTTTGCCCGCTTTGGGGAGCCCGCGCTCTACCTGCCATCGGGGGGCGGCCCGGGGACGCCGGTCCGGGTCCTGGTCGGCTCGGACGCGGATGAGCCGATTGCCTACGGGCAGGGCCGCCCGCTCGGGCGGATCTCGGCGCTTCGGGTCAAAGCGGGTGAGCTCACACCGGGGCGGGGTGGGGTCTTCGAACTGTTCGGCGAGCGGTATGTGGTGGCGGGAGACCCCCGGCTTGCCGACCGCTACCGGCTTGTGTGGTTGTGCAAGGTGGATGTCGCATGACGGATGTGAAACTCGCGCTGGTCGGCAACCTGCAAAAGACGCTGGATGCGGAGAGGTCAGCGGTCGCGAAGGGCATTCGCGGCGGCATGGAGGCGCTCACGGATCTCGGCAAGACGCGGCTGCGCCAGCAGGTGGTGAAGAGCGGTCTTGGCGAGCGGCTGTCGAAGACGTGGCGGACACGGGTTTATCCGCCCGGGCGGGTGGAGACCTTCGAGCCGGCGGGGCTGATCTGGAGCAATGCGCCGCACATCGTGCGGGCGTTCAACGACGGCAAGACGATCCGGCCGAAGGTGAAGTGGGACAAGGCGCGTCTGGCGATTCCGACGGACTTTGTCCCGGCATCCCGTCGACGCGGCGCGCGTCGCAAAAGGATGTCGCTTGAAGAGTTCGTCCGCGAGTTCGGGGACATTCTTCGCCCGATCCCGGCCCCCGGTTCGGGAGGCAGGGTTCTTTATCTCGTGGCGGACAAGGGCTTCCGCAAAAGTCGCGGCAAGCGTGGTGGTTCCAGACGGGTCACGGGACGCAGCCGCATCAAGGATGAGCCTCTGCTGATGTTTGTCGCGGTGAAAAGCGTGCGGCTGCGACCGCGCCTTGATGTCGACAGCGTGGAGCGGGCGCTGGCGCGGCTGGCGCCGGAATACATCACCAGCCGGATCGTGGGAGGGCTGTCGGATGGTCAGTGACGGGGTTCTGGATGCCATGCACGCGGCTCTTGCCGGGGTGTCGGGCGCAGCCGATGTGCCGGAGCTGCGGCGCAACGAGACGCTGGACAGCGCGCTGGAGGAGGTGACCAACGGTGCCAGTGCCGGCACCAGCGCCTGGTCGAACTTCGTCGATGGCGACCTTGAGCGCATCGGCGAGGCCATGGGCGGTGACTACGCCTATGAGCTGCGCCAGTCGGCGCTGGTCGAGATCGTGGTGCGGGCGCCGGAGGATGCCGGCCGCCGGGCGGCCCTTGCCGCGATTGTCGATCTTTATCAGGACGCGATCGAGGCGGATCCAACGCTCGCCGGGTCCGTGTCGGTTTGGGAGATCACCGACTTGCAGCGCGACAACCTTGCAGAAACGGGGGTGCCCAACATCAAGGGCGCGACCCTGACGCTCTCGGCCGAGTTCATCGCCGATCGTCCGATCTGACCTGACTGCCCGCTGTGATCCGACTGCCCGGTCTGACTGCCCGATCTGGCGAACAGATCCGGGCCAACCAACCAGGGACATTGACATGACTTCACGTCGCCGCGCCGCACGGGCGCCAGGTGGTGCGTCCGCGCGCCTGTTTGTCGTTCTGCTCGAGGACCGGGAGGAGCTTGGCTCTCGCGGGCAGGTGATCGGCCTCGCGCTCGAGCAGGCGGCCGATCTGGAAACCTCCGGGGCCGCGCGGCGCGCGACGTCCCGGGATCTTGCCATTGCCGGGATCGTGCCCGGCCACTGACCGAAACGGAGTTTTCCATGCCCACTGCAGCCAGCCCGCGCGGCAAGACCGCGAACCTTCTCTTCGCCGATCAGGCGAGCTTCGACACGCTTGCCGGCGGCGACTACACGCGCACGCCGTTCTATTCGGAGAGCCTGGCCGAAGCAGCACCCTTCGAGGCCGATCCGCTGCTTGGCCAGCCGCGCCAGAACAACCGCGACCAGACCGCGCCGGCTCCGGGGCTTGCCTCGCTGTCGGGCGATGTGGTGGTGCCGCTCGACGTCAATCACATCCCCCATTGGCTGACGATGCTGCTGGGGGTGGCGGAGACGAGCGGGGCGGGTCCCTACACCCATGTCTTTGCCTCCGGCAAGGAGGTGTTGCCCTATCGCACGATCGAGATCGAGAAGCGGGCCGGCGCTGCCTTCTTCCAGTCGCTCGGCTGCCTGGCCTCGTCGCTCTCCTTCGACTGGACGCGGGCGGGGGGCTTCCGGCAGGCGACAGTCTCGATCATGGGGCGCAACCAGGAGACGACGGCGGCAAGTGTTGGCGGTGCGCCGGCGGCGGTGCTGCCGCGAGTTCCGCTCTCGGCGGCACAGGGGCTGTTGCGCATCAACGGCGTGCAGGCAGCCCACGTGCTTGGCGGCTCCTTCACCTATGCCAACAACCCCGAAGAGGACCAGTCTCTCAACGGCACGCCCTATGCGTCGGGCTTCCTGCTCGACCAGGACGCGACCGCCAGCGGCTCCATGCGGCTGCGCTATGTCGACGAGACCTACTTCGATCTGATGACCGCCGGCGATCCGGTGGCGATGGAGCTGGAGTTTGCAAGTTCGGCCACCTCGAAGGTGGTGTTCGCCCTGCCGGCGGCGCGCTTCGAGCGGGGACCGTTCGCGCCGATCTCGGGACCGGGCGGGCTGCAGGCGGAGCTGAACTGGCGCGCCGAACAGGGGGAGGCGGCTGCCATGCTGACGGTCACCGTCACGAACGATGTGGAGACCTACGCATGATCCGGCTGGCGCAGATCGACCGCACCATGCGCCCGCGCGATGTGGCGCCGGGCGTGACGCTCACCATGCGCCCGGCCACCTCGATCGATGTGGAACAAGCGCAAGGGGAGGCGGCGCGGGTGCTGGCGCCGCTCATCACCGCGCCCGAGGCGCTGTCCGAGTTCGGGCTGGAGGACATCGTGCCGGAGACGGGCGAGCTTGAGAGCCTGCTGGGGCTCTCCGCCTATCTGACGTCGGCACTGCTCATGGAGCGGCTGGTCGAGGGTTGGGAGGGCGTTGCGGACGAGGCTGGCGAGGCCCTGCCGCTCGATCGCCGGTCCATCGGAATGTTCCTTCTGCATCCGGGCATGAAGGAGGCGTTCGACCGGGAGGCCTATTCGGCGGTGCGGCTGGAGCACGCCGAGGGAAACGGCTTCGCCGCCTCGGCGACTGGATAGGCCGGGGCGGCGCAAGCTACTGCGAGGGGTGCCGGGAGACCTCTCCCGACATGAAGGACTGCGGCGGGCGCTGCCCGTTCAACGCGGAACGCCCGCACACGGGCGAGGGCGGTGAGGTGCTGCGCGCCGCCTCCGGGGCCGGGTGCTGGCAGCGCGATCCCTACAGCGGACGGATTACGGGACTGTCGGCGGTGGAGCTGCGCCAGCGGCTTGCCGGCGGCGGTGATCCGCATCTTCTCGCCACGTGCCTGGCCTCGATCGAGGCGGGGGTGTTGGGCGGGCTGGCCGCAAGCGGCGGAGACGAGACATGAGCAGACGCAACCAGGTCGGCATTCGCCTTGTGGCGCTCGATGGCAAGACCGTCGAGCGGGAGCTGAAGAAGTTCGGCGCCGAGGGGCAGGCGGCACTTGGCAGGATCCAGAAGGCGAGCAAGCCGGCGCGGGCGGGGCTGCGGGCGGTCGATGCGAGTGTCGGCGATCTGAAGAGCCGCATGAGCGGGCTGGCAAGCTCCGCCGGGCCGGTTGGCACGGCGCTGATGGCGCTCGGTCCGGCCGGCACGACGGCGGCGGTGGGGATTGGCGCGCTGGCGCTCGCCTTCACCAAGGCCTTGTCCGTCTCGCGCGATGCGGTGCGGGAGTTCGATGCCCTGTCGAAACGCGCCCGAACGCTTGGTCTCTCGAGCGACCTCTTCCAGTCGCTTCAGCTGGCGGCGGATGAACAGGGGATTGCGCAGGCCTCGCTCAATGTGGCGCTGCAGACGTTCGTGACCCGGGCGGGCGAGGCGGCGAATGCGACCGGCACGCTGTATTCCCGGCTGAAACAGACCAACCCGGCGCTGCTGGAGCAGTTCCAGGCGGCAAGCTCGGGCGAGGAGCGGCTTCGCCTGCTGGCGGCGGCGGTGAAGGATCTGGACAGTGCGGAGGAACGTGCCGCACTGACGGCGGCGGCGTTTGGCCAGCGCAATGTGGACATGGTGCGCATCCTTGCCGACACGAACGAGAGCTTCGACGATCTGATCGCGCGGGCGAAGAGCCTTGGCGTGGTGGTGGAGGAGCGGGTTCTTGAGAACGCGGAGGAGATGGAAAACCGCTTCGGCATTGCGGCGCGGGTGATCGACATCAACCTGAAACAGGCCTTCGTCGATCTGGCGCCGCTTCTGATCTCGACGCTGGAATGGTTCGGCGCGCTGGCGCAAAGCGCGCGGGAGCTGTCGGATGCGTTCCGCGACATCGAGGACCGCTCGAGCGCGACAATCGCGGGCAGCATCGATGCGCTGCAGGCCGGCTACGACCAGGCGCGGTTTTATCTGGAGGACCTGCGCGCGAAACAGGCCGGGGCGGTGAACGATCTGGCCCGGTCGACCTTTGACGATGCGATCCGCGCGGCGGAAGCCGAGCTTGCGACCTGGGGCGAGAAGCTCAAGCGTTCGCGCAAGGAGCTCGAGCAGCGCGACGAGACAAAGCCTGGAACCGGTGGCGGCGGGACGGACCCGCTGGACCCGGCTGCCGTAAAGCGGGCCGAGGCCATTCGCAAGTCGATCCTGACGATCGAGGAAAAGCGGGCGGCGGCGCTCGCCGAGATTGCCGCGCTTGAGGAAAAGGGTCTGCTGACGAGCGAGCAGGCAAGCCTTGCCCGGATCAAGGCCGAGCGCGACTTCCAGGCGCTGGCAAAGAAGGCGACCAGCACCTCCCGGGATCGTGAGTCGGAGGCCATGCTGCGCGAGGTGACGCGGCTGATCGAGGCGGCGCGCACCCCGGCCGAGGACCTGGCCGCGCGGCTGGAGCGGATCGCGGAGCTGGAGAAGAGCGGCCCCTTCGACCAGGCCGCGCCGGGGCGAGGGACGGAGGCTGCGGAACAGGCCCGCGTCATCGCCATGCGGGATTATTTGTCTGCTGCCGAGGACACGGAAGCGGCCCTGCGGAAGATCGAGGAGATTGCCGAAAACGGGGCAGGGGCGAACCAATTGGCCGCGAAGATCACGCTGGCCGAGCGGGCGGGCAAGGGCTTTGCAGAGACCATGGAGCGGGCCGGCGAGGGGATTGCCGACAGCCTGACCGATGCGATCTTCGAGGCGAGGAACCTGGGGGATGCGTTGCAGCAGTTGGCGCGCCAGATCGCGCGGGACTTCGTCAACAGCCAGTTCCGCTCGATGCTGACGGGCGGCGGTGGCGGCGGGATCTTCGGCGCGCTCGGCTCGCTCGTCGGCGGGCTGTTTGGCGGCTCCGGAGGTGGCGGCGGCGGTGCGCCGCTCAACCTGATGGCCTCCGTTCTCCACGACGGCGGCAAGGTCGGTGGGCCGGGCGCGACCCGCGTGGCTCCTGCGGCGATCTTTGCCGGTGCTCCCCGCTTCCACGGTGGCGGCGGGCTGGGGCCGGGCGAGCGTGCCGTGATCGCGCTTCAGGACGAATACGTCATGACACGGGCCATGCAGGGCAACCTCGTGGAGACCTTGCGGGCGCTTGGCGCCATGGGCGCGGCTCGCTCGAGCGCGCCAAGTGCCGCGCCGGTCATCAACATCGTCACCCCGCCGGGCACCACGGCCGAGACACGGGAAAGCCGCACGGGCGGCGGCGCGCCGCAGATCGACGTGCTGATCAAGCCGCTCGAGCGGGCGCTGGCGACAAGCGTCCGGGAGGGCGGGCCGTTGCAAGGCGCCATCGGCAAGACCTTCGGCCTCAGCAGGGCCCGGGGGCTGGCGTGAGGGGGATCACATGAGCCTTCCCGACTGGCCGGCGGGTGTTCCGAGCGCGCCGCAACGCGGTTCGTTCCGGATCTCCCGGCCGTTCAACAAGCCTGTGTCGAGCGAGTTCGAGGCGGGCAACACCCGCGACCGGCCGCGCGGCACGCTGCAATACCGGATGCTCGCCATGGAACTGCGCATGAGCGCGGTGGAGTTCGCACTGTTCGACGCCTTTGTCGCCGACGATCTGGCCAGGGGCACGAAGCGCTTCACCATGCCGGTGTGGGACGGGGCGGGGATGGTGACCCGCACGGTGAAACTTGCGGGTGAGGACAAGTTCACGACCCGGCAACAGGGCCGGGCGGTGATGGTGGGGTTCACGCTGGAGGTGGAGCTGTGACCGACATTCGTACGCAGGCGATCCGGGAGGCCTATGCCTCGACCACAAGCGACGTGATGTTGGGCACGGTGGAGCTGCGGCACCCGGCGTTCCTGGAGGACGGGGAGCCGGTCGCGCTGCGCTTCGTGGGGGACGGCGTCAATCATGATCTCCTGCTCGAGGCGGAGGCGCCGGTGAACGCGGGCGAGGTGGCGACCTTCACCGCCATGCCCTTCGGCTTTACCCCGCCCTCGAGCGAAGAGGGGCAGGTGCCCTCGGTCTCCTTCTGGATCGACAATGTGTCCTCGCATGTACATCGCCACCTGCAGGCGGCGGTGCGGGTGCGGGCGCCGATCCTCGTCACCTGGCGCGAGTACATCGCCGGGCTTGCCGGCCCGCAACAGCGGATCGACGGGATCGAACTGGCGAACGTCAAGGTGAGCTCAACCCGGGCGACCGCCTCGGCACGGCTCAACGACTGGCCCGACCGCCTGTTCCCGGGGCGGATCTACACCCGCGACGCGTTCCCGACCCTGTCGTGAGCCCCCTTGATCCGGGGCAGCTCGCCGCGCTTCAGGCGCTGGTGGGTGCACCCTATGACGCACGCGACCGGCGGCCCGGCTTCCACTGCTGGGGCCTGTTCCGGGAGGTGCAGCGAATCCTCTTCGAGGTCGATCTGCCGGAGGTCGACATTGCCGAGATGAGCGTGCGGGCGAGAGCCCGCGCCTTCACCACCGCGCCTGAGCGGCGGCGCTGGCAGCGCATTGCCGCGCCCCGTCATGGCTGCGCCGTGCTGCTGGGGCGGCGCGACGTGCCGATCCACATCGGCTGTTACCTGGAGCTGGGGCCGCTGCCCTGCGACCGGGGCGTGATCCACGCCGCCCGGCCGGCGGTCAGCTTCGACAGCCTCGCACATCTGGAGTTTGCAGGATGGCGCATGATTGCCTGTCTCGAGAGAGCCTGTCCGGAACGGACATGAAGCCCGTTCCCACTGCTCTTGTTCCGACACCTCTGGTACCTGGTGCCCTGCCGGTGTGGCCGGGCGCGACGGTCGGCGAACTGGTCGAGGCCTTCGGCCCGCCGGCCTCGGTCGCCTTCATCGTGGAGCTCAACGGCGTGCCGGTGCTGCGCGCCGACTGGGGCCGCGTGCCGGCCCCTTCCGACCATGTGGCGGTGATCGTGCTGCCGCGCGGCGGTGACGACGGCAAGTCGGTGCTGGGGCTGGTGGCCATGATCGCCCTGGCCGCGTTCGCGCCCTGGGCGGGCGGGGCATTGGCGGGCGCACTCGGGTTTGGCGGCAATGCGCTGGTGGCGGGTGCCATCGGCAGTGCGATCCTCGCCGGCGGCGGCATCCTGATCAACACGTTGCTGGCGCCCCCGCCGGCGGCAACGGCGGCGGACCAGCTGCAGGCCTCGCCGACCTATACGGCGTCGGCCTCCGGCAATCAGGCGCGGCTGTTCGCCCCGATCCCGGTGCAATACGGCGAGCACGTGATGGTGCCGGACTATGTGTCCGACCCGTATCAGGAGTTCTCCGGCAATGACCAGTATCTGCACCTGCTGTTCGGGCGGGGGCTGGGACGCGCGCAGGTCTCCCAGGTGCGCATTGGCGAGACCGTCGTGTGGACCGACGTTGGCGGCTACACGGGCGCGATCGAGGATCTGGAAATCGCCTTCTATGATCCCGGCGAACAGGTCGAGCTGTTCCCCGTGCAGGTTGAGACCTCGGGCGAGGTGGGCTCGCAGGTGCTTGCCGAGAGCAACTGGATCGGACCGTTTGCCGCCGTTCCCGCCGGAGAGACGGCGAAGAAGCTGGCCGTTGACGTGGTGCTGCCCGAAGGCTGCTACCGGCTGAACGACGATGGTTCGCAAACGGGCGCCAGCGTGCATCTGCGCTTCGAATACCGGGAGATCGACGGGCTGGGCGCGCCGGTGGGCGATGGCACCTGGGCGGCGCTGGCTGATGAGACGATCACGCTGACGACGGCCACGCCCCAGCGCCGCACTTATGCGCTCGACGTGGCGCCGGGGCGCTATGAGGTGCGGGCGCAGAGGCTCAATGCGTGGTCGGCGGATGACCGGATCTTCGACCGTTCGGAATGGGCGGGCCTGCGGGCCTATCTGGACGGGCCGCAGGTGTTCGACGATCTCTCGACCATGGCGGTGAGGGTGCGGGCGAACGAGCAACTGACCTCGCAATCCTCGCGCGCCTTCTCGCTGGTACAGACGCGCATCCTGCCGGTGTGGACGGGGGAGAGCTGGGAGGAGCAGCCGACCCGCTCGATCGCCTGGGCGGCGGTCGATATTGCCCGCAACGCGGTCTATGGCGCCGGGCTTGCCGATGCGCGCATCGATCTGGCGAGTTTTGCCGCCTATGACGCGCTCTGGTCGGCACGGGGCGATCACTTTGACGGCGTGTTCGACACGCGCACCACGCGCTTTGAGGCCATCAACACGGTGCTGGGGGCGGGGCGGGCAAGCGTCCAGTTCATCGGCGACCGGGTGAGCCTGGTGCGGGACGAGCCTCGCAGCATGGCGGCACAGGTGTTCACCGACCGCAACATCCTGCGCGGCTCGCTGGAGGTGGAATACGCGCTGCAGCGCTCGGATGCGGCCGATGACGTGATCGTCGAATACATGGACCGCACCACCTGGAAGACGGCGGAGGTGCGCTGCACGATCGCGCAATCCACCTCGCAAGCGCCGGCGCGGGTGCGGCTGATCGGCCCGACCGACCGGGACCACGCCTGGCGGGAGGGCGTGTTCCTTGCCGCCGACAACTTCTTCCGCCGGGTGAAAGCCACGTTCCGCACGGAGCTTGAAGGGAGGCTGCTGAAGCGCGGCGACCTGGTGCTGGTGCAATCGGAAATGCCCCAGACATGGGGCGAGGCGGGCACGGTGCTTGCCCATGCCGGTGAGACGCTCACCCTCTCACATGAGCCGTCGAGCGACCCGCAAAACACCTATTTGCGCCTTCGGCGCCGCGATGGCGGCGAATGGGGCCCCTGCAAGATCACCTGGGAGCCGGGCAGCGGGACCTCCGCCGGCATCGTGGTTACGCTGGATGCGGAGGACCGTGCGGCGGCGGAGGCCGAACAAGGCCTGCTCGAGCACCATCTGGAGGACACCGGAGACGAGGCGCCGACCTGGCTTGCGGGCGAGGGTGTCGACCAGGTGTTCCGGGGCATCCTGGTCGGCATGGTGCCGGAGGGGACGGGCGCGCAGATCGAGCTCGTCATCGACGATCCGGCGGTGCATGTGGCCGATCAGGGATTGAGCGTGCCCGACGCGCCGGGGCCCGGCCATCTGCCGCCCTCGCTCGGTGCCCCGGTGATCGACGCGATGTCCGTCCACCGGGAAATCAGCGTGATGGAATCGCTGCTGACCGTCTCCGCCCGCCACCCGTCAGGCGCGACGACCTTCCGGGCGCAGGTCTCCTACGACGGGGAGACCTGGACACCGGTCTATGAGGGATCGCTGCCGGCGTTTTCCGCGTCCGTGCGGCGCGAGGCGCTGTACGTGCGCATGCAGGCCGTTGGCGAGCTGCCCGGCCCCTGGCGCGTGGAACTGGTGGCCGCCGCCCCGGAGGAGGTGCGCATTCCGCCCTCGGCCGAGCTCGATGCGAGCGGGCTGGTGGATGCCGCTGGCGAGCGGGCAAAGAGCGCCGGGGAGATCTTCGACGACACGGAAAGCTCGCTGCTCGAGCAGATCAACCGGATCGTGAACGAGACGTTGGCAGGCGCGGACCGGGTCGACCGGCTCGAGCGCACGAGCGAGCACTCCCGCGCGGCCTATACACGTGCTGTGCAGCTGACCGCCGACGAGACCAGGGCGCGGGCCGCCGCGCTCGAAACCCTCGAAGCCGAGCTGACCGGGGAGATCGACAGCAAGGCCTCCGTCATCGACGTGAATGAGGCCATCGCGTCCGAAGAAGAAGCGCGAGCGAACGCGATCGGCCAGCTTCAGGCCGAGCTGACCGACGAGATCGACAGCAAGGCCTCGGTCGAAGAGGTGAATGAGGCGGTCGCCGGCGAGGCGGCTGCGCGGGCCAGCGCGATCACACAGGTCCAGGCCAAGGTCGATGGGGTCTCCGCGTCCGGCGCCTATCGCCTGACAGCAAATGCCGGCGACCTGCCGGCGGGGGTGACGGCTGAATATCTGGTGGAGCTCAACGCCGGCACGGAAGGCGCGGAGGATTGGCGCTCCGCCGGCTTTGCCCTGCAACTGCTGGACAGCGGCGCGGCGCGGGCCGTGCTGAAGGTCGACCAGTTCGTCGTCACCGACGGAACGGACGCGGCACAGCCCTTCGTGATCGAGGGTGGCGTGCTCTACGTGAGCGAGGCGGCGATCCCGAAGCTCATCGCCGACAAGATCGTGAGCGGCACCATCACCTCCGACGATGGCAAGTGCTGGCTCAAACTCTCCGCCCCGTCCGAGTTCGTCTTCGAGAACTGAGGAGCATCGGGATGAGCATCATCACGCGCGGCATGCCGGACGGGCATGTGGCGATCTATCATGGCCCACGCGATACAGCGATCGAGGCCGATCCGCATGCCGACCTTGGCCGGGTGCTGTTCCACACCAGGCTGGACTACACCGTGGTGCAGCGGGTGGAGACACTGACCCTCAACCTGCCGGCCGGGCCCTACGACAGCTCGGGCCGGATGGTGCACAACGTGCTGGCGCACGGGTTGCCGTACACGCCTCTGATCTTCGGCATGGTGAAGAACTGCCGGGGCGTGGGGCACAACGGCGGGATGGATCCGGCGTATCAGACAGAAGGGCCGGTGCCGTTTTCCGGGACCGTGGTGCTGGGCAGCGCGCAACTGATCAGTACAGGCTATGCGTTCAAGATGCTGCAGCTCGGCTGCAACGACACCCATGTGACGGTGACGGATCTCTCACCCTATGTCGCTGGATACAGCTCGTCCTACCTGGGCACCTACTACAACACCTTCACCTACGCGCTGGAAGTCGAACTCTGGATCACCAAGACGGCACTGCCGATCTAGGAGCACAGGCATGACCATTCAACTGAAGCTCTCCGCAACCGGGTTCATCCTCGCCGGCGGCAAGGTGACGGACCAAGACTCTCACCTGCGGCTCAACGCGGGCGACAACATCGGCGTGCTGGCCGTACCAGGCACGATCACGCCGCATGCCTATTACAGCGGTGATAGGTCGCTTTACCTCGACTACGGCATCAACGGCATCGGCTGGGCGTCGGTCTTCACCACCCATGTCGATCTCTCCGGCTACCAGGTGGGGGTGTGATGAGCGTCAGTCTCAAGAACGGCGCGCTGGTGATGTGGGACGCCAATGGTCGCAAGACCTTCGATAGCGACGAGCAGTTGCTCTACCTGACGCAGACCTTCCAGGGCTCCGTGGTGCTGACCAGCATCAGAAACGGGTCCTACGATATACAGACCTACACCCGCAGCTATCAGCTCTCCGCCGGGGATGTGCCGGCCGGCGCCGAGCTTTCTTTTGGCATGGTGCGCCTGACCAGCGGTCAGCTGCAGCGCGACTGGTTCACCATCGGCGGCACCTTCGTGACCATCCACAAATGGGCACCGCTGCCAAGCAACGGTTATCGGTTCCTGAACCCACTGATCCGCCAGACCGTGGATGTGGTGATCGAGGATGGGGAGCTGTTCTTCAGGGAAAGCCTGTCGCTCCTGGGCCGCGCCGGCCAGGGCGGCATGTTCGGCGCCGGACTGATCAGCCCGCAGGTCACCATCGACTACGTGTTGAAGGTCGGCGGGGTCAACTGACCGCCCTCCACAACCCGCTTTCTGCCCCGCCGCCCGGTGTTCCGAGGCGGCTTTTTCGTGCCCGCATGAGAGGTGCTCATGGCCACCGATGTCGAAATTCTTTCCGCACTCAACGACGTGCTCAAGGGGATCCGTGCCGCGCTCAACGCGTCCGGCGCGTCGAAGCTGCTGACGCTCGACCGCACAACGTCGGCGGATGCGGCGCTCGTCTATCTGCGCGAGAACGGCGACGAGCGCTTCCGCTGGGGGATGCCGGGGGGAGAGGACGATTTTGTCATCCAGCACAGCCCGGACGGTTCGCCGCTCACCTATGCGGATGTGCTTCGCATCGACGGGGACACCGGCCTGGTGACCGTCACGGGGCTGGCGATCGATGCGCCAAGCTTCAACAACGCGTCGTTCACCGGGCAATCGCTGTTCGCGGGCGGGAGCGCCGTCGCGCCGTCGATTGCGAACGTGGGCGACACGAACACGGGTCTGTTTTTCCCGGCCGGGGGTGTTGTTGCGGGTGCGGCCGATGGAGAAGAAATATTCCGTATCAGTCCTCTTGGGTTTGCTATCGGAGCCAGTGTTTCCAGCGTTTATAAACTGGTCGTTGGTGGGAATGTTCTCGCCGGCGACGGTGCAGATCATACGCCCGATGGCTCGTGGACCGGTCAGCTCACCATCAACGGCAACGGGTACAAGGCGGGCCTTGCCGCCGATGCATCCGGCCTGTGGGTGGGCACGAACAGTGCCTCGCGCGACGTGATCATGGCCGTCAACGAGACGGAAGTTGGCCGGTTCACGCCAACGGGTCTTGCGCTTGGAAAAAGCGCGGCATCGTATCTGCTGGATATCGCTGGCGCCGCTCGCCTTGAGGTCATGAACCTTGTCGGCCCCGCGCCGGTGATCAACTTCGCCGACACGGACGATGGCGTCACCGGGCAGATCGGCTCAGGGACCTCCGATTTCAACATTGCCTCGAATGTGTCTATCGACATTCGTCCGAACAACGTGCGTGCCGGGTTTATCTCAAACTCGGGCTGGCAGTTTTTTGCAAACGAGACGGAGGTCGCCCGGTTCACGTCGGCAGGTCTGGCGATTGGAAAATCCGTTGCAAACTACCCGCTGGACGTCGAGGGAGATGCGGCCGTCAACGGAAACATCCTCCTCGGGAGGGCCGCGATAGTCCGGTCAGCATCCGATTTTGCGCGTGGGAATGTGATCATTTCCGCGCCCAACTACGGGACCACGCGGCAGGTCTCCTACGGCAACAATTTTTACATTGATGAGGCTGGGGCTTATCAGCAGGACAGCTTGCTCATCGGCGGTGCGATGTTACTCATGTCGGCCTCCAATGGCGGTTTCGGTGAGTTCTGGTTTGTCGCCAAGGAGGATCCAGATGCGGGTGGTGCCGAGGCTGTTCGCGCAAAAATCGACGGATCTGGTCGGCTTATCATCGGAGGTGAAACCGGAGCCTACCTGCTCGATGTTTATGGCGATATCCGTGCGCGTGATGCGCTCAAAGTCGGGACCGGGGTGGGGACGGCTTACGGCAATGACAACCTGATCCGGCCGGCGTCTTCGTCTGCGTTTCTCAATATCAAGGGCGGGGCGGGGTTCGCCAAAATCCTCCTGGGCAATGACGACACAGCTATCTGCAGCGGGGCTGGCGAAATCGTGTTCCGCTACGGTGCCGGGGCGAACGACGGTGGCACTGAGGCTATGCGCATCGATAGTGCCGGTCGGGTTGGCATCGGGACGGCGCTGCCGATCTATCCGTTGGATGTTGTTGGCGCCCTAGCGTGCACCAGTCCTGGCACGGCATCTGTAATTGCTCACTCAGGAGACGAGACAAACTACTCGGCGGTTCGTTTCCGGCAAACCAGTTCGGAGAGCCGTATTGAGGCGTTTCAGGCTGGTACCGGCACCGCAACCCCGCTGACGTTTGTTATGGCCTCCGGCGAGGCGTTGAGGATCACCGAGGCCGGAGAAGTCCGAATAGGGCAGTCCGCCACCAGTTTTCCGGGGATCGGGAATACCATCGCCGGTGCGGCGTTGACCGCCGCCGCGACTTTGGTGCTCTCCCGCGATGATGGCGCTGGCTTTTTCCTAAATCGCAACGGCTCTGATGGGTCAATAGCGGGGTTCTACCGCCAAGGGACGCAGGTCGGCACGATTTCGGTCACGGGTACGGCGACATCTTACAACACCTCGTCTGGTCGTCACCTCAAGGGACAAATTACCGCCTTCGAGGCCGATAGCGGTGCGATGATCGACGCGCTCAAGCCGCGTTCGTTCACGTGGCTAATGACCGGCGAGCGAGCGCACGGCTTTATCGCCGACGAGTTCGCGGCCGTGTTCCCACGCGCCGTCCAGCACGACGATCAGGGCCGGGCGGCTTCTATCGACGCATCAACACCGGAGGTCATGGCGACTGTTGTTGTTGAACTACAATCGCTGCGCGCCCGCGTGGCTCAACTGGAGGCATTGCGCTAATGACCACGACCTACACATGGAGTTTCCCGCAATTCTGCACCAAGCCCACGCTCGGCGAGTTGGCCGACGTGGTGTGCGAGGTGCATTGGCGCCTGCGAGCGGACGATGGCACGCATGAGGCGGAGGTCTATGGCTCTGTCACGCTGCCGGAGCCCGATCCCGACAATTTCCTCGATTTCGAGACGCTGAGCGAGGCGGAGGCGATCACCTGGGTCACGCCGCTGCTCGATGTGCCGGCGCTCGAGACACGTCTCGCCGCGATGCTGGCAGAGAAAGCGTCCCCTTCGACCGTGACCCGGGCCGCACCCTGGGCGTGATTGGCGGGCCTGACCAAGGGCGCGATGCCCGACCTTTTCCCACTCCTGAAACCATGAG
This sequence comes from Stappia sp., assembly GCA_002722295.1. Taxonomy (GTDB): domain Bacteria; phylum Pseudomonadota; class Alphaproteobacteria; order Rhizobiales; family Stappiaceae; genus Stappia. The sequence continues at coordinate 2,649 of PBLF01000022.1, read as the reverse complement.
GATCACAACATGACCGACAAGACCAAAACTGCCACCGACACAGGCGCCGACTCCACCGCCACCGCGAACGACAACGCCGCTGCGCGCCTGCAGGGGCACGGGCTACAGGCCTCGTTCGGCTCGCTCTCCGAGACCGTGCGGGACCTGGCGGTTGCCCGGGCGAATGAGGCTGGTGCGCGGGCCATCGCCGAAGCCCAGCTCGCCGAGGCGCGCAAGCAGCTCGAGGCGTTGCACGAGGAGGTGGAGGGGCTGAAAGGCGCGGTGGCTGAGAAGCCGAAAGCCAAATCTTCTGCCCATCGCGACACGGGTCGTGCCTTGAGCGCGAGCGAGGCATGACGCAAAAAGCACGGCCACCCCGAAGGGTGGCCGCGCGAGCCCGGGTAAGGGCACCCAAATCCCCGCGTGTGCGGGGAACTTATCCGCTGATGTACCACAGACGGATCATCCCCGCGCATGCGGGGAACTTGTCTGCTGGGGTCGCACAGACGGATCATCCCCGCGTATGCGGGGAACACGCCTCAGTTTTTACCGAGGCGCTTCCCGAGTCCGGACCATCCCCGCGCATGCGGGGAACACCCTTGCTGAAAGTGCCTGCGGGAATTGAACATTTTTTCCGCTGAACATTCCACCGGAAATTTCTGCTGCTTTTTCACCCCGCCGCCCCGGCATCCGGAGGCGGCTTTTTCGTGCCCGAACACTGGAGATCCCGATGCGGCTTTCCCGCGACTGGCGCCGCGTGCTGCGGCGCGCCTGGAGCGTACGCCTGATGGCGCTCGCGATCCTGCTGACCGCTGCCGAGGTGGGGGTGCCCTACCTCGGCGACCTGTTGCCGGCGCGGCTCATGTCCGCGCTGGCAGGCCTTTCCGCCGGCGGCGCGTTCGTCGCCCGGCTCATCGCACAGAAGGAATTTGAAGATGAGAACGAGACTTAAAATTGCGGGGGCACTGTCCGCATTCGGCATCGCGGCGGCCGGGCTGATCGGCGGGTTCGAGGGCCTGCGTACGACGGCCTATCTGGATCCGGTCGGGATCCCGACTGTCTGCTATGGCGAGACGCGGGGCGTGAAGCTCGGCGACCGGCACACCGCCGAGGAATGCCAGGCGATGCTCGGCGATGCCTTGATCGAGTTCGAGCAGGACATGCGGGCCTGCCTGGACCGTCCCGACGAGATCCCCGACGGACCGTACACGGCGTTCCTCTCGCTCTCCTACAACATCGGCGCTGGCGCGTTCTGCCGTTCAACGCTGGTGCGGCTGGCGAACGCCGGAGACTTGCGCGGGGCGTGCAACCAGCTGCCGCGCTGGAACAGGGCAGGGGGCCGGGTGCTGAAAGGCCTCGTCAACCGCCGCGCCAAGGAACGCGAGATCTGCCTGGCCGGGCTCGACGGTCCCGTGACCGTGCCGGGCAAGGCGCCAGAGGCGGCACCCGCGCCCCAGACAGAACCGCCGGCCGTCATGCCCGATGCGGCTGCGGGCATCGATCAGGGGGGCTCGCCGCTGGCGTGGCTTGGTGTCGCCGGAATAGCGCTCCTGGTGCTGGCGCTGGTGGTGCTGCTGGTGCGGAGGATGCGCCGGTGATTGGCGCGGCCTGGGCAATCCTGAAAACGCTGTTCGGCGGGGCACTCAAAAGCTCCGCCGGGCGCATCGTGATCATCGTGGTGGCGGCCGCGACGATCGGCGCAGCGGCGCTGTGGCTTCATGGCGAACGGCAGTACCAGCGCGGCGCAAAGCAGGGCGGAGCAGCGGCGCGCGAACAGGCATGGCGAGAGACGGAGGCGGCAATCAATGAGCTGGCATCAGAGGCTGACAGGGCTCGCGTTTTGCGGCGCGCTTGCGTTGAGCATGGGCGCGTGTGGAACAATGCAGACAACCAGTGCAACGCGCGATGACCTGCGCCGCTCAGCGCGGGCGATCATCGGCACATCGCTTGTCGGTGCGCGGGGGCTGACGGCGGGCGACCAGGACAAGATCGACGACACCGTCGCCGGCCTGTGCGGCGCGCGTGTTTGGACGCGCTCGGAGTGTGCCCGGCACGATGCGGCGAGGGGGGCTGGCCAATGATGCTCACCACCGACACGGTCCTCTTTTTTGTTACGGTAAGTGGCGCCGTGGCCGGCCTGTTGTGGCGGGTTGAGGCTCGCATCCGTGCCGCCGAACGCAGGGCGGATGCCGTTGAACGGGCCTTGAACAGCTACAAGCTCGAGGTTGAACAGCGATTTGCCCAGCGGGGCGCGCTCAAGGACACAGAATCCCGTCTGATCAAGGAGATCGACGGACTTCGAGATGATCTGAAGGGCGTGGCTCGTGCGCTCAATGACCTACCAGCCCAGATGGTCGCCGCAATCCGGCGGACTGCCAGCGGCTAGGGCGAAAGTTCGACTAATTCCTCCCCGTGCCGAGACGGAGCGTAGCAGCGCTCCGGACCGCCGAGTGTACTACCATTCGGCAGAGGCTTGTTGAGCTCAAATGGCAAATCGACCAAGCGCTGACGAGGCAAGGATCTTCCTGCTCGCCCGGTGCGGTTTACTCAACTGCCACTATATCTGTTAGATGTTGACCTGCCCCCCGATCGTCCCTCGTTCATAATGAGAGTCTGTGGGTTTGAGATTGGTATTCTGGCCGGTCCTTCTGGGCAAGCGCGCCGGGCGTG